>NZ_RXHS01000003.1 GCF_004138125.1 Seramator thermalis
TGAAAACTAACCTTGGCAAGGAACATCCAACAAAAAGTCGTAAGAGAACGATAAGAATAAAATAAACGAATGCGGAAGTAGCTCAGTTGGTAGAGCATAACCTTGCCCCAAGGAATAAAATGAAAACAAACCTTGGCAAGGAACATCCAACAAAAAGTCGTAAGAGAACGATAAAAATAAAATAAACGAATGCGGAAGTAGCTCAGTTGGTAGAGCATAACCTTGCCTCAAGGAAATAAAATGAAAACAAACCTTGGCAAGGAACATCCAACAAAAAGTCGTAAGAGAACGATAAGAATAAAATAAACGAATGCGGAAGTAGCTCAGTTGGTAGAGCATAACCTTGCCCCAAGGAAATAAAATGAAAACAAACCTTGGCAAGGAACATCCAACAAAAAGTCGTAAGAGAACGATAAAAATAAAATAAACGAATGCGGAAGTAGCTCAGTTGGTAGAGCATAACCTTGCCCCAAGGAAATAAAATGAAAACAAACCTTGGCAAGGAACATCCAACAAAAAGTCGTAAGAGAACGATAAGAATAAAATAAACGAATGCGGAAGTAGCTCAGTTGGTAGAGCATAACCTTGCCAAGGTTAGGGTCGCGGGTTCGAGTCCCGTCTTCCGCTCCAAACAAACGCTTCAAGATCGAAGAGATTCTTGAAGCGTTTATTTTTTATAACCTCGCAAAATGATATTAGACAAATCAACCCAGTGTATTTTCCCTAAAAATCGTCGGGCTCCGCTCTTACTGCAGTTATGGTGACTTCGCTAAATGAAGTATCGAAATGCGAAAGTAACATTTCCACCAGTTTGGTGTGAAAAACCGTGTATAATTTGGATGAAATATGTTTTCGATCCTTTCTCTTCAACAAACCAAAGCGCAATTCCTGTTCATCGACCCAAATTTGAGGTTTGAAAAAAGCTTCGTTTTTCCAAAGAAGGGCGCCGTATGTGAGCCGTCCGTCTGTTGTACGTTCCCATTTGTCTGCTTTTTTCGCATCGATGGCATCGTAGATCTTGTCAAGAAGCAAGTTGGGTTGATTCGTATGAATGATAATAGCCATAATGATTATAATTTTGCTTGTTCGCTGAGGAAGGCATCGATGGCTTTCTTTACCGATCCGTGCAGTAGCAGCAGGTTTTTAGCCTGCTCATACGGCAATCCCAATTCGTCCACGATCATGTTTGCGCCTCGATCGACCAACTTTTTGTTTGTTAGTTGCATGTTCACCATTTTGTTACCCTTCACACGACCGAGTTTAATCATAGTGGTCGTGCTAATCATATTTAGCACAAGTTTTTGTGCAGTTCCCGCTTTCATACGAGTGCTACCGGTTACATACTCCGGCCCGACGATCGGTTCTATTTTGATGTCGGCTTCCGCAGCAACCGGCGAGTCAGGGTTGCAGCAGATCGCGCCTGTCAGGATATGATGTTCACGGGCATGTCGAAGTGCACCGATCACATAAGGTGTTGTCCCGGAAGCAGCAATACCGACAACCGTATCGTTTTCGTTGATGTGGTGAGCAAGCAGTTCTTCCCAACCTTTTTCTAAATCGTCCTCGGCCGATTCTACCGGATTTCGCAGAGCAACATCACCTCCGGCAATCAATCCGATAACGTAGGTGTTGGGCATCCCATAGGTTGGAGGAATTTCGGATGCATCCAGTACCCCCAATCTGCCACTCGTACCTGCACCGATGTAGAACAATCGTCCGCCACGCTTCATGCGTGCAACAATGCCCGTTACGAGTTTTTCGATTTCGGGAATGGTTTTTTCCACTGCCAATGCAACTTTCTGATCTTCGCGATTGATTTCGGTCAGAATTTCTCCAACCGATTTCTTTTCCAGATTGTCATACAACGACGGTTGCTCAGTTATTTTGATAAAAGTCATATTCTTGTTTTATTGATCCGATTTCGTAATTCCTTTTCGAAACAGCCATTTTAAGCATAATATTCAATCAACCCCTCCATTGGCGAAGCAATGATTTTTCCGATCGTTGCTCCTTTTTTTGCAGCGACTTCTTTCAGATAGGGCGCATAGTGAAAGGCAATTGAGCC
Source organism: Seramator thermalis (assembly GCF_004138125.1). Taxonomy (GTDB): domain Bacteria; phylum Bacteroidota; class Bacteroidia; order Bacteroidales; family Dysgonomonadaceae; genus Seramator; species Seramator thermalis. Next base: position 2,066 of record NZ_RXHS01000003.1, read on the forward strand.
TACAAAATTAACTTTATTTTTGCGAAAATCGTAGTGCATGACATTTCTTTCGAAGAAATCGGAAAAACAGCTGTCAACAATGTTTCGGATACTTTCGTCGTGAATATGTTCGAGAATAAATGGCGAAAAACCTGCTAAAAATCGGCTTGGGAAAGGTTGCCTGTAAACGTTGTCGATGATGGTTGCCTGTTCGAGGCCGTAACGATCGAGTAATTTTTCCTTTAACCCGGCCGATAATCGATTTTTCAGCGCATCACTTATCAATCGTTTTCCCAGAACGGCACCGCTGCCTTCGTCCCCTAAAATAAAACCCAACGGCGGTATATGATTTACAATCCGTTCGCCGTCCCATTCACACGAATTGCTGCCTGTACCCAGAATGCAGGCGATTCCGGCGTTATGACCGCACAATGCGTGAGCTGCAGCAATCAAATCGCTGTAAACCTTAATAGGTTGTACCGTGAAATATCGATGAATTGCACGGCGAACGATATCTTCCTTTTCGGGAATGCATCCCGATCCGTAAAAATAAACGGCACTTATCGGACGATCGTTGAGCAGGGGATAAACATTTTGCCCGATTTCCCGTGCGATTTCATCCTCGGTTTGATATATCGGACTGATGCCCTTTCCGGTGAATCGATGCACGATTTCGCCCTGTTTGGATACACACCAATCGGTTTTTGTAGCGCCGCTGTCGGCAATTAAAATTTCGTTCATATTTGTCGGACGATAAATGCTTAAATTTTTATATAGATATTTTTTTTGTGGAGCCGGTAACCAAATAACCAACATATTGACACGAATGCCAATGCGTAGAGCAGTGATCCGAAATAATTTCCTGCCCATGATCGAAGAAGCACTTCATACACATATGTTTTCAGGTTCGTCGTTGCACCGTTGTGCATCACATGCAAGTTTCCAATCACATTTGCCAACACGCCGGACAATACATAGATAAATAAAGGATTTACACCGAAAGCGTGAAAAAATTTGCTCCATTTCGCCTTTTCTTCGATATCGATAATCCAAATCAACAGAGCCAGTAGTTGCGCGGCAAAGCCTGTTGTGGTGAGAACAAAGGTCGGACTCCAAATTTTTTTGTTGATGGGACATCCGTATTGCAACAACAATCCGGCAAAGACAAGGATGGTTCCCCCAATCATGATTTTCTCAACTTTCGAATGATTGTCCTTATTTTCCATTATCATTTTTCCGAATAACACTCCGATAAGCACATGTGCAATGGAGGGGATCGTACTTAACAACCCTTCCGGGTCGAACGCAATTCGATTTCCTGCCGCATCCACATCGTTATACATATGTGTTACTCCGAGTATGGCTTTATCCACAATCGCTATTATGTTGTTTTCCGATCGGTCGAAACCGTTTCCCAACAGTAAGATCAGAAGATATCCACTCAGTAGCCCGATTATTATCCCTATCAGTTTTTTGTGATTTGTCAGCACCGCAATCATTGCGGCAAATCCGTAGGCAAGTGCCAGTCGTTGCAGAACTCCCATGATGCGCAACGAATCGAAATGGGTTGCAGCCACTATCAAATTCTCGCCGGAAGAAAGGCCTCGACAAAAAGTTCCAAACCAGTTGAGGGCAAGACCAATAATGAAAATCAGGAATGTTCTTCGAACAATTTTCGAAATACATTTTTTTGTCGGCCGAAATTCAAATTTTTGGAGAGAGAAAAATGTGGATATTCCCATGATGAACATGAAAAAAGGGAATACCAGATCGGTAGGTGTCAAACCGTTCCATTCGGCGTGCCGCAAAGGTGCATACACAAAGCTCCACGATCCGGGGTTGTTTACCAAAATCATTCCGGATATGGTGATTCCACGTAAAATGTCGAGCGAAAGCAGTCGTTTGTTCGTCCCGAAGGTTGCAATGGTATTCGTATTCATTGTCTAAAATCAATTTTAGCGATAGAGGTAATATTTTTTCGAGAGTGCTTTAAACGATGCTTCGTCTTTTGTCCAATAAGATTGGATATCCGAGAAACGATAATTTTTAGAAAATTCTCTACGGATAAAGTCTGTTCCACATACTTTGTCGAACATGTCGAATCGTTTTGCGTCGGCATGTTCAAAAACTTTCTGATCGGGATAGAGTTGTGCGGCAACTTCCATCACCCGGAACTGTATGTCCGATAGACGCGCTTTTTGAAAATCGGTAATATACACCTGCACACCTTGCAGGTTTTTTCCTTGTCCTACAGAATAATAGGGTTTGATATGAATGGGGCGAAAAATGATTCCGGGTAATTTTTTCGCATTGAGAGCTTTTGCAAACTCCTCCGCATCAATCCATTCGGCGGCAAACAGTTCGAAAGGCAGTGTGTATCCAACGCCTATCGACATATATCCCAATTCGCCGAGAATTCCCGACACGGGATAGTAATTGGCCGAATGAGCAAACGGAATGTGAGGCGACGCCGGCACCCAAGCCAATCCTGTGTCATCAAACGACATTTTTCGTTTCCATTTTTTCATTTTCACTACGGTGAGTTTGCAAGGATTTTCGTGCATGAATTCTCCGTTGATCAATTTGGCCAGTTCCCCGCAAGTCAACCCATAGACGTAAGGGATTTTCAATTGGCTGACAAACGATATAAAATTGTCTTCCGTCAAACAACCTTCCACTTTGGTGCCGGTCAGTGGATTGGGTCTATCGAGTACGATAAATTCAATTCCGTTCTCTGCCGCAGCCTGCATTGCCAAATACATAGTGGATATATAGGTATAGGATCTTGTACCGATATCCTGGATGTCGTAAACCAACGCGTCGATGTTGGCGATCATTTCTTTGGTGGGCTTTCTCGTCTTTCCATAAAGAGAATAAACGGGCAGCCCGGTATTCGAATCGACGAAAGTATCCACTTTGTCTCCGGCGTAAACATCGCCTCGCACCCCATGTTCCGGCCCGTAAAGAGCTACAAGTTGCACCGAAGGAGCTTCGTGCAGAATGTCGATGGTCGATTTCAATTGATTGTCAACTCCTGTCGGATTGGTGATCAGTCCGATGCGTTTTCCTTTCAGCACGCCGAAATTGGTTTCTTTCAATATTTCGATGCCGGTTTTGATCCTTATTTTCTGTGCAAACAATGCGTTCCCATTTAGCCAGAAGCCGGCGAGCAAACAAAAAATAATTTTGTATTTCATCTTTTCTTTAATTTCCTGTTTGATCGTTGATTTTTTTCTTCCCGAATTCCGGATCGATTTTCATGAACGGAACAAGCAGTAGTGTTGGAATGGTGCAAATCATGATGAAAATGAAAAAGTGTTGATATCCCAATTGTTCCTGAATCCAGCCGGCAGCCATGCCGGGCAACATCATTCCCAAAGCCATGAATCCCGTACAAATGGAATAGTATGCCGTTTTGTGTTCTCCTTCCGAAAAATAAATCAGATAGAGCATATAGGCCGTAAACCCGAACCCGTAGCCGAATTGCTCGATTGCAACCGCCATGTTCACCCACCAGATGTTGTCGGGCTGTGTCATCGATAAAAATACATAAGCTACATTGGGTAAAGTGATTGCCAATGCCATCGGCCATAACCAAAATTTCAATCCCTTTTGCGACGCAACAATCCCACCGATGATGCCTCCTATCGTTAAGGCGATAACGCCCACAGTGCCATATACCAACCCAACTTCTTGTGTCGAAAGAGCTAAACCTCCCTCTTCGCGCGCGTCGAGCAGAAATGGAGAGGCAAGTTTTACCAGCATTGCCTCCGCAAGTCGGTAGAGAAACATGAACGCGATAGCCAATATAATTCCTTTTTTACTGAAGAAAGATGCGAATGTGTTGACAAATTCGGCAAGAATCTTCTTTGGTGTCTGATCTTTTCTTTCCACATCACCGGCCGGATAGGGCAGTATAAAGTTGTGATACGCAAAAAATGCTACAAACAAGCCCGATAATACAAAAAACGTAATGCTCCACGATAAGGATATTTTTCCGGTTGACTGTTCGAGAAATCCTGCCAAAATAATCAATAATCCTTGTCCCGTGATCATGGCCAGTCGATAAAACGTGCTTCGAATACCTACGAAAAACGATTGTTGCGAATCATCCAGTGCAAGCATGTAAAACCCGTCCGCAGCTATATCGTGTGTGGCAGAGCTAAATGCCAGCAACCAGAAGAAGGCGAGTGATGCCTGTAGATAAAAAGGTGTGGGTAACGTGAGAGCTACTCCTGCCAAACCTCCTCCAATTAATAATTGCATAGCAATGATCCACCATCGTTTGGTTTTCAAAATATCTACAAACGGGCTCCAGAAAGGTTTTATCACCCATGGTAGATAAAGCCAACTCGTGTAGAGTGCTATTTCGGTGTTCGACAGTCCAAAGCGCTTATACATAATTACCGATACGGTCATAACCATAACGTAGGGCAAGCCTTCGGCAAAATATAGCGTGGGCACCCAAGTCCAGGGTGAGCGAGTTGGTTTATTCATTTGTCGTCTGTTTTAATATTTCTTGTCTATCTGCGTCTCCGGAAAATAGTGTTGCAGTATCTCTTCATAGTCGTATCCCTGCTCCGCCATGATGGCTGCACCAATCTGACAAAGGCCTACGCCGTGCCCCCAACCGGCGCCGGTGAGGGTGAATTGTTGCGGAATGCCTTCATCGTTTTCGCCCTCGGCATCCACCACAAACGCCGAGCTGTAAAGGTGCGATTTCGACAGGGTACGCCTTATCTCGAGCTCTTTGCTGATGGTCATCACGCGTTCTGTGCCGATGATCTTCAGACGGACGATGCGCCCCGACGTTCCACGTTCGAGTGGTTCGAGGCTGATGATCTCGCCGAAATCGATGCCGGAACGTTCGCGAATCAAATTCGAAAGTTCTTCTTGAGAATAAACGACTTTCCAACGAAAGAAATCGGACGTTTCCTGATCGTAATCGTTCAGCACTTGCTTCAGAACCCGGGGATCGTGCGTGTTGCAAAATGCCGGAGGCGCACTGCGAATCCATTCGTCGGCATTTTCTTCGATGGTGAGATCGGGCAGGACAAACGACGTATCCAACGTATCGGCTTTCCCTTGCAGGTAGGGATAGGCTATCGGTTCCCACACGTTTTCGAACGTTTCCATTGCTCCGCCACAACATTTCGAAAAGCGGGCATCGCAAATCGATCCGTCATACACGAGCGTTTCGCCGCGCGTTTCTTCAATCACGGTTTTCACCAAGGCCGTCGATTCTTTGGTAATTCCCTGATAGCGTTGACAATGATCGTCGGCGCATACGTCGAAGTGAAGATGATCTTCGCGGTCGTACCAGCGAATGAGTTCGGTGGACGTCCGATATTCGGTTCGATAATCGTTGGCTATCGATTTGTTTTTCGCGGTTTGAGCCAACAGCCAACTGCGCGAAATGACGGCATGCGCCTTGAGTAACTGTTTCGAACTCGTTGCGCTCATTTCGGACGAAATCACGCTGGTGAGGTAATCTTCGAGCGCAACAATGTTGATGGCCGTCACCGCATCGTTTTCGACAATGAATTTCAATCCGCCCAAAAAGCGCTGATCTTCCTTCCGTTCCCAATGGAAGTTCACGCCGATAGTCACATCCTTCAACTCGAATGCGTTTTTGTGCGGATCGACCGGTTGAAAGACAATTTCGTCGTAACGCTCGCCCCGAAACACCATCTTTTCCTCCGATCCTTCCACCGAATAGGTGCCTGCTTCCACTAAAGCATCGCCAAGCCGGTAATCCGAAAGTAGCGAAAACCTTATCGCCGGTTTTTCGAGCAAAATGCCTACCTGAATAAATGGTTCATTCATCGTTTGCAATATATTGGATAGTTGTCGTTTATAAATTCTTTCGCGCTTGTAATTCCCAAGTGCGGATCCGGTCTTTGTAGAAATTGTAGGCGTTCGTTTTTTCGATGCTTAATGCGGCATCCGAATTGCCTTCCCAACGACGACACAAATAAAGCACATCGTAAATGCGACCGATTTGAAATCGGCGCGAAATATTCAGTCCCAGTGCATAATCTTCGCCATAACTGGTGTTAGGCAGTTTCATTTCGCGAAGAACGGGGGTATAAAATGCTCTCGGCGCACCGAGTCCGTTGATGCGCAGGGCATTGTTGCGTCCGTTCTCGGGGGTCCATTCGCGATGATCGATGATGCCGGGCGGAATCATCTGCATGTCGAAATTCGTCATTTGATACGTACCTACCACCATTGCGCAGTTCTGCTCATAAAAGGCATTCACGATTTTTTGCAGCGTGTCGTTGCCACTGTACACATCGTCGCTGTCGAGCTGAACGGCAAATTTTCCACATTTGGGATGGTGTATGCCGAAATTCCAGCAACCGCCGATGCCCAAATCGTCGCGATCGGGAATGAGATGAATCAGCCTTTCGTCGGCCGAAAACTCGTCGATTGCTTGCGTGGTGCCGTCGGTGGAATGGTTGTCGATCACGATGAGGTTGAACTTGAAATCGGTTTGCTGTGCAAGCACCGAGGCGATGGCATCCTTAATGGTTTTTACCCGATTGCGAACGGGGATGATTACGGAGGCTTCGTATTCGAATGTTCCCTTGTCGAATTCGATTTTTTCGAATTTGGGTTTCAGATAGGCGCCGATTTCCTTGAGGTGTTGCGTGCAGGCGGCTTCCATTTCTATTTGGAGCTGCCGGTTTTTGGGATCGACGTAATCGAAAATCTTCTGTCCCGACAATCGGGTATCTTCTTCCGCTTCGGTGTAAAGGTATTCGTTGATGTGGACCGGCAAGTGCTGTTGCGATATTTTCAGCCGAAGGCTGTAAAGCCCCGCAAACAGATATTTTTCTGCTCGCATTTTTCGTGCAGCATCTTTCAAAGCTTTCGTGCGGTAGAGGATGAGCGAACCAAAATCGAAATCGTCGCGCAAACTGCCTTCCTGATAGTCGATCACCGGATGATTTTTCTTTTCGCCATCTGTTGTCGCGTAGTAATCCGAATAAACCATTCCGGCCTTTGTGTCTTCGGCGATTTGCACCATGCGCTCCATTGCAAAATATCCCGGTCGGAGAACGGTAGATTTTTGATAGAGCAACGCAAAGTCGGATGTGCACTTCCGTGCAATTTTCCTGACGGTTTCGCAACTGTAGAGCGAATCGATTTCGATATTCTTGCAGCCTTTGAGGGTTTCTTTCACATCCGGCGGCGTCAACAGAAAAATATTGCGTATCGATTTCGATTGTTTCAACTCGGCAACGGTGGTCGCTGCTTGCTCGGGTTGAGAATACAGAATGAAGGCATCGATTTTTTTCATGTTATGGGAAATGATGTTTTAAAATTTTCGATAAAGTTATTCCATTGCCTTGAGAATACCGCCAATCAGCTCGTTTTTTTTATGCTGATCTTTTATGGCTTCGATCGGGAAACCCAAAACGCACGAACGGTATTTTTCTCCTTTAAAGATTATGCCGGCACTCCTGTTGTTTTCCGCATAGCGAAAAACGGTGTAGGCATTGTTGCCGGCCGGTTCTATCGCTTCGGGATGTTCCACGGCATAGCTTTCGCTGTTCGGCGTATTATAGTATTCGTAGTTGCCGACAATGGATGCAAAAGGCGAGGCTGCGGATTTTATTTTTCCGGCAACGGCGCCGTTGCTGTTTCTCAATTTAAATTTCAGCGTTTGCTCCGCCCAATTGCGATCGCGATCGGTGGCACGAGGATTGTCCCAAAAGTCGCTTCCCACAAAGGCTCCGCTTATGAGAATATTTCCACCTCCGTTGCAATAGTCCGTAACGATTTCCTGAATCTCGGGCGAAAATGTTTTGTATTTCGGCGGCATGGCGCCGCGTGCAACGCTCCACTCGCGCTGTTTGCCCAAGATCCAGTCCACAAGGCGGTATTTCGACAAACTCACCGTTCCGTTTTCCACCGCAGCGGCCGAGCACGAGACGAACGAATATCCCGCTTCGGCAAAACCCTGTCCGTGAACGTAAGGATAATCGAACGTGTTGCCGGCAATTTCGGTAGTTTCGTAATCGGCATTGCTGTCGCCAAACCCCGCTGCATCGTCGTCCATCCAGGGAATCACGCGACGAAATTCGTGCATTTGTCCCGTAAAATGGTGATCGGAAATATAGGGAACTCCATTGTCAACGATTCCCGCAAAGCCGGCTATGCTGTCGTTGGTAGTCGTAAAACTGAAGGGTGCGGAGACTCGGGTGAATCCATTGACAATGAGTGCTTCACTTTTCTGATTCGAACGGCGGCACACCGACAGGATTTCCGAAGGGAAACTCTTACCGCCGTCATTCGCAGCTACCACTCGATAGCTGTATATCTTGTCTTTTTCGATAGGCAGTTTGCACTGCGCGGATGTTACGACGATGCCATTATCGAAACCGCCTCCGTCGATGCGTGTATAAACGATGTATTTCGCAGGTTGTGCCGACGGTTCGGAAGGATCGGGCGTGGGCTGCCACGACAGTTCCACTTCGGTATCGCCCGAAAAGGCAGCTGCAAAATCTTTTACCGGCAAGGGTTGCACCACATAGGGGCGATTGTATTGCGAAGCAATGAATTTGAGCATTCCCTTGTAAACGGCGCGGCTGACTGTGAAACGAAACGCAGGATCGAGTCCGTAGCGCATGTCGGCAAAATTTTGGTGCGAAAGCAGTTCGAGCAGCATGGTCGGCACGTTGGGTGTGCGTGCTTCGGCATACGATCGGTTCCACATCGGGCGACGCGTCCAGTCGGGTTCGAAGTTGCGGCGAACGTCGTCGGTAATCTGTTGCATGATCAATTCGGTGAGGTCGCGTGAGGCCTGACGCGAAGTTCCGTTTTCGAAACGTTCGTCGTTGAAGTGCGTCATGTAAATGCCGAGCGTGCCTACGATGCTGTCGCCCCATAGTGTGCCCGCATCGCTGTGAAAAGCAAATGCCAGATCGATCGGTATTTTCAGCCCTTCGGCTTTGGGCAGCACCGGAGATCCGCCTGCCAGATAATTTACCCAAACGCCGCGACTCGCATAGTCGTCGGTGTAATCGTTTTTCCCTTCCGAGCGGTTGTAAATGCTGTCGGGGATTCCGGCCCATTGCTGCCAGTAGCGCGATCCTTCCGCATAGCGGGGATAGCCGCTTGTTTCGGGCGAGTAGGGGATAGCCGTAACCGAGGTTTGCGTGCGTGTTGCCGATTCCGAACTTTTGGCGTTGACGCTTTCAAATCCCCGGACATTCGGCATTCGGGCGATGTTTCCCATTCCTCCGCCAACCTTCACGGCATCGGCAACGATGGTTCTTCCCGCTTTTCGCGATTTGTTGGATAGCACCACTTTGTTTTCTTTGCCCGGTTCGAAAGGGAAGTATCCGAGAAAAATCCATGTTCCGCCGCCCATTTGCTGGTTTACCGCAAAACGGGTCTCACCACCGGCATGGTGCACGGTGTAGCATGCATCGTCGGCACTGTTTTTCGTGCTTTGATAGGCCACATACACGCCGTAAGTACCTTTTTGGGGAACATCAAACGACCATTCCACGACGCTTTCTTTTCCTTTTGCAACGGTTTTTACCTGACGGGCCGATCCCATCCCGAAAGGATTTTCGCCGTCGAGATATACTTTTTTCGGATTGGCAAAGCCGGGATTTTCCGTATTCCGCCATGCTTCGCTGCCTGATGTTTCGCGGTAGGCCGTTGCCGGCGAACTTCCGTCGTTATCGATAATCAATTCCGTTTTGTTGTAGTCGCGTTCGCGAGGGAGCAACACGTTGGCGCCGGCATTTTCGAGCATGGGCACCAAAAAAGGAACGACATAACTTTGCGTATAAAGGTCTTCCACCGTTTGGAAAATGCGGGCGCGTTGCCATTCCCATCGGCCGAGTTTCTGTTCGTAGTAATATCCGTGACTTTGCCACAAAGCGATGTGATTGTTAGCCAATCCTTTGCCCGCTTTACCGGCCGGATCGGAAAGGTTGGTAACGAGCGGCGTTTTCACTTTCGGAGCGATGATGCGGCTTTTGTCCTTGTGAGCGGTTCTGTAGAAGTTTGGGATGAGATTGCTGATTTCCTGCTTGTCGCTATAAATAGCGAGACGATATTTTTTTATTTGTCCGGGCAAGTATTGTCGCACACTGTCATAGATGTGCCGAACCGTGTTTTCGCGCATGGGAAGGTACGAAAGTGCCGGATTGACGTAGAGTTCCACGGTTTTTTTGCGATTGTTCACGGCAGTGCTGTCAATCTGCACGGTTGCTTTGCTGTGAAGCGTTTCGTAATAAACGTTTGTCAAGAAGGCATTTATCTTTATCCGGTAGGTATTGTCGATGGCTTGTTGACCGAATATCGAAATCGAACACAGAAATATGAATGTGGTGACGAGCGTGGTTTTTTTCATTGATTCGGATTGTTTTGGATTTGCTACCCTGCCGGGTTTAGTTCATAGGTTTCGAAGGAATAGTCGTAGGCATGTTTCTCGTCCGACGGATGTTTTTCGGCATCCAACTGTTTCCAATTCGTCCAGTCGATATCGGGGAAAAACGTATCGGCATCGCCGAAGGTGTGATGAATGCGGGTGATATACAACCGATTTACGCAGGGTAGGGCGGTTCTGTACAAGTGTGCTCCGCCGATAATGAAAATTTTCTCGTCGTCGATCGTGGCCATCCTTATTTTTTCAGGCGTACGACAGACCATGCATCCCGGAAAATCTTCTGCCTTCCCCGAAGTCAACACGATATTTTTGCGATTGGGCAATGCCCCTTTGGGCAACGATTCAAAAGTTTTTCGTCCCATCACCACCGTATAGTTTTCGGTGATACGTTTGAAGTGTTTCAAATCGTTGGGCAAATGGCACAACAAGTTCCCGTTTTTGCCGATAGCATTTTTTTCGTCCAATGCCACCACAATGGCTATTTCTTTATTCATCATTTCTTATTTCTCATTTCCGACTTCTCATTTCTCATTTCTCTTCCCGCGTTGAAACAATGTTCCTGAAAAGTTCTCGCAGATCTTCGCAGATTTCCCCGCAGATTTTCGCAGATAATTTTGTGGAAATTGTGGCGGTAAATTTACAATTCCGAATTCGAAGCTCCTGTTTCCAACTTCCGACTTCTCATTTCTCATTTCTAACTCCTCATTTCTCTTCCCGCGTTGAAACAATGTTCCTGAAAAGTTCTCGCAGATTTTCGCAGAAAAAATCAGCGTTAATCAGCGAGATATTCAATCAGCGTTAATCAGCGAGAAAAAGTTCGGAAAAAGATTTCACGCAGATTTTCGCAAATTTCCTCGCAGATGTTCGCAGAAAAACAACAAAGATCGCTGCACTGCAGTTCCGTCTTGGTGCGCTCAAGTCATTTCATGCAAAGATTTCAAAACCAAATACTTGCGAGAGTGATTCGCTATCCACTGTATCCATCAATGAATCAACAAATCGTTAAATTCTCAAATCACCACCAGTCTCCAACCTCCAACCTTACACACTCACTTCCCCCTTGATGGCCGGGTGCGGATCGTAACCGATCAGTTCGAAATCTTCGAACGTGAAGTCGAAAATATTTTTCACATCGGGATTTAGTTTCATCGTTGGCAGTGGGCGCGGATCGCGAGTGAGCTGCAGCTTCACCTGCTCCAGGTGATTCAGATAGATGTGTGCATCGCCGAGCGTGTGAACGAAATCGCCTTCCTGCAAACCCGTAACCTGCGCCATCATTTTCAGCAGCAGTGCATACGAAGCAATGTTGAACGGTACGCCCAAAAAAATGTCGGCGCTGCGCTGATAGAGCTGCAAGCTCAGTTTGCCGTCGGCTACATAAAACTGAAACAGGGCGTGGCAGGGAGCCAGATGCATTTCGGGCAATTCGGCCACGTTCCATGCACTGACGACAATGCGGCGCGAATCGGGATTGTTCTTGATCGCCTCCACCGCTTGCGAAATCTGATCGATGGTGCCGCCCTTGTAGTCGGGCCACGATCGCCACTGACGGCCGTAAATGGGGCCGAGATCGCCGTTGGCGTCCGCCCATTCGTCCCAGATGGTTACTTTGTGATCGTGCAGATAGCGGATGTTGGTGTCGCCACGCAAAAACCACAGCAGTTCGTAGATGATCGATTTCACGTGAAGTTTTTTAGTCGTGAGCAGCGGAAATCCCTCGCTCATCGGGTATCGGCTTTGATGACCGAAAATGCTGATGGTGCCGGTTCCGGTGCGGTCGTCTTTCCGAATGCCTTCATCCAACACGCGTTGCAATAAATCGAGATATTGTTTCATTTTTCGTTTTGTACTAGTAAAAAACAAAAATAACCAATTTTCCGTTTCAACCCACCGATTGTGGATGCGAAATTATCGGGGGATTGTTGCGGATAAATTTGGGGGCGAAATATTTATTGCCTCGATGATTTGGAAATCCCTACGTTGGGGCGAAAAATTTTTCGCCCTAATCATTTACGATTCCCGCCAATTTCGGGGATTATTGCGAATATATTGGCGGATGCGGTGCAATTCGTCGGCGTTGCGGACGATATGTTCGTAATAATTGCGTTGCCAAACGTTTTGGATGTCGGTATTTTGATGCATCCATTTGGTTACCCCAATTTTAAATCCGCGAACGATGGAACCAATGGTTTGGGATGGCGAACGGAACGGCGTGGTATTTGGTCGGGGCGAAAAAATTTTCGTCCCCATATTATTGGGTGACGGTTCGGACGGTTGGGGCGATGGTTGGCACGATCGGGGGGATGGTTCGAATGGTAGGGGCGAAAAATTTTTCGCCCCTACGATCGGGAAATCGTTGATAATAATTATTCCGTGAATATGATCCGGCATAATGATGTATTCGTCCAATTGGGTTTGCGGAAAATGATTGGGAATTTCCAACCAACATTGTCGTGCCATTTCGCCACATTCATTCATCCGCATATCCCCATTGACAATTTCGCCAAACAAACATTTGCGATCGTGCGCCACGATGGTGATGAAATAGACACCCGGTTGGGCGTAATCGTATCCCTGCAAACGAATGGAATGTCGGTTGTGTTTCGGGTAATCCATTATTTTTTATTCTTACCGATTATAAATCTTATCCTTTTTCATTTTTCTCCTTCTACAATTTTTATCTCCTCGTCTGTCAGCTCATATAATTTGTACACCAATTGGTCGATTTCCTTTTCCCATTCGCTGGTGTCTGAATGTGGGTTATCTTTTTTTGCGGCGAGGATTTGATCGACCAGCGATTCGATTTGTGATACTATTGGCTGATTGGATGATGTGATGGGCGGAATGGGAAGATTTTCCAAAAATGCTTTTTTATATCTATATCCTTCTTTACCTAAACCACCTCCTGCATACCATTGTTTAAAAAAATAATTTACTGGTTGTGAATTTAATAAGCCACAAATGAATTTAACTTTTTCCCCTGTCATCAAAAAACTAGTTGCTTCCACATAAAAATAGTCAGTATCATAATAAAATTGTGGACTTCTAACAATTTCAGAATACACCACCTTCTCCTTCTCAAATTCTTTTAAATAATTTTCTTTAGGGTTATTATCTAATTCAAGCCAATGATGTTGTCCCGTATAATCTTTATTAATATACACTTTACTTTGTCTATCATATTTACACTGACCCCTATTTTTTAATTGTTCTTCATATCTTGTTAAATGTTGAACTATAGAAGGATATAAATGTGATTCTTTATAAAAATTAAATTTTGCTATTATCACCCACAGCCCAGCCCACTCATAATGATACCGCTTTATATCTCGACCGCGCAATATAGGCTTGATGATAGCCTCGGTGCGGCGTCGTTCCTCTTCGTCCCGGCAATGATCCAATATCTCCTGCCGTTTGTCGCTGTCGATGATAAAGGCTTCGTTCAATCCGGTTTTTATACCATAATAAATATTTACATTCCAATCTTTCAGCGGTTTGCCGATGCGTTCGATTTTCTCTTTGAGTTGCTGCTCGGCGTTGCTGCCAATGAACCACGCATCAGCCGAAAGATTGGAGAGAAGCGTCCCGTTTTTTTCCAGTAATGCAGCGAAATCGAGTTGATTTTTATTCTTTTCGTTCACGGTAATGGCACGCAGGCAATGTTGGTTTTTCGCTTTCTGCACGATGAGGATGTTGGTATCCACCGTTGCATTGTCGAACACATCGGGGCCCAAATCAATCAATATCACAGGGTTGTATTGTGTGAAAAAACGTCTCAACTTTTCGCCGTAACCTGCCCGCATCCATTTGTTGGAAGTGATGAAGGCAAGATGTCCGCCCTCGCGGAGGAACGACATTCCCTTTTCGTAAAATAGGCAATAGATATCCCCTGTTCTTTCGAAAGTGGCGAAGGACTGATTTTTGTACAGGTCGGCATATTTGAGCTTGTCGTTGCATGCTTTCTGCAATTGAATGTACGGCGGATTGCCGATGACGATGTCGAAGCCGTCCCGGATGCCGAACATCCATTCGGGGTCGAACCAGTCGGCGTGGGTGTTTTGGTCGAACGGATCCCACGACGTTATCTTGTCCGTTTTATCGTTGGGATAACCAAGATTGGTAAATTCGTCTTTCAACCGGGATCGAAGTTCGGTGAGTTGTTTTTCCAATCTGATTTTTTCGCTTCGGCTGTTGGTATAGAATATCTTTTCGCGGATGTCAAATAGTTTTTTTTCCAACGCTTCCACTTCGGCATTTTTAAAGTGTGAAAACGATTTCTCCGAATCGGTTTCCAAATTGATGAGCGAATTGGCCGCCACAAATTTGGTTTCGAGATTGGGCAATGCCCTGATATCGCGGTTTGGCTTGTTATCGTCCACTTCCTGCTCGATGAGCAGCGAGATGAAAAAGCGCAGCTTACTTATCTGAATGGCTATTTCCTGAATATCTACCCCGAAGATGCAGTTTTCGATGAGTCCGAGCTTGCGGATATAGTCGAGCGATTTGTTTTCGAGCGATTGCTCTACTTCCGCTTTTAATTCGACGGGGACTTTTGCCAGCAAATTGGCTTTCCATTTTTGGTTTTCGGGATCGAGCTTATGCAGGGCGAGCACCAGATTGTGCAGGATGCCCATGGGGAAAGCGCCGCTTCCGCAAGCGGGGTCGAGTATTTTTATCTTTTCGATGCCGACGAGCATTTTGCGGGTATCTTCCTCGTCGTCGAACGGATTGCCATTGTCGGTGTACGAAAAAAGGCTGCGGAGTTTTTCGCGATGATTTTCGTCGTTGCCAAGTAGGGCGGAAAAATGTTGAATGAGGGATTCTTTCACCATGTAGTCCACAATCTCGGGAGGCGTGTAGAAGCTGCCGGTTGATTTTCGGGCGGTTGTAGCCGTTTCCGGGTTGTAACTTGCCAGCAGGTTTTCGAATACGTTGCCCAGCAGTTCAGGGTCGAGAGCTACTTCTTCGTCGAGCGGCGTATTTTCTTCGACGGTGAAATTATAGCTATCGAGGATGGTAATCAGTCCGCGTACCTTTTTATGATTGCCGTTTTCCAGATAGGCGGAAAGGTCGGTCTCCTGTTCTTCACGGGAGAAAAACAGATAATCGGGCACTTTGAGTCGTGTTTCATTCTTCGGATGGTCCGAAAAGCAATCGATGCGAATTACCTTGTCATCGACTTTCTTGTCGAGCGATTCGAACAATCCGCCGTTCAGAAACGGAATGTTGTCGAATTCCTTCAGAAAAGCCTCCTTATCGGTGATAAAGCGGCTGTAGCGATAGTAACCCTGTTGCAGATAACCGTCGTTGACGAAACCGAATTTTTTGGCATCATCGATAAAAATTCTACTTTGGGGATTATCTTTCCGCATGGGGGTGTTGAGCGTGGCAAAGAAGAGGTTTTGCAAGATGGCTTTGTAGTAGGTGCTGCCGGTCGCATCGCCGTAGTTCAGCAGCGTATCGACATACGATTTGTCGAAGAGGTTGGCAGGAATGAGCCGCTTCTCCTTCATAAACCAGATGAAGATGATGCGCGTAATCATACGGATGAGGTTTTTTGCATTCCGGCTCTTTCGGTCCCGGTCTTCATCGTCCGGAAATTTTACCTGATCCATTGCCCAGAAATACCAATTGGACAGTTCCTCATAGAATTTTCGGTTAAGCACTTCGATGCTGAATACCTCTTGCCAAAACTCATACAGTTTCGTGAATGAGTTAACGGCTTTAGGGCCGGTAGTTTGTATCCGAAGCTGATTGAGAATATCGAGATGCCCGCGATGGGGATGTTCCACATCAATATTGCGGAGGAGAGCGACCTTACCGGTTTTTTCACCTTCACGCCAGCTTTGTGCATAAGCCAAACGTTGTGTATTGGCAAAGGCGATGTAATGTTTTTGTCCGTCGGAATAACGAAATATCACCACCACCGGCGTGTAGCAAAATTCGCGATTGAAAGCACGTGCTATTTCGGCCAATTGCGAACGTTTGGGCAATAAGCCGTTTTCGCGTAGGTGAAGGGTTACGCCAAAGATGAGAATGCCGTCGTAATCGGAACGAATATCGTCGATAGAGGTGCTTTTGTTTCCCTGAAAAGCCGCATCGTCCACCATGCCGACAAAATAAACGTCGTCCATCAGTCGGAAAACGGCATTGTCCTTGAACGTGTCTTTGAGGATGTCTTGCGGTCGCGCAGGATCGTCGGAAATGTAGTTGACCGGTACGTTGAGATCGGTAAATAAATCTTTAACCGCCTCAACAAAAGGCTTTGTTGTGAAATTGGATAAATTCATATTTCGTTTGAAAAATAATAGTTTATATGTTTGATCGATTCATGTAATCTCGGTTAGAAGGGAAATTACCTTTCGAACGATCTATCAAAATCGGAAGATTGAAAATTATTGGCATATCTAAATTCATTTGCACGTTGTAATTCATTGATGACATTCGAAAAATTTTTCTTGCTGATTATCTGCGTATATCTGCGACATTGTTATCTGCGTCAATCTGCGTGAAATGGCCTTCGTTTTTTATTTCAATTCTTTGTTTCGGTGCGCTGCACCTTGTGTTTGTTTTTTTGTTTCTTCTACAAATATTGTCGCTGCTACGCAGCTAAAATGTTGATGGTCATTTGCGCATCATTCGTATTGGCATTTTTGTGTATCGGAACATTTGCACATTGTTCGCATCGGCATAATTACACATTGATTTAGGTGCGTAGCACCGTAATCTTTGTAGCCACAGAAATAAAAAAATTACGATTTTGTGACCAACAACCACGTAATTAAATCGAAATTGTCGATTTGATATTTTTCATCAACCGAAATATTTTCCTTCATGCGTTCAACTGCCGGTTTATCTCCCCGTTTCAGTTTGGCAAGCAAGTCCTTCACCTCCTTACCGATTGTTTTTTTCGATGTCCCGTCGTTAAGGATTTCTACTTCGTGTGCCTGACTTTCCATATACCCCTTCATTGCTTTGACGAGCTGCTGAATGGCCTCTTCGTTGCCCCGATCGATGTCTGCCGGAACATATCTGTCGCAATCCTTATGCAGGGTGAGCGCATTGAGCACTTCTCGCTGATTGAGCAATACCAGTCGACCATTGTAATCGATATAAATCAACTCGAACAACTTATAATTCGGATTGGAATGATTTTTTGATTTGGCCGGATAACCGAGAAGCGCGATGATGCCGTCCTCGCTGCAAATGGCATTGGTCGAGCGGAATCCGGAATAAACAGCCTGAGGCATACGACGGAATTTTTCCATATTTTTCGAAAATTCCTCGAGTAAATCCTGACGGAACTGCTCGAGCGAGAGATCGTCGAATCCCAGCGTATGATCGTTCACTTCGATATCCTCCCAGGTAGTTTGCATCTGCTGCAGCATGCGGGCATTCATTCTGCTTTCGAGATTTTCGTCTTCGGCAATATGTCTGAACGAATCGGAAAATTCGATATCCACTTCCGACCCTGCCAATGTCATGGCGGCCATACGTTGTTCGATACGTCCTTGCAAGTCGAGATAATTATTGATGTTGTCCGAAGGCCAGAAGTTTACGCCATAGATTGTTTCGTTAGGCGAGCCCAATCGATCGATACGTCCCATGCGTTGGACAATACGTACCGGATTCCAATGGATATCGTAATTGATTACCATATCGGCATCCTGCAGGTTTTGTCCTTCGCTCAGCGTGTCAGTAGCAATCAGAATATCAATCGGATGTTTAATTTTTTCATATGTTTTCGGATGTTTCTCCGAAATCCATTCTATCCATTGTTCATAGGAGTTTTCCTTTGTGTCCAAATCCCATTCTTTTTCCTTATATAATTTTGTGTAGGGAGCAAAACGTTCAAGAATCGGTTCGAAATTTTTATATTCCACATCGCTGTCAGAGGTGCGGGAGCCGCTGCCGGAAACCATTGCCAGACGTTTGAATCCCCTCGACTTCAGTTGCGTGAACAGATAATCGGCCGTATCTCGATATACCGTAAAAATGATTACTTTCTGATTGTTGTGATTGTTTCCCGAGGTCCTTTTCTTCTGAATATCGGCGATAAGCGTTTCGAGTTTGATATCTGCAGAATGATGATTGTCGGGGATGGTTGTCTCTTTTTCAATAGTCGTAGCGAATTTCGATAGATTGGTTTGGAGCAGATCTAATGCTTCGAGGTCTTTTTTCAAATCTTTCTTGTATGCATTAAGATTTCCGGCCTGATCGATATCATGCAGATTAACAGGATTTTTCTTCCCCAGCGAAAATTCTATTTGTTCACTTTCCTCTTCTTCTTCGGTTATGATATCGTCGAAATCGGCATCGATTACTGCATTGGTTTTGTTTTCTTCGTAGGCTTTTATTTTGTCGAGTGCATGTTGATGATGATTCCGAATGTTGTCCACCGTTTTCGAAAACGATGACCATGACGATTCCAAGCGTTTAACCATGAGGATATACATCATTTTCACCAAAAAATGTTGACGTAATACTTCGTCCTCCAATACAGGTACGATATTTTCCCCTTCAATCAGTGCTTTTTCTCGTTTTTTTCGCATTTCTTTTGTTTCGGCATAAAAAGCAGGCTGATAACCGGAAAGGTAAGGGGGAAAATGTTCGAACAATTCTTCGAATGTATCGAAATTGCCGATTTTGTCCGGAGTAACAAAATGATTGATAGGTTTTCCTTTCTTGGGGAATGACAACACGTGTTCATAGGAGGCAATCATTTTTCGAGTGCGTGCCACGGTAAGTGCATCGGTAAGGGTGAAAAATCCGGAAGGTAATTTTTTCACAAATTCACCGATAGTCGGATCGCTCTCTTTTCTCCATTCGTTGAAAACCTTTTGAGCCGTGCGGAAGGAATAGTCGATGTTGCGAACGCCGAGCGTTTCATCAAATCCGGCAACATTCCCTTTTATCAGCAGCTTAAATTGATTTCGGATATCGATGAGCGAATTGTTGATGGGTGTAGCCGATAGCAAGAGTACTTTGATATCCTCATTTTTCTTCAAAATTTGCTCCATCAAAAAACGGTAACGGTTCGATTTGTCATTTCTTAAGTTGTGGCTTTCGTCGATGACAATCAATTTGGGTTGGTCGTTCGTGAAAAATTTATCGGCACGATCGGTGTATTTTTCCAGTCGGTCTTCGCACAAATCGGTATGAAAACGGATAAAATAATCGAACTTATCCTTTTCGAATCGTGAATCCTGATTTTTTTGGTATTGACGCCAATTGTATTCCAGCTTTTTAGGGCAAAGTACCATTACTTCTCGTCCTTCCAGCTGAAAATATTTGATGACGGCCAGAGCACTCCAAGTTTTGCCGAGCCCTACGGCGTCGGCAAGAATAGCTCCATTATACTTTTGAAGCATTTTGATGAGACTCAAAACCCCTTTTTTCTGAAACTCATACAGCGAATTGTAAATGACACTGTTTTCGAGACGGCCTATTTTGCGGTTAAATTCGGGATTGGAGAGATCGTCGATGATTTGATCCCCAAAAAGTTCAAACAGAATTTTATAGTAAATGTCTTTCGGCGTGTATTTGATGAAAATACGTTCGATTTCGCCAATCAGGTAGTCTTTGAAGTTGATCTTTGTTTGCTTGCCGTTGACATCGATCAATGTTTTTTCGAGATGTGCCTGTGGTTTATTCCACAAACTTTCGAACCAGTCGGCCAATTCTTTGTACTGATTGTTGTTACCTGTTTCGGCAATGTTGAGTTCGGCATTGCTGGTTAATTTTAAACCGATTCCTGCTTCTGTCAGGTTGGAACTTCCCGAAATGAAATATTTGTCGCGATCGTCATCTTCCGAGGGATTGAAAAGATAACACTTGGCGTGACAAAAATTGGGTTCAAGGGTTTTTGCCATCACTTTCTCCTGTCTCAGAAAGTTAACGGCTTCCTGTGCCACACCATTTAGTTTGAAAGCTGCTTCGATCGTGATATTTTCATTAAGTAAATCGAGTGGTTTGTTTTCAACAGCATCTTTGTTGACGATATCGCCCAATACCATTCTGAAGCGATGAATCTTTTCGTTGATGTTGCGTGAAAGGTAGGCGAGTGCTCCGATGGTAAAATACCCGGTAACCACATCAAAAGTGCCGTTTTCGGTATATTTTGTTATCCATTCGTGGACTTTGAGGTTACTATTTTCGTTGTCTAAAATCATTTCTTTTGTATTTTTTGAAGGTATTTTGCAAATGTACAAAAATATGTCGAAAATAATTTTCAAACGATGCACGTTCTGTTTTTGGATTTTGTCGGCATTGCATTTATTGAAGTCAAACGAACAGGAAGAATTTGATCGTTTGAGAACCAACTTCTTGTCGGAAAACTTTTTATGCTTCTGGTGTTTTGTCTATTTTCCTGCTCCTCTTCGTGCCGAACGACCATTTCGCCGCTGCATTATATGGTCTCCCTTTTGCGGAACGACCAATCGCTATTCGAAAAGGTTACCGGACTGTTAAAGGAACGATAATTTTCCGCCGAAAATTACGACTTGTTATCACGAGGAACGGCTTTTGTGCACAGACAAAACCTACTTTCCACGCTGAGGAACGACTTTTTATCGGTAAAACACCCCTTCCGCAGGATGCGGAGTGACCTGTTTTTACCGTTTTGCCACTCCGCATTGCGCGGAACGACCTTTTACTATCGAAACAGCTCACTCCGCAAAATGAGGAACGACCTTTGTCACCCGAAAAAGGTTATTCGGCGTTAAAAGCAACGACCTTTGTTCGCAGACAAAACTCACTCGTCGCCGCGAGGAACGGCTTTTGACCGCGGTCAAAAGCCACTCCACCTTAAAAATAGTTATCAAAAATGGAGAAATATCCCATAATTTGTTAACGAAGTGAACGACAAAGAGGGTAAAAGGTCGTACCTCAAGGTGAAAAGTGACCTTTATCAGCGGTCAAATGCCGTTCGTCATTTCGGAAAGTACATTTTGTTCGTGGTCAAAGGTCGGTCCGCAAAATGAGGAGTGACCTTTATCTCCGGTCAAAACCTACTCGTCGCGTTAGAAAGTGTAAAAAGTGATATAAAACGGCCGTTTCAACTTAACGACTGTATCTAAATGTAAACTAATGTGAACATATTTACGAATTGAAAAGAATGTAATATTAAATAAATATTGATGGTTATTTTCAGTAATTAACTATGTTTTTTCGAGTAAATACAACTTAACGAAAAACGCCTAACCGGTTTTTGAAAATCGGTTAGGTTTCACAAAACGTCGAATTCAATCAACCGAATCTTATTAGAATAATTTATTTTTTGAAAATTATTCCCGATTTATATAATTGTATATTATTGAATATGAATAAAATAGAAATTAAAAACGAAAACTTATCAACATTTATGGAAAAAAATGTTTGTTTTTTTGGTCAATTCAGAAAAAAGCATTAAACTTGCATCGTATTGATCAATAATTTTTTATTGGTGAATACAAAAGGTTACGCAGAGGCGTTGCCGGTTTTATTTACATATTGGTGACATAGGCTAAGCCATTGGTGTTGGTAAGCCCGCAGCAAATCGTAGGACGTAATCGATTAAATATTAAGTAATAATAAAATAAATTGTATGATTGATTTAAATTTTAATAAATTACGCAAATTGGAGTTTGCAGATTATGCTAAGGGCGTTATTCGAATCGTAGGAAAATATGATTTGGAAGCCCTTAAAATTGAGGGTATTGCTAACCAATTATTGGCAAAGCAAGCCGAAGTAGAAGAACTGGTTGTTGCTTACGGCAAACATCCTTTGACGGAAAAAATCGGGGTCAGGCGAAATGACCGGGATAAGATTGTATCGGCAATCGTCGATCATCTCTCCTCTGTGCAGACCGCTTCCATCGGTTCCACAAAGATGCAGTTGGATTTGGTGGCACCTTTTGTGCATCGCCATTTCGACGGTCTGAAAAAGGCAAATCAAAAGGAGTATGCCGAACGCATTCATCAGTTTCTTTCGGGTATTAGTGCCGACACGGCATTGAACGAAGCGTTGACCGTTTTGGGATTTGGCGTGTATGTCGGTGAGTTGAAAGCTATTCAGGATGAGATGGATCAGTTGCTGAAAGATCGGGTAACTTCGTTGGCGGAACGTCCGAAAATGAGGACTCCCGAAATCAAGCGATCGGTTCGGGAAGCAATAGAAAATTTGTTCAACAGAATTGAATTGGCTATGCTCGAAAATCCTGCGATAGATTATCGGCCTTTGATGAACGAATTGACCGAATGGATTTTACCCTATCAATCGTTAGCGAAGGCACGTGTAACCCGTCAGAGCAATAATGCCGAGGCGTTGAAATTAAAAGAGAACGAAATACAGAAAAAGGAAGCAGTCGCGACGTCTGCTAAAACTTCCGCGACTGCCTGACGCATGACGTTAGCTTTTAATCCGTAGTGGAAAAGCCCCGTATGCCTATTATCGGGGCTTTTTTTATGGATTGTAGCCCCTCAATTCTTTTTTTATATAAAATCTTCGAAACTTGCTTTACTTCTCTTTTATTACGATTGGATTCCAAATGCTGTATATTTTTTCATAACGAATGCATGCATTCATAAAAGAGACTCTCACGTCGATCATTCATACACTTTATTATACACTCACTTTCATACACTCAATACAGCCGTCTTCTTGCTTAACGGATCTTTCTGATTCGAAAGACACGACAAATGTACATAATTCTATATACGTTGTTCCAAGATCCGAGTTATTTAACACTATAAATTCTTTTAAAGAACTCCAATGTCTATGATAAACAATCATATTCGTTTAAAAGTTTTTGTTATAATGCATTATGATAAAGTTTTTTCTCGAGATGTATTTTTTCGGCGAACAATAATTGTACGTTTTGAGTCCAATGCTGCTGCACGATTGCGTCGTGTGGCGAGCAGTTAAATGAATTTGTAACAAATAATCCCTTGCCTCCTGCATAGTCAATTTTAAAAAAAAAATACGGAGACCTTATTGCCCGGTTTATACAATTGGCAGCCATTCCAAAAAAAGGCAAACTATCGGCAGGGGAAAAAGAAATTGAATTATCGCCGGTTTTAAAAAAATTACATTACGCACACAGTGCTGTTGAATCCGACATTAACGAAGCAGAGCACCGTGGACTCAACAGATGTAAGGACAGAGGCTATAGAAATTTTGAGAATTATGTGGGTGTAGGCGTGATAGCATACAACCTCAAACTCGATGCCAAATACGGTCTGACGGATAAAGGAATAGCCTTTATCGAAAGTATGATTACACCGATGGAATAAAACCGAATAAAATCTCCAAAACCCAAAACCTAACAGGTCTCCGAGACCTGTTAGGTTTTCTATTCCAACAGATTCTGCTTCACGACGGACACCCGTTCGGCTGAGCTCACGGCCGAAGCCTTGTCTTCGGCTAATGGTTGGCGATTACCCCCCCCATATTGGACTTTCACCACCAAGCTGAGTACCATGCACGGCACACCATAAAAAAACGTCCAAAACCTTGTTTTGAACGTTTTTCGTTTTTCTAACTGCCTTTAATTGTTTGACTTTAGCAATTATCGATTTCGCATAATAAAGAATGTTTTCGGTTGAATCGATGATGCAAAAGCTGTTGTTGGGGAAAGTGTGCTAATTTTTAAGTTCTTCGAAGTCGGCATCTTCGACGTCGGTGGCTTCAAAGTTCTTTTTTTGATATTCGAGGATGCGATCTTCCTGCGATTCGGGTTGAGGATTTGGTTGTTGAGCCGATTGTTGCCGGGTGTAGTTTCGTTGTTTCCTCCCACTTGATTTGATGCGAAAGAAAATACCCAGGAATCGAAAAAGGAGAAAGAATGCAAGAAAAAACAGTATAAATCTGAATAAACCCATAAGTAAGTAATTGCTTTAATGTGATGTAAAGTTACGATAATAGGCGATATGAATCAATCACTTTTAAAAAAATTAACGCTTTGTTTTACCGAAAGAATTTCCGAAAATAGAAAGAGCGATATAAAACAAAATGCCCCATGCAACACCTATAATTCCCCAAAGTGCCACAAAAGCAATCATCGAAACCACGAGTAGTGCCTGCTTTTCGTTGCCCGCGAATTGAATTTTTTTGATTTTGAGTGAAAACATCGGTATTTCGGAAACCATAAGTAGCGAGAAAATGACAATGAAGCCGAGCGTCGAATAGCAGATTTTTTCGTTGAGCGGGGAAAGATATTGCACGCCATAGCAGTAACTGATCCAGAAAAGGGCGTCGGCCGGCGTGGGTAATCCCAAGAACGATGAGGTCTGCCGGTCGTCGAGATTGAATTTGGCCAGTCGCAAAGCCGAAAATACGGGAAGCAGAAACGCCGTATAAGGCAGGATGGTTGACATGGGCAGCAGAAAATCGGGATAGGCCGAAAAATCGCGAAGCAGTATGAAAACGGCAGTCGCAGGTGCTACCCCGAAGCTGACCACGTCGGCCAGCGAATCGAGCTCGACACCCATCTTGGACGAAACGCCCAATAGTCGTGCGGCAAAGCCGTCGAAAAAATCGAATACCGCTGCCATCAACACCCACACAACAACGGCACCGAAATTGCCGGAAAAAGCCATTGCAACGGCAACGCACCCCGAAAAGAGGTTCATCATGGTGATGGCATTGGGGATATGTTTCTTCATCGTTTCACGCATTTTGTTCGGTTACAAAAGTAGCAAATTTTCATCGCATGGCTTTCATTCATCATTTAAAACCTCTGTATGTAAAAGTTAGACGAGAAATCATTATCTTTGCAGTCCAAATCGAGATTGCAATGTATAAAACAATTATCCGAACCGTTTTTCGATTGATCGTTTCGCCAAAAGCTGCATGGCAATCGATAGCCGGGCGGGAGGAAAACCATCAGGAGTTTCTGAACGGATTTTTGTATCCCGTTTTTGGTGTCGTTGCACTCGCTTCATTTGTCGGCGGGTTGTGGTTTGTACCCGATGGTAGTTTGCAATCGGCATTAAAGCAAACGATCGTGAACACGGTGACGGTTTTTGGCGGATTCTATCTTTCGGCATATGTGTTGAACGAATTGGCTCCGCGGTTAAATCTGGTAAAAAGTTTACTCGACTGGCAACGGTTTGCGGGTTATGCGTCGATTGTCGTGTATTTGTTGTTCGTGATACTGGCTTTCGCCCCCGAATTTGTGATCGCCCGGTTGCTTGTGTTTTATACGGTTTATATCGTATTTGCCGGAGCAGATGCTTTTTGGGATATTCCCGATGGCAGTACGATGAATTTTACAGTGACGGCTTCTTCACTTCTTATACTTGCTCCGTTGTCAATCTATGGAATTCTCGGTTTATTGATCAGATAAATGAAACAAAATCCCGTAAATATCAGAAACAAACGTGCCACGTTCGACTTCGAACTGGTGGAAACCTATACCGCCGGCATCGTCCTGACCGGAACCGAAATCAAGTCGGTGCGATTGGGAAAGGCGAGTTTGGTGGACAGTTATTGCTTGTTCGAAAACGGAGAACTTTGGGTACGGAATATGTATATTGCCGAATATTTTTATGGCACCTACAACAATCACAATCCGCGTCGTGACCGGAAATTGCTGCTCAATAAAAGCGAATTGCGAAAATTGATGCGGGCAACCAAAGAGCCCGGATACACCATCGTTCCCACCAAACTATTCATAAATGAAAAAGGGCTGGCCAAACTCAACATTGCGTTGGCAAGAGGAAAAAAACAATACGACAAGCGACAGTCCATTCGCGAGAAGGAAGACAAGCGGGCGATGGACAGGGCATTCAAGAAGTAGTTTCAGAAGAGAGGGAATTGTCGATTTATGAGTTTCTATAGATATATTTTGCTGCCAAGCCTTCAAAAATCGGGACGCATGCTGGTATGGCTGCTCAAAATCATTCTCCCGATATCGTTGATCGTGCGGTTTTTGGATTATTTTGGTGTGCTGGCCGTTTTAGCCGGATGGCTCAATCCGGTTTTCATGCACTTGGGACTGCCCGGAAGCACGGCAATTGTTTTCATCACAAGCGTTTTTCTGCCGCTTTATGCGCCGCTGGCCATCATCACTTCCATGTCCATCACGCTGCGCGAATTGACCATTTTGGCGCTGATGTGCCAAATATCGCATAACTTGCCGGTAGAATGTGCCATTCAGGGCAAAACGGGCACATCGTTTTGGTCGATGGTTGCGCTACGCGTAGTGATGAGCATCATCGTCGGGGTTATACTCAACCTGATTTTGCCACAACAAATGGGCATGCCCGTATTTGCCCGCACCGACGCCGTTGTGCTTAATTCTGTGGCCGAAGTTTTGTTGATTTGGTTGAAGAGTTCGCTTCAGATTTCGTTGCTCATCATCGTAATTGTTACTTCGCTCAACGTGCTCTATGGCATCATGGCAAAATATCATCTCATCGACAAGTTGAGCAAAGGAATAGAGCCGATTCTCAAATTTTTCGGCTTGCCCGTCGAAACAGCTTTTCTTTGGTTGATCGGCTATATCGTCGGACTTTCTTACGGTGGCGCCATGATGCTCGATCAGATGAGTGAGGGAAAAGTAACAAAATCCGACGCAGGTTTGTTGAACTATCACTTGGCCGTTTCGCATTCCATCATCGAGGACAATCTTTTGTTTGTTGCGCTGGGTGTTTCTCTGTGGTGGATTTTGGCCGTCAGACTCACGGCCGCATGGGCGGTGGTATGGATTAGAAAAGGCTACCTCGAATTGCGAAAAAAAATGTCGCTTGCTTCGGTTGAAATTTAAAGAGAAAAAGAAAAATGAACATTCAGGATATCTTACCCTCGCGCATCCTCATCCTCGATGGAGCTATGGGAACGATGATTCAGCGTTACAAGCTCACCGAAGCCGATTATCGGGGCGAGCGCTTCAAAGACTTTTCGGTTTTGCTGAAAGGCAACAACGATTTGCTTTCGCTAACCCGCCCCGACATCATTGGCGAAATTCATCGCGCCTACCTCGAAGCAGGTGCCGATATCATCGAAACCAATACGTTTAATGCCACACGTGTTTCGATGAGCGACTATCACATGCAGGAGTATGTGCGCGAGATGAATTTTGCCGCTGCACGGCTTGCTCGCGAAGCAGCCGACGAATATACGGCCAAAACACCCGATAAGTCCCGCTTTGTGGCGGGATCGATCGGTCCGACCAACAAAACCACTTCGATGAGTCCCAATGTGGAAGATCCGATGTATCGGGCATTGACTTTCGACGAATTGAAGGCGGCTTACAGGGAACAAATCGAAGCCTTGATGGAAGGCGGAGTGGATTTGCTTTTGGTTGAAACCATTTTTGACACGCTCAATGCCAAAGCGGCTGTTTTTGCCGCCAAAGAAGCGATGTGCGATAAAGATATTCCCCTCATTCTTTCGGTAACCCTGTCCGATAAGGCAGGAAGAACCCTTTCGGGACAAACTCTTTCGGCTTTTGTTACGTCGGTAAGTCATGCCGGGCCGCTGGCTATCGGGTTGAACTGCTCCTTCGGCGCAGCCGACATGAAACCCTATGTGAAAGAATTGGGGCGTATCGCTCCGTTCTACATCAGTGCTTATCCCAATGCCGGATTGCCCAATCAGTTGGGCGAATACGACGAAACGCCCGAACGGATGGCGGTGCAAATCAACGAATACATCGACGAGGGATTGGTGAATATCGTAGGTGGCTGTTGCGGAACAACTCCTGCACACATTGCCGAATACGTCAGATTAGTCGCGGGCAAGAAACCCCATCGGCCTGCACCTGCGCCTGCATATCTGCATTTGTCGGGGTTGGAGGATCTGGAAGTTTCGCCCGACATCAATTTCCTGAATATCGGCGAACGATGCAATGTAGCCGGATCGCGCAAGTTTTTGCGGCTCATTCAGGAGAAAAAATACGATGAGGCACTCGATATTGCCCGCAAGCAGGTGGAAGATGGTGCGCAGGTACTCGATATCAATATGGACGACGGTTTGCTCGATGGCGTGCAGGAAATGACCCATTTTCTCAACTTGCTGGCATCCGATCCCGACGTGGCACGTGTGCCGGTGATGATCGATTCTTCGAAATGGGAAGTGATTGAAGCCGGATTGAAATGTACACAGGGCAAAAGCATCGTTAATTCCATCTCGCTGAAAAACGGCGAAAGCGAATTTCTTCGTCATGCCGATCTCGTTCGGAAATATGGTGCAGCCGTAGTGGTGATGGCTTTCGACGAAAAGGGACAGGCCGACACTTTCGAGCGGCGTATCGAGGTATGCAGCCGTGCCTACAAACTGCTAACAGAACACGGATTCGATCCGAAAGATATTATTTTCGATCCGAATGTGCTTGCCATTGCCACCGGCATGGATGAGCACAACAACTATGCGGTCGATTTCATCGACACGGTTCGCTGGATCAAGGCACATCTGCCCCATGCCAAGGTGAGCGGCGGAGTGAGCAATCTCTCTTTTTCGTTCAGAGGCAACAATTATATTCGCGAAGCGATGCATTCGGTTTTTCTGTATCACGCCATTCAGGCCGGATTGGATATGGGTATTGTGAATCCGGCACAATCGGTGATTTATGAGGACATCCCCGACGATGTGAGGACGCTTATCGAGGATGTGGTTCTCAATCGTCGTCCCGATGCAGGTGAGCGACTGACCGAGTATGCCCAGCAGAATAAAAACGAACAACCTTCCGAAACCAATCATTCCGAAACGCCCGAATGGCGCTCTCTGCCGGTGGACGAACGTTTGAGTTATGCTTTGGTGAAAGGAATCGGCGATTTTCTGGAAGAAGACATTGCCGAAGCATTGAAGAATTATCCCCGTGCGGTGGATATCATCGACAAACCGCTGATGGCAGGCATGAACAAAGTGGGCGATCTGTTCGGATCGGGAAAAATGTTCCTCCCGCAGGTGGTGAAGGCTGCACGCACGATGAAGAAGGCGGTTGCCATCCTGCAACCGACCATCGAAGCCGAAAAATCTTCCGGCGGAGGATCGCAGAAAGCCGGAAAAATATTGCTTGCCACGGTGAAAGGTGATGTGCACGATATTGGAAAAAATATTGTTTCGATTGTGCTGGCCTGCAACAATTACGAAATTGTGGATTTGGGTGTGATGGTGCCTCCCGAGAAAATCATCGAAGCGGTGCATCGCGAACAGCCCGATATTGTGGGCTTGAGCGGATTGATCACTCCGTCACTCGAAGAGATGTCCATTGTGGCGGCCGAGATGGAGAAAGCCGGATTCAGCATTCCGCTGCTCATCGGAGGAGCCACGACATCAAAATTGCACACAGCCCTGAAGATCGAGCCGAAATACAGTCAGGGAGCCGTGTTGTATGTGAAGGATGCTTCGCAAAGTCCGGCAGCGGTAGCCAATCTGCTGAATGCTGAAGGCAAAAACGATTTCGTGGAAAATGTTCGCAACGAATATCGAATCCTTCGCGAAAGCGGGCGTGAGAAGAGAACAGAACTTGTTTCGCCGGCAGAAGCCCGTCAAAAGAAATTCAAAGTGGATTGGTCGGGTTTCGAGCCTGACGTCCCGCGTCAGTTGGGGCGAAGTGTGCTTCGGCACATTCCGGTTTCGGAAATCGTACCTTTCATCGACTGGAAATTTTTCTTTCACACTTGGAATCTGTCGGCCAAATTTGCTACGGTGAAGAATGTGGATTCGTGCGGAAATTGTCGTTCGCAATGGCTCGCCACGTTCAGAGACGACGAGAGAGACAAAGCACAGGAGGCTGGCCGATTGTATGACGATGCACGCGAGATGCTGCGGTCTTTCATCGAAAACGATGTTCCTTATATCCATGCCGTTTTTGGCTTCTATGAAGCACAGAGCGAATCCGACACCATTTTTATTGCCGATCGACCTTTTCCGATGTTGCGTCAGCAACGAAAAAACGAAAGAGACGAGTATCTTTGTCTGAGCGATTTCATAGCTCCCGTCGAGTCGGGGAAGAAAGATTATATCGGCGCATTTGCCGTAACGGCGGGTGCAGGAGCCGAATCGCAGTTGCAGAAATATGAAAACGAAGGCGACGAATATGCAGCCTTACTCATGAAATCGCTGCTCGACCGCCTTGCCGAAGCGGCAACCGAGTGGCTTCACGCCAAAGTGCGTCGGGAATTTTGGGGCTATGCAGCAGATGAATCCTTGACGGTTGCCGAAATGTTTGCCGTGAAATATCGAGGAATTCGGCCGGCCGTCGGTTATCCGTCCATTCCCGATCAATCGGTAAACTTTGCCTTGCACGAGATGCTCCATTCCGAAGAAATCGGCATTTCGCTTACCGAAAACGGGGTGATGTATCCCAACGCCTCGGTGAGTGGTTTGTTTTTTGCTCATCCACAAGCCAAATATTTCGCCGTAGGCGAGATATCGGAAGAACAACTTTCGGATTATGCCCGACGCAAAGGCCGAAATACAGACGATATTCGGAAATTTTTGCTGGCTAATTTGCATTTGGAAAATCAATAAAACAATCAGAAATATAAACGAAGAATATGCGAAGTTTTGGAAGCGACAACAACTCCGGAGCTCATCCGAGGATGCTTGCGGCAATTGCAGAAGCCAATGTCGATCATGCCATCGCTTATGGCGACGATGATTGGACACGACGTGCCGAAAACGTCATTCGAAAAATGTTGGACAGAAACGACATCGATCCGGTTTTCGTGTTCAACGGAACTGGAGCAAATGTGGTGGCGCTGTCGGCCTGTCTTCAACCTTTTCAGTCTGTGATTTGTGCCGCCACGGCACACATTGCTACCGACGAATGTGGTGCACCGGTCAAATTCACCGGCAGTCCGTTGAAGGAAATTCCGACACCCGATGGTAAACTCACGCCTGAATTGGTGAGGACGCAATTGCATGGATTCGGGTTCGAACATCATTCTCAACCCAAGGTCATTGCCATTTCGCAAACCACCGAAATGGGCACCGTGTACACGCCTGAAGAGGTGAGAGCACTTGCCGATTTGGCTCACGAATACGAAATGTATTTGTTTGTCGATGGAACTCGGATGGCAAATGCCTGCGCCTCGCTCAATGTATCGCTGAAAACGATGACCGTGGATTGCGGGGTGGATATCTTTACGATTGGCGGCACCAAAAACGGATTGCTATTCGGCGAAGCGCTCGTGCCGATGCGGGAAGAGTTGGCTCGAAACATCAAATATCATCGCAAGCAGACCACACAACTTTATTCGAAAATGCGTTTTGTATCGGCTCAATTTATTCCTTATCTCGAAGAAGGAATTTGGTTGCAAAATGCCGCTCATTCCAATGAGGCAGCGCAGAAGTTGGCCGACGAAATGCGCAAGATTCGGGAAATAGAAATTACGCAGTCGGTGGATGCGAATGCCGTTTTTTTCATTGCTCCCAAACCACTTACCGATCGGTTGCTCGAACGCTATTTCTTTTATCCGTGGGATGAAGAACGAAACGAGATGCGGCTGGTTTGTTCGTGGGATACCTCAGACGAAGATATTCACGATTTCATTGAATATCTTAATTTCTTAACTTCCAACTTCTGACTTCTAATTATTATCCTAATCCTATGTTCGACTTTTTAGACGTTTATCCTTGGGCATTGCCGATACTGATTTTCTTTGGACGAATTTGCGACGTAACGCTCGGTACGATGCGCATCATTTTCGTTTCGAAAGGAGAAAAATACAAAGCTCCGCTAATCGGATTTTTTGAAGTGTTTATATGGGTAGTCGTTATCTCTCAAATTCTTTCGCGAGCAAATGATCTGGTAGCTTATGTATCTTATGCTGCCGGTTATGCTACGGGTAATTATGTGGGGATTCTTTTGGAACAGCGCATTGCCTACGGCATTGTTGTGTGTAGGGTTTATACGCATAAAAATGGCAATGATTTAATACAACAGCTCAATGAACTGAATTTCGGAGCTACGTTGTTGCATGGAACGGGTTCTGTTGATAAGGTGGATATTATCGAAACGGTGATCGATCGCAAACACATGAAAAAAGTCGCAAAAATTCTCACAGATTTCGACCCGAATATTTTTTATGTAGTGGAAGATGTGCGAACCAAACAAAACGGCATTTTCAACAAGCGTGAAAATATCCTGTCTCGTTGGAGATTGGGAAAATAATCTCCCGAAAAAGATTGTCATTAAGTTAGGTTGTTTACCGATCCTTTCCATGAACAACCCAAACAATACAATAGTGAAGTATCGAATCCATCGAGCGATTCGTTCTCGTGAA
Source organism: Seramator thermalis (assembly GCF_004138125.1). Lineage (GTDB taxonomy): Bacteria > Bacteroidota > Bacteroidia > Bacteroidales > Dysgonomonadaceae > Seramator > Seramator thermalis. The sequence continues at coordinate 34,674 of NZ_RXHS01000003.1, forward strand.
TCGGGTGGATTTGTTTATCTTCGGTTACAGTAACGACGAGTCGTTCGCCGGCGGCATTCAACAGATAAAACCGTCGAATTTTGCATTGGGGACAGAGGAGATTTTTCATTTTTGTTTCGTTTCTTCTCTCAAAAACCATTTTGCTTGGCTTCTTGCCACAAATCTTCCATTTCGTCGAGAGGCATATCCTTGAGCGATTTACCTTGCTCGCGAACTTTTTGTTCCATGTAATTGAAGCGATAAATGAACTTTTGGTTGGTGCGCTCGAGTGCATTGTCGGGATTTACCCCATATAAACGTGCAGCATTGATGATGCTGAAAAGCACATCGCCAAATTCGCCTTCCATTTCGTCGGGATTCAGTTGTTCGATTTCCGCTTCCAACTCGCCGATTTCTTCTTTCACTTTGTCCCACACGTCATGTCGTTTATTCCAGTCGAATCCGGAATTCCTCGCCTTGTCCTGGATTCGCAGCGCTTTGATGAGCGATGGCAACGACGAAGGAACACCTTCGAGAACGGTTTTGTTGCCACCCTTTTCTTTCAGTTTGATTTGTTCCCACGATTTCTCTACCGAATGTGCAGAATCGGCTTGTGCATCGCCAAAAACGTGTGGATGACGAAAAATCAGCTTGTCGCATAACGTGTTGCATACGTCGGCTATATCGAATGCTTCTTTTTCTTCGCCAATCTTCGAATAAAAAACCACGTGCAGTAACACATCCCCAAGCTCTTTTTTGATGTCTTCGTTATCGTTTTTGATGATGGCTTCGGCCAATTCGTACGTTTCTTCGATCGTGTTGGCACGAAGACTTTCATTGGTTTGTTCGCGATCCCACGGGCATTTCAGGCGAAGCTCATCCATGATGTCGAGCAATCGACCGAAAGCCTCCATCTTTTCTTTTTTATTGTGCATTTTCTCCCTATAAATAAAAGAGACGCCGCATGGAAGGGCGGCGTCTATGATGTTTGTTAGTTTAGTCGTTGAAATTCTTCAATCCGTTTTCCAGAAATTCGATGAAATCGGCTACGTTATCGTTGAAACCGTATCCCGGCGAAAGCGGTTTGCCCTCGTGGTTCAAAATCACGTAATAAGGCTGCGATTGCGTACCGAATTTATGTCGTTGCAGGTAGCTCCATTTGTCGCCAACGGTTTTCAGCTTGGTTTTGCGGCCATTTTCATCAACTTCCAGAGTGGACGGAAGTTTGTCTTTTTCGTCCACCATCAGTGTGATCAGGACGTATTGGTTGTCAATAATTTCCTTGACGTGTGGATCGGTGAGGACGGCGGCATCCATCTTATGACAGTTCACGCATCCGTGACCGGCAAAATCGAGCAGCACCGGTTTTCCGGTTTGTGCTGCATAAGCCATGCCGGTTTCGTAATCGGTGAATTTTTGGGTGATCGAAGCATCATTCAGTTTGAAATCTTGCGTTTCCATCGGAGGAAGAATGGCACTGATCGGTTTGAGCGGAGCACCCCAAAGGCCGGGAATCATGTAGATGGCAAAGGCGAACGAGGCCATGGAGAGGAACATGCGGGTAAGTGAAACATGCTGTAATTCGTCGTCATGTGCCAATTTGATTTTTCCAAGCAAATACATTCCCAAAAAGACGGCGATCACGATCCAGATCGAAAGGAATATATCTCTATTGAGTAATCCCCAACCGTTCGAAAGATCGGCTACCGACAAAAATTTGAAAGATAAGGCCAGTACGATAAATCCCAGCACTACTTTCACCGAATTGAGCCAGCTTCCGGATTTTGGCAAGTTTTTGAGCCACGTCGGAAAAACGGCAAACAGCGCAAACGGAATGGAAAGAGCAAGTGCGAATCCGAACATCCCGATGGTGGGAGCCAGATAGTTGCCTTGAGTTGCCGCATCCACAAGAAGCCACCCGATAATAGGACCGGTGCACGAAAACGAAACCAGCGCAAGCGTAAAAGCCATGAAAAATATACTGATCATACCCGTCGTACTGTCCACTTTACTATCCATTTTGTTTGTCCACGAGGCCGGAAGCAACAATTCGAAAGCTCCCAGAAAAGATGCGGCAAACACGATGAGAAGTGCAAAGAAAATGAGATTGAATACGGCGCTGGTGGCGATGTTGTTGAGTGCACTTGCTCCAAAGATCGAGGTGATGATCAATCCAAGGGCAAGATAAATGATGATGATGGATATGCCGTAAACAATGGCATCTTGAGTTGCCTTGCGGCGACTTCGCTTGTTGCGGTTGAGGAAAAAGCTCACCGTGATGGGAATCATTGGCCAAACGCACGGAGTGAGTAAGGCAGCAAATCCCCAAATCAGTCCTTTGATGAAAATGCTCCAGAGCGATGCTGTGGAATTGTCGTTTTCCGAACCGAAGGTTTTTAATTCTTCTATTACCGGTTGCCAAAGCAAATCTTTGTCCACGCTTACATTCGTTGAAGATATAGAGGAAACGGAGTCGGCAGCGGGACTTTCTGTTCCGTTTATCGACGTGATTTCGGAAGTGTTATCTTCAGATTCAGTCACGACTAAGCCTGATGGCAAATCACTTGATTTGAACGAAAACTCTACCGGCAGTGGTGGAGTACAGGTCTTGTCGTCGCATGCCTGAGCCCGTACATCTCCCGTTACGGCAAAAGCGGCTTTATCGGTAATTTTTAATTTTTGAACAAAACGCACTGTTCCATCGAATGTTCCGATCTTCATTTGAAAGACTTCGTCGTATGCCACATGCGGTGTTGCATTTTCGGCATGAAATTTACCGATCGGTTGAGCACCGGCAATGTGATCGAAGCTGATGGACGTAGGCGTTGGTCCTCCATCGGGAATATTGGTGTCGTACAAATGCCATCCTTGCTGAATGGTGGCTCTGGCTATGAGGTTTACTTCGCCGTTACCGGCATTTTCGAGCAGAAATTTCCACGAAACCGGATTTTGTGCAATACTCGAACTTGTTGCGATAAGCAAATAAAAAAATAGAAGCGGAATAAATCTGTTTCTTTTCATTATGTGATTTTTACAATGAAATTTTGTGAGAGGCAAATTTACATAATAATTTTTACTGATCACACGGAGGAATAAAAATCTTTTCTTTTTCCCGACCGAACACCCTATAGTTGGATATTGGAGATTTGATGATGAAAATAGATGATAGCCGCTCTCAGGTAGCGCTGCAGTGCAGAGACCTTTGTGTTTTTGTGTCTTCGTGTAGGAGAAAATAGCCACTAAGACTATAGGACACAAAGAAAACGCCAAAAAATTAAAGGAACTTCCATGTTGGACTTGAAATCCACAGTTTAAATGACTTTGGATGTTAAATCTCCATGACGATAGATGAGAGAATTCAAAAATTTTCTCGCAAAAAAAATCAAGGCTATCTTTTTCAATTTAACTCGAGCAGTTTTTTGAAAGATTTATCAAAGAACAATCTGACAAGAAACATAGGAACGTGAATAACTCAAGGGAAAACCAAAAGGCATATTCGGTGTTATTTATGAAGATTATTTCGAATGTATGAAATAGGATGATTGATTCTCATGCGATCCATAGTTACGTGAAAAATGAATAAACAAAAACTACTCCTTTGGATTATCGGCGGTCTGTTTTCTGTGGATATAAAATCTCAGCAGAGTTTCGAAAACGGAGTCGATTCAACCATTCATCTCAATGAAGTGATGGTAAATGCCTATCAGATTAACACTCTGCAGCACCAAATTCCGGGAAGTATTTCCGTGCTTTCGGGCGAAGAAATTCAAAAAGCCGACGGCAATAATTTTGCCAATACGCTGCATTCCATGCCGGGGATATACATGCACAGCGGTACCTATGCCACGAGCCGCATCGTAATTCGTGGTGTGGGCAGCCGCACTCCCTATAATACCAATCGCATCAAATCTTATCTGAACGATATTCCCATTAGCTCTTCCGATGGTATTTCCTCGCCGGAAGATATCGACCTGACGGGTATCGGGCGGATAGAGGTGATAAAAGGTCCGGCTTCAGCACTCTATGGTTCCGGACTGGGAGGTAACATTCATCTTTTCACACCTGTTTCTACACACCAAGGCGTGGACGCGTTGTTGCAATTTGAGAGTTTCAATACGTTGAAAGTAGCAGCAGCAGGCAATTATCATCAGGAAAACTTCACGCTTTTCGGAAATTTAGCCCATCTGGAATCCGACGGATTCCGTGAAAATAATCAATATAAACGAAGTTCGCTTTTATCTTCCGGGATGTGGCGACAACCCAATTTTTCTTTAGAATATACACTGCTTTTGATGGATATATATGCCCAAATTCCGAGTTCCATCGGAAAAACACTCTACGAAACCAACCCCAAGGCAGCAGCGGAAAGCTGGAAGGCGGTGAACGGTTTCAAGGAGTATCAGCGGGCTATTGCCGGAGTAACATTGGCAAATCGTTTCGCGGAGCAGTGGAACAACCGATTAACCCTATTCGGAAGATGGACGGACAGCTATGAGTTACGTCCATTTAACAACCTTGACGATGGCACATCGGGAGGAGGCATTCGCAATAAGCTTACGTTTCATGCTTCGCATTGGGATGCCCTGCTTGGTGTTGAATGGATTACAGACTATTACCGATGGCAATTGGATCTGGATGGAGAACTGATCAACAAAAACAGCGAACGTCGAGATGATATCAATCTGTCAGGGATGATTTACTGGCGGCCTTCACCTTTGTGGAATATTTCGTTGGGTGGAGCGGTAAATAAAATTCATTACGAGCTGACAGACCAGTTCTCCGACAATGGTGATCAGAGCGGGAAGCGGAATTTTCCGTCTATTTTTTCTCCAAGGATGGGAATCAATTATGCACCCTCTTCTCGTTTTGCCCTCTACTTCTCCATTGGGAAGGGATTTTCCATGCCCTCTCCCGAAGAAACCCTCATGCCCGAAGGGGATATCAACGAAGCATTGAAACCGGAACAGGGGATACAATATGAAACGGGAATACGATGGAACTTATTTGGAAATGCCACCCATCTGGAAGCATCCATCTATCTGATCGATCTGAATAATCTTCTCGTCACCAAACGATTAACTGAAGATATTTTTACGGGAATTAATGCCGGCAAGACCCGTCATGCGGGAGTGGAACTTCTGCTCAAACAACGTATCTTCCAACTTCCTTCTTTTCCCGGAAAGCTGCAACTGAATGCCAACTATACCTTTTCTCATAACCAGTTTATTGATTTTACGGACGACGGTCAAACCTACGATGGAAATATACTTCCGGGTATTCCTTCCCATATTGCTCAGGCCGATTTTCGATGGGAACCTGTTGCTCCCTTGAATTTGGATGCTCAATTTCAATATGTTGGTTCGCAATATATCGATGATGCTAACAGTCTCGAGAATGATGCCTATTTTCTAACCAATTTGAGAACGTCTTACCGCATAAAGACCAATCGAATGGGCGATTTTAAACTTTTCGCCGGTATCAATAATGTTGCCGACATACACTATTCGCCTATGCTCACGGTCAATGCTGTGGCTTTTGGCGATGCTGAACCGCGTTATTATTATCCGGGCATGCCCAGACATTATTTCGCCGGGATCAGTTGGCATTTTTAAACGACAAAAATGGTCTTTAAAACGTTTTCCGACAAACAAACAGCATTTACTGATTTTAGGATACATCTAATGACTGCTATTTTCTTCACCCCTTGAATGGCAAGGTTATAATTTTTTTCGCACGAAAAACCGTGTGCACAATGATGCCCAAACGTTCCGAATCGGTGAGCATGAGTGTAATCACGTCCGATTAGTTTATTATGAATTGGTTGAAAGCTGAGAATCATTTTTTTTCACGCCCGAAAACCATTTCTTTTTGAAGCGGAAAGCGACGTTCACCAAACCGATCATTACGGGAACTTCAACCAAAGGACCAATGACGGCCGCAAAGGCTTCGCCCGAATTGATGCCGAAAATGGCAATCGCTACGGCAATGGCAAGCTCAAAATTGTTGCTTGCGGCCGTAAAAGACAGCGTGGTAGATTGTTCGTAATTTGCGCCGGCCTTTTTGCTCATAAAAAACGATGCCACGAACATGATTACGAAATACAGAATAAGAGGGATGGCTATCCTGACGACATCGAGTGGAAGTTTAACGATGTATTCTCCCTTGAGGGAAAACATGACGATGATCGTGAAGAGCAGTGCGATCAGTGTCAAAGGACTGATTTTCGGAAGCACATTTCGATTGTACCAACTTTCGCCTTTGGTTTTCAGAAAAACGAATCGGGTGAAAAAACCGGCGAGCATGGGAATACCTAAATATATAAGTACGGTTTTGGCAATTTCACCCATCGTTATGTTAGATACGGCGTCGTTGGTAGGCAATCCGAACCATCCCGGAAGAACGGCAATAAAGAAATAAGCATAAACCGAAAAAAACAAAATTTGAAACAAAGAATTGAGCGCAACCAGGCCTGCGGCATACTGTCGGTCGCCATGTGCCAAATCGTTCCATACGATGACCATCGCAATGCAACGGGCAATCCCGATGAGGATAAGTCCGTACATGTAATCGAGATGCAATCTCAGAAAAATTACCGCCAGAATAAACATGAGAACCGGTCCTATGATCCAGTTTTGAACGAGCGATAAAGTCAGAATCTTCGTATTTTTGAAAACTTCGCCCAATTTCTCGTATTTTACTTTCGCCAATGGGGGATACATCATCAAAATCAATCCGATCGCGATGGGAAGGTTGGTTGTCCCGACCGACATCGAGTTCCAGAATTGGGCGATTTCGGGATACAACCATCCGGAAAAAACGCCTACCGCCATTGCAAGAAAAATCCACAACGTCAGATATCTGTCTGTAGTTTTAAGTTGGGTCTTCATAATTGTGGTTTTATTTCTTCGTCATAAAATTTTTGAAAAGCCGTTTTAATCTCATCTCTTATACGCCGATATTCGCTGTCGATAAATTCGGGCGTTCCCACGACTTCGCTAGGGTCTTCAAAACCAATGTGCACACGGTGGTTTACTCTGCCGGTAAACATCGGACAGGTTTCTTTTGCTCCGCCGCACACGGTAATTACGTAGTCCCACGCTTCGTTGAGGAACAAATCAACGTTTTTGGAAGTATGATGGCTGATGTCGATGCCTGCTTCTTTCATCACTTCTACGGCTTTGGGATTGAGCTTCCCTGTGGCATTCGTTCCTGCCGACCGAACGGTGATTCGATTGTCCAACGATTGCAGAAATCCTTCAGCCATTTGGCTTCGACAACTGTTTCCGGTACAAAGAATTAGAATTTTCATACAAATCTTTTTATATTGGTTAGAATGTATTGAACTCGAGATAATTATGTTGTTATACGATTGATTTATATGTTCGTTTGGTGTAAAGAAATATTATATTGTTTGTTTTTCGTTAAACAACGAACATATCAGGAAAAATTTTTAGCAAGTCTTAATGATTTCTGTGGCAAAAAAATCATTAAATAATTGTCTTGCTTTTTCCCATTGTTTCTGATCGATACAATATTTTACTTTTGGCGTCTCAATTTCGCAGTGGATTAGTCCTGCATTTTTTAATTCTTTCAGATGTTGTGAAATCGTAGCCTTAGCATTTGGAAAAACTTCGTGAATATCGCCGAAGTAGCAGGATTCCTGTGCCAACAAAAATTCCATGATGGCCACACGAGTAGGATGCCCTAATGCTTTGGCAAAGAGAGCCAGCTGCTTTTGTCGTTCGATGGTTTTCTCTGTTTCTTTGATCATTCCGTAATTATTTATGTTCGCAAAATTACGAACAATATTTCTTCCAAACAAATTTTTTTGGATTTTTATTCGGGCAGCATTCGTTTAAGTATGAAATACTCTTTCATGCAAACTAATGTCTTTGTGCCGATAGGGTAAAATTCAAAAAAAAAGTTTTCAACAACCGATTTTTAAAGATTGTGGATAACAAATCCGGTCGAAATTCTTTTCTCTCGAAATATCGAATTACCTTTACAATCTTTTTAGCGAAAAACGATTTGACATGGAAAAACAAAAACGTCAACCCAAGGTAAAAATAGTTGAAAAAACGGTACTCGTGCCGGATATCGGAAAGTTGCCCCCGCAGGCAAAGGAACTCGAGGAAGCCGTGCTGGGTGGATTGATGCTCGAAAAAGATGCTTATTCCATTGTGAGTGATATTTTGACTCCGGAAAGTTTTTACGATCCCGTTCACCAGATGATTTACGCAGCCATTCAGGGTTTGGCTCTGCAGCAAAAGCCCGTAGATGTACTGACTGTGGTGGAAGAACTCAAGCGACGAGGCGAATTGGAGTCAGCCGGAGGAACCGTTTTTATTGCCGAGCTGACCGAAAAGGTAGCTTCGGCCGCTCATATCGAATACCATGCCCGAATTATCGCTCAAAAATATCTGGCACGACAGCTCATATCTTTTTCGTCGGAAGTTGTTCAACAGGCTTTCGACGAAACAGTGGACGTGGATGATTTGATGCAGGAAACCGAAGGTCGTTTGTTTGAAATTTCGCAACGTAACGTAAAAAAGGATGTTATTCAAATAAATCCGATCATCAAGGAGGCTATGAATAACATTCAGGCAGCCGCCAATCGAAAAGACGGCATGAGTGGATTGCCGAGTGGTTTCAAAGAATTGGACCGAATTACATCGGGTTGGCAGAATTCTGATCTGATTATAATAGCAGCACGCCCGGCAATGGGTAAAACGGCATTCGTGTTGTCGATGGCCAAAAACATGGCTCTTAATTACCACACGCCGGTAGCCATTTTTTCGCTCGAAATGTCGAATGTTCAATTGGTAAACCGGCTGATCGTGAATGTGTGCCAAATCAGAGGCGAAAGTATCAAAAGTGGTCGATTGTCTGACGATGAATGGGAGCGTTTGGATAAAAATATCAAAGATCTATACGACGCACCAATTTTTATAGACGATACACCCAGCCTGTCGGTTTTTGAACTTCGAACCAAAGCTCGCCGTTTGGTTCGCGAGCATGGAGTGAAGGCCCTCATCATCGATTATTTGCAATTGATGAACGCAAGCGGAATGTCTTTTGGCAGTCGCGAACAGGAGGTGAGCACCATTTCTCGTTCGCTCAAAGGCTTGGCAAAAGAGCTAAACATCCCGATCATTGCACTCTCGCAGTTGAATCGTGGCGTGGAAAACCGACAAGGAACCGAAGGAAAGCGACCTCAACTGGCAGACCTTCGCGAATCGGGGGCAATCGAACAGGATGCCGACATTGTTTGTTTTATTCACAGACCTGAATATTATAAAATTACAGAGGACGAATACGGAAATCCAACCAACGGTATTGCGGAAATTATTGTGGCAAAACATCGAAATGGACCTACCGACTTGGTGCGCATGAAATTCGACAACGAATATGCCAAATTTATGAACATTGACGATAATGTAGTTACTTCAACTTCCGGAAAAGGATATGTAGAATTTTCATCAAAGATGAACAAAAAAAATCATGCGACCATGCCGTCAAATGGTTCTTCCGATTTATTGGCAAATGACAAAGAACCATTGCCTTTTTGATTCAGAATGTCAACTATAATACATGTGTATATGAAATTCGTTTACAATTTTTACGCTTCGCTTTCGATAGCAGTCATTTTTATTTTTCTTGTCTCGTGCAATTCGATGGACAGCGATGCGAAAAAAGCAGCGCAGCTCACCAATCAATCCATCGAAGAGATGGCCACACTCAAGCTCGACAAAGCACAAATTTCCTACAAAAAAGCACAGGATATTATTCGAAAATATGAGGAAAAAGGGAAAGCGGATGAATTCATGCCCTTATACCGAAAGTATAGGGACGAAGGTAAGTACATTCATCAGTAACCGCTCTTTTCATGACGCTTATCCAACAGCTCAAAACAAAATAAACAAAGTATAATCCTGTTGGAAGAAGAAGCGTATTTGATTTTTTCGTAATTTTGCCTCATACAAACTATTAAACACCAAAACGATTCATGCGCCATTCTCTCTTCATTTGCAAGTTAACGGCATTGATTCTGTTACTCTCAGTTTCGTCGCTTCGTGCCTCGTGTCAGGAGTCATCGTATGCCAAAATATATATCGAAGGTAAGCCCTATTATGTTTATACCGTCAGGGCAGGAGAGGGGTTATATTCCATCGCTCGAACTTTCTCGGTTTCGGTGGACGAACTCATCAAATCAAATCCCGGATGTGAAAGTGGTCTTAAAGCGGGACAAACGCTTAACGTACCTGCAAAAAGTCAATCCGATGCTTCGGTGGCGGCTCGTTCCAATATTCAAACGTTTTCTGAACGACAATCTTTTGCCGACGATAATCGAAAAACATCTTTCCAACATATAGTGGCACGTGGTGAAACTGTGTACTCGATTGCGAATATCTACGATACTACCGTTGAAGAAATCTATCGACTCAATGCTTCAGCACAGAATGGAATATATGTAGGAGATACGCTCACGATTCCTCAAAGGCAAACACAGAGTGAAAACGATGGGGAGAATTTTCGTTTTCATACGATTCTTCCCAAAGAAACACTTTACTCCGTATCACGATATTACAATATGCACCCCGAAGATGTCATCGCCGTGAACCCCGGCTTGTCGGCCGACACTTTTCAGGCAGGGAAAACGATTCGCATTCCGACGGATTTGTCAACCACATCGCGGTCGGCAACAGGTCGTGAAGCGGTGAAAAATATCGTCCACAGGGTTGAAAAAGGGGAAACCCTTTACAGCATAGCCCGGAAATACAATATATTGCAGGACGATATCCTCAAAGCCAATCCCGGTCTTTCAACAAATCTGAAAAGAAATCAGGAAATTAACATTCCTGTTCGCACGAATGCTACCGAAGTTGAAGATCCGAAAGTTGCAGAAGCTCGAGCCAATCAACTGCTTCGGTCAAATCGGCCTTCGGAGAAATTGCAAGTAATACGTGTGGGCCTATTGCTTCCTTTTCTTGATAAGACCAATAACGGCCATGTGCGTTTGCAAGAATATTATGAAGGTTTTTTACTCGCCATACTCAAGCTGAAAGATCAGGGCGCGAATATAGAACTCTATGCATTCGATATTGGCAGTGGAAGCGATACACGAAAACTAAATAGTTTGCTCGGAACAATGGAAATGCAGGCACTCGACCTGATTGTTGGAGGTATCAGCGATGCACAAATTAAAACCATTTCGAGTTTTGCTTCAAAAAACAACATAAAATACGTTGTTCCTTTTTCGCAAAGCAATCGCGAAGTATTGAACAATCCGATGCTTTTCCAGGTCAATCCGCCATTATCGAATACGTATTCGCGCGCATCTGAAGTATTTGTGGAAATGTTTCGAGATCAAAATATCATTTTGGTAAACATACCCTCAAAATCAGACAAAACCGATTTCGTAAACACGCTTCAAAATGATCTGAAGAAAGCAAAAGTTTCTTTCCGGACACTTACGCTGGATACATCGTTCGAAGATAATTTGCCGAATGTAATGGTTCAAACCAAAGAAAATATTATTGTGCCCACTTCCGGAGATATGGCATCACTACGTATGTTACTCGACATCGTGAAAAGATTGCCACAAGAAAATGGTAAATACACTATCCGATTATTCGGATATCCCGAATGGCAGACGTATGATTCGAAATTCAAAACAGATTACCATCAATTTGGAACCTATTTTTTCACTCCGTTTTTCGTGGACGAAGACGACTTGGAAACTAATGAATTTTTGGCAAACTTCCGCAAATGGTATAAGCGCGATCCAATCAACCTTTATCCCCGTTATGGTTTATGGGGATATGACACAGGTCTTTACTTCATCAGTGCACTGCACCAGTACGGGAAAAATTTCGAACCCAATATCAATCGAGTCAGGGCAAGCACTATTCAGTATGCATTTCAGTTCGAGCGCGTATCCAACTGGGGCGGATTCGTCAACAACAGTTTATTTCTTGTTTATTACGGGCCCGATCAGCGCGTGATAAAAATCAATAAGAGTCGATGAAACGAATATTTGTTTTTTTCACAATCTTTTTCGTGGTTGTTCTGTGGGCGGATGCGCAGAAAAATACCTTTAAACCAGAATTGTATATTGGGGCCGGTGGCGGATATATGTTTTCAAAAGTAGATTTTCAGCCTAAAGTGTCGCAAGTCATGAAAAATGGAGTTGCGGGTGGCATATCGGCTAAATATATATCGGAAAAGTATTTGGGATTACTCGTCGAAGTTAATTTTGCTCAGCGTGGATGGAAAGAGAGTTTTGATGCCAATTCCGACTATGCTTATACACGTACGCTTAATTATCTGGAAATTCCGCTTATGACGCATGTCTATGCAGGCAACAAAGTGCGGTTTATCTTCAATATTGGTCCTCAAATCGGCATTTTGCTTGGCAGCAGCTCGGATATGAGTCAGGCTTTGAAAGAATATGTGGATGCACAAACAGCTTCAGCCGAAGAAGGGGAACCGATTCCCGAGCAAAGATATGACGAAGCAAATAAAAAATTCGATTACGGAATCATCGCCGGAACAGGACTCCAATTTAAAACGGGAATTGGTGATTTCGATCTTGAAGGCCGATATTATTTCGGATTGGGTGATGTTTTCAACAACACCGTAAGCGATTACTACTCTCGCTCTGCTCATCGTGTGATTGAAGCCAAACTTACCTATTATATTAAAATATTTTAAATAACGATTTTTTTGATTTCGGATCAAAAAAAATACTGTACTTTTGAACAAAAATATATGAATACATGTTCATGTATTGATATTTATTGAAAATGGAGCAGGAAGAGACACGACAACAATTCGAAGAAGCTGCTTATCTCTTGAAAGCGGTTGCAAACGAAACACGTTTGGGAATAATTATGCAGCTTTCGAAGAAAGAAGAAAAATCGGTAACCGAATTGATGGAAGATATGCAGTGTGAACAGTCGCTATTATCACATCATCTTACCGACATGCGGGCAAAAGGAATTTTGAATTGCCGCAAAAGTGGTAAAAATTGTTTTTACTCCATTCGCAACAAACAAGTGCTGCAACTTCTTCATTGTCTCTTTCAGCAAAACTAAAAATATAGAAAAATGACAATACTCAAAAAATATCGTTTGACCGTTATCGGTTTTCTCGTGGGGGCCGTCGGTGGATACCTTTATTATTATTTCGTCGGATGCTCGACGGGCACATGTCCCATCACCTCCAACCCTTGGCGTATGACACTTTACGGATCGTTATTGGGAATGTTGCTGTTCGACATGTTCAGAAAAGAACCTCAAAAATCGAAAGATGATATCAACTCGAATAAATAACTCACTCAAAAAATCTCATAAAAATGAAAATTAACCTTCTTGTTTTGACAATCTCGGCAGTTTTGTCGATCACTGCATGCAGTAGCAAAGATCAGAAGCAAAGCTCTCAACAAAAGACCGAGAGTTTGGAAACTGAAAACAACATTCAAAAATCAGATAAAAAAATGGCAAAACCAATTCATTTAACAAAAGCAGAATTTTTACAAAAGGTGGCCAATTACGAGGCCAATCCTGACAAATGGGTTTATCTGGGAGACAAACCCTGTATCATCGATTTTTATGCCGACTGGTGCGGTCCATGCAAAATGGTAGCTCCAATTCTCGAAGAACTGGCACAAGAATACGATGGTCAAATCTATATTTATAAAGTAGATACCGAAGCAGAAATGGAACTTGCTTCCGATTTTGGAATTCGCAGTATCCCGACTCTTTTGTTTTGCCCGATGGGTGAAGCTCCTCAAATGGCACAGGGTGCGCTTCCCAAAGATGCATTTAAACAAGCGATCAACGAAGTTTTACTCAAAAAATCCTAAATGGATATGAACGAATTTTTTTTCGAAAGCAAGAGTCGATTCGATTTTGAAGAGACTGTCTCGAAACTTTCCGAAATAATTGTTTCGGGTGGATGGAAAGTTATTTACACGCATGATCTGGAGGAAACAATGAGGAAAAACGGATTTGAAGTTTTACCCGTCAAGGTAATCGAATTGTGCAAACCCGATTATGCCTACAGAATTCTTTCGGATGACGAACAACGAATTTACTCAAACATGATGCCTTGCCGTATTTCGATCTATCGCAAGGCCGACGGATTTACATATATTTCGAGACTGAATACTGCAATGCTTGCTTCGCAAATAGGAGGTGTAGTAGAGGAGGTGATGACCAATTCCTTCGGCGATGCCGAAACATTTGTAAAAGCAATCTCCGAATAGAATCGACTACCGTTTTTATTCTTCGTAAATAAAATGAAACGGTCAGATTCGTTATGAATCTGACCGTTTTCGTGTTTTATGGAGATTGTGATAATGAGTTCTTCGCTTTATTTGAAAAGCGCATCTACGTCCGATACTTGTTTAATAGGGATCATCAAGAACCCGTAGTCGATATTGGTGTTCGCGGGAACAATCCGATAAGGCTCTTCAGGCCAAGCGCCCCAACTGTTGTTGCCACCTACACCTTGCATACGATAATCGATAAAAACATCTACCTTGTCCGATGCTTTGTAAGCATTCACGTGCTTTCTTTCGGGTGCTAATCCCACAGGTGCATCGTTGAGCAAATCATCCCCGTTGCTAAGGGTTTCGAGCAGATAGTTCGAAACATTAAATTCGAAAGTTTGGTCGGCAGCAAAAACAAAGCCTTTTCCCGATTTATTGGTTATTGCCAACCAATGAGCGTCGGTGTGATGAGCATTTTCTTGCGTGAGAACATATTTATCCACCATATCTATTATCGGAGAGCGATATCGATCGACGAAGGATGCTGTTTTTCTGTCGCAATAGTTTCCGAGAGGTCCTCTCCCATAATATTCAGCATTTACGAAAGTGCCCGGCATCTGCATACGCATGCCTACACGGAAAATCAGAGGCAGCGTATTGTTGCGGGTAGCATCGAAATGGTTGTCTATTTTTACTTTTCCATCCTGAAATATGGTATATTTAACTTCCCATACAGCATTTGTTTCGGGATAGTTGTATTGACAGCTGATCACGGTTTGTTCTCCTTTTTCGATTTTCAGGTTTTCGGCTTTCAAGTCCTGATAGCTGCAATTTTCCCAAGCTTTCAATTTTTGAGGCAAACGTGCTCCGTAATCGTTATCGATGGGAGCGCGCCAGAAGAAAGGCCTAAAACCGAATCCATCACTGATGTATTCCGTTCCGTCGAATTTGTAGGAAACCATGGTGCCTGAAGCTTTATCGAAAACTGTTTCGAACCGATTACCGCTAACAATAATTTTATTATCGTCTTGCGTCAGTTTTGCAGGTTGGGTATTTTTCAGTTTCAGTGCAGGATAATCGTGAATGATGAATTGGTCGCGAGCTACAACCCAACCTGAAGGAATCAGCCGAGTGTCCGATTTTTGCTTTGCATAAAACTGAATGGTTTTTTGCATTCCTCCCTGTAGGTATTTCGAGATTCCAGGTATTGTAATGGTAGTATGCTGTTGAGGCTCGGCATTTGCTGCAAATTTGCCTGAAGCAATAACTTTTCCGTTCGATTTCACCTCATATTCGAAATTGTATTGACTGAGGTCGATAAAGAAATTTTCGTTGTAAATGTCGATCGTGCCTTTTTGAGCATCGAAATTTTTAAACCAGATATTCTGATAAACTTTTCTCATTTCTTCGGCATGAGCTTTGGGACTTCGGTCGGGCAATACAACTCCGTTGCAATTGAAATCGCCGGACGAGGGCGTTCCCTTCGGTCCATAATCACCACCAAATGCCCAATAATCATTGCCATCGGCATCTTTTTCGGCCAATCCCTGATCAACCCAGTCCCAGATACATCCGCCTTGTAAAATCGGATATTTTCGGATCAGATTCCAATATTCGGTGAAATTGCCCAGACTGTTGCCCATTGCATGCGCATATTCGCATTGAATGAGAGGTCTGTCCGAACGAGGATTGAGTGCATATCTTTCGATATCGGCCGGTGAAGCATACATGGGACAGAAAATATCGGTATTCCATTCCAGACCGGCACGTTCGTACTGTACGGGTCGTGAAGAGTCGTGAGCTTTGATCCAGCGATAAGTTTCGTAAAAATTATATCCGTTTCCGGCTTCGTTGCCGAGCGACCAGGTGACGATACAGGCATGATTTTTGTCGCGTGCGACCATGCTCTTTGTCCTGTAGAGGTGGGCTTCGAGAAACAGTGGATTGTTGCCGAGCGTTCCTCCTTGACGAAGGTCGTAACCCATGCCGTGACTTTCGATATTGGCTTCGCCAATGACGTAAATTCCGTATTCGTCGGCCAAGCGATAGAATAATTCCGATTGTGGATAGTGACAGGTACGAACCGTATTCACATTGTATTTGCGGAAAAGCTCGAAATCTTTTCGCATCAATTCCTCTGTAACGTAGTGGCCGGTATGTTCGTTGTGCTCGTGTAAGTTTACACCTTTTACCAGGACGGGTTTTCCGTTGACGAGAAATTGTTTGTCTCTGATTTCGGCAGTGCGGAAGCCGACCTTTATGGCGGTAGCTTCGATCACATTGGAATTGCCGTCCTTCACTTCGATGACAAGCGAGTAGAGATTGGGTTCTTCGGCTGACCATTTTTTTACGTGAGGGATAGAGGCTGCGAATTGAGTTGTAGCTTTATCTCCCATCGAAACCGGTTTGCTCTCCGAAGAAATTATTTTCCCCATATTGTCTAAAAGCGAGTAAGCCACCGTAACATTTTGATTTCCGTCTTTTGAATTTTTAAGTTTGACTTGAAGTGAAAATTCACCGTTGGTGTAAGTCTTGTCGAGTGTTGCAAGAGACGAAAAATCGGCGATATGAATTTTGGGCCGTGCATATACATATACATCGCGCTCTATACCGCTCAATCGCCAGAAATCCTGACATTCCAGATAGGAAGCGTCGCTCCATCGATGAGTTTGTATGGCAAGTACGTTTTTGCCTGCTTTGGCTTTATCGGAGATATTGAAGCGAACGGGTAGCTTGCTGTCCTTGCTCATTCCCAGAAACTCGCCGTTGAGGTAGAAATAGGAAGCTCCTTTTATTCCGTCGAAAGAGAGGATGATATCCTTGCCTTGCCATGCCTGAGGAATCTCAAAAATTTTGCGATAGGTACCCGTAGGATTGAATTCGCGCGGAACAAGAGGAGGATTTGGTTTGTCCCAGTATGGGGGAAATCCGGGAGAAGTGAATTCGTAGCTGGTATTGACATAGATTGGGACTCCAAATCCCTGTACTTCCCAGTTGCCCGGAACGGCAATATTTTTCCAGTTCGAATCATCAAAATTCAGATCGTAGAAATCCTCTTTAGGACGGGTATCAAAATCATCGGTGTAGGTGAATTTCCAAGTACCGTTTAACATAATATACTCGCTCCCCTTGGAAGTAGTATTCGCATTGAGTGTTTCATCGGCATTGCGATACGAGAAGAAACTGGCTCTGGCCTTTTCTTTGTTTATCTCCAGGAGTTTGGGATTGGTGATTTCCCGGTAACGATTTTCTTGTTTCTGCGCGTGAGCGAATGTTGTTCCGACGCACGCGATCAACGTAATGAGAAACATTTTTTTCATGTGCACTATTTTAAATTGGTTTTTGAAATATCGCAAAGTTAAGCGAAAAAAACTTGAATGAGTGTAAAAAAGGAATTTATTTTTTGTAGGAATGATGAAAAGTAAGTTCAATGGGAAAATTATCGGAGCAAGCGGCTTTTTCGACTTATTTCATTCTGTTCAACTCTGTTGCCTTTTCGTAAAGAATTTTTCGGGATTAGAATTGCGTTGGCCGTTTTCTGTTTTTTGGTTGACGTATATTTATCGGTATTCTCATCTAAAATTTGTATTTTTGTATGCCAAATCACAGTCGCAAAAAATATGCAACATTCCGTAAGCGATTTCGAAATCATGTCGCCCGTTGGTTCTTACGAGTCATTGATGGCAGCCATTCAGGGCGGTGCCGATTCCATCTACTTTGGAATCGAAGGGCTGAACATGCGCGCCAAGTCGTCCAACAACTTCACGATCGACGATTTACACCAAATAGCACAAATCTGTCGTGAACATCATATCAAAAGCTATCTCACCGTCAATACGATTATTTACAACAACGACATGCAGCTCATGCAACGCATCATCGATGCGGCAAAGGAAGCTCGGCTTTCGGCCATTATCGCTGCCGACGTAGCTGCACTGATGTATGCCCGAAGTATTGGCGTTGAAGTGCATCTATCCACGCAACTGAATATTACGAACACCGAATCGCTGAAATTTTATGCTCAGTTTGCCGATGTAGTGGTGCTTGCTCGCGAACTTAACCTCGATCAGGTGGCTGCCATCCACCGCGATATAGATGAACAGCAAATCAAAGGCCCTTCGGGAGAACTTATCCGTATCGAAATGTTTGCCCACGGTGCTTTGTGCATGGCCGTTTCGGGAAAATGCTACCTGAGTTTGCACGAAAAAAACTTATCCGCCAATCGGGGTGCTTGCAACCAGATCTGCCGGCGAGGTTATACGGTGAAAGACCGAGACAGCGAAATAGAATTGGATATCGACAACGAATACATCATGTCGCCCAAGGACTTGAAAACCATTCATTTCATGAATAAAATGATGGATGCCGGTGTGCGCGTTTTCAAGATCGAAGGTCGAGCACGAGGACCGGAATATGTGCGCATCGTAACCGAATGCTACAAGGAAGCCGTACAGGCTTATTGCGAAGGAAACTATACCGACGAGAAAATCGAAAATTGGGACGAACGCCTCGCTACGGTCTTCAATCGCGGATTTTGGGACGGATATTATTTGGGACAACGTCTGGGCGAGTGGACGCATCGGTATGGTTCGGGAGCCACCAAACGCAAAGTATATGTGGGAAAGGCAATCAAATATTTCGGGAATTTGGGTGTGGCTGAATTTTTGGTCGAAACACAATCATTGAAACAGGGTGA
This sequence comes from Seramator thermalis, assembly GCF_004138125.1. GTDB lineage: Bacteria > Bacteroidota > Bacteroidia > Bacteroidales > Dysgonomonadaceae > Seramator > Seramator thermalis. The sequence continues at coordinate 53,624 of NZ_RXHS01000003.1, forward strand.
TGAGTTGCTGATTACCGGGCCGACGACCGGTGCGTTATTTTTGACAGCCGACGATATGCGCGTCGATTTGAAAACGGTTGATACCGTTTCGAAAGGTGAACACTTTTCCATCAAGACTCCCGAAAAAATTCGTCCCAACGACCAGCTCTATAAAATGGTGGCGGCCGAGCGGCGCGGTACTGCTCACGAACGATAGCAAATCAAAATTATTTCTTTCCAAATCACAATAGTTCGTTAATTATTTAATATACGAATCATGCAGCAATTGCTGCAAACTCGACGAGTTCTTTAACAAGTTTATCATTTAATCTTCTGTTCGGCTTTATGCCGGACACGCAAATAAATCGTTCAAGCAGATAGGCATTGTGAATCATTGTTTTACACGATGCCATAGAAAAAGGGATACCTCTTTCCTTGGCCAACACCTTAGCAAGGTTGACCGAGGTGAGAGATGCATTAAAGTTAAAAGAAAGCTTCGAAACATCCCTTGCCTGTGATTGCATAAGTCCTGTAAAAGATTTGGCATCCCGGAAACAAAATTCAATTTGAAAACGAGTACGATAATATTCTATTACATCTTTACCACTCATATCAGGATTGGTAGAGAAAAACAGTTTAGGCTTTTTGCCGTCTTTTGAATACCAAATTGCAAGTCGTACCATCTGCTTCAGTGATTTAGAGTAGGCTACCAGCGTATAAAGCTCTCCATTGTCAATGTCGATTTTCTCAGCTCTTGATTTATCAAGATTATCCATATCAATCTTGCCGTCGTAGAGTTTAGGCCTGCCCCTTTTACCCGTTGGCTTTTCCAGTGTAGGATAAAATAAAACGGCATCATCTCTGAAACGGCTGATAAGATGTAGGTCCATTTCTTTTAAACCGGTTGCAAAATTGCTTTTGGAGAAATAGGCATCGGCTACCACATAAGGGCTTATCTTGTGAAGTTTCTCTTCCATTGATTTTAATACAAGAAGGTACCAGTCGATTAGGCCAATATCGTTGCTTTCCAAAGTTTGACTGTCCGGTGTCTGAACAGCCTGAAGACTGATACAATCTTTACTGTCTATGTCAATGAGACCTACACCAAGAATCTCTAATCCTCTTTTTGCCTGTCCGGCTGTACCCGACCGGAAGTAACCAATCCAGGGAGTACACTTTCCTGATTTGGATATGTAGCCGGGGTCAATGGCTATCGCCTTACGATCAC
>NZ_RXHS01000032.1 GCF_004138125.1 Seramator thermalis
AGGGGTCAATAACCGCCGGAATGACAGTTAAAATGTATCTGTTTACCCTGGTTTCCCGGGGGGTCAGTATGCCCGGAATGGGGGGTCAGTATGCTCCGGAATATCCAAAAACAAGTACTTCGCTTGCACGCACAGGGGATTTCGAACCGAAAGATAGCCGGCGATTTGGGGTTATACAAGGGGACAGTCAATACCTATGTGCGTAAGATTAAAGAGCATGAATACAGCATTGAAGAGCTATTGGCTCTGGATGAACCGGTTTTGGAGAGTAAGCTTTTCGCCGGCAATCCCGCTTACAAGCAGGATCGTTTCGAAGAGTTTAAGGGCATGATTTCTTACTGGGAAGAAGAGCTCAAAAAACCGCATGTGACACGCTATCTACTTTGGGAGGAATACAGGGAAAGCCATCCGGATGGTTACGGTTATTCCCAGTTCTGTTTTCATTTAGGACAGATTATCAAAGCACGCAAACCGGGAAGCATATTGCAGCACCATGCGGGTGAAAAACTATTTGTGGATTTTGCCGGAGACACTGTCTCGTATATCAACCGAGAGAGTGGAGAAGTAATACAAACGCAGGTGTTTGTAGCCTGTCTCCCATATTCAGACTATGCTTTTGTGATGGCCGTTCCCTCGCAAAGCACCGATGATTTTCTTTATGCTCTTTCCTGTTGTTTAAAACATCTGGGAGGCTCTCCCAAAATAGTAGTTACAGACAATCTGAAGGCTTCGGTGATTAAAACAGACCGGTATGAACCCGAACTGAACAGGGTGATGGATGATTTTGCCAATCATTACGGATTCGCAGTTTTGCCCGCTCGAGTGAGAAAACCTCAGGACAAGGCCTCTGTTGAAAACGAGGTAAAAATTGTGTACAGGCGCGTTTATGCCAAGCTTCGCCATCATACCTTCTTTTCTCTTGAAGAGATAAACCGGGCTTTAGCCGATAAAACGCGTGAACACAATCAAACTCGTCAGCAGCAAAAGGGATATTGTCGGGAAGAGAAGTTTCTGGCAGAAGAAAAACCTTTATTGAAAGCACTTCCGGAAAAAGATTTTGAGATAAAATATTATGCGAAACTCAGGGTAGCTCAAAACAACTGCATCTATCTTGCCCGTGACAAACATTATTATTCCGTTCCTTATCCGCATATCGGGGAAGAGGCGGATGTCATCTATACCCGAAGTTTGGTTCGCATTTATATCCGGGGAGTATATGTGGCTACCCACCTACGCACTATCGGATTTGGATATACTGTCGTCAAAGCGCATATGGGTTCCGGCCACAACTTCTATCATGACCGCAGCCCGGAGTTCTATATCAGGCAAGCGGGGAAACACTCTGAGCTGTTGGCTGAGCTGTTTGCCGTTATTTTTGAAAGGGCAGAGATACCCGAGGTACAGTATAAAAGATGCGATGGACTGTTAAGCCTTCAACGAAAGACAGATCCGGTAATTTTTGAGCGGGTATGCCGCTATGCGCTGGACAACGATATTCTGACCTATCAATCCATCAAAAGGGTAATGGATACTAAAGCGTATATGCTTAACGGGGAAGAAGAAAAGCAGCAAGGCAAGAAAAATAGGAATATACAGCATATCAATATCAGAGGTAAGAAATATTACGAGGAATAATATCCCGTAAATACATTCATCAAACAAATATCAAAACAATGGAACAGATTAAATCAGAACTTGTAGCCCTACGCCTGTCGGGCATGGCTGCTACATTGAAGACATTGGAGGAGAGCAGGAAAATCCATGAACTCTCTTTTGCGGATGGATTGCGACTGCTCATCCAGGGAGAGCGGGACCAGCGGGAAGCAAACCGCTATACCCGTTTGGTAAAAAACGCTTCGTTTCGATATCGGGCAACCCCGGAGGAGTTGAGTTTCGATACTTCCAGGGGGATGGACAAGGTACAAATCCTTTCTCTGGCAACAGGAAACTATATTCGCCAGGGGGAATCGATTTTGATTACGGGAGCCACGGGATGTGGAAAAAGCTTTATAGCTTCCGCATTGGGTTATCAGGCATGCAAACAGGGATTTAGCGTATACTACTTCGGTATGCAAAAGCTGATGGCAAAAATTAAAATCGCCAGAGTGGAAGGTGTTGTCATGCGGTTGTTTGAAAAGCTGGCCAAAACAGATTTATTGATATTCGATGATTTTGGCATCGGCACAATAGACAATCAACAGCAGCTGGATTTTATGGAAATAATCGAGGACAGGCATGCCAGGAAAGCAACCATCATAGCCAGTCAGCTACCTCCGGCCAGCTGGTTCGACCTGTTCTCGGATGAAACGATCGCGGATGCGTTTATGGATAGAATGATCCATACTTCA
>NZ_RXHS01000033.1 GCF_004138125.1 Seramator thermalis
CTAAAGTTTCGCACTTCAGAAAGGGCTGAAAATAAAGGAGAAAAAAGAGATAAAAAAAGAAAAAAAGCAGCATATTTTGTCTAATATATCATTAAAAATGAGTATATTAGCTGCATAATTACCAAAACAGAAAAAATATGCTGCCGGACAAAATTAAGGAAAAAATCTCTGAAATCGGAACAGATTTCACTGAAAATAAATTAGAGAGCATAAATATTTTGAAGGGTTTCAAGGCGTTGAAACTGACAGAAGGATTTTCGGAGTTCAAGTATTTGAAAAGGAGTGGTTACAGTTTTCAATTGGTATTGTCGTCAATGATTTATGCCGTGACGTTGGGCAGTAAAACGGCAGTATCTTCGCTGCCTCTGCTAAAGGAAAAAGGACTTACGATGGGCAAGGACGTATTGTATCGTTTGAAGAATAATGCGCAGATCAATTGGCGGAAAATATTATGGCAGACAGCGTGTAAGTTTATCGGCATAACCGGACAGGAGAAAGAAGCAGAGCGTAAGGTACGATGCCTCATATTCGATGACACGCTGCTTGAGAAGACGGGGAAAAAGATGGAAAAGATCGGGAAGGTTTACGATCACGTAACAAACACCTTCAAGTTGGGATACAAGCTGTTGTTGGGATTGTATTGGGACGGAAAGTCGATGATTCCGTTGGATTTTTCACTTTCAAGAGAGAAAGGGAAACGGGCAGAGAAGCCTTACGGAGTGAGCCGAAAGGAATTACGCCATCAATACGGGAAAAAGCGTTTGAAGGAGCTTTCAGGGAAGGAACGAGAAAAAGAATTGGATAAAAGCAAGATAGAAATGATGCTTGAGATTTTCTACCGGGCCGTACTTTATCACATTCCCCTCGATTATGTCTTGTGCGACAGTTGGTTTACCTGTCAGGCATTAATTACGGCAGTACGTTCAAAGCATATTCACCTGATAGGCATGTACAAGATAGTGAAAGCAAAATTTCTGTATCGGGGCAGGCAGATGAATTACCGACAGATAAACAGTTCAATTGATGAAATAACCCGTTGCAGAAAGATGAGACTGCACTACAAACGCGCAGAGGTAATGTTGGATGGTATTGCGGTAACGTTGTTCTTTACCCGTCAAGGCAAGGGAGGAAAATGGAAAGTATTTTTGACCACCGATACGAAGTTGAGTTTTGTGAAACTTATGGAAATTTACCGGATAAGGTGGTCGATAGAAGTATTTTTCAAAGAGGGAAAGCAACTGTTGAATCTGGGTGGATGTCAATCCAATGATTTTGATGCACAGATAGCCGATGCCACTATAAGCATGATAGCTTATATTTTGTTATCTTTTCGATATCGGTATGAACATTATGAATCGATGGGAGAACTTTTCAGGGCAATGAATGCGGAGTGTTTGCAGCAGACGCTTGACGAACGTCTTTGGGGATTATTTTTGGAGTTGTTGCAGGAAATATGCGAAGCATTGGAGAAAGATATTGATGAATTGTTTGAGTTGATCATGAATTGTCCCAAGACGGCAGAATTGGTTTCAAAAATGCTTGCTCCTCCGCTCCGGGAAGCAGTTTGACGAAAATGGAATTACTAATATATTGATAATCAGATGGGGAATAACTAAATCGCGCTTCTTTATTTTCTGTCTTTCAAATCAATGAATAACCCCGAGGCAAGCCTCGAGGTATCCTGTTAGTCGAACAATGAAAGTTGCCCGTCATACAATTTCTTATATTTCTTTTCATTTCCTTGATTTGAAACATAAGCCATTATTACATCTCGACTACCATATAACCCAACGGTGTTTGCGTAATAGCCACTTGTCCAAAAACTACCACCCCACAACTCTTTTTTTATTTCCGGATGTTTCAAAAAGAGTTCTCGAGCTATCAAACTTTTTAACTTAGTTACTATTTCCGAAACTGAATACGTGGGTACACTTTGTAATAAAAAATGAACATGATCTGCTTCATAGCCTATTTCAATAAAATTGATCTCATAACGCTCGGATATTTCCAAGCAAATGGACTTCAGAGACCTTCCGATTATATCGGTTATCACTTTCCTGCGATATTTTATCGGCAGAACAATGTGATAAAGTAACAAGGTCTTATTATGACGCTTATAAATATGTTCGTCTTCCATACAAACTAAGATAACGCTTTATCTTTAGAAACCTTTGGTTTCTATGGGATTGACCCCGAGGCAAGCCTCGAGGAATTCTTTAGATTAAAGCGAAGTGCGAAACTTTAGT
>NZ_RXHS01000034.1 GCF_004138125.1 Seramator thermalis
TTTTCCTTGATACCCCGTCCCTCTTTCTTCTTTCAGGAACGGATAAATCGCGACAGGAGCTTCCTTCAAGTTTCCTGTCTCGCCCTTTGGTCTGTAAGGCTTTCCCCCAGTGAATATTGCCGTCCCTGTACGGACAGGGTGATGGCCGTTCTCCAGAAAGGAGGTGTTCCAGCCGCACCTTCCGGTACGGCTACCTTGTTACGACTTAGCCCCAGTCACCAGTTTTACCCTAGATCGCTCCTTATCGGTTACGATCTTCAGGTACCCCCGGCTCCCATGGCTTGACGGGCGGTGTGTACAAGGCCCGGGAACGTATTCACCGCGCCGTGGCTGATGCGCGATTACTAGCGAATCCAGCTTCACGGAGTCGAGTTGCAGACTCCGATCCGAACTGAGAGTGGTTTTGGAGATTAGCATCCTGTCGCCAGGTAGCTGCCCTTTGTACCACCCATTGTAACACGTGTGTCGCCCCGGACGTAAGGGCCGTGCTGATTTGACGTCATCCCCACCTTCCTCGCATCTTACGATGGCAGTCTCGCCAGAGTCCCCAGCTTTACCTGATGGTAACTGACGATGAGGGTTGCGCTCGTTATGGCACTTAAGCCGACACCTCACGGCACGAGCTGACGACAACCATGCAGCACCTACACATCTGCCCCGTAGGGAATATCCGTTTCCGAATACGTCAGATGCATTTCAAGCCCGGGTAAGGTTCCTCGCGTATCATCGAATTAAACCACATGTTCCTCCGCTTGTGCGGGCCCCCGTCAATTCCTTTGAGTTTCATTCTTGCGAACGTACTCCCCAGGTGGATTACTTAACGCTTTCGCTCAGCCGCTTACATTGTATCGCAAACAGCCAGTAATCATCGTTTACTGCGTGGACTACCAGGGTATCTAATCCTGTTTGATCCCCACGCCTTCGTGCATGAGCGTCAGTTATGGTTTAGTAAGCTGCCTGCGCAATCGGTGTTCTTTGTGATATCTATGCATTTCACCGCTACACCACAAATTCCGCCTACTTCATCCACACTCAAGCTTGCCAGTTTCGAAGGCTCTTTTACAGTTGAGCTGCAAAATTTCACCGCCGACTTAACATGCCGCCTGCGCACCCTTTAAACCCAATAAATCCGGATAACGCTCGGATCCTCCGTATTACCGCGGCTGCTGGCACGGAGTTAGCCGATCCTTATTCGTAAGGTACCTGCAACGTCTTAGCGCGTAAGACTCTTTATTCCCTTACAAAAGAAGTTTACAACCCGTAGGGCCGTCTTCCTTCACGCGACTTGGCTGGTTCAGACTCTCGTCCATTGACCAATATTCCTCACTGCTGCCTCCCGTAGGAGTCTGGACCGTGTCTCAGTTCCAGTGTGGGGGATCAACCTCTCAGTTCCCCTATCCATCGTTGCCTTGGTGAGCCGTTACCTCACCAACAAGCTAATGGAACGCATGCCCATCTACTACCGATAAATCTTTAACAAATATATCCATGCGGATCCCCTGTGTTATAGGGTATTAGTCCGTCTTTCAACGGGTTATCCCCTTGTAGTAGGCAGGTTGCATACGCGTTACTCACCCGTGCGCCGGTCGCCACCCGTGTATTGCTACACCGTGCTGCCCCTCGACTTGCATGTGTTAGGCCTGTCGCTAGCGTTCATCCTGAGCCAGGATCAAACTCTTCGTTGTATATTGTTTTTTTGTTCCCTTGAACTTGCCATCTTTCGGCTTCTGTTCACTCTTAAAAAAAACCTTACCCCTTTACGAGTCAATCCACTTAAATTCGGCTCCTTCTTGTCACGACTTCTTTTCCTTTATATTCCGTCGTTCCTTCGTTTCTAATTGAACGGGTACCAATCTCTCTTGTATCTTCCGATACAAGCCTTGTATACTGCTTTGTCTTAAAAAAAA
>NZ_RXHS01000035.1 GCF_004138125.1 Seramator thermalis
AAAGGGGCTGTCTCAAAAGTAAGGACAGTCTCTTTTTTTAGTTGGGAAATATCATAAAAAACAGGGAAAAAACAGGATAAACGATTTGTGTAATTGCAAAATATTTTGTATTTTTATAGCTGAATATCAATAACATGAATTATGTCGAGAGTAGTATTTAAATCAAACGAACAAGGACAAACAGTACTTTTTCCTGCCAGTTTGGATGAAAAAGTACCCCAAGATTCTCCTGCCCGTCTGGTCAATCAAATAGTCGATAACCTGGATATTGCTCAAATCATTGATACTTACAAGGGAGGCGGAACGAGTGCCTATCATCCGAGAATGATGCTGAAAGTAGTTCTGTACAGTTATTTGAACAATATTTATTCGAGCCGTAAAATAGAGCAGGCACTTGCCGACAGGATTAGTTTCATGTGGCTTTCGGGTGGTCAACAGCCGGATCACAACACCATCAACCGTTTTCGTTCCTGCCATTTAAAGGAGGATATTCACCGGATATTTACACAAGTTGTCCTTATGCTCGTAGATATGGGATATCTGACATTGGATGTAATTTATGTTGACGGTACCAAGATAGAATCCCGCGCCAATCGTTACACTTTTGTGTGGAAGAAGACCGTAGAAAAGAACAAGGCAAAACTGGAAGAAAAAATCCGCAAGGTACTCGAACAGGTAGAAGAAGGGATTGCTCAGGACAATCAAATGGAAGATCAGCCTACCATGCCCATCAACAGTGAAGAATTACGCCGGAGGATAGAAGCCCTTAACCGGGAGAACCGCACAAAGGCAGAACAAAAAGCCATAAAGACACTCGAGGAAAAACACTTGCCAAAGCTCGAAGAATATGAAAATCATCTGGCTATATTGGGAGAGAGAAACAGTTATTCCAAGAGCGATCCTGATGCCACCTTCATGCGTATGAAAGAAGATCACATGAAGAACGGACAGCTCAAGCCGGCATACAATGTTCAAATAGGAACCGAGAATCAATTTTTTACACATTACGATTTTTACCCAAATCGGACAGATACACTGACTTTTATTCCGTTTATGAAAGGATTCTGCGAACGGTATGGTTTTTATCCGAATAAAGGAGTTGCCGATTCAGGTTACGGGAGCGAAGAAAATTATGAATTCATGGAGGAAAACCGGATTGAACCTTTTGTCAAGTACAACTATTTTCACAAGGAAGAGAAGAAAGCATTCAAAAACAATGCTTTTCTTGCTCAAAATCTATATTACAATCAAAAGGAAGATTACTTTGTTTGTCCTATAGGGCAGCACATGAAAAAAGTAGGAGACACTACCCGGACAACGGATAGCGGATATGTTTCAAAAATAAGTATTTACCAAGCCGAAAACTGTAATGGTTGTCCGCTGCGGTGTTTATGCCACAAGTCCAAAACCAATCGGAGGATGGAAGTAAATCATAACTTGAACAGGCACAAGCAGAAAGTCAGAGAACTGCTTACCTCACCCGAGGGTCTTTATCACCGGAGCCAACGACCAATAGAACCTGAAGCGGTGTTCGGACAAACCAAATATGATAAAGCCTATAATCGATTCCGTCATTTTGGACAGGAAAAAGTAGAAGCCGATTTCGCTCTCTTTGCCACAGCATCCAACATAGGGAAATTATGGCGTAAAATAAACAAACAAGCCGAAAAAGAGCAGAAAAATCAACAAATTGACAAAAAATGGTTGATAAATACCTTTATATTTATCGTTATGTTTCGATCATTTCAAAAAATTAAAAACAGAATAACCTCAAATCAAAATTTAGCCTTTGATTTAGCTGCTTAATCTAAAAAAGAAAGTGCCCTTTTGAGACACCCTC
>NZ_RXHS01000036.1 GCF_004138125.1 Seramator thermalis
AACCGATAAGGAGCGATCTAGGGTAAAACTGGTGACTGGGGCTAAGTCGTAACAAGGTAGCCGTACCGGAAGGTGCGGCTGGAACACCTCCTTTCTGGAGAACGGCCATCACCCTGTCCGTACAGGGACGGCAATATTCACTGGGGGAAAGCCTTACAGACCAAAGGGCGAGACAGGAAACTTGAAGGAAGCTCCTGTCGCGATTTATCCGTTCCTGAAAGAAGAAAGAGGGACGGGGTATCAAGGAAAACGATACTGCGGAGGAAAAAAGAAAAACGATGTATGAAACATACAGCTCTCGTAAGACAGCTCCCGCAAGAGAGAATCTTGGATAAGAAGCATCTCAGGAAAAAATGGGATCAGACAGACCGTTTTTTTAGAGGGAATGCCGAAGAAGGGGAGAAGGAACGGGAAAGGAGACATGTCCCGGTAAAGGGAATACCTTCCGAGGGGGAGATGCCGACAAACAAACCAGCCAGTCCTATAGCTCAGTTGGTTAGAGCGCTACACTGATAATGTAGAGGTCGGCAGTTCAACTCTGCCTGGGACTACGAAAAATGATGTGTTGATAAAAAATCAGTAAATCGGAATCGGGGATCAGCTCAGCCGGATAGAGAGCATTCCGATTATGTCGGAAGGGTCAACGGGGCAAGCGAAACGACTCCGGGAAAATAAAAACGGGGGATTAGCTCAGCTGGCTAGAGCATTCCGATTACGTCGGAAGGGTCAACGGGGCAAGTGAAACGACTCCGGGAAAATAAAAACGGGGGATTAGCTCAGCTGGCTAGAGCATCTGCTTTGCAAGCAGAGGGTCAACGGTTCGAATCCGTTATTCTCCACCCGCAAAAGCAAGAAAAAACAGGTTGATTTGGAAGGAGAAAGGGCAGGACAGGAGAGTCCTGTGAGAGAAGAGAGCGAAACACGAAGAGAGAGAAAAAAAGGGAAAAAGTTTGAAAGCCGGACGGCGGCAAAAGAAACGGTTCGAATCCGTATCAGACGACAAGCCGGAAGGACGTACTGCAGGAAGTATCGTGCAGGAAGAACGGAAGGAAAAAGATCTTTGACATGATGTAGTAAAAAAAGTAAAACAAAGAGCAAGAAAGTAAAAGTAGAAACGCTAGTATTTATCAAGCCCGGCTACACGCAAGTGTAGAATCCGGACGGCGAAAGAAAGTGAATAAGGGCACATGGAGGATGCCTAGGCTCTGGGAGGCGAAGAAGGACGTGATAAGCTGCGAAAAGCTGCGGGGATTGGCAAATACGAAACGATCCGCAGGTATCCGAATGGGGCAACCCGTTATGAGAAGATCATAACATCCCGCGAAGCGGGAGGCAAACGTGGGGAACTGAAACATCTAAGTACCCATAGGAGAAGAAAACAAAAGTGATTCCGCAAGTAGTGGCGAGCGAACGCGGAGAAGCCCAAACCGTCGATGTTTCGGCAACGGCGGGGTTGAAGGACTGAAACAAAGGCAAGAAAGCTGAGAAGTGGAACGATTTGGAAAAATCGATCGAAGAGGGTGACAATCCCGTACACGAATCGAAGCGGAAGCCGATCAGTATCCTGAGTAGCGCGGGACACGAGAAATCC
>NZ_RXHS01000037.1 GCF_004138125.1 Seramator thermalis
GGATTTCTCGTGTCCCGCGCTACTCAGGATACTGATCGGCTTCCGCTTCGATTCGTGTACGGGATTGTCACCCTCTTCGATCGATTTTTCCAAATCGTTCCACTTCTTAGCTTTCTTGCCTTTGTTTCAGTCCTTCAACCCCGCCGTTGCCGAAACATCGACGGTTTGGGCTTCTCCGCGTTCGCTCGCCACTACTTGCGGAATCACTTTTGTTTTCTTCTCCTATGGGTACTTAGATGTTTCAGTTCCCCACGTTTGCCTCCCGCTTCGCGGGATGTTATGATCTTCTCATAACGGGTTGCCCCATTCGGATATCTGCGGATCGTTTCGTATTTGCCAATCCCCGCAGCTTTTCGCAGCTTATCACGTCCTTCTTCGCCTCCCAGAGCCTAGGCATCCTCCATGTGCCCTTATTCACTTTCTTTCGCCGTCCGGATTCTACACTTGCGTGTAGCCGGGCTTGATAAATACTAGCGTTTCTACTTTTACTTTCTTGCTCTTTGTTTTACTTTTTTTACTACATCATGTCAAAGATCTTTTTCCTTCCGTCCTTCCTGCACGATACTTCCTGCAGTACGTCCTTCCGGCTTGTCGTCTGATACGGATTCGAACCGTTTCTTTTTGCCGCCGTCCGGCTTTCAAACTTTTTTCCCCTTTTTTTCTCTCTTCGCGTTTCGCTCTCTTCTCTCACAGAACTCTCCTGTCCTGCCCTTTCTCCTTCCAAATCAACCTGTTTCTTCTTGCTTTTGCGGGTGGAGAATAACGGATTCGAACCGTTGACCCTCTGCTTGCAAAGCAGATGCTCTAGCCAGCTGAGCTAATCCCCCGTTTTTTATTTTCCCGGAGTCATTTCACTTGCCCCGTTGACCCTTCCGACATAATCGGAATGCTCTATCCGGCCGGGCTGATCCCCCGATTCCGATTTACTGATGTGCCGATTTACTGATTTTTTATCATCAAATCATCACATCAACCAATCAACACATCATTTTTCGTAGTCCCAGGCAGAGTTGAACTGCCGACCTCTACATTATCAGTGTAGCGCTCTAACCAACTGAGCTATAGGACTGGCTGGTTTGTTTGTCGGCATCTCCCCCCTCGAAAGGTATTCCCTTTACCGGGACATGTCTCCTTTCCCGTTCCTTCTCCCCTTCGTCGGCATTCCCTCTAAAAAAACGGGCTGTCTGATCCTGTTTTTTTCCGAAGATGCTTCTTATCCAAGATTCTCTCTTACGGGAGCTGTCTTACGAGAGCTGTATGTTTCATACATCGTTTTTCTTTTTTCCTCCGCAGTATCGTTTTTCCTTGATACCCCGTCCCTCTTTCTTCTTTCAGGAACGGATAAATCGCGACAGGAGCTTCCTTCAAGTTTCCTGTCTCGCCCTTTGGTCTGTAAGGCTTTCCCCCAGTGAATATTGCCGCCCCTGTACGGACAGGGTGATGGCCGTTCTCCAGAAAGGAGGTGTTCCAGCCGCACCTTCCGGTACGGCTACCTTGTTACGACTTAGCCCCAGTCACCAGTTTTACCCTAGATCGCTCCTTATCGGTT
>NZ_RXHS01000038.1 GCF_004138125.1 Seramator thermalis
ATGGAGACATTAATTTTATACATAATTATCCCCGGCAGGATTAATTTCCTCCAGATGGGGAGGTATGGCAAATCGTGTGAACAACGATTCCGTCAGAACTTCTCGAAAGACTTTGATTGGCTGGAGTTTAACTTGTCTTTATCTGAAAGAATATTAACCGGTGATCGTAAGGCGATAGCCATTGACCCCGGCTACATATCCAAATCAGGAAAGTGTACTCCCTGGATTGGTTACTTCCGGTCGGGTACAGCCGGACAGGCAAAAAGAGGATTAGAGATTCTTGGTGTGGGTCTCATTGACATAGACAATAAAGATTGTATCAGTCTTCAGGCTGTTCAGACACCGGACAGTCAAACTCTGGAAAGCAACGATATTGGCCTGATCGACTGGTATCTTCTTGTGCTAAAATCAATGGAAGAGAAACTTCACAAGATAAGCCCTTATGTGGTAGCCGATGCCTATTTCTCCAAAAGCAATTTTGCAACCGGTTTAAAAGAAATGGACCTACAT
>NZ_RXHS01000039.1 GCF_004138125.1 Seramator thermalis
ATGGAGAAGCCAACGGGTAAAAGGGGCAGGCCTAAACTCTACGAGGGCAAGATTGATATGGCTAATCTTGATAAATCAAGAGCTGAGAAAATCGACATTGACAATGGAGAGCTTTATACTCTGGTAGCCTACTCTAAATCACTGAAGCAGATGGTACGACTTGCAATTTGGTATTCAAAAGACGGCAAAAAGCCTAAACTGTTTTTCTCTACCAATCCTGATATGAG
>NZ_RXHS01000004.1 GCF_004138125.1 Seramator thermalis
GTAGTTAGTTTATTTAAAACGTCACTACAGATATCCCTATATTGGTTAAGTATGCTGGTTTTGTCCATCTTTACAGTGTTTGGAATTACTATAAAGATACTGATAATCAGCTACTTAACCTTATTTTCTATGTTAAACTTTGTTATATAAAACATTGAATATTAATTAGTTAATTGAATATTTACCGAACTATTGGTCTATATTGTTCGATAAAATTTAACAAGGCGAGATTTAAGAGATTTTATTTCTATAAATATCTATATGATTAAAATACTTATTTTTTATTACCTCCAGCCGTCTCTTTTCTTCTACAAAAATATTATATATAGAAATCAGCCTACTACAAAAATTGATATAAATACTTCAAAATTTGACATAATTTTAAAGAAGAAGCGATAACCTTTTTAAGCAGATACTTCTTGTAAATGGCTTTTTTATTCGATGTAAGACAAAAAGAATCAGCGTCGGACTCTTTTTTATTCTCCATATCAGCATATATACCACAAGGAGCTGAACGCATTCATGGAAACCCTCTATAAAATTTTTCCGAATAATTTCGTTCGCAATGTATTGGTTTTTCAATCATTATTTTTAACTTTGCACCCTCTAACAGAAAGGGGGTTATTGTAAGCCAACAGAAAAAAAGAACGAAACGATAGTATATATAGTAGAATATAAACAGCAACCATCCTCGAATAAAAGCTTATTATCAAATTTTTATTCGAGAAAATTAGGGATATGCTATAATTTTATTATCCCCAATCGTGCGAACAATAGTCTCAATAATTGAACAAAAAAACAAAGAAACATATGATCATTGTACAAGTAAAAGAAGGCGAAAACATAGAAAGAGCCTTAAAAAAATTCAAGCGAAAATACGAAAAAACAGGTATTGTTAAGGAGCTGCGCAAGCGTCAGGCATACACAAAACCGTCAATTGAAAGACGTAAGAAAAAGCAGCATGCCATATACGTACAACAGCTGCAACAAAACGAAGATTAATTTTTGATCTTCCAAAATTTTATCTAACTTCGTTGCCACAAGATGGCCGACGAAATGTGGAAAGAAAAGTTCATGAGATATCTCCGTGTCGAGAAGAATTATTCCTCTCACACGGAGATTTCGTATTTAAACGATCTTTCTCAATTCGAATCATTCATCAGATCCGAAACCGGCACTTTTGACCCTACAAATATCGATGCAGACCTTATCCGGATATGGATATCGCAACTAATAGAAAATGGCATAAAACCTCGATCTGTAAATCGCAAGCTAAGCGCCATAAAATCTTTTTTCAAGTATTTAAAAAAAACAGAGGTTTTGAAAAACAACCCTGCCGAAACGGTGCATGGGCCCAAAATCGAAAAAAAATTACCTACATTTGCCACCGACACCGATTTGGAAAAAATCCTGGATGATGAAACAGAATTTTCCGACAATTTCGAAGGATATCGCGATCACCTCATACTCGAGCTGCTCTATGTTACCGGCATGCGCCGAACCGAGCTGATCAATCTAAAAGATGCAGATATCGACATCTATGCCAAAACTCTTCGCGTTACCGGAAAGAGAAACAAACAGCGACTTATCCCATTTTCGGACAACACTTTATATAATATACAAAAATATATATCCCTGCGCGATGCAAAAATCAAAAACAATTCGGCATTTTTATTTGTTAGGAATAATGGAGATCCAATGTATCCGGCCATGATATATAAAATCGTACATACTCATCTTAGTCGCATTTCAACTCTTTCGAAAAAAAGCCCACACGTATTACGTCATTCCTTTGCCACCGAAATGTTAAACAATGGAGCCGAAATAAACGCTGTAAAAGAATTGTTGGGACATTCAAGTCTCGCTTCTACAGAAATCTACACCCACGTGACATTTGACGAACTAAAGAAAGTCTATCAACAAGCTCATCCCCGAGCAAAAAAATGAAGGAGGAAAAATTATGGAAATTAGAATTCAATCCGTCAATTTCGACGCAACTGCCCAGTTAAAAGCATTTGTTGAAAAAAAAATGAAAAAATTAGAGAAATTCAACGACGGCATCCTCGAGGCAGAAGTAATTATGAAGGTCGTAAGACCTGAAACCGCAAAAAACAAGGACGTATCCGTTAAACTAAAATTAAAAAACAGCGAACCGTTCGCCAACAAGGTTGCCGATACTTTCGAAGAAGCAGTAGACTTGTGCAGAGAAGCTCTTGAAAAACAGATCATCAAAACCAAAGAAAAAAAAGGATAGATAATCCTCGTAAAAAATAGATTGAAATCTTTGGCAATCGAAAAAATATTACTACCTTTGCGACCGTTTCTCTCTAATCATGAGAGGGGAACGGTTAATTATAAGTAAATAAGCCTCTTTAGCTCAGTTGGCCAGAGCACGTGATTTGTAATCTCGGGGTCGTTGGTTCGAATCCGACAAGAGGCTCAAAAAATACAAATAATTCACCGGTAAAGAGATCTATTTCTTATTGTAAATCAGCGATATATAAATATATCATTTTTGATTGGGGCAGTTACCAGAGTGGCCAAATGGGGCTGACTGTAACTCAGCTGGCGTAGCCTTCGGTGGTTCGAATCCATCACTGCCCACAAAACAAATTGATGGAGTTTAGGATAAATATTTTGAATATTGACAACGTCATCAACTGTTTGAATGCGGAAGTAGCTCAGTCGATAGAGCATTAGCCTTCCAAGCTGAGGGTCGCGGGTTTGAGTCCCGTCTTCCGCTCTTGATATGAATCGCGGATCGCAATCAAAAACTTTGAACAAAAGTTTTGTTGAGCACTGCAAAAAGAAAAAACATCTTAGCGTAAGTGCCAAACGAGCGGGAAAACCGCTGTAGCGTTTTCCGCGGCAATACTGAGGTCGCGTTTCGAAGCAATGTTCATCAAGTAATTGCATAAGCATTCTTCGGAGAAGATCGCCACAAAACCACACAATGCGGAGAAAATCTTAAGACAGATTCATCCGTAGATTTTTCTGGCATCTTTCCTCTTTTGCCAATGTAGCTCAGGGGTAGAGCGCTTCCTTGGTAAGGAAGAGGTCGCGGGTTCAATTCCCGCCATCGGCTCGAAACGCGATTATTTTTTTGATTGAAAATTGGGTGAGCAAAATATATTCATCTGTTTTCTGAATTAAGCACTAAAAGAGAGTAAATAAACTAACTAAACTAATAAGAACATTTTATGGCAAAAGAACATTTTAACCGGACAAAACCGCATGTCAACATCGGTACTATCGGCCACGTTGACCACGGTAAAACTACCCTAACGGCTGCAATCACGACCGTTTTGGCTAAAAAAGGATTTTCGGAAGTACGCACTTTCGACTCGATCGACAACGCACCCGAAGAAAAAGAAAGAGGTATTACCATCAACACTTCTCATGTTGAATACGAAACTGAAAACCGCCATTACGCTCACGTTGACTGCCCGGGTCACGCTGACTACGTTAAGAATATGGTTACCGGTGCGGCTCAAATGGATGGTGCTATCATCGTGGTAGCCGCAACTGACGGTCCAATGCCTCAAACCCGTGAACATATCCTCTTAGCACGTCAAGTAAATGTTCCACGCTTGGTGGTATTTATGAATAAATGCGATTTGGTGGACGACGAAGAAATGCTTGAGCTGGTAGAAATGGAAATGAGAGAATTGCTCGATTTCTATGATTTCGACGGCGCCAATACACCTGTTATTCGCGGATCTGCACTTGGTGCTCTCAACGGCGACCCGAAGTGGGAAGAAAAAATCATCGAACTCATGAATGCCGTTGATACGTGGATTCCACTTCCTCCTCGCGACATCGACAAGCCTTTCCTTATGCCGGTAGAAGACGTATTCTCGATCACGGGTCGTGGAACAGTGGCAACCGGTCGTATCGAAACAGGCATTGTCAAAGTTGGTGACGAAGTTCAAATCATCGGTCTTGGCGCCGAAGGCAAAAAATCGGTTGTAACCGGAGTCGAAATGTTCCGCAAAATTCTTGACGAAGGTCAAGCCGGCGACAACGTAGGACTTTTGCTCAGAGGTATCGACAAAGACGAGATCAAACGCGGTATGGTTATTGCTCATCCGGGAAAAGTAAAACCCCATTCGAAATTCAAGGCTGAGGTTTATATTCTGAAAAAGGAAGAAGGCGGACGACACACTCCGTTCCATAATCACTACCGTCCTCAATTCTACATCCGCACACTGGATGTTACCGGCGAGATTCAATTACCGGAGGGAGTTGAAATGGTAATGCCCGGCGATAACGTAACAATTACGGTTGAGCTGATCTATCCGGTTGCATGTAACGTGGGTCTCCGCTTCGCAATTCGCGAAGGTGGTCGCACGGTAGGCGCCGGTCAAATCACGGAATTATTAGACTGAAAACAATAGAACTTAGCCGGCCTGTTTTTCAGGTGGTCGACTAAGTTCCTCTACGGGTCTAGCTCAGTTTGGTAGAGCACTGGTCTCCAAAACCAGGTGTCGGGAGTTCGAGTCTCTCGACCCGTGCAAAAAGTATGAAATTTTAAATGAAAAAGATAGTTGCATA
This sequence comes from Seramator thermalis, assembly GCF_004138125.1. Lineage (GTDB taxonomy): Bacteria > Bacteroidota > Bacteroidia > Bacteroidales > Dysgonomonadaceae > Seramator > Seramator thermalis. Next base: position 4,555 of record NZ_RXHS01000004.1, read on the forward strand.
TCTCAAGGATGCCTATACCGAATTGGTGTATAAAGTATCTTGGCCTTCACGAGAAGAACTAACCAGCAGTACAATAATAGTAATGATTGCTTCCCTTATTATTGCGCTGATAGTTTTTGGGTTGGATTCTTTATTCGAGTGGATATTGAAAATCCTATACGGTATTTAATCATCTGAAATAAAGGAAAAAATGGCTGAAAGCGAAAAAAAATGGTACGTTCTGCGTGCCGTTAGCGGCAAAGAAAATAAAGTCAAAGAGTACCTCGAGTCAGAAATTAAAAAAACCGATTTAGGAAAGTACATATCTCAGGTCCTCATTCCCACAGAAAAGACTTACACTGTACGCAACGGAAAGAAAGTGATGAAAGAACGCGCTTATCTTCCCGGTTACGTGCTTATCGAAGCCGATCTGACGGGGGAGGTAATTCACGAACTCAAAAATCTCAACTACGTAGCAGGCTTTCTTCCCAACACCAAAGATCCCCAACCCCTTCGTGAATCGGAGGTGAAACGTATTTTGGGTACGATGGACGAATTGGAAGAAGCCAACGAAGAAATGGATGTAAAATTCTACGTAGGCGAAAATGTAAAAGTGATTAGCGGTCCCTTTACAAGTTTTTCGGGAGAGGTTGAAGAAGTGAATGACGAAAAAAAGAAACTGAAAGTAATGGTCAAAATATTCGGGAGGAAACAACTTCTCGAATTGGGATATATGCAAGTAGAGAAAGAATAAACAGCAATTTGGTTACGCAGATTCTGAAATTCTTCCGTTTGTTTCGAAAACCGTTTATTAATTTAATCAAAGAAAATGGCAAAAGAAGTTGCTGGACAAATCAAATTACAAATCAAAGGAGGAGCTGCAAACCCATCTCCCCCCGTTGGACCTGCTTTAGGTTCGAAGGGGATCAACATCATGGAGTTTTGCAAGCAATTCAATGCCAGAACTCAGGACAAAGCCGGTAAAGTGTTACCTGTGGTAATCACTTATTATACCGACAAATCTTTCGATTTTATTGTTAAAACTCCACCGGTTGCGATTCAATTGTTAGAAGCCACCAAGGCAAAAAGCGGCTCGGCCGAACCTAATCGTAAGAAGATTGCAGAAATCACTTGGGATCAGGTAAAGGCTATAGCCGAAGAAAAAATGCCCGATCTAAATTGCTTTGACATCGAATCTGCAATGCGAATGGTTGCCGGCACGGCTCGCAGTATGGGTATCACAGTAAAAGGGGAGTTCCCTGAAAATGTTAATAATTAAAACTTCAATTGAGTTATGAGTAAACTGACAAAAAATCAAAAGTTGGCTTTGAGCAAAATTGAAGCAGGGAAAACCTACACGCTGAAAGAAGCTTCAAAATTGGTCAAAGAAATTACAACTACCAAATTTGACGCTTCGGTTGACATCGATGTACGCCTTGGCGTAGATCCCAGAAAAGCGAACCAAATGGTAAGAGGTGTAGTGTCTCTGCCTCACGGAACCGGAAAACAAGTCAGAGTTCTTGTGTTATGTTCCCCCGAAGCCGAAGCCGAAGCCAAAGAGGCCGGTGCCGACTATGTAGGACTTGACGAATACATCGAAAAAATTAAAGGAGGTTGGACCGACGTGGATGTTATCATCACTCAACCGCAAATTATGGGAAAAATTGGTGCATTGGGGCGCATTTTAGGCCCTCGAGGCTTAATGCCTAATCCTAAAAGCGGAACTGTGACTACTGACGTGGCTAAAGCAGTCAAAGAAGTGAAACAGGGGAAAATCGACTTTAGAGTGGACAAAGCAGGTATTGTGCATGCTTCTATCGGAAAAGTATCATTTACGCCGGAACAAATCAGAGATAACGCCAAAGAATTCATCGAGACGCTTATCAAACTGAAACCCACGGCAGCTAAGGGTACTTATATTAAGAGTATTTATCTTTCGAGCACGATGAGCCCGGGTCTGAAAATAGATCCTAAATCGGTAGAAGAAATCTAAAAAAGGAAATTAATCTATGAAAAAGGAAGATAAAAGCATATTAATAAAGAAAATAGCTGAAACTGTTCAGTCTTATGACAACTTCTACCTTACTGACATAGCCACTTTAAATGCGGCTAAGACCAGTGAACTTAGAAGAGAATGCTCAAAAGAGGATATTAAGCTTCTGGTAGTAAAAAATACTTTGCTGAGAAAAGCGCTTGAGTCACTCGACGGAAATTTTGAAGAGCTATATCCCGTACTTAAGGGTAATACCGCCATCATGTTTTCGAACGTAGCCAACGCACCTGCTAAACTCATCGATAAACATAAAGCTACAAAGATACCGGCATTCAAAGCCGCATACGTACAGGAAAGCTTCTTTATCGGGGATAAATATCTGAAAGATTTGATATCCATCAAAAGCAAAAACGAAGTTATCGGGGATATCATTTCATTGTTGCAATCTCCTGCCAAGAATGTCATCTCTGCCCTTAAATCAGGCGGAAATACCATTCACGGCATCTTGCAAACTCTTTCGGAAAAATAATTTTTCAACACAAACACAAACAGAATTAGTAATCAATTTAAACAAATACAACAATGGCAGACTTAAAAGCATTTGCTGAACAATTAGTTAACTTAACAGTAAAAGAAGTTAACGAACTTGCTGAGATTCTCAAAACCGAATATGGCATCGAACCTGCCGCCGCAGCTGTTGCAGTGGCTGCCGGCCCTGCTGTAGGTAATGAGCCTACTGTAGTCGAAGAAAAAAACTCCTTTGACGTTGTCCTGAAAAGTGCAGGACAAGCCAAACTGGCAGTTGTTAAGGCTGTTAAGGAACTCACAGGCCTTGGCTTGAAAGAAGCTAAAGATTTAGTTGACGCTGCTCCCAGTGAATTGAAAAAAGGTGTAACAAAAGACGAAGCGGAAGCTTTGAAAAAACAACTTGAAGAAGCAGGAGCAGAAGTTGAACTTAAATAAGATCAGTTACCTAAAATTAGGTTAATATGGTTAGGAATCTTCCATGAGGAGATTCTTAACCTTTTGTGTCAATACATCTAAGTTCAAAAATAGCATCATCCATGTCTTCAACCAACGCTCAACAACGCATCAATTTTGCGACCGTCAAGAACCCTCTTGATTTCCCGGATTTTCTCGAAGTACAGATCAAATCTTTCCAAGATTTCCTGCAACTCGACGCTCCACCCGAAAAAAGAAAAAACGAAGGATTGTATAAGGTTTTCATGGAAAATTTTCCGATTACCGATACTCGGAACAACTTCGTCCTCGAATTTTTAGACTATTATGTCGATCCTCCACGCTATTCTATCGACGAATGCATCGACAGAGGTTTAACATACAGTGTGCCTCTCAAGGCTAAGCTTTATCTCTATTGCACCGACCCTGACCACGAAGATTTTGCACCCGTCATTCAGGATGTTTATTTAGGCACCATTCCCTACATGACAGAAAGAGGCACTTTCGTCATCAATGGAGCAGAACGTGTTATCGTTTCACAATTGCATCGCTCTCCCGGCGTTTTCTTTGGACAAAGCGTGCACACCAACGGAACCATTCTTTACTCTGCCCGCATCATTCCTTTCAAGGGATCATGGATAGAATTTGCAACAGACATCAACAATGTCATGTATGCATATATCGATCGTAAAAAGAAATTACCCGTCACCACCTTGCTTCGAGCAATTGGATTTGAGAGTGACAAAGACATTCTCGAAATCTTCGATTTGGCAGAAGAGGTGAAAGTGTCCAAAGCCAATCTCAAAAAAGTAGTTGGACGAAAACTCGCGGCCAGGGTCCTAAAATCGTGGATGGAAGATTTTGTGGATGAAGACACCGGAGAAGTTACTTCTATCGAACGAAATGAAGTAGTCATCGAACGAGAAACTATTCTCGAGGCCGAACATATTGACGAGATCATCGAATCCGGGGTCTCATCAATCTTGTTACACAAAGAAACGGCTAATGCGTCGGATTATTCCATCATCTATAATACATTACAGAAAGACCCGAGTAATACCGAGATTGACGCTATCCGTCATATCTACCGCCAAATTCGCAGTGCCGAACCGGCAGACGATTCGAGTGCTCGAGAAGTTATCAACAACTTGTTCTTCTCGGAAAAGAGATATGACTTAGGTGATGTTGGAAGATACAGGATAAACAAAAAACTGAATCTTAATATTCCTGACGAGATTCGCGTTCTCACCAAAGAAGATATTATCGAAATTATCAAATATCTCATCGAATTGGTGAATTCGAAAGCCGTGGTTGACGATATCGACCACTTAAGCAATCGTCGTGTCCGTACCGTCGGCGAGCAGCTTTACAATCAGTTTGGCGTAGGGCTGAATCGTATGGCACGCATTATTCGCGAACGCATGAATGTGCGAGATAACGAAGTATTCACCCCTATCGACTTGATCAATGCAAAGACAGTTTCGTCTGTAATCAATACATTTTTCGGGACGAATGCTCTGTCTCAGTTCATGGATCAAACCAACCCTCTGGCCGAAATCACCCACAAACGTCGTCTTTCGGCACTCGGTCCCGGTGGATTGTCGCGCGAACGCGCAGGTTTTGAGGTTCGCGACGTTCATTACACCCATTATGGCCGTCTTTGTCCTATCGAAACTCCCGAGGGTCCTAATATCGGACTTATTTCATCACTTTGTGTTTATGCCAAAATCAACGACTTGGGCTTTATCGAAACTCCTTATCGCAAAGTTTCAAATGGACAAGTCGATATTGATAATAATCACGTGATATATTTGGCAGCCGAAGAAGAAGAGGGGAAAATTATTGCCCAAGGAAATGCTCCTATCGACGACGAAGGCAGATTCATCAATCCTCGTGTGAAAGCGAGAGAAGATGCCGACTATCCGCTTGTAAGTCCGGACGAGGTTGAGTTAATGGACGTATCTCCTATGCAGATTGCCTCTATTGCAGCTTCCTTGATTCCGTTTCTCGAACATGATGATGCCAACCGAGCTTTGATGGGATCGAACATGATGCGACAAGCAGTTCCGCTTATGCGAAACGAAGCTCCAATCGTTGGAACGGGAATAGAAGGACAACTTATCAAGGATTCCCGAACACAGATCATGGCTGAAGGTGATGGCGAAGTGATCTACGTTGATGCAACGACCATTAAGGTTCGATACGATAGAAGTGAGGAAGAAGAATTTACAAGTTTCGAAGAAGCTGTCAAAACATATAAGATTCCCAAATTCCGCAAAACGAACCAAAATACCACAGTGGATTTGCGTCCATTGTGCAAATTGGGGCAGAAAGTTAAAAAAGGAGACTTCTTGACAGAAGGCTACGCTACCGAAAACGGAGAATTGGCTTTAGGTAAAAACCTGAAAGTGGCATTTATGCCCTGGAAAGGATACAACTTCGAAGATGCTATCGTTCTTAACGAACGCATCGTTCGCGAAGATATTTTCACATCAGTACATGTAGAAGAATTTTCACTCGAAGTCAGGGAAACTAAACGCGGCCTCGAAGAACTCACTTCCGATATTCCCAATGTAAGTGAAGAAGCTACAAAGGATTTGGATGAAAGAGGAATCGTTCGAATAGGTGCACGAATTCAGCCTGGTGACATCCTGATCGGGAAAATAACTCCGAAGGGAGAATCAGACCCTTCGCCGGAAGAAAAATTGCTTCGTGCCATCTTTGGAGACAAAGCAGGCGATGTCAAAGACGCTTCACTGAAGGCTTCACCCTCATTAAAAGGCGTCGTAATCGAAACCAATCTGTTTTCTAAAGCTGCCAAAAAAGGAAAAGGCAAATTGTCGAATAAAGCACTTCTCCCAAAACTCGACGAAGAATACGAAGAGAAAATGGAAGAGTTGCGTAAAAAACTGATCGATAAATTGCTTGTCCTTACCGAAGGTAAAACTTCAGCCGGAGTTAAAGATTATACTAATATGGAAGTGATTCCGAAAGGCTCGAAGTTCACTGCCAAGGTATTAAATGAAATTGATTATCAGTCAATACAATTGAACAAATGGACGACTGACACTCATAAAAACGAGCTAATTCGTACGACTGTTATCAATTACTTGCGTAAATATAAGGAACTGGATGCTGAACTCAAACGCAAACGCTTCGATCTTACCATCGGAGACGAACTGCCTTCGGGAATCATGCAGATCGCTAAAGTGTACGTAGCAAAAAAACGTAAGATTCAGGTAGGAGACAAAATGGCAGGGCGCCACGGGAACAAGGGTATTGTCTCGAAAATCGTTCGGCAGGAAGATATGCCTTTCTTGCCCGATGGTACGCCGGTCGATATCGTTCTAAACCCGTTGGGAGTGCCCTCCCGTATGAACTTGGGACAGATTTTTGAAACTGTACTCGGTTGGGCAGGTGAAAAATTAGGTGTTCGTTTTGCTACTCCGATCTTCGATGGCGCTTCGCTCGACGACCTCAACACATGGACAGACAAAGCAGGTATTCCCCGATATGGCAAGACCTATCTCTACGATGGAGGAACTGGCGTCAGATTCGATCAACCTGCCACTGTAGGCGTTATTTACATGCTGAAACTCGGGCACATGGTTGAAGACAAGATGCATGCACGTTCAATCGGGCCCTATTCACTTATTACGCAACAACCTCTCGGTGGAAAAGCCCAGTTTGGAGGTCAGCGTTTTGGAGAAATGGAAGTCTGGGCGCTTGAAGCATTTGGCGCGGCACACATCCTTCAGGAAATACTGACAATCAAGTCGGATGATGTCGTTGGACGCTCAAAAGCATACGAATCTATCGTAAAAGGAGAAGCGATGCCTCAACCCGGCATTCCGGAATCGCTAAATGTTTTGCTCCACGAACTAAGAGGATTAGGATTGAGTATTCAACTCGATTAAAGTCTTAATCATACAAATGGATTTCCGACACAGTAGAGGGTCCCAAATCCCTCAATAATTAATTTAAAAACAGACAAACTCTTTATACAAAAGAATATGGCATTTAGAAAAGACAATAAAATAAAGAGTAACTTTTCGAAAATAACAATCAGCTTAGCGTCACCCGAAGAAATTCTCGAGAATTCGTATGGAGAAGTGCTGAAACCCGAAACCATCAATTATCGAACTTACAAACCGGAACGCGACGGATTGTTCTGCGAACGCATTTTTGGTCCAGTAAAAGATTACGAATGCCATTGCGGAAAATACAAAAGAATCCGTTACAAAGGAATCGTATGCGATCGATGCGGCGTAGAAGTAACTGAAAAGAAAGTACGACGCGAACGTACAGGGCACATCCACCTCGTAGTTCCTGTAGCACATATTTGGTATTTCAGATCGCTGCCCAACAAAATAGGTTATCTACTCGGAATACCGACAAAAAAACTCGATTCGATTATCTATTACGAACGTTACGTGGTAATTCAACCGGGTATATTAAAGGATAAAGTTGAAGAAAAAGATCTTCTCACCGAAGATGAATATCTGGAATTTCTTAACGGCCTGCCAAAAGAAAATCAGCTGCTCGAAGACAGCGATCCCAATAAATTTATCGCGAAAATGGGAGCCGAAGCAATTCTGGATCTTCTTGAAAGATTAAATCTCGACAAATTAGCCAATCAGCTTCGCCATCGCGCCAATACAGACAATTCGCAACAGCGCAAAAACGAGGCTCTCAAGCAGTTGCAGGTTGTAGAGGCATTCCGTAGCTCGAAAAACGTGAACAAACCGGAATGGATGATCATGAAGGTAATTCCCGTTATCCCGCCCGAGCTTCGTCCACTTGTTCCACTGGATGGAGGACGTTTTGCTACATCCGACCTCAACGATTTGTATCGCCGTGTCATTATTCGCAACAACCGATTAAGAAGACTCATCGACATCAAAGCTCCTGACGTGATTTTGCGTAACGAAAAGCGCATGCTTCAGGAAGCCGTTGATTCGCTTTTCGATAATTCGCGCAAATCGAGCGCTATCAAAACAGAATCGAACCGTCCGCTAAAATCTCTCTCGGACAGCTTAAAAGGAAAACAAGGCCGCTTCCGTCAGAATTTGTTGGGTAAACGTGTCGATTATTCCGCTCGTTCGGTGATCGTCGTCGGTCCGGAATTGAAGATGCACGAATGCGGTTTGCCAAAAGACATGGCTGCCGAACTTTATAAACCGTTTATCATTCGCAAACTTATCGAAAGAGGTATCGTAAAAACCGTGAAATCGGCCAAAAAAATTGTCGATCGCAAAGAACCGGTTGTTTACGATATTCTCGAATATGTGATGAAGGGACATCCCGTCCTTCTCAACCGTGCACCAACGCTTCACCGATTGGGTATTCAAGCATTCCAGCCAAAACTGATCGAAGGGAAAGCCATTCAGCTTCATCCGCTGGCATGTACGGCATTCAATGCCGACTTCGATGGTGACCAAATGGCTGTTCACCTTCCGCTCGGCAACGAAGCTATCCTCGAAGCTCAATTGCTGATGCTTGCTTCGCACAACATTCTTAATCCTGCCAATGGCGCACCTATCACTGTACCTTCACAGGACATGGTGCTCGGACTGTATTATATTACAAAAATCCGTCCGGGAGCAAAAGGCGAAGGAATGACATTTTATGGCGAAGAAGAAGCTATAATAGCCTATAACGAAGGAAAAGTGGATATTCACGCCTTGGTGAAAGTTATCGTGGATGATGTTGACGAGGAAGGCAATCCTATCCGCAAAATGCACGAAACAACCGTCGGACGCGTTATTACAAACGAATATATTCCCAAAGAAGTTGGCTACATCAACGAACTTCTTTCGAAGAAATCGCTTCGTGACATTATCAACAAAGTAATCAAACGTTGCGGAGTAGCACGAACTGCTCAATATCTCGATGACATAAAAGCACTCGGTTATCGAATGGCCTTCGAAGGAGGACTTTCCTTTAACCTCGAGGATATCATCATACCTGCTGAAAAAGAAGAACTTATCAAGCAGGGATACGAAGAGGTTGAGCAGATTATGGAAAACTACAACATGGGATTTATCACCTATAACGAGCGCTACAATCAGATTATCGATACATGGACACATATCAATTCCAAATTGTCGAACATTCTGATGAAGCAACTTGCCGAAGATGACCAGGGATTTAATTCTGTGTACATGATGCTCGACTCGGGTGCCCGTGGTTCACGCGAACAAATTCGCCAGTTGTCCGGTATGCGAGGACTGATGGCCAAGCCACAAAAAAGCGGTGCCGAAGGTGGACAGATTATCGAAAACCCGATTTTGGCAAATTTCAAAGAGGGACTCTCGGTATTGGAATACTTTATTTCGACACACGGTGCTCGTAAAGGTCTCGCCGATACTGCCCTCAAAACGGCTGACGCCGGTTATCTGACTCGCCGTTTGGTTGACGTTTCGCAAGACGTGATCATTACGGAAGAAGACTGCGGAACACTTCGTGGGCTTGTAGCAACAGCTCTCAAAAATAATGACGAAGTGGTAGCTTCGCTCTACGAGCGCATTCTCGGACGTGTTTCGGTGCATGATGTGCAGCACCCTTTGACGGGAGAAATTCTGGTACAATCGGGCGAAGAAATCACGGAAGATATCGCAAAAAAAATCGAAGAGTCTCCCATCGAACGAGTAGAAATTCGTTCAGTACTCACATGCGAATCCAGGCAGGGCGTTTGCGCTAAATGCTATGGACGGAATTTGGCCCGCAGCCGAATGGTAGAAAAAGGCGAAGCCGTAGGAGTAATCGCTGCTCAATCCATCGGAGAGCCCGGTACACAGCTGACGCTTCGTACTTTCCATGTGGGTGGTATCGCCTCAAATATTGCGGCCGAAAACAATATCACCACAAAGTACGACGGTATTCTCGAATTTGATGAACTGCGAACCGTCGATCCTCAAGAAAAAGATGCAAACGGCAGAGCATACAAAGTGGTTGTCAGTCGATTGGTTGAAATGCGAATTATAGATCCCAATACAAAAATTGTTTTGCTATCACACAATGTGCCTTATGGATCAAAACTTTACTTCGGCAACGGAGATAAAGTGACCAAAGGCGACCTTATCTGCGAATGGGACCCATTCAATGCCGTTATCATCAGCGAAGCAACCGGAAGAATTCGTTTCGACAATTTTATCGAAAATGTAACTTTCAAAGTTGAGTCAGACGAACAAACCGGCTTGAAAGAAAAAGTTATCATTGAGTCGCGCGACAAGACAAAAGCACCGTCGGCTCATATCGTGAACGAAAACGATGATGTTTTGCGCACATATACGCTGCCACTCGGAGCTCACATCGTGAAAAACGAAAACGATGAAATTAAAACCGGTGACGTATTGGCAAAAATACCAAGAGCGGTCGGAAAAGCCGGAGATATCACCGGTGGTCTTCCTCGGGTTACGGAGCTTTTCGAAGCTCGTAATCCCTCAAATCCGGCCATCGTGTCCGAAATCGACGGAGAAGTTTCGTTCGGAAAAATTAAACGCGGAAATCAGGAAATTTCTGTCACATCGAAAACAGGTGAAGTAAAGAAATATTTGATCCCGCTCTCGAAACAAATTCTGGTTCAGGAGAACGATTACGTACGCGCAGGTATGCCACTTTCAGACGGAGCCATCACACCTTCCGATATTCTTGCAATCATGGGCCCAACTGCCGTTCAGGAATACATTGTAAACGAAGTGCAGGACGTTTATCGCCTTCAAGGAGTTAAAATCAACGACAAACACTTCGAAGTAATTGTTCGGCAGATGATGCGAAAAGTTGAAATTGTGGATCCCGGAGACACTCGCTTCCTCGAACAACAACTTGTGGACAAACATGAGATGATGGAAGAAAACGATCGCATCTGGGGTAAAAAAGTGATCATCGATCCGGGAGACTCTCAAATTTTCGAACCGGGCCAGATAGTTACCGTTCGTAAGTTGCGTGACGAAAACAGTTCGCTCAAACGTCGCGACTTGAAACTTGTGGAAGCACGTGACGCAATCCCGGCAACTGCCAATCAGGTATTGCAGGGAATCACACGAGCAGCACTGCAAACAAAAAGTTTCATGTCGGCTGCTTCATTCCAGGAGACAACAAAAGTTCTCAACGAGGCTGCCATCAACGGAAAAGTAGATTATCTGGAAGGATTGAAAGAAAACGTAATTTGTGGTCATCTCATCCCCGCCGGTACGGGTCAACGCGAGTTCGATAAACTCATTGTCGGCACTCGTGAAGATTTTGAAAAAATGAAAACTCCGCACCGCTCAAATGTCTTGGAAAAAGCTTCGGAATAATCTTTCAAAAACAAACTATTCATTAGAAAAGGGCTGCTCTATCGGGCAGCTCTTTTGTTGGTTTCACGGATGATTTAACCATTATTTAATATCTTCCAAACTGTAAATTCATGAACATTTTGTAACTTTGAGACTCGATTTTAAGCAGCATAAATAACTTATAAATAAACAAATGGTATGAAATTTTTAACAGACGACAAACTTACAATCGTCGGAGCAGCCGGCATGATTGGTTCGAACATGGCACAAACGGCAGCCATGATGCATCTTACGCCAAATATTTGTCTCTATGATCCCTTTGAACGAGGACTTAAAGGAGTTTGGGAAGAAATGCGTCACTGCGGGTTTGAAGATGTAGATTTTACTTACACTACCGACATCAAAGAAGCATTCACCGATACAAAATATATGATATCGTCGGGTGGCGCTCCTCGCAAAGATGGAATGACACGCGAAGATTTATTGCAAGGAAACGCTGCTATTGCAGCACAATTGGGAAAAGACATCAAAGCATACTGTCCTGATTTGAAACACTTGACCGTTATCTTCAACCCTGCCGACATCACGGGTTTGGTTGCACTTATCTATTCAGGACTTAAACCATCGCAAGTGACCACATTGGCAGCATTGGATAGTACCCGTCTGCAGAGTGAATTGGCCAAACATTTCGGAGTAAGACAAAGCCAGGTAACAAATGCCCGCACCTACGGCGGACATGGTGAAGAAATGGCCGTATTTGCCTCGACTGCCAAGGTGAACGGGACTCCTCTTCTCGACCTCATCGGCACCGAAAAACTGACTAACGAAGAATGGGAAAAACTGAAAGAACGCGTTATCAAAGGCGGCGCAACTATCATCAAACTTCGTGGACGTTCGTCATTCCAAAGCCCGGCCTACGTTTCGGTAGAAATGATGCGTGCTGCAATGGGTGGCGATCCGTTCCGTTGGCCTGCAGGTTGCTACGTTAACAGCCAGGGATTCAACAACGTCATGATGGCAATGGAAACCAACATTACAATAGATGGCGTTTCTTACTCCGAAATCAAAGGCACTCCCGAAGAGATGGACGAATTGAAAAAAAGCTATCAACACCTGGTCGATCTTCGTCAGCAAGTCATCGAGATGGGGGTCATCCCTCCTGTTGAACAGTGGCACACCATTAATCCGAATTTATAATTATCGCAGATTAACGATATATTGTTCAAAAAGAGAGTCCGCCGAGGCTCTCTTTTTTATTTACAAACGAGCAGGCTAACTATAAATTCATTCTAAGATACTTTTGATATATATGATGATTTGAGAAGAAATATCGTTATATTTTTTTACCTTTGTTTATAGATCAGCGAAAAACTATCAATATGAATATCAATGACTACGGATTTGTGCGAGTTGCAGCTGCAACGCCAAAATTGAAAGTTGCCGATTGCGACTATAATGTTTATGAAATGAAATCGATGATCGATGAAGCCGTTAAAAATCAGGTGCAAATCATCTGTTTCCCCGAACTCTGCATCACCGGTTATACATGTGCCGATTTGTTTTTTCAGACGGCGTTGCTGGAAAAGGCAAAAGCTTCGCTACTCGAGATTGCAAGCTTCATGCACGATAAGCCGACAATCGTTGCTATTGTAGGTTTGCCAATTCGCAAACTGAACTGCCTCTATAATGTAGCCGCCGTCATTTCATCCGAAGGCATCGTGGGGATGATTCCCAAAACTTACATACCGAATGAAGGAGAATTTTACGAAAAGCGCTGGTTTGCCTCCGGCAAGGATATGGAAAATACGACCATCGTGATAGGAAATGAACATATCGCATTCGGAACCGATATCTTGTTTGAAACCCCATTCGTCACATTCGGAATCGAAATTTGCGAAGATTTATGGATGCCGATTCCTCCTTCTTCGAATTTAACATTGAAAGGAGCGGAACTTATTTTTAATCTGTCGGCAAGCAACGAACTTGTGGGCAAACACGCTTACAGACGTTCACTCGTTGCACAACAATCGGGACGTTGCATTTGTGGGTACATTTACACTTCGTGCGGTGTAGGAGAATCAACAACCGACCTTGTTTTTTCGGGAAGCCGGATCATTGCCGAAAATGGTTCTATTATTGCAGAATCAGAACGATTTTCGCTTGACAACCGCATGTCGATTAATGATATAGACCTATTTGCATTACGACACGACAGAATAAAAAATGCAAATTATCTGACGCCCGATCAATCTACCTGTCAAGTATTGCCATGCCAAATCAGGCCAATATCTGCAGATAAAATCAGACGAACGATCAATCCCTTCCCATTCATTCCATCGAAAAGTGAAGAAAACGAGCGGCTCTTCGAAGTTTTCAACATACAAACGCACGGATTAGCCAAAAGATTGATGCACACCGGAATAAAAACGGTAACAATAGGCATTTCGGGTGGATTGGATTCGACATTGGCTTTGTTGGTTGCAATAAGGGCATTCGATTTGCTTGGAATTCCTCGAAAGAATGTATATGGTATTACAATGCCCGGATTTGGTACGACTAATCGCACCTATAATAATGCAAAAGAACTCGTAACATCATTGGGAGCGACATTATTGGAAATTCCGATTTCGGAAGCCGTTGAACTTCATTTCAAAAATATCGGACATGACCTCGCAGACAAAAATATCGTTTATGAGAATGCACAAGCCCGCGAACGAACTCAAATATTGATGGACATTGCCAATAAAATCGACGGATTAGCAGTGGGGACGGGTAATATGTCGGAATTGGCTTTGGGATGGGCAACCTACAATGGCGACCACATGTCGATGTACGGCGTAAATACCAGCGTTCCAAAAACACTCGTGAAATCACTTGTTCGCTGGATTGCCGACACTCAAATGGAAGACTCTTCTCAAAATATTCTACACGATATTCTCGACACTCCATTCAGTCCCGAACTCTTACCTGCCGACCAAAATGGGAATATTGCACAAATCACCGAAGACAAAATCGGCCCCTACGAACTGCACGATTTCTTTTTGCATCGCATGCTTCGCTATGGCGACTCTCCATCCCGCATCTACTATCTGTCTCAATTTGCTTTTGCCGAAAAATATTCGGCTGAGACCATTTTAAAATGGATGAAAACATTCTATCGAAGATTTTTCACGCAACAATTCAAACGCTCGTGCATGCCCGACGGACCTAAGGTGGGATCTATCAATCTTTCGCCACGCGGAGACTGGCGAATGCCGAGCGATGCTTCGGTAGCCGTGTGGATGGACGAACTGTTGCAAATGTAATCCGCTTACAAATAATCTATTTTCGTGGAACAACAGAAATGAAACAACTGAACCAATTATTTGCAAACTATACCGGAAAGACAAATCCGACAATGGAGGAGCTTCCAACCTCGGGATCCAACCGTAAATACTATCGACTGCAATCGGGAGATACTTCGCTCGTTGGCGTTGAAGGAGAATCGAAAAACGAAAATCATGCTTTTATCGAACTCGATCGCCATTTCTACAAAAAAGGGCTGAATGTTCCCAAAGTAGTTGCTGTATCGGACGACGAAATGTTTTATCTGCAGGAAGATTTGGGCGATAAAATACTTTTTGATGCAATCAAAGCAGGTCGCTTAACGGGTGTGTTTGGACCGAACGAGAAAGAGTTGTTGCAAAAAACTATCGCGAAGCTTGCCGATTTTCAAATAATAGGCGCAGAAGGTTTAAATTTTGATGTTTGTTATCCTCAGCCTGAATTTAACAGCCGGTCGGTTTTTTGGGATTTGAATTATTTCAAATACAACTTTCTGAAAACAACCGGGATGGATTTTCAGGAAGAGCTGCTCGAAAACGATTTCGAACGATTAGCCGATAATTTATTGCAAGGCGATAGCGAAACATTCATGTATCGCGATTTCCAATCGCGCAATGTGATGTTGGTAAATGATGAACCCTATTTCATCGATTTTCAGGGAGGACGAAAAGGACCGGTTTATTATGACGTGGCATCATTTCTCTGGCAGGCAAAAGCAAATTTTCCGCCCGATTTGCGAGATGAACTTATTTCGACCTATATCGAATCGTTGAAAAAATACCGAGAGGTGGACGAATCCAAATTCCTGAAACAATTGCGCCAGTTTGTTCTGTTCAGAACGCTTCAAGTGCTGGGCGCTTATGGATTTCGGGGTTATTTCGAAAAAAAACCACATTTCATCCAAAGCATTCCGTTTGGCTTAAACAATTTACGCGAACTTTTGAAAGAAGGATTCGACGAATATCCATATTTAAGCCATATTCTTACAGAAATGGTTAACCTCAAACAATTTGCCGACTCCACGAAACGCGAATTGGAGGTACGTGTGGTAAGTTTTGCCTACAAAAAAGGAATCCCCGACGATCCTTCGGGAAACGGCGGTGGCTATGTTTTCGATTGCCGTGCCATTAACAATCCCGGGAAATATGAGCGATACAATAATGTTACCGGACTGGATGAACCTGTGATTAAATTTCTGGAAGAAGATGGCGAAATCATCGAATTTTTGAATAATATTTATCCGTTGGTCGATAGACACGTTAAACGATATACCGAACGCAAGTTCACGCATCTGATGATTGCATTTGGTTGTACCGGCGGGCAGCACCGTTCGGTGTATGCTGCACAACATGTGGCAGAGCACATCTCGAAAAAATTCGGTGTGAAAGTCGTTCTCGTGCATCGCGAGCAAAATCTGGAACAGGAATTTCGAAAAAGATAATCAAATGAAAGCCATGATTTTCGCGGCAGGCATGGGCACTCGGTTGAAACCACTCACCGATACGATGCCAAAAGCATTGGTTGAGGTGAACGGGAAACCGCTTTTGCAACTCGTAATCGAAAAACTGAAAGCCGAAGGATTTGACGAAATTATTGTGAACGTCCATCATTTTGCCGAAAAGATTATCGATTTTTTAGATGCCAACGATCGTTTCGACATTCGCATCGAAATATCGGATGAACGGAAATCTCTTCTCGATACCGGCGGTGGGATCAAAAAAGCATCTTGGTTTTTCGATGACGACAAACCTTTTTTGATCTACAACGTAGATATTCTCTCAAACATTCGGTTAAGGCAACTTTACGAATATCACCTCAATCAAAAAAATCTTGCAACGCTTGTTTGCAGTGAAAGAAAATCATCTCGTTATTTGCTCTTCGATCGTGAAAATGCTTTAAAAGGATGGATTAACGAAAAAACCGGAGAAACAAAATCACCGCTCACCGATTTTCATCCGGAAGCATATCAAAAACTTGCATTTTCGGGAATACATGTGCTCGACACATCCGTTTTTTCTTACATGAAAGATTTTCCCGAAAAATTTTCAATCATCGATTTTTATCTTTCCATTTGCAACAAAACAGTGATTAAATCCTATGTTCCCAAGCATTTCGAACTTCTTGACGTCGGTAAATTGGATGCATTGCAAAAAGCAAATGAATTTATCGAAAAAATTAAATTAACCCGATAGTCTTGCTCCGGGCGAGCAGGCAAGCCCCTAAAATTCCAGACTTTTCGCCCAATTTTGAGACCTTTAAAGTGGTATCGCTATTGACCAAATTGAGCGAATATTTTTTAATGGCACTTCGTAACGGCAATAACAAAAAATCACCGGCCTGAGCCAATGTTCCACCAATCACCACTAATTCGGGATTAAAAATATTGATTAGACCCGCAACAGACCTTCCCAAAGTTGATCCAACCTCCTCAATCAGCTCAATCGCTGTGATATCATCCTGCAAAGCTGAAGTGATGATGTCGGTTAAAGAAATCTCGTCACCGGCTTCGAATTTTGTTCGTAATCTACTGGAATCGCCATTTTTCATTCTTTCCATGAAAACACGATACACATACGATCCTGATGCTTGCGTTTCGAGACATCCCTTTTTCCCGCAATGGCATAAAACTTCATTGTCGAATGCAGGATAATGTCCAAATTCCCCTGAGAATCCCGATTTGCCATAATACAACTCTCCGTTGATAATCAGTCCCATTCCCAAACCCCAGCTTACATTAATGAAAACAACATTCTTCTCACCTTGCACACAGCCATTCAAGAATTCGGCATAAGTCATGGCTCGCGAATCGTTATCGATGCTCGTATTAATTCCAAAACATTCAGTAAAAATATCTGTTAAAGGCCGTTCATCGATATAAAAAAAACTGTAACTATGCCCGGATTTCGTATTAACACGTCCCGAAATATTAATGCCTATATTTAAAATTTTATCTCGTTGAATGCCACAGTTATTTAAAAAATTATCTATTGCCCCACAAAGTTCTTCGAATTTTTCTACCGAATGATCCACTTTATAAGGAATATCCATGACAGAATTCACCATTATACCATTAAAATTGATCAAGCCTATATTCATACAAGAATGATTGATATCAACTCCGACAAAGTAGCCCGAATCACGGTTTAGTCCATAAATATTGGGGCGTCGACCTCCTGCGGTTTCCTGTTTCCCATAATCAACCACATATCCGTCATCTATCAGTTCTCCCACCAGTTTTGTCACCGTAGGTACACTCAGATTCATTTCCTTTCCCAAATCGGCGAGAGTGTTTTCGCCGTTATTGATATAATAGCAAATAATATCTCTCTTTAACAGGGCGTTTTTCGAACCTGAATTAATTTCTTCCCAAAATTTATTGTTCATATAAAAAAGCTTATGAGTAAATCCTGAACAAATTTATAAAATATCTTTGGAATACGTCATATTAAAACAAATATATGTTTTGTAGCATATTTAACAAAATAATTTATTTTTTATTTGGTTGAATAAAAATAATTTTCGTAATTAGCGGAAATTTAATAAATATGATTCATAATATAATAAGTATATCACAAAAACGACAACTGAAATCGCTGAATCAAATGGATAGATTTCTGATAATGAATAGAATAATCAACATCAAATAAAATAATAACTATGAATCTCAATTTAAAAGAGTTGGAATTGCAATACAAAAATGAGCTTCTCGATAATATACTCCCTTTTTGGCTGCAAAAATCACAAGATAAAGAATGCGGAGGATATTTCACTTGCCTTGATCGTCAAGGCAACGTTTTCGATACAGACAAATTTATCTGGTTACAAGGAAGACAAGTATGGCTTTTTTCGATGCTTTACAATAAAGTAGAAAAGAAACAGGAATGGCTCGACTGCGCAATTGAGGGAGCTGAATTTTTAAAAAAATACGGCCACGACGGCAACTACAACTGGTATTTTTCACTTACCCGCGAAGGCAAACCACTTATCGATCCCTACAATATTTTTTCCTACACATTTGCATCAATGGCATTTGGACAATTAAGCCTTGCTACAGGGAATGAAGAATATGCCGAAATTGCCCAACGTACATTTGATATCATCCTTTCGAAAGTAGATAATCCAAAAGGAAAATGGAATAAGGCACATCCCGGAACACGAAATCTGAAAAACTTTGCCTTACCAATGATTCTTTGCAATCTATCGTTGGAAATTGAACATTTACTCGATGAGGAATTCCTTACAAAAACGATGGAGAATTGTATCCATGAAGTCATGGATGTTTTCCTCCGTCCGGAACTTGGAGGCATCGTTGTGGAAAATGTAAATAGCGACGGCACTCTTTCCGACTCGTTCGAAGGCCGGCAAATCACGCCTGGTCATGCCATCGAAGCGATGTGGTTCATTATGGATCTTGGCATAAGACTCAATCGTCCCGAATTAATTAAAAAAGCGGTCGAAACAACTCTCACCATGCTCAATTATGGATGGGACAAAGAATATGGCGGTATCTTTTATTTTCTTGACCGTAAAGGATTTCCGCCCCAGCAACTGGAATGGGATCAGAAACTGTGGTGGGTGCATGTAGAAGCATTGATATCCCTGCTGAAAGGGTATCAGCTGACCGGATCACAAGAATGCCTTACTTGGTTTGAGAAAATACACGATTATACCTGGAGCCATTTCAAAGACCCTGAACATCCCGAATGGTGGGGATATCTCAACCGACGAGGCGAAGTTCTGCTCGATTTAAAAGGTGGAAAATGGAAGGGTTGTTTCCATGTGCCACGAGGATTGTATCAATGTTGGAAAACACTGGAAAAAATAAATAGCGAAATAAATAGCGAACAAAAAATCTTAAACCCACAAATTTAAAAATTAATCATCTAATTAAATGAAAATGAAAAGAGACAAAAAAGGTAATGCGTTAGAGAAGTCAATATTCACTCTTGCCTTCTTATGGCTAACTTCTCTGACATTGTTTGCTCAAAACATTACCGTCAAAGGAAATGTTGTCGATGAGCAAAAAGAACCGTTAATCGGCGTTTCGGTTAAAATACAAGGAACACCTACCGGAACAGTAACAGATTATGATGGCAATTTCGAACTTCCAAATGTTCCGCCAACAGGAAAATTGGAATTTTCGTATGTCGGCATGAAAACATTGGTTGTACCGGTAGATGGCAGAGCTGTGATTAATGTTACCATGCAAGAAGATGTTGAAATGCTTGAAGAGGTAGTTATTACAGGTTATGGGGGAACGCAATTGCGATCAAGAAGTACCAATTCCATTGCTAAAGTTGAAAACAAGAAATTGGAGGCTGGAATATTTTCCAATCCTGCACAGGCTCTTTCCGGAGCAGTTTCCGGTCTACGTGTAGTACAATATTCCGGTAATCCGGGCGCAACACCATCTATTGTATTACGCGGAGGAACAAATTTGGACGGTTCAGGTTCGCCACTGATTATAGTTGACGGTCAAGTCAGAGGAAGCCTTTCGGATATAAATCCGGAAGATATCGAAAACATGCAAGTAATGAAAGACGCGGGAGCTACAGCTATTTATGGTGCACGAGCAAATAATGGGGTTATCCTTATCCAAACAAAAAGAGGGAAAAAGGGAGTTTCGGAAATGAATTTCAAAATGAAGTTTGGAGTCAACTACCTAAATCTCCCTTATGAGTTTTGCAACGCTGAAGAATACCTTACCTGGATGCGCCCATCTTACGTAAAATCGGCACAAATATGGCAACGAGAAAATGGCACATGGATGGGATACTCAAACCCCATCACACTAACAGGAACACAACCGTACGGAACAGGAAATGCATATTTTGCTGCAGATGGTGTGACACCTTTAGAAAACACCATGAATTCTGTTTGGAGCACCATGTATTATGAAGACCGGTATCAATTTTTAATTGATAAACATGGTTGGCAAAAAATGAAAGATCCTGCATATGAATACATAAGGAGCATAAGTAAAGATCCAAATTCGGTCCCCGAATATTTGATTTTTAAAAATACCTATCCGGGAGATTTCAACTTTAAGGATCCATCCTATTCACAAGATTACAACTGGAATATGTCAGGCGGGAACGACAAGGGAAGTTATTATGCTGGTTTGGGCTACAACTATTCACAAGGATTACCCATTTCTTCGTATTACAAACGTTATTCGATTATTATCAATGGAGATTATAAAATCAAACCGTGGCTTACCTCGCAGTCAAGCTTCAACTTTAACAGGGCTAATTGGCAATCGATGCCCGCATCACAAACAAGCGAAGCTAATTATTTCAGCAGAATATTAACAGTTCCACCTACCGTGCGTTATACCAACGACCATGATGGTTCGTACCGACTGGGGAATAATTATAGTGACGGTAATCAAGCTTATCAGCCAGAAAAATTCTTTCGTTTTAATCAAACGGACAAATTTACAATGAACCAAACATTAAAAATTGATTTTACCAAAAACATTTATCTGAAGCTTTCCGGAAATTGGTATTATAGTGAAGGGTTTTACGAAGCATTTAATAAAGATTTTAGAGAAAACCCGACAAAGATAAATACCACAAGAAATACCTCGGGTGAATTCGCACGAACGTTGGATCAAACCTATAACGCAATTTTCAATTTCGATAAACAAATAAATGATCATTATCTTTCGGCAATGCTTGGATCCGAATATTACGATACTTACTCATATGGTATTTATGCAGCCGGATCCGGCGCACCGACGGATGATTTTCGCGACTTGCAATTGACCTCCAGTGAAAAAGATAAAAGAAGCATTGATTCATACCATACTAAACAACGCATTTTATCATTTTTTGGTCGTGCCAATTATAATTATCAGGAAAAATATCTCCTTTCAGCGGTTTTACGACATGATGGGTACTCCAGATTAGTCAACAAAAGATGGGGAACATTTCCCGGTATATCTGCCGGATGGGTTTTCAGTAAAGAATCTTTCATGAGAGAATTCGACGATATTATTTCTTTCGGTAAGTTAAGAACCAGCTACGGATTAAACGGAAATGTATCGGGCATCGGCGCATATGAATTGCAAGGCAGCTATGTTGCTTCAACAAACTACAACGGTCTTGCTACTTTTGTTTTAGGCTCTGTTCCCAATCCTGATCTGCGATGGGAAAAAACAAGAACATTTGAAGTCGGGCTTGATCTTAGTTATTTAAAAAACAGGTATTCAACCAATTTTACTTTTTATGATCGTCTAACGTCGGATAAATTCGCCACTTTGAGTCTTCCCAGTTCATCAGGAATTAGTGGTATTCGCACAAATAACGGAGAATTTCGCAACAGAGGGGTCGAAATTGAACTTTCTGCAACACCTATTCAGAACACTAATTGGTATTGGAACATAGGAGCAAATATTTCATACAACAAAAATACGGTTGTAAGTTTACCCTATAATGGTCTTCCATTGAACCGACAAGGTGGTTTTCAAGTATATTCGGGGAAAGACAAAACTGATTTGATTTGGGTAGGAGGCTATCAAGAAGGACAAGAGCCGGGAGCACTCTATGTATTTAAAGCTGAAGGTATTTATAAAGATGAAAGTGAAATACCGGACGACATGATTGTAAAACCCCATTCTTTCCAAGGGGCCACTACCCGTACACTTTATGGCAAAAGTAATTGGGCAAAAATGACTGAACAAGAAAAAATTAACAGTAGGGGATTCCCTATTCAACCCGGTGATGTGAAATGGAAAGATATAAATGGAGATAATATAATAGACGATTATGATTTGGTGAAAGTGGGAAATACAACACCTCATTGGTTTGGAGGATTCAACACCACCGTAACGTGGAAACAACTTTCATTGTACTGTGCATTTGATTACGCTTTTGATTTTTGGGTAATGGATTATCGCTTGCCATGGATCATGGGTAATATGCAAGGTACCTATAATATGACCACTGATGTAAGAAAAACATGGACTCCGGAAAATCCAAATGCGAAATATCCGATTTACGTATGGGCTGATCAATTGGGAAAGGGGAACTATCGTAATTCTACCTTATTCACATACAAAGGCGATTATTTATCGTTACGACAAGTATCCCTATCCTATTCCTTGCCGAAATCGCTTATTAATAAAGCTTTTATAGAAAAATTGGATCTTTCGATAACCGGTCAGAATTTGGGTTATATTACAGCGGCAAAAACAATATCTACTCCGGAACAAGGTGGAATTCAAGATGCTACATATACCTTACCGCGTACAGTGACATTAGGTTTAAATATTACTTTCTAATCTTTAATATTAAAAAATATGAAAAAAATAATTTATACATTAAGTGCACTTATCATGGTAATTTTTGCCAATACCTCATGTAAAGATACACTTGATTTAGCACCGATAGACTATTATGGAAGCGGTAACTTTTGGAAAACTTTGCCGCAAACGGAAGCTTATGTAAACGGTATTCATTTAGATCTGCGCTCTACAAATTTTACTCGTAAATTCTTAATGGGAGAAGCTCGCGGAGGTCTCCAAAAAATCGGCACCAGCTCTCAAGGTTTGTCTACCTACAACGATATTATAAAAAGCAATTCTCTTGATGGTAATAATCCCGGCCTTTCATCCTGGTCCGGTTTATATGGCAATATCTTCGACTGCAATTTGGTTATTCAAATGGTAGAAGGAAGCGACATACATAAAAAAAATAAAGAAAAAGTAGATATACTTCTAGGACAGACTTACGGAATTCGAGCACTCTATTATTTTACACTTTATAGAGCCTATGGCGGAGTACCATTGGCTAGACGGGTAAAAGTACTCGACGGTCAAGTTTCGCCAACCGATTTATATACTGGTCGTGCTACTCCGAAAATGGTTATGGATTCCATAAAATCGGATATACAAAAATCACTGGATTATTTCGGTACATACCAAGATGAAGGAACAATTGATAATGTCACGTGGTCTAAAGTTGCTTCACAAATGCTTGCCGCAGAAATATATTTATGGTCAGCCAAAGTTAGCTTAGGCGATCAAAAACCCGCAGCAGAAGATTTATCAAAAGCTGAAAATTATTTGCTGGCAGTGAAAAATGATACGCGTTTTGGACTGCTAACCAATTTTGCAGATGTATTTTCAACAAACAATGAAAAAAACAAAGAAATTATTTTCGCCATAAACTATGCTGACGGTGAAGCAACAAGCAATGCAGGCGATTTTGTATATGCTCCTCAAAACATGATAGGAATTTTCTACGATCGTAATGGAAAAAAAATTGATACAGATATTTTGGATTTAAGAGGAACAGGGTGGCAACGCTATGAATACACAAATGATTTTTGGCTTTCATTTGACGAAAAAGACAAGAGACGAGATGCTACTTTTATGGATTACTATAATGACAAGGGTACATTGGAAGGTACTGTTTTGAAAAAATTTCTCGGCTCTATTAACGCCACCGGGAACCGGGTGTTCGACACCAACGAACCTTTGTATCGCTACGCAGATGTTCTTCTTATGCTGGCTGAAGTCGAAAATATGAAGAGTGGTGATCCTGCCAAATACATTAACGAAATACGTAAACGCGCCTACGGAAACGACTTTGATCCCGTCACGGATAGTTATCACAATAGCGATTTCAAAACCAATGAATTGGAAATATTAAAAGAACGCGATAGGGAGTTTGTATATGAAGGAAAACGTTGGTATGATGTCTGCCGCTTGAAAGATGCAAAAGACGGAAAACCTTTGGCATTTGATAACGTATCAACATACCGTGGTATGCCTGTGCTCAAATCCAATGAAACACATAAGCTCTTATGGCCGATAGATAAAAGCACATTAAACGCCGATCCCTTGCTCAAACAAACTCCAGGCTATAAAGTTGGTGATCAAGAAGAAGAAACGTGGTAATAGCTTTATGTTTAAGTTTGAGAAGCTCTTTAAAATTTTCCAAAATTTTTAATCTATGAGTCTGCTTTAAGAACAACAGTTCGGTATTTTTTCAGAAAGGTTACTCATAACTAATTGATTATTAGTACTGAATTCGCCTTACAAAATGAAGAATATAATCATCTGATTAAAAGGATATTACGTAAAAATTTACCGAACTATTGTTAAGAAGTCCAAAATACTGAAAAGTATTTTTGTATAAACTTGATATTCAGGTTGAATTTTTGTTCATTTCCGATAAATAAGACTTATTCAGATGGACTCATCTATAAATCAAATTATTAAGCAGTAAATTCTCAATAGCAAATTTACTGCTTAATTTTTCTCACGTTAATGTTTTTAAGTCCGGCAAAAATTAATTTATGAAAGAATGGATAATTTTTTTGGGGTATATAAGCTGGATTATCCCTACTTATTCTCAAATACGATACGTAAATGCCAATCAATTCCCCCTTATCGGAAAAATTTCCGATAAAACGGAAACACGCTACGAGCGTTTACCTGCAACGTTGAAAGACCGATGCAGGCCTCCTTTATGGAAGTTGGGGAAAAACACATCCGGTCTTGCTATACGGTTTTGTTCAAACAGTTCTACCATTTCGGCTAAATGGGAAGTGTTGAACAATACGCATATGGATCACATGACCGATGTTGGTTGCAAAGGACTCGACCTTTATGCATGGGAAGGCGATCATTGGCAATTTGTCAATTCGGCTCGTCCAACAGGAAAGGTAAACGAAAAGCAAATCATCATGAATATGGCGCCGGAAGAACGGGAATACTTGTTATTCCTTCCGTTATATGATGGGGTTGTTTCACTTTCCATAGGGGTTGACTCTCTTGCAACGATCAAACAACCCAACTTGACATACCCTAAAACCGACTCTCCGATTATTATTTACGGTACAAGCATAACTCAAGGAGGGTGCGCCGCACGTCCCGGAATGTCGTTTTCAAATATTCTAACTCGTCGCCTCAATCAAGAAGTAATTAATCTGGGATTTAGCGGAAACGGGAAACTGGATTACGAAATTGCCGGAACAATGGCCAAAAGACACGATGCCGCATTATTTATCCTTGATTTTATCCCTAATGTAAATGAGGAGCAAATCAAAGAAAAAACCGCTACTTTTGTAAGTATACTTCGAAAAGAAAATCCGAATACCCCAATATTGTTCGTAGAATCGGTAATTTTCCCTCATTCATTGTACGACAAAATCGCTTTTGATATTGTTACAAAAAAGAATAAGGCATTAAAACAGGAAGTGGAAAAATTGAAACAATCCGGAAATAAGAATATCTACTACCTTTCAAGCGTCAATATAATTGGTAATGACGGCGAAGCAACGGTTGACGGCATACATTTTACCGACCTTGGTTTTGTCAGAATGGCCGAAATACTGCAGGAAAGATAGTTACAATTCTGCCATACTAACGCTCTATTCTAGCTCTATTTATTTAACTTCGAGAATTCAAAATACAGGTATGATTATCTCTTATGGAAAATATTAAGATAGTGTTCATGAAAACAAAAAAATCAAAATTAAAATGAAAAGAATATCATTAATTATCTTGCTTTGTTCAATTTTTATAGGATGTTTTTCTTCACAAAAGAAAGAGACAAATTCCATTCAGGGAATCGAAAAAATCACAATTGATGCACCCACTCAAGCACTTTTTCGGGAAAGACCAAATGATAATGTAGTCAGAATCGAAATAACTCCCGCCGCCAATAGTCGGAAAATAATCTCCGAAATTAAATTCTCATTCAAAGAAAAAATTGATCCTATTTTTAAAAAAGCTTGCTTACATAAGCAAAGCAACGAAATAAACGATTTAATAGCCAATACCGACAAATTTCCTTTAAATACGGAAATCCGATTTGATTTGAATGAAGAAATAACGAATGAAAAAACAAGCACTTTTGCACTTGAGCTAAATTTGAATCCCAACGCGAATCTTTCGACGAAAGCCTGTTTATCCGAAATCCAAATAACCTTTGAAGACGGCAGTACGTATGTGTCGACACCTGAAGCAGTTTTCAGACCGGCAATCGAATTACGGGCCGTCGGTCAGGACAATTGTCATACCTATCGGATTCCGGGAATAATCACCACCAATAAAGGTACGCTGATTGCTGTTTACGATAACCGTTATGCGCGAAGCAAGGATCTTCAGGAAGATATCGATATCGGTATGAGCCGGAGCGAAGATGGAGGCGAAACATGGGAACCCATGAAAGTCATAATGGATATGAATGAGTGGGGTGGAAAACCGGAATACCTCAATGGTGTGGGAGATCCGGCTATTCTCTACGATCATAAAAACCATACGATATGGGTGGCAGCACTATGGGTACACGGATTTAAGAGGGATGATATGGCCTGGTGGGCTTCTCAACCCGGAATGACACCCGAAAAAACCGGACAGTTTATGCTCGTCAAAAGCACAGATGACGGAAAAACATGGTCAAAACCTATCAACATTACTCAGCAAATAAAAGATCCATCCTGGCAATTACTCCTGCAAGGACCCGGGAGGGGCATTTGTATGGATGACGGTACACTTGTCTTCCCGGCACAATTCAAAGCCGATATAGGTGAAAAAGCATTAGATGGCGGAAAATACACAAGCCATTCCACTATTGTATATAGTAAAGATGGGGGAAATACCTGGCATATCGGTACTGGTGCCAAGCCCAATACCACAGAGGCACAAGTTGTGCAATTGAGCGATGGCAGTTTGATGCTGAACATGCGTGACGACAGAAACAGACAAATAAAAGACGACACAAATGGGCGCGCCGTAGCTGTCACGAACGACATGGGGAAAACATGGACTGTTCATCCTTCTTCAAACACTGCATTACCTGAGCCTAATTGCATGGCAAGTATTATCGGTGCCAATGTTCGGATAGAAAAAGAAAATCAAAAAGTTCTTCTCTTCTCAAATCCCGCAGACAAATATCGTCGAATCAACATAACTATAAAGGCTAGCCTGGATGAAGGCATGACCTGGCCCGAACACTATCATCTTCTTATTCATGCACCTGAAGGTTTTGGATATTCTTGCCTGACGATGGTTAACGAACAACACGTCGGAATAGTATATGAAGGAAATAGAAATCTTATTTTTCAAAAAATACCGGTTTCGGATATAATTTCCGACCAAAATATAAATAAATAATAATGAGAAAAATTCATGTCCCGATTTCAACAGATTGCAATATGTTCAACATTTATCGCATTAATTTTCCACACTTTTTTATCATGCCAAGAAATGAATAAGACGACGACAAATTTGAAAATTACCTGGCAACGGATTCCCACAGACGGTTTGACGGGAAATTTACAGAAAGGAGTTTCGGCATCATATGCTGCCATCAGTCATGATAAACTTTTAGTTGCAGGAGGTTGCAACTTCCCCGATAAGCTCGGCTTTGAGGGGGGAGTAAAAGTATACTATGACGATATCGTGATGATGGATACTACAATTCTCGACAAATGGACACATGTCGGCAAACTTCCTAAACCTGCTGCATATGGGGTTTCCATCCGATTATCGTCCAACGAAACGCTTTGGATCGGAGGAAACACAGGAAACGAATCGTTGAAAAATGTGTATAGCGTATCGTTGCAGAGATCGGGAGAACAAAAATTGGATTCTCTTCCGTTCTTACCTGCAACGATGGATAATTTTGCCGGTTGTGCCATAGAGAATTCCGTTTTTGTCGGGGGCGGGAATGTAAACGATACGCCAAGCAACGATTTTTATTCCATCGACATAAAAAATGACTCAATATGGAAAAAACTTCCGCCTTTTCCGGGTATACCTCGAGTGCAACCGGTAATGGCAGGAATTAAAAATGCCGAGAGAAACTATGTCTATTTACTGGGAGGTTTTTTCGGGGGAGACGAATTTCATCTACCCGAAATGGCAAAAGATGTATATCGGTATTGCGTTGAAGACAGCACATGGGAAAAGGTAGGAGAACAAATTGATCCCGATACGCAAAAACCATTCTCTCTAGCCGGAGCCGTTGCAATGCCCCTGCAAAACCGATACATTTTATGTATGGGAGGAGTTAATTACGATATATTCCTAAATGCCATCACAACACAATACAACATCAATTTTAATCGGTTACTCACCGACGAAGAAAAGAAACAAAAGAACAACGCGTTTTCAAAAATATACATGACTCAGCCGATGGCATATTACAAATTCAACCCCGAATGCCGAATCTTTGATACAAAAACCAATCGATGGCAAACCATAGACGTCACCCAAAATGCCGCACGTGCAGGAGCTACTCTTGTTTTTGAGAACGATACTTTCTATCTCATACAAGGAGAATTGAAACCGGGCGTTCGTACACCAATTACATGGAAAGGTAAAATCAGTTTAAATACTAATTAAATGGCGATACAACAAACAAAAACATATCTTCTCATTTTTTTCTCTTTTATTTACAGTATAACATCGCTTTACGCTGATTATATTGATTATGCCGATTATGCTCGGGACACCCTAATGTTAATACCCAAACCTCAGTCCATAAAAATTCAAAATGCAACACACCTGTTTGAAGATACAATCAACAACAATAAAATTGCCATTCAGTACGTATCATCAATACCACAGGCTTTGGTAAATCAAAAAGAGGCGTATCATTTGACGATTACACCCGACAGTATTTTCATAAAGGCAACGGCAGATCAAGGTGTTTATTGGGCTAAACAAACATTAAACCAGCTTATTACGCAATATCGCAGCAAGCACTATTTGCCGTGTTGCGAAATTGTCGACTGGCCTGCTTTTCATATACGTGGTTTCATGCATGATGTGGGAAGAAGCTACATTTCGCCCGATGAACTGAAACGGGAAATCGCAATTCTATCCACATACAAAATAAATACATTTCATTGGCATCTAACTGAAAATTTGGGATGGAGATTAGAAAGTAAAATTTACCCTCAGCTCAATGATAGCGCTAACTTTGGACGTCTTCCGGGAAAATATTATACCATAGACGAAGCCAAAGATATTGCGGCATTTTGCAAAGCACACCAAGTATTGCTTATCCCGGAAATAGATATGCCGGGACATAGCGCTGCTTTCAGAAAAACATTCGGTTGCGATATGCAAAGTCCTGAAGGAATGGACATCCTGAAACAATTGATCCAAGAGATTTGCATCGAGATTTTCCCCGATCTGCCCTATCTCCATATCGGAACCGATGAGGTAGAAATTACCAACCCGGAATTTGTGCCTGAAATGGTACAATACATACGCTCAATGGGGAAAAAAGTGATTTCCTGGAATCCGGGATATACATACCATCCGGGAGAAATCGATATGATACACATGTGGAGTTCGCGGGGAAAACCATTAACCAATACGCCGGCTATTGATTCCCGGTACCATTATATCAATCATTTTGACAATTTTGCCGATTTAATTGCCTTGTACAATAGCAACATCGGCAACCGAGAATATGAAAAAGATAACATCATAGGAGCAATAATGGCTGTATGGAACGATCGATTTGTATATCCCGAAAAAAATATTTTAATCGAAAACGCCTTCTATCCTTTAATGCTGACTTTTGCCGAAAGTTCGTGGCAAGGCGGACGCAAAAAATATTTCGACCAACAAGGCACATTATTGAAAGAAGATTCGCCGGAGTATCCGCTCTTTATTGATTTTGAAAATCGAATGCTTTGGCATAAACAAAACATGTTGAATAATTTACCCTTTCCCTATGTCCGCCAAACAAACGTGAAATGGCGCATCACGGATGCTTTTCCCAATTACGGAAATCTGCAACAATCATTTCCACCCGAAAAAAAACTAAAAACACACTATACCTATCAAGGGAAAACATACCATACCCGCGAAGCTATCGGTGCTGCCATATACCTGCGTCATGTATGGGGAGAAATGATACCCTCCTTTTACGACAACCTCAAGCCCAATCATACAGCCTATGCATATACATGGGTATGGTCGCCGAAAACACAAACCGTTGGAGCATGGATGAGCACGCAAAACTACAGCAGGTCGGAAAAAGATCTTCCTCCTCCTCAAGGAGAATGGGATTATCGAAAAAGTAAAATAATGATTAACGATAAAGAAATTCAACCTCCGGTTTGGAGTAATAATCATACCATTCTTTCAAGCGAAATCCCACTTGGGAACGAAAATTTCGCGATGCGTCCTCCTATTCCCGTAACTTTAAAAAAAGGTTGGAATAAAATTTTGTTGAAATTGCCGATAGGTGAATTTTCCACAAAAGAAGTGCGCCTACAAAAATGGATGTTTACGTTTGTATTTGTCACCCTCGATGGTAAACAGGAAATGGAAGGACTTATTTATAACCCCGATAAAAAAATCGATAAAGAAAATGAGAAACAGTAAAGCTTATCCTTGGATTGTAGTTGGATTACTTTGGGTGGTTGCACTGCTTAATTATCTCGACCGACAGATGCTATCCACCATGCAAGCGGCAATGGCTGTCGATATTGCAGAACTGTCAATTGCGGAAAATTTCGGTCGGTTAATGGGAATATTTTTGCTTGTTTACGGTTTTTTAAGCCCGGCAGCAGGAGCTGTAGCAGATAGAATAAATCGGAAATGGCTTATTGCCGGAAGTTTACTGGTATGGTCAGCCGTAACTTATTTCATGGGTTACGCTACTTCTTTCAACCAATTGTATTGGCTCAGGGCTTTTATGGGAATAAGCGAAGCATTATACCTTCCTGCAGCATTGTCCATGATTGCCGATTATCACACAAATAAAACCCGCTCCTTGGCAATCGGCATTCATATGACAGGGCTTTATACGGGGCAAGCACTGGGTGGTTTTGGGGCTGCAATAGCGGCCAATTATTCCTGGCGAACAGTATTTCATGGTTTTGGTATCATTGGGATTATATACGCCGTTATCCTTATTTTGTTCCTTAATGACCAAAAAAGTCATACTAGTCGAATATCCGAGACACAACCTTTAAACACAAAAGCCGAAAAAGAACCTTTCTGGAAACCATTTATTGTGCTTTTAAGTACAGCATCTTTCTGGGTTATGCTATTCTACTTTATCGTCCCGAGCCTTCCCGGATGGGCAACTAAAAATTGGCTACCGACATTATTTACAAAAAACTTGGGCATTCCCATGACAATGGCAGGACCAATGGCCACGATTTCCATTGCCGTTGCATCTCTCATCGGCGTTTTTATCGGCGGCCCTCTATCCGACCGATGGGTGCTCAAAAACATCAAAGGCCGTATCTACACGAGTGCCATAGGATTAACCCTGACCGTACCTTCACTCATACTCCTGGGCTTTGGGCACACCTATATAAGCCTCATTTGTTCGGCCTTTTTGTTCGGTATCGGTTATGGAATGTTCGATGCCAACAATATGCCTATACTTTGCCAAATCATCTCTCCAAAATAT
Organism: Seramator thermalis; assembly: GCF_004138125.1. GTDB lineage: Bacteria > Bacteroidota > Bacteroidia > Bacteroidales > Dysgonomonadaceae > Seramator > Seramator thermalis. The sequence goes on from NZ_RXHS01000004.1 coordinate 36,492, forward strand.
CGGGCAACAGCCTACGGCATAATGAACATGATGGGAGTTTTTGGAGGATATGCTATTACAATTGTACTTGGAACTTCAACCGACAAAGGAAATTTAGGTTCCGATTTTAGCAAATTGGCTTTTTTGGTTTTACTGGCAGTCATTATGGTATTGCTCTTCTTAAAACCCAAAAAAGAATATACCTATACGGAAGAAAATAATATTTAACTAAAATAATCAACATCTAAAAAAAATTACATGATGAATTTCGAAAAAATAAAAGGATTGATCGTTGCTCCGTTTACGCCATTTGACAAAAGAGGCGAAGTAGATTTAAGCCCGATCGGGGATTATGCAATGATGTTGCAAAAAAACGGAATAATAGGGGTTTTTATCAACGGTTCGTCAGGCGAAGGTTACATGATGACCGTTGAAGAGCGTATGAAACTGGCAGAAAAATGGATATCGGTTGTAGATAAAGAATTCAAAGTTATCGTCCATGTCGGATCAACATGCATAAAAGACAGTTATAAGATGGCACAACATGCTGCTGAAATCGGAGCATTCGGTATTGGGGCAATGGCTTCACCTTTCCCAAAGGCAGGACGCGTTGAAGAACTTGTAAAATATTGCGAAGAAATTGCTTGTGGTGCACCCTCACTGCCCTTCTATTTTTATCATATTCCGGCCCTAAGCGGTGTATGCCTGCCCATGCTACCCTTCTTGAAAGCAGCCGAAGACAGGATTCCCAATCTGGCAGGAATTAAGTACACTTACGAAAGCTTATATGAATATAACCAATGTATGCTATATAAAAATGGCAAATTCGACATGTTGCACGGACAAGATGAAACCATTCTTTCTGCGTTAGTCATGGGTGGAGCACAAGGGGGAATTAGCGGAACAGGCAACTACATCGGTAAAGTACTTGTAGGCGTGATTGACGAATTCAATAAAGGCAATATCGAAAAAGCGAGGGAATTACAAAATTTCGCCCAAAAAGTCATTAATGTGATTGTAAATTATCGAGGAAACATCGTGGGAGGAAAACGCATTATGAAATTAATCGGTATTGACTTAGGCATTAACCGCACGCCATTTCAAAACATGAATGGCGAAGAAGAATTAATAATGAAACGCAATCTTGAAGAAATTAATTTTTTTGAAAAGTGTAATAAATTATAATCCTTATATTTATGATTAAGAAAAGCGAAAGTCCACCTCATTAAACTTTCGCTTTTTTCGAAATCTAATAATCTGTTTTTCAGTCAAACATCTTCTTAAATTTATTGAAAACGCTTTTTTTAGCGGATTTGCTGGGCTCAAAATTTGGCGATTTTTCCATCTCCGAAAGAAGCTTTTTTTCCTTGTCCGTCAAGTTTTCGGGAACATAGACGTTGACGTGTACCAACTCATCACCGGTTCCAAAACCATTGACAGAGGGCAATCCTTTATTGCGCAGTCGCAGCACCTTGCCAGGTTGCGTTCCGGGATCGATTTTCACTTTGGCTACTCCGTCAATCGTCGGTACTTCCACCGTTCCACCCAAAGCCGCAGTCGGAAAGCTCAAAAAGAGATTGTAAATCACATCATTCTCATCGCGAATCAAATTCGGATCTTCCTCTTCTTCGATCACTACCAACAAGTCGCCATTGATTCCGCCACGCCGAGCAGCGTTTCCCCTGCCCTGCATCGACAATTGCATACCTTCGGCCACACCTGCAGGAATTTTTATGGTAATAATTTCTTCGTCACTCACGATGCCTTCTCCATTGCAATGCGGACATTTTTTAGTGATGGTTTTGCCCTCTCCGTTGCATGTCGGACAAGTAGTAGTAGTCTGCATCTGACCCAAGATAGTGTTCGTGACACGGGTAACTACTCCCGATCCATGACAGGTAGAACAAGTACTCGTCGAATTCCCATTTTCCGAACCGTTTCCATTGCAATGCGAACAGGCGACATATTTTTTTACCTTGATTTTTTTCTCGACACCGGTGAGCACTTCTTTCAGATTAACTTTTACTTTCACGCGCAAATCCGAACCACGATTGGTTCGACGACCGGCACGTTGACTTCCGAAACCGCCAAATCCGCCAAACCCACCGAAATGGCCTCCAAAAATATCACCAAATTGCGAGAAAATATCATCCATTGACATTCCTCCACCAAATCCGCCTCCGGCTGCGCCGCCCACACCGGCATGTCCAAACTGATCGTAACGCGCTCGTTTGTTGGCATCGCCCAATACTTCATAGGCCTCAGCAGCTTCTTTAAATTTTTCTTCGGCATCCTTATCACCCGGATTTTTGTCCGGGTGATATTCGATAGCTTTTTTGCGATATGCTTTTTTTATCTCTTCTGCCGTGGCATTTCTCGAAATACCCAACACTTCGTAGTAATCTCTCTTTTGTGCCATGCCCCGTTACTCTCCAACAATTACTTTAGGGAATCGAATCACTTTATCGTTCAATGAATATCCCTTTTGAATACAATCGACAACCTTCCCTTTTTGCGATTCATCGGCAACAGGTACTGTCGTCACTGCTTCAAATTTGTCGGGATCAAATGGCAGGCCTACGGACTCAATCTCTCGAACGCCATGCTGTTCAAGAAACGAAACAAATTTTTGATATATCAAATCAATGCCTTCCAAAATGGAATCTTTTTCTTCTGCCTCATGCAGTGCTTTCAAGGCACGTTCAAAATCGTCAATCAAGGGAATGATGTCCGACAAAACACGCTCGCCTCCACTTCGAATGATATCCGCTTTCTCTTTCATCGTGCGCTTGCGATAATTGTCGAAGTCGGCATGCAATCGCAAATAACTATCGTTTAAATCATCATATTGCTGCTGCATTTGACTGATTTGATTTTCCTGGTCGTAATCAGCAGGTTTCGCATCTGTCAAATTGTCCGTTTCTTCAGTCGCAATCACGCCTTCCTTGTCAATGGTTTCATTTTTTTCAGGAGCATTTGTCGTTCGTTTTCCATTTTCGTTATATTTTTCGTCCCTTTGTTTCATACCTGTTTTACAATATTATTTTATGAAATATGTACATAAAAAACTACTATTAGTTGTCAAACCTCATGGTGTACACATCTATCATCATGCAAATAGCTTGCCAAAATCTATGCCCTCATCCTTTTGATAGGTCATAGAAAAAGCTCGCACCATTCGTCAAATTTTTCTACTTGTTCTCTGCCGTGTTTCAAAAGACTTTGCCGAATCTTTTGAAGAGATTTTTCTTTACCCAGACTCGATTTGGAGTAAAATTTGTCGGCAAAACAAATGATTTTCTCTTCCAGGCTTACGGGTTGCATATCTCGATGGGGGATTGGCAATTTTCGATCTATGATGGTTTGCAAACTTAAGCCGGTGCCGGTGTGTCGTTCGCAAACAAGGCCATGACGGGGATAGCCTTCGTTGGTAAGGATCTCGCGCCCCAAATAGCCGTGACAAATATAAGGATACTGTCCCTGACAAGCAATGTGCGGAGCGTGAGTCATGAATATGCCAATATCATGAAGCATCGCTGCTTCTTCGAGGAAACGTACATCTACGGCTAATTCGGGATGGTTATGAGCAATGGAAAGAGCTTTTCGAGTTACATCGGTAACATGCGATATATAGATATCGTATAATTTTGTCCCTTTCTTATAATATTTGTCTATAATCGACTGATAATTCATCGTTGATTGATTATACGCAGATAGTTGCTCTATTTCGTTGTGATCTGATCTGTGCTTTCCGAAAAAATACTATAGCGGAATGACATATTTTTTCAGCGACTCGTCTAATAATGACGATGGGACAACCGATTTTACCTCATCGGAAATGATTCCCAACAAGCGTCTTCGTAAAAATTCTTTTCGAGTCACAAGACTTATTTCTCGGACGGGGGTAGAGTTTCTAAAAGAGCGAACGTTTTTCTTTTGCAGTTCGCTCAAACTGTCGAGTGCCATTTCCGGAATAACCGTTAGCCCATCTGTAGCATCCACAATATTGATAAGTGTATCTATGCTTCCTGCCTCATACGAAAAAATAGAGTTCTGATTTTTCTTTTTTTTGAGATTACACAAATGAAGTATTTGTGTTCTAAAACAGTGAACTTCATCAAGCAGCCAAAGTTTTGTCGAATTCAAATCGCTTTCGTCCAACACATTTTTCGCATACAAAGCCGTTTCCTTGGGTGATACATAAGCAAAGAATTTTTCGTAATAAAGCGGATATTCCGCAATGTGTTCGTCTTTGAGTGGAGTGGCCAGAATACCGCCGTCGAGTGTGCCATTCATCAACCCCTTTATGATGTTATCAGTGGTAAGTTCGTTGATGGCGATTCTAATCTCGGTATGGTTATGCTGATGGACTTGCATCAGTTTGGGCAGCAGATAAGGCGATATAGTGGGAATGATTCCCAACCGGAAAGTTCCTTTCACAATGCCTTTTTCTTCCTGTATGATTTCCTTAATCTGATAAACCTGTGCCACGGCAACTCTGGCCTGGTCAATAATTCGAGAGCCAATTTCGGTAGGTTGTACGGGGAGTTGCGTTCGGTCGAATATTTTTACACCCAATTCGTCCTCCAGCTTCTGTATCATCATACTCAACGTGGGTTGGGTGACAAATGAAGCTTCGGCAGCTTTAGAAAAATGGCGATAATCGTCCACTGCGATAATATATTCAAGTTGTTGTAGATTCATATAATATTCCAAAAGAAATTACGTAAAAATCAACAATCCGGAATCGTGAGATTACGGGTCATTGTTTATAATTCGAAAAGTATTTCATAAACTGTACACGTTCATACAATGTGGGATCGGGAACGTTCGAAAAACTTAGTTTTCTCCTGAAATCGTCTATGGTTGTATAGTTGTGCTGTTCCATCCATTCTTCGAGGCAGGTGATTATGTTGCCAACCGAATCGAGGCCTTGCTCATAAAGCATACTGCAGAGTTGAATTGCACTTGCTCCGGCAAGGATTCCTTTCACAACATCTTCCCACGAATGTACACCATATGAACAGGCTATATCTACATCCGGAACTTTGCCCGAAACGATGGCCGTCCACCTTAATGTATCGCTAAAATCTGACGGATGACTAAAAACAGGACCTGAGACGATTTCCATATTTTCGATATCGATATCGAGCTGATATAGGCGATTAAACAACACTATTCCGTTGACTCCAAGAGATTTAAGCTTCGAAACCAACCCCGGCAAATTGGTCATGTTTTTTGCCAATTTGACAACAATGGGAATACGAATCGTTTTTTTTAGATCGCGAACGATACTGACATAAGTGTTTTCGAGATAATTACTGTCAAAGTCGCCGGCATTCAACATTACCACATTTAATTCGAGGGCGTCGGCTCCGACATTTTCGATGCTTTTAGCGAAATCCGTCCATCGGTCTTGTTTGTAACAGTTGATACTGGCTACGATCGGAATCTTGCATTCCTCCTTCGCCGAACGAATTAAGTCGAGATATTTTTCAACATGATTCATTTTGACGTAGGTATTGATATAATCGACTGCCTCAGGATAATCTGAAATGGATGCCAGTTTTTCGGAATGACTCTCAATTTGTTCTTCGAAGAGCGATTTCAGCACAATAGCTCCGACCCCGGCCTGTTCCATTTCCTTTATTTTAGATAAACTGTTCGTTAATCCGCTACTTCCGGCTATAAGCGGATTTCGCAGACTAAGGCCTGCAAAGCTGGTTTCTAAATTGGCCATTTTAATAAATGTTTTGTGGTTTAAACGATGAAACAAATATACAATTTTTATCGATAAGGATAATCAATAGATAGGTTATATCGAAATTTTTTATCTTTTCCCAAAAATCATCGTACCCACTCGAATCATGGTACTACCCTCTTCCACAGCAATGGAATAATCGTCAGACATTCCCATAGAAATTTCGCTGAATGCCGGCTCATCGGCAAAATATTTTTGTTTCCATTCATCGAAAAGCGATTTCAAAAGGCGAAATTCGCTTCGAATCTGTTCGGCATCGTCCGTTAAGGTAGCCATACCCATCACGCCCGAGAGTTGAACATGCGGATAATTTCTCCATCTGCCTCCGGCAAGGAAATCGGTACTCTCTTGTGGTGCAAATCCCGATTTTGTGATTTCGCGCGCAATATGTATTTGCAAAAGGCAGGGTATGATACGATTATTTTCAACGGCACGCTTGTCGATTTCCGACATCAACGATTCGCTATCGAGGCTGTGAATTAGGCGTATGAAGGGTGCTATATATTTCACCTTGTTCCGCTGCAAAGTGCCGATGAAGTGCCATTCGATATCGTCGGGCAAAACTGCCTGCTTGGCGACAAGTTCCTGTACTCGACTTTCGCCAAAAATTCGCTGCCCGTCATCGTAAGCTTCGCGAATTTGTTCGACGGGGTGAAATTTTGAAACTGCCACGATTTTTACATTTTCGGGCACCGATCGTCGCAGCAATTCGATATTCTCTCTAACGCTCATTCTTCTTTCTCCTTATGAGGCTCAACCGAATAGGGGAAAACGTCCATAATTGCGGTTTCGGCAACAGACGCAAACTCATAATCGATCATGGTTTTCTTCATTTCGGTTTCCACAATATCAACCGCCTCTTTCAATGTGGAGGCTTGCACCAACATATTTACGGCAGTTTTCTTTTCGCTTCCGCTTTTCTCGTCCAACATAAGGAAATATAATTTTGTTTTGAAATAGCGATCGCCTTCCTCATTGAAAAAGGTTTCGGCATATTTCACCCGTTTGATGTCGGCTATGGTAAATTCTCCCGAAATATACGGTTTTATTTCTTCGATGATTCTTCCTTCGGCTTCAGTAAACGATAAGGCATCTACCAAATAAGGTTCGGTAACCGTTTTTTGCATCCCTGTTTCCAGCATTTTGTCGTATCGCACTTTACACTCAAACCAATTATACATAATGAATGAATTTTTTTATTTTCTAATTTTTAAACAAAAATCAAACAAAGGTACAAAATAACTCGATTTTAGTAGATTGAAAAAATTGCATTGTTTCAAAAAAATGTATTTTTGCGAATGGTTTTAGGTGAAATCATCTATTATTTAAGCAGCAACAAAAAAAATCATGATAGGAACAATCGTAAATACGGCTGCAGTTGCCGCCGGCGGAATCATCGGAATACTCTTGAAAAAGAAAATGCCCGAAAGAGTTACTTCAATTTATTTTCAGGCAATCGGCCTTTTCACAATGGCAATCGGTATGTCGATGGCTGTCAAAATGGAACATATTCTTATCGTGGTTGCAAGTCTTGCTATAGGCTCGTTGCTGGGCGAATGGATGAATATCGAAAACTGGGTTAATACACTGGGAGAAAATGTAAAACAGCGATTTCGTATCGGAAGCGAACAATTTTCCGAAGGACTGACAACGGCTTTTTTGCTTTTTTGCGTCGGATCAATGACAATTTTGGGAACCATTCAGGAAGGCACGGGAGGATCGCCCGATTTGCTCTATACCAAATCGCTCATGGATTTTTTTTCGTCCATGCTGTTGGCTTCGGCTTTTGGAGTTTCGGTTGCATTGTCTGCCGTTCCTCTTTTCATTTTTCAGGCCTCGCTTACGTTGATAGCCATGTTTGCGGGATCATTCTTCACTCCTGTAATCATTCTCGAGCTTACAAGTGTCGGAGGAATTCTGTTGGTTGGATTAGGCCTGAATATTCTGCACATTAGCAATCTTCGAGTTATGAATATGCTCCCTGCACTGGTTGTGGTGGTCATCTTGCTCGCCATTTTCGCATGACAGATAAATGCTTCTTCACCTTTGCCGACGTTCATCGACAAACAGCTAATCAGATTATACACCAATGAAGCAAAAAGACGATAAATTAGGATTATGGCTGTTGGTATTTGTGGGTATCGGATCGATGATCGGTTCGGGGATTTTTAATTCGCCCAAAGACTTAATTCATGTAGCCAATCCTCAATCAACCCTCATCGCTTGAATCATTGGCGGATTAGGCGCTTTGATGCTCGCTTTTGTTTTCATCTTTCTGGCAAACCGAAAGCCCAATCTCACAAGCGGAATTTACGAATATGCCAAAGATGGATTCGGCGATTATATGGGATTCAATTCAGCTTGGGGTTATTGGTCGTTAGGCTGGTTGGGAAATGTGAGCTACCTGGTGTTGTTTTTCAAAACGATGAACGATTTATTGGGCGATAAGGCACTCTCGCCAACAATATGCTTTTGGGCAGGTTCGGCAATTCTGTGGATTTATTACTTCATCGTAAGGGCAGGAATAAAAGAAAGCGCTATCACAAATTTTATCGTTACCGTTGCCAAACTCATTCCAATCATACTTGCTATCGTTGCCGGAATCGGATTGATGAATCCCGAAATATTTCATGTTGCCGACTGGCAACATACATTAGCTTCGACCGGTCAAAAATCCAATGTCGTAGCTCAAATCGGAGATGCTATGGCTATTATTTTGTGGTGCTTTGTGGGAGTGGAATCGGCGTCAGTCCTTTCGGGAAGAGCTGCCGATCAAAAAACCGTTCAGCGGGCAACGCTCATTTCCGTATTATCAGTGCTCGCCATTTATGTTATACTCACGGTCATATCCATGCTGCCATTCCGGCAAAAGAGCTCTATGCCTCTCCTACGCCAATGGCATTGCTTCTCGAAAAAACTTCAATCGGGCAAACCGGGGCCGTGATCGTTAAGCTGGGTATTATGCTTTCGGTATTGGGCGCCGGTTTATCCTGGACACTGCTTTCGGTGGAGACGATGTATGCCGCCGCGCGTGACGGCGTGATGCCAAAAATACTGGCAAAGGAAAATCGAAAGAAAACGCCGATTGTCGCTTTGCTGCTTACTCAACTTTTCACTCAACTTTTTCTGTTGGCCATTCTTTCTCCCAATATGAACAACACCTATCTTGCAGCTATCACTGTCGGCACCAGTCTCGTTTTGATTCCTTATTTTTTATCATCACTTTATGCGGTAAAGATCGCGTGGCAGGATTGCATAACGGGACAAAATTTTCGCTTCTTCGTCATCTCGGTGCTGGGAACGATCTATTCGGTTTACGTAATTTTTTCGGTCGGATTAAGGTATCTTGTCTTCACGGTTCTTTTCTACGTCGTCGGGATTATTCTGTTTATCAAAGCTAAAAAAGAAAAAAACGAATCCATCAAACAATGGGAGAAAATTGTAATGGCAATTTTGTGCATCATAGCGGTCATGCTCATTTATTTGCTTTTATCGAAAAAAATCAATTTATGAATACCAACAAATTCAACGATATCAAAATGGAAAAAGATCTTTCAAAAATTCTCAAATTACATTTCCTGTTTTTGATGATTTTTCTCTCCGTTACGATGGAAGGACAAAATTTTGCGAAAAGGCCTAAAATAGAAATTCTGACCTCAGAATTTATTTTCGACCAAGCTCCTTTTTCCGAATGTCATGCTTCGACGCTATTGGAGACAGGAAAAAACAAAATTCTGTCGGCCTGGTTCGGAGGCACACGCGAAGGGAATAATGATGTTTGTATTTATCTGGCGGAGAAAGATAAAAAAGGAAAATGGAGCACTCCCGTCAAGGTTGCCGACGGCATTGTCAACGACTCGTTGCAATACCCCTGCTGGAATCCGGTTCTTTACAAAAAGTCCAATGGAAATATTGTTTTGTTTTATAAAATTGGGCCAAATCCTCGCCAATGGTGGGGAATGTATAAAATTTCGTTCGATAACGGCAAAAAAGCCGGTCGAATCCGGTTAAATTACCGGACGGAATGCTCGGTCCGATCAAAAATAAAATGAATTTCGGCAAGATAGCGCCACCATCCAAATCATTTTGCGAACATAAACCCGTTTATTTCGTTATATCGTACGAAAAAAAATGAACATTTCTCAAAATTCAGTATATGAAAAATGCATTGCTTATTGTTGATGTTCAAAACGATTTTTGTCCCGGTGGATCGCTGGCCGTCAGCGATGGCGACAAAATCGTTCCGATAATTAATCAAATCGAAGATAAATTCGATTTCGTCATTTCGTCGCAAGACTGGCATCCGGCCGCAACAGTTCATTTTGAAAAATGGCCTCCACACTGCATTGCCGGGACCTTCGGTGCCGACTTTCATCCCAATCTGATTACCGATAAAATCGATTTAAAATTATTAAAAGGTACCGGAAACAAAGATGACGGATATTCGGCTTTTGAAGCAACCAATGTTTCGCTGATCGATTATCTGCACGAAAATCAAATACAGGATCTGTATGTTTGCGGTCTGGCAACGGATTATTGTGTGAAAGCAACCGTTTTGGATGCGATCGAAAACGGATTTCATACCTATGTCATCACCGACGCCGTAGCGGCTGTAAATATCGAGAAGGGCGACGATAGAAAGGCATTGAATGAAATGTACCTCAAAGGATGCACCCTGATAGAATCTGATGAAATCTGACTCAGCCCTTGAAAATAAAGTATACGGCAACAATCAGGAAAAAGAATCCGACCAGATGATTCGGTTTAATATGCGAATGAAATGCTACAACCGAAAATAGGGTGAAAACCACGAGTGTGATCACCTCTTGAAGTACCTTGAGCTGCACAAGCGAGAAGGGACCGCCATTCCCGATAAATCCGATTCTGTTGGCAGGAACCTGAAAGCAATATTCAAAAAATGCAATGCTCCAACTGAACACAATGATGCCAAATAACGAAAATTTGTTGAACCACGCATATTGCGTCAGTTTCAGATGTCCATACCACGCAAAAGTCATAAACAGGTTTGAACAAACGAGTAATCCGATAGTAACCAATGCTTTCATAGAACAAAAATATTGTAAGTTTTTTTGAAACAAAATTACGGATAAAATACCGGTGAAGCGTAAAACAGGCCATATCCGTCTGCTTTGCGCTCCACCGTTATCTATTTCAATTCTTTTGATTTTTTCTAATCGCGTCCAAACGAAATATCTCGATTTGGAATAGCCCCGATTCCGGGCAAATCGGTTGCAATGATTTTCCCGTTTTGTAATGTAGCCCCGTTGTAGCAATCGTTAGAAATGAGCAGCGCTCCGTCCAGATCGGCAAAATCGAGTCCCGACGAAAGTTGTGCAGCCGCCGAAATAGCACACGATGTTTCGGTCATGCACCCAATCATCACCTTCATGCCCAAAGCTTTCGCCAGATTTCGCATTTTCCATGCTTCATGCATGCCGGTACATTTCATCAGCTTGATGTTGATACCGGAAAAAACACCTTTCGTCCGTTCCACATCGGCTAATCGCTGCACCGATTCGTCGGCAAAAATCGGAAGAGGACTATGCCGGGTCAACCAGGCTATATTATCGAAATCGGTCTTGGACATAGGCTGTTCGACCATCACCACGCCATGTTCCTTGAGCCAAAAAATCATATCAAGCGCCTGTTCGCGATCTTTCCACCCCTGATTGGCATCCACCGACAAAGGCAAATCCGTTACCGATCGAATGGCCTCGATCATTCGCTTATCGTCGGGCCCTCCCACCTTCACTTTCAGAATGTGAAAACGGCCAATCGCTTCGCGCGTTTTTTCGCGAACGACTTCGTCTGTGTCAATACCTATCGTAAAGGTTGTATCGGGAACATCCGCTTTATTGAGGCCATACATTTTGTACCACGAAGCGCCGATAATTTTTCCGACCAAATCGTGTAAAGCAATATCCACCGAAGCTTTGGCTGCCGTATTTTTCTCGGCAATTCCATCCACGTATTCAAGAATTTCCTCGATATGTGTCGGATCGTTAAACGCAGAAAAGTCTATTTTTTTCAGAAAATCGATCACCGACGCCTGTGTTTCGCCCAAATATTGAGGGAGGGATGCTTCGCCATAGCCTTCCAACCCTTCATATTCGATTTTGGTAAGTACAACCGGAGTAGTCGTACGCGAATAGCCCGAAATGGTGAAGGTATGATTGAGTTGCAGGTTGTAGGGAGTCCAAGATAATTTCATTTTGTTTGATGAATGACGTTTGTTGCCCGGAAATGCAAACGAAGTCTTCGGAACAGCGAGCGTTGCTACCACAAGAGCCGAATTTCTGAGAAATTGACGTCTGTTTTGCATCTATCTTGTTTTATCGATAAAATTCGTTGTGTAAAATTTCTTCAACACCTTCGGTGTTAATCTCGCCCAAAATACGTTTCGTGCGAAGATAACGATTGGTGTTGTATGCGTCGTATAGTGGATCATTCGGATCGAAACTACTGATATGAACATAGTCGGAAGCATGAATAAACCGGTTGTTGCCGATATATATTCCCACATGAACCACACTTTCCGTCGGATTTTGTTCGTCACCGCGTCTGCCAAAAAAGACCAAATCGCCCGGTTCGGTTTTCGAAAAATCTCCGGCTGTATCCACAAGTTTTCCGTATCGTGCTTGCTGCGAGGCATCGCGAGCAAGAATGATTCCATGCATGAAATAAACCGATTTGACGAAGCCACTGCAATCAACGCTTTTGGCTGAGGTTCCTCCCCAAAGATATGGCACTCCGACAAATTTTCGGACAGTGGCAACAATGCTTTCACCCGTCAACCGAATATTTTCGAGCCAATCCGGCACGGGAAGGACATCCGTTGCTGCGACCCATGCCTTCCTTCCGTCAGGATAAGAAACATGATAGAAATTCGATCGCTTTTCGGTGAAAACGAGCATATCGCCGGCTACTAAATCCGAGACCGGTTGAGAATCGACATCGGGATTCTCATGCGATTGCGTTGCCATCGCAGTAACAATCAACTTTGGCAAGGAAAAGTATTTACGGTGAACAGTATCGTCCATCGGTTGTATCGATCCGTTTATCCATCCGATGTATAAATCGGGTGTCTGAATCAATTTCCAATCGCCTTTTGCATCAAAAATCCTTACGGGTGTCCCGAGCAAAGTCTGACTCACTATCTCGGCTGCATGCGATGGTTGAGCCCGCATTGTCCCAACCGAATTATAAACAACTCCCCAAACTTCATTTCCCAATTTTTCCCGATCGGGAAGCAACCGAACGGCGAATTTCAGTTGTGGAAAACGTTCCGAAATACCTGATCTCAGTTCATTGTAAGCAAGATCATTCGATATTACTCCCTCTAAAAAGATTTGGCCTTCACGTTCGGACAAGTTGATACGATAAATCTGCGTTCGAGAGTCAACGATATACTGTTTCTCTATCGAGTCAATCAACGCCTGTATGTCTTTATTTTGAGCCACTGAAAGAGATAAAAATAGTTGGATAAACAACAACAAAACAAAATATTTCCGCATGATAATCATAGTGCCGTCAAGAAATATTCCGAAAGTTACAATATTTTTCGATACAAACGTGTATTCGGGACGATTGCAGCCTCAATTTATGCAGGAAGTCTTCATTGGCTCCATGTGAAATCGTGTGGGTAGATAAAAATCGAGGTTCACTCATGAATTACGGATAGCCGGCTTATTACTACAATTCCGTTCTTCCTTTTCCATTCCCATATCAATAAATCCGTACCTGCCATCTGATTTCAAATCGCTCAAGGAATGCTCTTTGAGTGTTGATAATTACCCTTTAGGGAAGGAGGTGTTGTGATGGCTGCAACTTTTAAAGAGCTAGCGGACAACTTTGTTGTTTACTACTGCAAAGCTTCAGGTCGTTCTGATTCGGCCATTATCCGTATAAATGCTTTTTACAGATGGAGACTCAATCGATTCCCGAACGAAGAGTTAACACCCTTGCCATTCACTAACACATCTTTCCGACTCGGCGTGTACCGGAACTTGCATCTTACCGGTAGTAATGTAGCCCGGCACACCAAAAAGCGAGCCCTTCATTTGGAGAGCTCGCTTAAATATGAAATAATCGTCTGCTTATGCACTATTATTGATTATCCGCTTTAGGTGGACGCGGAAGCAGTACTTTGTGAGACAATTTGAATTTTCCCGTACGAGAATCAATATCCATTAATTTCACACTGATTGTATCGCCTTCCTTGATGCCGGTATCTTCAACTTTTTCGAAGCGTCTCCAATCGATTTCAGAAATATGTAGCAATCCGTCCTTTCCGGGAAGAAATTCGCAGAACAATCCGTAAGGCATAACCGAACGTACTGTAGCTTGATATACTTCACCCACCTCGGGTACTGCAACAATCCCTTTAATCTTGCGCATAGCGGCATCAATAGACTCCTTGTTAGAAGCCGAAACTTCTACACGCCCTTTGCCATCTACTTCTTCGATAGCGATCACTGCTCCGGTCTCTTCCTGAATTCCTTGAATGATTTTTCCTCCGGGACCAATCACAGCTCCTATGAAATCTTTTGGGATAATAATCACTTCAATTCGCGGAGCATGAGGCTTGAGATCTGTGCGAGGCTCTGATATACACTCCATCATTTTGCTCATGATATGTTCGCGTCCGGCTTTTGCCTGAGCCAATGCTTTTTCAAGAATCTCATACGAGAGTCCGTCAACCTTGATATCCATTTGTGTAGCAGTAATACCGTCTTTGGTCCCGCACACCTTGAAATCCATATCGCCCAAGTGGTCTTCGTCGCCGAGAATATCCGAAAGAATTGCATAATTTTGTCCCTTGTTTTCGGAGATAAGTCCCATAGCAATACCGGCAACAGGTTTTTTTATTGCTACGCCTGCATCCATTAATGCAAGTGTTCCGGCACAAACGGTAGCCATCGACGATGACCCGTTGGATTCGAGAATATCCGAAACCACGCGAACAACGTAGGGATAATCTTTCGGAATCATCCGTTTGAGTGCCCGATGAGCCAAATTTCCGTGTCCAATTTCACGACGTCCTGTCGCACGCCAGGGGCGAGCTTCTCCTGTAGAAAAAGGCGGAAAATTATAATGAAGCAGAAAACGATCTGTCCCCTGCATCAACACTTCGTCGATAATTTTCTCGTCAAGTTTTGTGCCTAGCGTTACGGTTGTGAGCGATTGTGTTTCGCCACGGGTGAAAATTGCTGAACCATGAGGACCGGGCAAATAGTCAACCTCACACCAGATCGGACGTATCTCGGTAGTTGTCCGTCCATCCAGCCGTTTTCCCTCATCAAGTATACAGCGGCGCATAGCCTCTTTCTCGACTTCGTGGTAATAACGGGCTACCAAAGGAGCTTTTTCTTCACGTTGTTCCTCAGGAATAGTTTCCAAAAATTCCTGCTGAATCGCCTCGAAAGCCTCAGTACGTTGGTGTTTGTTGGGATTTTGCGATTTAGCAATGTCGTACGCTTTCCGATAACAGGCATCCCATACAGCTTTGCGAAGCTCATCGTCATTCACTTCGTGTGAATAGGTCCTTTTTACAGTTTTACCCACCATTTCCGTGAGTTCTATTTGCGCCTGACACTGTTTTTTGATTTCTTCGTGAGCAAATTTGATAGCATCCAACATTTCCGCCTCCGATACTTCGTTCATTTCTCCTTCCACCATCATAATGTTGTCGATGGTTGCACCAACCATGATGTCGATATCGGCATTTTCAAGTTGCTTGAATGTAGGGTTAATTACAAATTTCCCGTCGATGCGCGCTACACGAACTTCAGAAATGGGTCCGTTAAAGGGAATGTCCGAAACAGCAATGGCTGCAGAGGCGGCCAGTCCAGCCAATGCGTCGGGCATATCCTGCCCATCGGCCGAATAAAGAATAACATTTACAAATACGTCGGCATGGTAATCATCCGGGAATAAAGGTCTCAGAGCACGATCGACCAAGCGACTGACAAGAATTTCCGAATCGGAAGGTCTTCCTTCTCGTTTCAAAAAACCGCCGGGATAGCGCCCAAAAGATGCGAATTTTTCTCTGTATTCAACTTGCAGAGGCATAAAGTCAGTTCCGGGGGTGGCATCTTTGGCAGCACAAACAGTTGCCAATAATACCGTATTGCCCATTCGCAAGGTTACGGCGCCATCGGCTTGTTTGGCCAGTTTCCCCGTTTCGAGAGTAATCGTACGTCCGTCTGACAGTTCGATTCTCTTAACAATTGGATTCGTCATAAAAATTTTTGATTGTTTTTTCTACATCTAATAAAAATCGTACAAAGTTAGCATAAAGTTTTTATTCCTGTGTAAGACAACGAAATAAAATATCAAAATTGTTGTTCAAAACAACCATGTTGCGTAACCATTCTATTTTTGAGAAGTTTGTTTTTCGTGGTCAAGAAAAAATCGTTAAGTTTGTACTGTCAATCAAAAACTATAAATCATTTTCAATTTATTTATGAAGAGAAATGCATTATATGCTTTTATTCTGATTTGTCTTGCGATCATTTTTGTCTCCGGTTGCCAATCGGGAGGGAAAACTTTCAGAATAAAAGGAGAATTGTCTTCGGCAAAAGCCGGTGACACCATTTATCTCGAACATCGGGGATTGGCCGGTATCGAACGGCTTGATTCTGCCAAAATCAACAAGAATGGATCATTTAAGTTTACCGTTAAGGCGCCCGAAAATCCCGAATTTTATCAATTACGATTGGGTCATCAATTAGCTCCTTTCGCGGTCGATTCGGTTGAAACATTAGTGATAAAAGCAAATGCATCCGATTTGTATGGTACACTCAGCATTGAGAATTCACCCGTGAATGATCAATTGAAACAAATAGACCAACAATATAATGCTACGGCCGCTAAAATAAGGGAATTGATGAAACAGCATCAAACCAAAATAATCGATGATGTTACTTACGTCAATCTGCTCGATTCGGCTCTGAATGAATATAAAACGTTTGCCACAAAAGTGATTTTGGGTAATCCGGCAAGCGCAGCAGCTTATTATGCTCTTTTTCAGAAAGTGGATGATTATCTGATCTTTGATCCCTATGACAAGAAGGACTATGCTATGTTTGGGGCAGTGGCTACTTCGTGGAAACAGTATTATCCCGAATCGGCGCGCACCGAGCATCTTTATAACTTTACGATGAATGCACTCCGAGCACGCCGACAAGAGGAAGAACGTCGAAAAATACTGGAAAATGTCCCGATAAAAACCGAATCGGCTCTTCCTGACATCGTTTTACCTGATGTAAATGGGAACAAGATTGCTCTTTCATCATTAAAGAACAAAGTAGTAGTGATAGATTTCACTGTATATAATTCGGATTTCTCTCCAAAACACAACATCGATTTAAATACGATTTATTCGAAGTACAAGAATCGTGGATTGGAGATATATCAAATTTCTTTTGATTCAGACGAACACTTTTGGAAAAATGCATCGCTCAGCATACCATGGATCGCCGTGCATGATTCTCAATCGGTATATTCTCAATTGCTTTCGATGTATAATGTACGAAATCTGCCTACTTCATTCATTCTCAATCGCGAAGGAAGCATCGTTGCTCGGGTGGAAGATATTACCAAACTCGAAAGCGAATTAAACAAAGTGCTGTAAAATATATCGATAAAATTTTTTGTTAGGCAAAAAAAATCGTATCTTTGCCCAACATACAATATGAAAGCAAAGGAGTTCCGGTCTTTTACGAGGATAGGCCGGAATTCTTTTTCTTTCATTTTTTACGAACAAAAAAGAATATTATTAACGAACAAAAAAAGGAGACTTTACTATGGCCGTTACTTATATGACCGAAGAAGGGTTTCGGAAGTTAAAGGAAGAATTGACTTACATGGAATCTGTGCAACGTCCCGAAATATCGCGACAAATAGCCGAAGCTCGCGACAAGGGTGATCTTTCGGAAAATGCCGAATATGACGCTGCAAAGGAGGCTCAAGGAATGCTCGAAGCTAAAATAGCCCAACTCAAAGGGTTGATCGCTTCAGCTCGTCTCATCGATGAAGATTCTATAGGAACAGATTTTGTGCAAATCATGAATAAGGTTACTATCCGAAATCTAAAAACGAAAAAGGATATGACCTATACTCTCGTTTCTGAAAGCGAAGCCGATCTAAAAAACGGCAAAATAGCCGTCAATACGCCGATTGCACAAGGTTTGCTTGGCAAAAAAGTGGGCGACGTGGTCGAAATACAAGTACCTTCCGGGATGTTGACATTCGAAATATTGGAAATCTCAATCTAAACAATGCAGCAAGTCATGGCAACCATTTTTACCAAAATTATCGAAGGAGAAATTCCTTGTTATAAAATTGCAGAAGATGAAAGGTTTTTCGCATTTCTCGATATCAATCCGATGTCGAAAGGGCATACGCTGGTCGTTCCAAAACAAGAAACTGACTATATATTCGATCTCGATGATACAACATTGAGCGAGATGATTATTTTTGCAAAAAAAATAGCTAAGGCCGTCGAAAATGCTGTTCCCTGCAACCGCGTGGGATTGATGGTGATCGGACTCGAAGTACCCCATGCCCACATTCATCTAATTCCTATTGAAAAAGAAGGCGATATGAACCTGGCAAATCCACGCGTGAAACTGACATCTCAGGAATTTGAAGAAATAGCCATGAATATTCGCAATAAGTTATAAAAAGAAGAGATTAGTTACAATAGATACCCGCCCCTAAATTGGTTTGAGAGAAGCAAATTTGCAGATAAACCAATTTAGGGGCTTTTTTTATCGAAAAAAATAAAGATAAATAAATTTCTAAAAACCTTTGTTCACCAAAAAATGTTTTACACTATAGTATAACTATCTTTACATTTATATTTGTCCGACGATCTGATTACGAAAAATATGAAGAAAATTAACACCAAAATAATAAGCAGTCGACAAATCAAGGTTCGAAAGGCTCAGCTCCAAGAAGAAATTCGAAATTTCGATACCAGCATATTCATAGATTTGGGCGAATTGGCAATCTTTACGGGTAAAGTAATCAAACAGTTCTTCAAACCTCCTTTCGAACATAAGGAAATAATCAAACAAGGGTTTCTGCTCGGTAACAAATCCCTTTCACTTGTCAGTGTAACGGGATTTATTATGGGCTTGGTACTCACTATGCAAATGAATCCCATTCTCACGGATTTTGGAGCTCAAACGTTGTTGCCCGGAGTCATCGCCATCGCAATGATACGAGAGTTGGGTCCTGTGATAACCGGACTTATCTGTGCCGGAAAAATAAGTTCGGGCATCGGTGCCGAAATTGCAGCTATGACCGTCACCGAGCAGATAGACGCAATGGAAGTGTCCGGAACCCGACCATTGGGGTTTGTCGTATCCACTCGAGTGCTGGCCTCCACCATTGTAGTTCCTATATTGGTAATCTTTGCCGATGCTTTTAGTTTTTTGGGAGCTTATCTGGCTATCAACATTTTTTCCGACATGAGTAGCACTTTATTTATAAACAATGCATTTGGCATGCTAAGTTTCAAAGATCTTATTCCGGCCACCGTTAAAACTTTCTTTTTTGGGTTCTTTATAGGTCTCATCGGTTGCTATAAGGGCTACAATGCCAAACTCGGTACCGAATCTGTCGGATACGCAGCAAACTCGGCCGTGGTTGCTTCATCACTCACTGTTTTCGTGATCGATCTCATTTTTGTTTTGATTATCAATATTTTGTAAAGTATGCGCATGGAAAAGGAAGAAGTGATCGTCGTAAAAAATTTGTATAAATCTTTTCTTGATAAAGTTATTCTTAACGGAATTGATTTAAAGCTCCATCGTGGCGAGAATTTGGGAATTATGGGGAAATCGGGTATCGGAAAATCGGTTTTGGCTAAATGTATTGTTAGGTTGATTGAACCCGATTCGGGAGAAATAAATGTGTTGGGAAAAGATGTACTTGCCTGCAACGATACAGAGCTCGACGACATTCGAAAAAAAGTGGGTTATCTGTTTCAGGGAGGAGCATTGTATGATTCGATGAGCGTACGCGAAAATCTGCTTTTCCCCATACGCCGAACTCAGTTTGTAGATAAAAAGCACGACTCGCAAGAGTTGGTAGAACGATCGCTTGCAAGTGTGGGGCTGCTCGACGTGATAGACAAGATGCCTTCGGAACTCTCAGGCGGAATGCGTAAAAGAGTTGCTTTGGCACGCACACTGATTCTTCGCCCCGAAATCATTCTGTATGATGAACCAACGACCGGCCTCGATGCTGTAACTTCCGGCGAAATTAGCGAATTGATAATCAAAATTCGTGAGGAGTATAACACTGCCTCCATCATTATTACTCATGACGTGAAATGTGCAAAAATTGCTACCGACCGCATAAGCATAATGGAAGACGGTGTTTTTATGGTCGAGGGAACTTATAACGAATTAGTTCATAGCGATCGGAAAGAGATCAGAGATTATTTTATTTGACGCATGAATAGAAATCAGTAACTAACAACTATAAAAAATAAACTCAATATGAAAAATCAAAGAAGAGCATTACGGTTAGGCATTTTTATCGCCGCAGCTCTCATACTATTCGTGGTAGCAGTGTATTTGATCGGCAGCCAGGAAAATCTGTTTTCATCCAACACCCAAATACGGGCGTCATTCAAAGATATTCGCGGACTGGTTGTGGGGAACAATGTCAGATTTGCCGGCATCAACGTGGGTACGGTTAACGATATCCGTATCGTCTCAGACACTTCTGTGGTGGTCACCATGTCGGTACGTGATCGTTATACCAAATATATCTATAGAAATTCTACCGTTCAGATTGGACAGGAAGGATTAATGGGCGGTAAAATTGTACTTATTTCTTCCGGCGATCCCAAAACGGGACGAGTGCAAAACGGGGATTTTTTGAGCGTTTCCGAAGGTCTCGATATTCAGGGGATGATTGCACAAGCGCAAATAATGCTCGAAGAAGCTACAGGAACCATTACCAATCTTCGATCAGTAACAGCCAAAATAGACAGTGGAAACGGGGATATTGCCCGTATGCTCAACGACGATTCACTCACCTCTCAGCTCAATATCGCCTCTCATAGTGTAAATAAATCTCTCCATCAGGTGAACCAGCTTATAAGTAAAGTCAATAATGGCCAAGGCGATTTGGGTAAATTGGTAAACGAGGATAAACTGACAACCGAAATAAACAACATTTTATCCGATTTAAATTCAACCATTTCTACTGCTGATTCCGTCGTGTACGAATTGCACAAGACCACTTACGCCTTAAATCATGGAGATGGTACCCTTCCGCGATTAATACACGACGAACAAATGGCATCGAATATCGACACGGCTATCACAAAAGTGGACGAAGGTATCGTCGAAATTACGAGAGCCGCCGAAACTGTAGCCAACAGTTGGATTTTCAGACTCTTTTCTAAAAACAAGAAGAAAGACGAAGAAGCAAAAAAGCAACCTGTTCAGCAATTCAGCGTGAGTGCAGGCGATACTGTCATCATAGATAGTACACGATCAGAAGTCAGAAAAAATATTAGTCCGAAATAAATTCTTTCAGAAGCCAATGTAAGTGGGGTTAGAAAAAACATAAATAAGGTTCGAAAATTTATCCCTGTTAATTTTCGAATTTTGAAACCTCAGAACTGCTCAAAGATATGAGTGTGGGGCAAATACTAAAAAAGACATCCCTCGAAATAATTTTTCGAGGGATGAAGAGTTTTGTTTGTTATTGCTTTGAGAGTTTTTTATGCCGGATGGATTGCTTCGGTAGGACAAACTTCTGCGCAAGTTCCACAATCGGTACATACGTCCGGATCAATCACATAAATATCTCCTTCGGAGATAGCGCTCACAGGACATTCGTCGATGCAAGTTCCGCAAGCAATACAATCTTCAGTAATTACGTAAGCCATAGTACAATAAAATGAATTTATAAAAATATATTGATTTTACTTTGAATTTATTGCGCAAAGATACGCAGTATTTTTTGAATGGCAATCCTTATTTTCGCGATATAATCAATTAATGATCGAAAAACCATCTTAATGCCATACCATATCTCAATCCGCGGATTCCATGAACACTTTTCCGATCTTTCTTTAAAAACTATTCGTCAATAGGCATGACCATCCGATTCGAGGTCTTGAAGGCTAAGTCGTTTTTTCTCCAAAGCTCTCCAAGCATAAAAAATGTAAGCCAATACAAAAGGAACGAGTAACGAAACAACAGCCATCACACTCAACGTAAATTCGCTTGAGGATGAGTTTTGAATTGTCAGCGAACTTTGCAGATCGTAACTCGATGGATAATAGGCCGTATTGTTAAAACCGGATACCAACAAAAGCATCGTCACGGTAACAACAGTTCCTATCCCTGCAAACCATATTCCCTTGCTGTACTTTGGCTTCAACAATGTTGCAATAATTCCATATAACACCGCTACAACTCCCAAAACAAAGAAGGCCATAATCACCGGCATTTCGATCAAATTATTCAGGTATTTCATCTTTTCCATAGATATAGCTCCTGTAGCCGGATCAACAGCATAACCTTCCGAAACTAATGTCCAGATAAGAAAGATCAAGAAAAAAACGACGAAAGGCAAACCGTTGTATAGAACATACTTCCGCGACCTTTCTTCCAACGCGGGATGATCGAGCCGATTAACTAAGAATAGAGCAGCAAGGGTTCGCGACAAAAATAATACGGCAAGCCCCAACATCCAGTTACGCAGATTAAACAAAGCCTCTAATCCATGTAATGGATTTTGCCATTGACTGATAACCGGACCTGCAGCTCCCAAACCCGCTATGTTACCCTTATTCACACTAAATTCGGAGCCGGTAAAAAATGTAGCTACAGCAACACCAAGTAAAAACGTACCCAAAACACCGTTGATGAATAAAAATACCTGATAGGTTTTCTTTCCAAGAAAATTTCCCGGCTTCGATTGAAACTCATACGAAACGGCTTGCATCGTGAAACAAAACAGCAAGAGCATCCAAACCCAATAGGCTCCTCCAAAACTCGTAGAATAGAATAATGGGAAGGATGCGAAAAATGCACCACCGAAGGTTACCAGAGTTGTGAATGTGTATTCCCATTTTTTACCGAAAGCATTCACCAGTAATCGTTTTTCATCATCACTCTTCGAAAGGGAAAACAACATCGATTGTCCCCCTTGCACGAAAAGTAAAAAAACCAGAAGTCCTCCGAGTAGCGAAATAATGAACCACCAGTAATGTTGAAGAAATGAATATGTAATCATAATATTGTCGTTTTAGTTGTTATCGTTATGCTTCAATGTTATTATCGGAATAATCCGGTCCTTTCTTAATTTGCTTGACCATAATCGTAACTTCGGCTATCAGCAGAACCGTGAATAGCAATGCGAACATTGCAAACGTAATTATTACTGAACTTGTTTCTAAACTCGATACAGCTGCATTTACCGGTAGGATGTCTTGGATTGTCCACGGTTGACGACCCACTTCAGCTACAATCCAACCAAACTGGCTGGCCAGATATGCCAAAGGCAAACTCCACAATGCAACATATTGAAGCCATTTGGTATTCTGAATTTTGTTTTTATGCTCGAAATACCACACTACGGCAAACATCAGAATGAAATAAAACCCGATGGCAACCATCAAATGAAAAGTATAAAAAGTGAGAGGTACGTTCGGCACCAAATCTTCCGGTTTATCGAGATATCCGTATCCAAAATAAGCGTAATTTTCTTCGAGTGTTTTCTGAAAATTGGCTGCATCGGCATCTCTCCCTTCCTTTTTGGCGATTTGATAATTGGCCAAAGCTTCGATAGCTTTTTGTCCTCGCTCTTTTTTCTCTTCAAAAGAAAGCGGAACTTCTCCACTCTTGGTCGGATAACCTCCTTCAACAATATCTTTGATGCCGGGAACAAAAGCATTGATATCACGATAACCCATCAATGACAACAATTTGGGTATCTCTATTTTGAAAATGTAAGGATCGACACCGTCATCAAACGATTTTTTTGCCGGATTTAACATGCCGATAGCTACCAGTCCTGCCCCATGTTTTCCTTCGTATAACCCTTCCATTGCAGCCAGTTTCATCGGTTGTTTTTGTGCTACCTGATAACCCGATCCGTCGCCGGTAACAGCCAATAAAACGAAAGATACGAGCCCAAAAATTGCCCCAACTTTGATGCTCTTAAGTGCAAAATCGACGTTGCGTTTTTTTATCAGATACCATCCTCCGATAGCAGTTACAAACGCAGCCCCGAGACCCCATCCCGAAAGCACAGAATGAAAAAACTTGTTGATGGCAACCGGAGAAGTCACAATAGCCCAGAAGTCGTACATCTCGTTACGAACAGTATCCGGATTAAATTTCATCCCGATCGGATATTGCATCCATGCGTTGGCAATCAGTATCCATAATGCCGACAATGTAGCCCCAATAATGGTAAGCCAGGTAGAAGCCAGATGAGTTTTCTTGCTCACTCTATTCCAACCGAAAAACATAATCGAAATAAATGTTGCTTCCAAAAAGAAAGCCACTATACCTTCGATAGCAAGCGGTGCTCCAAATATATCGCCAACAAACCAACTATAGTTTGACCAGTTAGTCCCGAATTGAAATTCGAGTATGATTCCGGTGGCAACACCGATGGCAAAATTGATACCGAAGATTTTTTGCCAAAATTTGGCCGTATGCTTCCATTTTTCATCTCCGGTACGTACATACACTGTTTCCATAATAGCCATGATGATACCCAGTCCGAGCGTTAAGGGCACAAAAAGCCAATGATAAGCCGCAGTCATGGCAAATTGTGCCCTTGACCAGTTAATTAACGATGTGCTTAATAGTTCCATAGATATGAATTTAAAATGTTATGAATGTTTGTTATTCCGTAATTTGATGCCTATTGAGCAGTTGGTCGGATACATAAGTAGCCTTTTCGTCCTCCGTGTTAAATTTAGAATCAAGATAATTAGGAGAAAAAAAGGGTTTAATGATGCCAAACATAAATATTAGTTTGAGAATAACCAATATCCACAATGTTTTCCCTAGCCACGTCATGTGCGTGAATCCGTCCCAAAACATCGCAAACCAATTAAATTTGGAAGTTTGTAGTTCTGTTTTCATACCAAATCACTTTTAAAACTGTTGATTAATAAAATGTTATTACTATCAAATTAAAATGTATATTCTGTATAAGGCAAATCGAGTGAATCCGCAACCCCTTTAAATACAATCTTTCCGTCCACTACATTCAGTCCGAATCTCAAATCCTGATACTTTCTACATGCTTCTTTCCATCCCAGTTCGGCAAGTTTGATAACGTAAGGAAGCGTTGCATTTGTCAGTGCTCGCGTCGATGTCATCGGCACTGCCCCCGGAATGTTTGCAACGCAATAGTGAAGTACTCCGTCCACTTCGTACACGGGATCGGTGTGCGTGGTTGGATGGGTGGTTTCGAAACATCCTCCCTGATCTACCGAAACGTCCACCATCACAGTGCCACGCTGCATTAGTTTAAGCATATCACGTGTGATCAGGTGAGGTGCTTTGGCTCCTACCGAAAGAGCTGCCCCTATCACCAGGTCGGCGGTTGGAAGCAGTTCGGAAATAGCGTATTTATTGGAATATTGAGCGACTACATTTGCCGGCATCACGTCGTCGAGATAACGAAGTCGATGCAGATTGATATCAAGAATGGTGACATTTGCACCAAGGCCTGCAGCCATGTATGCTGCTTGCGTTCCTACAACGCCACCTCCGATAATGACCACATTGGCCGGCCTGACACCGGGAACTCCCCCCAATAATATTCCTTTTCCGTTTTGTGGCTTCTCGAGATATTTTGCTCCTTGCTGTATAGACATACGTCCTGCAACTTCACTCATCGGTGTAAGCAGCGGTAGCGAACCGTCTTTTTCCATTACCGTTTCGTAGGCAATGCAGGTAGCACCACTTTTCATCATAGCTTCGGTTAATGTCTTGCTCGAAGCAAAATGAAAATAGGTGAACAATAATTGTCCTTTTCGTATCAAAGGGTATTCGCGTTCGATGGGTTCTTTTACTTTCACAATCATTTCAGCCGTTTGATAAACTTCTTCGATTGTGTCGAGCATAATTGCACCCGAAGATATGTAAGCCTCGTCAGAAAATTGACTGGCTGCACCTGCTCCTTTTTGCACGTACACTTGATGTCCGTATCTGTGCACCAATTCCATCACACCCGCCGGCGTCATGGCGACTCTACTCTCTTGTGATTTGATTTCGGTTGGAATTCCAATTTTCATAAAGTAATAAATTAAGTATATAATAGTTTATTAATAAAAGGTTTATGCTTGACCCATCCCTCCAATGGGCGGAAAAAAACCACCAGGCTGATTATTCAAGTGTATGATCCCATTGTTTTTTTCGAATTTGTCCACATTTTCTTTCAAAGCAAAGAGCAAACGCTTTGCGTGCTCGGGTGTGAGAATGATGCGTGATTTTACTTTTGCTTTCGGTACTCCGGGTACCACTCGAATAAAATCGACAACAAATTCGGATGAGGAATGCGATATGATTGCAAGATTGGAATAAATACCCTGAGCTACTTCTTCTGATAACTCTATCTGTATTTGATTTGATTCTTCAATGTTATTTTCCATTTTTATAAGAGTTTTGTGTGGTGAAACTAAAACCGGTACGTCAATAATTAATTCTGCCTGATCCCCAAAAAATAAAAAGGAACAAAAAGCTGCAATTAATTGTTATTTGTATATGTTTTTTCGATGTTGATTTAGACCCATTTCCACCGCGAGGGGAACACATCGAAAAAAACCGAATCGGTTTAAATGTTCAACATAGGAAACGGGCAAATTTTCATCACGTAAAAATAGAATAAAAAAATGAAATATCGTTTTTTTTGCTCCAATTTTCGAAAAGTATTTTAAATAGAGCTTCACAATTGACGGGTTATACGCTTTCATATTCACAATTTTAAATGCAAATGGGCTTCAAATGTCCAAAAAGTTTCGCATTCTAAGGATAAATTCTTATTTTTGCGGTAGATATTTAAACATCGAATTATTCATTCACAAATTAATTAATAAAGCAATGGTAAGTTATAAAGAATTAGGCCTTGTAAATTCAAGAGAAATTTTCAAAAAGGCCATTGAAGGGGGATACGCCATTCCTGCTTTCAATTTCAACAATATGGAACAATTGCAGGCTATTATCTCGGCATGTGTCGAGACAAAATCGCCCGTTATATTGCAAGTTTCCAGTGGTGCACGTAAATATGCCAACCAGACACTGCTACGTTATATGGCTCAGGGAGCCGTTCAATATGCAAAGGAATTAGGATATGAAATTCCCATCGTTCTTCACCTCGACCACGGCGATAGCTTGGAACTTTGCAAATCGTGCATCGAATATGGTTTTTCATCGGTAATGATTGATGGATCTCATCTTCCATATGAAGAAAATATTGCCCTCACAAAACAGGTTGTAGATTATGCACATCAATACGACGTCACGGTTGAAGGGGAGCTGGGCGTTTTGGCCGGAATCGAAGATGACGTGCAAGCCGAGCATCACACATATACCGAACCCGATCAAGTAGTGGATTTCGTTAGCCGTACGGGTGTAGATTCTTTGGCTATTTCGATCGGTACGTCACATGGCGCATTCAAGTTCACACCCGAACAGTGCACACGCGACGCCAATGGTCGTCTTGTTCCTCCTCCGCTGCGTTTCGATATTCTGAAGGAAATCGAAAAACGCATTCCCGGATTTCCAATTGTGCTACATGGCTCTTCGTCTGTTCCACAGGAATATGTCGATAAAATCAACAAATACGGTGGCAAGCTGAAAGATTCGATCGGTATTCCCGAAGAACAGTTGCGCGAAGCCGCCCGGTCGGCAGTTTGCAAAATCAATATCGACTCGGATGGTCGTCTTGCCATGACTGCTGCCATTCGTGAAGTACTTGCTACAAAACCCGAAGAATTCGATCCTCGTAAATATTTGGGACCGGCGCGTGAAGAGCTCAAAAAGCTTTACATGCATAAAACGCAAAATGTGCTGGGAAGTGCAGGAAAAGCTTAATCGAAGCAACAGTTTTTCAAAAGCACATTTTACTACTCACTTTTATATACATATTTATCACGAAAAATCCCCGATCATTATATGACGGGGATTTTTTTATTCATCGCTCATGTTAAATAGGTTGGCAGTGACGTTGTGATATGCAATTTTATAGCAGCAAAACATTCACTGCTTTATGGGTCGGTAAAGATGAACATTTTCACTAATGATGGTTTTGGGGATTGGTATTAAGTTGTCAGATCTTTATACCTTGAAATCGGCAGAAGACAAAATTGTACGAAACAAGAGTAGCAAAAGAAGGTTGAAAAAAAGAAAAACACAAAACTACTTTTCCTCTGATTGAGTGATCATTTGGAAAATCGACTAAAATAGAAATATAACATTTTTTCGATATCAATTGCATAGTTTTTGCAGGAAATAAAATGAAAGAAGTCTAATTGTCAAAAATTTAACCAACTATGATAAGCAAGAAGGATATCCAACAATTTAAGAAAATTGTCGGCAGTACAGACAAACCCATACTATCAGTGTACTGTAATGTTAATCCTGCGAATCCTGAAAATTATGGTAAGGGATGGTTTATCAGATTGAAAAATACCTTAAAAGAAATGGACGAGCTTGATATTCGATTGAAAAAGGGAAAAACTTTTTACGATGAGCTTGTGACTTTCATTGATCAAATTCAAACTGAAGCTCGTACATTGGCCCTATTTGCATGGATTAACGAAAAAGAAAAGTTGTCGATTGAGCATTTTGAGTTACAGGTAGATTTACCGATGGTAGATTTGGCGAGCGGGAGAATTGAGGCTCATTACGGAAAACCCTATTTACTACCTATTCTTTATGCTTTTGACAAATACCGCAGGATAGGAGTGTTGCATATTTGCGGCAGTAGATGGGGTTTTTACGAAATATTTTTGAATGAAATAAAAGAAATTACCGAAACTTTTGCTGAAATTACTCCGGAAGAATGGAAAGAATTTAATGAAAACGCCAAAATCATCGAGTCCGGCGTAATGAAGGAAAGAACTTTTAACGATAAATTGAAATTCAAGGATAGACAAAAGGCCAAACTTCAGACATTAACGCATAAGTTGTATAGAAGACTGGCCGAGATGATGGAAAAATCAGTTCATGAATTGGAAATTGAACGGTTGATTTTGATGGGAGACGATTGGCAGGTAAAATTATTTGAAAATTATCTGAATCGTCCTTTGCGTGAGTTGGTAATTGGTCATGCCTCCAATCCGCTATCTATTGAGAATCCTTCGTCAAAAGATATTTTGGATCGGGTTATTCCCATGTTGAGAGAAGCTGAGGATCGCGAAGAATTGCAGATAATAAATGAGGCAAAAAGCCCTCAAGGAATCTGCGGATTACAAAATGTGTTGGATGCTCTTCAAATGGGAAGACTGCAAATTTTAATTTTGCCATGGGATCTGCAGGCAAGGGTTTTCAAGTGTAATGACGGTTTAGTTTTTGCCACAAAAGAAGAAGCACTTGATTATGATAGCCCTTATGAAGAAGTTTCTATGAAAGAAGAAATATTCGAGATAGCGATGCAATATGCAACCCGCATAGAAGTTGTAAACGGTGCTTCAAAAGAAATTCTTTATAACGAATTGGAAGGAATTGCCGGTCTATTGCGTTGGTAAAACCGTTAATATAAATCTTATTAGATGGAAAAGAGTGTCCGAAACCGGCACTCTTTTTTTGATTATCCGGTATATCCTATCATTTATAACTAAACGAACCTAAATGAATTTTGGAGTACGATCACTTTCTATCCGGATTAGCAAAAAATTATGCTAACTATAATGACAAATCGAACAAAAAATCTTGCCTCAAAAAAAAGCGAAGCCGGAAAACGAAAGTAGGAAGAAAACTGCCGTTTCCCTCCTACTTAATTCTTCAAGCGATAAAGCTCAAACGACGATTCAATTGGCGTAGCTTTCTTTTACGAATGTTGCATTGGCCAAATAATCATAGCTTTCTTTCACACCTTCAAACGGAGTGCCTGAATAACGTTCGACTTCCACAACCAAGTATTTGGCTCCGGACTTGTCGATATTGGCAAAGATGTTTTCGAAATTAACTTTTCCGCTTTTACCCAATTCGGTCTCGTCCTTAATGTGCAAAATTTCGAAACGTCCGGGATATTGATTGAAATATGCAACCGGATCCTTACCACCTTCGCCTACCCAATAAACGTCCATCTGAAAAAATACTTTTGCCGGATCGGTATTCTGCAGGAAATAATCGTAAATAATTTGTCCGTCTATTTCCTTGAATTCAAAATTGTGATTGTGATATCCGAAGCGAATGCCTGCTGCATTACATTTTTCGCCAATCTGATTAAAATAATCGCAATAAGCCTTCAAGTCGTCCATCGTTTTAGGTTCGGGCATCCAGGGAAATACCATATACTTCATTCCGGCATCCTTATGTGCCTGAATGGCTGTGTCCCACCATTTCCAAACTTCATCCCAATTGATTTTCTTTACATTCTCGTCGAGTGGCCTTCCGACATGAGAGGAGAGAACAACCATTCCGGCATCCTCAATAGATTTTTTAAATTCCTGTGGCGTCAAGTCATAGAATTTTCCGTCGGCATAACCGGCCGCTTCGACGCCGGTGTAACCCATTTCGGCCACCTTAGCTATCGTTCCCGGATAATCGGCTTTGATGTCGTCACGAACCGAATAAAGCTGCAGATAAATTTCTTTCTTTACGGTTACCGAATCGGTAGCGTTTTCGGCTTTTTTCTGTCCCTGCTTACATCCTGTAAACAGTACTGTGCCTATAACTAAAGCGGCAAGAATAAATATCGATTGCTTTTTCATGATCTTTCTTGTTTTTAACTAACAAAGAGGCATACCTTATGAAAAGGTCTGCCTCTTTGATGTCTGGATTATAAAATTCTGATTTTGATGTTTCTGAACCATACATCGTTACCATGATCCTGCAAACCGATATACCCTTCGTGATTTTCGCCACCGGCATTGAGAAATTCGGGCCAGTCTTTGAATTTGCTGTCGGCCACCATTTTTTTCCAGTCGTCGGTCCATAAATGATATTCTACCACGTTTTCACCATTTTGCGAATGCACTACGGTACCTTGATAAACCATGATGCCTCCGGTGTTCCATTCGCCTGCCGGTTTAGCATTTTGAGGATTGGCAGGAACCAGATCGTACAACGATGCGGACTTGCGATTGCCATTTTTACCTAATTTGGCGTCGGGATGTCTTTCGTTATCCAAAATCTGATACTCGGGGGCCGATTCATAAATAGGTCTGCCGGGAATTTCCTGAGCCAGATAAAATACGCCACTGTTTCCACCAGGAGAAACTTTCCATTCGAAGGTGAGTTCAAAATCTTTGAATTTACGGTCGTAGATGATGTCACCGCCATCTTTGGCACCGGCTTCACCCATACCCGATCCATTAATCTTGATGGCTCCATCTTCGATAGTCCATGCCGTGGGCATATCCGTACGGTTGTATCCGCGCCAACCATTAAAACTGGTTCCATCAAACAACGTGATCCATTCTTCTTGTGGCTGTGCAACAGAGTCTGCAGCGGCTTCTGTTGTGTTTGCTTGTTTGTTGGCATTGCCACATGCCGTAAACATCATTGCAGACATAGCAATTAAACTTACTGAATAAAAAATCTTTTTCATAAAACTTTCATCCTTTTTTAATATTAAACTGAATATAATAAAAACTACAATCGGGAGGAAACTTGCGTTTCCTCACCGAATGTTTCAAGTATCTGTTAGGGCATTTCAGGCAGTTTCCATCCTTCACGGTAGTTGTGCTTGATAAGCTGTTGAGCATACTCATTGGCGTTGATCGGATCTGTCCATTTTTTATCGAACCGCGGATCACCGTCCACAATCTTAAACCCGTCCTCTACAATGGTACGAATCGTTGCATCGGCCGGAATATTAGTAAATCTCATGTTGGGTCCATCCCATTCCAGTTCTTGATTAAGAGACTGCAAACGAACAGCGAGCACGCCCATTACAACCATTTCGTTGAAAGGTCCTGCTTCGGAGAAGGGAGATGCAGTTTCTACCCTGTTTTCGGGGCTCTCTTTGCATGCGCGCACCCAATCCATCTCGTGAGAAAGGGTAACTTCGCGTTGCGTTTTCGGAGAATTAGGAACGCGTCCCGATACCAGCCAAGGATCTTTACCATAGCAACCACAAATGAGCGTGTCTTTTGTCCCATAGAAAATGCAAGCTCCACCGGCATCATTCAGATTTTTACCAGCTGGTACACCGGCCGGACGTTCAGGCTGGATACCTCCGTCATACCAATGCACTTCAACCTCGGGCATAGCTACTTTCGGCAAATTTTCACGAGCAGGAAAAACCAGTTTCACTTTCTGAGCCACAGGGGCGCTGTCGGTCAAGAGCATAGTCGAAGTTCCTTGCGCTTTGGTTGGATAGCCGAGTTTCAGACCTTTGAAAACGGGATGAAGAATATGGCAAGCCATATCTCCAAGAGCTCCTGTTCCGAAATCCCACCATCCGCGCCAATTCCACGGAGTGTAGATTTGGTTGAATGGACGCATCGGAGCCGGCCCGATAAATAGATCCCAATTCAATGTTTTGGGGATTGGATCAACTTTTGACGGACGGTTCAATCCCTGTGGCCAAATAGGTCGGTCGGTAAATGTTTCAACTTTGGTTACTTCACCGATTTGCCCGTCGTAAATCCAGTCGCAAATCTGACGAACTCCGGCACCTGACGAACCCTGATTACCCATTTGCGTGGCTACTTTGTATTTAGCAGCCAGTTTGGTAAGCAAGCGCGATTCGTAAACACTGTGAGTCAATGGTTTCTGCACATAAACATGTTTTCCCATGGTCATGGCATCGGCAGCAATTATTGCGTGGGTATGGTCGGAAGTTGCCACAACCACAGCGTCGATGCTTTTGCCCATTTCATCAAACATTTTGCGATAATCGTAGTATTTTTTTGCGTTTGGGAAATAGTCAAACACGCGTTTGCTGTATTTCCAATCAACGTCGGCCAATCCTACGATGTTTTGACTCTCGAGGTTTTTCAGGTTGGCAAAACCCATTCCTCCAACACCTACGCCGGCAATGTTTAACTTGTCGCTCGGTGCCGTATGACCCATACTTTTACCTAGTACCGATGACGGTACTACCGTTAGACCCGCAGCTGCTATCGCTCCGGTTTCTAAAAATTTTCTTCTTGAAATTTTTGATGACATAAGCTTTTGTAAATAAGATTAAAAAATCACATAACTGGTGTTTATCCTCTTGTTATTTCTTCTTTTTCTTTATCCCAATACATCCGTCGTCCTTCCAGGTAGGCTCTTGTGCCCATGTGCGCCGTAATTGCTTCTTCAAATCCGCGATCGATATTGCAGGATGGAGTAGCTCCGGTGCGAATGCATTGCAACCATTCTTTAAGATGGAGGAAGGTTGTGTTGTATCTTTTTCCTCCAATGAAAGAATACAACAATCCTCTTTCGGCAAAATATTTTTCCGTAGCAGTGGTAACGGCATCTACACTTCGTCCCGGAACATAGGTGTAGAAGGGTTCGCCGGGTTTTATTATTCCTTTGTCTATTTTTTCTCTATACTGATCAGACTGAGGGTCAACCGTAACGGTGAGAGTGCTTCCGACTTCCATCGTAGCATCGTGTCCCATGATTTTTCGGCTTCGGTTAAACTGGTTGGCTAATGTGGCTGAGTATAGCATCGTCAATCCACGATCGGTATATTCAAAAACCGTTTGCAAAACGTCCGGAACGGTGCGACCATCCTTAAAGAAGTAGATTCCGCCGGACGAGGAGGCCGACGAAGGGATGCCGAGTTTCAGTATTTGATTCATTGCATCGTATTCGTGAGTCAATAAATCGCCGCTCAACCCCGTGCTATAGTCCCACCAGCAACGCCAACGGAAAAATCGTTCGAGACTGAATTTATCCCGTGCTTCGGGTCCGACATAACCGGCAAGATTGGCCGAGGTCATATAATCGAGATATTCCTTAATACGTTCCGGATCTCCTTCGAATTGTTTCCAATCCACCGTTTTAGGGTTGGCATCAGGGTGAATGGGATATACCCACGCTCCGTTCGGGTCGTTGCGATTTGTACCGGTTTCAACAAGCGTGATTTTACCCAACAAATTTTTCTCGATGATTTGTCTCGCTCGTTCGTATGCTTCAATCTGACGATTTTGATGCCCTAATTGGAAAACGATTCCCGTTCTTTTGATCGTCTCCCGCAGCAAGTAGGTTTCGGGAACAGTCCACGTCATGGGTTTTTCTACATACACGTGCTTTCCTGCATTGGCTGCAGCCATTGCCATAGTTCCGTGCCAATGGTCGGGCGTTGCTATCACTACAGCATCCACATCCGGATCGGCAAGCAATTCTTGATAAGTGCGGTATTTTTTGGGAGGAGTACCCAATTTTCCATTCTTACCTTCTCTATGGATGTTGGAGCCTGCAGCTACTGCTTCTGTGGCATATGTATCGAAAATGTCGCATACGGCAACTATCTCAACGCGCAAATCTTCCTGTTCGACAAAATCCTTGTAGGCATTGTTTGAGGAATCTTTTTTTGATTGCTGAATAAGATCCTCAACAAATTCAGGAGTGGCAAAGCCCAGTCCCTGCATGAGTTGTTTACCGCGAATGCCAAATCCAATAAGGCCCAGACGGATAATTTTGTCATCTGCCGAAACAGCAGGCAAAGGAGCTACATCCGATTTGAAGCGGAACATCTCCGACGAAGCATTATATCTGACCTCACTTTTCCTTTTTTTGTAAACACCGTAAGCCATTGCACCCAATACCGGAACTGTGGCCAATGCTTTTATTGCATCACGACGTCCTTCCGATACAGGTTTCTTTTTGTTATCTTTATCTTCGGGTTTGGAGGAATTGGGATTAATATCTTTAGTATTGTCTTCCATTATGAACGTTGTGCTTTTGTGCTATTTTTTTTTAAAAAACGATCCAATCCGATGCATACCGAATTGGGAAATACCATCAGTACCAACAGGGCCGACATCATGATCAGATTTTTGTCAACCCACAGATATGAACCTTCGGCAGGCAATATATATGTAGCATTGATCAATGGCGGATGTGAAAGATAATAAAGAGCCAGAAAAAATATAGCCCCTATTTGCCCCACATTGGCAAACAAACCCAATATCAACGAAAGGCCGATAAGAATGAGGCCATATATATTCGCAAAATTGGCAATGGAAAGAAGTGTCGGGTTTTCGGCTATAGCCGTAAACAAAGACGCAAAAATGCCTTTCGAATCCATTAAATACCCATAAGCCGACCAATTTGGGGCAAAAACTTTTGATAATCCCTCATATAAAAAATACCATCCGATGAGGACGCGAAGTATAACCAGCAAGACGAGTTGTGTTTTAGTGTACTGCGATGTGTCCATTTCTTTATTTTCGATATTGGATCGATTACTTTTCGTTGTAGTCATTAAAAATATGGCCGTAAAAATAACAATTAAAATTTTAAAAACGAAATATTAAGCCAAAGAAAATGCCATCTTTGGTGAAATTTGACAGAATTACATTTTCATTCGGCACATTTTCACAGAATCGAATCCAACTGCTTTCTGAAAATAAAGATTGTCGAGAGCAATTCGTTTGGAAAAGAAAATTTACGCTTACACATGATGGGCTCCGTGATCAGAGAAATTCATCTAAAGGGTTCAAAAATTCATCGACACATATTCTACAAATCGACAAGGATATTTCCGATCGTTGTTTATTTGAAACTGATTTAGGTGAATTGATATTGCAGATAATCCATAATTGGCATTTGGAAATTCTCTATCGAACCCCACCTCGCTCCAGGTAATTTCTATAATTTTATCAATGGTTTCATTGTTCAGAAAAAAATTAATGAATAGCTTTCGCAAATACTTTCCAATGTCCCTCCGTCATTCGGTCGGGTGTAAACAGACAAACGCCGACAGCTCCGTTCTTCATGGACAGCTTGATGGCTTTACCAAGTTCTTCGGGCGTTAATCCATGGTTTTCGGGGTCGAGCTCAAGAGCTTTGTTAGCGGGATTAGGGCAAATAAATAAGCCACTGTAAACGATGCTTTTTCCTTTAACGGCTTTCGCTTCTTCTTTTGTCATTTTGCCCACCCAGTTGGCATCTTCAAGATAGAAATCGTTATAATTCATGGGATAAAAGGCATCCAAATTCCATTTATTCCATTCTTGACGTACGATTTTTTTTGCAATGGATGGTCCCGGAAATACGGCTGCCGATATTTTTTTCTCTTCTTTGTGCACGGCATCGGCCAGTCGGTTAACAATTCGGGTAATCTGGTCGTAGCGGAACTGTTTCCATTCGGGAACGACGGACGGATCTTTCACGCTACGGATGTCTATGCCGGTTTGTGCCTTGAAATGGGCAACGCACGAATCGCAATAACAATAATCGAATTGAGGATATTCGCGATCCATCACGAGGTTGTATTTTTTCCACAATCCACGCGCGAGAATGACGTCCGGAAAACGGATAAAATCCAAATGAATACCATCCACGTAAGGCACTTTGGCTATGTTAACATACAAATCCTCCAGAAACCGATAAACTCCTTCACGATCGGGACAAAGGAAAGTGTAATGTGCTACATAAGCCGGATGGGTGAGGGCAGATTCGCCCAATCCATTGACGGCGTACCACGACGAATCCAATTTATTGGAATAGGCCTGCACCATCGTCGGAATCCATGCATTGAATTCAAGTCCGGCTTCGTGAGCCAATTTTCCCACGCGTTCATAGGTGGCAGGATCATGTCCCCCATTGTACATTAGGGCATCAATTCCTTTGGATTTGAGATCGGCAAAATAGGTGGCGATTTCCTGATCGGTAGCTTTACCCGGGCCGCCTAACCACGCATGCACCGGTATTTTTTTTGCTTGAATGACAGCAGATACCGTCATCAGGGCGAAAAAGAGGATAAGCGTTTTTTTCATTTTCATAAATATTTGTTTGTGATGATAAAAAGTATTTGGCAATCGATTTTAATTGCTCTCAATCACTTGTCCTTCGTCGGTATAGAGTGAGATGGGACCGTCGAGCAATACGGCTACCACCGTGCCACGAGGATCGAGTGTGCTTTCGGGAATGTCGATATACACTATGCCGGGAACTTGGCTCCAATAAAGTTTCCCCAGAATTTGGCAATTCAATCGGGTGGCATTTCCTACTACCCACACGCGATTGATGGAATTTTTGAGCCCTTTGATTGCCAAAGGCCCATTAGGTTTGCCATTCATCAATAAATAGAGGATAGTCTTGTCCTGCGACAGCATCGAGGGACCGGCATAATGGAGGGTGGAGATTCCTTTTTGCCAATTGCCAACTAAAGGCATGTGCTTTTTCACCCATACATTGTCTTGTTGCAAATAATTGATGAATGACTGCGTCAAAGATATTTCTTCTTCGGGATTTTTGAGCTTCAGCGGTTCGGCAAAATCGATAGCGACGACTGTCATTACCGGATCCGCAGCATTTTTGGGTATCGAAATGGAGAATGTTCCTGCGATGTTTCCTTTTTTTATGATCGGTTTGGTTGCAGTACCCACAATGCGGACATTTTTTATTTCCGAATCGAGTCCTTTCACTCGAACCGGTTGATTGGGAAGATGATCGAGGTAAAGAAAAAGTGTTCGTCCGTTTTTACTCAAAGCCGTAGGCCCGAAAAAGTGTCCTTCAGGTATTCCTTTTCGCGTTCCATAAATAGCTTCCTGATGTTTAGAAGTCCATCGGGCGAAAGCTTTCAAAATATCGATTTCCTCTTGAGGCAAGGTTCCGTCTTCCCTCGGGCCAACGTCGAGAAGCAGATTGCCCCCCTTGCTGATGCAATCGACAAAAGTTCCTATCAGCTGAAAGGGCGTTTTGAAGTTATGATCGTTCGGCTGATATCCCCAACTGTCGTTCATGGTCATGCAAAGTTCCCAATAAGGATTTTCGGGCACGGTTACCGGAACACCTTGCTCGGGAGTTCCATAATCGCCATAGCCGGCCAAACGACTATTGATGATTGCATTGGGATTATGATCCAATATCTGTTTGCGCAAAGCGGGCGCTTTCCATTCGTCGGCATTATGTTCCCAATCGCCGTCGAACCAAAATAGGTCGGGATTATAGCGAGTGGAAAGTTCATTGACTTGTCCGAAATAGAATTTTACGAATTTTTCCCAACGATCGGGATCGTTTTGATAACGAACGCTGTCGCGTGTGAAAGCAGGATAGTCGTGATGCGACCAATCGATGAGGGAGTAGTAAAGTCCTACTTTCATATCGTTCTTTCGCAATGCATCCGCAAAGGGCTCTATCAGATCGCGACCCGCAGGTGAATTATCGACCACATTATAATGATCGGAATTGCCTTTCCACAAAGCCACTCCGTCGTGATGTTTGGAAGTGAGCACCGCATATCTTGCACCGGCAGCTTTGAAGAGTTTCACCCAATTTTCGGCATTGCATTTCGAAGCGGTGAACCCCTTCAGTTGTTTCATATAATCGGCGTAGGTGATGTAGCCGTTGTGAAACGACCACGATTCGTCTATTCCGTTCACGGCGTAGATGCCATAATGAACAAAAATGCCGAGCTTAGCGTCTTTGAACCATTCCATTTTCTTGTCCGTCTCTTCCTTTTTCTCCTGTGAAAAAACGGGAAGCGAAAGAAAAAGCAAAAGCGGAAGGAATCTGATTATTTTTTTCATAGCATATCGATAAATTACTTAATGACAACACTTTCAATTGCAGATCTCATCTCAAAAAATGAACAAATCCCCACATTTCCGGACGATGCATATCTACAACCCCTTGAGGCGACCATACCCAGTTTTCCTCCGACAATGGCTTGCCTGATACCGGATCTTTTTTCTTGACATATTTTCCGTTTTCAATGTTGGTATGCCATTCCACGCGACTGAAATTAACTCTCCATTGATCGCCGGCTGACGGTTTCCGATTGCCGTTCAATTCGGCAAGCACATCGAGGGGGAAAGCAATTTCTACATACCAGGCCTTGTCGGTATCCGACGGGTCGTTAAGAGTTCCGTCGATGTACACCGCCGATCGAAGACCTTTGGCATCGTAACCGTTAAGAGCAGGGCCTCCTTCGCGATAGGGTTTCACCAACAACAAATCCCAAATGGTATTCAGGGCATTTATTTCGAATTCGTAATATAATTGGGTATCTCCATCAGGATCGATAAAAACTTCGAAATCGTTGTCCCGAAAAATAACGGCATCCCGTTGGGTAATCGTTCCCTGAATATGCGGTTCTTCCAGCCAGGCGGCTACGTAAAAATAGTGATCGTCCCAAAGCATTTTTACCCGTGTATCGTAAACAGGTTTTGGAAAATCTTTTCCGCGAATATCTTGAAAAGATGCCGTCCAAGGGGCTTTCTCCCAACATTCGTCATCTAAGGTGCCGTCGATCTGTGGCGGTGTTACAGTGTAGTAACACTCATAACTCAAGGGAATACCCTTGGGCGAAGGATCAATGGCCGCGCAACTGCTCAGGAGCTGAAACAATGCAATAAAAATCAAATTCATTTTGCTCGTAATTAATCGCGGTTGATTCGGTCTTTGTGAACCAAAACGTTATCTACATAAATTTCTACGACATATCTCCCTTTGGGCAAATAATCGATATTGTATTCGAAAGTTCCTGATTTGAAATTGCTATATTCGTGGGTTTCCACAGGAACTTCGTCAGCGGTGAATTGCACCCGCAGTTTTTGTGGCTTTTTCAGAAAAGCATCCAGTTCCAATTTATCTTTCGTCCGTCTGGGATAGATGAAAAAGGCGTTTTGCGAAACGGCAGAATCCAATTTGGCTTCGGGAGCGGCCTTAAAAGCCAGGAATTGTCCGTTTCCGCAATCGCTGATGAAGTGATGCAGAATATTACCTTCCTCATCGAGTAATCGCAAATATCCGTATCCCTGCTCCGGTTCTGCCCAAAACTCAAGGCCATTGCCCCCAGTGTCAGTCAATTCGAATTCATACAATCCCGGCTTCAGGTGTATAGTGTCGGTATAGAGCATATCGGGTTTGCATTGTTGGGGGTTACGTTGATAAACCGTATCTTGCTTTTCGTTAATCATGAAGAGCCTGTTTTCTTCCGGTTTCTTGTTGGTTTTATACGCTACTACCAAATTCAAAGGAAGCGTTTTGAGTGACTTGAAAGTCGAAGTCATTCCATTATCGGCCTTCCATTGATCTTTTTTGCCGTTTGGTTTTGCCAATTCGACTTCAAAAACATTTTCCCCTTCGCCGAATTCGATGGGGCCGGGCAAAACAAGAGTGGTTTCTTCATAAAATCCCAAATAGCCTGTCCACCTATACGTTTTGCTTTTGAATCCTTTCGTTCCGTATTTGATCTCGACCTCTTTCAACGGTTCGCTCCCAACATTTCGGAATCGGATTACCGGCCGAAAGACGGAAGGATTGCGACGATTATAGAATTGCTTGTCGGTCGGGGCTTCTATTTCTTCCAGAGCGACATCATATCGATGATTGGGCTTTTTGTATTGGATGAGATAAGCGGTAATCGCCTCGCGTGCTTGTGCTTCTCCAACCGAATCCACGTAGGGCATCATGTTGATATCGATCATGCTTTCTTTCGGAAAAACCTTCACATCATAAATATCCGGATTTTGCAAATCACCCGGGCACCAATGTCCCCGATCGTAAACCCAGGTGCCGCCCTGCGGATAGAGCGGATTGCTGCCGCAATCTTTCCAAAGGTCCCTTCGGTCGATGACTTTACCGTTGAAAACGACTTCACGCCATCGACTGCAAAATTCGCTGCAACCGTCTGGGGGAGCAAATCCGTGACCGGTATGCTGAATACGTATCCTACCGAAAGCGGCTGCATCGGCAAAAGTAATGCCAACAGGCTTGAGATAGTTTTCGATAGGATCGTTTTGGTCTCCATAAGGGAATTGGCCTTTATAAAGTTCGGTAATGGAGAGAGGATCGGCAATGGCAGGACCGGTCTGTATCTTAAAATTCACCGTGAGAGCCCAACCAAGTTTGTCGGATTCATAGCCGCTATGGATATATTCGATTTCCACACTGTCGCGCAACAGAGAAGAAAAATCGGTAGCGTCCACTTCCCACGTAAAGCTCCAGTCCTTTGTAAAACTGCTACCATAGGGAGTGATTAAGCGACTCAGTTCGATATTGTGATCCTTCCCCGTTTTACCTCCCGTGCGACGGAGATTGATAAAATCCAGGTAGTCCCAGTGAGCAATGGCTGTAGAATCGGGATGAGCCAGGGTTACCTGCATGGTGATGCGGCGAATATTTTCTTTTGTCGTTGGGAAAACGCCCCAACCGACGAACGATTTTTTACCTTCTTTCATGTCGGTATTGATAAACACTTTCCGACGAGTGGTTATATTCAAAGTGTTTTGCGCAGATATTGGGTTAACAAAAATAGCCGAAATTATCAGTATCGCACATGATATGAAAATCGATCTTTTCATTGTTCTTAGTGAATTAAATTTTAACAAACGGCAACCCTATGGTTTCACGTTGCAAACTTAATCATTTTTCTTCTACCCTGTGAGATTTTTTGAACCGAAATAGGAATGTTCTGACTTTCAGGCAGGGATTCTCTTGTTGTCTTTGTCCGCAGGTCGCATACCTGCGGTTATGAAGGTTATTGCCTTTCAGGCAAAGATTAGCCGGTGAATTGAAAGCTTCCACTGCGAAGGTCTTTTCGGCTTGAAAAGCCGAATCTTCATAACCGCAGAATTCATTCTGCGGGGTGAATCGTCGGCAGAAACCTGCCCGGAAGGCAGGACTTTTATTCGCTACGAAGGCGCAAAGACGCGAAGTCGTCAGATTATCGGAATTCATCAGTAAATCGATAAATCATCAAATCAATCAATTGTACATTGTGCATTATCCATTATCCATTGATTGTTGGGGCGTTGCCCCAAACCCCACATTCTTTTTTGCCTTGATGCAAAAAAGTATGCAAAAAAAAATCAAGACTACATCTCCTCATCGACCCGATAGCTGCTTGTTCGCTAAAAGACAAATAACTCACCGCCTGACGGCGGCTCAAACAGCTTGTCTTTTGCCTGACGGCACGCTCCCTGCGCAGATCGGGTACCCCGATGATGAGATGAGGTCGGGAAAATAAGGGAGAGTGGATGAGTGTGAGAGAAGAAAAGAAGTTAGAAGTGAAGAAATATCATAACCCCTGCACTGCCTGGCGGCAGTGCTTGTCCCCTTATCTTAAGGGGACTGTTTAGATGGTGTAATTCCGTAATTGAGAATTAACAAGAAATAGAGAAATGGGAAGTAGAGAAATAAGAATTTTAAATTACGAATTTTCATTTCGTTTGTTCCTTTTCGCCGGAGTAGATATTTCTCGATGCAGCTGCAATAGTTCTGCCTTTCAGGCAAAGGCTAGGCGGTGAATTGAAGGCTTCCACTGCGAAGGTATTTCCGGCTTGAAAAGCCGAATTTTCATAACCGCAGAATTTATTCTGCGGGGTGAATCGGCTGCTCTCACCCTGCCTGAAAGGCAGAACTAATTATCCTTCAGAAAAAAAATGTTCCCTGTCCTTTTCCCCTGCATCCGCATTCACCTGTCCCTGCGAAAGCATTCGTCACTCGACAAACTGTAAGGCAAAACTCCCGAGAGAACGTCAACCGCAAATCAGAACTTTACCGCTGCCAGCATACTTCACCTCCTGCGGTTTGCCGTCAAAACCCACTTCTCCAAATTCCACCGCAGCCGAAACAATCAAAGTAACCTCCTCCGTTAAATCGTCGCGCAGCGATTCGTTCAACCCAACTTCAACCATTTGTCCTTCCCGAATATTCACGGCCGGAATCCATTCGCCGGTGAAGGTCCGGAAAATCCCGTTCAGCTTTTCGTTTGCGGGAACGTATTGTTTCAAATCTTCCCGATAAACCATATCCGATACACTACCCAGACTTATCGATATTCGGAAGAACGGTAATCGCCGAATATTCAGCAAATCGAACGATGTGTTGATGCGGGGAATATGCACGACCGCCCTCAAATGCTCCCTCTCTATTTCGACACCTGTCGACACCTTCAGTACCGAATTGAACGAATAGTTCCGGTTGAAATTAAAGCCGCTCAAAGCCTGACGGCAGGAAGAAAGCCGGATATTCCTCGTGCCGACCTCATTTTCGGCATCCGCCTTTTGAACAGCTTTAGCCAATGCATTTAACGATGAGGTAAGATTGTAGTCGGCAACCCGTTGCAATCCGCCAAAAGCATTTTTAACGCATGAGGCAAACCGCGTGCAACCCTTCCACTCGTTTTGCTGCAAACGCAACTTTTCGAATTTGGGAGAATTTTTAATCGTTTGCTTTGAAGCACCCCCTTTGCTTCTGACGATAATCTTATCGCTTCCCCGCCGTTTGTAGAAACTGAGTCCACCCACGTTCCCTTCAATTTCGAATCCGCCTTTAAGTACAGCCATAGCATGAATGTATTACGTATTGTATCGAATAGGACAAAGATAATAATAAATTGTCCGAAAATCAAGAATAAAACTGAAATAAAACATAGATAATACATATTTTAAAAAGTATGTATCAAATAAATGATATATAAGTATTATATATATTTAATATGAGTATAATCATAAACTAAAAAAACGGCTAAAGTAAGAACGAAATTCGATGAAAAAAAACGATTCCGGGACGAATAACGAGAGCGGAAAAAGTGAACCGGGTATCCAAAGACAAAAAAGAGGATATTGCCTTTCAGGCAAAGGCTGCCTTATTGCCGAAGGAAGCGACACATCGTTTTTCGGCATAGTTTTGGCTTGAAAAGCCGAATTTTCATAACCGCAGAATTCATTTTGCGGAGAAGAGAATCAACCGATATAATCTGCCTGAAAGGCAGAATAAATTCTCATTCATAATAACCTAACATCTATTATCATGTAAACTATATGATTATGATGAG
Source organism: Seramator thermalis (assembly GCF_004138125.1). Classification (GTDB taxonomy): domain Bacteria; phylum Bacteroidota; class Bacteroidia; order Bacteroidales; family Dysgonomonadaceae; genus Seramator; species Seramator thermalis. The sequence continues at coordinate 80,377 of NZ_RXHS01000004.1, forward strand.
GTAAGTGGTCCAGAACTAATTTAAAAAAACTTTATCTTTGTCCAAGCCAAATGAAGGCTTCGGTTCGATTCGTCGTACTGACGTCTATCACGTGTGGGACGGTTTCCGTCCCACTTTTTCAGCCAAATGAAAGCTTAATTCTCGTTTTCATCCAATTGAATATGAGAAATCAAAAGGAAGCCATAAGTTTTTTGTCTTTCCGACAATATTTTTGAAGCAAGAATGTGATAATGAACGATTGATACGGATTTTCAAAAAACATCTTCATCGCTATTTTGTATTGCGAGAATTATTCGTAATTTTGCGAACAACAAATTGAGATAATCATTACAACTATGGTTTACCCCAAAAATAAAGCATACGACATCGATACCGAAGAGTTGGCACGTTTCGCCAAAGCGATGGGACATCCCGCCCGCATCAACATTCTTCGGTTCTTGGCTTCCATGGACAGTTGTTTTTTTGGCGATATTTGTCAGGAACTTCCCATTGCAAAAGCTACCGTTTCGCAACACTTGACGGAACTGAAAAACGCAGGATTAATCAGAGGCGAAATCGAACCGCCCAAAGTGAGATACTGCATCGATCAGGAGAATTGGGAAAAAGCCAATGAAGCTTTCCGGCAATTCTTCTCGAACATTCAATCCAAAGAAGTTTGTTGTAATCACGAAAATTAATTGTCCGGATTAAGAGACGAAATAAAAGAAAAATTCTACTAATTTTATCAAGATAATTTACAGCCATGAATCTGATTTACACCATTGTCAAGGTGCTGCTTTCGTCCATTGTGCTGGTAGCCGTTTCCGAAATATCCAAACGAAGTACTTTTATGGGCAGTATATTGGCTTCCATCCCGCTGGTTTCGCTGTTGGCCATCATTTGGCTGTATATCGATACCAAAGACACGGCACAAATTGCCTCGTTGTCCAGCGGAATTTTCTGGCTCGTGATCCCTTCACTCGTCTTTTTTATCGTGTTGCCCGTGCTGCTGAAAAGGAGTCTCAATTTTTGGCTGTCACTTGCTATTTCGTTGGCACTAACTATTATAGCCTATTTCATCATGCTATTTATTCTCAAAAAATCAGGAATACAACTCTAAAATTCAATAATATGGAAAAAAATATCAAATCCGTTGTCAAAGACACGTACACATTGATCGCCAAGCAATCGAAAGAACAGAACGAAACTTCCTGTTGCGGCGTTGGCGGATGCTGTTCTACTGTCGATTACGCCGTTTTCAGTGAAAACTACCGCCAACTGAAAGGTTATCACGAAGATGCCGATTTGGGATTGGGATGCGGCATACCTACCCAATTTGCGTCCATCAAAGAGGGCGACAGTGTACTCGATTTGGGCAGTGGAGCGGGTAACGACTGTTTTGTTGCCCGTGCCATCGTAGGGGAAACCGGTAAGGTGGTCGGTATTGACTTTACCGATGCCATGCTGGAAAAAGCATATAAAAACAATGCCAAACTGGGTTTTCGAAATGTGGAATTTGTCAAGGGAGATATTGAGGATATGCCGTTGGAAGACAATCAGTTTGACGTGGTGATTTCCAATTGCGTATTGAATCTTGTTCCCGACAAGCGGAGGGCTTTCGACGAAATCAAACGGGTATTGAAACCCGGCGGTCATTTTTGTGTGTCGGATGTAGTCGTAAAAGGCAATCTTCCCGAAAAATTGAAAAACGATGCAGAAATGTATGCCGGTTGTGTTTCGGGAGCTATTGAGATGCAGGACTATTTGGACATTATTCAGGAAGCAGGGTTTCAATCGGTTACCGTTCACAAACAAAAGGAGGTGCAACTGCCACAGGAAATTTTACAGAAATACCTCAACGAAGAGGAAATTCGGCAGTTTAATCAAAAGGAAATCGGAATTTTCAGCATCACCGTTGCAGGAGAGAAAGCGATTGAAGGCAGCATAAATTAACCTGTGTCAAGATTTATTTTCTTACACCTCCCGTTCCATTTTTTCCCTGTCAAACTACGGATCGGCTTATATTAGGGGGTAAGTTTGTCATTCAATGGCTATATCGTCAGCTACAAGCCTCAACGATGATTCATTGTGCATCGATCATTGTCTATCATTGTCTATCTTTTCCCTCTTTTATATTGTTCAGGAAAAGGCATACCCGCTGTATTAAGCGGAAAGTAGGGATTCCGGAGCAATTCACGACCCAAGAGTACCATGTCTGCCTGTTTGTTTTGCAAAATACGTTCGATCTCCTCCGGTTGAGTAATCAATCCTACCGCAGCAACACCAATTCCTGTTTTTCGTACCGCTTCGGCAAAAGGTACTTGATAAAGAGGTTTTATTTGTATTTGTTGGGTAGGGATATTCCCTCCGGACGAACAATCGATGATGTCAACGCCTCTCTCTTTCAGAATTTCGGCGAGTTTCACCGTATCACGAATGTCCCAGCCTCCTTCTGCCCATTCGGTTGCCGATAGTCGTACTATGATCGGGAGATCGTTATCCCATACCGTTTTGACGGCATCAACAATCATTAGTAGTAACCGAACTCGATTCTCAAAACTTCCTCCAAAACGGTCAGTACGCTTATTCGTTAACGGAGAAAGAAATTCAGAAATAAGATAGCCGTGCGCTGCATGAATTTCCACAGCTTGAAAACCGGATTTTGATGCTCTTAATGCTGCTTCTCTAAAATCGTTTATAATTCGAGAAATTCCATCCTCCGTAAGCTCTTCAGGCGGTAACTCGTTGTCGTAATACGGAATAGGAGATGGCGCAACTGTTTGCCAACCGCCTTCGGAAGGAAGTAACTGTTTTTCACCATTCGAAGGTTTGTCGTGCGAAGCTTTTCGTCCGGCATGAGCCAATTGAATTGCAGGAACGCAACCTTGCGAGCGGAGGAACGCCGTTATCTTTTTCAACGGTTCAATCTGTTCGTCTTTCCAAAGCCCCAAATCGTATGGGGAAATGCGTCCTTCGGGTGAAACAGCGGTAGCTTCCTGAATAATCAATCCCGCGCCTCCAATGGCTCTGGTGGCATAATGAACAAAGTGCCAATCGTTTGCCATTCCGTCCGTAGCCGAATACATACACATTGGCGACATGCCTAGACGGTTCTTAATCGTAATGGATTTGATTTTGAGTGATTCTCTATATAAATTCATGATGATATTTTTGCAAATACAAAACAAGTGAAATAGAGGAAATGTTTTCGTGTTGCAAGAAGAGACCTATTGACCATCTGACAGAAATAGATAACTTAACCGACAAAGAAATTAAAAAAGTAAAAAACGTTATTCGGGAAACCTTTGTCGATTAAAGTGTATTTAATACTCTGATTAACAGTATATGCTCATTTTTTAGGTAAAAACTTCTCTTTTAACGACCCAAAAGTCGTTTTCTCAAAACAGCCCGCTGATCATTCCTCCATCGATCTGGATGGTAGTTCCGTTGATGGAACGTGCATTATCGGAACAGAGATAACAAACCAAATCGCCCAATTCCTGAGGATCCATGTAACGCTTGTGCGGCAAATCGGCAACAGCCTTTTGCTCAAACTCCTCAACAGTCATGCCGGCTGCTTTGGCACGTACTTCCGTCAACCGGATAATGCGATCGGTTTTGAACGATCCGGGACAAACGTTGTTGATGGTAATACCTTTCGAAATCAACTCCTTACTGATGGTTTTGGCATAACTCACAACGGCCGAACGAAAAATATTCGATAAAACCATGTTCTCCATCGGCTCTTTTACACTTGTGGAAACAATATTCACAATGCGTCCCCAACCGCTTCGCTCCATATATGGCAGACAGAGGTTAATCATGCGGATGTTGTACTTCAGCACCGACTGATAGGCCTCGTCGAGATCGTCTTCCGATATTTCGCGGAAAGTGCCGGGCTTGGGACCGCCCGAATTGTTGACCAAAATATCTATCGTTCCAAACTTTTTCACCGTTTCGTCCACGATCCTTCTGTTATCGTCTGCCGATGACATGTCGGCATTCAATGCCAACACTCCGACACCTAATGCTTCGATTTCTTTTTGCGTTTCGTGCAATGCATCAACATTGCGCGCACAAATGGTAACATTCACTCCCTCACGAGCAAGCGCAATAGCACACGCTTTTCCCAATCCTTTGCTGCTTCCGCCAACAATAGCAGTTTTTCCCCGTAAATTGAAATTCATCGTTTGTTTTTTCTGTTTATAACATCTCAAGCGAATTGTTGTTGCTCAATTTTATCAAGTTATGCGAAAAAAACTCATTTTTTCGTAACTTTGCATTTCATTTTCGATACGTTAAAATCGATACCTTGCATCTGAGAAAATCATCCACATGCAACGGTTCGAGTAAAACAAACAGAGCACACAATATGTCAAAACAATTCAAACGCACCCTCATCACGGCAGCCCTGCCCTATGCGAATGGTCCCGTACACATCGGTCATCTTGCCGGAGTGTATGTACCTGCAGATATCTACGCCCGCTATTTGCGCCTCAAAGGCGAAGAAGTGCTTTTCGTCAGCGGCTCTGACGAGCATGGGATTCCCATCACCATCAAAGCCCGCAAGGAAGGCGTTTCGCCTCAAGACATCGTGGACAGATATCATTTTCTCATCAAAAAATCGTTTGAAGATTTCGGAATATCATTCGATATTTATTCGCGCACCTCATCAGATATTCACACCAAAACATCTTCCGATTTCTTTCTGAAAATGTACGAAAAGGGGGAATTCGTCGAACAGGAGACCGAACAGTATTATGATGAAGAAGCGCAGCAGTTTTTGGCCGATCGCTACATCACCGGAACCTGCCCGATATGCGGCAATGAGCGCGCCTACGGCGACCAATGCGAAGCGTGTGGTTCGACGCTCAACCCCACCGATCTGATTAATCCGAAATCGACGATAAGCGGCAGTAAACCCGTAATGCGCCGTACCAAACATTGGTATCTCCCACTCGACAGGCACGAAGCATGGCTTCGTCACTGGATTCTGGACGAGCACAAAGAATGGAAACCGAACGTGTACGGTCAATGCAAATCGTGGCTCGACCTCGGGTTGCAACCACGTGCCGTAAGTCGCGATCTGGACTGGGGAATTCCCGTTCCTCTGCCAAATGCCGAGGGAAAAGTGCTGTATGTGTGGTTTGATGCACCCATCGGATATATTTCGAATACAAAAGAACTTTGCGGACAACAGCCCGAAAAATATGGGAACTGGGAAAAATGGTGGTGCGACCAAGACACCAAGCTTATCCACTTTATCGGCAAAGACAATATCGTATTTCACTGCATTGTTTTTCCCACCATGCTCAAAACCGAAGGTTTATTCATCCTGCCCGAGAATGTGCCTGCTAACGAGTTTCTGAACCTCGAGGGCGACAAAATATCCACTTCGCGCAACTGGGCAGTGTGGCTCAACGAATATCTCGAAGATTTTCCAGGTAAGCAGGATGTGCTTCGTTATGTACTTACTGCGAATGCTCCCGAAACAAAAGATAACGACTTTACGTGGAAAGACTTTCAGGCACGCAACAATAACGAATTGGTAGCCATACTTGGCAATTTCGTAAATCGCGCGCTAGTGCTAACGCAGAAATATTTCGACAATGCGGTTCCCGCTCTTGGCGATCTTTCTGATTACGATCGCGAAACCATTCGCAACATCGAAGGAGTAAAAAACGCAGTGGAACAGAACATCGAACAGTTCCGTTTTCGTGAAGCATTGAAGGAAGCGATGAATTTAGCACGCATCGGCAATAAATATCTGGCCGATTGCGAACCGTGGAAAACCGCTAAAACAGATATGAGCCGAACGGCGACCATTCTGAATCTGTCACTGCAAATAGCCGGAAACCTGACAATTGTGCTCGAACCATTTTTGCCGTTTTCCACCGAAAAAATTCGATCATTCCTCAACTTGCCCAAAATCGATTGGAAAAAACTTGGCAGTATCGATCTTTTGCCCGAAGGGCATCGATTGGGGAACGCCGAATTACTTTTCGAGAAAATCGAAGATGACGTGATCGAACGTCAGGTTCAGAAACTGCTCGACACAAAAAAAGCGAACGAAGATAGCTCTTACCACGCGAAACCCGTGAAAGAAACCATCGCTTTTGATGCATTCGAAAAACTCGACATTCGGGTAGGGACAGTGCTGGAATGTGAAAAAGTTCCCAAGTCGGACAAACTTTTGCGATTTTTATTGGACGACGGATTGCAGAAACGTACCATATTATCGGGTATTGCCGCTTATTATCCCGATCCGCAAGCGCTTGTCGGGAAACAGGTATGCTTCATCGCCAATCTGGAACCCCGAAAACTCAGAGGATTTATGTCGGAAGGCATGATTCTTTCGGCAGAAGATGCCGATGGTTCGCTTGCACTTGTCGAACCATCCAAAATGGTTCATCCGGGAAGTGAAGTGAAATAACAAGATATTTTTGTTTTTTTAATAAATGACGGCGTAACTTTTTATGTTTCAAGCCGTCATTTATTATGTAATGCAACCACTGATGCCAAAGAAGAATAGTAAAAAAAGGAATTTCTAATTTTCAACGATAAATAATACTTTTGGGGAAAAGTGAAGTCTTGCGGCTTCACTTTTCTCTTTTTAAGAAAAACACCTCCGAAATCAAAAAATCAACGATTATTCTTGTAAATTTGTGTTTTCAAACATGTAAAGTCTTTGCAAGATGAGTAAAAACGACACTTTCAAAAAGATGCTTCCCGACTTGATCGCGATCATAGCATTCGTAATTCTCTCTTTCGCCTATTTTGCCCCCGCCATTCTCGACGGAAGGGTTATTGCGCAACATGATTCACTGGCTGCCATTGGTCAGGGACAGGAACAGCGCGACTATATGGAACGGCATAATGGTGAGCGCACGCGCTGGATCAATTCCATGTTCAGCGGAATGCCCACCTATCAGATGTCGCCCACCTACGATTCGACCAAGCCACAGGATTTTGCAAAAAAAGTGTATTCGCTTTTTTTGCCCAATTACATGTATTTGCTTTTCATCATGCTGCTCGGTTTCTACATCCTGATGCGGGCTTTCGATGCATCGCCATTAATCAGTGCTTTGGGAGCCATTGCATGGGCTTTGTCGTCCTATTTCCTCATCCTCATCGCAGCAGGACATATTTGGAAATTCGTCACCTTGGCCTACATACCTCCTACGATTGCGGGATTGGTATATGCCTATCGAAAAAAATATCTGCTCGGCGGATTGCTCATGATGATTTTCGTCGCTTTTCAGATTTCGGCCAATCACATTCAGATGAGCTATTACTTTTTGTTCGTAATGCTGTTTTTTGTGATAGCCTTTTTCGTGGAAGCGCTTCGCAAAAAGAAACTTCCCGATTTTCTAAAATCGACGGGCGTTATCGTAATTGCAGGTCTGATTGGCGTACTGGCCAATGCCTCAAATTTATATCACACCTACGAATATTCAAAGGAAACCATGCGCGGCAAATCGGAACTGTCGCATCACGATGCCGGAAACAAAACCAACAACGGTCTGGAGCGCGACTACATCACCGCATGGAGTTATGGCATTGGCGAAACATGGACGCTGCTTGTTCCTAATACCAAAGGAGGTGCATCGGTGCCACTATCGGAAAATGAAACAGCCATGAAAAAAGCTCGTCCTGAATACGTACAGCTATACCAACAAATTGGTCAATACTGGGGAGATCAACCCGGGACATCCGGTCCGGTATATGTGGGAGCGTTTATTTTGATGCTCTTCATCTTGGGATTATTCATTGTGGAAGGGCCGGTGAAATGGGCATTGCTGGTAGGAACAGTTTTTTCGATTTTGCTTTCGTGGGGGAAAAACTTTATGGGACTCACCGATTTTTTTATCGATTATATTCCCATGTACAACAAGTTTCGAACCGTGTCATCCATTCTCGTGATTGCCGAATTCTGCATTCCGTTGCTGGCAGCCCTCACCCTTAAAGAGTTGATTCAGCATCCAGAAAAGCTGACGAAAAACATGAAATATCTGTATATCAGTTTGGGGCTGACCGGAGGAGTGGCTCTTTTGTTTGCCGTAGCGCCGAAAATGTTTTTTCCTTCGTTCATTTCGGCATACGAAATGCAACAATTGCAAACACTTCCGGCAGAACATGTTCGTGCAGTTATCGACAATCTCACCGAGATGCGCGTTGCCATGTTCACTGCTGACGCATGGCGAAGCGTGATCATCATTGCCATTGGAACAATTTTACTGTGGGCACTCATCAATAAAAAACTAAAACCCGAAATGGCAGTGTCGGGAATTCTGGTATTGAGTTTAATCGATTTATGGTCGGTGGACAAACGCTACCTCAACGACAGCGATTTTACACAACCGACCACCGTAAGTCAAACTTTCGCCAAGACGCCTACCGATCAGCTCATACATCAAGACACCACAAAATATTATCGCGTGCTCAACATGGCTACCAGTACTTTCAATGACGGTGTCACTCCTTATTGGCATAAGTGCATCGGAGGATATCACCCTGCTAAACTTCGCCGCTATCAAGATTTGATCGATGTGTATCTGACAAAGGAAATGATGTCGCTGCAAAACGATATCATAAAGACGCAGGGAAAAATGGATTCGGTGAATGTAGATGGATTTAAGGTGCTGAACATGTTGAATACGAAATGGATTATCATGCCGGCACAGGGAGGGAGTACGCTTCCGGTAGCAAATCCCTACAATCAGGGCAATGCTTGGTTTGTAAATGATATTCGTTTCGCGAATACGCCCGACGAAGAGATTGAGGCTTTGGGAAAAATGGATCTGCGCACACAAGCGGTAGCCGACAAAAAGTTCGAACCACTGCTAAAAGGATTTAACGTTACGCCGAAAGATTCAGCCTCTACCATTGCCCTTTCATCTTACGATTCGAACATACTCACTTACAACGTGGATGCAAAGAAAGATGAACTGGCCGTATTTTCCGAAATATATTATCCGCAAGGTTGGCAAATAACCATTGACGGTAAACCGACTGAAATGTTACGTGCAAACTATACTTTGCGCGCGCTGCCTATTCCGCAAGGAAAACACACGGTGGTTTTCGAATTTGCACCAAAGAGCATCAAGGTTACCGACACGATTGCGTACATAGCGCTACTCATCATGTTATTGACTGCCGGATGGATCGTCTGGAAAGAAATGAAAGGAATAAAAGCCAAAAACTAATAGCTTTAGTTATCGTCCACACAGGGTTTTGAAAGAACAGTATTGGCAATTTTTTTCGTTGTCGGTTTGCTTGAAAGGAACGTCGGGATTGAACATCTCGGACAAACATTGATTCAACAAATCGGTAAACTCATCAAAATAAACCGAAGCATCGCTCACGCGTTCGGGTTTACTTGAAGAGGCGGCCTTTAGAGAAATAAATGGATCAAAGTTTTCGGAATAAATCGATCGCATAAAATATAAGGCAGGCGACAACTTTCGACCGGGAAATTGTCTGTCATAAAAAAACGAGTACAGGAAAACCTGCAAAATCTTCGACAAATCGGCATTGCGTGAGGTATCGAAGAGAAATGGTAATTCGGAAAACACAGTACTACCTGCTCCCGTTTTGTAATCGACAATTCGATAGATATCTCCCTGCATATCGATGCGGTCGATACTGCCCTTGAACTGAACCACCAAGTCATCGTTCACCCGATAAGCAGTTTCGAATTTGTATTCTGAACCAATGTAACGAAAAGGCGTAAACGACTTGTCCACTTCGAGAGTCTGCTTTACATAACTGCGAATGACTTCACCAATCAAATAATTTTCGCCAACAAGCGGTTGGACGTTTGCATCATCTCTGAAATAATACCTTGCAAAAGCCTTTTCTATCAAAGTGTTCAAATAGTCGTCGTCCTTAATAATAACCGACAACGCGTCGGGTGTTACCATTTGGTTTTCGTATCGTCTGTAAATCTGCTCCATCACCCGATGAAAAATCGAACCGAAGACATCCGACTCCACCTTCTCGCTCACTACTTCCTCATCCGAAAACCCTTCGATCGCCGAAAAATAGAATTGCAACGAGCAATTGATATAATTATTGAGCTGTGAAGCCGAAAGCCACAAATCACCACCGGCCCTGAATCTGTCGATTTTTTGCATAACAGAAGGTGTTTTCTCAATCGAAATTGAAGGCATAGCTGATGCGAAAACATTATAAGTAGCCACGCGTTCGCGAATATCGAATGCATCGCCGTACAAAAACTTCAGTTGCGTGAAGTACCGACTTACTTCGCCCGTTTGCAAACCTTCGGTGCGTGTGTCGTAGAGCATGAAAATGCGCCTTGCTCTACCAATCATGCGATAGAAATGATAGGCATAGGTGCTATCCTGATGCTCGTAAGTAGGCATTCCGAATCCTTTACGGAGGGTATAGGGAATAAACGAATTGGCACTACTTTTCACGGGAAAAACACCTTCGTTCATCGACAAAAGAATGATATTTTCGAAATCGAGCACACGCGTTTCAAGGACACCCATCACCTGCAATCCCGAAAGCGGTTCACCGCTGAATGAAACGCTAATACCCTGTGCCAAACGCTTCAACAAACGAAAATAGACATCAACAGATATACTGTCCACATTCTTCAATGTATCACTCAATCGGGTAATGGCTTTGTAATATTGCACGACGAATTCTCTTTCGAGATCGATGGACGAAGCATCATTTTTCGGCTCATCAATGTGCAATTTCTCGGTCGTCAGCGAAGAGTAAATAGTTTGCATAATGAGTTGCAGATAACCCGGAATCTGTCGCCAATCAGATATAGGTTTGAAAATGAGCCGGAGCAATTCTTGTTGAGGAATGTCCGACAAGGAAACAACAACACGATTATTCGCAACAATATAATTTTTCAACTTTTCAGCTTCATCTTTAGACGAAGCCTTAACAAGCGGATGATTGAGAATTGCGGTTACAAATCTGTGATAAAAAACAGTTTCACCGTCACGCGAAGTGCGCACATTGTGTTGCAAATCTGCAATATGATTCACAAGACTGGCAACCGATGCGTGCGACATAGCATAACCCATCGTTACGTTGATTTTCCCGATTTCCGGAGGAATGGAGTACAGAATGGGGAGGAGCAAATTTTCATCAGGCAAAACCACCGCGGTTTGAATTGCCTCGTCAGGATCGGTGATTGCATTGGTCTCAATCAGCTGCGAAAGAAGTTGCGAAACATATTTTGCCTGTCCCACAGCCGAAGGCACTCCGATAAGCTCTATAATAGGTTTATCGCAATCCCTCTCATTTTTTTCGATCTCGAAACGAGAAGGAAAACGACGTAAATTATCCTTTATCCAAAACGAAGCTTTGTTTTGTGGATCATTCACCATCTGAGATTCGTAATCCCAATAAAAATCAGCTTTGCCTACGTTTCGAAGATATTCCATCAACGCTATTTCCGAAGGCGTGAGCGCATTGAGCCCGACAAAAACATACGAGTGAGCATTCAACACAAAATCATCTTTGGCAAGCGCCTTTTCGGCAACATATCGAAACGTCATTCCCTCGTAAGCCCAACCCTTTGTTTCAAGCGCCGAACGAAACGAAGTGTACAGCTCGAAAAGAATTTGCCATGTCTCCTGAAATTTTTTCTTCGAATCGCTCAACCCACCGGACATGAAGTTACTCCAAAAACGCCGGATAGCTTCGATTTGTGATGCCGAAAGGTAAGATTTATCATCCTCAAGCGATTTCAAATCGCGCACATTCCGAAAAAGTTGTCGCGCATCAATCAGATATTTGTCCACATCATCGAAATCATTCAACAGCATTTCACCCCAAAACAAGAAATCGTCAAATGATTCGTCGGCATTGCCGATTTGTTGATAACAGCGATAAAGCTCTGTCAGCAAAGCAATCCGATCGGCTGTTTGATAGGGTGACAATCCTACAAAAAGTTCCTGAATGGTGACTATATCCGGCGAGAAAATTGGTTTCCCCGCTATCTCCGACAGATATTTTTGAAAAAAAACGCCGGCACGCTTATTCGGAAATACAAACGTATGCTTGTAGAGCTCGTTTGCAAACTGTGAGTAGAAAATGTCGGCGACCCGATATAGGAATGGTTTCATTTCAATTTTATTGCTTGTCAAAAATACGCAAAAAAACAGAGATTCGAGAAATGCGTCCACAGATTGAGAGAAATTTAATTTCACGGCATATACTGTACACGAGGAACACACGACCACTAAAAAAGCCGCAAGAGACATTTGCTCTTCCGGCTTTCCGCGGTTTTTTTCAAGTTGTATCAGATATATTTTTTACACTATGCCTTGAGCCATCATAGCGTCGGCTACCTTCATAAAACCGGCAATATTGGCGCCTTTGACATAATTGATGTAATTTCCTTCTTTTCCGTGCAAAACACACTGTTCGTGAATGTCACCCATAATTTGATGCAACCGGCTGTCAACTTCTTCGTTCGACCATGAAATATGCATGGCATTTTGTGTCATTTCCAATCCCGAGCAGGCCACACCTCCTGCGTTAACCGCCTTACCGGGAGCAAAAAGCATGCGATTTTCAATAAAGAAATCGACGGCTTCAGCCGTGCAACCCATATTCGAAACCTCTGCAACAAGCATCACATCATTTTCTTTCAAGCGTTTGGCGTCCTCCAAATTCAGTTCGTTTTGAATAGCGCATGGCAGCGCAATATCCACTTTGCATTCCCACGGTTTCTTTCCGGGGAAAAACTTGGCCTTTGGGAACTGATCCGCATAGGGGGCAACAATATCATTTCCGGAATTGCGCAGCTCGAGCATACAGGCAAATTTTTCGGGCGTATTTATGCCTTCTTCATCGTAAATATATCCATCGGGACCGGAAATAGTAACAACTTTGGCACCAAGTTCGGTAGCCTTTACGGCAGCACCCCACGCCACATTCCCAAAACCGGACAAAGCAATCGTTTTACCTTTGATGTCGATATGATGTTCGTTGCACATTTGATAAACAAAATACAAAGCTCCGAAACCGGTTGCCTCGGGACGCAGACGCGATCCGCCATAGCTCAATCCTTTGCCGGTGAAAGTTCCGGTGTGTTCGCGAGCCAATTTCTTATACATTCCAAACATGTACCCGATTTCACGACCACCGACGCCGATATCTCCGGCAGGTACATCCGTATCAGGACCAATGTTACGCCACAATTCGGTAACAAACGACTGACAGAAACGCATGATTTCGGCATCAGAACGTCCTTTTGGCGAGAAATCCGATCCGCCTTTTCCTCCGCCCATCGGCAATGTGGTAAGTGCATTTTTGAATGTTTGTTCGAAACCCAAAAATTTGAGTGTGGATAACGTAACCGACGCATGAAAACGAATTCCGCCTTTGTATGGACCAAGCGCTCCATTAAATTGGACACGATATCCGATATTGACGTGAACTTTACCCTGATCGTCAACCCAAGGCACTCTGAATGTGAAAATCCTATCGGGTTCGACAATCCGTTCGATGATTGCGGCTTTTTCAAATTCGGGATGTTGGTTATACACATCCTCGATGGAAGTAAGTACTTCCCTGACGGCCTGAAGATATTCCGATTCACCGGGATGTTTGGCCTCAAGCTGTGTCATTATGTCATTAACTTTCATAATATAGAACGATTTTAATCGGTTTTACTTGACAAAGGTAAGTAATAATTCGATATTCAGACAAAAATAAAAGAGAAAAATTTCACTTTTTCAAATAATTTCTTTAATTATCCAATACATTGAAAATAGGATATATATCGAAAAAGACAAAAGGAAAACATTTAAGTTATAATTCGATATTGTGTAGAGATAATAATATCAATTTCACACATAATTGTTGCATTTGTTTTCGAATTCGAATTACGACTTACAGAATATAGGAGCAAACAGATTGTTCGCAATTTTTCGGATACGCGATAATTTCGTAATTTTGTATTTATAACGAAAAACCGACATGGGAAAAAATAAATTGACAAAGTTCGCCGAAATGGCCTCGTACAGCAACGTGTTTCAATATCCTTTCGAAAAAATCAAAAGCGAAGTCTTTCCTTTGAAAGGACGATGGAATGAGGAATATTTTCGGAACGAAAACCCCATTGTTTTGGAACTGGGTTGTGGCAAAGGCGAATATACGGTGGAATTGGCCAAACTTTTTCCCGAGAAAAATTTTATCGGGATCGATATCAAAGGTGCGCGCATGTGGAGTGGTGCAACACAGGCCATTCGCCAAAATCTGAAAAATGTAGCTTTCTTACGAACCCATATCGAATTGATTTGTCATTTTTTCGCAGAAAAAGAAATATCGGAAATTTGGATCACTTTTCCCGACCCGCAGATGAACAAGGTCAATAAACGCCTCACCTCAACACGATTTATGAGAGAATACAGTCGTCTGCTGAATGAAAACGGAATCGTTCATCTAAAAACAGACAGCAATTTTCTTTACACCTACACAAAGGAGATGATTCGAATAAATCATCTTGACGTGTATTTCGAAACCGACGATTTATACCGATCGGAATGGCAGGATACTATTCTTCAAATTCAAACATTTTACGAACAACAATGGCGTGCTCGTGGTTTAAACATCAAGTATATTCAGTTCGCATGTCCCCCCAAAAATGACTGGACAGAACCGGATATTAAAATAGAAAAGGATGATTATCGCAGTTTCGGTCGCAATGCGAATTTCAATAAGTCTATTCACTAATGAGAAAATGTGCAAATATGCAAATGTTAGGCAGGTACAAAATTGCGAAAGCAAATCCGATTTTATTCATAAATTTAAAATTTCCGCCAAAGAAGCTGAAGAAACAGAATATGGGATACTCCTTTGCAAGCACTCAAATAATTATCCGTCTGACGAAAGCTTATTTACAAAACTCAAAGAGATTCGGAAAATTATCAATAAAATCATTTACACATCTAAACAAACTTCCTATCCCTTCAGCACATTAATACATCGAAACATTATTAAAAACATATGACACTTTATCCTCAACTTATTATCGATGCACTCAAAACAGTGCGTTATCCCGGAACGGGACAAGATATCGTTTCGGCAGGAATGGTAGGCGAAGACATCCGCATCGACGGTATGAAAGTCAGCTTTTCGCTCATCACCGAAAAAGCCAACGATCCGTTTATCAAATCACTTGTAAAAATGGCCGAGCAGGCCATCCTGACGTATGTGGACAAAAACGTGGACATCAAAGGCAACATTACGGTGAAATCGAAACAACCACCACGCCCTGTCCTCCCCGATTTGCTTCCGGGAGTGAAAAATATCATTGCCGTAGCCTCCGGAAAAGGCGGTGTCGGCAAGAGTACTGTTTGCGTCAATCTTGCAGTGGCATTGGCACAAAAAGGCTATAAAGTCGGACTGCTCGATGCAGATATTTTTGGACCATCCGTGCCGAAAATGTTTGGCGTGGAAGATGCAGGTCCTGTCCTCGAAAACAAAAATGGACGCGACTTGATTGTTCCCGTCGAGAACTATGGAGTAAAAATGCTCTCCATCGGCTTTTTCGTTAAAAAAGAAGATGCCGTGGTTTGGCGTGGAGCGATGGCAAGCAATGCGCTCAAACAGCTCATCGGCGATGCCGATTGGGGTGAACTCGACTATTTTCTCATCGATTTTCCTCCCGGCACCAGCGACATTCATCTCACGCTTGTGCAAACGTTGCCCATCACCGGCGCGATTATCGTAAGCACGCCGCAGGAAGTGGCATTGGCCGATGCACGAAAAGGCATCAGCATGTTTACCGGTGACAAAGTGAACGTTCCTATCCTCGGACTTGTAGAAAACATGTCATGGTTTACTCCGGCGGAGCTGCCGGAAAACAAATACTATATTTTCGGAAAAGACGGATGCAAACGACTGGCCGAGGAATTGGGTTATGCTTTGCTCGGACAGATTCCCATTGTGCAAAGTATCCGCGAAAGCGGGGACGAAGGTCATCCGGTAGCACTCAATGCCGACAGCATAACCGGTATGGCCTTTGCCGAACTCGCCGATCATCTGGTCGTTGCTGTCGATAAGCGCAATCGAGAATTACCTCCGACTCAAATCGTGGGAGTAGCAAAAAAATAAGAAATTAGAGAAAAAGCCCTTCGAAAGAAATATTTTTTCTTTTTAAAAAAGCATATCACCTCATGCAACATCCTCTCCATCAATTTCTTTATTGTCCAAAATGCGGATCGAACCGATTTGTGGAACATAACGTCAAATCGAAAAAATGCCTCGATTGCGGATTTGTCTATTATTTCAATCCATCGGCAGCAGTTGTTGCCGTTATCGAAAACGAGAAAGGTGAAATGCTCGTGGCCATCCGTGCCAAAGATCCTGCAAAAGGGACTCTCGACCTGCCCGGAGGTTTTGTGGATATGTACGAAACAGCCGAAGAAGCAGTCGCACGGGAAGTATTAGAGGAAACATCGCTGAAAGTCGTTTCTACAGAATATCTTTTTTCAATTCCAAATCTTTATGTATATTCGGGATTTGAAGTGCAAACTGTGGATCTTTTTTTTCGATGCAAGATAAACGATTTCAACAACTTGAATGCAAAAGATGATGTTGCACAGCTGCAATTCGTGGCTCGAAAAAACCTACATCCTGCCGATTTCGGATTGGTTTCGATACGTAAAGGAATTGAAAAACTCTTATAGTTTGTTATCGAAAATGCAATGGCGCTATTGCAGTGTAAAATACTTAAGGACATGAAAAAAAATATTTTAGGCATACTTTTTTTTCTCGTGATGCAAAGCACTTTTGCACAACGAACGGCTTATCATTTTCAACCGGAAAATCTTTTTAACCAAGGCAAAGAAATGTTTTTGGAGAAAAATTATGCCGGAGCTCAAGACCTGTTGGGTAAATTCATAGCCGAAAGCGACGACGAATTTCTCGAGGAAGAAGCCGAATACATGATCGCACTTTCTTCCTTCTATCGCGGTTCAGGCGACAGTGGAGATCGATTAAAAGAATTTTTGGATAAATACCCCGAAAGTGTACATCGTCATCAGGTAAATTTTTTGATAGGTTCTTTCCACTTCGACAAAAAGGAATGGGCCATTGCCAAACATTGGATGGAACAGTCTGATCTGGATTATTTGACGACTTCGGAGCAAGAAGATTACAGTTTCCGGCTGGCATATTCCGATTTACAACTGGGGGACAAGCAATCCTCACAACGATATTTCGGACTTCTGTATCAAAACAGTAAGAAATATCGCGATGCAGCCGATTATTATCTGGGCTATATTGACTATACGAATGCCGAATACGATGCAGCGCTGCAACGTTTTGAACGACTACGTAATCATCCCGAGTTCGGAGAAGAAGTAGCTTTTTATACGGCCCAAGCAATTTTTTTCAAAGAGAATTTGCAGGAAGCTATTCAGTTGGCACAAAACTTCGTCGAAAAATACCCTCAAAGCAACCACAATCCCGAAATGTATCGTGTGTTGGGGAATTCCTATTTCAGACTTGGACAACCGACCAAAGCCATTTCAAACTATCAACACTATTTTGAAAAAGCCGATAAGCCGCTTCGCGGCGATGCCTATTTTATGGGATTGGGATATGCCGAAACCAATCAATATCGCGAAGCCATTCGCATGTTTCAACTTGCCGTGGGCGAACCCGATATGCTGACACAAAATGCCT
Source organism: Seramator thermalis (assembly GCF_004138125.1). Taxonomy (GTDB): domain Bacteria; phylum Bacteroidota; class Bacteroidia; order Bacteroidales; family Dysgonomonadaceae; genus Seramator; species Seramator thermalis. Next base: position 98,044 of record NZ_RXHS01000004.1, read on the forward strand.
GGGTGCAACTTGGACAGATGTTTCTGAAAACCGGAGAAAAACAATCGGCACAAATGGCCTTCGAAGCTGCCTCGCGATACAATTTCGATGAAAAAGCAAGCGAAACGGCATTATTCAACTATGCTCTGCTTGTGCACGAAACAAACTTTTCGGTTTTCAGCGAGTCTATAACGTTGTTCGAAAATTTTCTAAAGCGTTATCCCAACTCGGTTTACGCCGACCGCGTGAACGATATCCTCGCCGAAACATTTCTAACAACAAAGGATTACTCGGCTGCACTTTCAGCCATCAATCGAATCGCAAATCCATCGCGACGAATCTTGGAGGCCAAGCAGGCGGTATTATTCCAATTGGGCGCACAACAGTTCATCGATGGCAATCTCGGCAAAGCCATATCTTATTTCGATGACTGCATCAGCATGGGCAATTATGACCGTGATGCACGCAACAACGCTTTTTTCTGGCGGGGAGAATCACATTATCGTTTGGGAAACTATACCAACGCCGAATCGGATTTCAACACATTTACTTCGACAGCTTCTCCTTCCTCCGAGAATTATGCACTCGGGTGGTACAATCTGGGTTATGCAAGATTTAAGCAAAATCGATATGCCTCAGCCCAAAATGCTTTTCAAAGATATATTTCGACCGAAAATGACAAGCGCAGGCCTGAAGTTGCCGACGCTTACAATCGGATTGGGGACACCTATTACTACAATCGTGCTTTCTCGGATGCTGAACGATATTACGCTCAAGCAGCCGAATTGAATCCATCGGTAGCGGATTATGCAGCCTACCAAAAAGCCTTCGTAATGGGATTGCAACACAACTATCAAGGAAAAATTGCTGCATTGGACGATTTGATGCGGCGCTTTCCTAATTCTCAATATTTTGATGATGCACTCTTCGAGAAAAGCCGTGCCCTCACCATGCTCAACCGCGAAAATGAGGCTATTTCCGTGCTTGAACGGTTGGTTTCTTCATTCCCCAACAGTTCACTCGCAAGCCAGGCAGGTATTCAACTCGGTCAACTCTACTATAACTTAGGTGAACACAAACGAAGTATTGATGCCTATAAAAATGTAATACAACATTTTCCCGGAACAGATGATGCCAAAACCGCACTCGTTTCGATGGAATCGGTTTATCGCGACATGAACGACATCCAATCTTATGTAAACTACGCCAATTCTCTTCCGGGTGGAATGCGTATCTCGACATCCAAACAAGATTCGCTCACCTACTTGGCTGCTGAAGGATTATACATGCGTGGATCGAGATCTCAAGCCGAACAGGCTTTATTGAGTTATCTGCAAAACTATCCGAATGGAGCTTACAGCAGCGATGCCAACTATTATCTGGCCGTGATTTCAGCCGAAAAAGGCAACAAAGCGCAAGCGCTTGCTTATTATCGCAAGGTGATTGATGCAAACAATCCCAAGTTTTTGGAAAACGCGCTCATTTATACTGCGGACAGCGAATTCGAAAGCGGAGACTACCGCACAGCGCTCGCCGACTACTCTAAACTGGCGAGCATGGCACGAAGCTCAACCAACAAACAAATCGGTTTGATGGGTATGGTACGCGCCCAATCCAAACTCGGTAGTTTTCACGAAGCCGCCCGCACAGCTACCGATTTGCTTTCTGCTGACAACCTTTCACCGGAGATAGCCACCGAAGCGCGCTATCTGCGGGCAAAAGCCTATCAGCAAATCAACGAAGTGGACAAGGCTATGGCCGACTTTCAGGCGATTGCCAACGACACTCGCAGTGTGTACGGGGCCGAAGCTCAATTTATCCTCGCGGATACGTATTTGAAATGGAAATCGTACGACAAGGCCGAAGCGCAGGTAAAGAGTTTCATGCAAAAAGGCACTCCCCACCAGTATTGGATGGCACGCGCACTCATCGTCCTTTCGGACACTTATGCTGCCAAAGGCGACAACTTTCAGGCACGACAATATCTCGAGAGTCTTAACGCAAACTACAAAGGAAACGAACCCGATATCCGGCAGATGATCGATGAACGACTGAAAAACTAAATTTCTCATTAAATGACAGTAGCGATGAAAAAAAATATATTACTCATTTCAGGTTTAATTTTGTGTTCGGGACTATTTGCTCAAAATTCCGACACTTTGCTGAGACGTCAACTTGAATTGGAGCGACAGTTCAACCCCACATTGCAAGATGCAAATAAAATCAATTCGCTTCCGGCTTTACCTGTACCCAACATCAAAAAGGCCGATGCGAGCTATGCTACATGGGCAGGACGTGTGAATCCGCCGATAGAGATTGCCATTCCCGGACCCGCTGCTATTGCCACCGAAATTCCTTACAGCCTGCAAAAGGGATACATATCGATGAGCGCCGGCAATTATGCCAATATCAACGGAGCATTGGGTTATCGAATCATCGATAATGATAACAGCAAACTTAACTTTCTGTTTCTACACCAATCGACAAACGGAGATATCAAATTTGTTCAGAATTCCGATCCATCGAGCAATACGGCTTATCGGATGGATAACGGCGGCCAATTGGCTTACGCGTATCGATTCGCTCAGGGCACCTTCAAAATATCCGGCGGATATTCGCATTCGGCTTTCAATTACTATGGCAATACGTTTGGGAATGAACGCGTTTTCGACAACAAACATCAAACTTTGGGCTTAGCCCACTTGCTTCTCGGGTTGCAATCTACCGAATCGGATAATCTGAATTATGCAGTAAGGGCCGAAATCAAAAACTTTTCGACAAAATTCGGCACTACAATCGATGAAAGTGGATTGGGAGGCAACCAAACAAAATTGGCTGTTGAACTCGATAAGCCATTCGATGCGGCAGGATCGGATGCCAAAATAGGAGTCGAAGGGAAATGGGACGGCGTTTTTCTTGCAAAATCCGAAAATCCCGCTATCGATCTCTACAACTACCATCTCATCGATGCATCGCCCTTTATCTCATTCGAAGGTCTGAACTGGAAAGCCCGATTGGGAGCAAATGTTCAGTTTCAGTTTGCCGACGACGACAAAGTGCGAGTTGCTCCCAACGTGCAATTATCGGTTAAGGTAGCCGATCATTCTTCGTTATATGCCAACATCGAAGGAGGATTTGATTCGAACACGATTCTGGATATGATGAACGAATCGCGATACGTGCAACCGATGTTGCAGGTGAAACCATCATTCACACTGGTCGATCTCGAGGCAGGAGCCAAAATAGGTTCGGCTAACGGGGTGAGATTCGATATTTTCGGGGGATATCGCCAAACGGACAACGAACATTTCTTGCTGGCAAGTGAAACATCCGACAATACAAGCAGCGTTCCGACCTTTATTCATGCCGAATACCTGACACCGATTTATGGCAATCTGTCGCGCTCGCACGTAGGCGCAATGTTGCAAATCGCGACATGGTCACCCCTCGACCTAACGGCACGTTTCAGCAAAAATTTTTACTCGATAAAGGATATTTCCATCGACGGCGTTTCGGCTTCCGATGCTAAAGCCTATAACAAACCCGGATACGAACTCGATTGCAGGGCTTCATTCGAGGTAAGTCAGCAAATCAAACTCACGCTCAACTATTATCTGGCAGGAGACAGATGGTCGTATTTCGAAAAACAGAACGTAAAAATGAAGAACATCAACGATTTGAATCTCGGTGCCGTTTATAGCATCAACGATGCCTTTTCGATTCACCTGAATGCCAACAATCTGTTGGCTCAGAAATACGATATCTGGTACGGCTACGCCGCACAGGGATTTAATGCGATGGGTGGGTTTTCATTCAAGTTCTGACACAGCCTCAATCCGACAAACAAACCATCCTATTACACGCACAAATAAACAAATCAACCTGAGCTACGCCCGAAAGAAACTTTTCGAACGAAACTCAGGCTGAAATATGAATAAGGGAACTGCTAATTCTTCCCGTTTTCCTCGATGCCTGCCATTTCGGGATCGATCATGATGCGTCCGCAATATTCGCAAACGATAATTTTCTTACCCAATTTAATATCCATCTGCTTCTGTGGCGGAATTTTGTTAAAACAACCTCCGCAGGCTCCACGCTGAATGGGAACAATACCCAAACCGTTGCGCGCATTCTTGCGAATACGTTTGAATGCCGCCAACAAACGCGGATCGACACCGGCTTCAGCCTTTTTGGCCTTCTCGCGAATCTTTTCTTCCTGCGCTTTGGTTTCGGAAACAATATCGTCGAGTTCTTTTTTCTTTTGCTCCAAATCTATACTCTTTTCTTTCAGCTGTTCCTTGGCGGCAGCAATCTGCTCCTCTGTATTTTTGATTAGTTCGGCATACTCGCGAATGTGTTTTTCGGCCAACTCAATTTCGAGCGTTTCAAATTCAATCTCTTTCGAAAGGTGATCATACTCTTTACTGTTGCGCACATTATCGAGCTGATTGTTATACTTCTCAATTTTGGCTTTGCTTTCCGCAATTTTTTTCTGCTGCTGGGTGGTAGCTTCCTTGAGACTCTGAATCTCGAGTTCGAAATTGTGGATGCGGGTATTGAGCCCGGCAATTTCGTCATCGAGGTCGGCTACTTCGAGTGGCAATTCGCCACGAAGTGTCTTGATGCGGTCAATTTCCGAAAGATAAGACTGCAATTTGTAAAGCATTTTCAGCTTTTCTTCAACGGCCACTTCTTGTTGTTCGGCTGTTTTTTTTCTTGTTGCCATAATTTGTTGATATTAATTGTAAATGATTTGAATTTCTATCCCACACATCGATTCGTTCCATAAAAAAATGCAGTAATCGCGCGCCGAAGCGCCCTTCTTACTACATCATCCGTAACGGCGGGATCAAGTCGTACCGCTGGTGTTACAAATATTTTACGGGATTCGAGTCGAATGCCGATTTATGTACGGCAAAGGTAGGATTTTTTTTCGAAATAATGTCGAAAAAAATGTCTTTTGTGCAGATTTCCGATTCGTAATGACCTATGACGGCGAGTAATAAACGTCCTTCTACATCGAAGAAGTCGTTGTATTTGGCTTCACCCGTCACAAATGCATCGGCGCCATAGGCAACGGCATCGGGAATCAGGAAAGCACCGGCACCGCCACACAAAGCCACATCGCGAATTTCGCGATTTTGCAGTTTGGTATGCCTGATCATCGGCAAATTGAAAACATCCTTCAACAAATCCAAAAACTCCTGCTCGGGCAGTGGTTCAGGCAAAATACCCGCCACTCCGCTGCCGGCCTGCGACCATTCGTTGCGAAGCGGATAAAAATCGCAAACCGGTTCTTCGTAGGGATGCACCGAAATGAGGGCACGCAGTACATCAGCTTGTTTATAGGCCGGCAGAACGGTTTCAATTCGTACTTCCTTTTCGAAATGCAATTCACCTATTTCACCCACAAACGGATTGGCATGTTCGCCCGCGCGAAACGTACCCTCGCCCACTACGTTGTAGCTGCAAGCATCGTAATTGCCGATGTTTCCCGCTCCGGCATTGAACAGGGCATTGCGAACAAATTCGGCATAAGCATCGGGCACAAACGTCACCAGCTTGAGAAGTTTGCCCTTTTGCGGGCTCAATATACGTACCTGCTGCAGACCGAGCAATTCGGCAATTTTATAATTCATGCCGCTTCGGGCATTGTCCAGATTGGTATGCGAAGCATACACACACAAATCGTTTTTGACGGCCTTCATCATACATCGTTCTATATACGTTTGGCCGGTGAGCGACTTGAACGGACGAAATGCGAGCGGATGATGTGCAATCACAAGATTGCAACCAAGTGAAAGGGCTTCGTCGATCACATTTTCGGTAACGTCGATGCAGAGCAGAACTCCGGTAATTTCTCGATTGATATCGCCCACTTGCACCCCACTGTTATCAAAATCCTCCTGCAACGATAGGGGAGCTATCTGCTCGATGGCCTGAAGTATTTCTTTTATGCGCATATTCGATTTTTTTTGAATACGCAAACTTAATAAAAAAAATCGGTCTGCTCCCACCCGGAAACAGAACGTTTTTTTCGTAATGCCCTGACTCGGTTATTCAACCGGAAAAATTCTACGCATCGTATCGGCAAATATCGCACCCATTCGGCGCTGAATATAGGCATTTGTGCCATTTTCGGGATGCCAGCCGAAAGTCTGCCCGTCGATTTCCTGCTTGTCGTTGGTGAACAAAAGACTGATTTGTTGTCCCGTAGCCGGATGAAGAGCATTACGCGAAAATCCGATATACCGATCGAATTCCACAAGCGGGAATCCCCATTTGGCAGCCAGCTTACGCACGGAAGTATTGTGGGTTACGCGCCCATCGTGCCAGTCGGTGCAGAGAACAATGACGGCCGGCTTTCCGTATTTGGAATTGTAGTACTCTGACCGAGGGTCGAACTTCAAATTGTAGCACTCGGTCAGGTAACGTTTGATTACATAATCGAATGCGGCCGCATAATTGCTTCGGTCGAAAGGTGTTCGGTAATCGGTGTAGCGCGGAAGAATTTGAGTTGAATCGCAAACATCCTTGTCGTGAACCTGCATAATAACCAGCGCATCTATTTTTTCCAATTCCTCGCGACTGTAGAGTGTGCCGGCATTCATCCGATTGGCGGCATCAGCAATGGCTTCGCCCCCTATGGCGCGATTGATGGGCGTGGCACCTACCAGTGAACAGCCAATCTCGAACCAACCGTTGTTGGGCGAAGCAAATGAGGCTCCGGTAAGCAGAAAAGTGTATGAATTTTGTTTAGTGCTCTGTGCGGCAAGGTTCGCTGCACAAGCGATGAGGATGAAAAACAGGGATGTCAATCGTTTCATTGTTAATTGCTGCTTATAGATTTCATATTTCAGACAAATTTACGAAAACGATTTGAAGAAACCCCACCCTATCCGCATAAATTGGAAGCTGCAACAGAATACTTATTTAACATTTGTGTGCTTTGCATGTCAGCAAAGTACTTGTTCATCCCTGTTCCGATGCTTTGCATGTCTGCAAAGCACTTAAACAACCCTGTTCCGGCGCTTTGCACGCCTGCAAAGTACTTGATCAACCCTATTCCGGTGCTTTACACGTCTGCAAAGTACTTGATCAACCCTATTCGGGTGCTTTGCACCTCCGCATAGCAAAAAATTGCTCTCTGACGGAATTTTTGCACGATGAATGGTTCAAAATGTCCATGCATACGAAACCTTGAGCAAGAAATCGTTTTGTGAAACAGAATGAAACAAATCCCCAAAATAATCGCCAAAACGAAACGACCCGCCCACATCATGCACCGTGCGCCCTTGCGACCAAACCAAATAGAGCACCGATCCCGGCCTGTACTCCCATCGATAGACCAGATTGGAACGAAATTGCAGAAAATGAAAATCGGGATTGTCGTAAGGATATTGTTCCAGCTTGCGAAAACGATCTTCAAAGCGGTCGGCACGAGGATTGACTACCGTCTTGAAATCGGAATATTCTCCCGAAAACAAGTAAGGCAGGGCATACCACTGCAGCGACATATCGGGAGTAATGCCATAATTGATGCGTACCGACATCGACGCCGCGTGCTTGCAAATAGTTGAAAGAACGTAAGTCGGAGCCGGTTCTTGTGTCATCCGAACGAATTGTTGCCGATCGGTGAATATCGAATATTCGGGATTCACCGACACCGATAACCTGTTGTTGGGCTTGTAAGTCAGATGCAGACCGTACTCGATACCATCAGCCGAATTTTCGGCGCCGATATTTCCACTGAAATTGATTTCGGCCTGAAACTTTTTTCTCGAATCAGACGACAATTCGATCCAATAATTGAAATCGGCCGGCAATTTGATGGCCGGTCCGCCACGCAGCAAGGTCGTCGAAAGTTGGTTGAACTGGTAATTGAACCCCTCGCTCAATTCGTAATAGTTTTTAAAAATGATATAGCCGTTCTGTTCTATACCCGTTCCAAGCCTTTCGCCCGAAAAATTATGGATCGCAAAGATATCGCCGTTAATTTGATATTCATTCATGATACCTTTGGGTCGCCAATCGCGATAAGCCATCCAAAATCCATTCATAACGAAATCGCTCGTCGGTTTAAATCCGACATCATTTAGTTCCAAACCTGGCGAACTGAGCGAGGAAAAATACATGAAGTTGAAATGCCCCGACACTTTGCCACCATTCACCGAAGCCCCATAGCCGTCGAGGGAGGTGCGGGTGGTGTCAAGCTCCACGTGATTTGCATCGGGACGCTGATAATATCGGGCTGACGACTGTTGCAAGCGCGCAATAGCCTCCGCAGATCCACCCAAATGGCTGTAAAAAGCTCGTGCCGTCACAAAAAAAGACTTATCTTTCCAGTATTTCGAAAAGTTTGCTCCACCGGTGTAGGCTTCATCGGCCAAAACACGAAATTGGTGTTCATCAATCTTGCGATTGGTGGCCGTCAGCATGGCGCCGACAATCATGTTGCCACTATCCAGATCCTGTTCGATACGCCCTACAAAATAATTCGTCAATGGCTCCACGGCGTACTTGCTTTGCACTCCGTCGCGATCGATTTCGCTATACATCTTCTTCGTCACGGCATTCAATATCCCGATGGAAATACCGTTTCGGGTTTTGCCCGATACCTTTGCTGCTCCCAAAATAGTGGTGCGAAACGGTTCTCTCACAAATTCATCGTCTGTGGTGTCGTATTGCAAATGAGGTTCACGCCCCAAACGCCGCGAATAAAAAAGTTTGTTTCGCTCGTTATTTGTGATATCGTAGGGATAATGAAAAATATTGCTTCCTTCGACAAAGAAAGGTCGTTTTTCGTCAAAATAAGTTTCAAAATTGGTCAGGTTCACAACCGAAGGATCAGCTTCCACCTGTCCAAAATCGGGATTGACAGTGAAGTTGAGTGTGATGTCGTTGGTCAGGGCAATTTTTCCGTCAACGCCAACCGAAGCAGTAGTTCGATGGCCGGTGGCAAAAGGATTCCCATCTTCTTTTTCGGATAATGTCAGTTGAGTGAGCCCAAACGGCACGATTTCGATATCCTTTCGGGGTGATATGGAATGAATCCCTTCCAGCGTTCCGAAATTGCCGATGAATTTGGCCGAAGCCTTGTCAATTGGCTGCCAAAGAGACATTTCGTGGTTGCGATAGATAAATCTTGCAACTTCGAATCCCCATCGATAATCCTGCTTTTTGCCAAAACGGAGTTGCGAATACGGAATGCGCATTTCGGCATACCATCCATCGGACTGCATCGATGTCTTCACTTCCCAAATAGGATCCCACGACGAATCTTCGCCGCCGGCCTCTGTTTTCAGCATATCGCCCTTGCTTCCTGAGGCCGAAACCTGAAAAACAAATGCCGTGATTTTATCTTCATAACTGTCGATGGACACCGAAACCCAATCTCCATCGGCGACATCGCGGCGCGAAATGCGACGTACTATTTTGTCGGGTTCATCGTCGAGCGATTTTATAGCCACATACAGATTATTGTCGTCATAAGCAACCGCAAACAAGGTTGGCTGCGAAGGAGCATCTCCGGAATTCGGCTCATATTGGACGAAGTAGCCCGTCCAAGAAGCATTGAGCCAACAATCATCCGTAAGTTGACCGTCGATATAGGGCGCCTTAGCTGTTCTTTCCGACAGGTAGGTTCTCGTTTGAGAAAATACGGTAATCGAATATATAAACAATAAAAAAAAGCAGATTTGTTTCATGGAAGCAAGTTGTTTAAGGTAAGACGAAACAAACGGGAATTTGGTTACAAAATGAAGATTTTTATAAAACGGAAAAGCGCGACGAATCACTCGCAGCGCTTTCCTCAATGTTTAACATTTTAAAAATCACAGCTTCGCTGTGGTTGACGTCATCGGCTAAGCTTTTGGTTCTTCGCCGTCTGATGGCGCTTCCGCAGCGATATCTTCGTTCTGCTGCGAAGCAGAATCATTTTTTATTGCATCATCTGTTTCGGGGGCTTTAACCTCTGTTGCTTCGGCTTTAACTTCGGAAACTTCTTTCATTTTCTTTGCGGTACTTACTCCTGCGGCAGCTTGAGGTTCGGCAGCTTTATCGGCAGCTTTGCGACGAGAGCGTCGTGTTTTAGCCTTTTTCGAGCTGCTATCTTTAAGCATATTCTCGTTGAAATCTACCAATTCGATAAAGCACATAGCAGCATTATCACCCTGACGAAATCCGGTTTTGAGGATACGTGTGTATCCACCCGGACGGTCGGCTACTTTTTGCGAAACTACCTGAAAGAGTTCGGTAACTGCCTGCTTGTTTTGCAAAGCACGAAACACTACTCTTCGCGAGTTGGTAGAATCGTCTTTCGAACGGGTAATAATAGGCTCAACGAACTTGCGCAATGCTTTTGCTTTGGGTACGGTAGTAAAAATACGTTTGTGCATGATCAGCGAAGTTGCCATGTTCGAGAGCATGGCTTCGCGATGCGAGCTTGTACGTCCTAAATGATTGATTTTATGATTATGTCTCATTGCTGTTAGTCTTTGTCTAATTTATATTTCGAAATATCCATACCGAACGAGAGTGAAAGGCTGTCGAGCAATTCTTCGAGTTCAGTAAGCGACTTCTTTCCGAAGTTGCGGAATTTAAGAAGATCGTTTTTATTGTGTTGAACTAATTGTCCGAGGGTTTCCACATCGGCAGCTTTGAGGCAATTGAGAGCGCGTACCGAAAGATTCAGATCAGACAATTTACGTTTGAGCATTTGACGCATATGAAGAACTTCTTCGTCGAATTCCTCCAAGTCTTCCGTATCTGTAGCTTCGATCATGATCTTGTTGTCATCGGAAAACAAAGCGAAATGTTGAATCAGTATTTTGGCAGCGTCCTTCAACGCATCTTTGGGGCGTATAGATCCGTCGGTCGAGATTTCGAAAACGAGCTTCTCATAGTCAGTTTTCTGCTCGATACGATAATTTTCGATCTCGTACTTTACATTTCGGATGGGTGTGAAGATAGAGTCAATGGCGATTGTTTGCACATCATCCGGAGCAAGCAAGCTGCGATTTTCGTCTGCCGGTACATATCCTCTACCCTTGTTGATAGAAAGTTCCATACGTATTTCGGCTTTCTTGTTCAAATGACAAATCTCCAACTCGGGATTCAAAACTTCGAATCCGGTCAGAATCTTGCTGATGTCACCGGCCTTGAACACTTCCGTTCCCGAAATGTGAAGGGCAACTTTTTCGGTTTCGAATTCTTCCACGATCCGTTTGAAACGAACTTTCTTCAGATTAAGAATAATACCTGTTACATCTTCAATAACGCCGGGAATGGTCGAAAACTCGTGATCCACACCCTCTATTTTGACAGATGTAATGGCAAATCCTTCGAGTGAAGAAAGTAGAATTCGGCGTAAGGCATTACCAATAGTAATACCATAACCCGGTTCGAGCGGACGGAATTCAAACTTCCCGAAGAAAGCATCCTCCTGCAACATAACTACTTTATCGGGTTTCTGAAATGCTAATATTGCCATGAAATTATTGTTTAGAATATAATTCTACGATCAATTGTTCCTTGATGTTTTCAGGAATGTCGGCTCTTTCGGGCAAATGAAGCAACTTTCCGCTGAATGTGGTTCTATCCCATTCGAGCCATGGATATTTGCTGTGGTTAAAGCCGTTGAGTGCATTGGTGATGACTTCGAGCGATTTCGATTTCTCTCTCACGCCCACAATGTCCCCCGGTTTCACCTCGTAGGAAGGAATATTTACTACTTTACCATTAACGACTATATGACGATGAGAAACCAACTGACGAGCAGCAGCTCGTGTCGGAGCAATTCCCAATCGATAAACGACATTGTCGAGGCGGGCTTCGAGAAGCTGCAACAATACTTCACCTGTAATGCCACGGCTGCGACTTGCCTTCTCGAATGTGAGGCGGAATTGTTTTTCCAGAACACCATAGGTGTATTTTGCACGTTGTTTTTCACGCAACTGTATGCCGTATTCCGACGTTTTTCTTCTACGTGAATTTCCGTGCTGACCCGGAGGATAATTCTTTTTCGAAAGAACCTTATCGGGGCCGAAAATAGGCTCGCCAAATTTACGGGCGATTTTTGTTTTTGGACCAGTATATCTTGCCATTTTTTAAAATAAACTTTTTTACTGAAGCCTAAACTGTGCAGCCGCGATTACAGAGAAGTGAATATTGTAATCAAAATCACAGCTCAAGTTTCGATGTAATGAAACTTAAATAATTGTCGATTAAACTCTTCTTGCTTTAGGAGGACGACATCCGTTGTGCGGAATCGGTGTAACATCAATAATTTCGGTTACTTCGATGCCCGCTCCGTGAATCGTTCTGATAGCTGATTCGCGACCGTTACCCGGCCCTTTTACAAACGCTTTCACTTTACGCAAACCAAGATCGAAAGCCACTTTGGCACAATCTTGTGCTACCATCTGTGCGGCATAGGGCGTATTCTTTTTTGAGCTACGGAATCCCATTTTGCCGGCTGACGACCAACTTATCACCTCTCCGTCTTCGTTTGTGAGTGAAACAATAATGTTGTTGAACGATGAAGAGATGTGAGCCTGTCCTTGGGCTGTCACTTTTACGTTTCTCTTTTTAGCTGCAACTGTTCTTTTTGCCATGTCTTATCTGTTATTTAGTAGCTTTTTTCTTGTTAGCAACAGTTTTCTTTTTGCCTTTGCGTGTACGGGCATTGTTTTTGGTGCTTTGTCCGCGAACGGGTAGCCCGATACGGTGACGAATGCCACGATAGCATCCGATATCCATCAATCGCTTAATATTGAGTTGTACTTCAGAGCGAAGGTCCCCTTCCACTTTATATTCGGTGGAAATAATTTCGCGAATGCGGGCAGCCTGATCGTCTGTCCAATCTTTTACCTTGATATCTCTATCAACTTGTGCTTTCGTTAAAATGCTGTTTGCTGCACTGCGTCCGATGCCATAGATATAAGTGAGTGCAATTTCACCTCGCTTATTTTGCGGCAGATCGACTCCTACGATTCTTATTGCCATATAAGATTTTTAATTATTTGATTACAAAGATAGTAATTTTATCCCTGACGTTGTTTGTATTTGGGATTCTTTTTGTTGATCACATATAAACGACCTTTTCGTCTAACTATTTTGCAGTCGGCCGTACGCTTTTTAATAGATGCTCTAACTTTCATATTCTCTATTTTTTATTTTAGACCGGCTGAGGATAAATAATTGTTCAGCCAAAATCTGTTTTTTGTTCTTTATTTATACCTAAATGAAATTCTTCCCTTAGTAAGGTCATATGGCGACATCTCAACACGGACTCTATCTCCGGGTAATATTCGGATGTAGTGCATCCTCATCTTTCCGGAAATATGAGCGGTAATTTCGTGTCCGTTCTCGAGTTCTACTCGGAACATTGCATTAGACAATGCTTCGACGATAGTTCCGTCTTGTTCTATTGCTGCCTGTTTTGCCATAAAAGAAATCAATATTCTTATTGTTTGTTTGTTCGTTAGTTATTTGTTGTTTCTTCAATAAATTCGAATGTCGATAAAATATCGGGCTTTCCGTGATGTATTGCAATCGTATGCTCGAAATGAGCGGCCGGTTTTCGGTCTTTAGTCCGAACTGTCCAACCATCGTTTTCGAATACCACATTCTTGCTTCCCATATTTATCATCGGCTCAATCGCGATACACATCCCATTTTTGATAATAGGGCCGGTGCCTCTTCTACCGTAATTTGGAACTTCGGGTGCTTCGTGCATCTCACGGCCAATTCCGTGCCCGACTAATTCGCGAACAACCGAATATCCATGTTTCTCGCAATATTGCTGTATGGTGTAACCGATGTCACCAATACGATGACCTTCGCGAGCTTGCTCGATTCCGAGATAAAGCGACTCCAAAGTTATTTTCAATAACATCTTCACCTCATCAGCTACTTCTCCAACGCAAAAAGTATAAGCAGAATCACCTGTATATCCACGTTTGGTAGTGCCGCAATCAATCGAAATAATGTCGCCCTCTTTTAGAGGGGTATTGTTGGGTATTCCATGTACGATGTTTTCGTTGACCGAAGTACAAATGGAATTTGGAAACCCTCCATATCCCAAAAAAGTGGGGTATGCTCCATGATCGCGAATGAATTCTTCGGCGATTTTATCGAGTTGAAGGGTAGTGACTCCGGGCTTGATATGTTTAGACAATTCACCCAACGTCATTCCAACCAAACGATTGGCATCGCGCATCAATTCGATTTCTTCGTCCGTTTTCAATATAATATCTCTTTCGCTTCTCATCAATCAAAGAAAACTTTCCTTACGGTCTTAATAAGCTGCAATAGATCCGGTTCGACCTTTTATTTTTTGTCCGGACTTCAGGAATCCGTCATAATGTCGCATCAGTAAATGACTTTCGATTTGCTGTAAAGTATCCAATACGACCCCCACAAGAATTAACAAAGAGGTTCCTCCGAAAAAGTTAGAAAACTGGCTGTTGATTCCCATCAGATTAGCGAATACCGGTAGTATGGCAATGATAGCCAAAAAAATAGAACCCGGAAGTGTAATTCGCGACATAATCGTATCGAGATACTCTGCCGTTTTTTTACCGGGCTTCACGCCGGGAATAAATCCATTGTTACGTTTCATATCTTCAGCCATTTGCGTAGGATTAACTGTGATTGCAGTATAAAAATACGTAAATGCGATAATCAGCAACGCAAAGATGAAATTATACCAAAAACTGTTTGAGTTCATGAGCGATCCGAAGAAACCTCCACCTCCCTGCGCCGTAAACTGAGCAATCGTGATGGGGATAAACATGATTGCCTGAGCAAAAATGATAGGCATCACATTGGCAGCATTCACTTTAAGAGGAATATACTGACGTACTCCGCCATATTGTTTGTTACCAACGATACGTTTAGCATACTGCACAGGAACTTTTCGAGTACCTTGAACAAGCATGATAGCAAATGCCGTAACTACCATCAGGAAGAGAATCTCGAGTAGCAGCACGAGCAAACCTCCAGGTGCATTGAGCAATCGATCGACTTCGGCAACCAAAGCATGAGGCAAACGAGCAATGATACCTATAAGAATGATAAACGAGACTCCGTTTCCAACGCCTTTGTCGGTAATTCTTTCACCCAACCACAATACGAACATACTTCCGGCGGCTAAAATAATGGTAGAGGGAAGAACCCAATCCCAAAACCCGCCGGGTATAGCTCCCTGTAATGCCCCGTAGATATATGCAGGCCCTTGCAGTACAAGAATCGCAACAGTCAAATAACGTGTGTATTGATTCATTTTTGTATGTCCGCTTTCGCCTTCACGCTGCAATTTTTGAAAATAAGGAACTGCGATGCCCAACAATTGCATAACGATAGAGGCCGAAATGTATGGCATGATTCCCAATGCAAATATAGAGGCGTTTGAAAAAGCACCTCCCGAGAACATATCCAACAAACCCAGAAGCCCCGAGCTTGCATTGTTTTGCAGAACAGTCAACAAAGCAGGATCAATTCCGGGAAGAACCACAAAGGAACCGAACCTGTACACTGCAACTAAGGAAGCCGTAATGATAAGCCGGTGACGAAGGTCTTCAATTTTCCAAATATTTTTTAGAATTTCGATAAATCTCATCTTATTGGATTTTTACAACATTTCCACCTGCAGCAATAATAGCCGCTTCAGCCGATTTAGAAAAGGCATGAGCTGTGACTTCCAATTTGGCAGTTAACGAGCCTTTGCCGAGTATTTTCACCGAATGTTTCGGAGAAATCAGACCAGCATTTATCAATGTCTCGATATCTATTTTCGATACATTTTGCGAATCGGCAATCTCTTGAAGTTTGTCCAAATTAATAGCTCTGTATTCCGTCCTTTTCAAAGGATTAAACCCGAACTTTGGCAGTCGGCGCTGTAAAGGCATTTGCCCACCTTCGAATCCGATTTTGTGTTTGTAACCCGAACGTGATTTAGCTCCTTTATGTCCTCTGGTAGAAGTTCCACCTTTACCCGATCCGGGTCCTCGACCTATTCTTTTCCGAGTTTTGGTTGATCCTTCTGCCGGTTTTAAATTCGATAAATTCATTATTGTGTATTTTTATCGTTATAAACTAATTTAATCGATCACAGTAACCAGATGGCTTACTTTTGCAATTAAGCCACGTATAGCCGGAGTATCTTCGTGTTCAACAACACGCCCGATTTTAGTAAGTCCGAGAGCATCCAACGTCCTTCTCTGAACTCTTGGGCAGTCGATTCGGCTTCTTGTTTGTTTGATCTTGATAGTTGCCATATTAGTGTTCCTCCAAATTTTTAACCATTGAAAACTTTATCCAAACTCACGCCTCTGTTTTGAGCAACAGTTATGGGATCTCTCATTTCACTCAGCGCAAGAATGGTAGCTTTCACAAGATTATGAGGATTGGACGAACCTTTTGATTTTGCCAATACATCGGTGATCCCTACGCTTTCGAGAACAGCACGCATAGCACCTCCTGCTTTTACACCGGTTCCTGTGAATGCCGGTTTCAGAAACACTTCTGCACCTCCATAATGTGCGGTTTGTTCGTGAGGAATTGTTCCCTTATACACGGGCACTTTTACCAGATTCTTCTTTGCAGCTTCTACTCCTTTGGCAATAGCCGTTGTTACTTCACCTGCTTTACCAAGTCCCCAACCTACGATACCATCTTCATTACCCACTACAACCATAGCGGCAAAGGTAAATGTACGTCCTCCTTTGGTAACTTTCGTCGTACGGTTAATAGCTACCAATCGGTCTTTTAACTCTATATCGTTCGTCGATTTTACTTTGTTGTTTATTCTTGCCATGATTGTTAAAATTTAAGTCCTCCTTTACGAGCGGCATCAGCCAATTCTTTTATCCGTCCATGATAAAGAAATCCGTTTCTATCGAAAGCCACTTTTTCGATTCCGGCCTCTTTGGCATTTTTTGCAATAAGATCGCCGACCTTGGCTGCAATTTCTTTTTTCGGAAGTTTTTCTTCAATTTTTAGCGAAGAGGCCGAAGCGAGTGTTCTGCCTGTTGTATCGTCGATCACTTGTGCATATATTTGCTTATTACTCCTGAACACCGAAAGGCGCGGACAATCTGGTGTGCCATGCACTTTTCCGCGAACGCGAGCTTTGATTTTCAATCTTCTTTGTTCTCTTGTTAACATAGTCGTTTCTGTTTACGTTAGATTATTTACCTGCAGTTTTACCGGATTTGCGACGTATCTGTTCGCCAACAAAACGTACTCCTTTTCCTTTGTATGGTTCGGGTTTACGGAAAGAGCGAATTTTGGCACAAACTTGACCAAGCAATTGTTTATCGCAAGATTCCAAAATGATAAGCGGATTCTTGTTCCTTTCGGATTTGGTTTCAACTTTTATTTCCTTGGGTAGCTCCATGAAAATGCTGTGCGTATAACCAAGTGAAAGTTCAAGAATTTGTCCCTGATTGGATACGCGGTAGCCCACACCTACCAGTTCGAGCTCTTTACGAAAACCTTCGGACACTCCAACAACCATGTTATGTAACAACGCACGATAAAGGCCGTGTTGTGCACGATATTCCTTATCGTCGTTTGGTCTTTCTACTGTAAGCACGCCATCTTCGACCTTGATATTAAGATCGGGGTTGACTTGTTGCGTTAGTTCACCTTTAGGGCCTTTCAGCGTAACGGTGTTATCATCGGCGATGTTCACTGATACACCTTGCGGCAGAGTGATGGGTAATTTTCCTATTCTTGACATACTATTCTCTCCCTAATTTAATAAACGTAACATAAAATTTCGCCACCGACCTTTTGTTCACGTGCTTCTTTATCTGTCATGACGCCTTTGGAGGTAGATAAAATTGCGATACCTAATCCATTGAGTACTCTCGGCATATCTTTATAGCCGGTGTATTTACGCAAACCGGGTGTAGAAACACGAATCAATTTTTTGATAGCGTTTACTTTATTAATCGGATCATATTTCAAGGCAATTTTGATAATGCCTTGTGGTCCTTCATCTACAAACTTGTAATTAAGAATGTAGCCTTTTTCGAAGAGAATCTTCGTGATGTCTCTTTTAAGATTTGATGCGGGTATCTCCACCACCCGGTGATTAGCCTGAATAGCATTTCTTAACCGCGTCAAATAATCTGCAATTGGATCTGTCATATAAAAATAATTTAAATTGATCCCGCCAATCGGGACAATATTTAATAAAAGAACTTTCTTTATATTATCGTTTGAGGCAATTGATGTCCGAGCGATAACAATTTTTCGTTTTCTTGAATTACCAACTTGATTTCTTTACACCCGGAATTAAGCCCTTCGAAGCCATTTCTCTGAATTCGATACGAGAAATGCCAAACTGACGCATATAACCTTTTGGCCGTCCGGAAATTTTACAACGATTGTGCAAACGTACGGGTGATGCGTTTTTGGGAATAGTTTGAAGGGCTTCGTAATTGCCTTCACTCAAATATTTGGCACGTTTTTCGGCGTATTTGGCAACCATTTTGGCTCTCTTCACCTCACGCGCTTTCATTGATTCTTTTGCCATGCTTTATTATTTATTTTTGTCAGTTTTAAACGGTAATCCGAATTCTCTTAGTAGAGCATACCCTTCTTCATCAGTATTTGCCGAAGTGACGAATGTTATATTCATACCAAGCAAACGAGAAATAGTATCAATGTTGATTTCGGGAAAGATAATCTGTTCATCAATTCCAAGTGTGTAATTGCCACGTCCGTCGAGTTTACTTTCAATTCCCTTGAAGTCGCGAATACGCGGCAAAGCTACACGGATAAGTCTTTCGAGAAATTCGTACATTTTGTCGTGCCGGAGTGTAACGCGAACGCCAATAGGCATTTTCTTACGAACCTTGAAATTAGAAATATCTTTTTTCGAATAGGTTGCCACTGCCTTTTGGCCGGTGATGGCTGTTAGCTCGTTTATAGCTGTATCTATAATCTTCTTGTCGGCTACAGCAATTCCCAATCCTTGATTGATTACGATTTTTTCAAGTTTAGGAACTTGCATTACGGATTTATATCCAAATTCCTTCATCAAGGCAGGAACAATACGTTCTTTATAGTCCAATTTTAAACTTGCTGTACTAATCATTTAATTTCCTCCCCCGATTTTTTAGCGTAACGCACTAATTTACCTTTTGAATTAAGTTTTCGACCAATGCGTGTCGGTTTTCCTGATTTTGGATCAACCAAATTGAGATTAGAAATATGCACGGGTGCTTCTTTTTTCTCGATTCCGCCTTGCGGATTTTTTGCATTGGGTTTGGTGTGTTTCGAAACGATATTAACGCCCTCTACAATCGCACGCTGTTTTTCGACGTTCACCTCAAGTACGCGTCCGGTTTTACCTTTATCTTCACCGGCATTCACGTAAACTATATCGCCTTTTTTAATGTGTAATTTACTCATCGCCTTTTTGTTTTAATGGATTAAAGCACTTCAGGCGCTAAGGAAACAATTTTCATGTTCGTGGCACGAAGTTCGCGGGCTACAGGTCCGAAAATACGGCTTCCGCGCAACTCGCCTGCATTGTTCAACAATACGCACGCGTTATCATCGAAACGGATATAGGAACCGTCGGCACGACGAATTTCCTTTTTGGTACGAACAATAATTGCTTTTGATACTGCACCTTTTTTTATGTCACTGGAAGGGATCACGCTTTTGATGGCAACAACAATGACATCTCCAACGGAAGCGTAACGTCTTTTGGTTCCGCCTAATACCCGGATACAGAGAGCTTCTTTGGCTCCACTGTTGTCGGTAACTGTTAATCTTGATTCCTGTTGTATCATCTTATTTAGCCCTTTCTATGATTTCTACCAATCTCCATCTCTTTGTTTTACTCAAAGGACGAGTTTCCATAATTCTCACTGTATCACCAATGTTACACTCATTTTTCTCGTCGTGGACGTGAAATTTCTTCGTTTTATTAACGAACTTCCCATAAATAGGGTGTTTTTCTTTCCATTTTACAGCCACCGTAACGGTTTTATCCATTTTGTTGCTGAAAACGACCCCGATTCTTTCTTTTCTTAAATTTCTCGTTTCCATGTATGTTGTTATGCTTTTTTCAATTGTCTTGCTCGCAATTCCGTGAGAATACGTGCAATATTTTTGCGTTTTTGTTTGATCGAATCCGGATTGTCTAATGGATTAATGCTGTGGCTGATTTTTAATTGGTTCAGCTCGCTTATTTCGGCTTCGACTCTTTCTTGCAAATCCTTATCGGACAGCTCTTTCAGTTCCTCTTTAACTTTCTTTGCTTTCATATTGCATTACGAGTTTTGTTGTTCAAAATCGTAGTCTCTTCGAACGACGAATTTGGTTGTAACGGGTAATTTTTGAGCTGCCAAACGCAAAGCTTCTTTTGCAATTTCGTAAGGCACGCCTTCTACTTCAAACAATATTCTACCCGGAGTTACCGGAGCAACGAATCCTTCGGGATTACCTTTTCCTTTACCCATACGCACTTCAGCAGGCTTCTTGGTAATTGGTTTGTCGGGGAAAATTCGTACCCAAACTTGTCCCTGACGTTGCATATAGCGAGTCACGGCGATACGGGCAGCTTCGATTTGCCGGCCGGTGATCCATTTCGATTGTAACGATTTTATCCCAAAAGAACCGAATGCCAGTTGATTGCCGCGCGAAGCATTGCCTTTCATGCGACCTTTCTGCTGTCTTCTGAATTTTGTTTTCTTCGGTTGTAACATTTCAGTTTAATTTCAAGCGTTTTTGTTATTCTTTCTGTTTCTCCTTGATCCTCTTCCCTCCGAACGATTACCGCCACGTCCATTCCCGCCATTGTGAGAATGACTTTCCTTTGACGATGTAAATGAAGGAGCGAGATCTTTCTTACCGTAGATTTCTCCACGGCATATCCAAACTTTAATTCCAATTAAACCGACTTTTGTAAGCGCTTCGGCTTGGGCATAATCGATATCTGCACGGAAAGTATGAAGAGGAGTACGTCCTTCTTTGTACATTTCCGAACGAGCCATTTCGGCTCCATTCAATCTGCCCGAAACCTGAACTTTGATTCCTTCGGCTCCCATTCGCATGGTTGAAGCAATAGCCATCTTTACGGCACGACGATATGCAATTTTCCCTTCAATCTGACGGGCAATGTTGTTGGCAACTATCACCGCATCCAATTCGGGTTTTTTTATCTCAAAGATATTGATTTGCACATCTTTATCGGTTATTTTCTTTAATTCTTCTTTTAGTTTGTCCACCTCTTGACCACCTTTGCCGATAATAATACCGGGGCGAGCAGTACAAATAGTGATGGTGACCAGTTTGAGAGTACGTTCGATGACGATGCGCGAAACACTTGCCTTGGCAAGACGGGCATTCAGGTATTTACGAATTTTACTGTCTTCGAGTAAGGTATCACCATAATTATCTCCGCCATACCAATTAGAGTCCCATCCTTTGATGATTCCCAAACGATTTGCTATCGGATTTACTTTTTGTCCCATCTGCCTTAATTGTTATTTATTTCGTTATCTTCTTTTTTATATGTATCCACGATCAGCGTAACGTGATTGGAACGTTTGCGAATTCTGTATCCACGTCCTTGTGGAGCCGGGCGGAGTCTTTTCAAGGTTGACCCTTCGTTTACCGAAATAATCTTTACGTAAAGTTCGCCTGTTTCTGCCTTGCGTTCGTTTTTCTGTTCCCAATTTGCAATGGCCGAAAGCAAAAGTTTTTCAACTTTCTTCGAAGCTTCCTTATTTGAAAATTTAAGCACTCCTAATGCTTTGAACACCTCCATGCCTCTGATCATATCTGCAACATAGCGCATTTTACGGGGAGAACTGGGAACATTGTTCAAAATGGCTAGCGCAACATCTTTGCGGCTTTCTTTTCGTTGTTCGGCTGATATTCTTTTTCTAGCACTCATGTTTTTTCTGTTTATATTTTATTTTGTGCCCGATTTCTCATTTCTTTCTGTTTCCGGCATGTCCACGGAATGTTCGGGTCATCGAAAACTCGCCCAACTTGTGCCCAACCATATTCTCGGTAATATAAACAGGAATAAATTTATTCCCGTTGTGAACCGCAATGGTATGACCTACGAAATCGGGAGAAATCATTGAAGCTCGCGACCAGGTTTTGACAACGGTTTTTTTACCGCTCTCGTTCATGGCGTTGATCTTCTTTTCCAATTTCAGATTGATATACGGACCTTTTTTAAGTGATCTACTCATAGTTTTGAAATTAATTAATCAGATTATTTCTTCTTCCTTCTTTCGATAATGTATTTCGAAGATTGTTTTTTTGGAGCTCGAGTTTTCAAGCCCTTCGAATACAAACCTTTCGCAGAACGTGGATGACCTCCCGAAGCGCGACCTTCACCTCCACCCATTGGATGGTCAACCGGGTTTTTCGAAACACCACGGTTGTGAGGACGGCGACCGAGCCAACGCGATCTACCGGCTTTACCTGATTTTTCAAGAGCATGGTCCGAATTACCAACGCTTCCTACAGTAGCTTTGCATGTAGCAAGAATTTTACGAACTTCGCCCGAAGGCATTTTGATGACAGCGTAATTATCTTCACGCGATACCAACTGGGCGAATGTTCCTGCCGAACGCACCATTTTAGCACCTTGTCCCGGACGTAATTCTATATTATGAATGACCGTTCCAAGTGGAATTTTTGCCAACGGCAACGTATTCCCTATTTCGGGAGCTGCTTCGGGTCCCGACATCACTGTGGTTCCAACTTCCAGTCCGTTTGGTGCAAGAATATAAGTCTTTTCGCCATCGGCATAATAGAGCAATGCAATACGTGCCGAGCGATTAGGATCATATTCTATACTTTTTACAACGGCCGGAATACCATCTTTTGTTCTCTTGAAGTCGATAATTCTGAAACGTCTTTTATGGCCGTTTCCTCGGTAACCGATCGTCATTTTCCCTTGATTGTTACGACCGCCCGTGCTTTTTTTCCCGACTACGAGAGACTTCTCCGGTTCACTTGCAGTGATATTTTCAAATGTACCGATAATCTTGTGTCTTTGCCCCGGTGTTGTGGGCTTTAATTTACGTATTCCCATTTTTTATTTAGATATTGCTGAATAAATCGATCGTTTCTCCTTTTCTCAGAGTAACGATAGCTTTTTTGTACGACGGTTCGCGTCCTTCGACAACACCCGATTTGGTGTAACGACTTTTGAGTTTACCATCGTATCTCGATGTATTTACGCTTTCAACATGAACGTTGTACATCTGCTCGACCGCATTTTTGATTTC
Source organism: Seramator thermalis (assembly GCF_004138125.1). GTDB lineage: Bacteria > Bacteroidota > Bacteroidia > Bacteroidales > Dysgonomonadaceae > Seramator > Seramator thermalis. The sequence continues at coordinate 121,302 of NZ_RXHS01000004.1, forward strand.
AACCTTGTTCGCCTTCGGAACAACAATAAAGCCAAAGCGATTCGGAAATTTATCGGTAATCGCTGTTTGCTTCTCTGTGAATATTGGTTTAATAATTATTCCCATGTTTTTGTCTCCTTATGCATTAAACAAGTTTCCGATGGCCGCGATAGAAGATTCGGTAAATACGATTTCCGAACAATCCATAATTTTGTATGTATTTATATCAGAAGCACTTACGATATTTACTTTCTGCAAATTTCGAGCCGACAAATATACGTTTTTATTTTGACCCGGCAAAACGAAAAGTAGCTTTTTATCAGCAAGTTGCAGATTTTTCAATATTTCGGAAAATTGTTTTGTTTTAGGTGCTTCGAAATCAAAATCTTCCACAACAACGATTGCGTTGTTTTGAGCCTTCAGCGAAAGTGCTGATTTTCGAGCCAAAGTTTTTTCCTTTTTATTGAGTTTGAAGCTGTAATCTCTCGGTTTGGGACCAAAAACACGCCCTCCACCTACCAAAATTGGTGAGTTGATATCGCCTCGGCGAGCTCCTCCACTACCTTTTTGACGGATAAGTTTACGGGTGCTTCCCGAAACTTCACTTCGTTCTTTCGATTTGTGTGTCCCCTGACGTTGGTTGGCCATGTAGCGTTTTACATCCAACCAGATAACGTGATTATTGGGTTCAATTCCGAAAATGGAATCGTCGAGTGTCACCTTTTTATCCGTTACCTCTCCCTTGATGTTGTATATGCTTAATTCCATTTTATTTTTCTATTGCTACGATTGAACCTTTACATCCTGGCACAGAACCTTTGATCAATAAAAGGTTGTGTTCCGGAATTACTTTGATAACCTGAAGATTCTGAACCGTTACACGTTCATTACCCATTTGTCCGGCCATACGAGTTCCTTTGAAAACTTTTGCAGGGAATGAACATGCTCCGATAGAACCGGGTGCACGTAATCTGTTATGCTGTCCGTGAGTGGACTGACCTACTCCCCCAAATTTGTGACGTTTCACTACTCCCTGGAAACCTTTTCCTTTGGAAGTACCTATGACATCGACATAAACAGCATCGCTGAAAAGATCAACAGTGATTTCGGCTCCGGCTTTGTAGCTGTCGCCAAATCCTTTGAACTCGGCCAAGTGTCTCTTGGGGTTAACTCCTGCTTTTTTAAAATGACCTTTTTCGGCATTGGTTGTATGTTTGTCTTTTTTGTCTTCAAACCCAAGCTGAATAGCGTCATAACCGTCTTTTTCGGCGGTTTTTACCTGAGTAACCACGCAAGGACCTGCTTCGATAACAGTGCATGGAATGTTTTTTCCATCAGCACTGAAAACGGATGTCATTCCGATTTTTTTCCCAATTAATCCTGGCATTTCTCTGTTGTTTGATTATTTATTATTCAAAATTCGAAAGACTAAAAGTCAAAACACAAGTTTTGAGCCTTGTAGTCTTGCGTTGTATTTCTATTCTTATCCTTACACTTTAATCTCTACTTCTACACCGCTCGGCAATTCGAGTTTCATCAAAGCATCCACCGTTTTAGCCGTAGAGCTATAGATATCGATCAAGCGTTTGAAAGAAGAAAGCTCAAATTGTTCACGCGATTTTTTGTTCACAAACGTCGAACGATTTACCGTGAACACGCGTTTGTGAGTGGGCAACGGTATCGGACCACTTACAACGGCGCCCGTAGCCTTTACTGTTTTTACGATTTTTTCAGCCGATTTATCCACCAGGCTATAATCGTAAGATTTCAGTTTGATTCTGATTTTTTGGCTCATATAAATAATTATTTGTTATTTAATCAAATCAACACGACCTTTCACATCGGTCAAAACCTGTTTTGCAATCGAAGAAGATACTTCTTCATAATGCGAAAAACTCATAGTAGATGTTGCACGACCGGATGTTATTGTGCGCAAGGCCGTTACGTAACCAAACATTTCCGAAAGCGGAGCTTTAGCTTTTACGATACGGGCTCCCGAACGGTTCGATTCCATCCCTTCGATCTGTCCACGTCGTTTGTTCAAGTCCGAAATGACATCGCCCATACTCTCTTCTGGAGTAACAACTTCAACTTTCATTATCGGTTCCAAAAGCACCGGAGCGGCTTTTTCGGATGCCGATTTAAATGCCTGAATGGCACAAATTTCGAACGAAAGCTGATCAGAGTCAACCGGGTGAAACGAACCGTCTAAGACGGTAACCTTAAGTTTGTCTAACGGATAACCGGCAAGAATACCATTTTTCATCGCACGTTGAAATCCTTTCTGAATGGAAGGTATAAATTCTTTCGGAATATTTCCGCCTTTCACTTCGTCAACAAATTGCAATTCACCTTCGAAATCTTTATCGGCCGGTTCGACGCGAACAATGATATCGGCAAATTTTCCACGACCTCCCGATTGTTTTTTATACACTTCGCGTAGTTCAACCGGTTTTGTAATTGCCTCTTTATAAGCCACTTGTGGACGACCTTGATTGCATTCTACTTTAAACTCACGTTTCAAGCGATCGATGATAATTTCCAGATGAAGCTCACCCATTCCGGAAATTACGGTCTGACCCGTTTCCTCATCGGTTTTAACTGTAAATGTCGGATCTTCTTCTGCAAGTTTGGCCAATCCATTTGACAATTTGTCAAGATCTTTCTGGGTCTTCGGTTCGACTGCAACACCGATAACGGGATCGGGAAAATCCATTGATTCGAGAACGATGGGATGATTTTCGTCGCAAAGCGTATCACCCGTGCGAATATCCTTGAACCCTACACCTGCACCGATATCGCCGCATCCAATAAATTCCCTGGGATTCTGTTTGTTGGAATGCATCTGAAACAAACGCGAAATGCGTTCTTTTTTATCGGAACGAGGATTATATACATAAGAACCGGCTTCTAATTCTCCCGAATAAACACGAAAGAAGCACAAACGGCCTACATAAGGATCGGTAGCAATCTTGAATGCCAATGCGCACAACGGCTCATTAGGATCGGGATGACGAACAATTTGCTTACTCGGATCTCGAGGGTCGGTTCCGACAATTGCTTCAGTATCTTCGGGACTAGGCAAATATGCACAAACCGCATCGAGCAAAGGTTGAACTCCCTTATTTTTAAACGAAGAGCCACATATCATCGGGTTAATCTTCATTTCGAGAGTACCTTTGCGAAGAGCTCTTTTGATTTCTTCTTCCGTAATCGTAGATGGATCGTCGAAAAATTTCTCCATCAATACATCATCGAATTCTGCAATCGTTTCGAGCATTTTTTCTCTCCACTCTTCAGCTTCTTCCTTTACTTCTGAAGGTATTTCCTCTACATCGTAATCTGCACCCATCGTTTCGTCGTGCCAGTAAAGAGCCTTCATTCTGATAAGATCGACAATCCCTCTGAATTTTTCTTCCGCTCCAATAGGAATCTGAATCGGACAAGGATTTGCTCCCAGCATCTCTTTGACTTGACGAACAACTTCGAAGAAATTTGCACCCGAACGATCCATTTTGTTGACATAGCCTATGCGAGGGACTTTGTATTTGTCAGCCTGACGCCACACGGTTTCGGACTGAGGTTCTACGCCACCTACAGCGCAGAAAGTAGCGACAGCTCCATCGAGAATACGCAACGATCTTTCAACTTCGACCGTAAAATCCACGTGTCCCGGAGTGTCTATTAAATTTATTTTGTATGTTTGGTCGTTATATTTCCAACTCGTGGTAGTAGCAGCCGAAGTAATCGTAATACCTCGCTCTTGCTCCTGTTCCATCCAGTCCATCGTTGCCGCACCATCATGAACCTCGCCGATCTTGTGTGTAAGACCGGTATAATACAAGATTCGTTCCGATGTAGTAGTTTTACCGGCATCGATATGGGCCATGATTCCGATGTTACGAGTGAATTTTAATATGTCTTTTGAACCTCTTGCCATCTTTTTTACCTTATTTCATTAAAATCTGAAGTGCGCAAAAGCCCTGTTGGCTTCGGCCATTCTGTGCATGTCTTCTTTTCGCTTGTATGCTCCACCCTGGTTGTTATAAGCATCCACAATTTCGGCTGCCAACTTGTCGGCCATTGTTTTACCTCCTCTTTTACGTGCATAAAGAATGAGGTTTTTCATCGAAATGGATTCTTTTCTATCGGGGCGAATTTCGGTAGGCACCTGGAATGTAGCTCCACCTACTCGACGCGATTTAACTTCAACTTGAGGAGTAATATTGTCCAAAGCGGCTTTCCAAATCTCGAGAGCCGACTTTTCATCGTTAGGCAATTTAGCCTTGACTGTATTTAATGCAGAATAAAAAATATCGTACGAAATACTTTTCTTTCCGTCATACATAAGGTGGTTAACAAATTTTGTTACCCTTACGTCACCAAAAACCGGATCAGGTAATACCTGTCTTTTTTTAGGTTTAGTTTTTCTCATTGTTTTTTGATTTTTTGTGTTGTTTGGTTGTCTATTTACTGTCTTCAACGATTCCTCCGAATCATTTACTCAACCCTTAAAGTAGCTCATCCAAAAATATCAACAGCGAATTTAACTTGATTTACACTAAAATTTAAAAGTACGCCACTAAAAAAGGCAGCTTATTTTTTCTTTGCTCCCGGTTTTGCTGCAGTTGCTGCTCCCGGTTTAGGACGTTTAGCCCCATATTTCGAACGTCGTTGTGTACGACCATTTACGCCGGCAGTGTCGAGTGTACCTCGAACGATGTGATAACGAACACCCGGCAGATCTTTAACACGACCACCACGAACCATAACGATTGAGTGTTCCTGCAAATTATGTCCTTCTCCGGGAATATATGCATTCACCTCTTTTGAATTTGTCAAACGTACACGAGCCACTTTTCGCATAGCCGAATTCGGTTTTTTAGGTGTGGTGGTATATACCCTCACACACACACCGCGACGCTGAGGACATGAATCCAATGCCGGCGATTTGCTTTTTTCAGTTAACTCCTGACGCCCTTTTCTTACTAATTGCTGAATTGTAGGCATTTTTCTACTTTGTTGTTAATCTATGTTGTTCTTAATTTTTTTGTCATTGACTATTGTTTCTGTTGAGCGCAAATATCAGTGTGTCAAAAAATTATAGCCATTTTATTTACGCTCCGCAGCTAAAAACGGCACAAAATTACAAATATTCAACGGGATATACAAACAAAATTCATCGTTTTTAAAAAATATTTTGATTGAAGACATTCATTGACTGCCCATACCATCATATCCTATTGATAAACGAGCTTGCCAAAATTTTGACAACGTAAACAATACTGTTTCCATAAAAGAACACCTAAATATAACCGGCCTTTATTTCAAGAAAAATTGAAATAAAACAAATATTTTTGCACATTACTGTAACTTTTTGAATAGTCAACCGTCATCAAAAAATGAATAGCGATATTTTTAATCAGTCCGTTCTTCCGCTCAAAGACAAGCTATACCGACTTGCTTTGAGCATTGTGAGAAATAGAACCGAAGCCGAAGATATCGTTCAGGACGTGTTTCTAAAGATTTGGAGCAAACAAGATGAGTGGGAATTAATAGATAATATGGAAGCTTATTGTTATCGATCGATTAAAAATCTTTCGTTTGACCGGCTGGAATCTATGGCAGCACGTTCTGCAGAAAAATATAATGCCGAGACGGAAAATATGATGTTTGTAGATACAAAAAATCCCCATTCGGCATTTGTCGAGAAAGAACAAATAGACATCATATATAAATGCATCGAAAAGCTTTCCGAAAATCAGAAAATGGTTTTTCAGCTCCGAGAAATCGAGGGAATGAGTTATAAAGACATCGCACAATCGCTCAATATGAGCGAAGAGCTGGTAAAAATAAGCCTGTATAGAGCCAGGAAAAAAATAAAAGAATTACTGGAGGAATTAAACAAATGAAACCTACCGAAGAAATCAATGCATTGCTTGTTAAATATTGGAAGGGTGAAACTTCACTCGAGGAAGAAGATTCGTTAACGAAATATTTCACCGGAAGAGATGTGGCAGATGAATTAAAACCATATACTGCTCTGTTTCAATATCGCGAAAATCTTCGCTGTGCCACATTAAGCGATGATTTTGACAGAAAATTAAAAAAAGCCATTCAGCAAAAAAAGCGGGAAAACGATTATATCACCATTCGTATTTTTGTTCCGGCATTACGAATTGCTGCGTCGGTTGCCGTCGCACTAGCCCTTTCATTTGGCGTTTACATGATGATCGGCAAAAGCGACAAAACTTATTTTGCCGAAACCTACAGTGATCCCAATGCAGCTATGGAACACGCCGCTTTCGCATTGGACAAACTATCGGAAGCACTGCAAAAAGGAGAAGAAGCATCCATCGAAAGTATCCAGGAACTCAATAAGGTAGATCTTGACTGGGAAATGTTGGATTCAATTACAGAGTCTGATATAAACTATCAAAAATCAACAGATAGTTTGCCCCTCGAAAATAACTTATAAAAAGCATGAAAAAAACTGCGTTCATATTATTCTTTCTTTTGTCCACCGTATCCCTTTCGGCAGGCGATTTTGTCACACAATTTCTCGAAAAGTGTATTGAGGAAAAAAAGCCGGTGAATAATATAAACATCGGAAAATCGATGCTCGAAAAAATGGCATCAAATACCGACGATGAGGATTTGAAAAAAACGTTCAGAAATCTGAACAGCATCCGCATTATCACTTGCGACAATATAAGAGATTCGCGACTTTATTTCAAAAAAGCCAATAATCTTGCATTGGAAGAATTTAAGGACTATCAGGAGCTCGTTTCGCTAAACGAAAAAAATGCTAAAATCCACATCTATTTCAAGCAGGAGAGCGAAAAATTACAAGATCTTATTTTCATCGGATTGGATGATGAAGAGAAACTTTCGATCATCACAATAACCGGGAAAATAGATTTTGCATCCATTTCGAAACTTTCGGATTCACTGAATAAAGAGATGAAAATAGATAATCATGAAGCCCCCCCATCAATGGATAAAGGCACAAAATAAGGAAACAAAATACAGACTGAATTAGACAACAGTGCAGACTGCTAATAACTTTTTTCTTTTTTATATTTAAACGATGAATAGACGGCCGAACGTGAGTTTAGCCGTCTATTGTTTTTTATAAAAATTCGAACATTCATGCCGTCTTCCTAAAATGGGAATGTGGGTGAATTTTTAAATGTCGGGGAAATGTGAGGTTATTGAACTTCAATCTTAATCCTCGTTATCATTATCGGTATTATCCACTGCAATGTTTGATTTCCCAACCGAATTTTGTTTTTCATAAGGGAAAAATTTATCCAAACCAAGTATGATGAGATAAAAAACCGTCATGAAAACGAAAACTCCGATTATGCCTATCCCTGCAATTTCAAATGCTTTGTCTAAAACAGATGATTCCATGATTCAAAATATTTTATGCAAATAAGGGTACCAACGTCAAAATGATACCGCCAACAATTACCGATCCAATCTGGCCACCTACATTAGCGCTTATGGCCGGCATAAGCAGATAATTATACGGGTCTTCTTTCTGTCCCATCTGGTGAATAACACGAGCGGACATCGGAAAAGCCGAAATGCCACAGGCTCCGATCATCGGATTAATTTTGTTCCCCTCCTTGCGGAAAAGATTCATAAACTTAGCGAAAATTACGCCTCCAAAAGTATCGAAAACAAATGCAAAAAGGCCTAACGCGATGATAAAAAGCGTATCAAGACGAACAAATCTTTCAGCCGTCATCGTACTGGCAATGGTGATGCCCAACAAAATAGTAACCAGGCTTGCAAGTTCGTTTTGAGCAGCAAGCGACAATTTGTTGAGCACCCCGCATTCGCGAATCAGATTACCAAACATCAAAAATCCGATAAGCGGCAGAGACGATGGGGCAATGATACCGGCAACAATGGTAACAACAACTGGGAAAAGAATAAGTGAAGTCTTGGATATTTTCATATTGTAGTTTCCGGCCGATGTCATTCGTATTTGACGTTCTTTTTTTGATGTCAGCAGGCGAATAACGGGAGGTTGAATGATTGGCACCAATGCCATATAAGAATAAGCGGCTACCGATATCGGCCCTAATAAATTTGGAGCAAATCTTGTAGCCACAACGATGGACGTAGGGCCATCAGCAGCACCGATTATACCGATCGAAGCAGCTTCCCTCAAATCGTATCCCAACAGAACGGCGAAAATCATAGTCATGAAAATTCCAAATTGAGCAGCAGCTCCAAATAGCAAGAGCGAAGGATTTCGAAACAAAGGCGAAAAATCAATCATAGCTCCAATGGCAATGAATATAAGCAATGGAAATATCTCGGTGGCGATGCCGGCTTTAAAGAAAGTGTCGAGCACACCCTCAACCATTTCTCCTGTAGCAGGATCGATTTGTGTAATAGCCGAAGTAAAAGGTATATTGACCAGGATAGCCCCAAATCCGATAGGAAGCAACAAAGTTGGTTCATATTCCTTCGCAATGGCCAAATAAATTAAAATAAGTCCGATTGCGATCATCACCAGATCTTGCCATGTCATTCCGGCAATTGCAGGGAGCAGCTGTTGAAATTCTAATTCCATAATTAATCTACCAATTAAAACTATTTGTAAACTGTCCTCAAATTCAAATAAACAGAATTAAATATGAAGGAAGGTTACAAATAGTCGTATTATTTAAATTCAGTATAAAAATCCGAGCATAATACCGGCAGCAACTGCCGATCCGATGACACCGGCCACATTGGGTCCCATGGCATGCATCAATAGATAGTTAGAAGGATCGTACTCCAATCCCAACACCTGCGAGATGCGAGCCGAATCGGGAACGGCTGAAACCCCGGCATTTCCAATAAGCGGATTTATTTTGTTGTCCTTTGACAGAAACAAATTGAAAATCTTAACAAAAAGAATTCCGGCTATGGTTGCTATCACAAAAGACAAGGCTCCTATAGCAAAAACTTTTATTGACTGGCCTGTCAAAAAAGTAGTAGCTTGAGTAGATGCCCCTACTGTAAGCCCCAACAATATTGTTACGATATCGATCATCGGCCCCCTTGCTGTTTCGGCCAACCTTCGAGTCACGCCCGATTCTTTCAACATGTTCCCGAAAAACAGCATACCAAGCAACGGCAATCCGGACGGAACAATAAATGCGGTGAGCAATAATCCTACTATGGGAAATAAAATCTTTTCCGTTTGAGATACAACTCTTGGCACTTTCATTCGGATAACTCGCTCTTTTTTAGTCGTCAACAGACGCATAAATGGAGGTTGTATTATCGGGACCAGTGCCATGTAAGAATATGCCGAAATGGCAATTGCCCCCATCAGGTTTGGAGCAAGTTTTGAAGAAAGGAAAATGGCAGTTGGTCCATCGGCTCCACCAATAATCCCGATAGCTCCCGCTTGGTTAGGCTCAAATCCGGAATTAAGGGCGATAATGTATGCGCCAAAAATACCAAATTGACAAGCTGCTCCGATGAGAATAAGTTTGGGATTGGCTATCAAAGCCGAAAAATCTGTCATCGCACCTATTCCTAAAAAGATGAGAGGAGGATACCAACCTTGCAACACACCCTGATACAAAATATTCAACACCGAACCTTCTTCATAAATGCCGACTTTGAGATTTGCCGCTTCATTAAAGGGTATATTTCCAATTAGAATTCCAAATCCGATTGGGATTAATAGAAGAGGTTCAAATTCAAACTTGATAGCCAAAAAGATAAATAAAAGGCCTACAAGGATCATGATTAAGTGTCCTGTTTCGACATTGGCGAATCCAGTGTATCCCCAGAATGTTTGCAGATTATCTGTCAATGATAATAAGATGTTCATTTTGATTGTGTGTTTATTCGATTACTACCAATTCGGCTCCCTCGAGAACAGAATCTCCTTTGTGAACCAGGATTTTAGAAATTTTACCATCCATGTTGGCCAAAATATTGTTTTCCATCTTCATGGCCTCGAGCACCATTAGCGTTTGTCCTTTTTTCACAACATCTCCTTCTTTACAACGGATGTCAAGAATAACTCCGGGTAGTGGAGACTGTATGGCGCTGTTGTTTTTTTTGTCGTCGGCAGGACGTGAAACAACGGGAGTTTGCACCGTTTTTGGAGTAGGTGCGGAAGCAGCCTCAGAATTTGGGCGTTTTACGCCAGCCAGTGTTTTTTTAGATTTGGATTCCATCTCCACAACGTAAGGGGTACCATTGACTTCCAACTCTACAACATCGTTTTCTATTTTGTTAACAGTAACACGATATGGAGTACCATTGATTTTATAATTAAATTCTTTCATGTCTTTTCTGAATATTGTTTTTTGAATTTGTGTCAGATTGCTACTATCTTCGCGGATTACGTCGCAAGGTTTGAGCTTTGAAGCTCCAGGGTGAATAATTTCTTTGTATTTGTTGAATTGTCAATACACTCGATTCCACATCATGCTGATCATCCATTAATTCGTGGAGGGCTGCAGAAATTGCTGCAATCTCATCTCCCGTGATTGAACTATCAGTAGATATTTCGACATTTTTCTGATCAGACTTTCTTTCCTTCCTTTTTTTGGACAGGTTGCTGGCCGTATTTCCAATAGTATTGAAAATCAAGAAAAGCAAAATCAACCCTACAAACACAACGAGCATCGAAGTGATCGTTAACATCAAACCTTCTTGATCTGTTTCTTTCAGGGAAACAATCTTTGGATTTTCGCCAACTACCTGGTTGTTACTGCTTGGCGTTGCTCTATCGAGAACTTTTGCTAAAATATTTCCCGAATTATCATACTTCACTCCGTCTATTTCGTATCCATAGGTGCGATCAGCCTCCATACCGGCAGGAATGGTTATCTCATCCACCAAAGTTTTGCCATCTACATCATAAAGTGCGATATAGTTCTCCCGAGTGGGGTCGATCTTAAAATTAGTATGAAATGTACCGTGAAATGGCTCATTATCAGCCCAAAACAACCGATGTTGGTGCGGTTTTATCTGGGTTAAAACATCTCCAAGCGGAATCGCATACATTTTGGGATTGTTTTTGTCGGTAGTCAAAAACATTCCACCCACATTTTTCGTAGCTGCCGTGTTATTGTAAATTTCAATCCATGCATTTCGCTGTCCAAATTCGTCCATATAATTGCTCTCGTTGACAATCATCACCTCATTGATCACGAGTTGAGGATTTTTTATTTTTCCCCCACATGCAGTAAGAGAAAGTAATAAAAAAGCGCCAACGAAAAGAATGTTTCGTTTCAGTTTAATCATATTTGCATCAATTATAACGGTAAATTATCGTGTTTTTTGGGAGGATTTTCCAGCTTTTTGGTCTGCAATTGCTGCAAGGCGCGAATGATACGGAATCGGGTGTTACGGGGCTCGATGATGTCGTCGATATAGCCGTAGCGGGCAGCATTGTACGGGTTGGCGAACAAGTCGGTATATTCTTTCCTTTTTGCTTCGATCAAGGCAGTTCGCTTTTCGGGGTCTTTTTCTTCGCTTATTTCTTTGCTGAAGAGCACTTCTACAGCTCCTTCCGCACCCATCACCGCAATTTCGGCTGTGGGCCAAGCGTAGTTAACGTCGCCTCGAAGTTGCTTGCAACTCATCACGATATGAGCACCTCCGTAGGATTTGCGCAGGGTAACGGTTACTTTCGGAACAGTGGCCTCGCCATAAGCATACAGCAATTTAGCTCCATGCGTAATCACGCCACCATATTCCTGCCCTGTACCGGGAAGAAATCCGGGAACATCTACAAGCGATACTATCGGAATATTGAATGCGTCGCAAAAGCGCACAAAACGCGCTCCCTTACGTGAAGCATTGATATCAAGTACACCGGCAAGAAACTTAGGCTGATTGGCAACAATTCCGACAGATTGTCCGTTGAAACGGGCAAAGCCCACAATGATGTTTTTGGCATAATCCGCATGTACTTCAAGAAATTCGCCTTTGTCTATAATAGCTCCAATCACCTGATACATATCATAAGGTTTGGTGGGGCTATCCGGTATGATCTCATTGAGAGAATCTTCAAGGCGATCGATGGGATCGTCGTTTTGAACTACAGGAGGCTCTTCAAGATTGTTTTGCGGCAAATAGCTCAACAAGCGACGCATCAGTTTCAATCCTTCTTCTTCCGTTTGTACAGAAAATTGAGAAACACCCGATTTCGAACTGTGAACGTATGCCCCACCCAGATCTTCTTGTGTCACATCTTCGCCGGTTACCGTTTTCACAACTTTTGGGCCCGTCAGAAACATGTATGAAGTGCCTTCAGTCATCATGATAAAATCTGTGAGAGCAGGAGAATATACTGCTCCGCCTGCGCACGGACCGAAAATACCCGAAATCTGCGGCACTACTCCCGAAGCCAAAATATTGCGTTGAAAAATTTCGGCATATCCTGCAAGCGCATTTATGCCTTCTTGAATGCGAGCTCCACCCGAATCGTTGATTCCGATAATGGGTGCACCCATTTTCATGGCTTGATCCATAACTTTACAAATTTTTTGCGATTGCATTTCGGAAAGAGAACCGCCAAAAACTGTAAAATCCTGCGCATATACGTACACAAGCCTACCATCGATAGTTCCGTAACCGGTTACTACTCCATCGCCCAAAAATTTGGTTTTATCCATGCCAAAATTAGTGGAACGGTGCTCAACAAACATATCGAACTCTTCGAAACTGCCTTCGTCCAGAAGCATGGCGAGACGTTCACGGGCCGTGTATTTTCCTTTCAGGTGTTGCGATTCTATTCTTTTTTCGCCTCCACCTAAGCGAGCTTTTTCGCGAAGCTGTATTAGCTCTTTAACTTTTTCGAGTTGACTGCTCATAAAAATTTCTTGTATTTATTTGATTGTTTAATTTTTTTCTGTTACCTGTAATAAGTGAACTGCAAATATTGAGGGTTTATTTGTCCTTATGGGGATGTTCACATAATTCGGTAAGTACTCCTCCGGTGGATTTTGGATGCAGAAATGCGATATTCAAACCTTCCGCGCCCGGACGTGATTCGGCATCGATCAGACGAATACCTTTCGCTTCAATTTCTTTCAGAGCCTCATTGACGTTGTTTGTGGCATAAGCGATGTGATGAATTCCTTCGCCTTTTTTTTCAATGAATTTGGCAATCGTACTTTCATCACTTGTTGGCTCGAGCAACTCGATTTTCGTCTCTCCAACCTTAAAAAAGGCAGTTTTAACTTTCTGGTCTTCAACTGTTTCGATATTGTAGCACTTTAGACCAAGAACACCTTCATAATATGGGAGTTGTTCTTCGATACTTTTTACGGCAATACCGATGTGTTCAATGTGTGTAATTTCCATTTTTTTATATGATATCATTAAAAATTATACTGAAAAATTGTGTATGGTGTGCAAATTTAAATTTCAAACAGAAAAATCAAATCGAATTTATATCGAGGAAATTCGCAAAACTTCCAGTAATTCGTCACTTATCTCGCGTTCTTTTTTGATAGCGCGTTTAAAAGGGATATACACAATTTCGTTTTCATGAATACCGATCATAACGTTTCGTTGATCTTCGAGCAAAGCCCTGATAGCAGCGATCCCCATACGTGAAGCGAGGATTCGGTCCTGAGCCGAAGGCGAGCCTCCACGTTGCAAGTGCCCAAGAATGGAAACTCTTACATCATATTGCGGGTACTCGGTTTTCACACGTTCGGCTAACTTGAGCGCTCCACCGGTGATTTCACTTTCGGTTACCAACACCAAACTACTGTTTTTCGATTTTCTGAAGCCTTGTTCGATGAGTTCGCTCAATTGGTCTTTTTCGATACTGATTTCGGGGATGATAGCAGCTTCGGCACCCGATGCGATAGCGCTGTTTAGAGCCAAATAGCCACAATTGCGGCCCATTACTTCTATAAAAAACAATCGCTCGTGCGAAGTAGCCGTATCGCGTATCTTGTCCACAGATTGCATAATAGTGTTAAGAGCGGTATCGTACCCGATCGTAACATCTGTTCCGTAGAGGTCATTGTCAATAGTACCTGGAAGCCCAACGATAGGCACATCAAATTCGTTTGCGAAAATATTAGCTCCTGTAAGCGAGCCATCGCCACCTATTACAACAAGCGCGTCTATTTCTTCACGCTGCATCGTTTCGAAAGCAATTTTTCGGCCTTCAGGTGTTAAAAATTCTGCACAACGTGCGGTTTTAAGGATTGTACCACCTTGCTGAATGATATTGCTGACACTGTTGGTCTTAAATTCGCTAATTTCGCCGGAGATCAACCCTTTGTAGCCTTTGAAAATACCTTTTACGCGAATGCCATTAAAAATTGCAGCACGAGTAACCGACCTGATAGCCGCATTCATACCCGGAGCATCGCCTCCGGAAGTGAGAACACCTATACATTTAATGTTTGAAGCCATAATGGATGATTTTGTCGTCGAGGAAGATAACCTCTTTCCAAACACATTTTATGAGCTGCAAAGGTATGACTTTTTTTATTTTATTCAAAAAAAGCTGCTTAAAAAGCAGCTTTTTCTATCGGAGAAGAAGAGATTTTCGAATGTATTAAGTTTGCCACGGCCTCCATCTGCCACTGAGGCGTGGAAGTGGCCCCGCAAATGCCAATTGACACATCATTGGAAATAAGTGACAGATCCACTTCTTCGGGTGTGTGGATGAGATACGAATTTGGATTGATTTTTTTGCATTCGGCAAAAAGAACTTTTCCGTTGGAACTTTTTTCTCCGGCGATAAAAAAGATGATGTCATGTTGTCTGGCAAATTCTTTAATGTTTGGTACGCGGTTTGAAACCTGACGACATATCGTATCGAAAAATTCAAATTTAGCTTCACCCTGCATTCTCGATTCGATGATTTTGGCAATTTCCAGAAAGCCTTCCAACGGTTTTGTCGTTTGCGAAAACAGGTTTATATCACGAGTGAAATCAAGTTTGTCGAGGTCTTCTTTATTTTCGATAATAATAGCCGTTTCTTCTGTTTGGCCTATCAACCCGTTTACCTCTGCATGACCTTTTTTCCCGTAAATGACGATTTGTGGTCGATGATCGGATGTTTCGTTGTATTTTCTTTTGATTCGTTTTTGTAGTCCAAGTACAACGGGACACGAAGCATCTATGATTTCGATATTATTTTCACGAGCAATTTCATACGTGCTCGGAGGTTCACCGTGTGCACGCAGAAGCACACGCTCATTTTTCAATTGTTTGAATTGCTCATGGTCAATGGTTATCAGTCCCAATTTGGAGAGGCGTTCGACCTCGAGACTGTTGTGAACCAGATCTCCCAAACAATACAATGTACCGCCCTTTTTCAATTCCTCTTCCGCTTTACTGATGGCTTTGGCTACGCCAAAACAGCATCCCGACTGACGATCAATTTCTATTTTATTCATTCCCTTTTGTGATTTTGTTAAACATATCGATCGCCCATCGAAGCTGACCTTCGATTGAGAGATTCGAGTTATCTAATTCGATGGCGTCGTCGGCTTTGCGCAATGGACTTTCAGCTCGGTTTGTATCGCGATAGTCGCGTTCCCTGACATTGGAGAGCACTTCATCATAGGAAGGGTTTTCTCCTTTGGATTTCATTTCGTCAAAACGTCTTTGAGCTCGAATTTCGGGCGAAGCTGTAAGAAATATTTTTAATTCTGCATCCGGAAACACAACGGTTCCTATATCACGACCATCCATCACAACTCCTTTGTCTTTACCCATTTGTTGTTGACGACGCACCAATTCCTCTCGAACAAACTTAAGCGTGCTGACTCTGCTGGCAGCGTTGGCAACTTCAAGTGATCGAATTTCTTTTTCAATATTTTCGCCATTCAAATAAATATCTTGTCCCCCCTGTGAGTTGGGTTCGAAGGATATATGGATTTCGTGAAGATGCTTTTTCAATGCTTCTTCATCGATATTTGTTTCATTCATCCATCCATTGCGTAGTGCATACAGAGCCACTGCCCGATACATTGCCCCGCTATCTATATAAGTATATCCCAATGCTTTTGCCAACCCTTTGGCTAAAGTACTTTTTCCGCAAGACGAATATCCATCTATGGCGATATTGATTTTTTTCATCAAGTCAATCTTTTCCGAATTGTTTAAACAAAATAAAACGTCATATTGTTTTGGCCTGCTTAATTTTCACAGATTATTTCTATTTGCATTTTGATTAGAAAAATATTTATAATAAACTGAATTATAATTATCTATGACAAAATGTTTACAAAAATATTTCCATGCGATTGATCTCATGGAAATTAATCTAAAAAAAGTTTGTTATTTGTTTGCTATTTTTCGAAGTTATTCTTAATTTTGTGGACGAGCACATTTATTGATTTATATCGACGTCATCCTGACAAATGCCGAATGAAAGGTCGATTTTCGTTTTATAAAAATGAAAAAAATATGAGAAAAACACTTCTTTTTGTTGCGGGAATATTGATTTCCGTATTGACAATGGGGCAAAACCGCCCTGATCCGAAACCGGCAGCGGATACCTTCGAAAAATTCAAGGTTGCAATGGCCGGATATACATTTGCCAAGTTTGATCTCGACAAAACGCTCGAAACGATGCAAAAATGCGATGTGCACTATCTTTGCATTAAAGATTTTCATTTGCCGCTAAACAGCACAGACGAACAGATTGCGGCTTTTCATGCCAAATTGCAGTCGAAAGGTGTTACGGGATATGCTGTCGGGCCTATCTACATGCGGTCGAAAGAGGAAATTGACAAGGCATTCGAATATGCCAAACGCGTCGGGGTGAACATGATAGTGGGCGTACCCAATTACGAACTGCTACCGTACGTCGATCAGAAAGTAAAGGAATATAATTTTCATTTTGCCATTCATTTGCATGGCCCCGATATGCCGCTGTATCCTGATGCGGAGGATGTATGGAATCATGTAAAAGATCTGGATCCCCGTATCGGCATGTGTCTGGACATTGGTCATGATACGCGGAATGGCAAAGATCCGGTGAAAGATCTCGAAATGTATCATACGCGCGTGTTCGATATTCATATAAAGGACGTTACGGGTAATACTAAGCAAGGTTATTCCGTGGAAGTAGGTCGCGGTATCATCGATTTTCCTGCTTTCGTAAATATGCTCCGCAAAGTGGGTTATACCGGCAAATGCAGTCTGGAACACGAACGCAACATGGACGATCCGTTTATCGGAATTGCCGAATCGATTGGCTATTTTAGAGGTGTGATTGCCACAACGGCAAAGCACAACAAATAGGTTTAAACTCTCTCAATTTTTCTTGCGGGATTGAATTCGTCGATGAATTTGATCCCGTTTTTTGTATTTTTGAGTGAAGTTATCTTCGAAATGAGGAATGCTGTGGCGGACAGAATTTTTGTTTGACTTATTTTCTTTACTTTTGCACTCTCTCACACGTAAAAAATCGAATTGTGATTACACTATTTATTATCGTCATAACCGTTTTTGTTTCGATTGCTGCATTCCGAAACCGACAGTTGATGAACCAACTGATTTTTTATCCTCCGGCTGTTCGCCAGGGACAAGGCTATCGGCTGTTTACCTATGGTTTCCTTCATGCCGATTACATGCATCTGCTGTTCAATATGTTCACGTTCTATCTTTTTGGAAGTGAGATAGAACGAGTATGGCAAGCTATACTTGGGAAGGAAGTCGGTTCAATTGCGTTTATCGTATTATATGCATCGGCCATCGTGATCTCCATTTTGCCAACCTACCGACACGAACGCGACAACGATCACTATTTTGGTCTTGGAGCTTCCGGAGCCGTTTCGGCTGTAGTTTTTGCGTATGTATTGATCAATCCGATGAGTTATATGGGGATCATGTTTATTCCGATTTGGTTTCCGGCGTTTCTTTTTGGTTTCATGTTTATCGCTGTTTCCGTATATCTCGATAAAAAACAGGCCGGAGGCATCAATCATTTGGCGCATGTGGCCGGAGGAATTTACGGTATTCTGTTTACGGTAATTGTCTTTCTGGCTTTTGCCGACATCAATTTGTTGAGTTCGTTTATCGATCAGATTCATATTCGCTCGATTGGCGATTTAATCCGTTTCGGATATTAATTTCAGGCGCAACCCAAAAATTTTTATCTTTGCAGGATTAAGAAGAGAAAAATGGACGCATCCTCACTTTATCTTATTCCAGTTACATTAGGCGATTCACCGCTTCAAAAAGTTTTGCCGGAATATAATGTGCAAATCGTTTCATCCCTAAAGTTTTTTATTGTTGAAAATGTGCGTGAGGCGCGGCGATTTTTGAAAAGATGCAATCGAAATATCGATATAGATGCGCTCACTTTTTTCGAACTTAACGAACACACCGATCGGAAGGTCATTCGGCCGTTTCTCGACCCATTGCGGCGAGGAAATAACATGGGGCTGATATCGGATGCAGGATGTCCTGCCGTTGCCGATCCGGGAGCCGATATTGTAGCTATTGCTCAGGACGAAGGTTTTAAGGTAGTTCCGCTGGTCGGCCCATCCTCGTTGTTGATGGCATTGATGGCATCGGGATTCAATGGTCAGCGCTTTGCATTCAACGGATATCTTCCGGTGGAAGCCGGTGAGCGTGCAAAAAAACTCAAACAGATGGAGTCGAGGGCTTATCAGGAAGATCAAACACAGATTTTTATAGAAACGCCCTACCGTAATCAGAAACTGGTGGAAGATATTTCACTTCATTGCCGACCTCAAACCCGATTGTGCATTGCCATGAACATTTCGCTCGATGATGAGTTTATAGTAACAAAGAGCGTGAAAGCATGGAAAAACCATCTGCCGGAGATGCACAAAAAATGTTGTGTTTTTCTTTTATTTCACGATTAAGCTATATGAACAAAAATAATTTGGCCATCCACCGCAACGTTTCGCTCAAACCTTACAATTCTTTTCGGACGCAGGCAACAGCCACTTTTTTTTGCCAACCGAAAACAGATGAAGAATTGATGGTGGTTTTGAAGGAATTTTCAGACGAGAAAATGCTTGTTCTCGGCGCCGGATGTAATTTGTTTTTTACGAAGAATTTTGACGGCCTGATTATTAAACCGGATATGACCGGAATCAGGATACTGAATCAAACGCCCGAATTTGTGGAGCTTGAAGTAGGAGCAGGAGAAGATTGGGATAAATTTGTGGAATTTTGTGTCGAAAAGGGATACGCGGGCATTGAGAACCTTTCGCTTATTCCCGGAAAAGTGGGCGCATCACCCGTCCAAAACATTGGTGCGTATGGTACAGAGGCAAAAGATGCTATCGTAAAAGTGAATGCAATTGACTTGAATACATGCGACTCCATTTCGTTTTCAAATGAGGAATGTGCGTTTGAGTACCGCGACAGCATTTTCAAACATAATCGTCAATTTATAATCACTTCAGTAGTTTTCCGATTGAATAAAAATTTTCGTTACATCGAAAAGTACGCCGATCTCAATCACGAAATGAAAGATGTTCACCAACCTTCACTCCAACAAGTACGACAAGCAATCATCAAAATCCGCAGGCAGAAATTGCCCGATGTAAATGTACTGCCAAATGCCGGCAGTTTTTTCAAAAACCCGATTTTAACTAAACAGGAGAAAGACGATCTTCTCGGCAAATTGCCTGATGCGCCATTTTATCCGGTCGGAAACGAGGCATTCAAAACATCAGCTGCTTACCTCATCGAAAAAGCCGGATATAAAGGCCGAAGAAACGGAGCAGTGGGAATATACGAACATCATGCACTGATAATCGTAAATTATGGCACTGAAAATGGTTGCGACATCGTAAATTTTATGCACGAAGTGCAGCAGGCGGTTGAAGAAAAATTTGCGATTCGGCTGTTGCCGGAAGTTCAAATATACTGACAAAAAATCATCACTCATCATCCATGTCATCATTTATCATCGAAGGAGGTCACCGCCTCAAAGGCGAAATACTACCGCAAGGCGCAAAAAACGAAGCTTTACAGGTGATTTGTGCAACTCTGCTTACCGACGAAGAGGTAATCATTGAAAATGTTCCCGATATTCTCGATGTAAACAACCTAATTTGTCTGCTCCGAGATTTGGGCGTCGAAGTCAAATCGATGGGTAAAAGTGTATGGTCGTTCAAAGCCACACATATCGATTTGCAGTTTATCAAAACCAACGAGTTTATTCGCAGAAGCGAAGCTCTTCGAGGGTCGGTGATGATTGTCGGTCCTCTTTTGGCCCGATTCGGTGAAGCTATGGCTCCAAAACCGGGCGGCGACAAGATTGGTCGACGGCGCATTGATACCCACCTCAACGGTATGATGAAGTTGGGCGCTCGACTGGAATACGACGAGCAGCGGCTTTCGTATCATTTGACGGCCGACAAGCTCAAAGGTCAGTTTATTCTGCTCGACGAAGCATCGGTGACGGGAACAGCCAATTTGATCATGGCATCGGTTTTTGCCGAAGGCGAAACGGTGATTTACAATGCGGCATGCGAGCCTTATGTGGAGCAGTTGAGTAAAATGCTGGTGCGCATGGGTGCCAAAATTGAAGGAATTGCTTCCAATCGGCTCACCATTACGGGCGTGAGTGTATTGCATGGCTGCCGCCATCGACTATTGCCCGACATGATAGAAATCGGGAGTTTTATCGGAATGGCAGCTATGACCGGTTCCGAAATCACCATCAAAAACAGTTCGGCAGAAAACCTGGGTATTATTCCCGAAAGCTTTCGCCGTATGGGTATCGAAATCGTGCAACAGAATGACGATTTATTCATTCCGCAACAGAATCATTATACGATCGAGTCTTTTATGGATGGCTCCATTCTTACCATTGCCGATGCACCTTGGCCGGGACTCACACCCGACCTGTTGAGTGTGATGCTGGTGGTGGCAACCAAAGCCGAAGGCTGTGTGCTGATTCACCAGAAAATGTTCGAAAGTCGTCTCTTTTTTGTGGATAAACTCATTGATATGGGTGCACAAATTATTCTTTGCGATCCGCACAGGGCAACGGTCATCGGGCTTGGCGACCGTTTCCGATTACGAGGAATGACCATGACTTCACCCGATATTCGGGCCGGAATTTCGTTGCTGATTGCAGCGATGAGCGCTTGCGGAAAAAGTACCATTCACAACATCGATCAAATCGATCGGGGTTATCAAAATATAGACACGAGACTCAACGATTTGGGGGCTTATATCCAACGCGTTGAGTAATTTGAAGTACAAAAGTGCTTTATATTCAAAAAAAATTTGTTTTGTCCATAAGTGTTTTGTTACTTTGTACCCGAAAAAGAAAAAAACCACATTCGTTCAAAATAATGACCAATTCATTTTTTTTGAAAAGTTACTGTTAACTAAACATCCATTCAATTAATCCATTTACATTTGTTATGAATAATGACATTGTCGTTAAGGACATTAAACAAGTAACGGTTCGCTTTTCGGGAGATTCCGGCGACGGCATGCAACTCTCCGGGACATTGTTTTCCACATTGTCCGCAATTTTCGGTAACGAAATTGCCACTTATCCCGATTATCCGGCCGAAATTCGTGCACCTCAAGGTTCGCTTCAGGGAGTATCCGGTTTTCAGGTGCGTATCGGTTCGAAGGACATCTACAATTCGGGCGACAAAACCGATGTGTTGGTGGCTATGAATCCGGCCGCTCTGAAAGTCAACGTCTCGAATCTCAGAAAAGACTCAATAGTGATCTACGATACCGATTCGTTTCAGAAAAAGGATCTCGAAAAAGCTTTATTTCAAACCGATGACCCCTTTGCCGAACTCAATTTAACATCGGTACAACCCATTCCCGTTGCCATCACGACAATGACAAAGAATGCACTCGAAGGGCTGGATCTCGATAATAAACAAGTGTTGCGTAGCAAAAATATGTTTGCTCTGGGAATTGTTTGCTGGCTGTTTAATCGACCACTCGAAATTGCGGATCAACTTCTCGAAGAAAAATTTGCAAAGAAACCTTTACTCGTTCAAGCAAACATCAAGGCGCTCGCCGCAGGCTATAATTACGGCAGCAATACACATCTCACTGCCACAACTTATCGCATAGAGAGTATTGAACATTCCAAGGGATTTTATACCGACGTTAATGGTAATCTGGCAACTGTTTACGGTTTGATTGCGGCTGCCGAAAAAGCGGGCCTGAAGCTTTTCTTGGGTTCGTATCCCATCACACCGGCTACCGATATTTTGCACGAACTATCGAAACGTAAAGATTTCGAAGTAAAAGCATTACAAATGGAAGACGAGATTGCGGGTATTACCTCTGCCTTAGGCGCGAGTTTTGCCGGATGTTTGGCAGCCACCTCTACTTCCGGACCGGGCATGTCGCTCAAAAGCGAAGCAATCGGTTTGGCTGTTATGACCGAACTTCCATTGGTAATCATCGATGTGCAACGAAGCGGTCCATCTACCGGTATGCCGACAAAAAGTGAGCAGACGGATCTCAACCAAGCGCTCTATGGCCGAAACGGTGAGAGCCCGGCTGTAGTGATTGCTGCAACATCTCCTACCGATTGTTTCGATAGCGCATTTTGGGCATCAAAACTGGCTATCGAACACATGACTCCGGCCATTCTTCTTACCGACGGATATATTGCCAACGGCTCTTCGGCATGGAAAATTCCTAATATGGAAGACTATCCCGATATTAAGCCTCATTATGTGCAGGAATACTACAAAGGCGATCCGACTGTGTGGCGTCCTTATTTTCGCGATGAAGAAACAAAAGTGCGTTATTGGGCTGTGCCGGGAACTCCGAGATACATGCATCGTGTTGGTGGTTTGGAAAAAGATAGCCAAACGGGAATTATCTCTACAACTCCGGAAAACCATCAATTGATGGTAAATTACAGAAAAGAAAAAATCGAGAAAATAGCCGATTTCATCCCCTTGCAGGAAGTTATTGGAGATCAAGATGCCGACACTCTCATCGTAGGTTGGGGTGGCACTTATGGACATTTGCTCGAAACTATGATTCGAATACAGGCTAATGGGAAAAAAATCGCTTTTACTCATTTCCGATTTATTTCGCCACTTCCCAAAAATACCGAAGAAATTCTTTCGAAGTTCGACAAGATTATAGTGGCCGAGCAAAACAATGGTCAATTTGCTTCGTATCTGAAGAGTAAGATCGATCGTTGCCTGCCTATCTACAGATTCAATCGTGTGGAAGGACAACCCTTTATGGTTGAAACATTAGTCGATGAGTTCATCAAAATAATGGAAAAATAACTATTAAAATGGAAACAGAACTTAAATATCAAAAATACACTGCCAAGGATTACAAAAGTGAAAATGCTGTTCGCTGGTGTCCCGGATGTGGTGATCATGCCATCTTGAGTTGTCTCTACAAAGCGATGGCCGAATTAAATATCGAACCTCACCAAACGGCCGTCATTTCAGGTATTGGTTGCTCATCACGATTGACCTATTATATGAACGCTTACGGCATTCATGGCATTCATGGCCGCGCTTTGGCTATCGCTACCGGAGTGAAAGTTGCCAATCCCAAACTGAGTGTTTGGGTAGCCACCGGCGATGGCGATTCTTTGGCAATCGGGGGAAATCATTTTATTCATGCCATTCGTCGTAATGTGGACATCAATGTATTGTTGTTCAACAACAAAATCTACGGACTGACGAAGGGACAATACTCTCCTACTTCCGACCGCGGATTTGTTTCGAAATCCTCACCTTTCGGAACTGTTGAAGACCCTTTTATTCCTGCCGAACTTTGTTTTGGTGCGCGTGGCAATTTCTTTGGAAGAGCCATCGACGTCGATCTGAAAAACACAACCGATTTGATGGTCGCCGCAGCTCGACACAAAGGAACATCCATCGTAGAGATTCTTCAAAACTGTGTCATCTTCAATAATGGTATCCATAATAAGATTTCAGATAAAACATTTCGCTCCGAAAAAACCATTTTGTTGAAACATGGCGAAAAAATGATTTTTGGTGCTAATAACGATAAAGGAATCGTTGCCGAAGGATGGAATTTGAAAGCCGTTACGATCGGACAGGACGGATATACATTGGATGACATTTTGGTACACAATGCCACAACTGTAGATAGCACATTACATCTAAAACTTGCCATGATGGGTTATGAAAATGATCTTCCTGTGGCTCTGGGCGTAATCCGTTCTGTTGGTGCTCCAACTTTCGAAGCTGAAATCGAAAAGCAGATTGCCGAAGTACAACAAAAAAAACCGAAACAAACGTTTACCGATTTTTTGTTGCATTCGTCGAATGTGTGGGAAGTGAAATGAAATATGATATACTGTAGTAATGATAAAGAGGTTGCCTCACTTTTGAGACGACCTCTTTTCTTTTTTCCCTTTTTCGCAGCAAATCCTGTTTTGGTAAAAATTGTAACCCTATTCTGTTTCGCAATCAGGAGACAGCGTCTCATCATATTCTTTGAAAAGAGCCGGTCCATTTGCCCGATAACAATATAAAATTAAGTTATAAATTCGCCTATATTGTAAATATATCTTTATTAAACCTATGATTTTTCGGTAATCTCCATGCTGAGTACATACACACCAAGTCCGTATTTGCGTCGTACTTGGGTCGTACTTGGGTCGTGTCCCACCAATTTATTAATATATATAACTAAAACAAATAAATAGTTAATATGATAAGAGGTCGTTTATGGTTGGAATGATTGCGAAACATGCCCGGAAAATCCCCTTCGAAAGCACAATTGAAACGGGGAAAGCGATACACTTTCCCCGCACAAAAAAAATGATACATGACACCAGTTAGCAAGTCGATAAACTAAATTTATCAGGCTTACGTTTTAATTACACATACATTCAATTCGAAATAAATTTACTATTGAACATATCCTTCGTTTTGTGTAAATTCATCCTTGTTGAATACTGCATCCAGTTGATTTCTGGGAATAGGTCGAACGATGTGCCAGGTCTTAACATTATTCGCAGCATC
Source organism: Seramator thermalis (assembly GCF_004138125.1). Classification (GTDB taxonomy): domain Bacteria; phylum Bacteroidota; class Bacteroidia; order Bacteroidales; family Dysgonomonadaceae; genus Seramator; species Seramator thermalis. Next base: position 146,246 of record NZ_RXHS01000004.1, read on the forward strand.
AGGATTTCCTGCTTTTATTCTTTCAACAAATTTATCTTTACCAAAACGTTTTAAATCGAACCACCGCAATTGCTCTCCTCCCAACTCTCTTGCTCTTTCATCAAGAATAAAATCCACCGTCATGTCGCTTTTTGTGATCATCATTTCAGAGGCTTTGCCCGAAATTGCTCTTTTTTCCCTCAATTGATTCATGTAAGACACAGCTTTGTCAGGATCTGATCCCATTAATGCCTCCGCAGCAATCAAATACATTTCAGAAATTCTGAAAACAAAGGCATCACGTATACTCCTGTCCTCATCCATCGTAGCACGCGTTGGATCATCGAATTTACTTAATTGAAAAGTACGCAATCGGTTAATTTTCGCGGGTGTATTATCTCCATATAAATCATTGAAATCTAATAATTGGTATTTAGTTGCAACAGCTGCCTTTTGTTCAGCAGAAGCGATTCCTTTATACAGATAGATAGCCGTATCCGTCATATTTACGTACTTCCCTTTATTTGCCGGATTATTCATCATCCAAAGCTGTTTGAAAGAACCATTCCAACGTTGGTCTATCGTTTCATCGAATAAATTGACATAATAAAGGGTAGGTAAATATCGATTGAAAGGGCGTCCATTCGCAACATCGCGTTTCATCCCCGGTTGGTCATCATATTTCATGCAAAAAAGTAAATGCCCGTTATGCCCCCCATTACGAATAGTATAATCATCGTATTCCGGTTTATTGTATAAATGATCGTTCGAAAATTCCACATACCAAATTACTTCCGAATTATTGAGCCCATCGGCATTAGACATACTCCAAATCGATTTGTAATCAGGATTCAGAGAGAACAATTTACTGTCAATAATTTCGATGGCCAAATCGGCGGCTTGTTTATACAGAGCTGCATTGTTGGTTTGTGAGGCTCTCGTCAGACTCAGACGTGCTTTAAGAGCCTTGGCCGCCCAAATAGTAACTCTGCCATCGTTACTCCTTTTGGTGGAAAGATTGCTATTGATGCAGGAATCCAAATCGGCAAAAATTTGTTCATAAATTATTTCAGGTTCTGTTTTGTTTGCAGCAGTCTGCACTCCGATCGTTTCTTCGGTTGTAAAATGAGTGGGACCCCACGTTTCCACTATGTGCCAATAATAAAAGGCTCGAAGAAAACGCGCTTCGGCGACTCGTTGACGCCGAACTTCCGGGGTGATAGCTGCATCTTTGGCTCTGCCAATCGCCGCATTACACGAATTGATCCCTCGATAGAGATATTTCCAATAATTACTTAATGGAGTGTTGGTACCATTGAATGCTATTGGGTCATAGTCATTGAGTGTTGTATTGGTGTTGCCGGCAGCCTTGGTGAAAAGATCAGTGCCGGTTTCGGTAATACCATAAGCATCTTCGCGGCCGTACCATAGTCGCAGCGGCGTATAGCATGAATTGATCAGACTTTCGTATCCGCTTTGTGATTTATAAAACGGATCGGATGTCAGACTGTTTCGGTTTTCTTCATTCAGAAAATCGCTACACGAAAACAGAAAAAAGATTGATCCTATAATAAAAAAGAAATGGATTATTTTAGTTTTCATAATGACAATATTTTATCGATGAGTAGATTAAAAATCGAGATTAAGACCTAAAACAAGTTGCCTTGTCATGGGGAAAGACTCGCCTCCCCCTCTTTCGGGATCGTAATCTTTAATTTTACTAAATGTTAGAAGATTTTGTGCGGTAGCATAAAGTCTCAATTGATTGATATGCCATTTGTTAACCAGACTTTTGGGAAATGTATATCCAAGATTGATATTTTTTATTTTTAAAAACGATCCATCAACGATACCTAACGTACTAAAATACAATCGACTAGTCTGCACTACACTTGCATCCGGACGTGGAAAATCATTCGAGGGATTTTCGGGCGTCCAATAATTGACATTCGAACCATTTTCCAAGCCTTGAGCTTTGTAACTTGTATTGTAGGTGTAATTTATATACTGCCCTACACGAGCATAAGCAAAGATGGAAAAATCTACATTCTTGATTACAAGCTAGTTATTCATTCCTATGGTGAAATCGGGACGCTGTTTAAACATAACTCTGTCCTTCACATCAATCGTTCCTTTTTTATCCACATCTTCTACTTTTATTTCACCCGGTTTGCTACCATATTTGGCAGCCTCTTCGGCTTCATCCAACTGCCATATTCCGATCTTCTTGTAATCGTAAAGAACTTTGATGGGAGAGCCTACGAACCATTTATTTTCGACATCCTCTGTTACACCCGACGAAAGTTGTGTGATTTTCTCTTTACTGGTAGAAAAGTTAATATCGGTTGACCATTGAAAATTTTGATTCCTGATGTTAAGCGTATTAAGTGTAACGTCTAATCCCATATTTTCCGTTTTCCCAATATTTTGCATAATACTGTTGTATCCGCTTGACATAGGCAACACACGCGACAAGAGTAAATCAGAAGTAAACGATTTATAAACATCCGCTGTGAGTGCAATTCTATTTCCGAAAAGGCCTAAATCCAATCCGACATCATACACATCCGTCGTTTCCCAACCCAAATCGGGATTCGAAACCAATTTCGGATAGTAACCCAATGCCAATTTATTGTTGAAAGAATATTGCGAAGAACCAAGTCCACCGAGCGTACTATAAGGATCGATAGCGCTGTTACCTGATTTTCCCCAACTCAAGCGTAGTTTTAAATTGGAAATATTGGTTGCATTGGACATAAAAGATTCTTCGTTGATGCGCCATCCTGCTGCTATAGACGGATATGTTGCCCATTTATGTCCTGACGCCAGGACCGACGATCCGTCTCTACGCAATGAAGCCGTGAGCAGATAACGTTCGTTAAACTTGTAATTTATTCGCCCAAAGTAGGAGAAAGTATTTGTTTTTAAATAGTCACTGCCGATTCTTATTTCCTGTGTATTCGACTCCAGGTAATGATACAATGTGTATGCCGATGGCTGATTTCGGCCGCTCGCAGTATAATATTCATACGTATTACTTATGAGTGAGGTTCCAATCATGGCTTGTAAATCATGCAGTTGACCAAACCTTTTGGTGTAATTCAGCGTATTTTCCCATGTAATATTCGAATTAGAAGAAATATTTGCACCCGAACTCGAAGCCACACCGGCGCCATCGAGCGTCATTTTATCGTAAAAAAAGCCTTCGCGCTCATTTGCAAAATCAATACCTATATTCGACCTGAATTTCAAATTCTTAATTATATCCCAATCGGCATAACTTGTAGCAAAAAATCTTTTTGCAAGGACATTATCTTTCGTTGCTCCCGGAACATCGTCAAGCAAAGGATTCATCTGTGAAGGATAACCCGGTGCCGGATATGGATTAACAGTACCATCGTCATTATAGGCCTTTGCAATAGGGATAATCTTATTGGCCATATTCAGCGGGTCACGTCGTTTATCCTGATCCTTATATGTAAACAAAACATTGGCTCCTATTCTGAAATTATCAAAAATATTATGATCTAAAGTAAGACGTCCGTTATACCTGCCATACTGATCATTTACTTTGAAAATGCCTTTTTCATTCATGAACCCAAACGAGAGGGAATAAGATGTTTTGGCATTTCCTCCTGACATGGAAAGCTCATAGTTTTGTACGTATCCATCATTGATTAGTAAACGGGGAAAATCTTCCATTTGTCCATTGTTCAGATATTCTAATTCTACTGGCGAAAATATTTTGGAATCGTCCTCGTTTGAATTCCATTTTCCGGTGGTGCGATTAGCCTCTCGTTTCAAAGCAGCATATTCGTATCCATCCATATAATCGGGATAAGTCGAAACAGTATTCAATCCGCCATAGGCATTGAATGATATTCGCGTTTTACCTTCTTGTCCACGTTTGGTGGTGATAATAATTACTCCATTAGCTCCCTTCGAACCATAAATTGCGGTGGAAGACGCATCCTTAAGGATTTCGATCGATTCGATGTCAGAAGAATTAATATCTATGTTGCTTCCATAAGGTATTCCATCCACAAGAATTAGAGGAGCATTGCTCGCAGTAATAGATCTCTCACCCCGAACAGTAAAACTTAGTCCGGCGCCTGCCTGTCCACTCGATTTGGTGAGATCAACACCTGATACTCGACCTTGTAGCGACTCCAAAGCATTTGTTGTAACAACCGATGTAATGTCTTTTGGTTTAATAGTGGAAATTGATCCTGTCAAATCACTTTTCTTTTGCACTCCATATCCAACAACTACCAGTTCGTCAATCATCTTAATGTCTTCGAACAATTGAATGGCCAAACTGGTATTGCTGCCAACACTGATTTCCTGACCTTTGTAACCTATATAGGTAATTTCGAGTACATCATTTGGCGTGACTTGCAAAGAAAACCGACCGTCCATATCAGTTACAGTGCCCGATTGCGTGTTCTTGATTTTGACTGTTGCGCCAATAATAGGTTCTCCATTCATATCAGTTACAGTTCCCGTAATCATTTTTGTTTGAGACCAGCCCAAACTACTTAATGCCAATGCAAATACCAAACATATTATGTACGGTATTCTTTTTTTGTGTTTGTTCATCATAATCTGACCAATTAAAATTGTTTTTAAATTATTATAAATAAATCATTTAATCGAAATCAACTCGGAGCACATTTTTTTGTAATATATCGAGGCTTCACTTTCTGTTAACTGGCGTGTCCATGATACGCGATGAGAAATATCGCTTCCTTTCCCTGTGTTTTGATATTCTACAAATATTGCTGTTTTTTCGTTTTCCGGATTCCCCCAATTGTCCCATCCTTCAGGTTTAATCACTTCACCCAAATCACATGCAATAAACGCAACATGGGCGTATGGTCTCCATGGTCGGCCAAGATAAAAAGCATGCTCTTTTTCGCCGCTTACTCGGCAATGATAAAAAACATACCCATATTTTGCTTCCTGAGGAGTGGAAGCTGCGGTTATATATCCCGTATCCTTACAGAAAATTTCACACTTATCGAAAAAAGCAGTAGATGATCCAAAAATAAAATCTACCGTTCCTTCGATATAACAGTTTTCATAATATTGTTTACTGAAAGGCTTATGTGTGTACAAGGTATCTTGAAATCCAATAAAACGACAATTAATAAAGCACGCATTATCGCTCCTTACAATAATAGCAACAGCCTGACCAACAGGACCTGCAGCATTCTCAAACGTTAGATTTTGCGCAGTGAAATGATCGGGGCATACATAGATGCTCGCCGAACCCGACGTACCTATCTCGTCTCCTAACCCGCTCTTTTTCGACGCAAAATTATTATAAGAAATTATGGTTTGATATTTATCTTCCCCTATCAGGAATAACGATTGTTTGGTATCGGGAATAACAATTTTTTCATGATAAAAACCCTTGCGAATAAATATCCTCGTCGGTCTTTTACGAAAATCGGGAACCGCATTGATGGCCTCTTGAATCGTCGTGAAATCTCCGCTACCATCTTGTGCAACAATGATATCGTAGGTCTCATTAATCTCACCTGATGGCTTATCGAACATCTTACGAAGAAAATTCGCGGCATACCCTACGGTTGTCAAATGCCAAGGATGAAAATGCCAAAAAGTATGAGGTGTTTCATCAAAAACATGCACTTCGGAATAAATCCCAAGGCTATCCAATCGGTGAATATAATCCTCTCTGCCATTATGGAATCGCGGAATGGAACTATTGATGAAACAAACTGGTGCCGAATTGCCATTAACCCCATACAACGGGGAAGCATCTTTCCATATTTCCGAGATTTCTTCATAAGTACCTCCCAACCACAAAGCATCTGCAGGTGTTTTCTCTCCTTGTTCTTTGGCTTTTTTTGCCCTGTTGATTGTTTCCGGTTCAATAAAAGTAGAGATACCGTCGATATTAATCACTGCTTTGATTAGTTTATCTCTATTTTTGGTACCTATTAGCGCAGCCAATTGCCCTCCGGCTGAACACCCCGATACAGCGATTTTGTTTTTATCGATTTTGTATTCATCTGCATGACGATAAAGCCATAAAACGGCATCATTCAAATCGTCCACAGCAGCCGGATATTTTGCTTCAGGACTAAGACGATATTCAACTGTGGCAGTAACAAAACCCTTCTGGGCAAGGCGTAAAGCCAACGCTTTTTGCATTTCGGGAGAACCCGAGTTCCATCCTCCTCCATGTATCATCAATACAACAGGATAAGTTATGGCATCATTCGGACGGTAAATCGAAAGATAAAGATTTCGCTTCCCATAGGGTGTTTCAGAAAGTGTTTTATATACGACTTGTTCCCTCACCTCCAAATTTTTCGGCACTATTGTATCTGCTAACCGAATAAAAGGAAAATGTTTTTTCTCTTTCTGATTGCAACTGTACAAGGTATAGCTTGTATCACGGGGCACTCCGTTTATCATTACCGTTTGCGAAAAAACGAGGGAACAATTCGCATATAAACATACGATCACGAACAGAATATGCGAAAAAAATGTTTTCATGTTAAAATCGATCTTTTCAGGATTATTCCACTTTAAACCAATCAATTTCTACCCTTCCGCCATCATTATTCCTCACAGGACGAGAACAAAAGAATCCCATTTTTGCGCCTATCCATTTGCCTTCTTTAGCCGTAAACGGTTTTCCGAGTGTTTTGAAACTCTTCCCTTCCAAACTGCAACTGAATACGCAACGTGCTTCAGAAGACACGCGAACCCGAAGATAAAGAGTGGAATCTGTCAATGTCCGTTTTTCATTGACGATTTCTTTCCCTCTTTTTTCGGCTTGCAGGCATTCAATTTGAGAAAGGATGAATCCGTCTTTCGTTTTCTCCAGAGACAACATACCGTAATCCATTCCCATGATTACCAAACCGGTTCTTTCCCCGTCAATAGCAGTCGAAGGGTGAAAGGTCAGCTTCGCCGTAGCCGTAAAATTATCGGAAGGAAATTTTTGCAGCAATAAATTGGGAATATCCCATAAATTGACATAATTATCGGGAATGGGAACAGCATATAAAGACAATAAACCGGTTCGTGAATTGGCAAAATACCACCATTCACAAGGATTGGCGTGCCATTGCCATTGCAATCCGAGTGTAGGCAAATTGAAATCATCACTTTCAGGAGGGGTTGCTGTCGCGTAATTTTTGTCTGTTTTCGGCTTTCTGAAGGTCATGACCGGTTCGCCACAACCATCATTATCTTTATCCTCGCCAATAATCGGCCAATCGTTTTTCCATGTCATGGGTTGCAAATGCACTACGCGTCCGAAAGGCCCTTTATCCTGAAAATGAACAAACCAATCCTCATTAGCCGACGTCGTTACCCATCCACCCTGATGAGGACCGTTTACCGAGGTATTTCCCTGAGACATGACCATCTTTCTTTCGTAAGGGCCGAAAACGTTTTCAGCCCTCAATACGACTTGCCAGCCGGTTGAGACGCCTCCGGCAGGTGCAAATATGTAGTAGTAGCCGTTTTGCTTATAGAATTTAGGGCCTTCAATGGTAGGGTCAATATCGTGTCCGTCGTAAACAATTCTACTTTGCCCAATAACCTCTGTACCTTCGGCGTTCATCTCCTGAACGGCTAACAAACTTTTTATACCGGCGCGACTACCTGCATAAGCATGGACTAAATATACCTTTCCATCATCATCCCACAAAGGACACGGGTCGATCAAACCTTTCCCCTTCTTTACCAACAATGGTTTCTCCCATTTCCCGGCCGGATCTTTACTTTTAACCATGAAAATACCATAATCGGGGTCGCCATAATAAATATAAAATTGTCCATTGTGATAGCGAATGGATGGAGCCCAAACACCATTGCCATGCTGCGGTTTTGAGAAAATACTATCGGGTTCCAATTTGTCGATCGCATAACCGATAATCTCCCAATTTACGAGATCATTTGAATGAAGAATCGGCAAACCGGGAATGCAATTGAAACTTGAAGCTGTCATGTAATAATCGTTTTCTACACGACATATATCGGGGTCGGAATAATCGGCATGTAGTATGGGATTTTTATAATAGCCATTCCCCAAATCAGCTACCCACGACTTCGATATCTTGTTCTGGGCAATAAGAGGAACCGATATGAACAATAAATATGGAAATATTTTTTTGAAAAGTCTCATGATACAATTTTTAAATTTAATGGGCGATTAAAAGCCAAAATCAGTGATGACAAAGCGTTGAATTTCACAGAAAACACTTGATTATTATCAACTTTTTATGGCATAAAAAACGATACTATTTTCACAAAATCTTCTTTTAATACCTTTTCAATCGTAATTTGTACCGCTTCTTCTTCGGGGGTCAATATTTTTGCCCACTTCACGCGTTGTTCTGTTTTGGCGCCTTCACCGGCATTATTAAACTCAGCATAACGAGCCGTTTTCTCATTTTCCGGATTTCCCCAATTGTGCCACCCCGACGGATGAATCCCTGCCGGAAGTTCACAATTCATAAACACGGTCATGGCATAAGGCCGCCACGGTCTTCCAAGATAAACCGACGTCACACCCTCGCCCAATGTCACCTTGCAACGATTGAATATATACCCATATTCAACGTTTTGAGGGGTACTTGCTGCAGTGATATACGAATTCTTTTTGCAATGAAGTAAGCATTCTTCAAACCATGCGGTAGCCGAACCGAAAATAAAATCGGTAGTCCCTTCAATGTAACAATCAAAAAAACAAAGACGATTACCTTCTCCACCGGTATAAACCGTATCCTGATTTCCCAACAGACGACAATTCTTTATGATGATGCGATCGCCCTCCGTATGCAGAGCAACAGCCTGGCCTACAGGTCCTGCGGCATTTTCAATCGTAAGATTTTCGAGCCGGATATCGTTCCCTCTCACTTGCAGTGTATAGGTACGAAAAGTCCCCATGTTCTCTTTTCCTGCATAATCATCATAGCTAATGATGGTTTTTTCCTTGTCTTCGCCTATAATTGCTATGTTGCATACATAATCCGGAATCACAATTTTCTCACGATAAATGCCGTTTTTTACATAAATGGTGGTTGGTCCCTCCGGATCGAACGCTCTTACCGAATGGATCGCCTCCTGCAAAGAAGTAAAATCACCACCTCCGGATTTATCAACCACAATTTTTTTGGTTATTCCGTTTTTAGTCCCGGAATTGGCACAAGCCACCAAAGAGAAAAATGTAAACCCCATTAAAAAAACAAATACATTAACATACTTACTCATATTTTTTTTCGATTTAAATTATTCCTCTCATGGCATGAGATGAGTCACCAAACTATTTAAATACATTTCGAGATAGGTATAACCCTCATTGGTTTTGTCCTCTGCCCTTTTTCCCGGATAATTTTTTTCCAACCATCCATCGGGAATACCGTCCTGATTGGAATCCCTTTTTAAATTACAGGTCTTATACTCAGGCCATCCACCAACATCTTCCTGACTGTCTATCAGTCCGAAGGTACTCCCGTTTGATCCTTCATACGTATATGTCCTGTTTATCACTTCTCGTACATAACGCACATCCACTCTATCCCTTACCAAAGAACAACCACTATATTGTAAAACCATCTTGTAAGCCTTTTCTGCCGAATAAGTGGTAACGTAGAAACCTGGAAATTCTTGCGAAACAAGAATATCCGACAGCTTGACCTGCGGCGCATATTTTTCGAAAGAAGAACCCATCTCAACTCCCAATGCATTGTTGGAGGTTACGGCAGCATTTCCATCTAAATAATTTCCTGACACAAAAAACCTGCCGTAAGTACCCGCAGGTTGACTGTTTTCTCCATTATCGGCGTCAGGATTCACTATTCGGTTCTTTGAACCGCTGCTTGTCGCCGGTCCGGGTTTATAATAATTATTGATGATGTTGTAACTACCCCCTTCGGCTCCATACACGTTGTTTGAGCCCCAATTGTAAATCACGTTGTTCCGGAAATCCACTTTTTCTAAATCCGGCCTGTTGGTATAACGGCTTCCACAAAACCTCGGATTGCGACTGTCGTTATGGAGAAATAGGTTGTGATGAAACGAAACATTTTGTCCACCCCATATTCCGCCATAGCCATGTTTCCCTTTGGTATGAGCAGAATTTCGTAAGGCCTCGGAAATGATGCACCATTGAAGGGTAAAGTTGCTGTTGTCGTAAAAAGAAGAAACTTCATCTACACTCCAACTCATGCTGCAATGGTCGATTATAATGTTTTCATGCCCTTTTCCCGAAAAGGCGTCTATCCCCTCTTTTGCTCTGTCTCCCAATCGAAAGTGAAGAAAACGGATAATGACGTTATCGGCACTGATAATGGTTTCGTGATCGCTAATGCAAATACCATCACCAGGCGCCGTCTGACCGGCAATGGTTAAATCGCCATTGTCGATTTTTAAAGGACGGTTAAGACGAATCAATCCCGATACCCCGAACACAATCGTCCTGGGGCCTTTTTGTTTGATAGCCCATCGCAAAGTACCGGGCATTTCGGTATCCTCCAACGAAGTCACATAAAGCACCTTTCCTCCGCGTCCGCCGGTAGCATACATGCCTGCACCCTCGGCACCGGGAAAAGCAGGAATTTGGGCAGAGGCTATCACCATCGATGACCATATAAAAAATAACGACAAATAGGTTTTCATTTCTTTACTTGTGGAAAACAATTAATACATCATTTATCGAGCAATATGCTCACTTTAATGAAAGGAGCAACAGCCTTTGGGTCGTTATCGCGTCGCGGCGTGGAGATGTAATATGCATAACTACCGTCACGATATTCTTTTTCTCCGCCCAAACCGGCTACTTCACAGGCATCCGTTACGGTAATAGTGCCATCCGGATTTTCTTTTACAAACCGCTTCACATATTGATCATAGGCTGCTCGCCCTTTTTCTTCGAATACTTTAGGTAAAAAACCGTTTTGCGCACCCTTAACCCAGGTATAAATAAACATGGCCGAACCCGACGATTCCAAGTAGTTTCCCTCTGCACCAACTTTATCCGTTACCTGATACCACATACCGGTGGCCGGATCGCGATATTTTTCGATAGTGGTGGAAATGTCGTTTAAAATACGAATGATTTCTGTCCTTCGAGGATGATTTTCGGGCATGAAATCCAATACATCTACCAATGCCATCATATACCATCCTATGGCTCTCGACCAAAAATTTGGCGATCTGCCGGTTTCAGGGTCAGCCCAACGTTGTTGCCGGCTCTCATCCCAACCGTGATACAACAAGCCGGTTTTTTCGTCTTTGGTCACCTTTTCTGTACCAATTATCTGATGAGCAACCTCATCGAACAATCGAGGTTCACCAAACGTGGCTCCATATTGGGCCAAGAAAGGGCAACCCATATAAATACCGTCCAACCACACCTGATGTGGATAAATTTTTTTATGCCAAAATAAACCATTCGATGTTCTTGGATGAGTATTCATTTGGCTTCTCAATAAAGCCATAGCCAACCGATACTTTTCGTCCTTTGTTTCTTCGTAAATCGGGAAAAGCATTTTTCCGGAATTCAACCGGTCGATATTGTATTCTTCCAATCGATAGGTTTTTATCGTACCATCCTCGTTAACAACACTATCGGCATAACTCTCGGCATAATCGAAATATCTTCGATTACCGGTTTTATTCCAAACATCCAATATCGCTCCCAATTCCAAACCATGACAATAATTCCATTTCAATTCTTTCGAAAAATCAACCATCCAACTTTCAGGATTACGTTTCATTTCTGAATCAGCCATCCTTACGTAATAAGGATCGGCTGATTGAGTACAAACAGAAATAGAAAATGTCAATACTACCATAAATATTCCAATTTTTCTCATTGATTGTTTTTTTTGAAAAGTGTTTGTTTTAATAAATCCTTTTCTAGTCCTGACTTATCTTTATTTGATTTTTATCTATTTCCGGGCTTATTTCTATTTTATCTTCCAAAAAAGGTAATAATTCCACAGTTGATGTTCTGCTTCCTTTTACCCTCATAACTTCCTCGGTTGTGTTTTTATCGAAATAAAGATTTACTCCCTTGAAATTTTTCACGTTATTCAATATGTAAAAAGGACCTTCTTCGGCAATTACCGTAACATTATCGAAAACAATATCTTTAGCCTCAGAAAGCTCGGCGCCATAGCGAGCAGTAATGAAAGCATTTTCAAGCCGAATATTTTCAATATTCATCTCGGGTAATCCATTAAAAAACATGGCTCTGCGAGCATTGCGCGAAACAAGATTCTTAACGAAAATATTCCTAAACACCGGTGTTTCTTCCGTTACGGGATAAAGTTTCTCATCATCTGCACCCGTGTAACCTTCTTCCAATGCTTCGGAAGCCGATCTACCTCCGTAGAAAAGATCAAACAAAAAAGAATCCGTCAAAATATTAAACATATAAATATCCGAAATATAGATGTTTTCCACTATTCCACCACGTCCTCGCCTGCTTTTGAAACGCAAGCCTACATCGGTTCCTAAAAACTGACAATTACTTACCGATATGTTCCTTACTCCTCCCGACATTTCACTTCCTACTACAAACCCGCCGTGTCCTTGAAACACTTTGCAATTATCCACTATTACATTTTCCGTAGGTCGCCCGCGTAATCTCCCCTGTTCGTCTTTCCCCGATTTGATGCAAATACCATCGTCGCCCACATCAAACAGGCTGTTAACAATAATGGAATTCACGCACGATTCCAAATCCAGTCCGTCTCCATTTTGAGCATAAGCCGGATTGCGTGAAAAAATGCCATCGATGATCACATTCTCACACATCAAAGGGTGAATATTCCAAGCAGGAGAATTTTCGAAAAGAACGCCTTGCAAATAAACGTTTTTGCATTCAATAAAATTCACCATCACAGGTCGCAGAAAATCTTTAATTTCCAGCCATTCCTCTTCTGACAAATTACTCGCGGGAACATTCATATCACTCATCTCGGCACCCTTGAACGCACCTTCCGAGGGATACCAACTATTCCCCTTGACTACGCCTCCCGAAGCCACAACTTTTTTCCAATGGCTTTCCGTAACTTTGCTTTTTTTAAGCGGGCGCCATGCTTCACCTGAGCCATTTATCGAACCTTCGCCCGTAATAGCGATATTTTCCAGATTTCTTCCCGAAATAGGTGATTGACATCTACGCGTATCCAGACCTTCAAATACCGTTTTTACAAGAGGATACAAATCGAAATCGGGTGAAAACAAAATTAAAGCCCCTTTTTCGAGATGCAAATTGATATTTGATCTGAAAACAATCGGGCCCGTAAACCAAATACCTTTAGGTACAACAAGTGTTCCTCCTCCTTTCTCGGAAAGACTTTGCATGGCTTTTTCGAAAGCCTCCGTATTAAGGGTAATGCCATCCGGTTTTCCTCCAAAATCCAGTAGGTTTACTCTATATTTCGGGAAAATAGGTATTTCGATTCTCGGCATCTCGAAAGACAGGTCTTCGTATAGATATTGATATTTGTAAGGCAATTTATCCGCAGCGCTATGACTACAAGACAACATTAGGAACGCGAAAAAAAGTAGTACGAAATTTTGTTTCATTAGTTCATTTTTTTTTAAATATTCTGTAAGACATAATCCGTTTAAATTAGTACCTAAGAAGAGGACAAATTTAAACGGATTATATGTTTTTAGTTACTGTAACCAACGGGGATCACCTATGCCTTTAGCTTTCAGCAATTCGTTTGTTACGGTAAAATCGCCACCGGCAACATTCACAAACCCGGGATTTTCGCTTGAAGCGGAATCATCAAAGATTAGTGATGACGTACTGCCGCCAGTAAACAGACCGGGAGCATTGAAGTAATTGTTATTTCCAAAAGTAGGAATAGGTGTACTACTTTGATTCGAGAATATTGCCGTAGTTTCAGCAACAATATTATTCGTAAAGGAAATTTCAGTCCCCTTAAAGCGCACGTATAACAATCTTTTTCCGCTGTTGGCAACTCCATACAATGTATTGTGGTCCACGAATATTTTTGATGTTAGTCCCGGGAATGAAGAGGACTTGTCATCGTATCGTATTAAATCACGTGCCAGGACACTGTTGTAGACAGTCGTGTTTGAGAGTGTAATTGTCTTGATAGCTCCTGCACGGGAATCCATAAAGTCGCCGCCGTTACACTCAATATTATAAATCAGACAATTATTAATGGTGATTGATTCTACTACAGAAGCAACATTCAAATAATAGAGCCCCTTTACGTAGTTTTTAATGTCACATCCGTCTATCCTCAAATTTCCATAATTTACACCTGCCGTATTGAAAACGACAGATTGATTACCGTCAGCCAATCCTGTTCCGTCAAGCGTGACATCTTTCAACAGTAAAGCAGCTCCGTCTTCAAGTGATATGTACCCGTTCAGTATCGGTTTATCATACGGATACACACCTTTGATTTCGATACTCTTATTAACTGAAAATTTACTTGCATCCCCATATGTTCCAGGGAAGAGGGCGAAGGCATCGCCGTCGTTGGCAGCGGCCAGCAGGGCGAGGAAGTCATCTTCCGGATGAACGGCAATGGCGTTACCGATGTCAACCAATGTCATAAACTCCAAAATACCCCTGGTTTTTGCCCCATTTTTCAAGGTGACGGTATAGTTGGTCTCACTGGTAAGCCCTTCGATGGTAGCGCTACCGGCGGCTATCTCGTCGGCAGTAACCGTGTGCACAATGCCTCCCGGTTCGATTTGGATGCTGGTCAATGTTCTGCCGGGTATCCAACGCAGGGTAACCGCCGTTGCCTCCACATCTCCATCCTGGAAGGGAAGGAAGATGTTCTCTGTTCCGGTCTTGAAGGTGACGCCACTCCATTTCGAGTCGGTTTTCCCTGCAGCCACAGCTTTTATACGCACTGAGTACTGCGTGTCACCATCCAGTTCGCGGATGTAGAAGGGAAGCTGATCACCTGTCACGTCGTTATAAGTTCTCACCGGCGTACCGACAAAGGTGAGACTGTCGTCGGCAAACACCTCCAGGGAGTAGGACTCCGCATCGTCGTTAAGAGCCCAGGTCAGCCGTACGTCGGTACGGTTAATCACGACCGCTTCAATCTTAATGGGAGAGAAGAGTCTATCGTAATCGATCGAAGTAAGCTCTTCCGATCTATCGTCTGTACAGCTGAAATTAAAAATAGCTATCGCTGAGAGAGCGTATAGAATGATATATGTTTTTCGTCTCATTTTCATTTTATTAGTTTGTTAGTTGTCCGTTACTGCTGTCGATGAAGGTTTGCCAGATAGGCCAAAACTGATTCTGATCAGGATTGTTCTGGTAAAGGGCGTTGATCAGTTCCTGTGTCAGGTCGTTCGGGTCGAACCAGGTGGCGCTCCCTTCATAGCCGAGGCTGGCACCGATCTCATCGCTGTCACCGTGATTTAGGCCATATATGATCAGCGTCTCATTGTCCTCCGCAGTCTTGAAATAGAGTTTCTCCGGCAGATCGGCATAAGGACCTTCGCGGTTGATCAGCTGTGTCATCTTCATCTTGGCTTCATCCAGCTTGGTCTTTAGCAGATTCCAGCGGATCAGGTCTGCCTTGCGGAGGCTCTCGCCTGCAAACTCCAGTGCACGTTGGTCGACGATTGCATTGAAGAAGGCATCCTTGCTTGCGGTGGCCTGGGTCATGCAGGCGGTCACCTTCGCTGCCGGCAGTGCCCTGTCGAGGATGGGCTTCAGGTAGGGTGCCGCTGCTGCAGGACCGTCCAGCTCGTTGATTGCCTCAGCAGCCATCAGGTATACATCGGCCAGACGCATGTATTGCCAGTTGATGCCGTCGTCGTTGGTAGAGGTAACGTAGCGATTCATCCATTCATAGCGTAATTTGCCGAAACACCAGTTGTCGATACTGCGGAGCTGCTGACGACTCGGGTTGGAGTTTGACCATTCATAGGGTACGCAGGTGATGTCTCGCCGCACATCCTCCACATCGTAGTCGTAGAAGAGATAGGGGAGGGGACCGTTCACGCCTCCCTTGTTCTGTCCCGTGTACTGGTCGACGGCCCTATGTTGAACGCCCAGCGTGTATAGTACGCGTCCGCGGCTGGCAGAAAAGGGGATCTCCCAGAGTGATTCCTTACCGGCAGTCACATCATCCTGGCAGAGCAGTCGGAAGTTCTGTTCGAAGGAGCCCAGCGTGTTAGAACCCTGTCGGATCACATCGAGGGTCTTCTCCTTCGCCAGCGCGTACATCTTGTCGGCACTCAGCTCCGGATCGGTGCTGCGACGCACGCCGTCTGCCCGCTGCGAGTAGCCGCCAGCATAGAGGGCGATGCGTGCCATCAATCCCTTCACAAAAGCCTTGTTAACACGCTCGGTGCTGGCGGTAACATCGGTCTCGTTGGGCCATGCCACAAGTTCCTCTGCTTCATCCAGATCGGCCAATAGTTGTTTGTAGATAAGGTCCCGGTCGCTGCGCGGCAGGTAGAGCGTTTCAGTGGAGATCGGCTCAAAGCGTGCCGGCACATCGCCCCACGCCTTCACCAGGTCGAGGTAGATCACTGCACGCAGGGTAAGAGCTTCGCCCAGCAGTTGTGCCATGCGGGGATTCTCATCCACCTTGCCATAGTTGCGTAACCCTTCAATGGCCTTGTTGGCCCTTTCGATTCCTTCGTAGAACTTGGCCCAGGCATTGTTGTCGGTGTTCATCAGCGTGTTGGTGGGAGAGGCGGCATAGGTGACCAGTTCATACTTGCCTGCGTCGTTCAGCTGGGTGGGATTGATGCCGTTAAGCCACTCCACATCGCTGTTGATACCGTAGTAAGGGAGATAGCGTCCTCGGTAGGAGTTGGTCTCTCCAAAGGATTGGTGGATGCCCATCACCGCTCCCTCGGCCAGTGCCTCGATGGAGAAGATTACCGATCCTTCAGCTGCCGATTGGGAGGGGGCATCCAGGTCGCAGGAGCTGAAGAAGAGTCCGAATGTCAGAAGAATCAGACAGAGATTTGTTATTTTTTTCATATGATTAAAACGATTTATTTTCAAATGTGTCATATGCAACTTGCAATTAGTCATCCACTTGTGTGAGAAAGGTTTATTTGCCGGTTTCATTTTTGATCATCTTTAAGGGTTAAAAATTCAGGTTCACACCAAATACAAGCTGACGGCTTCTCGGGTAGGCGGAGTAATCGACACCCGGTGAGAGGTTGGTCCTTCTGATTGTTGATACTTCGGGATCGTAGCCGCTATAGTTGGTCCAGAGAGCTACATTGTAGCCGGTCACATAGAGACGCAGACTCTCAATCCTGGCCTTGTTCAACAGGCTCTTCGGGAGGGTATAGCCCAGCGTGAGGGTGTTGAGACGCAAGAAGCTGCCATCTTCCACTGCCCAGTCACTGAAGATCATGCGTGAGGTGAGCGGTGACCACATGGTGGTGTTGGCATTCATGGCGGCCAGCTCATCGGGATTGTTGCTGATGGTGCCATCCTCGCGCAGGTTGGTCCATCGCTTGCCCGTCTCCATGGTGGTGATCATGTTGCGGAACTGGTACTTCCCGGTGTGGGAAAACTCGATCTTATTGGCGTTGTAGATGTCGTTCCCATAGCTCCAGTTGAAAGCTGCAGCGAGGTCGAAACCATGGAAGGTAGCGTTGAGGGTGAACCCGCCGGTGTGCACCGGGTTGGCATCGCCGATGATCTCCCGGTCTTCCACACCAATGACACCATTACCATCCAGGTCTTTCAGTTTCATGGATCCCGGGCGGATGTTGCCCACCACGCCGGAGGCGTCGGCAACACCTTCCTTGAGGTTCCAGCTGTTGGCCGTTTCGTTGTAACCAGTGAAATCATCCACTTCATAGCGGCCGTCGGAACGATAGCCAAACATCTGCCCCACGGCCCCCCCCTTGGCGATCCAGTAGTCATAGCCAATCTCGGAGGAGGCCCAGTAGGTCTCGTAGCCAAAGTCGTTCATGATGCCCAGGCTCTGAATCTCGGTCTTGTTAAAGCCGATGTTGCCGCTGAAGCTGAGGGTGAAATTTTTCTTGTTCACAGCATACCAGTTGATGGTTGCTTCTATTCCTTCATTTTGGTTCTCTCCCATGTTGCGGTATTGGGTATCATATCCTGTTCCGGCTACCGGAAACTCGATAAGCAGGTCGCTGGTGGTATTACGGTAAACTTCCAAAGTTCCGCTCACTCGTCCGCTCAGCAACGTAAAGTCAATTCCAAGGTTGCGGGTGATAGTGGTCTCCCATTTCAAGTCGGGGTTGGCCATCGTCTTAGACGGTGCCCAATAGTTGGAAAAACCGTTTATCCAAGAAGTAGCTTTCGATTCAAACATTTGCACCAGCTGACCAGAAGGGATGTTGTTATTTCCGGCGGTCCCGTAACTGGCACGCAGCTTCAGATCTTCGAGCCAGCTTTTGCTTCTTTCCATGAAAGGCTCAGATGAGATGCGCCAGGCTACGGCAGCTGAAGGGAAATAGCCCCATCTGTTCTCTTTGCTGAATTTGGAAGAGGCATCGGCACGGAAGGTAGCACTCAACAAATACTTGCTCTGGTAGTCGTAGTTAGCACGTCCAAAGTAGGATAGCAGCTTGTCATCCTCGTTGTAGTAGTTGTCGATGGTATAGGGCATGCCCTGCGAGGAGAGCCTCCAGGCATCCTTGGCGGTAAAGGTTGCGGGGAAGCCGTGTACCTCATCAGTGAGGGTGTTCCCCTTGCGGATGATGTACTCGTGACCCGCCATCATGTTCAGGCTGTGGTCTTCACCAAGGTACTTCCTGAAATCGTAATTGATCGTATTGGTGTTTCTCATCGCCTGTCGCTCCCTGTTCACCAGGCGGATGGCCGGCTTTCCCTGGTTGTCGACCGATGGGTAGTTCTTGATATAATAGGTGGTCAGCCCCCAGTAGCGCTGATCGCCGTCGTCCTGGTGATCCATGCCTACCTCGGAGCGCAGCTTCAGGTTGTCGATCACCTCCCAGGTGGCGCTGCCCGCCATGTTGAGCCGCTTTTGTGACTTTTCGCGTGCGTTGTCACTGATGGAAACCAGCGGGTTGTAGAGGTTACCCAGCTCGTCATCGGAACTCCCGGCCGAGGCATCGAGGTTCTTCAGCGGTATAGGGGTGTAGATCACCGAGTACTTTAGCCGCTTGTCGGTGTCGAGCGTGCTGGTTGCATCATTGGTACCACCGCCGTTAATCTTAGTGTCGGTGTAGCGCACCGAGAAATCGAGAGAGATGCGATCAGTAGCCTTGTTGTTCAACTTCAGGCTCATGCTGTTTCGCTTGTAGTCAGATTCTTCCATGATCGCTTTGTCAGAGAGATGGGAGAAGTTGAAGGCGTAGGTCATCTTGTCGCTTCCGCCGTTGAGGCTCAGGCTGTGGTTCATGGAGCTTCCGGGACGGCCGAAGGTGAGATCCTGCCAGTCGTTGTATGGGACGTTACGGTAGAGATCCAAATCCTGGTAGTTACCGAAGAAGGAGATGTAGTCCTCAATGGCGGCATTACCTCTGAGAGCTGCTAGTTCATACTGCCAGGAAGTATAGTCGTAGGGAGAAAGTACATCCAGCGTTTTTGCAATCTTCTTCACACCAAAGTAGGTGTTGTAGCTGAGCCGTAGCTTGCCTGCCTGTCCTGACTTGGTGGTGACAATCACCACACCATTGGCACCGCGCGATCCATATATGGCAGTAGAAGAGGCATCCTTCAGTACGTCAATCGACTCAATGTCGGTGGGTGGGATGTCGGAGATGGTGCTCACAGGGAACCCATCCACAATGAAGAGGGGATCGTTGCTCTGCGTGATGGAACCGCCACCACGAACACGGATGCGCATCTCAGCATCTGGCGAACCCTCCGTGGTGATAACCTGCACACCGGCCATTTTGCCGGTGATCGCCTCCAAGGCAGAGGCAACCGGCACGGCGGCCAGTGTCTCGGCATTTACAGACGATACCGAGCCGGTGAGGTCTCGTTTTCTCATGGTGCCGTAACCGATCACCACCACCTCATCCAGGTTGGAGACATCTTCTTCCATAGTGATATCTACGACGTTACCGGTGATAGGGACTTCCACTTCTTTCATACCGATGTAGGTTGCAACTAATGTATTGGCCGATGCTGGAACAACAAGAGTATAGTTGCCATTTATATCTGTGGCTGTACCAATTGTTGTATTCTTCACTCTCACATTGGCCCCGATGACAGGCTCGCCTGATGTGTCTTTCACTACTCCTCTGATTGTTCTCTCTTGGGCAGTTATTATCAACGTACAGAGAACGAATAGCAGAGTGAATAATAGTTTTAGTTTTACTCTTTTTGAATTGCTCATGTTAATTACATTTAAAAATTAAATAATAAAAATAATTTCAAGTGTTTTAACAGATATTTCAGTAATATCTGTCTAATTCCTGATTAAGAAAATTTTCCATAACAAGACTGTTTAAATAGATCTCCAAATTGGCGTATCCTTCTTTGCTTAAATTGGTCTCGTTCCCGTCTGATTGATCAAAAGGATTAAGATTGTTCATTAATTCCCATTTATCGGGCATGCCGTCTCCATCGGAATCAATTATAGAATAATCCTTTGAATTATCGTCGCTTAATTCAGGCCTGGCAGAGACAGCACCATACGGTTTTACATCATCTTGTGAGTCTATAAGTCCCGGATAATTCACTGCGTCCAAAGATCTGCTTCCCAAATATGAAGCTGTGCCGTTTCTCACTTCTTCTACAATACGGGCGTCGATATCATCCCGAAACCTGGAACAGCCGGCATAAGCAAGAACCAGTTCATATGCCTTTTGCCCAGAATGAGTAGTAACGATATCGGTTTCCAATGGTACAGAGAGGCGAATATCCTTTTTTACCTGCTCCGTAAAAGTATTATCATTGTTCTCGCCGTCAATCTGCTCATAAATACCTTTTGTCCAATTATCATTCGTAACCTCCTCATTCCCCTCGATAACATTTCCATCTACATATAATCTGCCCCAGATATGCTCCATCGGTTTCCATGCATTTTCCTTGCTGGTACAATATTCAGTGGTACGCACACCAATTGCTGCAATTCGATAGCTGATCTTATTTTTAGGAGTTGCCGGTCCGGGTTTGTAATAATTATTCACAATATTGACTTTCATCCCTTCGCCCCCGTAACACCCCGCTCCTGCCCAATTATAAAATACATTGTTTCTCATATCCACATATTCTTTCTAATTATGTTTTTGTTTCCTTCTTTATCAGATTCTTTTGTTTAAAGTCTAAGGCCGTTCCACTATCTCAAAACAAAATACATTTCAATTTCAAGGTAAAATGTCAATTGACAAATTAATAAAATTATGGCATGATTATTAAAAAATAATATGCAATATTAGGTTAATTAGATTATTACTTAAGGGGTATTTTTGGTTTTTAAGGGGTGTCAAATTGCTTTAAATTTTGAAAAATTGATATTGAAAAAATAATTACGATTATATTTGTAGTATAATTTTTAGTTATTGCTTTTTTCATTGTTAAGAGGATTCATCGGTATTTTTTTGATAAAAAACAAAAGGGGATACTAATAAAATGGGATTGAATGCAAAAATAATATATTGGACTTTCTGCCTTAGTGTCGTCGTGCACATATTTATCAGTAAAGCCATTGCTCAACCGGAATGCTATTTCGAGCACTTTGGCGTAGAAGATGGACTGCCGCAACATACCGTCATGGATATCCTTCAGGATAAAAAGGGCTTTATGTGGTTTGCGACATGGAATGGGTTATGCAAATTCGATGGGTACAAATTCGTAACTTATCGACTCTCTCCCGATATAAATCCGGAAGGGAAAAGCAATCGATTCGATCAAATTTCAGAAGATCAATACAATAACATTTGGGCGCTTTCTTATGACGATCAGGCATATTTATTTAATCCTCAAACCGAACTTTTCACAGGTGTTCAATCACTGGAATACTACAATAACAGGCCTTTTTATACGACCAAAATACTACACACCAAAAGTGGAAAGACATGGCTAATTTCTGAAGAAAATGGATGTATTTGCGTGAAAGATTCTATTTTTGGGGCCGACATCTTTACGATCGAAAATCACAATCTGACTGACAATTTCGTAACAACGGTTTATGAAGACAAATCGCACAATGCATGGATTCTCACTCGGAGTGGAATAACTTTTTTGTCGCCTGATCACAGACGAAGAATTATATACTTTAATCCTGCATCTGAAACACCATACAAAAAAAACCTACCATTTTTTTGCGGACATGAATTCGGTGGCGAAATTTGGTTCGGTTCGTCCGAAGGCTCTATCTGGAAATTCAATATCGATAAAAAAACATTTACTGAACTGAGAACAGATGTGTTATCGAATATCGTTGCTATTAAAAAAATTTCTTCCGAAAAAATCCTTATCATTTCCGAAAATGATGGATTCATGATATACAACACCTTTGACGCAAGCATCGATAAATATAATTCTCGAACGCTTGCCGACATGGAATCCGACCAAATTCTGAATTCTTATATCGATAAATCGAACAATGTATGGTTGGAAACAAATCGGTTGGGAGTTTCTAAATTTAATCCCTACACAAAAAAAATGACTCATTTTACCCCTTTAATCGAAAGTACCGAATCCAATGTTTTCCCGCCTAATTTTTTTATCTTCGAAGATAAGGAGGACCGCTTATGGGTGCATCCACGCGGAGGAGGTTTTTCCATCTACGATAGTACAAACGATCAATTAATCCCATTTTACGATGAGCCATTCTCATCTAACTGGATGTTTTCCAATATGTTGCATTCTGCATATTCAGATAAGCAAGGCAATCTGTGGCTTGCCACGCGATCTTATGGATTAGAGAAGGCCATCTTTTATGATCCGAATTTCAAAAATATACTTGTAAACGAAAATGTACACTCTGCCGTCAATAATGATGTTAGACCGATTTTTCAGGATTCGGAAAAAAATATTTGGATTGCAACAAAAGATGAAAAGATACACATATACGACGAGAATTTGATAAAAAAGGGAATATTAACCCAAGAGGGAACCATAGGAAAAGGTCAGTCACTCGAGGGAAGCGCTTACTGCATCATCGAAGACTCAAAAAAAAATATCTGGATCGGGACGAAAGGCAGAGGTGTTTATAAACTCACTCGAAAATCAAACTCTAACTCATTCGAAATTCATCATTTATTCCATCGCGAAGATGATATCTACTCCTTATCGAATGATAACATCTATTCCATTTTCGAGGATCGAAAAGGAAACATTTGGGTGGGAACTTATGGTGGCGGATTAAATTTGATTCCCGAAGGGAAAGAAAATTCCGAAATAATCAACACCAATAATCGTCTCAAAAACTATCCCGCAAAACAGGGAGCACAGGTGAGAATCATTGCATCCGACAAAAACGGGAATCTTTGCGTAGGAACAACTTTTGGTTTTATCATGTTTAAAGAACAATTCGATATGCCGGAACATATCGAGTTTCATGTTTTCAGGAAAAATTTTGATCCCGGTTCGATAGGTGCAAATGATATTTTAGACATCTGCACAACCCGTTCGGGAAACACCTATATTGCCACTTTTGGCGGCGGAATCAGTAAAATCGAGAAAACCGATGCACAGGGTTTTCCCATCTCTTTCAAAACTTATAGCACCACAAACGGACTTCCATCAGACATTATTCTGTCACTGCTGGAAGATCTGGACGGTAATCTGTGGATAGCAACCGAGGAAAATCTGACAAAATTTACTCCAAAAAAAGAAACTTTCGAAAATTTTAGCGAAATAAAACGCTTGATGAAGAAAAACAGTTTTTCGGAATGCTCACGTTTTCGAATTAAAAATGGAAACATGCTATTCGGATTTTCACATGGAATAGTGGTTTTCGATCCTCAAAATATTAATATCAATACTTTTAAGCCTTATTTGGCGCTGACTCAATTAAAGGTTTTTAATAGACAGGTTCCCTTGTCCGAAAAAGGTATTTTACAGAAAAATATCAATTATGAGAATCACCTGACCCTGAAACACAATCAAAATTTTTTCAGCATCGAATTTGCAGCGTTGGATTACATAGATCCCAACAACATCCTCTACGCATACAAACTTGACGGCTTCGATAAAGATTGGATTTTTACCGGGAGCAACAGGATTGCCAATTACACCAATCTATCAAAAGGAAAATACACGTTTCGCGTGAAATCAACAAATAGTGAACGAGTATGGGTGGACAACGAACGCATACTCAACTTAGAAGTTTTACCTCCTTTTTGGGATACTTCCTTAGCCCATTTCATATACATTATGCTATCTTTCATTTTGATGTATGTATTATTCAAATTATTGCATACTTTCTACGAAATGCGTAACAAAATTATTTTGGAACAAAGAGAATCTGAAATAAAAACTTCGTTTTTCACTAATATCTCACATGAAATCAGAACCCCATTGACGATGATTGTTTCACCAATTGAAAACATCATTCAAAATGAAAGCACACCCGAAACTATCAAAAAACAACTCAAATTAGTTTCTAAAAACGCAAATCGTCTTCTCAATATGGTAAATCAAATACTTGATTTCCAAAAAATAGAACAATCCAACACTCTCAGCATTACGAATATCGAAATTGGTCCGTATGTCGAAAATATTTTCAGCAACTACCAAAATAACGCCGAATTACAAAACATCTACTATTCCTTCGAAAACAAAGTCGGATCGGAAACTATATGGGCTGATCCCGAAGCCGTCGAAAAGATCATCGTGAATCTGCTATCCAATGCCTTTAAATATACGCCAAACGGAAACTCAATACAGGTATTGGTTTTCGATCAAGGCGACAAAATCGCTGTTCGAATAAAAGACACCGGGCAAGGAATCGAAAAAGAGAAACTCTCGCGCATATTTAAACGTTTTGAATCTTTCAACGACGACAAAAGTAAACCAAGCACAGGCATTGGACTTTCCATCGTGAAGGAGTTAGCAGACAAACATCGCGCAGAGATCCTTGTGGAAAGCGAAAAGAATAGAGGAACGACCTTTACCGTTCTGTTTCGCAAAGGAATATCACATTTCGATTCGGATGTCCAAGTAAAAGATACTGAAGAAATATCGAAAGAAAGCAGAGAATGGATGATCGCAGACGAATGTCCTGTTAACGACGAAACCGCCTCGCAGGAAAAACCTGTAATACTCGTCGTTGAAGACGACGACGATTTACGACAGTTCATAAAATCCATATTAGAAAACGAATACGATGTATATGAAGCCTCTAACGGAAAGGAAGGAATGGTCAAAGCGCTCAGTCTGATTCCGGACTTCATAGTGAGCGACATTATGATGCCCGAGATTGACGGTATCAAATTTCTTGAAAACGTTCGCAAGAACATTCAAACAAGTCATATTTTATTTTTGTTATTGACGGCAAAAACCACCATTGACAGCAAACTCGAAGGATTTGAACACGGTGCCGATGAGTACATAACCAAACCATTCAGCGTCTCTTATTTTCAGACAAGAATCAAAAATTTATTGACTCGTCGCGATGAAATACAAAAGTATTATCGAACCAAAGGCAAAAGCATCTCGAATATCAAAACTTTCAATCAAACAGCTTTCAGTCCAAATTTAATTAACGCTCAGGACTCGGATTTCATCAAAACAATTGACGCATTCATCGACAAACGATTGGGAGATTGCGAATTTGTAGTAGAAGATTTGGCCAAAGAAGTAAATATGAGTCGATCTGTATTCTTCAAAAAAATGAAAGGCCTCACCGGTTTATCGCCCATCGAATACATTCGCGAAAGAACAATGCAAAAAGCAGCAGAATTATTAACATCGGGCGAATATAGCGTAAAAGAGGTTTCATTCATGCTTGGCATCTCTGACACGAAATATTTCTCGAGAAATTTTAAAAAGAAATTCGAAATGACTCCGGGAGAATTCAAAAAAAGATATACAAACAAATTATCAGAACGAATATGAGAAAAAAACATTTACTATTTTTAGTATTTTTTATTTGCTGCTGTGGAATAATTCAGGCCCAACAGATAGAAGTAAAAAATTCATCTATCCACAATTTATACAACTACGTAGTAGAAATACCTATTGAGAAGTTGAATCTTAAGGAGGCTAATTATGTAATTGTGACGAATAAAGGTCAAGAACTGCCGCTCGAAGTTGTTGCCGACATCAATGGCAATCAGAAAGCAATTTTTCCGGTAGATTTTTTCCCTGCACATACTACTTTGACCTTTACGATAAAAAAAGGTTTTGCCAATAACTACCCCAAACGCACATATGCCGAACTAGCTCATAAAATTGGAGGAAAATTCGAAAACAAAAAATATGTCGGCGACTTTTCATGGGTAAAAACCAATTACTTACGCGTTCCAGACGGGTTCACCGATCATGCTTATTACATCAAATACGAAGGACCGGGATGGGAAAGCGACAAAGTTGCTTTTCGGTTTTATCTCGATTGGCGCAATGGCATCGATGTATTTGCAAAAAAAACACCTCAAATTGTCTTACCTTTCGTAGGAGTGGACGGTTATGAAAGCTATCACAGCATGGCGGTATGGGGCATGGACAACATGAAAGTCGGCAACACTCTCGGTTTGGGGTCAATTGCCTCTTGGGATGGCAACAAAGCCGTGAGAGTCGAAAAAAGAGACAGCGTGATCTGCCTGATTCCTACCGATGGAAAAATTCGTTCGCAAGTATTTACAACATATTATGGCTGGGAAACTAACGGAACCAAATGCAATCTGCAATCATTGATCTCTATTGATGCCGGAAGTCGTGCTTCGCGAATGGAATTAAAAGCAGACAAAAATATCGATAACATTGCTACGGGAATTATCAAAGACAACAATGCCGAACTCATCATTCCAAAACAAACATCAGGCGAATGGTCTTATATGGCTACTTTCGGCAAACAAAGCCTCAACAACGATATGATGGGATTGGCAGTTTTTTATAAAACCAAACAGCTTGTCAAAATAACCGAAGATAACCTCAACCATGTTATTATTTTGAAACCGCTTAACGGACAAGTGGAATATTATTTTATGCCAACTTGGGAACTTGATTGGGAACAGGTTAAGGACAAAGCGGCTTTCGAAAAATGTATCGACGAAGTATTAAACAGATTAAACAATCCTGTTTCATACATCATCCATCCGTAATCAACTGAAACAAAAATTATATAGTTATGAGAAAAAGTTTTATTCACGAAGATTTTATGCTTCAAAACGATGCGGCACGCGAATTGTATCACAATCATGCCGAAAAAATGCCGATCATCGACTATCACTGTCATCTCAATCCCGAATTTATTGCCAAAGACCGTAAATTCGACAACCTGGGCCAAATCTGGTTAGAAGGCGATCACTACAAATGGCGGGCTATGCGCACAAATGGTGTGGACGAACACTATTGTACAGGAAAAGACACATCGGATTGGGAAAAATTCGAAAAATGGGCCGAAACAGTACCTTATACGATGCGCAATCCATTGTATCATTGGACACATCTCGAACTAAAAAGAGCTTTCGGTGTTGATGAACTACTTAGTCCGAAAACGGCCAGAGAGATTTTTGACACTTGTACCGAGAAACTTCGTACTCCGGGATATTCGGCTCGTGGACTTATGAAGATGTTCAATGTTGAAACCGTTTGTACTACGGATGATCCTGTTGATTCACTCGAATATCATTTGGCTCTGAAAAAAGAAGGGTTCGAAGTAAAAGTACTACCCGCATGGCGTCCCGACAAAGCAATGGCAGTTGAAAATCCCGCCGAATATCGTGCTTATGTGGAAAAACTCTCAAAAGTTTCAGGCGTAACCATCAGCAAATTCTCCGACCTTATTGAAGCCTTGCGCAAACGTCACGATTTTTTTGCGAGTGTGGGATGCAAGTTGTCCGATCACGGGATAGAAGAATTCTATGCCGAACCCTATACCCAAACAGAAATCGAATCCATATTCAACAAAGTATATGGCGGAACGGAACTATCGAAAGAAGAAATGCTGAAATTCAAATCGGCAATGCTGTACGAAGGTGCGATTATGGATTGGGAAAAAGGATGGACGCAACAGTTTCACTTTGGAGCTATTCGTAACAACAACACCCGATTGTTCAAACAGTTGGGACCCGATACCGGATTTGACTCCATAGGCGATTTCACGGTGGCAAAAAACATGAGTCGTTTTCTCGATCGTCTGGATGTGGACAACAAACTGGCCAAAACGATTATCTACAACCTCAATCCAAGAGACAACGATCTTGTGGCCACAATGACAGGAAACTTTCAGGACGGATCTGTTCCCGGTAAAATCCAATTCGGCGCCGCATGGTGGTTCCTCGATCAAAAAAACGGCATGGAAGCACAAATGAATTCGCTTTCGAATCTGGGGCTGTTGAGCCGTTTTGTGGGAATGCTCACCGACTCGCGCAGCTTTCTTTCATATCCCCGTCACGAATATTTCCGCCGAATCTTATGCAATCTTATCGGCAACGATGTTGAAAACGGATTACTTCCGGCTTCGGAAATGAATTTTCTGGGGCAAATGGTCGAAAATATTTCCTATTACAACGCAAAAACATTTTTTAATTTTTAAATTCCACAAACATCATTCATTATGAAAACATTATCCAAATATAGTTTAGGAGTCGGAGATCGTTTCTCTCACGAAGGGAAAGCACAACTCAAAGCAATTATGAAAGCAAACAAGGCCGGATTGGAGATCGTTCCGGTATGGAACAAATCGAATCGCGAACATACCTACGTGCATTCGACACCTGTCGATACGCGCAAAGAAGCAGACGAAGCAGTAAAAGCATTGGGTTATAAAGGGCAATATCTGGTAGATGCCGATCATATTAATCTCAACACCGTTGCACCATTCGTACCAGTTTCGGATTTCTTCACGCTTGATGTGGCTGCTTATATCGGCAAGGAGAGTCCTAAAACAGAAATCGAAGCATTCCTATCTTCGTGCCAAAATTATATCGGACGGCTTTCTATTCCCGGCATGGCTGAACCACTTGATATCACGCGCGAATTGATTGAAGAAATTGCCGGTAAATTTCTGGCGGCCACCCAACAAGCTTCGGAAATTTACAATTATTTGAGAAAAGAAAAAGGCGAAGGCAATTTCATTACCGAAGTATCGATGGACGAAGTAGAAACTCCGCAAACACCCATTGAATTACTCTTTATCCTGAAAATGCTTGCAGATAAGGGAGTTCCGGCACAAACTATTGCACCAAAATTTACAGGTCGTTTCAACAAAGGAGTTGATTATGTAGGAAATCTTGATCAATTTGCCAAAGAATTCGAGGAAGATGTACTCGTGATCGACTATGCCGTTAAAGAATTCGGGCTTCCGAAAGAATTGAAATTGAGCGTGCATTCCGGCAGTGACAAATTTTCGATTTACCCGATCATGGCTAAAATTATCAAAAAGTATGATAAAGGCCTTCACCTGAAAACAGCCGGAACAACCTGGCTCGAAGAAGTGATCGGATTGGCCATTGCAGGCGATGACGGCC
This sequence comes from Seramator thermalis, assembly GCF_004138125.1. Classification (GTDB taxonomy): domain Bacteria; phylum Bacteroidota; class Bacteroidia; order Bacteroidales; family Dysgonomonadaceae; genus Seramator; species Seramator thermalis. The sequence goes on from NZ_RXHS01000004.1 coordinate 175,796, forward strand.
TTGATGCTGCAAAGAAAATTTATGCCGCTTCGCACGATCGAAAAGAAGAATTGTGCGCTCCCTATGCCGATGTGATTGATATCGATGCTTCGAAACTACCTTCAATAGATGAGGTGAAAGAATGGTCGGGCGAAAAATTTGCCAATACGCTTCGTCATATTCCCGGACATCCAGATTACAATCCCAATTTTCGCCAGCTTATCCACGTTGCTTACAAAGTAGCAGCCGAAATGGGAACAGAATATACCTCGCTGCTCGAAAAATATGCCGACGTGGTGGGCAATTGTGTCGAAGAAAATCTGTACGACAGACACCTCAAACGCCTGTTCGATCTATAATCGGATAAAAAAATTACAGGATAAGGCTTGCGCGAGTAAGCCTTTCTTTGTTTTTAAGCCAACGAACCGGTTCTTTTGCGTTTGCAAAAAAGCAGAACAGTGTTTTTCAAGTATTCGTATTCCATTTCGAAACACTCACAAAACAAATTGTTGCCCAAATTATCTTCAATCTGAGCTTTTGTCCATAATTTGCCATCTTGAAGTTGAAGACTGTTAAACATATCTTCGGTTTCAATCTCGGACACATACAAAAAAATCAATCGCTTAGTGGTCGCATTTTCAAAAACATACTTCAGCAAAAATCGCAGGGGAATCTCATCGTTCTTTGTTTCGGAAGCAATTGCGTCATGCACCGCACGATCCAAATCGTCATCGAAGTTCATATATTTTTCGAAGGGATAATCCAACTTGCCGGGGTCGAGAATGCGATTATTCTTCCGTTTAGTTAAATATATCTTGCCATCGAAAATCAGCGCCACTCGCACCACCGGGTGCATAAACTTGTTTTTCAGATCTTTCGTAACCGATTTGGCAATTTTTCCCGTTATATCTCCTTTTTCGTTGACCACCGGCAGCCAATCCTCGTGCTTGAGTTTATTATCAAAAATATTCAATCTTAAAGATTCGAGGCACATAATTCCCAATAAAATAAGTTGCGCCGTAATTTTTACTATAGGTATTTCGATTAACGAAAGTCCGTCGACTGAAAACAGAAACAATGCCAATACGATGAGCAAATGAATCGAAAGCCCATATTGACTAAGAAATGCCACTCGAAACGATTCGTTCAAGTAATTTCTTGCTGAAGGATTATCATTCCTCGCCAAACGCAAAATGATTTTGGAACGAGACAATCGTAAGACGATGAGAGAAAGCACAAAAATAACCTCTACTGCGACAAAAATTCCGGTGGAATCGATTTTCGATCCGAGAAGAACGATGAGCGGAAAAGACAATAAAAATGTTACCATCGAAATGTCGTACAACAAACGACTATGACGCTTCACCAATAAAAATCCCGCAACCGAAAGCGAAAAAGCAATCAGATGAGAAACATACATATCGGTCCACCCAATCAGAAACGAAAAAACGAAAAGCGGAATGAGACCAAATGCGGGGTTTTTCAATATTTTCTGTAAAATACTCTTCTCCATATCTCCTAAGAATGATGCAAAATGGGCAAAACGCATTTGATAAAAATCAACTTTCGCAGAAAAGCGCGTGAAATAGAATAATTTATGTCATTATCATCATCTTGCACCTATATAACAACATTTTTCTCGTTTTGTTTATTCATAGAATTTGAGAAGGGCCTCCATAACTATTTTAACGTATATAAAAATCCCCGGCATAAGTGAATATTCATGTCGGGGATTTTTAATAAGACGAGAGCTATCGGATCAGAGATTTTTCTTGTAAAAATCAATCACTTTTTTGTACAAATAACTTCGTGTATTCCCACCATAAATGGAGTGATTTTTGTCCGGGAATACAAACATCTCGAATTGTTTGTCGGCTGCCACAAGTGCGCGTGTATATTCCATCGCATTCTGAAAATGCACGTTATCGTCGGCTGTGCCGTGAATCAGAAGCAGATTCCCCTGCAATTGTTTGGCAAGTTTGAGCGGAGAACCATTGTCGTAGCCCGATTGATTTTGTTGTGGCGTTCGCATGAAACGTTCGGTATAAACCGAATCGTAAAAACGCCAATCGCTTACGGCCGCAATCGCCACGCCTGCCTTGAAAACACCGTTGCCACGGCTCATACTCATCAGCACATTGTATCCGCCATAACTCCAGCCCCATATACCGATACGTTTGCCATCCACATAAGGCAATGTCGCGAAATATCGAGCGGCAGCTACTTGATCATCCGACTCCAAAATGCCGAGTTTCATGTAGGTTTGTTTTCGAAACTCTTCGCCCCGCGCGCCTGTACCTCGTCCGTCCACGCAGGCAACCAGAAATCCTTCGTTAAGCAAAGCGTACTCCCAATCAATTCCAAATCGATCAGTAACTTCCTGAGAGTTTGGTCCACTATATTGAACCATAACCAAAGGATATTTTTTTGAGGCATCAAAATTTGCCGGCTTCAATATCCATCCGTTCAACTCGGTTACACCGTCGGCAGCAGTCACCACAATAAACTCTTTTTGAGGCAATCGGGCTTCGACAATCTTTTGAGCCGTTGCCTGATTGTCTTCAAGCATGCGAAGCAGCTTGCCATTGGCGTCATGAAGGGAAATTTGCGTAGGTGTGTGAATATCGGAATGACGCAAGACAAAAAATTTCCCGTTATTACTAAACGTGGCCGAGTTATAGCCTTGTTCGGCCGAAAGTTTTATCGAATTGCCTTTTTCCATATTCATCTTATAGATATTGCGGCGCAAAGGGCTTTCATCGGCTGATTCATAAAACACATTGTTCGTTTGCGGATCGACAGCCAACAAACGTGTTACATCGAAAGCACCTTTGGTGAGCTGCTTTTGCAATGCTCCCGTTTTGCCGTACAGATAAATGTGACTATACCCATCTTTTTCGGAGATATATGTAAACCTGCCATTTGCGAAAACGATAGAAGTCAGAAAATCGGAATCGATATAATATTTGTTTTCGTCGCGCAGCACAAGTTTGGCAACAGTGGTTCGAGGATTTACGAAATACATATCAAACCGGTTTTGATCTCGATTGAGCGTCATCACTGCCAATTCGTCGGGACTGTCGGTGAATGCAATCCGCGGAATATAACCATCCTTATCAAGGGGTACCGCCATAGTGCGTGTGGTGCGTGCTTCGATATCGAAAACACGACATTCCACAGTCGAATTCATTTCGCCCGGTTTTGGATATTTATACGTATAAAAATCGGGATATAGTTTTTCGTCGAAAGTTTGAAAACGATATTGCGGAACTTTCGATTCGTCGGTACGCACAAAAGCGAGCATCTTGTTATCGGGCGAAAATTCCATCAACCGAGTCGTGCCGAACTCTTCTTCATACACCCAATCCGTAGCGCCATTCATAATTGCATTGAATTCGCCATCCTTTGTAATTTGTGATTCGGTATCAAAATCGAATTTAGCCAGCCAAATATTGTTATCGCATACGTAAGCGAGCATTTTCCCGTCAGGGGAAAAAGTCGGAATCATTTGTTTACTTTTGTTTTCGGTAAGTTTCCTCACCAAATTCCTCCGCACATCATGATAATAATAGGTAGCGCGAAACGAATGCCTGTAAATTTGTTCGCGATCACGACAGACCAATACCCGATTCTCGTCGGGACTCACGAGGAACCCTTCGAATGTGTCGAAAGAGCATTCGCGTGCCTTGCGTGTGTTGAACAACGTATCTACAGCTTTCCCCGTTTCATACGAAAACTTAATGACAGCCGTCCGCTCATCATTCATTTGGTAATAACTCATTCCATCAGCAGACGAAACCGGTGGCTTGACGCCACGTTCCGAAAATTTACCACTCACGATATCCTGTAAGGTATAATTTTGGGCAGATAGTCCACCTAAACAGATACCGAAAAGAATAGGAAGAATTGTCTTTTTCATTCTGAGAATATGTTTTATGTTGCAAATATAGCCATTTTGTCCGAACAATTTTTTATTATTATCCTATCGCATACCACACAGCGAGGCTGCCAAATAAGGAAGAATAACGGGGCAAAGGATCGTTTAGTGTTCATTCGAACCATGTACGGCGCAAATACGGCGCAAATACGGCGCAAATACGACGCAAATACGACGGAAATACGACGGAAACATGCAACGATCAGAAAATTATTTTAAACGTAAAATAGGGGAATGAATAAACCCTATTTCCTGTTTTTGCGGCAAAAAAATAAAATAACACGAGCAGATTAAATTGTTTTTTTTACAACCAAAAAATTATCATTATCTTTGCGCCGTCATTTCAAATTGTCATTCAAAGGAAAATCAGACTATTCATGATTGAACACGAAGGCATCGTTGAAGAAATAAGCGACAATAATCTTACGGTACGCATTTTGCAACAATCTGCTTGCGGAACATGCAGTGCAAAAGGCTATTGTTCTGCAGCAGAATCAAAAGACAAGCTTATCCATATTACAGATTCTACCGAAAAAATTCAGGTACATGATAAAGTTATCGTCCTTGGTACTGAATCTATGGGGTACAAAGCTGTATTTTGGGCTTACATAGCACCGTTAATTCTTATTCTGTTTACAGTTATTCTGGCTACAACTGTATGGAAACTCACCGAAATACAGAGCACATTCGTTGCCATTCTTTCTCTCATCCCCTATTATATTTGTCTGTACCTGTTGAAAAACAAAATGACTCGTAACTTCCAATTTACTATAAAAAAAACCGACACAACAAACCCATCCGAAATATGAATGTAATTTTGACAGCCGTTGCCGTACTATGTGTTATAGGGGCAGTAAGTTCTGCGATTTTATACATCATCAGTCAACGATTCAAGACAATAGAAGATCCGCGCATCGAGCTGGTGCAGGAAGCTCTTCCCGCCGCCAATTGCGGAGGGTGCGGATTTCCCGGATGCAACGGTTTTGCTTCTGCAATTGTGAAGTCGGACACGATGGATGGTTTTTACTGTCCGGTGGGAGGGCAAACAACGATGGATAACATAGCCCGTATTTTGGGAAGAACGGCTGACGTATCGATAAAAAAAATAGCGGTTGTTCGATGCAACGGAACATGCGAAAATCGACCCAGAACGAACATTTACGACGGAGCATCCAATTGCACTATTGCAGCTGCATTATATGGTGGCGACACAGGGTGTTCGTTCGGATGTCTGGGGCTGGGAGATTGCGTTGATTCATGTCTTTTCGATGCTATCCATATCAATCCCGAAACCATGCTCCCTGAAGTAGTCGAAGACAAGTGCACGGCCTGTGGTGCTTGCGTGAAAGCCTGTCCCAAAAATCTGATCGAATTGCGCAAACAAGGGCCTAAATCACGACGCATCTACGTGAGCTGCATGAACAAAGATAAAGGAGGCGTAGCTCGAAAATCGTGTGAAGTTGCCTGTATAGGGTGTAGCAAGTGCCAACAGGTATGTCCGTTTGATGCGATCACGATAGAAAACAATTTGGCCTACATCGACGACGATAAATGTCGATTGTGTCGGAAATGTGTCCCGGTTTGCCCGACAAATTCGATTTTGGAACTCAATTTTCCGCCAAGAAAAGAGCCGAAAGAAGAAACGGCCAAAGCAGAAGCATAATCCGAGAAAAAAACCATAATATACGGATTTTCTCAAAATTGTTACCGATATTGGGAATATCCACAGAAAATTGTTTTATGTTGAAAACATTTCGAATAGGAGGAATTCATCCGGCCGAAAATAAACTTTCAGCAGGCAAAAAGATTGAAAATGCTGCTCTACCTGCTCAAGTCATGATTCCACTCGCTCAACACATCGGAGCACCCTGCCAGCCCATTGTAAAAAAGGGAGACAAAGTAAAGGTCGGAACGCTCATCGGCAAAAGTGTGGGATTTGTTTCGGCCAACATTCATTCATCGGTTTCAGGCACTGTCAACAAAATCGATAAAGTGACGGATGTCAGTGGATACAAACGTGATGCCGTCATCATCGACGTTGACGGAGATGAATGGGAACCAACGATTGACAGATCCGACACGCTGAAAAGAGAGTGCCGTTTGTCCTCGAAAGAAATCGTCGAAAAAATTGCAGGGGCCGGAATTGTCGGCATGGGAGGAGCAACCTTTCCAACACACGTGAAACTTACACCCCCTCCGGGATTAAAGGCCAATATACTTATTATCAACGGAGTGGAGTGTGAGCCTTATCTCACCTCCGACCACGAATTAATGTTAGAAAAGGCTGAAGAAATTTTTGTGGGAACAGAAATTCTGATGAAAGCCATTGATGTGAAGAAAGCCGTTATAGGCATCGAGAACAACAAAAAAGATGCCATAGCAAGATTTGCGGAAATTTCTAAATCTTATCCGGGAATTGAAGTTCAGCCTCTCAAAGTTAAATATCCGCAAGGCGGAGAAAAACAATTGATCGACGCCATTACCGGCAGACAAGTACCCGGTGGAGCACTGCCCATATCGGTAGGAGCCATAGTTCAGAACGTAGGAACGACATTTGCGGTGTATGAGGCGGTTCAAAAAAACAAACCTCTTTTCGAACGTATCGTTACGGTTACCGGAAAAGAGGTCAAAAACCCATGCAACGTACGGGCCAGAATTGGAACTCCTTTCAAAAATTTAATCGATATTGCAGGAGGACTTCCCGGTGATACCGGAAAAGTCATCAGTGGCGGACCTATGATGGGAAAGGCATTACCCGACATCGATATTCCGGTTGCGAAAGGATCATCGGGGATTCTTATCATCCCCTCGTCGGAAGCAAAGCGCAAAGCAATGAAAGATTGCATACGATGCGCCAAATGCGTAAATGTGTGTCCGATGGGTTTGAATCCCACATTACTTATGGATCTCACCGAATTTCAGATTTGGGATAGGGCCGAGAAACAAAAAATAACCGATTGCATAGAATGTGGTTCTTGCAGCTATACATGCCCTGCAAATAGGCCTTTGCTCGATTACATTCGACTTGGCAAAGGAAAAGTAACCGGAATTGTAAGAGCAAGAAAAAACTAAGAATTTTTGTCGCGATCCTATTCATTCCGGCAAGACCGAAAACAAATCAAATTACAACAATCGATATCTTCCTTTATTGGAATATGTTTTTATGGAAAATAAATTAATCGTATCACCCTCACCACACATACACAGTGGTGACAGCATTCCGAAAAACATGTATGGAGTGCTTATAGCGCTGATTCCGGCATTTTTGTTATCGCTATACGTATTCGGACTCGATGCACTTATATTAACATTAGCCTCCATATTGTTTTGTGTGGTGTTCGAGTATTTTATCTCCAAGTTCATATTAAAAAGCGAGCCCACTATAAGCGATGGATCTGCTATCATCACCGGAGTACTGCTCGCATTCAACGTGCCATCAAATCTGCCGATATGGATTCTTGCTATCGGAGCATTAGCAGCCATCGGCATTGGAAAAATGTCTTTCGGCGGCTTGGGCAAAAATATCTTTAATCCCGCGCTCGTAGGACGAATATTTTTACTCATTTCGTTTCCGGCGCAAATGACAACCTGGCCGGCACCGGTCTTGGAGTCCGCTACCGATGCAATTTCATCAGCAACCGTACTCTCGCAACTCAACCTTAGCAGTGCTCTTCCAACGCTTTCATCCATGTTTGTGGGTACAGAGAGTGGATCGCTGGGTGAAACAAGTGCGATTGCACTGCTGCTTGGATTAATCTATATGCTCTGGAAAAAAATCATCACCTGGCACATTCCTATCTCCATTTTGGTTACCGTTGCGATTTTCACAGCGATCTTATATATTTTTGATCCGCAGCCACAGTACAATCCGATCATTCATCTCGCGTCGGGAGGATTAATGTTGGGTGCCATTTTTATGGCAACCGATTATGTAACGTCGCCCCTAACAAAAAAAGGAATGGTGATTTATGGATTTTTCATCGGAATCATCACGGTATGCATTCGTTTGTGGGGAGCCTATCCTGAAGGAGTTTCGTTTGCAATTGTACTTATGAATGGATTCACACCACTCATCAATTATTACACAACACCTAAACGTTTTGGGGAGAAACAAAAAAATGGCTAAACTCGAATCAAATTTCAAAAATATGTTTCTGTCACTGTTCACAATCTGTCTTGTGGTGGCAGCACTTTTGGCTCAAGTGAATAAAATGACAGCCAAACCCATTGCCGAAGCAAAAGCAATGAAACTTGTGAATGCCATCAGAGAGGTTGTTCCTCCGTTTGACAACGATCCGGTGGCAGAAGCCTATAAAATGCCAGATGGACAAGGAGATTCATTGACGGTTTATCCTGCAAAAAAAGGCGACGAAATCGTGGGTTTTGCGGTCAACAGTAGTTCCAATAATGGTTTCGGAGGAAATATTCAAATAATTGTAGGATTCGACACCGAGAACAAAATCGTAAATTATTCCGTTCTGCAACATTCCGAAACACCCGGATTGGGATCGAAAATGACCCAATGGTTCAAAGACACCACAAAACCCAATCAATCCATTATCGGACGAGACTTATCATCAGGTCCATTAAAAGTATCCAAAGACGGAGGCAATGTAGATGCCATTACGGCATCCACTATCACATCCAGAGCATTTCTGGAAGCCGTGAACAAGGCCTACGCCGTTTATAAAGAAAGCGATGCCGATTCGGGCGCAATCACTAAAGAGGAGAAAGGAGAAAGCAAATGAGCAACAATCTGAAAGTTTTGATTAACGGATTAGTCAAAGAAAATCCCATTTTTGTTTTGCTGCTGGGGATGTGTCCCACATTGGCCACAACCAGCTCGGCCCTTAATGGAATGAGTATGGGATTGGCTACAATGTTTGTGTTGGTATGTTCAAATATTGTAATTTCTCTCATTAAAAATCTGATTCCCGACAAAGTACGTATTCCTGCGTTTATCGTAGTCATAGCCACTTTTGTAACGTTGGTGCAGATGATGATGAATGCCTACGTTCCGGCATTAGCCGACAGTTTGGGGATTTTTATTCCGCTGATCGTGGTCAATTGTATTGTCTTGGGACGTGCAGAGGCATTTGCTTCAAAAAACGGAGTATTCTCTTCATTTTTCGATGGAGTTGGAATAGGACTTGGTTTTACCGGCGCACTCACACTGCTGGGAGCCATACGCGAACTTCTCGGAACAGGAAAAATATTTTCAATGACCATTTTCCCCGAAAATTTTGGCGCACTGCTTTTCGTTCTCGCTCCTGGAGCTTTCATTGCGTTGGGTTATATGATCGCCATTTTCAATAAACTTCAGAAAAAAACCAACTAAAAATCGCTTGTTATGGAAATCATTGGAATTATTATAGTAGCCATATTGGTGAACAACGTTGTTTTTTCGCAGTTTTTAGGAATATGTCCTTTTCTGGGCGTTTCAAAAAAACTGGATACAGCCATAGGGATGAGTGCAGCCGTAACTTTCGTATTGACACTCGCCACGTTGGTTTCATTTCTGATTCAGAAAGGTATCCTGGAACCATTTGGCCTTGAATACCTTCAAACTATCACCTTTATTCTCGTGATCGCTTCACTGGTTCAGATGGTAGAAATCATCATCAAAAAAATATCACCCCCTCTTTATCAAGCATTAGGGGTATTCTTACCTCTGATCACCACCAATTGCGTAATATTGGGGGTTGCCATATTGGTGATTCAGAAAGACTACAATCTTTTGGAATCGATAATTTACGCAATTTCTACGGCTATCGGTTACGCAATGGCACTTATCATCTTTTCGAGCATACGCGAACAACTTACACTGACAAAAATACCAAAAGCCATGCAGGGAGTGCCAATCGCACTCATCACTGCCGGAATACTGGCCATGGCTTTCATGGGTTTCTCGGGCATCGACCAGGTTTTTAAATAGGCCAACCTTGTCCTTCATCGAGATTAATTAAAAGCGCTGCAGCCAAAGGGTTGCGGCGCTTTTAATATAACGAACGGATTATCAATAATGTAATAACGCCATCGCTTTCCGTATTAAACTATTTCAAAAACATTCTGTCTTAACTACAAACAACAAGATGTTGAATCGGATAAAACTTCTCGAAATGAAAACATTAAAACACATATTGATCGCAGCTGTCGGAAGCATTGCTATTATAGCATTGACAGCAGCTTCATCGAATCGAGCATCGGCCCAAGAATACCCATATTACAATAATAGGTATGATGTCCAGTATTATAACGACGAATATTACGATACTAATCTTAACTTTCAGGTATTCTATCGCGAATTGTCTCCCTATGGCCAATGGATTCGGACCGTCGAATTTGGTATGGTATGGATACCCCGAGTGGGAAGAGATTTTCATCCCTACGCCACAAATGGCTACTGGACAATGACAAACTATGGCAACACATGGGTTTCTAATTACAGTTGGGGATGGGGTCCATTTCATTATGGCCGTTGGTATTACGATAATTCTTACGGTTGGGCATGGATTCCGGGCTATGAATGGGCACCTGCCTGGGTAGTATGGAGAAGCGGAAGCGGATATTACGGCTGGGCACCAATGGGTCCGAGAGTAAATGTAAGCATTCATGTGGACATCCCCTCCATTTTTTGGATTTTCTTACCCAATCGATACATGTATCATCCAAGTATGCACCGATACTACAAGCACTACTCACCAACAATCTTTCATAACACGACATACATTCACAACACCTATATCTACAATAACAGCAGATATTTTTACGGTCCGAGAGACGAAGATCACTATAAAGCTACCGGCAAACGAGTAAGCGTACGCACCTTGCAGCCATCCACAAAACCCGGACGAAGCTCGGTCAACAGCCGTTCGGTAAGCATCTATCGTCCCGAAGCCACCTCTCGATCGACTAATTCTTCGAGAAATAGTTCAAACTCCAGTATAAATCGTTCGGAGACAAACCGAAACGGGAACAATGTTTCGACCACAAGAAGTGTATCTGCCGACTCTCCACAAAATGGCAGGAATGCAAACAATTCGATCAATACCAATTCCGGTCGCGTTTCGACAAACGCTACTGTCAGAAGCACGAATACATCTCAGGACAACAAAAGTCAGGCCAAAGATATGGGAATTCAAAATCGAAGAAGCGACATAAACAATGCGAATCGGATGACAATCCCAAGAAGTACAGAAAAAAACTCAAGCTCAATGAATCGTTCATCCTCCGGATCGAAAAGCATACAAAGCTCCACCGCAAACTCAAGATCCACCCAATCGACTGCACAACAATCACAAAATCAGAATAAAAGAGAAAAATCAGCCGGAAACTCCACGCAACGGTCGTCTCGGCAATCGAATTCGAATCGTAGCAGCAGATAAAAATAGACGAACACATTGCTCATAACGTCCGATCGAGAGGTGTGTTACACATTGCGAAAGGCCGCCTAAATATGAGGCGGCCTTTCAACTTTTAAGAACAATACGTAGAAATTATTCGTTTGAGTTATCACTTTGCAAAGCTCACAGCACGCGTTTCGCGAATAACCGTGATTTTGACCTGACCAGGATAAGTCATTTCGGTTTGGATTTTGCGTGCAATTTCTGCAGAAAGTTTTTCGGTTTCGGCATCATCAATCTTATCGGCACCAACGATAACACGCAATTCACGACCTGCCTGAATGGCATAAGTTTTTATCACACCGGGATACGACAAGGCCAAATTTTCAAGATCGTTCAATCGTTTGATATATGCTTCTACAATTTCGCGGCGAGCGCCCGGACGTGCGCCGGAGATTGCGTCGCAAACCTGAACGATGGGAGAAATGAGCGATGTCATTTCCACTTCGTCGTGATGAGCACCGATAGCATTGCAAATATCGGGTTTTTCCTTGTATTTTTCAGCCAGTTTCATGCCAAGCACTGCGTGTGGAAGCTCGGGCTCATCGTCGGGCACTTTGCCAATATCGTGCAGCAATCCGGCTCGCCTCGCTTTTTTGGGATTCAAGCCCAACTCCGAAGCCATGATAGCGCAAAGATTGGCTACTTCTCGAGAATGCTGAAGCAGATTTTGCCCATAAGACGAACGATATTTCATTTTTCCTATCATGCGCACCAGTTCGGGATGCATGCCGTGAACACCGAGATCGATGACGGTACGTTTACCGGTTTCAACGATTTCTTCCTCAATCTGTTTACGCACCTTCGATACCACTTCTTCGATGCGTGCGGGATGAATGCGGCCGTCAGCCACAAGTTGATGTAGCGAAAGCCGTGCTATTTCGCGTCGTACGGGATCGAAACCGGAAATTACAATGGCTTCGGGTGTATCATCCACAACGATTTCTACGCCCGTAGCCGCCTCGAGAGCACGAATGTTGCGCCCTTCCCGACCAATAATACGACCTTTGACCTCATCGGATTCGATATGAAACACGGTGATGGCATTTTCGATGGCCGTTTCGGTTGCAACACGTTGAATAGATTGCACCACAATACGTTTTGCCTCTTTGTTCGCCGTCATTTTGGCTTCGTCCATAATTTCGTTGATATACGATTGAGCCTCAGTCTTAGCTTCATCTTTCAACGATTCAACCAGTCTTTCTTTGGCTTCGGCTGCTGAAAGGCCCGAAATGGTCTCGAGCTTTTCAAGCGACTGACGATACAGTTTTTCGATTTCCTGTTTCTTCTTTTCCAAAAGTTCGTGCTGATTGTCAAGGTTCACTTTAAGCTCGTCCAACTCGGTGTTTTTCTTGTTGAGCTCCTCATGACGCTGATTGAGCTGCATTTCACGCTGCTTGAGTCGGTTTTCCACATTTTGAATCTTGGCAAGTCTTGCGTTGGCTTGCTTCTCAACCTCGGCCTTCATCTGAAGTGTTTCTTCCTTGGCCTCCAAAAGCTTATTTTTCTTGATAACTTCTGCGTCCTTCTCCGCGTCGCTCAAAATTTTTTTGGCGCGCGAGTTAGCCATTTGGCCTGTCAGATACCACGCCACAAGCGCGCCAATGATCAGTCCGGCTATACCTAATCCTATTTCCATAAAAAACTTGTTTAAATATAATTGATTAACATCTTTTGCATCGGGCAATACTTATCCTGCCTCACAGCAAAAAGAATTTCTTCCTATACGATTCTTTTCGAACGATTTATTTTATTTGCGATATAAAAAAACACTTTTTCCGCATTGAACGCTTTCAATGTCAAAAAAAGTGCGTTTTCGACTGCCGAACACAAGAAAAAAAATAAATGAATATCTATTTTTTCAAATACTTATCCAATTCTTCGATGAGTCCGACAATTTTTTTTTCCATGGGAGCTGTATCACTCTTACCCTCGAGCGTAAAATTCTCTACCAATGCCTGAATTGTGGTCATAGCCATAAAATCTTGCGCATTAAGATCCGAATTTTCGCCACCGAAGGCCACACGATATTGATTGATTTTGTTATTTATTTTTTTTTCGGCACTACGAAAAGCCTCCTCCTGCGATCGATCGATTTTGAGAGGATATTTTCGGCCATCAATCTTTAGCGTTACTAACAATTTGTCGTCGCCCATGACATAAATTCTATTGGTTGTCTATTTCAATAAATTTATGCATTTATCTACTTCTCGCACTAATTTCGACAATTTTGCCCTGGCATCGTCCACATTTACCGAAGCGGCGGTAATGGTTCGGGCCAATTTCAAATTATCGTATTTTATTTTCAATTGTTTCAGCTCGATATTCAGGGAATCTATTTCCTGCTGTTTCGACTGAATTTCGGCCTTCAAACGAACGTTTTCATCTTTGAGAGAGTCACATAACAACATCAACTGTTTTATGCGTACTTCCAAATCAATCAGCAACTTATCCTGATATTCGGCCATGAGAAAACAAAATTTCACACAAATATAAGTATTAAAAAGAAACAGGCCTCACATTTTGACGTTATTTTTCGTTTATTCATCATTTTAGATGCCAATACGTATAAATTGGTTGAGATTTCGTATTTTTGAAAGCAGATTATAGCATCCATCGCATGGAACAAAAAAACGAAATCATCATCGAAATTGCCGACGAATTTTCTAAGTTGTGTCCCAATTATCGTTGTATTGCAATTGCATGCGGAGTAACGAACACACTCCATGACGATAAGTTGTGGAGAGAAATAGAGGACGTCTCTGCTCGTTTAAGATCGACTTTAGCTCTCGAAGCAATCAACAAACAACCCAACATACACGCCACTCGTATGGTTTACAAGGCTCTGGGCAAAGATCCCAACCGATATCGACCTTCAGCCGAAGCTTTGATGCGAAGGGTTGTGAAAGGCGAAGAACTTTACCGGATCAATACGCTAGTAGATTTGATCAACCTGATTTCGCTGAAAAGCGGTTTTTCAATCGGCGGATTCGATAGGAACAAAATTGTGGGAGACAAGCTTACATTGGGCATCGGTCGAGCCGGCGAGAAATTTGAAGGGATTGGGCGCGGACTGCTCAACATCGAGGGACTGCCCGTGTTTCGCGACGAAGCGGGAGCAATCGGTACGCCGACAAGCGACGAAGAACGCACGAAAATAGATACCGGCACAAAAAAACTGCTGCTGATTATTCACGATTTCGGAAACAGTTCCGACCTGCTTCCAACAGCCGAACTTGCCGAAAAAAAATTGAGAGAATATGCCGGAGCAAGTGATTTGAAGCGACTTTTTAACACACATTTTTCAGGATTCAAGGCTACGAAATAAAGATATAGCTTCGAAATATAAAAAAGAAGTGTAATGATAGCATGTGGTGGCCATCATGACGTCAACTGAAAATAGACTCGGACAGTCGTTCATGTTTTTGTAATCCAAAATGGCCTATCAGGCTGATCGCAAAACAATGCGGAAGGTTGTACCCTTACCGATTTCGGAAGCTTTTACGAATATTTTTCCGCGATGATATTGCTCTACTATGCGCTTGGCAAGCGAAAGGCCAAGTCCCCATCCACGTTGTTTGGTGGTAAATCCGGGCGAAAAAACGGTTTTTTGCTTCGATCGCGGAATGCCTTTTCCCGTATCCAAGATGTCGAGAAAAATGAACTTCCCTTTTTGTTCAAGAGTAAACGTAATGCGACCTTGTCCTTCCATGGCATCCACTGCGTTTTTGACAATATTCTCAATCACCCAGGCGAAGAGTGATGCATTGAGCGGCGACAAAACGGGACTTTCCGGAAAATCGTATTCGATTGAAACTTTCTGCGAAATCCGATTTTGCAAATAACTCACGGAATCCGTTACCACACGCTGAACCGATGTGGGATGCAAATCGGGATTCGACCCGATTTTCGAAAATCGTTCTGCAATCCTATTAAGTCGCTCTACATCTTTTTCAATCTCGCCGGCGAGCGATTCGTCTATTCCCGATTTCAGCTTCAAATATTCCGTCCATGCCAACAGTGAGGAAATGGGCGTGCCCAACTGATGAGCCGTTTCCTTCGACAAACCCATCCATACTTTGTTTTGCTCGGCACGTTGTGAACTGTAGAGCCCGAAAAAAGCCAGTGCAATGAATATGGCAATCACCAACAGCTGAATGTAGGGAAAGATATGCAATCGTTTCAACAAAGTCGAATCGTCGTAATACAACGATTGATTCAATTCATCCATCCTGACGGGATCGTGTTTTTTGGCAAATTCATCTTTTTTTTTCTGCAAAAAATGCTGGTAGTCATCCTTCGGAACGGCAATATTATTCGATGAAAGTTTTCCGGTGCTTTCGTCGAACAAAATAACAGGGATCGTCGTATTGGTTTGCAGCACTTTCAGGACGAGCGCCATATCAGAGCTTTCCTCACTTTTGGCGAGCAACTCGGCAGCCGTAGCCCAAATTTCCATTTTGTTGCGCTCCTCGCGGGCCAAATCCTTCACCAGGTGATTCGAAATCACCAGCGAGGCAAGAACTATCAGGACAGAGACAGCAGTAAAAAAGACGGGGAAAAAACGTTGCGACTGAAACATAGCGACAAAAAAGAATGAATATCAAACCTTCATCACATTAAACGGAAAGAAAGCCGTTTTATTTCGAAGGCCTCAAAAAATCGGGTAACGCACCGGGTAAATATCCGCTCCTGATTCTCCATTCATTCGGATAAAGGTTATTGGCACGATTCCCTATATTTTTTACAAACCCGATCGGTTCGTTTTTGCAGGTAAGAAGCACAATCCCCAAGGGAACGTCTGCAAGATGTATGGCTTCACCCCGAAGGTAAGCAACAGCATCCGACAACGACACTTCGCATCGCGTAAAAGAAGTTTCGTCAAGAAACACACTCAACGCCAAAGCGGGCGAAGGAACGAAATCTTTTCCCTTTTGCTGCCCCATCTCGATTCCGGCGACGGCCACTTTGAATGACTCTATCAAATACGGCATTTCATCCACATGACCGGTTGGCAACGCTACAACGGACTGATTCATCTGAAAGAAATCGAACCTCTCGGACGATTTCAACATCGGTCTCTCCAATGAGTCGTCTTTTAAAGGAATAAAAGATTTCTTTTTCGCCGGTCGGTGATCGCGACGCGATTCAGAGGATTCGTTGACCGATTTTCGCAACACCGCAGCAAAAAAACCTTCGCCCGAAGTTTTGTGCGGGAAAAATCGATAGCCAATCACCCTTTCGTCGAACGACGGCGAAATGTTCCATTCAGGTTTGATTGGAATTTCAACAAAATCAGCTCCCAATTCAGAAGCAAACCAAAGAGCGTTATCTTCATCTTCGTTCAAATTATAGGTGCAAGTACTGTAAACAAGAATGCCGCCGGGCTTGAGCGACGGCCATGCATCGCGAACGATCTCCTTTTGTCGGGCGGCACACATCTTCACATTGGCCGGCGACCACTCGAGAATGGCCGTTTCGTCCTTGCGAAACATGCCTTCGCCCGAACATGGCGCATCTACCAATATCAAATCGAAAAATGAACGTAATCTGCCAATATCTGCAGGGGCATTGTTCGTAACCACTACATCGGGAATGCCGGACTTGA
This sequence comes from Seramator thermalis, assembly GCF_004138125.1. Lineage (GTDB taxonomy): Bacteria > Bacteroidota > Bacteroidia > Bacteroidales > Dysgonomonadaceae > Seramator > Seramator thermalis. The sequence goes on from NZ_RXHS01000004.1 coordinate 192,723, forward strand.
TGATCGTTTCGGCCAATATGTTCGACCGTTGACGGACGATTTCGTTGCTAACCAGCAAACTCCCGTCGGGAAGCGAGGAAAGCAACGCCAACGACTTGCCACCCGGTGCAGCACACAAATCAAGGCAAATAACCGGTTTGTCAATCACTGTCCTCACCATGTGTTCGATGAACATCGAAGCAGCCTCCTGCACATAATAATAACCGGCATGAAACAGCGGATCAAACGTGAATGCGGGACGGTTATGAAGTATATATCCCCATTGCGACCACGCAACCGGATCAACGGGTTCGGAAAATTCCATCGGGTTTCGCGCCGCTTTAGCAGGATTGAGGCGTATGCTCGTCGGAGCGTCCTTTCGCAGCGATGCGAGAAACGGTTCTGTTTCATTTTTCAGCAAGGACGATATGCCGACGACAAATTCCGGAGGCAACTGCATAATCGGATATTTTGTTGCAAATATACGAAAAGCAGCGAAATTATGGGGAAATGAAATGCTTATGAACTGGATCTCGGTCTTCGGTTTATGTAATGGTGGATTTAAAATCACAAACGGGTTGATCTAGCGCCTAAATCGATATTGAAAAATAAAATATGAACTTGTGAACGACTTCATCCTGTTGTAAAACTTGTATTATAAAGTATTGTTGATTCCTTTGTCTTCTATATATTTGGTTAATTCCTCCATATTTAATACTTTGTCATACTGGCTTTTGACTTTCCCCAATTTACAGTCTTCAGTGATTAATTTAAGAAAATCATTAAAGTGCGAATTTTCGTTAGCTAATCGGTTTACTGTGTCCCAATCAATTTCTTGATTTATTCTCGATGGGAACAATATTTCACTTTCATAGATATTTTCAGGGTTTAGTTTTATTATTCCAATACCAAAAGCATTGTTAAGACGTCTCACTTCATCTTTAAAAGTCGGATCATCATCAATTCTCAAGGTTACTAAATAACCCTCATTAGCCCAACTCGAATTGGAAACAGCTTGAAAATATGATTGACGTAAATTTCCAAAATTCAGAGAAACTTTTAACTCAAACGAAAATAATTTAATTGAAGTAATTGAAAGATAATTCTGAACCTCAAGTGTTTCCGATTTATAATCTCGAAATGGAAAATAAACTCCAACTATGTCAGGATGTAACCATTCATTTTGACCTTTAGTTACTTTTGAGGAATTTTCATGAAAAACTGTCTTTAAATTTGCCTTGAAATGACTGTCACCAAAGGCATAAGCTACCAGCAATGGGTGAAGGTCTCTCTCGTTAAATTTTTTGATTCCCGTCTTTTCTTTGTTAGTTAATTCTGTTTCTTTTTGTTTTTGAACCTTTTGTAAGTCAACTTGGGTGGCAAGTACTCTTAAAAAGAATTGTGCAGGTCGTTCGCTTGTCTGAACGATCATAGAATTATCACCATTTTTATTTATATCCGTATAGCAGTAAGCAGCTATGGTTGCCCACGGCGTTTTCCCTGATGTAGAAAAGTCCCCAAGCGTTCCAAGTTCATTTGCCTTGTCCCAAATTTCTTTTGCAGAAAGCGGCGTTCCGACTTTTTCAATCGTTTTTTTAATTACGTCCCAGAAAGTTGTTTTTGCCATTTGTTATATATTTTCGAATTGTTTCACAAAGCTCTATAACGTTGATCGTATGCATTGTGCAGAAGTTCACGACAATGTTTATCAGATTACTTTATTCTAAAGTCATGGACATTGGAGAATCATAAAAACACTGACACATTGTCTTTTATTAAAAATTGCAACTATTTTATTATCTTATAGTTAAATCCGAAAAATCATTACCATCATAACAATCATTACGCACAGACGATCAATCTTTCAGATAGTAATTGATCGTACTTACTACTCTGACGTTTTTGACATAAGGCGTATTCGCATCGCGATCGGTGACGGTGAACTGTCCCTGATTAGCGCTTTGGATTTTGCCCAACTTACTTTCAGAGTCTTTGGCAAATTTTTCGGCAGCAACACGCGCATTTTTTGTAGCTTCTTCAATCATCGAAGGTTTAATATCGTTGAGCTTTGTAAACAGAAATTGTACCTGATACTGATAATCCTGTCCGGTTACGGCAATCCCCTGCTTCAGCAATTCTCCCTGTTCACTCATCAATTCTCGGACCAAATCGACGTTGTCGGACATTACGGTTACAACCGACGTGATATTATAACGGAACGGGGATTGATTCACATTATATCGTTCTGCCTGCATATCCACAACCTGAGGTGCCGAAATGCCGATCTCTTCATCTGCGATACCCTTACTCTTCAAAAACGAAACAATAGCCCGATTTTTTGTTTTCAAATTGTCGTAAAGCATCGGCAGGTCATTCCCAACCTCTTTAAACGGCAAAGGCCAAATAACTTTATCAGCCAAAACTTCCTTTTCAGCAAGTCCTTTTACCGAAACAGTACGATCGCGCTGCGAAAATATTTTAATGCCGCTTCTGACGGCAAGCCCCAGCGAAAGCAATCCGACAGCAATGATTATCGATCCTAAAATTCCGTTTTTCATCATGTTGAATATTTTTGTAAAGTAAGACACATTTTGAAGTTGAAAAACAAAGATAAGCAATCATAGGCAACAAACAACGTTTTCGCAAGTTGAAAGGGAAAAGTTTTTCGCAAGAAAAAATCGAATCAGCCAAATGTCTCGATCGCTTTATTGGCAAATCGGGGAATTTTGAAAAGAAGTGCTCCTACCGAAAAAATCAACGATCGGGCATTACCCGCATCAATCATCATTTGTATGAGGCGATCGTGTTTCTGTTTAGTCTCCAGTACTTCAGGAATTTTGACAGGTTCGAAATCGGGATTTAAAATCATTTTTGCGACTTCTTCGCCCGAAACCAGCGCTTGATAAATACCTTCGCCCGTGAACGACGAAAGCAAACCTGCCGCATCGCCGGCAAGATAAATATTTCCGAATCGAATACCCTCATATCCCGAATCCATCGGAAACGATTCGTATCGGCCATTACGGATATCGATATGCCTGTCGGACAGCCATCGTTGAAAATTCCGCTTCAAATCGGCAGGAGCGATGACATCGCGAAATGCGCCACACCCGATCGAAACATATCGACGATGTGGAAAAATCCACGCATACCATGCTGCAAAATATTTGGGCCGAAAAAAAAATTCGAAATCGCGATACCTTTCGGTAGGGATAATATATTGAATTCCAATTCCTCTATTTCGGGGAGGAAAGCCCAAAAAACGCTTCACAAAAGAATTGGATCCATCGGCGCCCACCAGAAAAGAATAACCGATCGGTTGTTCATCTACAACAACCGCATCGTTTAAGATTTCAAAAACGCGAGCATTGGTCCGCACTTCGATATTCGAAAACTGCTTGAGCTTTTGCAGTTGCCATTGTCCCAATTCGCGGCGATCGATCGTAAATGCAAAATCATTCCCCGTATTAATAGTTGTGGACAAACCATTGACATGTAATTTGATTTGGTTGTAACGAAATTCAATCAACTCGTCCGGCAAATCGAGGAAGGCCAAGTCCTTGCCTGTGAGGCCTCCGGCGCAAACTTTTGGCCCAATTTCGGCATTTTTTTCAAGCAACAAAACACGCAACGACGAGTTGCCGAGCGTTTCGGCACATTTCAAACCGGCCGGGCCGGCACCAATAATAATCACGTCAAACTTTTCCATCACTCAACATTCGGATTGGCAAATATATTCGATCTACAGCAAAAACGAAGTGAAACTCCGATTCTAAAACCGGAAAATTCACTTCGCTCCAGTATAAAAACAAAAATGGAAGGATTATTCCTCCAAAAAATTAGGATACCTATAATCCGTAGGAGGAACAAACATCTCCTTGATACATTGCGGCGAAACCCAACGCAACAGGTTAATTACCGATCCTGCTTTGTCGTTGGTACCCGAAGCTCGTCCGCCACCAAAGGGTTGCTGATCGACCACGGCACCGGTGGGCTTGTCGTTGATATAGAAATTGCCCGCCGTATGCGTCAAACGCGCAGTCATTCGTTCGATATTTGCGCGATCGGTGGAAAAAATGGCACCTGTCAGGGCATAATCGGTAGTGGTATCGAGACGGTCCATCGTTTCGTCCAACTTATCGGGATCATACACATACACCGTGAGGATGGGGCCGAACAACTCTTCCCTCATGGTTACATAATCGGGACGTTTAGCAAGAATGACCGTCGGATGAATAAAATATCCTTTGGACTTGTCGTATTCTCCTCCGAGAATAACTTCTGCGTCGGGTGAAGTACGGGCTTCATCAATTACCTTCGCGAGTTTATTGAAAGACTCTTCGTCAATCACGGCATTCACAAAATTGCGGAAATCGTCCACTCCTCCGACTTTAATGTTTTTTAAATCTTCAGCCATATAATTGCGAACATCGTTCCACAAATTGCTTGGGATATAAGCACGCGAAGCTGCCGAACATTTTTGTCCCTGATATTCGAATGCACCTCTAATCAATGCTGTTGCCACCTGTTTGGGATTAGCCGTGGCATCGGCCAGCACATAATCTTTTCCTCCGGTTTCGCCCACAATGCGCGGATACGATTTATATTTGCCGACATTATTGGCAATGGTTTTCCACATACCGTTGAACACGGCAGTCGATCCCGTAAAATGAAGACCGGCAAAATTTCGGTCATCGAAAATTACATCTGCAGCATCAGGTCCCGACGTAAATATCAGATTGATGACACCATCGGGCAAACCTGCCTCCATCAGTATTTTCATGATGAGGCTTGCCGAATAAACGGCCGTTTTCGAAGGTTTCCACACAACGGTATTTCCCATCAATGCCGGAGCTCCGGGCAAATTTCCGGCAATGGAAGTGAAATTGAAAGGTGTGAGCGCGAAAATGAATCCTTCGAGCGGACGCCAAACATTCCGATTCCAAGCACCCGGTGCCGAGTTTGGCTGCATCTCGTAGATAGTACCCATATTGCGCACATTGAAACGATAAAAATCGGCCAATTCGCAAACAGCATCGATTTCCGACTGATAAGCATTTTTGGACTGGCCAATCATCGTTGCTGCATTCATCTCATAACGATAAGGCCCGGAGATCAAATCGGCAGCTTTCAGGAAAATGGCAGCGCGACTTTCCCAACTCATGGCTTCCCATGCAGGTTTGGCTTTGAGGGCAGCATCTATTGCCTGACGCACATGCGATTTATCGCCCTGATGATAGTGCCCCAGCAGCCGCTGATGGTCGTGCGGCGGACGAATATCTTTCAATTGATGGGTGCGGACTTCCTTTCCATCGATCATCATCGGGATATCCAATCCCCCACGGTTGAGTTCGGAAAGTTTCTGTTTAAGGGCTTTTCTTTCCGGCGATCCCGGAGCATAGCTCTTCACGGGTTCGTTCTTGATTTCGGGAATTTTGAAAAAAGCGTTTGGCATAGAGATAGTATTTTTGATGTGGTTGATTCAAAACTGATTTGATACAAATATACAACTATTTTGCAAAAAAAACGAAATTAGCTTCGTAATTCGTAAGAAAGACGAAAACGGTAGAAAAGAATCGTTAATGTCGTGTGTAGGAGAAATGAAAATTCGACAGTTTCACGAATCTACAGAAGTTATAAATTCTCTGTTTGAGAATAATATCGGCAGCAACCTTCCATCGAACAATCTTCTTTGTCCGTTTCAAATTCAATCGTAACGTGTTGAATACCGACAGACTGAAGTTTTCGACGGATTTTTTCTTTTAATTCATGCAGTTCGGGCAGGGATTTTTCTTTGTTGAGCACCACGTGCACGGTCATAATATTGTATTGCCCATCGGTTGACCACACGTGCACATCGTGCACACTTTCGATTTCGGGAATATCCGAAACGATTCGGATGACATCATCCGTATCAATTGCGGCAGGAGCAGCCTGCAAAATAATTTGAAGACTTTCCTTAACATTGCGATACACATTGGTCAAGACATAAAAGGCAATGGCAATCGAAAGAATCGGGTCTAATATGGGAAGATTGGCAAACAACATCACAACAGCTCCGACGAGCACAGCCAGCCATCCCAACACATCTTCGAGCATGTGGAGCGAAACCACGCGTTCGTTGATACTGTGCCCCTTGCGCAATCGCAAAACGGCAGCACCATTGATAATCACCCCCAGTACAGCAAGCAGCAACATTCCGCGTGCATCGGGCTGCTCGGGATGAAACAAACGAGGAACGGCTTTGGCAATGATAAGAATGCTGCCGATGGCAAGCACAACAGACGTGATGATGGCGCCCAATAGCGAAAACCGCTTGTATCCATACGTGTAAACCTTATTTCCGGCGCGTTTCGAGATATGCTGAAAATACCACGACATGCCGAGTGAAATGCAATCGCCCAAATCATGAACCGCGTCGGAAAGAATGGCCACGCTATTCGTAATGGCTCCACCTACAAATTCGACAATCGTGAAAAAAAGATTGAGGAAAAATGCAGTACCGATATTTTTCACATCTTCGTTTTCGAGATGATGAGATGATTCGTGCGAATGATTGTGCATAACGTCTGCTTGCCGTTTTGAGGATATAACATTCCAAAAAAATGATTGTTCAAAAAGTTGACATTCCATTCCAAAAGTATATCTTTACAAAATAATATCTCGAAACGATAAAAAAGATTTTACCCCCGAATCACAACATTTCATTTATCTTACGCGTTATGAAAGCCATTCGATTATTCATTTTTTTCACGACACTGATCATGATTGCATCTTGTAACTCATCGGAAGAAAAAACAAAAATTTTGAAACAGTCCGATTTCCCTGCGCCGCCGGTTGCGGAAATCGTTCCCGACACATATGTCAACTTCGGTAAACAACGTATCGATAATTACTATTGGTTGAAGGATAAAAACAATCCCAAAGTGATTGAATATCTGAAAGCCGAAAATGCCTATACCGAGACTGTAATGGCTTCGACAAAAGAGCTTCAAGAATCCATCTACAACGAAATCGTTGGACGAATAAAAGAAGACGACGAAAGTTATCCCACGTTCTCCGATGGATATTATTACTATAATCGCACCGAAAAAGGAAAACAGTATCGCACCTACTGCCGACGCAAAGGATCGATGAATGCACCCGAAGAAATTCTTTTCGACGTCAACAAAATGGCCGAAGGCAAACCGGCTTTCATTTTCATGGGCTATTCTATCAGTCCCGACAACGGCAAAGCCGCCTATTTCTACAACGAAACCGGATCGTATGCCGAATTTATCATGAAAATAAAGGATCTTTCGTCAGGACAAGACATCGGATTCAGCGTAACCGGAGCAACTTCGGCAGCTTGGGCGAATGATAGTCAAACACTGTTTTATGGCACAATCGATAAAACACTTCGATCCTATCAGATTCATCGTCAAAAAATTGGCGAAACGAAGAGCAAATTGATATTTGAAGAAAAAGATCCTAAATTCTCGACTTACGTCTCTGCAACTAAAACAAAGCAATTCATTTTTATTTCGAGCGAAAGTTCCACGACGTCCGAAGAGCGATTTATTCCTGCCGACATGCCCGAAGAATCATTCAAAATATTTATGCCTCGAACACAGGATGTTGAATATTCAGTCTATCCGCATAAGCACAAATTTTTTGTACGCTACAAGGATAAGCAAAATCTGAACGGGAAAATCTACGAAACGCCACTCGCCGGCTTCGAGGACAAAAAAACATGGAATGAATTCGTACCACACAACGACAGTATCCGCATTGACGGCATTGATGTGCAGAAAGAATTTGTGGCGCTTGAACTTCGCAAAAACGGACTTACCGAAATTGAGTTAAAACCGATTTCGGGAGGAAAAAGTAAGGTGATAGCTTTCCCCGAACCGGTTTACACCGTTTCGTTGCAGGGAAATCCCGAATACGACTCCACCTCGGTTCGCTATTCCTACACTTCGCTCAACCGGCCGAACACGCTCTATGAATACGATTTCGTTTCGGAACAAACAAAAAAGCTGAAAGAGCAGGAAATTCCATCAGGATTCAATCCTGACGACTACGTCGTAGAACGACTTTGGGCAACTGCTCCGGATGGAGTAAAAGTACCTATGGCCATCGTCTATAAAAAAGGGTTGAAAAAGGATGGGAAAAACCCCGCACTACTCTATTCTTACGGAAGTTACGGCATAAGTTCGGATGCCAATTTCAGCGCAAGCGTTTACAGCCTGATCGATCGCGGATTCGTTTTCGGCATTGCCCAAATTCGCGGTGGAAGCGATTTGGGAGAACAATGGTACGAAGACGGCAAGCTGTTGAAGAAAAAAAATACTTTTACGGACTTTATTGCTTGCAGCGAAAAATTGATCAACAATCGTTACACAGCACCAGACAAACTGGCTGCAATGGGAGGAAGTGCAGGTGGCTTGCTGATGGGAGCCGTAGCCAACATGCGCCCCGATTTGTATCAAACGATTGTGGCTCTGGTACCATTCGTGGATGTCATCAACACAATGCTCGACGAATCGCTGCCTCTCACAACGGGCGAATACGAAGAATGGGGAAATCCCAATGATGAAACGTATTTCAACTATATGCTGACCTATTCGCCTTACGACAATATCAAGCCTCAAAACTATCCCAATATGCTGGTAACAGGAGGATTGAACGATTCGCAAGTGCTCTTTCACGAACCGGCAAAATATGTGGCAAAATTGCGAGCAACAAAAACAGATGACAACATTTTGTTGCTTCGCATGAACATGGAATCGGGACATGGAGGAGCGACAGGTCGCTACGAAGGCATTCGAGACACAGCTTTTGAATATGCTTTTATCCTGAACCGGGTAGGTATCGATAAATAGAAAACCGGCGAACGGAATCGATTTAAACGGAGAGAAGATGCTCGGCAAGAATTTTCAGGCCAATGGCAATCAATATCAATCCGCCAATAAGTACCATATTGATTTGGATATTTTTTCCGAAGCGGATGCCCAGATAGATGCCGACAAAACAAAAAACAAAACAGACGATTCCGATCATCGCAACGGCCGTGAAAACAACATCCTTAAATGGAACAAATATCAGTCCGGCGGCCAAAGCATCGATACTTGTAGCAAATGACAAGGCAATCACTTTTCGAAAATTAATTTGAGCCGACTGCCGGCAATTGCAGTCGCAGGGAACTTCTTTTTCCTCACGAAGACCTTCATAAATCATTTTTCCCCCGATGATTCCCAAAATCGCAAAAGCCATCCAATGATCGACAGAAGCAATCCGTTTCGAAAAACCCACCCCGAGCGCAAAACCGACGAGTGGCATAACAGCCTGAAAAAAGCCGAAGACAAGAGCCACCTTTACAGCGCGAATAGTCTCAAATCGCTGCCGGCACATTCCTTGACTAATGCACACCGCAAACGAATCCATCGATAATCCTGTGGCTATGAAAAATATGGAAAGGAGATCCATTCAGACAGAAGAATTTATACGTGAAAAAGGAATACAAAAGTATGAAAAACGTCGAAAACCGAAAAACAAACTTAGGGTAAACCCTATAAAATACGGATTAGACGCAAATAATCGAAGATATTCAAAATCGTTCTTTCAAACTTCGGAAAACATATTTTTGATTTTATACACCTTATTCGGATAATAAATTGTTATCTTTGCACCTCAAAATCACTTCATTCTGATAAAACAGTGCAAACGATTTTAAAAAATAAGGTACTTATTCGACTTTCGGAGATAATATCTTCTCACGAAAACGAAATCCTGGCTGCCAATCGACAAGATCTGAATGCTTTCCCCGATATGGATGCATCAACAAAAGATCGGTTAAAGGTTGACGAAAAGAAAATCGGCGGCATGATTCAGTCGCTCCGCGACGTGGCAGAACTGCCTGACCCCGAAGGTAAAATACTTTACGGATATACCCGTCCCGACGGACTTCACATCGAAAATCGGAGTGTTCCCTTCGGAACCATTCTGATCATCTACGAATCACGTCCCGATGTAACCATCGAAGCTGCGGCCACAGCATTCAAAGCCGGCAACCGAATTTTATTGAAAGGCGGCAAAGAATCACTCAACACAAACATGCTGCTCACACAACTTTGGCAACAAGCTCTCACGGAAAACGGCATCGACCAAAATTTCGTTCGATACCTAAATCTTTCGCATGCCGAAACGCAGCAATTAATCAAAAACAATCCCTATCGGGTTGATTTGATTATTCCACGAGGTGGCGAAAAACTGATTGCATTCGTCAAGGAAAATGCTTCCGCTCCGGTGATTGTAAGCGGACGAGGCAACAATTTTCTGTTCATTGACAAAAACAGTGATTTCGAAATGGCTATCCGCATCATCCTCAATGGCAAACAGCGCATCAGCGTATGCAATGCCCTGGATAAGGTTTTGATCGATGAAAATATTCCTGATTTGGAACAAAAAGTACATCGATTGACGGATGAGCTTCTGCACAAAAATATCGAAATCGTTGGCGACGAAAAAATCAACAGCATCGACAGCCGAATAAAGAAAAACGACGACAGCCATATTCTGTCTGAAGAATTCCTGGCGGCCAAAATATATCTATCGATTGTCCCCGACATCGAAGCAGCGGTGAATATCATCAACACGTATTCGGGAGGACATTCCGCAACAATCGTAACAAACGACGATGCAAATGCCGATTTGTTTATGCAGCAAGTAGATTGCGCCGCAGTCTATCGCAATGCCTCAACCCGATTTACGGATGGCGGTCAGTTTGGCGTGGGGGCCGAAATAGCCATCAGTACACAAAAACTACATTTCAGAGGACCACTTGGCGCACAGGAGCTGGTAACGAACAAATGGTTTGTTTATGGGAATGGCCATATTCGCGAATAATATTTTTGACACAAAAGGTTATCAAACGACGCTCAATATTTGCATGAAGAAAAAACTCATTATAAAAATCGGAACTTCCACTCTCACGGCGGGAACCAATAGAATTTCGTTCGCCGTAATCGAAAGTTTGGCACGCCAAATAGTTGTTCTGAAAAAAGAATACGATATTGTGATCGTTTCGTCGGGAGCTATTGCCACAGCCCGACAATTTGTCGAAATCAAAGGGTACAACAAACGCGTAGATTCGAAGCAGGCAATGGCTGCAATCGGGCAAACCAAGCTAATGGAAATTTATGACACTATTTTCAGTACCTTCGGATTGAACATCGCACAAATTTTGATGACTTATCGCGATTTCGAGAACGCAACAGCCAAAGAAAATACGCGAAATACCATCAAAAAACTTTGGGAAGCGGACTATATCCCGGTTGTAAACGAAAACGATACCGTTTCAATCGAAGAAATCGTTTTAGGAGACAACGACAAACTTTCAGCGCTGGTTGCCGTAATCATTGAAGCCGATTTATTGATTCTGGTTTCGGATATCGACGGCATATTCACTGCAAATCCGCATCTGCACGCCGATGCAAGACTAATCGAGAAAGTTAACGATTTGAACAATATCAAGCAATGCATTGAAGAAAAGGAATCGATGCTGGGTACCGGCGGTATGTCATCGAAAATCCATGCAGCCGACATTTGCATGAATCATGGTGTGGAAATGTGGATTGTGAACGGACAACGCGAAAATTATATCATAAAGGCGTTAGCCAACGAAATTCCATTTACAAAATTTTATTCCAAATGAATTACGGATTTATTGGGTTTGGCAACCTTGCCAAAGCTGTTTATCAAGGGCTGAAAGACGAACCGAATATCAATTTCGGATATTTTTCACGCCACAAGAAAGAGGTGGAGATACCTTTTTTCGAAAGTGCTAAATCACTTGCAGAATTTGCAGATGTACTGTGGCTTGCCATCAAACCACAGGATTTGGCCGGTATTCTCGAACAACTGCAGCCCCTCGACTTATCCGGAAAAGTTATCGTTTCGCCCGTAGCCGGAAAAAGCATTGCCTTCATCGAAAAATATCTGGGAACCGATCCAATAATTGTTCGAATCATGCCAAATCTGGCAATTGCGTACAAAAAGTCGGTTACAGCTTTCGCTACCAATCATCCCGGATTGGAACAAACCGAACATATTTACGAAATATTGGGAAAATTGGGCAAAGCCGTGAAACTCGACGAAAATGGATTCGATTTGTTTACATCCGTTTTCGGAAGTGGCCCCGCATTTATTTTGTCGTTTATCCAAATATTCAAGAATAAAATGCGCGAATTTGATTTGCCGGGTTCGCTTCTCGACGAACTATTGCTTGAACTTACTCAGGGAACAACTATATATTTTGCTCAAAATCAGAAAGATTTCAGCATCGAAGAATTGATCAAAAATATCACAAGCAAAGGAGGAACCACACAAGCGGGTCTCGATTATTATCGAAACCACGAAATAGGAAAACTTTTCGAAGGGGTGTTGGAAGCGGCTAAAAATCGCTCCATCGAAATGAGTAAAGACTGACAAAAGATAAAAGTCGTAACGAGGAAGAGGAACACACTATTGTTGTTCCTCTTTTGCTTTGTATGCCAAGGCATAAAACCTGATTTGTTTGATGACAGCCAACAATCCGTTTGCCCGCGTGGGCGAAAGATGTTCGGCTAGGCCGATTTCTTTCATGAATCGCAAGTCGGCACCGAGAATTTCGTCGGGAGTTCGTCCGGAGAAAACGCGCAAAACAAGAGCCAGCAAGCCTTTCACGATGACAGCATCGCTTTCGGCCCGGAAATAAAGTTTGCCGTCCCGGTAGTCAGTTTGAAGCCAGACACGACTCTGACAGCCTTGTATGATATTTTCGGGTGTTTTATACTTCTCGTCGAGTGGTGGCAATGCATTGCCTTGCTCGATAATTAATGCATATTTATCCATCCAGTCATCAAAAATACCGAATTCGTCGATTATTTCCTGTTGAACTTCATCTATCGATTTCATAATTCTGTTTCCGTTTATTGTTCCGAATAAATCACTTCCATAACAGTTTGGCCAACAGCTTCAAGTGTTGCGCGATTGATGTTGGACATATTGTCGTTGAGCGTATGCCAGTGGGGTGCAAATCCTGTCCCGGAATCTTTCAAATTGATGATATCGACTGTGGGGGCAACGTGATTTTCGTTTACCGGAACATGATCATCTGTGATGAAGCCCGTCTTGCGATTGATGAACCATTGGCCATATCCTAATTTGGAAGCCGTCTGCCAAATCTTTTCCACCACGTTGCTCGCATACTGCACCGAATATCCCTCTTTGAGAAAAGTAGCATCGGGCGCACCAACCATATCGAGCAGAATGCCGAAAGCTGCCCGGTAATTGGTTATATGCGGATTTTTTACCCAATATTGTGACCCCATACACCACCAATCACCGGCGGGCGGATTTTTTTCAAATTCGGCAGGGCCCCAATCTTCCAAATCAAAGAAAATAATATCGATTCCTATATTTGGAGATTTCAAGTTCAATTGTCGGGCAATTTCGAGTAATACTCCTACTCCACTTGCGCCATCATCTGCGCCAAAAATGGGTTGATGCTGTCTCGTCGGATCATTTTCCTGATCGGCAAACGGACGTGTATCCCAATGTGCAAATAAAGCCACGCGTTTTGTTTTTTGAGGTTGATAAATGCCTATAATATTGCGAATCGGAATTTTTTGCCCATTGTAATGTGTTACAGTCGTTTTCTGTTCCATTACCTGTGCTCCGAAATCATTCAGTTTGGCAACCAGATAGTCACCGCAAGCTGCATGTTGAGGTGTGTTGGGAATTCGTGGGCCAAAACTCACCTGCTTCGCGACGAAAGAATAGGCACTGTCGGGATTAAAATCAGGTGAAACTTTCACATATTGTTCAGTTTGCATGGGCGATCCCGAATTTTTCGAACTTTGACACGAATTGCAAGAAACGCTTAGCATCAAAGCATTGATCGAAATTACTAAATATAATAAGCGACTGTAATTTTTCATTATCTACCTGTTTTTTTGAAACGAATAATCAAGGATTCCAAGCTGGCGATAGGTTTCGAACAACGCCTCATCGTCATCCGAAATAACGAGCAAGATATCTCCCTCGTGCAGTTCCGTTTTTCCGGTAGGAACAAAATAATGATCGCCACGTTTCACCATCACGACGAGTGTTCGTTCCGGAAATGGAAGTTCTATGAGATTTTTCCCATGTTTTAAAGTCTCTTTAGTGATATTTATTTCTGTCATGGCCGATTTTATATCCTCAGAAAATTCGACATCAAATTCTTCAATTTTTCTAAAATATTTCGGTTTTTCGGAAACGCCCAAACATTTAGCAACAAAGGAAAGCGTAGTTCCTTGAAAAAGAAGTGAAACGATAGTTATAACAAATACACTATTAAAAATAATCCGAGCGCCCTCTATACCGGAAGCAAGAGGAAGGATGGCAAAAAGAATTGGCACAGCCCCTCTGAGGCCAACCCACGAAACAAAAATTTTATCCTTGAAGTGAATATTCCTAAACGGAGCAAGACTTAGAAAAATACTCAACGGACGGGCTACAAAAATCACGAAAAAAGCGATCACAAGGGCAGGAATGAGTACGGTAAGTAATTCACGGGGATTAACCAGCAATCCCAAAGTAAGGAATAAAAGTATCTGACTCATCCACGCAAAGCCATCCATAAATTTCATCGAACTGCGACGTTGAGGAAATTTGGAATTTCCGAGTACCAACCCCGTTATGTAAACGGCAAGATAGCCGTTACCCTTTAAAAAGTAGGTGGATGAAAACGAAAAAACGCCCAATACGAGTAGAAGGACAGGGTAAAGCGAAGGATTATCCATACGAATACCGTTCATAATCCTTACGGATATTTTTCCCATCAAAAAACCGACAATTGCGCCAATTGTCAACTGCATCACAATTAATCCCGTGACTGAAAGGAAACTCGGATGATCCCCCGATTGAATGATACTCATCAACACAATCGTAAGCATATAAGCCATTGGATCGTTGCTGCCACTTTCCAATTCGAGTAGAGGACGAAGATTATTTTTAAGATTAAGCCCTCTTGAGCGCAAAATACCGAACACCGAAGCCGAATCGGTTGATGAGACTGTAGCAGCAAGAAGGAAACAGGTAAATAAACCCGCTCCCACAGCCGAGAACAAATGGCCAAACTTGAACCATACAAACAATCCGGTGAACAGAGCCGTGAGTATGACACCCACAGTGGACATCACGATACCCGGCGCGATGATGGGTTTTATTTCATGAAATTTGGTATCGAGTCCACCGGAAAAAAGGATGATACACAAACAAATCGTACCGATGGTTTGTGCTATTTGAACATTTTGGAAATTCAGTCCAAATCCATCCGAACCAAACAGCATTCCCACAACGAGGAAAAGCAACAAAACAGGAACTCCCAACTTGTGTCCGGCTTTTCCAACAACTAAACTCACAAAAAACAACAGTGATCCTATCAGTAGCAAAAATTCAGTGGAAATAACCGTCATGATTTTATTTTTGTTTGAAAAGAATTTGCTTCTTTTTAACATTCAAAGAGGCTCTTTCTCCCATTAACATCGGGAAATTATGCTTCGCGTGTCCTACCGGAAAATCGAAACAAACAGGGAAAGTATATTCTCTAAGAGCCGTCATGATAGATTCGTTGAGTGAAGCATACATCCGGTCATCTTCATCATAATCTGTAAACTGTCCGACTATCAATCCATTAATTTTATCAAAAACACCGGCCAGTTTCAATTGATGGATCATCCGATCTACTCGATAAGGCTCTTCGCCAATATCTTCGATAAACAAAATACCCTTACGCGGAATATTGACATATTTCGTCCCCAGCAGACTGCAAAAAACGGATAAATTACCCCCGAAAAGGGTTCCGGAAGATTGTCCCAATCGGTTTAGAAAATCGTACCGCATCGCAGGAAGATCATATTTTAAATGACTTCCAAACAGCACAGACTTCATAAAACGAACAGAAATATCCGATGAACCTTCTTCTGCCAAATGTTTTGCCATAGGCGCATGAAGCGATACGATTCCGTTTTTCTGAAAAACAGCATGCAATGCAGTGATGTCGCTAAATCCGACCAACCATTTAGGAAATTGTTTTATCCCCTCAAAGTTGAGTTTGTCCAATAGATGAACTACTCCATAGCCACCTCGCGAACAAAGAATTAGTTTTACATCAGGATCGTCCATCGCAGTTTGCAAATCGGATAATCTTTGATCTACGAATCCACTAAACCGGCCGGCTTGGCGTAGAGCATTCGGAGCAACTTCCACACGCAATCCCCACTCGCACAATATGGCAGCCGCCTTGTCCACCATAAGCGAATCGATTTTACCCGCAGGAGAAACAATGACGGCTTTATCGTCGCTATGGAGAACCGGTGGACGTATCATTAAGCGTCGATATTGGCATAAGAAGCGTTTTCTTCGATAAACTCACGACGGGGAGCCACTTCTTCGCCCATAAGCATCGAAAATACCATATCGGCATCAGCGGCATTTTCGATTGTTACCTGTCGCAATGTGCGATGTTCGGGATTCATCGTGGTATCCCAAAGTTGTTCGGCATTCATTTCGCCCAAACCTTTATATCTTTGTGTGTGAATAGCATTTTCGTTGCCGTCTGCATACTTATCTATAAAAGCCTGACGTTGACGATCGTCCCAGCAATACTCTTCTATTTTCCCTTTTTTGCATAAATAGAGCGGCGGGGTAGCAATATAGACATATCCTTTCTCGATAAGTGGTCGCATGTGGCGGAAAAAGAATGTGAGAATAAGTGTGGCAATATGACTTCCATCCACGTCGGCATCAGTCATGATGATCACTTTGTGATAACGAAGCTTGTCCATATTGAGCTCCTTCGAATCTTCTTCCGTACCGATGGTAACGCCCAATGCCGTATAAATATTACGGATTTCTTCGCTTTCCAACACTTTATGAGGCATAGCCTTTTCCACGTTCAGAATTTTACCTCGTAACGGAAGAATTGCTTGAAAATTGCGATCGCGACCTTGTTTGGCCGTTCCGCCGGCAGAATCTCCTTCGACAAGAAAGATTTCGCAATTTTCGGGATTTTTGTCGGAGCAATCGGCTAATTTACCCGGAAGGCCTGCACCCGATAAAGGCGATTTGCGCTGAATCATTTCACGTGCTTTGCGAGCAGCATGGCGCGCAGTAGCCGCCAAAATCACCTTTTCGACAATTATTTTGGCTTCCCGCGGATGTTCTTCGAGATAGTTGGCCAATGCCTCACCTGTAGCCTGATCCACAGCTCCGATGACTTCGTTGTTGCCAAGTTTTGTTTTAGTTTGGCCCTCGAACTGAGGCTCAGCAACTTTCACCGAAAGAACAGCAGTAAGGCCTTCACGAAAATCGTCGCCAACGATTTCCACTTTCACCTTATCAAGCATTTTCGAATCTTCTGCATATTTTTTCAGCGTACGCGAAAGACCTCGGCGGAACCCTGTGAGATGCGTACCACCTTCGATGGTGTTGATATTATTGACGTACGAAAAAATATTCTCGTTATAGGAAGTATTGTAAGTCATTGCTATTTCGATCGGGATGCCCTGTTTTTCGGTAACAATATGAATTGCATCCGAAATGAGCGGTTCTTTGGCTCGATCGATATATTTCACAAATTCCTCCAATCCATTTTCGGAATAGAATTTCTCACTCTTATATGACCCGTCTTCTTTCACTACTCGCTTATCGGTTAACGTCAGAGTGATACCCGCATTCAAAAAAGCCAATTCACGAAGTCGTGTAGCAAGGATATCGTAACGATATTCGAGCACATTAAAAATCGAACTGTCGGGTTTGAAAGTAATAATCGTTCCGGTTCCTTCCGTTTCACCTACTATCTTTACGTCAGCCAAAGGTTTCCCCTGAGAAAATTCCTGTACGTAAATTTTACCTCCTCTATGAACTTCTGCTTTCAAATAGATAGAAAGCGCATTTACACACGAAACGCCTACTCCATGCAATCCTCCGGAAACCTTATAGGTTCCTTTGTCGAATTTTCCTCCGGCGTGCAAAACGGTAAGGACAACCTCCAGCGCCGATTTTTTTTCTTTTTCGTGAAAATCGACAGGGATTCCTCGTCCATTATCCTTTACCGTAATAGAATTGTCTTCGTTTATGGTTACATGAATTTCGGTACAATATCCGGCAAGTGCTTCGTCTATAGAGTTGTCCACGACTTCGTAAGCCAAATGATGCAATCCTCTTTCGCCGACGTCTCCGATATACATTGCAGGGCGCTTGCGTACGGCCTCGAGACCTTCGAGCACTTGAATATTTTGGGCAGAATAATTTCCGCTCGCAACTTGTTTTTGTTCTTCTGTCATTTGCTTTTTTACTTCTTGATTATGAACACATTCATAAATGTATGATGCAGTATTTATTATCGAACAAATTTACAAAAAAATCACCTTAGAGACAAACTTGTTTAGTTTTTTTATAGGTTTGTCTTTGCAATAACAATGAGCAAAAAGTATTTTGAAAATCGCGTTTTTCGCTCCATTTCAGAATAAATTTATATCTCGTAATCGATAGCGGCCCGCCCGGTTCGTACACCGGCGATAAATGCGGCAACCTTCAGGTGCTCGGGGTGATTAGAATATATTTTCAGGTCATCCGGTGAAGCAAATTTGCTATCGAGTATAATATCGTAATTGTCGGGCGACGCATTTTCATCATTCAGATATACATCGATTTCCATAATTTGTGGAATTATGTCTTTCAATGCTTCGAGCTGCTTTTTGATAATGAGCGCATTCTCCCTCTTGTTTCGACCATTGGCTTCGTCTGCCAACCTGAACATGACTATATGCTTTATCATATTTCTTTATTTTTTTAAGCACCAAAAATAGTGGAAAACAATGAAGCCGAACCATTCGGCCCGGCTGCTATGTAAAGTTTTTTACAAATTCCGTTATGATAACTTGCTAATATGAATGGCCAATTTCGACTTCAAATTGTTAGCCTTATTTTGGTGAATTACGTTTTTCTTAGCAAGTTTGTCTAACATGGAGCAAACTTCAGGATACATTTTCTGCGCTTCTTCCTTCGAAGTCAAACTACGCAATTTTCTGATCGAATTTCTTGTTGTACGAGATGCGTAGCGATTGGATAAACGGCGCATTTTTGTTTGTCTGATTCGTTTTTCAGCTGATTGATGATTTGCCATATTTGCGATCTGAATATTTTTTTATTTTTAGTAGCCGATGGGGGAATCGAACCCCCCTTTCAAGAATGAAAATCTTGCGTCCTAACCGATAGACGAATCGGCCTTGCTCTTGTCGAATTTTTAATAATTAAAATAACTCGTTCAATTTGCGGGTGCAAATATAGGTTCTTTTTTTAAAATGGCAAAACTTTTTTGAGGCATTTTTTTCAATTGTTCATTCAACACCGGAAAGCAATAGACCTATTACCCAAATACAATATAAACCAATAGAAATCGCACCCGAATAGTAAGATAAAAGCCGAAAAAATTGGGGGTTCAAAAAAAATTAGTAATTTTGCAGCCCATTCTTCGAATAATAACAACAAAAAATATATAGAAATGAAAAGAACATTCCAACCATCCTTAAGGAAAAGAAGAAACAAACACGGATTCCGTAGCCGAATGGCAACCAAAAATGGCCGAAAGGTGTTGGCATCGCGCAGAGCAAAAGGTAGAGCCAAGCTCAGTGTTGCTGACGAATTTTGAAATTTTCTCTCTACTCATACAAAAGCAGGAACATGTCTTCATATTCTTGCTTTTTTTGTTTTTTTGACCATAACTTTTTCTAAAACTACATATTTGCATCGCTCTGCTTCAATCATTTTTTATACCTTTGCGCAACACAGAACGAAGTTAAAAAAACATTCATACCATTGTGTGTCTTATGAATATTAAATCACCTTTAAATAAAATGTTGGGCGACAGTATAGGGAAAAATTTTCTGGCAATTATTGTTGTAGCATTAGTATTGCTCATTCTTCTTCTTTTTTATTTGAGAGTGTACACACGACACAATCAAAACATTTACGTACCCAAACTCGAAGGATTGCAGATAGAAGAAGCGAGCAGCATTCTCAAGTCTAAAGGCTTGAATATCGAAATAACCGACTCTATATTTCGAAAGGATGCCGTGCCCGGAGCAATCATCGAACAAACTCCAAAACCCAATAGTCGAGTTAAAACAGGTCGTAATATTTATGTTTCAATATATTCAAAAAACCCACAGCAAATTTCAATTCCCGAGCTCGCAGATTACTCCCTGCGTCAAGCAGAAGCTCTACTCTCGTCGATGGGTTTCGACCAATTGTCTATTGAAAAAGTGCCCTCTCAATATGACGGACTTGTGATTGCGGTGGAATATAAAGGTCGTACTTTGCGAGCAAACGAAAAAATACCGGCCGGTGCTCCGCTTACACTTGTGGTAGGAACCACCCAACTTTCCGACTCACTCAATATTGACAATGAGTACATTATTTCTCCCCAAGACAATGTCGATTCGGGAAATCACACTCAATCGCCAAATCGAGTTTTGAAAGAAAACAATTCCACAAAAATTGATGATTCATTTTTCTAATTTCTAAAATGGCTTTGAAGAAAGATTATGAAGAAATAAACGACTTTTCAGAAGAAGAAGACGACATCGTTAATTCTTCTGATGAATCGGTTAAATACGAACATTATAGATTTATTGCAGATAAGGGGCAGGGATTGCTTCGTATCGACAAATTTTTATCGGACAGAATCGAGGGGATTTCGCGCAATCGGATTCAACAGGCGGCCGATGCCGACTGCATTCTCGTAAACAATGTTCCCGTCAAATCGAGTTATAAAGTAAAACCTATGGATGTGATTTCGATTGTGATGGATCGGCCCAAACATGAACTCGAAATCATTCCGGAAAATATTCCCCTTAACATCGTTTACGAGGATGACGACCTAATGGTTGTCAATAAGCCACCGGGAATGGTTGTACATCCCGGACATGGCAACTACACGGGTACACTCGTCAATGCGATTGCTTATTATTTGCACTACGACAATGGCATCAATATTGACGATCCGCGATTGGGGCTTGTTCATCGCATCGACAAAGATACTTCGGGACTCTTAGTAGTAGCCAAAACGCCTGAAGCCAAGACAAATTTGTCGCTCCAATTCTATAACAAAACCACTAAACGACAATATGTCGCACTCGTTTGGGGGAATGTGGAAAACGATGAAGGACGCATCGAAGGCAATATTGGTCGCGATCCAAGAGACCGCATGCTGATGCGCGTTTTTCCGGACGGAGAAATGGGGAAACCTGCCGTTACTCACTACAAAGTGCTGGAAAGATTCGGATATGTAACTTTGGTTCAATGCCGTCTTGAGACCGGACGTACACATCAAATCAGGGTTCACATGAAATATATCGGACATCCGCTCTTCAACGACGAACGATATGGCGGCGACGAAATCCTTAGAGGAACTACTTTTGTGCGATACAAACAATTTGTTTATAACTGTTTTGTAGCTTGTCCACGACAATGTCTGCATGCACAAACTCTCGGTTTCAGGCATCCGCGAACGGGCGAGGAAATGTTTTTTGAAAGCGAAATTCCCGAAGATATGCAGGAAGTAATCAAAAAATGGCGTATTTATACTGCTGCTCGTGAGTTAAAAAAGAAACTCTAATCTTCTAATTATCAAATGAAAAAAAATATAGCCATTGTTTGGGGCGGTTATTCGTCAGAAAAAGAAGTATCCGAAAAAAGTGCCGAAGGCATCTATTCTTTCATCGATAAAGACAAATATAATGCCTATAAAGTAAAAATCGATCGCAAATCGTGGGAAGTGGAACATCGAGGCAATATCTACTCGATTGATAAAAACGATTTTAGTTTCACTGCTGATGGTTGGACGACGAAATTCGACTTTGCTTATATCACTATTCACGGAACACCGGGCGAAGACGGCACTTTGCAAGGATATTTCGATATGCTCGGCATTCCTTATTCCAATTGCGGAGTTCTGGCTTCAGCCGTCACTTTCAGTAAATTCACCTGCAATCATTTTCTAAAAAGTTTTAACATTAAAGTTGCCGATTCGGTAATCCTTCACAAGAACTCAGACTACTCCGCAGACGAAATAGTGCAGCAACTCGGACTACCTTTATTTGTGAAACCGAACGCCGGAGGATCGAGCTTTGCTACCTACAAAGTAAAATCAATTGAAGAAATCGACCCGGCGATTGCAGAAGCATTTGGCGAAGCTTCCGACGTTATTATCGAAAGTTTCGTAAGCGGAACCGAAGTAACGTGCGGATGCTACAAAACCGATAAGGGAACAACCGTCCTTCCAATTTCGGAAGTGGTTACGCACAACGAATTTTTCGACTATAATGCTAAATATAAAGGGCAAGTGGAAGAAATCACGCCTGCCCGTATTTCGGAAGAGTTATCGCAAAAAATTAGCCGCGAAACAATGCTCATCTATGATTTGGTAAACGCAAAAGGCATTATTCGCGCCGATTATATCATTTCCAATGACGAACCGGTCCTTCTCGAAGTGAACACGACACCGGGAATGACTGCTACCAGCTTCATTCCACAACAGGTTGCCGCCGCAAATCTTTCGATGACCCAAGTATTGACCGAAATTATTGAATGTGAATATTATAAACTTAAAAAATAAGCTTTAGTATGCGCTATGGAAAAAGGAAACTCAATCCCGGAAGAATTTGACGACATTCGCCCGTTACTCGATAGCGAAGTAGAGGAAACGATAGAAGCGTTACTAAGTGACAACAAATTCCGGCGCGCGATAGAACCTGTCATAAAACCTCTCACCTGGGAGCAATTGAGCAAAGCGATGAGAGGCTGCAAAACCATTTCCGAGTTTCAAAGCAAAATCATCTATCCAACAGTTCTAAACCTTATTCATAAAACTACCTCAGAATTGATTGGGTTTAATTGGGAACATTTCATGAATGGCAAGAGCCATGTCGTTATCTCCAATCATCGCGACATCGTACTCGATGCTGCATTTCTGAATATACTTTTTTTCGAAAAAAATTTAGGCACCACAGAGATTGCCATCGGCGATAATTTGCTCATCTATCCCTGGATCACCCGTTTGGTTCGACTCAACAAAAGTTTTATCGTCAAACGCGGCGTTTCGATCCGACAAATGCTCGAAACATCGAAGCACTTATCGGACTATATTCATCATACCGTCTGTCAAAGACAACAATCCATTTGGATTGCACAACGCGAAGGTCGCGCCAAAGATTCGAACGACCGCACGCAAACCGGTTTGCTGAAAATGATGACACTCCATGACAGTGCACATCCACTCGACATGTTGCAGGAATTGAACATTGTGCCTCTTTCGATTTCGTACGAATTCGATCCTTGTGATTATCTCAAAGCAAAAGAGTTTCAACTGAAACGCGACAACCCCCTGTACAAAAAAATGCCTGCCGACGATCTGGAAAACATGATTACCGGCATTACCGGATGGAAAGGTCGTGTTCATTTCAGATTTGGAAAAGAAATTAACGAAAAAATTACCCTTTTGAAAGAAATAAACGAAAAAGGAGTTTTGCTGGATGAAGTGGCCAAAATTATCGATGAAGAAATTTATCGGAATTATTCATTTTTTCCATTCAATTATGTTGCATACGATTTGCTTACAGAAACATCGACTTTTGCGGATAAATACACGTCCGATGATGTTGAAAAATTCGAAAACTACCTCAATAATCAAATTCGGAAAATCGATGTTCCGAATAAAGATATCGAGTTTTTACGCTCCAAAATCATCGAAATGTACGGCAACACTCTAAAGAATTTTCTAACAATTTCAACTTCATCATAATCCCATCCCTTTCAGAAAAAATGAAACGTGTGTGTCTCCTGATTGGTTTATTATCTCTCGTGTTTGTAACGGCTTGCGAAAAACAACCCGAGCGCATCGAGGATTATTTTTTGGAATTTGCGACGGTATTGAAATCAAATGGGGAAATAAAGTTCGCATTGGACAATAGAAAAATTCTGATTCCTAAAACCTCGACAAGTTACGATGGAATTAACGGACAACGAGTTATTCTCGACTATACTCCATACAAAGCTGACACCGTGATAGTCAATCGGGTAACCGATATTTTCACATCAACCATTGCAAAAAACGGATTTCCGATACGATGGAGCACTGATCCGGTAAAAATTCAAAGTGTTTGGGTTGGCGGCGATTATTTGAATTTGATTATCGAAATCGAATATCACAGCAAACCGCATACAATAGGGCTATTGCGTGATTTTGAGTTCTCGCAGATAGATTTG
This sequence comes from Seramator thermalis, assembly GCF_004138125.1. GTDB lineage: Bacteria > Bacteroidota > Bacteroidia > Bacteroidales > Dysgonomonadaceae > Seramator > Seramator thermalis. Next base: position 217,038 of record NZ_RXHS01000004.1, read on the forward strand.
TATTTCAGCCATTCACGCAACGATGACCCTCCCGGTTATCCACAAACCATGTATGCATCGTTTTCGCTAAACAGCCTGCGCAATGCCAATGCCTCAAATTCCGTACCTTTCCGCTTTTTTATCAATACCTACGAAGGATTACGCGAATTTAGATTTGAATTGAAATAAAATCCGGCAAAATAGGACACAGGCTCTCTTCTTTTGCTTTGTCTCTCAAAATTTTCTTTCCGCATTTATTAAGCCAATAAGTCACTTTCATGTTGATAGATCGGAAACCAGAACGCCCCCCTTGAATAAATTGGATCGAAATCGCGTGTCAGAAATGTATAGTAATTGCATAAATCAAAATGAAGAATAGGCTGATCGACAAAATTAACGTTGTAGAAATCACCATTTTGGGGATGTGAAACGACATTCTCCGATATGATCAAACGAATAGGTAAATTTTTGATTTAATGCTAATTCGAAATAATTTTGAAATATTAGTTTGAGAGTTTTTCGGGCTAAATAAATTACAAAGTGTAATTTTTTCACTATAAAAATTGAAAAATATTTTGCAGTTTCATTTTTTTGCTTTTTCTTTGTAAGCAAAATTTAGGTTAAGCACTTAAAACACTTATGACCAATAACAGTATTCATATTCTAGTCATTTCCCTAATTCTACTGGACAACTCCGGGAGGTGAGACAGGCATATCGAATACGTAATCATAATAAGAGCAATTAATGATAACCTTTCTCACCACGTGAGAAAGGTTTTTTAATATAAAAACATCGTAATCGAAATATAAAAATAATGGAGCGAATATATGTATTTGACACAACGCTGCGCGACGGTGAGCAAGTTCCGGGATGCCAGCTCAATACAATCGAAAAAATTCAGGTAGCCAAAGCTCTGGAATTGTTAGGCGTTGATATTATCGAAGCCGGATTCCCCATATCGAGTCCGGGCGATTTCAATTCTGTTGTCGAAATTTCGAAAGCCGTCACATGGCCGGTTATTTGCGCTCTTACCCGCGCCGTAGAAAAAGACATCGATGTAGCTGCCGAAGCCCTTAAATTTGCCAAGCGAAAACGTATTCACACCGGCATTGGGACATCGGATTCTCACATCAAATACAAATTCAATTCAAATAGAGAAGAAATTATCGAACGTGCAGTAAAAGCCGTCAAACATGCGCGCAAATATGTGGATGATGTGGAATTTTATGCCGAAGATGCCGGACGAACCGAGAACGAATATCTGGCTCGGGTAGTTCAGGCCGTTGTAGATGCCGGTGCAACAGTCGTTAATATTCCCGACACTACCGGTTATTGCTTCCCCGACGAATATGGCGCAAAAATCAAATATCTGATCGATAATGTGGATTTGAAGAATGCGATTCTTTCCACGCACTGTCATCAGGATTTGGGAATGGCAACCGCAAATACTATTTCAGGGATCATAAACGGAGCACGACAGATAGAGGTTACCGTTAACGGCATCGGAGAACGCGCCGGCAACACCGCACTCGAAGAGGTAGTTATGGCGCTGAAAAGTCATAAAGATCGGGGATTCGATACAAACGTCAATACCAAAGAGATTTATTCCACGAGCAGATTGGTGTCAAGCTTGATGAATATGCCCGTTCAACCGAATAAGGCTATCGTCGGACGAAATGCATTTGCACACTCTTCGGGAATTCATCAGGACGGCGTACTTAAAAATGTTGAAACATACGAAATAATCAATCCACAGGATGTAGGCATTGACGACAATTCAATCGTGCTTACGGCACGAAGTGGCCGAGCCGCTCTGAAAAACAGGTTAAATTTGCTTGGCGTAAAACTCGGAGTGGAAGAACTGGACTCCGTTTATCAAAAATTTTTGGAATTAGCCGACAAGAAAAAAAGTGTGAATGACGATGACATCCTGATGCTCGTCGGGAAAGAATCACGCCTCCATCGCATCAAAATCGATTATCTGCAAGTGCTTTGCGGCATCGGAGTTCGTGATGTTGCCAGTATCGGATTGGATATTTCAGGAGAACATTTCGAAGCATCGGCTACGGGAAACGGACCTGTTGATGCCGCCATTCGCGCAGTTAAAAACATCATCCGCCGAAAGATGACGATCAAGGAATTTCTGATTCAAGCCATCGATCGAGGAAGCGACGACGTGGGAAAAGTGCACATGCAAGTCGAACACAAAGGTTCGGTTTACTACGGATTTTCGGCCAACACAGATATTGTGGCAGCCTCGGTAGAAGCATTTATTGACGCCGTAAACAAATTCACAGACAATTGATCCGAATTATTTTTTAGCAGCCGAAATTCATTTTTCGATTTTCGATTTACATTCAAGACAAGATATTTAATCATTAAAATACAGTAAACGGCAAAGAGTTAAACAACTCGAGCCACAAAAAATTATGAAAACTCTTTTCGAAAAAATTTGGGACGCTCATGTAGTAACAGAAGTAAAAGACGGCCCCACACAATTGTATATCGACAGACATCTGGTGCATGAAGTTACAAGTCCACAGGCATTTGCCGGATTGCGTGCTCGTGGATTGAAAGTGTTTCGCCCCGAGCAAACTACACTCACTGCCGATCACAATATTCCAACCATGCATCAGGATCAACCAATCAGAGACGAGGTTTCGCGTTTTCAAGTGGATACCCTTGCCAAAAACGCACGAGACTTCGGCCTTACCTACTACGGATTGAACAATCCGAAAAATGGGATCGTTCACGTGATCGGGCCCGAAAACGGATATTCACAACCCGGAATGACCATTGTCTGCGGTGACAGCCACACTTCAACTCATGGTGCTTTCGGGGCTATTGCATTCGGCATCGGCACGAGTGAAGTAGAAATGGTGCTTGCTTCGCAGTGTATCCTGCAAACACGACCGAAGACCATGCGGATAAATTTCGAAGGGAAGTTGGCTGACGGCGTTGGGGCTAAAGACATGGCATTATATATGATTTCGCAACTTACTACCGGCGGTGCAACCGGCTATTTCGTCGAATATTCGGGCGAAGCCGTTCGCAACCTTTCGATGGAAGGCCGAATGACATTGTGCAACCTGAGTATCGAAATGGGCGCACGTGGCGGTTTGGTTGCTCCTGACGAAACCACTTTTGCCTATCTGAAAGGACGGGAATACGCGCCAAAAGGCGATAGATGGGAACAAGCCATTGCTTATTGGAAAACGTTGAAAACCGATGAAAGTGCCAAATTCGACAAGGAAGTAACCATCGATGCAACGCAAATCAAACCGATGATCACCTACGGCACCAACCCCGGAATGGGAATGCCGATTGACGGATCGATCCCCGAACTCGAAAGTGTGGACACGGCCGGCAAAATAACATTCGAAAAGGCATTGAATTATATGGGATTCAAGCCCGGAGAAAAATTATTGGGAAAACCAATCGATTATGTTTTCCTCGGAAGCTGCACGAACGGACGTATCGAAGATTTTCGGGTTTTTGCCAATTATGTAAGAGGGAAAAAGAAAGCCGACAACGTAACTGCATGGTTAGTGCCCGGAAGCTGGCAAGTTCGCAAACAAATCGAAGCCGAAGGCCTCGACAAAATACTCGAAGAAGCAGGTTTTGAACTGCGTCAACCCGGATGTTCGGCCTGTCTGGCTATGAACGACGACAAAATTCCTGCAGGAAAATATGCCGTTTCTACTTCGAACCGCAATTTCGAGGGACGTCAAGGTCCGGGTTCCCGAACTATTTTGGCCGGTCCGCTTGTTGCCGCAGCAGCTGCAGTCACCGGGAAAATAAGCTTGCCATAAATTTCATCAAATATAAATAAACAGACTAATATTCAAACCATTTTATTCAATCAATAAACCGAGAGCAATATCAACAATGCCTTAAAAGGCGGCTAATCGGCCAACAATAAAAAAACTATGCAAAAGTTTCAAACCATCACATCTACATACGTTCCACTGCCCATCGAAAACGTGGACACAGATCAGATTATTCCTGCACGTTTCCTGAAAGCCACCACGCGCGAAGGATTTGGCAACAATTTATTTGCCGACTGGCGTTACGACAAGGAGGGAAATCCCAAACCGGATTTCGTTCTGAATGATCCCACCTATAGTGGCGAAATACTGGTTGCCGGAAAAAATTTTGGAAGCGGCAGCAGTCGCGAACATGCAGCCTGGGCTATTGCAGGCTATGGATTCAAAGTTGTTGTGTCGAGCTTTTTCGCCGACATTTTTCGCAACAATGCGCTCAACAACGGCGTTCTTCCGGTAGTCGTAAGCAGCAATTTCCTGAACAGTCTTTTCGAATCGGTTCAAAAAAATCCCAAAGCAACCATCACGGTGAATCTCGAAGCACAAACCATTCGCAACAACGAAACCGGCGAACAGGAATCTTTCGAAATAAATGCATACAAAAAAGAATGTCTGCTGAAAGGACTGGACGATATCGACTACCTACTTTCGAACAAAGACAAAATAGAAACATACGAAAAAAAACGCCCTTTCGTATATTGAAGACGGTACAATTTATAGCGAACTGATGGAAAAAAGAAAAATCGAAATAATGGATACGACGCTGCGCGATGGCGAACAGACATCGGGCGTATCGTTTGCAGCAGAAGAAAAGGTAAGTATTGTCCGTTTACTCATCGAAGAACTCAATGTGGATCGCGTTGAAATTGCTTCGGCAAGAGTTTCGGAAGGAGAATTCAAATCGGTTCAAAAAATAGCCCGATGGGCCAAATCACATGGATATCTTGACAGGATAGAAATTTTGGGATTTATCGACGGAACAGAATCGCTCGATTGGATTACCAATGCCGGCTGCAAAGTGGTAAATTTGCTATGCAAAGGGTCTGAAAAACATTGCACGTTTCAATTGCGAAAAACGGTTCAACAACACGTTACCGACATAAAAAAAGTGATTGCCGATGCGAAAAATCGGGGAATGAACGTGAACATTTATTTGGAAGACTGGTCGAACGGTATGCGTGATTCGCAACACTACGTTTTTGACATGATGGACGAGTTGCAACACGAGCCGATAGACAGATTCATGTTGCCCGATACTTTGGGTATATTAAATCCGGATGAAGCGCGAATCTTTTGTCAAACTATGATCGAACGTTATCCCGATTTGCATTTCGATTTTCATGCCCACAACGATTATGATTTGGCCGTTGCCAATGTGTTCGAAGCAGTAAAAGCAGGTATCGACGGCGTTCATGTAACAGTAAATGGTTTGGGCGAAAGAGCAGGAAATGCCCCGATAACCAGTGTTGTGGCGGTGATCCACGATCAACTAAAACTCCAAACCAATATTGCCGAAGACAAGCTCTATCACGTAAGCAAAATTGTGGAAAGTTATTCCGGCATTCGCATTCCGAACAACAAACCCATCATCGGCGACAATGTTTTCACACAAGTTGCCGGTGTACATGCCGATGGCGACAAAAAGAAAAATCTCTATTTCAACGATTTGATGCCCGAACGTTTTGGTCGTTCACGCGAATACGCATTAGGCAAAAACTCCGGTAAAGCCAACATCGTCAAAAATCTCGAAGCCTTGGGTATCGAAGTAGACGATGAATCGGTGAAAAAAATCACGGAACGAATTATCGAACTGGGCGACAAAAAAGAGCTCGTAAGCCCCGACGAATTACCCTACATCGTTTCGGACGTACTGAAAAATGGCACCGACAATCAGGATATTCAGATGCTCAACTATTCGCTTACGCTCACTAACGGAATGCGCCCCACGGCCACAGTAAAAGTATCGATCAAGGGCGAGGTATATCAGCAAACGGCTGCCGGTGAAGGACAATATCATGCTTTTTCGAAAGCAATGTTCAAAATCTACAGGGATCTCAAGAAGCCCACTCCCGAATTGCTCGACTATGTCGTCGTGATTCCTCCCGGCGGACAGACCAATGCCTATGTGCAAACCATCATCACTTGGAAATTCGATGGCAAAATCTTCAAAACACGAGGTCTGGATGCCGACCAAACAGCCGCAGCCATCAAGGCAACAATGAAAATGCTGAACATGATTGAAAGCGGAAATATTCCGACCATCAATTACATGCAGTTGCCCTGATTCTTTTTCAGAAATATACGTATATAAGCAATTCAACTTAACAATATACCCATAAGAATGTCAGATAATAATTCACAACAAGATTTCAACAAAGCACCGCACAATACCCGAATGACTTTACATATCGCTGTCCTGCCGGGCGACGGAATCGGGCCGGAGATCATGAAACAGGCCTTAGACGTAACAAAGGCAGTCTGCGAAAAATTTGGTCATCAATTGGAATTCGAAGAAGCCCTCGTGGGGGCTTGTGCCATAGATGCCGTTGGCGACCCCTATCCTCCCGAAACGCATGAGCTTTGCATGCAATCGGATGCAGTGCTCTTCGGTGCCATTGGTGATCCCAAATACGACAACGACCCCAATGCCAAAGTTCGTCCCGAACAAGGGTTGCTCCGCATGCGCAAACAGTTGGGCCTGTACGGCAATATTCGTCCCGTAGTCACTTTTCCGTCTCTCATCCACAAATCTCCACTTCGTGCCGAGTTGGTTGAAGGAGCCGATTTTATATGCATTCGGGAACTGACCGGCGGAATGTATTTTGGCCGTCCGCAAGGTCGCAGCGAAGACGGAAACACGGCCTACGATACGTGCATCTACACTCGCGAGGAGATAGAACGCATTCTGCATCTGGCTTATAAATTTGCAGGCCAACGTCGCAAAAAACTTACGGTTGTGGACAAGGCAAACGTCATTGCTACGTCACGTTTGTGGCGTCAGATTGCACAAGAAATCGCCCCGCAATATCCCGACATCGAAACCGATTTTCTTTTTGTGGATAACGCCGCCATGCGCATCATTCAATGGCCTAAAAGTTTCGACGTACTTGTAACCGAAAATCTTTTCGGCGATATTCTCACCGACGAAGCATCGGTCATCACCGGATCGCTCGGGCTGTTGCCCTCAGCATCCATCGGGCTGCACACATCGCTCTTCGAACCCATTCACGGGTCGTATCCGCAAGCTGCCGGAAAAGACATAGCCAATCCCGTCGCCATGATACTTTCGGCTGCACTGATGTTCGAACTTGGCTTCAACCTCATGCGCGAAGGGGCACTCATTCGCGAAGCGGTGAATGCGAGTATGGAGGCCGGCATCGTAACCGAAGATATTGCCGAAGGTGGCAAAGCTTACAAGACAAGCGAAGTGGGAAAATGGATTGTGGACTATATAAGGAAATAAGACGGAACACGCAACACAGCCAAGATCCAAGAATCAAGAATTAGCTGTAGGATTGAACAAATGAGATAGAAGATTTAATTTTTGAGCAATAAGATTGACTAAATGAGATAGAAAATTTAATATTCGAGCAATAGGATTTAATAATTGAGATAAAAGGTTTAATATTCTATCTGTAGGATTGAACAAATGAGATAGAAAATTTAATATTCGAGCAGTAGGATTGAATAATTGGGATAGAAAATTTAATATCCGAGCAATAAGATTGAATAATTGGGATAAAAGATTGAACAATTACGATAAAAGTCTGAAGATATTTTTAAAATAGATGAAAAATATGAATGATCAATCGAATAAACATACGAACCATAACGGCGGCGAAAACAGGCTGAAAAGCCATACCTCCACTTCAGGTCGTTTGATGGCGGGAGCTCGTGCACTTTGGCAAGCAGCCGGCATGAAGCGCGAACAAATGGGCAAACCCATCATTGCGGTGGTAAATTCATTTACTCAATTCGTGCCGGGACACACGCATCTGCACGAAGTGGGGCAAATGGTGAAAGCCGAAATTGAAAAGTTGGGCTGTTTTGCGGCCGAATTCAATACGATAGCCATCGACGACGGCATCGCCATGGGGCACGACGGAATGCTGTATTCGCTTCCATCACGCGATCTGATTGCCGATTCGGTAGAATATATGATCAATGCCCATAAGGCTGACGCGATGGTCTGCATCAGCAATTGCGACAAAATAACGCCGGGAATGCTGATGGCTGCCATGCGATTGAATATTCCGACGGTTTTCGTATCGGGCGGACCTATGGAAGCCGGCAAAATAGGAGACGAACAAGTGGATTTGATCGACGCGATGATTGAGTCGGCCGACGACTCCGTGAGCGACGAACGCATCGCCCAACTCGAAAATCTGGCTTGCCCCACTTGCGGATCGTGCTCGGGAATGTTCACCGCCAATTCGATGAATTGCCTTGCCGAAGCAATCGGGTTGGCACTGCCGGGAAACGGAACAATCGTGGCTACCCACGTCAATCGCAAAGAATTGTTTGTGAAGGCAGCCAAACAAATCGTAGAAAATGCCAATCGTTATTATTTCGACGGCGACGAAAGCATTCTCCCTCGCAATATAGCCACGAGAGCAGCTTTTCTCAATGCCATGACCCTCGATATTGCAATGGGCGGATCTACAAATACTATCCTACACTTGCTTGCCATTGCACACGAGGCCGAAGTATCGTTCACACTCGACGATATCGATGCCTTGTCGCGAAAAGTTCCCTGCATTTGCAAAGTAGCACCCAACACCAAGAAATATCACATTCAGGACGTCAATCGAGCCGGCGGAATTTTGGGAATCATGAAAGAACTGGCAGAGGCAGGACTCGTCGATTCGTCGGTTCACCGTGTTGACGGGATGACTTTATCCGAGGCAATCGAACACTATGACATTACAAAAGCAAATCCGTCGGAAGAAGCCAAAAACATCTATTCGTCGGCACCGGGCAATCGATTTAATCTGGTGATGGGTTCGCAAAATGCACGTTTTAAGGATTTCGATACCGATCGCGAAAATGGGTGCATCCGCAACGTGGCTCATGCCTACACAAAAGACGGCGGATTGGCCATTCTCAAAGGAAACATCGCCCAAGACGGCTGCGTGGTGAAAACGGCGGGAGTGGACGAAAGTATCTGGAAATTTGCCGGAACGGCAAAAGTTTTTCAATCGCAGGAAGACGCATGTCGAGGAATTCTTGACGGAACAGTACAATCCGGCGATGTGGTGGTCATCATTTATGAAGGTCCGAAAGGCGGTCCCGGCATGCAGGAAATGCTCTACCCCACCTCCTACATCAAATCGCGACATCTGGGAAAAGCCTGCGCACTGATTACCGACGGACGATTCTCGGGAGGCACATCCGGTCTTTCCATCGGGCATGTCTCACCCGAAGCTGCAGCCGGTGGAAACATTGCTCTGGTTAGATCGGGCGATATCATCGAAATCGATATACCGAACCGCAGCATCAACCTAAAGATTTCCGACAACGAATTGACCGAACGTCGAAAAGCCGAAGAGGCAAAAGGCAACAATGCCTTTAAGCCGCAGCGCGACAGAAAAGTATCAAAAGCCCTCAAAGCTTATGCACAACTGGTCAGCTCTGCCGATTTGGGAGCAGTCAGACTCATAGACTAAACTTCAATCGGAATCAATTTTAAAACGTCAACAATCAAAATCATATATCATACAATGAAAGAGAATGATACAACAAACGAAATGATCACCGGAAGTGAAGCACTCATTCGCTCGCTGATAGCCGAAGGAGTGAGCACCATATTTGGCTATCCGGGAGGAGCCATCATGCCCGTTTTCGATGCCTTATACGACTGCAAAGACCGAATCAGGCACATCCTTGTTCGTCACGAACAGGGAGCCGTACATGCAGCGGAAGGTTATGCCCGCGCGTCGAAAAAGGTAGGCGTTGCATTGGTAACATCGGGACCGGGCGCAACAAATGCCATTACCGGAATCACCGATGCGTTGATGGACAGTACACCATTAGTCGTAATTTCGGGACAGGTAACTTCTTCGTTACTTGGATCCGATGCTTTTCAGGAAGCGGATGTCATCGGCATCACTCAGCCCATCACAAAATGGGCCTATCAGATTCGCCGGCCCGAAGATATTGCTTGGGCTGTATCGAGAGCATTCTATATCGCCTCGAGTGGGCGGCCCGGGCCCGTGGTATTGGACATTGCAAAAGATGCTCAAACTGGCAAATGCAACTTTTCGTACGAAAAAACAATTTTTCTTCGCAGTTACGAGCCGGTTCCCGAAATCGACCACGAACAAATAGAAGCAGCTGCCGACCTCATCAACCAGGCTAAAAAACCGTTTGCACTGGTGGGACAGGGCGTAACATTGGGAAATGCAGAAAACGAATTGCGTGCTTTTCTCGAAAAAGCCGATATCCCATTTGGCTCAACCATCCTTGGTCTGTCGGCCATGCCATCCGATCATCCCCTCAATTGCGGAATGCTGGGTATGCATGGCAACATCGCTACCAACATCAAAACCAACGAATGCGATGTATTGATCGCCATCGGCATGCGTTTCGATGACCGTGTAACAGGCGATTTGAATACGTATGCCAAACAGGCAAAAGTCATTCATTTCGATATTGACCGCGCCGAAATCAACAAAAATGTCAAAGCAGACGTTAAAGTGTTGGGCGATGTAAAACAAACTTTGCCAAAGGTTACCGAATTGGTGAAACCCGCAAAGCATACCGAATGGATTGAAAGTTTCAAGCCTTTGTACGATAAAGAGTTTGAATACATCATCAGAAACGAACTTTATCCCGATTCGGGTGAAATCAAAATGGGAGAAGTAGTGAATAAAGTGGCGGAAGCTACTCACAATGAAGCCATTTGCGTTACCGATGTGGGACAACATCAGATGATGGGTACCCGATACTTTAAATTCACCCAACCACGCAGCATGATCACTTCGGGCGGATTGGGTACGATGGGGTTTGGGCTACCCGCAGCCATCGGTGCAAAATATGGTGCACCTGACAGAACGGTTGTCGTGTTCGTGGGCGATGGAGGGTTTCAGATGACCATTCAGGAATTGGGAACGATCATGGAAAACAATATTGATATTAAAATTGTCCTGTTAAATAACAATTTTCTGGGTATGGTTCGTCAATGGCAGGAGCTTTTCTTCGACGAAAGGTATTCCGAAACACATCTCAAAAATCCCGATTTCGTCAAAATTGCCGATGCCTACGGAATCAAGGGCCGAAAGGTCACACAACGTGACGAATTGGATGATGCAATAGCCGAAATGCTCTCTCATCAAGGAGCATATCTGCTTGAAGTAGTGGTGGAAACAAAAGGGATGGTATATCCGATGGTCCCGGCAGGAGGGAATATAACGAATATCATACTGGGAAACGGATACAAGATTTAACGGTAGGAAAATTTTCCGGAACAAATAAAATAATAAAGAGAATTATGGAAAATAAAACACTCTATACGATCACCATTTTTTCTGAAAATGCAGTAGGGGTACTCAATCAGATAACCACAATTTTTACAAGAAGACAAGTCAACATCGAAACCCTATCCGTTTCGCCTTCAGCCATTCCGGGCATTCACAAATTTACCATCACGGCTCTTTCGGAAACCGAAGAATCGATAAAAAAGCTCGTCAATCAAATAGACAAGCAGGTAGATATTCTGAAAGCTTTTTACAACACCAACGACGAATTGGTACATCAGGAGCTCGCCTTGTATAAATTATCCACGGAAAAGGTATTGGAGCACGGATCGATAGAATATTTGGTAAGAAAATACAACATTCGCGTGCTGGAAATTTCAAAAGATTGCATCGTATTTCTCAAAGCCGGACACTACGTCGAAACGCAAGCACTTTTCGAAGAATTGGCCGAAAAAATCGGAGTATTGCAATTCGTCCGTTCGGGGAGAATTGCCATCACCAAATCGCCCGTCGAACGACTGAGCGATATGTTGGCCAAACGCAGCGAAGCCGAAGAAAGAATTAAGGAATCATACAACAAAACAAACGAATAAAACAATTTAATTATTAATAAAACGGGAAACAGATTTCCCGGGAAAAAACTTTAAGAAAATGGCAAAAATGAATTTTGGAGGGGTTGAAGAAAATGTAGTAACCCGAGACGAATTTCCGTTAAGCAAAGCAAAAGAAGTATTGAAAGATGAAACCATTGCGGTCATCGGTTATGGCGTGCAAGGGCCGGGCCAATCGCTCAACTTGCGCGACAACGGATTTAATGTGATTGTGGGGCAGCGTAAAGGTGGCAAAACTTGGGACAAAGCAGTAGCCGACGGATGGGTGCCGGGCGAAACTTTATTCGAAATTGAAGAAGCATGCCAACGAGGCACCATCATTCAGTATCTGCTTTCGGATGCCGCACAAATACAAGTATGGCCGACAGTAAAAAAACATCTGACTGCAGGTAAAGCGCTTTATTTTTCGCACGGATTCGGCATCACCTACAACGATCGTACCGGCATTGTTCCTCCGGCCGACGTTGACGTGATTTTGGTTGCTCCAAAAGGTTCGGGCACAAGCCTTCGTCGGATGTTTCTCGAAGGACGCGGACTGAATTCGAGTTACGCTATTTATCAGGATGCCACCGGAAAAGCTTTCGATCGGGTAATTGCACTCGGCATCGGAATTGGCTCAGGATATCTGTTCGAAACAACTTTTCAGCGCGAAGTATATTCCGACTTAACTGGGGAACGCGGTACACTTATGGGCGCTATTCAGGGATTGTTACTCGCTCAATACGAAACATTGCGCGAAAACGGGCACTCACCTTCGGAAGCATTCAACGAAACGGTTGAAGAGCTTACTCAATCGCTGATGCCCTTGTTCGCCGAAAAAGGAATGGACTGGATGTATGCCAATTGTTCAACCACCGCACAGCGTGGCGCTTTGGATTGGATGGGACCATTTCACGACGCAACCAAACCCGTTTTCGAAAAACTATACAGGGAGGTAGCCAATGGAAACGAAGCTCAACGATCGATCGACAGCAATTCTCAGCCCGATTATCGCGAAAAACTCGAAGAAGAGCTGAAAGCTCTCCGCGAAAGCGAAATGTGGCAAACGGGTGCTGTAGTTCGCAAACTTCGTCCCGAAAACAATTGATGCAATTCAATATAAACGGAAGACGTGGTCGGGATGGCCACGTCTTTGTTTTCTTTGATCAACTATGCAACAATCCGGAAAAATTTTAATAACAATCGGAATTATTATCCTTATTGTCGGAATAATTCTCCTATTTTTTGGCGATAAATTGTCATTCTTGGGTCGATTACCCGGAGACATCCGCATCGAAAGAGAAAATTTCCGGTTTTACTTTCCCATTACCACGATGATTTTGCTAAGTGCCGTTCTAAGTTTAGTCTTGTGGATCATCCGTAAAATCGGAGGAATGTTTTGAAGACAAATCGCTTTTGCTCAATCTTCCGCTTCGTCTGCGGTCAAATCGAGTTTTTCGTCGTCTTTTCCCCTATCGAAGAACATCTTGTGTAAAGGATTTCGACGAGCTTCGTCGTATAACTTACGATTTTTATAAATATCGATAGCCATATAAATGGCTTGACGAAAAGATTCGTCCGAAGCCTTATCCTGCCCCGCAATATCGTAGGCTGTACCGTGATCGGGCGATGTACGAACTATGGGAAGACCGGCGGTGAAGTTTACGCCTGAAGCCATTGACAGCGTTTTAAACGGTATCAATCCCTGGTCATGATACATGGCCAAAACGGCATCGAAATCTTTATATCGCCCCGATCCGAAGAAGCCGTCTGCAGGGAAAGGTCCTGCACACAAAATGCCACGATCCTGCGCTTCCTTGATAACAGGAGCGATAATCTCGTTTTCTTCCTTACCCAACAATCCATTTTCGCCGGCATGAGGATTCAAACCCAAAACGGCAATCCGTGGATTCTCGAGATTGAAATCGCGTCTGAGTGACAGATCCAGAATATCGAGCTTCTCCGTTATATTTTCTTTTGTAATGTGACGAGAAACCTCAGAAATAGGCATATGCGCCGTTACGAGAGCAACTCTGAGAGTTTCGTTGGCCAAAATCATGAGGGCTTTTTCTCCTTTTTTGGAGAATCGTTGTTGCAGATATTCTGTGTGCCCCGGAAAATGAAAATTTTCGCTCTGAATAGCATCTTTGTTGATGGGGAGAGTAACCAGAACATCTATTTTCGAGTTTTCCAAATCGTTGCAAGCTGCCTCAAGAGCTACGAAAGAAGCTTCGCCTGAAACATCGGACGGGACACCCATTTCGATTTTCAATTCTTCTTTCAGGCAATTTACCATATTAATTTGACCTTCTTCGCATTCGTCGGCACGACGTATCAAATTGAATGAAATGGGTTGATAATTGAGTACTTTGCGATAATAAGATGCCACTTTGGGTGATCCATAAATCACGGGGTTGAAAAGTTCGAGTAAGCGATCATCGGCGAAAGTTTTGAGCAAAATTTCATAACCGACGCCGTTGATATCTCCATGCGTGATGCCAACTTTGAGTAATTCCGACATTTTTTTACTACTTGAGATTTATTTCTTTTTTACTGCTTCGTCCGAAGCCATTTCTTCAGGCTTCAATATCCGAATGGTGTAGAACGATGCTTCCAGCGTTCGAATTAGATTTCTTTTATTGCTTTCGGGAGCATAAACAAAAACATCTACAACGATAACTTTGTTGGTGTAGGGATTGACAAACGCCTGCGAAACAAAAGGCCCGCCCATCATATCAGTGGTCATCTCCCATAAACCACGAAGTTCGGCGCGGAAAATACTATCGACCTCCATTTTTTTATAAATCGGATCATAAGCCTTCGATGTAGTCATTTGTGAATCAAAACTACCTTTGATATGTTCGCCCAAAATCTTGTTGCGAATTGCAATGAGCGAATCCTTTTCGAAAACCTTTTCGGTGGTATAGGGAAACTGGTAGATTACAATATCCTGCCGTTTTTCGCCGGCATTGTTCGTAGCCCAATAAAAATCTTTTTTCGTTGTAACGTGTGGCAATCCCTTCGGATAACTGATCGATATTCCGAACATTTGCCTGATTTGCGTTTGGGGAGTGTATGCATCTTTCTTGAGCCATTCGGCAGTACGTTCCAGTTCTTTTGTTACTAAATAATCGACGATACTGGCTGAATTTTCGGTCACATAGTTCACAAATGAGGTGGTATCTGGCGCTTTGATAGTCAGGATTACCTGCCCGTAAGCATGTTTGTCGATCTCCGCACTAAGCTTGGGCGCAGAGTAAATATTCGAAATTTCGGGAATCACGATATTACGCATCGTTCTGAACGTAGTTGTAAAGTTTTCGGGTGCAATCTGCATAATCCTGAAATTTGGTTCGGTTTGAGGCAACCCTAATACAGGTGAATTGAGCACATCGAAAAGAGCTCTTCCTGCAAGGCCTTCTTTCCACGACTGATCATCCATCACCACAAGCACTTCGTTAGCAGTCGAAGAGGCAGATAATATACCGCTGCCGTTATTGCACGATGAAAAACCAACGACAATGGCCAAAAGAAGCGTGACAGATAAAGCAATATGTTTCATAATATAAATGTTTTAGGCGTTAGACATAAATTATCTCATCAACCATACAACAAAAATAATGCAATTTGCGCGAAATGAATATCTTCGAGCTATATTTATGATAATTTACGGATTGGTCAATCATTAGACTGCTTTTTTTGACTGAGTGGAAAGCATGCCGCAAGCAGCAGAAATATCTTCGCCGCGCGAAGCGCGAATGGTGCTGATGAAGCCTTTTGCAGTGAGAAAATCGCGAAATGCAATCATTGTTTCATCATCCGAGGGACGATATTCGCTATCGGGAATTGCATGAAAACGTATGAGATTGATGCGACAATCCAACCCTGCGAGAAGACGGGTCAGTTCACGCGCATACACGAGCGAATCATTTATGCCCGCAAACATGATGTATTCGAATGAAAGCCGGCGCTGATGACTCCAATCGTAATTTCGAAGCAGTTCGACAATTTCCTTCGAAGCATATTTTTTTTCGATAGGCATCAACGACTGTCGCTGCACTGACAAAGGACTGTGTAAACTTACAGCCAAATGGCACTTACTTTCATCCAGAAAAAGCTTCAATTTGGGCAAAACACCTATGGTGGAAAGTGTGATCCGCTTCGGGCTCCAAGCCAACGCATAATCGGCAGTCAGAATTTCGATTGCTTTCATCACGTTTTCGTAATTGTCGAGCGGCTCTCCCATTCCCATAAACACAATATTGGACAAAGCTTCGGAATCGGGAACCGAATATACTTGATTCAAAATTTCATTGGCCGACAAATTTCCATTGAAACCCATCTTTCCTGTCATGCAAAAACTGCAGTTCATTTTGCATCCGACTTGCGACGAAACGCAAAGCGTTAGTCGATCATCTTCCGGAATAGTAACCGATTCGATGAATTGGCCGGTCATGGTTTCGAAAAGCATTTTTTTGGTTCCGTCCACCGATGTTTGCAAATTTTGAGGTTCTTTTCGGCCAACTTCGAAATGCTTTTTGAGGACATCGCGATTTCGAATGGAAATATTTGTCATTTCGTCGATACTTTTCACCCGCTTGACATAAATCCAATCTGCAATTTGTTTAGCGGTAAATTTAGGCAATTCGAGTTCACACACAGCGGAAGTAATTTCGGCAAGCGTCATACCGAGAAGATATTGGTTCGCATTCATTTGCAATCGTCATCTAATTTTAGAAAACAAAGGTAATGATGTTTTACAAATAAAACGGAAGTTTTTCCTACTTTTGCATCAAAACTAAAATTATAATCAATGGGTTATGAAAAAATATGCATTCATCTTCATTAGTTTATTTTCTATGGTTGTAATAGCACAAGAAAAACCGATTCTGTTGTTTCCCGATGGCGCTCCGGGCGAAACAAAAAAAATGAAACAGGTCGATGACTGGAGTGGACCTAAAGTGGGAGGTTGTCCTGTGTTAAGAATCAGTAATGTGAGCGAGCCTACACTGACATTTTATCCGGCACCGGTTGACAACAATTCGGGAACAACCATTATTGTGGGTCCGGGCGGAGGATACAATATTCTGGCTTACAACCTCGAAGGAAGCGAAATTTGCAAACGTTTCAACAGTTTCGGCGTGAATTGTGTGCTGTTGAAATATCGAGTTCCTCGTCGTGAAGGATTGGAAAAACATGTTGCACCTTTGCAAGATTTGCAACGTGCCATCGCTTACACACGTTATCATGCCAAAGATTGGAATATCGATCCGAACAAAATCGGAGTGATCGGTTTTTCGGCAGGCGCTCATCTTTCGGCAATGGCAAGCACTGCATACAAAGAAAGAACTTATCCGGCTGTGGATAGTGCCGACAACGAAAGCTTGCGTCCCGATTTTTGCCTGCTCATCTATCCGGCATATCTTGATGGAACAAATTTTACGGTTGCCTCCGAACTGAAAATAACTTCCGAAACGCCTCCGACTTTTCTTGTTCAAACTGAAGATGATTCGAAATTACTGAACAGCAGCATTTTCTATTATTACGCATTGAAAGAGGCAAAAGTTCCTGCATCGTTGCACCTATACACCACGGGTGGTCATGGATACGGTTTACGAAACACAGGGCATCTGGTAAACGAATGGCCGTATAGAGCAATTGACTGGTTGCGCGATATCGGAATGTTACAAAACAAATAAGCGGAAACTTTCACAAGCCTCCGCCATTAATTTAATTATGTTTAATCCTAAAAAAGAGTATTCAAAATTTATTTACCCGGTTTGATTTTGCCGACGCCCTCCTTGTTCATGTTTTTAACTTTCGGGTTTCCGTAATAAATTGCATTACCAACTCCACTCAATTCTACATCCATTGATTCGGAGCAATTGAATGTTACATTGCCTACCCCGCTCGAATTTACACTTGCATGTTGTGCAACGAGTTTTTCGGCTTTGATGTTTCCTACTCCATTTGATGAAATGGTCATGTTATTGGCTTTCCCGGCAAGTTCGATATTTCCCACGCCATGCGAACGAATTAATATTTGCCCGCAATTCAGATTATCAGCTTTCAGATTACCTACTCCATCAGAAACAATTTCAAGTTTAGGCGAGTTGAAAGCTTTCTCGAACAAAAAATTCCCTACTCCTTCCATTTCAATCAAATTCAGAGTAGGTGATGAAATATAAATATCCAGCTTCTTATTTTTCAGATTATTATTGTTGAATGCACTTTTTTGCATTTCGATAATCAATTTTCCTTTTTCCACATTCACGTTCAAACGATCTATCAAGTCCTTGTTCCCTTCAGCTCTCAAACTTGTAGTAGGTCCCTGAAAGAAATGGATATTCGCTACCGAGTTTGATTCGACAGCTTCGAATGTAGACACATTAAAGGTCTTCGACGTGATGCGTTGTTGCGCATTCAGCACGCAACTTGTGGCAATAATGCAAATTGAAATGAAAGAAGCGAACATCAATATTTTTGTTTTCATACTTTGAATAATATTTTCGTGACGTTTATGATAAGACGTACCCATTTCGGGAATAGTTACAAGAAATCAGTCTTTTAACAACTCCAATATTTTAAGGCGAAAAGCATATTCGTATTTGGCTTGCGCCATTTCACCCAATACTTGTGTGAGATTATTTTTCGCCTGAAACAGTTCATAGGAATTGGCCCGACCGTTTTCGAATTTTTGTTCGGCAAATCGATAAGCCTCGCGACCGGCAATTTCCGATTTTTTGGCTGCTTCCCAACGGCTATTCGCTCCGAGTGCATTGTAGTAGGCCTGTTCGATACGTTTACGCAAATCGAGTTTTGTTTTATCCATTTCCAACCGACTGTTTTCGACCGCAATTTGTGCAGTGCGAATGCTATTACGCACCTGAAAACGGTTGAAAATGGGTATTCGCAAGCTAAAGCCTACAGAATTGCTCATATTGTTTCGCATTTGCGAACTGAACGAATCGTTTGTCCGATTGCTCATGTGATAATAACCTGTACCCACATTTGCACCAAAGGAGAGCGTGGGATACAGTTGAGCTTTGGACATCAATACTTCTTTTTGCGCACTTTCCAATCGGAAATTGGCACCGCTTATTTCGGGCCGATTGATGAGTGCATTTTGATATACCACATCCGACGAAAGCAAAATACTTTCACCGATCAGTTTTTCGGCAGGAGGTGCAGTAATGTCCAAATCCGAAACATTTTCTATCTCCATAATTTGTGCCAAATCAAGCAAGGCTAACTTCAGATTGCTTTCGGCCTGTACACGGTTAAGTTCTTCTTTCGCCTTTTGAGCCTCAAGCTCATAAATTTCGCCTTCTGCCATTTTACCGCTTTTTATCAATTCGCTTCTTTGCAAAATATTGGCGTTGGTAAGTTCTATTTGATCCTCCGAAATCTGCAACAGTTCCTTATTGAGCAAAACTTGAAGGAAGGCGGTGGAAACGCTGATGACAATATCGTCACGAATTTTATCCAAATCGGCTTGCGATGCGTTCACATCGGCTCTTCGAGCATCAATGTTATGCTTCATGCGCAGCCCATCGAAGAGTGTGATGTCGCTTCCGAGGCTGAAGGAGGTTTGCGACGAATTGGTGTTTTGGTAAGTGTTGTCTAATCCGATGGAACGCCCAAACACAAAGTTTTGGCCCGCCGAAGCATTCAGGTTAGGTAAAAGATCGGCGCGCGCCTGATTGTAAGAGATTTCACGGTTTTGTTTGTTTAACTCCTGTTGCTTGACGTTGCGATTATTTTCCAATGCAATGGCAATACATTGTTCGAGTGTGAGTTGCTGTTGCGCCGAGACGACACTTGCAAGGCAAAACGAAAAAATGAGAAATGAATATTTCATGTGGAGATTTTTAATCGATTGTGGCTTGTTGTTTATCTTAAGATGCAACGTTTTCTGACATGTAATTACGACTTTTTCTTTTTGTCGATAACTTCTGTTCCTCGAATTTTATCGTTCAGTTGCAATCCGTTCTGCACCTCGATGTGAATTCCGTCAGAAAGACCGATTTTGACGAGTTTGCGTTCGAAAGTCTGGGGCTTTTCGCTCTTGACAAGGTAAACGAAAGCCGAATCCCCACTAAATTCGAGCGAACTTTCGGGTATCATCAGTACATCGTTCCTTTTGTCGAGAATGATTTCGGCGTTGGCACTGTATCCGGCGCGAATGAAGACATCTGTCGGCAATTTCATTGCAGCTTTCATCTCGAACAAAATAGCTCCGCTTTCTTCTGTTCCTTTCGGGGAAACATATTCCAACGTCGCTGGTATTTCGCGATTTTGGATGGCTCCGATGGTAATTTCCATGGGCATGCCTTCGTGCAATTTGCCGACTTCGGTTTCGTCTATTTTCCCGACGAAGAGCATATCGTTCAGGTTGGCAACCGAAGCCACCGTTGTGCCATCGTTGAAATTGTTGGATTGGATGACGGAATTGCCCACTTTGACCGGAATATCGAGAATGGTTCCCGAAACGGTGGAACGAATGAGGGTATTGCTGTATTTGGCGGAACTTGCGGTAATTCCCGTGCGGACAAGACTCAAATTATCGGATGCGGCACGCAGTTCTTCCTGGTCGTTTTTGTATTGAAGCGCCACTTTTTCGAATTCTTCCTTCGAAATCACTTTGTTTTCGTATAACTTGCTGTCGCGTTCATAATTGCGGCGACTTTGATCTAAGGCAATCTCGGCGCGTGACAGGCGCGATTCGGCACTGCTCAGATTCACCATATCGGGAACAACCTGTATCTTGGCAATGATGTCGCCTGCCTGAACCGTTTCCCCGGCTTGCTTATATACTTCGGAAATGATTCCCGACATTTGCGGTTTGATGAGAATTTCGTTGCGAGGTTCCACTTTCCCTGTGGCTACCGTACGTTTCTCGATATTTCCCTTCGTTACCGTTTCGATATGGTAAACAACCACTTTGGGGCGCGATTTTTGCCATAGAAACACGAAGGTGAGTATTACCAAAAGTCCCAACAGGGATAATCCTGCTATTTTCAATACTTTTTTCATCTATATCTTGTTTAGTTTGTTGTTTTTCTTCTCATTTTTAAACGATAATTATTCTTCCCTGATCGCTTCGATGGGCTTGATCATCATGGCTCGTTGAGCAGGAATCATGCCTGCAAGTGTGCCGATCACAATCAAAATCATCAACGAACCGACGGCCATCCCGAAAGATATTTGAGGATCTTTGAAAAACTGATCGCCCTGACTCAGCACGATGCCTGTAGCAGCAAGAATGCCTACCCCCAACACTATACCGAGTATTCCGGCAACTACGGTGAGCACAATACTTTCGCTCATGATTTGTCCGATGATGGCGCGAGGCGTCGCACCTAAAGCACGTCGTATCCCGATCTCCCTAGTGCGTTCACGAACAGTCACCAGCATGATGTTGCTGACGCCGATAGCACCGGCAAACAGTGTCCCCAACCCCACAATCCAAATGAGCGAAGCAATGCCGATACCCAAATAATTAAACATGTTGAACTGCTCTTCGATGTTCATGCCGCCAACAGCTTCCTTGTCGTCGGGCGAAATTTGATGTTGCTGCTTTAATATATCGGTAATTTGATCCTGTACGATTTTAACGGGCGTTCCGTGATTAGCTGTGGCCGCAACAAAGTGAATGATGTTTCCCTGATTAAACGCTTGTTGCATTGTACTGAACGGAAGTACTACTGTTTCGGCTGTTTGTCCGCCGATGCTGACCCCCGATGTACTGCGAGCCACCCCAATTACCTGAAAATAGATGCCGTTAACGCGAATTTGTTTGCCTACGGGATCTTCTCCCGATTGAAAAAGAACTTCGTAAATTCGTTCGCCGATTACGCAAACTTTCCGCTTTTCGGCAATATCGATATCATTCACATAGCGGCCGTAAATCATGTTGCTCTTTTCAATCAAATCGTACTCGGGATAGCAACCCTTTACAAGATAAGCGCCGTTTCTTTCGCCTCTTACCACGTTTTTTTCGCTTCCGCCACCTCCGCCGAAAAGCACGGGCGAAATATACTGCAGCTCCTTTACCCGCTGCCGAATGATGGGAATATCGCTGTTCGTCATGTTCCAATTGCGTCCTTTACGAAATCCCTGATAGGGTTCCGTTGTGGGATTCGACCAAAAAAAGCAGGAATTGGTGGCAAATCCTTCGATCTGCGACGATATCCCCTTGTCGAGTGCATTGCCCGCACCCACCATAGCAACGAGCATGAACATTCCCCAAAACACGCCAAAGGCTGTAAGTGTACTTCGTGATTTGTTGTGGGTAATGGTGATCCAAATTTCCTGCCAATGATCCAAATCGAAGATTTTCCCGAAATCTTTGAACAAGCCGGAAAGGGAATCGCTATGGTTATCTTTTGATGATTTCATTGTTATGTCGTATTTGCCTATTCTTCTCTCATGGCTTCAATGGGATGCACTTTCACTGCTTTTCGGGCAGGCAAATATCCGGCAAGAACACCGGCAATAATGAGGACGACGGTGGCGAAAACGGCATATCCGATATCCACCGTAGGGTTTTTGAAAACCGACATCTGCATGCTATCCGACGAGGCATTTGCGGCTGCAGCCTGTTCCATCAGAAAATTCACCAATTCGGTAACGCCGATACCAAGCATCAACCCAACGTAGCCAAAAATGGCTGTAATGATGATCGATTCGAGAATAATCGATTTGAGGATAGACGAAGGAGGAGCACCAATGGCTTTACGGATGCCGATTTCCCGGGTTCGTTCTTTTACCGTTACCAACATGATGTTGCTCACGCCCACGATACCTGCAATAAGCGTAAAAATTCCGATGATAGACACAAAAATGGTGATGCCGCCGAAAATCTTCATGGTTTCGATGTATTCGGCTTGCGTATTATTAACCCAGAGAGCTTGTTTGTCTTGAGGATCGAAACTGAGGCTGCGTCCCATGAGATTGCGCAACGCTTCGTCGAAGCGTTCGTTGGCAGCTTTTGTTTCGAGTCCGTTGACAGTGAACATGATTTGATTAAATTTTTTGTCGGGATTGAAAATCACCTGTGAAGTTGAAAAAGGAATGTAAGCGTTCGACCCACCCCACTGTTCTTTTTTCGAATTGATGCCGATTACTTTAAACATCAACTGACCTACTTTCACGTATTGCCCCAATGCCGGTTTACCTTTGAAGAGCACTTCCACGATTTTTCGGTCGAGGACGATCACTTTGTTTGTTTGGTTTATATCCAATTGATTAATAAAACGTCCGTCGCCTTGTTGAATGACCAGTTTTTCGATTTCGGAGTATGCCGGCATTACGCCTCTTACCTGATAGGTACCGTATTCCGACCCGTAGGAGATAGTTTGACTTTTGTCCGATCGGGCAGTAATCAAATCGCTTTGCGTTACCTCATGGTGGATAGTGGAAATCTCTTTCTCCATGAAATGCAGATTTCGTCCCGACTTCAATCCGTTGTAGGGAATGGATGTAGTGCCCGACCATAAACTGATGCGGTTAACCGCTCGCGAACTGAAATTGGACATCACCCCGTTTTTCAATCCGTTGCCGGCACCCAAAAGCACAATGAGTATGAAAATGCCCCATGAAACCGATAATCCGGTAAGAGTGGTACGCAATTTGTTTTTCTTTAGTGTACTGAATATTTCCTGCAGATGGTCGTTCATCTCCGGTAGGTATTTGTCTATATGTTTTGAACTGCGTGGATGTACGCATTGTGCACGCCGTTTTCTTTACGGGTTTCATATTCGATCATTCCATCTTTTAAATGGATTATACGGTTGGTTGCATCGGCAACCGCCTTTTCGTGCGTTACAATGATGGTGGTGATGCCCTGTTTGTTGAGATTAGTGAGCACATCCATCACTTCCACTGTGGTTTGGCTGTCGAGAGCGCCGGTTGGCTCATCGGCAAGAATGATGCGGGGATTCGAAATCATTGCGCGCGCAATGGCAACGCGTTGCTTTTGTCCTCCCGAAAGTTCGCTCGGCATGTGATAAGCCCAATCCTTCAATCCCATTTTTTCCAGAAGTTCCATGGCAATGATGTTGCGCTTTTTCCGACTGACATTTTTATAATAAAGCGGAAGTGCAACGTTTTCCAAGGCATTTTTGAAGCCGATAAGATTAAACGACTGAAAAACAAACCCGATCATTTCGTTGCGATAGTGCGCAGCCTGCTTTTCACTGAGGTTTTTCATTAATGTGCCATCCAGGTAATATTCTCCTGAATCGTAGGTATCCAAAATGCCTAAAATATTCAGCAAGGTAGATTTGCCCGATCCTGATGCTCCCATCACCGAGACATATTCACCGGCGTCGATATGCAAATTGATTCCCTTAAGGACGTGAAGTGAAATGGCTTCTGTATAATACGATTTGTGAAGTTGCTTTAAATCAATCATTCTTCAAACAAATTAATAACCCAATTGGGTTGATCCGAAAGATTAAATTTCAAATTTGAATACGTTTCCCAATCGGAATATTTATTACCGGCACAAAAGTATGGAAAACATTGTACTTTGCAATACATAATACTAAATAATTTTATTTTTTAATATTTTTTAATCCTAATAGAAAATTCAGTCATGGTTGAAGATTCTATAAAAAGCTTCAAGATTACCTAACCTATAGGATATCGAATTTTTTAAGGATGAAATAATGGCGCGATATTTACATTCAATTTAATTAATAAAAAGATTTTAAGGTAGTGTTTCAAAGCAGTATCCCTGACTCAACAACCAATCGATAGCTCGAGGTAATGCATATTTCAAATTCCTTTCGGCTTTAAGCGAATCGTGAAAAACGATAACAGAACCATCTCTTACATAATTTTTCACATTGTCGAGAACATGCTCAGGAGTAAGTTTTTTGTTGTAGTCGCGCGTAACAACATCCCACATCACTACCTGATAACCCGAACACACCAAAGCTCCGTTTTGGGGCAAACGCATGTGCCCATGAGGCGGACGCACCAAATTCGATTGAATGAGTTCGGAGGCTTTACGAACGTTGGCCAAGAATGTGCCGGTTCGAAACTTCCATCCCTGAACATGGTTAAATGTATGATTCCCTACACGATGTCCTCTTCTCAAAATATCTTGGTAAACTTCGGGATATTTTCGAACATTGTCTCCCACACAAAAAAAAGTAGCTTTGATATTATAAGAATGGAGAAGATCTAACACCCAAGGGGTTATTTCAGGAATAGGACCATCATCAAACGTAAGATAAACGGTTTTTTGTCCGTCGATAGTTTTTCTCCAAATAGCATTATGAAAGAGAAGTCTGTATAGCTTAGGTGGCTGTTCGATAAGCATGAGTAAATATTTTTTACAAAAATCAAAAAAAGAGATGTACGAAATATGTCCATACATCTCTTTAAAAAGAAAATCTAAGATTATTGAAGTTTTCCGTATTGTTCGAACAATTTGGGATTATACTGCTGCATCATTTTCAGCGTTTTTTGCATTGTTTGTTCTGCTACGTGTCGGCTAACAGTATCGTTAGATGAGCCATAATAACTACGGAGAGAACTGTTGGTTAGCTCTTTCAGAATATCATCACCGAGCGGATAAACACCGGTTCCATAATAAAATTGTGCACGCTTCAGTAAATCATCCACAAGCGTGATGTATTTTTGTTGATCAAACACTTGATAAATATCGGCTATCAACAACAACGGATCAAGGTTGTTTCGGGATATGTCGATCCACGAATTTGCAATTTGAACCGGAGAAAGACGATCATACCACGAAAGATTTTTATTTATTCTATCGAGTATGGAGACGATCAAATCCGTACCTTTTTCCTTTTCGCCCAATTGCAAATAATTTCTGGCAAAAATCAATCCTTCTGTGCGGAAAGGAGCAACCTGATCGGGCATCACGGCAATACACTTATCCAAAGCAGCGAGCGCCATATCGTTCTTACCCTCTTCGATTAGAGCGGCGATAAGTTGCGAGAAATACATTCGAAAAGTATAAATCATATTTCTTGAAGTAACATCTAAATAAATGTTCGGATCTTTATCAACTCCACCCCAGCGAAATTTATTCATCATATTATCGTATGCTATTTCGGTATTTACCCCCTTCGACAAAGGCTCGCCGGGAGTTACACGATAAGTAATTCCTTCAACGATGAGATTATTCTCCACAGGCGCATATAATCCTCGATCGACAGTTGCTGCGAAATAAACAGGTCTTTCCCAGTTGTCGTCATTTATGTTTGTAAGCATTTCGAGAAGCATGAGCTGATGTCGATAGACAACCGACGAATTACCCAGATTGACAATCATTCTTGATTTAGGTTTCGAATTGAGCTTTTTCCAATCCACTTTGGAAGTATCCACATCGAGATACAACAGATTACCCGGAATGATCGGCTCATTATCGAGAGCAGGAAAAGGATTTTTGGGCGTAGCATTATTTCCTGTTCTCAGATTTTCCATCGTCTGTTTTAAGGAAATGGTATCACGAAAAGCATTCTGATCATAATACATTCCGTATGATGGTTGAGGTATATTGTTTTGTTGAAGTATTTGCTCGATTCCTTTTCTCGTCAATACGTAAGCATGCGATCCCTTATCGCTCGCATATCGAGCACGAGGCCACCGAATCGGAAGCGGTTGGGATTCATAAGCCTGCCTAACCATCTGATCCACATACCATTCAGTTTGGAGGTAACTCATATTGCATGCGCGCGTATCGGTTCGAAATCCTTCGACCTCATGTAAATACCACAACGGAAAAGTATCGTTATCGCCGTTGCAAAAGATAATCCCGTTTGGACCAACACTGTTCAAATAATTCATTCCTGCATCTCGAGCCATATATCGTCCCGAACGGTCATGATCGTCCCAATTTTGAGCAGCCATTTGCAAAGGAACCATAATGGAGGCTAAAGTTGCAATTGACGCTGCAGCAACGGTGTTTTTTAGGTATTTTCTCAAAAACAAACTAATGCCTGCGACTCCCATTCCTACCCATATCGAAAACGCATAAAAAGATCCGGCATAAGCATAATCACGTTCGCGCGGCTCAAAAGGAGTTTGATTGAGATACAGAACGATAGCAATGCCTGTCATGAAAAACAGCATGAAAACGATGGAAAAACTCTTGAAGCCATTTTTTTTCAACGAAAGTTGATAAAAAATTCCAATCAAACCGAGAATAAATGGGAGCATGAAATAAACATTCCGGCCTTTGTTGTCTGCAATGTCAGGCGCAATATTGTCTTGTGGCCCCAATCCGAGAATATGCTGATCAATAAAAGGTATCCCCGATATCCAATTCCCTTTTGTTATTCCGCCATCACCCTGTAAATCGTTTTGACGTCCGGCGAAATTCCACATGAAATATCGGAAATACATATAATTAAGTTGGTAGTTGAAGAAAAATTGAATATTCTGAAGAACAGACGGTTTGATATTCTGATTTTCTACACCTCCCCATTGTTGATAACCCACTATGTGATTCTGAAAATTTGGCCCATCCGGAGTTGAGTGCATTCGAGGGAAAAGCATTTCGTTGGTATATTTATAGGAAGGCGACGTTCCTACAACAACATACCGATCTTTTTCATCGGGCGAATTTTTGATAACTCTCCCATATCTCTTTACTCTTTTACTCACAACGGCGTTTCCTTCAGCATCGCGCAGCACTTCCGAAGCATAGGTATGTCCATAGATTAAGGGCGTTTCTCCATATTGTTCGCGATTGAGATATCCGGCTAATGAAAATACGTCTTCAGGCGAATTCTCGTCCATTGGTGGATTGGCGCTCGATCGGATTGGAATAACGGCATAAGCCGAGAATCCGATCCAGATAACCAATAGCGATGAGGAGATCAGATTA
Source organism: Seramator thermalis (assembly GCF_004138125.1). Taxonomy (GTDB): domain Bacteria; phylum Bacteroidota; class Bacteroidia; order Bacteroidales; family Dysgonomonadaceae; genus Seramator; species Seramator thermalis. The sequence goes on from NZ_RXHS01000004.1 coordinate 244,778, forward strand.
ACCAATTTCATATTCAAATGCCCGGAAGAAAAAAGAAAATACAACGCAATGCCAATCAAAATAACCCACAACCAAACACTGTTACCCATGAAAAGAATCCCCGAAAAAGCAAGGCTTAATAGAAATGCAAATTTTGCACGTTTTTCATTCGGCTTTGAAGACAGGGTTTCGAAAATAGACCAGAGAATCGACCCAAACAGAAGAGCTACAAAAATAAACAAGCCACTATTGTAGGGCAATCCCACAGAATTGACAAAAAACAGTTCGAACCATCCGCCAACTTTTGTAAAACCCGGAATAATCCCATACATGAGCACCAAAATCAAACCGAATGAAATAAGTAAGGACACGAGGCCTCCTTTCCATGTAGCTTTCTCATTTTTCTTGTAGTAATAAATCAACACAATGGCCGGAATGCATAACAAATTAAGTAAGTGCACACCAATCGAAAGACCCATGACATAAGCAATCAGGATAATCCACTTGTCTGAATGAGGATGTTCGGCATTTTCTTCCCATTTCAAAATCAACCAGAAAACCAAAGCCGTGAGCATGGATGAAAAGGCATAGACTTCTGCCTCGACAGCAGAAAACCAAAACGTATCGGAGAATGTATAAACCAATGCACCCACAACACCTGATCCAATGATAAGGATTGTCTGACCGATAGAAAGATCTTTTTTATCATCTGTTTGCACAAGTTTTCGAGTGAGATGGGTAATCGACCAAAAGAGAAACAGAATAGTGAAAGCACTCAGCAAGGCCGATGAGGCATTAACCATCTTTGCAACTTGCGTCGGATCGGAAGTCAGCTGCGTAAAAAGATTGCCTACTAACATAAAGAAAGGAGCGCCGGGAGGATGACCGATTTCGAGTTTATAAGCCGAAACGATAAACTCGGGACAATCCCAAAAACTTGCAGTGGGTTCGATGGTCATCAGATAAACGATTGCTGCGACCGCAAACATCATCCATCCGATAATGTTGTTGATTAGTTTAAACCTTGTCATTGAGTTGAAAGTAAATTGACATTAAGCCCATTCGCGGGATATTTGGCTACAAATATACATAAAAGTATCTGTAAAATCCGTTTAACATCTGGAGATATAGTGTGAAAAAATAAAAACATAAAAACGAAGCAATCAGCAAATGTTATCAAACATCTTATATTCAATTTATTATAAGAAATATATATCAATTTCAAATATATAATCACAATGAATAATCTGTGCGGAGAAATTTCGATACACATTTCATTTCAATACTACCAGAAATATACAAAACAGATAAAAAAACTCACAAATGATTACTTTTTAAAACCCTTTGATTTGAGAAACACACAAATTCTTAATTTATCGTTAAAATCCATATAAAACCCCTAAAAACAAGCAAATATGTTGTAAAACATATCATTCTGCAATAAATTGATAGTATGTAGTTTAAGATCCTATATTTCATTTTTTTAAAAAATTGTCAGACTTTTTGATAGGAATTTCAACTGAATATATTTGGTCAAAAAAAAAGAAAAACTTTACTTTGGTAATCAATTAAGGGAAAAAATAATTATTTGATCGGTCATAGAAGCGATCAATGCTCTTTTAATATTCGATGCAAAAGACATTAGTGATACTTAAGCCATCGGCCATTCAGCGTGGAATTGCAGGAGAAATTATTTCGCGCTTCGAAAAAAAAGGGCTGCAAATTGTTGGGATGAAAATGGTAGAATTGAGCGATGAAATTTTGGAAAATCATTATGCACATTTAAAAAACAAGCCATTTTTTTCACGAATAAAAAATTCCATGCAAACCAGTCCGGTTATTCTAATGGTTGCAAAAGGAGTTGGAGCAGTTGAAGTTGTAAGAAAAATGGCAGGAGTTACAAATGGAAGAGAAGCTCTGCCGGGAACAATAAGAGGGGATTATAGCGTGAGCGTTCAGGAAAACATCGTTCATGCGTCCGACTCTATAGAAACTGCAGATATTGAAATCAAAAGATTTTTTAGCGAAGATGAAATATTCGAATATCCTCAACAGTTGCTTCCTAATATTTATGCAAACGACGAATATTGATCAAAGCAAAAAAATGCATCATATAAGAAAAAGAAATACAGAGAAAGAGAATATGAAAAATATCAAAGTAGCACAAAAAGCAAAGGCATGGATACCGATTGCCTTTACATTTTTTAGTTTGACAGCTTTTTCTCAAACACCACAAAAAGAAAAAAACACCCGAAACGATCTAATTTATAAGCAGGTACACAGTTCAAAAGTGAACGATGCCCAATCGAATCTCTTTGCAGATGGATTGAAGCTGAAAATGGATTTATCGGCTATTAGGGAGGCTGAATCGGAACGAGAGACATGGGATATGAGTGGAATTCCTGCGGATGATATCTATGGAGGTGTATGGGCAAACAGTCACGTAAATATTTATGGATCTACAATCAATGCTCCGGATTCTTTCATCGTCGATTTGTCAAATTTCACGATGCCCACCACAGGCTACATGACTTCTAATTTCGGACGTAGAGGATCAAGGCGCTATCATTATGGCGTAGATCTGAAAGCCCGCACCGGAGATACGATTTATGCAGCTTTCGACGGGAAAGTCAGGGTGAAAGACTATGAAAGACGCGGATATGGATACTATTTGGTAATTCGCCACACCAATGGATTAGAAACCGTTTACGGACATCTGTCAAAATTTTTAGTTTCGGAGAACCAAGCCGTTCGTTCGGGACAGCCAATAGGTCTTGCGGGAAATACCGGCCGTTCAACCGGATCACATCTGCATTTTGAGACACGCTTTCTGGGGCGCCCGATCAATCCAAATTTTATCGTTGATTTCGAAAATAAGGTTTGCCACAAAGATCAATACCTTGTAACAAATGCAAGTTATCAAAAGACTTCACGAAGTTCATCAGCTGTAAACAGAGCGATTGCCGCAAGTTACAAAGAATCCTCATCCCAAACCAATAAATATGTCTCGGGAGACGTTAAATATCATCGAATTAAAAGTGGAGACACACTTTCCGGCATTTCAAAAAAATATGGGGTTTCGATCAAAAAATTATGTAGCCTAAATAATATCACTACAAGAACCAAATTGCGTATCGGAAAATCTTTGCGAGTTTCTTAAGTTTCTTACATCAATAAATACCCACAATATATTTCGGAATAGGTACCGGCAACCCTCGTACCTATTTCTTTTTTTTATACTTTTGTAAGACAATTGGAGAATTTCAATTCCGACAATATGAGCTACACCAATAAACAGTTCGACGAAGTAATTGCGATTTGTCGCAATGTGTTTCAAAAAAAATTGCAAGACTACGGGCCTTCATGGCGCGCAATGCGTCCCGAAACAGTAACCGACCAGATTTTCATCAAAGCGAAACGCATTCGCTCGCTCGAAACTAAAACAGAAAGCAAAATTCAAGAAGGAATATATTCGGAATTTATTGGAATTGTCAACTACGGAATCATCGGACTTATTCAACTCGAAAAAGGATTTTCGGACTGTTCGGATATCTCATGTGAGGAAGCAATGCAACTATATGACAAACACATTGCAGAAACCAAAGAGTTGATGTATGCCAAAAATCACGACTACGACGAAGCTTGGCGGTCGATGCGCATCACTTCTTATACGGATTTGATTTTGGTGAAAATTCTTCGAATAAAGGAAATCGAAAGTCATAAAGGCGAAACACTTGTTTCGGAAGGAATCGATGCTAATTATAAAGACATTATCAACTACGCACTTTTCGGATTGATCAAACTGCATTTTGAGGAACCTCAAGTATGAAAAAATCGGGAATATTCATTAAGATAGCCATTGAGTTGTCGCGATGGATAGTTGCGATTACATTTATTTTCTCAGGATTTGTAAAACTAATCGATCCAAGAGGATTCGAATATAAACTGCAAGATTATTTGATTTCGTTAGGCATGCCGGAACTATTCCCAATTGCACTGCCTTTTGCCATAATACTTTCGACACTCGAACTCACTTTGGGTGTTTTTCTGCTGCTCGGAATTTACAGAAAATATACTACTCGCCTCTTGCTCGCGTTTATGTTGGTGATGACCCCTCTCACATTATGGGTCGCACTAAAAAATCCGGTAAAAGACTGCGGATGTTTTGGCGATGCCATTGTGATAGACAATTGGACCACTTTTTACAAAAACATTATTCTCTCGATTTGCGTAATTTTTTTGTCGCTTTATTCAAACCGGCTGAGCCGTTATTTCAAATCGAAAAAAAACACATTTTTTGCAGCTTCTTATACGGTGACGTTTGGTATTCTTTTGGGGATTTACAACACCTTCAACGATCCTGTCATTGATTTCCGACCCTATAAAACAGGATCAAACATAGCCGAGAAAATGTACATCGATCCTCAGAAAACAGATGTATATGAAAACACCTTCGTGTATGAAAAAAACGGAGAACAACGTGAGTTTACCGAGCAAAACTACCCGTGGAATGACAGTACATGGACATTTGTAGAAATGAGATCAAGGCTCATCAAAAGTGGCGAACAGCCTGAAATTGAAGATTTCTCGATTCTCCGGCTGCAATATGATAATGACATGCGAACATATATAGAATTAAACGACATAACGGACAGCATTTTACAGGACGACCGATACCTGTTTCTTGCTATTTCGTACAACCTCAATGAATTGAATGAGGAATCGCTGAATCGACTAAAAGCGGTTAACAAGTATGCCGATATCTACGGTTATCCATTTTATCTGTTGACAGCTTCCACACCCGACGAAATCGGAAATTGGGAAAAACGCGTACAAAGCGGGTTCACTTTTTGCAATGCCGACGAAAGAATGCTTAAAACTATCATTCGTACAAATCCGGGATTAATTTTGCTCAAACACGGGACAATCATCAATAAATGGGACAGTAACTCTATTCCATCCGAAAAACAACTGGATATGCCGCTTTCCCAATCAAAATTGGGAGAAATTGGTAATGTGAAGAATAAAAACATTCGCGTTATCACACTTTTGGCAATCCTGCTATTTGTTCCGTTTGGAATACTAAAGAAAATTAAATAAGAAACATCGTTACATTTTTAAAATTTTCAAGTTTATGAGAAAAAACATTGTGGCAGGTAACTGGAAGATGAACAAAAACCTGCAAGAAGGATTAGCACTAGCAAAAGAATTGGATGCAACATTAAAAGGAAAAAAGGTAAATTGTGATGTCATCATCGGCACTCCTTTCATCCATCTTGCTAAAGTAGTAGAGGCAATCGATACCCACAAAATCGGAGTAGCTGCCCAAAACTGTGCCGACAAGGCATCCGGTGCCTACACCGGTGAAGTTTCTGCTGAAATGGTGGCTTCAACGGGCGCAAAATACGTAATTTTGGGACACAGTGAACGCCGAGCTTACTATCACGAGACTCCGGAAATTTTGAAACAAAAAGTGATCCTCGCACTTGCAAACGGATTAACACCTATTTTCTGCATCGGGGAAGTTTTGGCAGAACGCGAAGCCGAAAAACATTTCGAAATTGTAAAATCGCAACTTCAAAAATCCCTGTTTGAATTGTCAAGCGAAGACTTTTCGAAATTGATACTCGCATACGAACCGGTGTGGGCTATCGGAACTGGCAAAACAGCAACTCCCGAACAGGCTCAGGAAATGCATGCATTCATTCGCAAAACGATTGCCGAAAAATATGGCGACGAGGTTGCAGATAATACATCCATCCTGTACGGAGGAAGCGCAAATGCATCCAACGCCAAAGAGCTTTTTGCCAACCCGGACGTTGATGGTGGACTGATCGGTGGCGCCTCGCTAAGCGTGGATAAATTCATGCCGATAATTGAAGCATTCTGATTGATTTGAGTTTTTTACCACGGATCGAATTAATAATCCGTGGTAAATCCCTATCTTTGCACCAAAATCTCACCAAAAAAAATGAAAAAATATATCTCTGTCTTTCTTTTCGGTTTTTTCGTTTTAACAGTGTCCGCACAACAGCCGACAAAAAGCATCGTGGATGAGTTAAACACCAGTTATTCCGGACAGGGACATGTGGTTATTTATCAAGACGAAGCTATCAAGGGCATTGTGGGACGAAACATTACGCCGTCGCGACCGGTGTATGTAAGCACAGATGGATCGACAGCCTATGTCAAGATGAGAGGTTATAAGATTCAGGCATTTGCCGGCAATAATCAGCGCACATCCAAAAACGAAGCTTACCGCAAACAAACATTAATTCAACAGACATTTCCTGAACTGGAAACGGTAGTTTTATTCGATTCTCCCTTTTGGCGGCTGCGTGTGGGCAATTTTAAAACACGAGAAGAAGCGGAGCAAGTTCTGGATGAACTCCGCACGGCATTTCCATCTTTTGGCAAAGAAATGTACATCGTAACCGACGAAGTAAAAATTCCGGTCGATCAGGTTCAATAACGCTATCTATCTATAAAAACGACAATTCATGTCTTTCGAAGAAACTGCCGAAGAAAGAAAAGAGGCTATTTCCCACTTTATTAGCGAAATAATCCCAATGATTGGGGAAGATGCTAACCGCGAAGGGTTGATTAAAACTCCCGACCGCGTTGCAAAAGCTTTACTCTACCTAACTAAAGGTTATCACCAAAATCCGGAAGAAATTTTAAAATCAGCCCTCTTCAAAGAAAATTATCGTCAAATGGTAATTGTGAAAGATATCGATCTTTTTTCGCTATGCGAACACCACATGCTGCCATTTTTCGGTAAAGCACACGTGGCCTATATTCCCAATGGATACGTTACGGGTCTGAGCAAAATTGCACGCGTGGTAGACGTCTTTGCCCGACGATTGCAAGTGCAAGAACGACTGACTACACAAATCAAAGAGTGCATCCAGAACACACTGAATCCACTGGGCGTGATGGTCGTGATCGAAGCTCAACACATGTGTATGCAAATGCGTGGGGTCGAAAAACAAAATTCAATTACTACCACCTCCGATTTTACAGGCGTTTTCAAGGAACAGAAAACACGCGAAGAATTTATTGCCCTTATCAAAAAATAAAACGACGAAGCTTCGTTAGCCGTGCTCCGCCGTTTTATCTCTCAATGCAAAACAAAAATGGATAAATTATCCTTTTTTCGCTAAGCGTTTTCGTTCTGTTTCATCGAGAATGATTTTTCGAATGCGCATTGCTTTAGGCGTTACTTCTACATATTCATCTTCCTTGATATATTCAAGAGCTTCCTCGAGACTAAAAATTACCGGAGGGGGAAGCTGAACTTTATCGTCGGAACCCGAAGCACGCATATTTGTAAGTTTCTTCGATTTGGTTACATTCACCACCAAATCGCCCTCTTTACTATGCTCGCCAACTACCTGTCCGGCGTAAACTTCGGTTTGAGGTTCGATAAAAAATCGTCCCCTATCCTGCAATTTGTCTAACGCATAAGCATAGGCATTGCCCGATTCGCCGGCAATAATCGACCCGTTTAGTCTTTTTTCGATCGGCCCTTTCCAAGGTTGAAATTCGAGAAAACGATGAGCCATGATGGCCTCACCCGCCGAAAGAGTAAGAACAATGTTGTTGAGCCCGATTATTCCGCGTGAAGGAATAATGAATTCGATATGCATGCGATCGCCTTTATTTTCCATGGATGTCATTTCGCCTTTTCGACGCGTAATGACATCGATTATTTTGCTCGCATATTCTTCAGGAACATTTATGGTAAGTTGTTCAACAGGTTCATAACCCTCCCCATCAATTTGTTTAATAATTACTTTCGGTTGCCCTACTTGCAATTCGTAGCCTTCTCGACGCATCGTTTCGATCAATATCGATAAGTGCAAAACACCACGACCGTATACGATCCATGAATCGGAACTATCGGTTTCTTCAAGCCGCATAGCAAGATTTTTGTCTAATTCGCGCAACAAACGTTCATAAATATGGCGAGAAGTAACGTATTTGCCATCTTGTCCATAAAACGGAGAATTGTTGATGGTAAAAAGCATCGACATGGTCGGTTCGTCAATAGCAATCGGATCGAGTGGTTCCGGATTTTCCAAATCGGTGATTGTATCGCCAATATCGAACGATTCGATACCTATGAGGGCACAAATATCGCCTGAAGAAACTTTCTCCACTTTTGTTCTACCAAGACCCTCAAACACATCCAACTCCTTAATGCGCGTTTTTACAATACTGCCGTCACGTTTGCAAAGTGCATAATCTTTTCCCGACTCCAAAGTGCCCCGATGAACTCGCCCAACAGCAATTCTCCCCACATAATTCGAATAGTCCAATGAAGTGATAAGCATTTGAGGTGTGCCCTCAAGTCGTTTCGGCGCAGGAATGTATTTAAGAATTGCATCGAGCAACGGCTGAATGCTATCCGAAGGTTTATTCCAATCATCAGACATCCAACCCTGTTTGGCTGATCCGTAGATGGTATGAAAATCGAGTTGGTCTTCTGAAGCATTGAGACTGTACATCAAATCGAAAACTTCTTCTTGAACTTCCTCCGGACGGCAATTCGGTTTATCGACCTTATTTACTACCAAAATCGGTTTCAAACCGATTTCAATCGCCTTTTGCAATACGAACCTCGTTTGTGGCATTGGCCCCTCAAAAGCATCCACCAATAATAAACAACCATCGGCCATGTTTAAAACTCGTTCAACTTCTCCGCCAAAATCGGCATGTCCCGGAGTGTCGATGATGTTTATTTTAGTATTTTTGTATTGGATGGAGACATTTTTAGAGAGAATAGTGATACCGCGTTCGCGTTCCAAATCGTTGTTATCGAGAATGAGGTCTTCGGTAGGTTGGTTGTCTCGAAAAAGGTGGCCGGCCATCAGCATCTTATCCACCAGCGTGGTTTTGCCATGATCGACGTGTGCGATAATGGCAATATTACGAATATCTTGCATGTAAACTCTTTTGAGGGCACAAAGGTACACTTTTTTGACTAAAAAACCGTAACATCCAAATTGTTAATTGCAATATCGACTATTAAATGATGTAAAATTCTTAATCGTATTTTCTCTTTTGCTTATAGAAATTATCAGACAATCGTGTTAAGATCGTTTAATAGCCAATAGAAAAGCCTTTGCAATACAATGGAAAATCGAAAATTATGACTTAAATTTGTGCACAAAATAAACAATATATTTTCAAAATCCAAGTTCGATGATTATTCACAAGGTCACATTTGCTTTAAGTGTTTTTGCATTATTTGCTTCTTTCGACCATTCAATGGCTACAGAAAATAAAAAGCTTTATTATGAAAATACTTTTTATTTGTCGGAAACTTCTCCTCAAAAGAAAAAAACGCCTCCGGCCGGCGATAAAATAGTGGAAGATCCGGATATCCCGGCAATGTTTACAGGCGGAAGCGATCAGATGAAAAAATTTATCGCATCTGCGCTCGTCTATCCCAAAGAAGCATCCGAAAAAAATATCGAAGGATTAGTCGTGTACACGTTTGTGGTCGAAAAAGACGGGACATTGACCAATTTTGAGTGCATCCATCACGCCGATCCCGCACTGGATGCGGAAGCATTGCGTATTTTACAAATGATGCCACCCTGGCGACCTGCCAAATTGAATGGTGAAAATGTACGTTCAACAGGCTATGTGCCTATGTATTTCCGTTTGAACAAAAATACCAAACAATCCAAAAGTATTGCTGCAAAGCCGGTGGCAAAATCGAATCCGACACTCGCCGTCGACGAGGAAGTTTTAGCCATTGTTGATAAAATGCCACAATTTCCCGGAGGGGAGAAAAAACTAAGCACTTACTTGTCAAATCAAATCAAATATCCCGATCCTGAATATCAACGCGGAATAGAAGGGAGAGTTGTGTGTGCATTTATTGTCGACCGTGATGGCAATATTCACAATATAGAAGTTATCGAAGGCGAAAACGAAGCTCTTAATCGCGAAGCGGTAAGAGTGCTTAGCACGATGCCGAAATGGGATCCCGGAGAGAATGGAGGCCAAAAGGTGAATGTAAAATGTTTACTTCCAATCGAATTCAAGATAGATAAGACCAGCCTTCCGGAACAGAATGTATCGCCGAATCCATAATTTTATCGGAAAGCTATAAGCTGTCTCAATTTTATTCGGAAGTATTTCTTTAAGAAAAGTCCAAATCAACTTTATTCCTTTGAAAGTTGATTTGGACTTTAATTTTTTAAATGTCAAATTGATCGCTACTGTACCGAAAATTTGTAGATACACCGACTGGAATACTTCTCTCCGGGCTTCAAATATGGCGATGGCCACTTGGGTTTGTTGGGAGAATCCGGATATTTCTGTGATTCCAGACATATAGCAGAGTGCTTCATGTAGGTAACTCCCTTTTTTCCGGTGATGGTACCATCGAGAAAATTCCCGGTATAAACCTGCAATCCGGGTTCGGTAGTAAATACGTCAAGACGGATTCCGGTCGTCTGATCATATACTGTAGCTGCAACTTGCGAAATGTCACCGTTGGTATTCAGTACCCAATTGTGGTCATATCCTTTGCCATTTTTCAGCTGTTCGAAATCGTCGTTTATGCGTGCACCAATTGGAGTAGGCGTTCTGAAATCCATTGGTGTTCCATCGACTTTTTCTATCTTTCCCGTTGTCATAAACGTAGAATCGATAGGCGTATAAGCATCGGCATTGATAGTTAACAATTCGTTGAGGATTGTATTGTTGGGATCGCCGCTCAGATTAAAATAAGAGTGATTGGTAAGATTTACCACGGTTTCTTTGTCGGTTTCGGCTTCGTAACTAATGTCGATAGCATTATCTTGGGTAAGTTTCATCGTAACCTTCACGTTTAGATTTCCCGGAAAACCCGCTTCACCGTCGGGAGATACGCAAGTCAACACTACTGTCTGACTGTCAGGCTGATTGGCTTTGAATACTTTTTTATCGAAGCCATTCGGGCCACCGTGCAGTGTATGCCCATAATTGTTTTTTGGCAACTGATATTCAACACCGGCAACGGTAATCTTCCCGTTTGCGATACGATTGCCATATCGACCGATGGTAGCTCCAAAATTGTTATCTACGGATGTATATCCCAGAATGGAATCGAATCCGAGCACCACATCCTTCATTTCCCCATCTTTATCGGGGACCATCACCGAAACGATTCGTCCTCCAAAATTGGTTATACATACCTCCATTCCATTGGCATTTTTCAACACATACAGGTTTGTGGAGTCGCCATTGATAATGGCCTGAAAATTGCTTTTCTTCAAACCCGAAAGAGTCATTTCTTCTTCTACGACCTTTTTCTGCTTGTTGGTACAACCACCAACAATGGCAATAATTGCCAACATCCAAATCAGATTGTTGATTTTCATTGTTTCCTTTTTTAATGATTAAATATGAATTTTAAAATCAAAGCAACTTAAAATATCGGCCTTTCGGCTTCGAGCGAAGGCGTCGATCCCAATACGAGAGGCCAATCGTTATCCCAACGAATACGATCGAGCATCAATACGCGTCCCTGTGGATTATCTACCGAAACGGCGTGATATAACATCCAGTCTTGTCCTTTTTCGTCCTGTACGATTTCCGAATTATGCCCCGTGCCTACAAATTTAGCATTTTTGCGAATAAGTACCTCATGACGATTATCCTTCATCGGATTGTTCTGCTTATCAAGATATGGACCGAACAGATTTTTCGAACGACCTACGACGGTTGTATATGTACTGTTCAGACCTTCGCAACATGTACCGACCGAAGCAAACAAATAATAATAGCCATTATGTTTGTGAATATAAGTACCTTCATAAGCTGTACCGGCAACCTGAATTTTTTCCGCTCCCGGCTTTAATGACAAACCATCATCCGAAAGTTCAATCGCATAAATTCCGTGGAAACTTCCCCAAAAAAGATATTTCTTTCCGTTGTCTTCCACAAAACAGGGATCAATGGAGTTTTGCACACCAATTTCGTTGCTGCGAAAAAGTTTGCCATGATCGGTAAACGGCCCGTCTGGATTATCGGCAGTCGCAACGCCGATGCCACATGTTTGTTCGCCACCCCACACCGACATAGAATAATACAACACATATTTGCCATTGATCAAATTGATATCGGGAGCCCACAACCCGCCATTTGGCTCAAAAGTCGGACGGGATTGGTCGGTGAAAACAGTCCCCATAAACTGCCAGGAAATCAAATCTTTCGAACGATATATCGGCATATTGCGAATATCTTCCGTAGCATATAGATAAAAATATCCATCATCTGCCTTTATTACCGTAGGATCGGGCATACTGCGATTGATCACAGGATTACGATAAGTAGCTTCGGGATTGGCTTCAACTCCATTTTGCGAAGGATTGCATGCCAACAGACAAAAAATACTCGAAAACAATATGTTATTGATGAATTGAATCATTTTCTATTTTTTAATTTGACAACTTCACTACCTGCGAGCAAAAACGCTCCGGTACCATAAACTTCCCAACTATCGGCATCAAAATTTTTGCGAGGATCGGCTCCAATCGGTTGCACCCAACCGACACGACCTTCTTCGTTAACACATTCGTTTAAACCAATCCATGCCTTTCTGACGACGGGAAGATAAATTTTAGGATCAAGCAATCCGTTGTTGATGCCCCAGGCAAACGCATAGCAAAAAAATCCCGATCCACTCACTTCGCCACCCGGATAAGATGCCGGATCGATCAGACTTGCACGCCACAAACCATCCGACTGCTGAAGCGATGCAATGCGTGACGCCATTTCCCTAAATAAATTTTCGTAAAAGGGTCGATTTTTATAATTATGTGGCAACTCTTGCAAAACACGCGCCAATCCGCCCATTACCCAACCATTCCCCCGCGACCAGAATATTTTTTGCCCGTTAGCTTCTTTCAATCCCGACCCATCCGGCTTGAGAACATAATTCAAATCACGGGCAAAGAGATGTTCCTCCTTGTCGAAAAGCAAATCGTAACATTCCTTGTAATAGGCATCATTGGCTTCGAGAAAACGTTGGTCTCCTGTCGTTATTCCTAATTTCACAAGTGAAGGAGGGGCCATGAAAAGTGCATCGCACCACCAATATTTGATAACGTCAATTTCTCCACTCGTAGGATAAGGACGACTGATATACAGCTGGATAGTATCGAGCGTGCGTTGAAGCATTTCAGGCTTTTTCTCGATACGATATAAATCGATATAAGTTTGACACACGGCTATATCATCAGCATGATACCAGCGTTTGTAAGGTTGCCAATCTACGGAATTTCCAATGTTTATCAATGCGTCATAAATACTTTGATCATGGGTTGTTTGCCATGCCGCAAACGCACCGGCATAAAACGCAGCATTCGTCCAATCACGAGGATCGTGTTTTGGGTGTTGAAATTGCCAATTTGTAACCTTGACTAATTGATTTTTGATATATTCATCCTCAAAAATCTCTTTATCGTGCCCTTGAGAAAATAAGTTTACAGATAGACCGATCAAGATTACAATTGATAAAAAGATTTTGTTGTTCATTTGGAGTCAATTTATTACACGTTATTAAATTCATTTCACAAATATCGGACTTTTGTTTTGATTTTCCTTCACTTTTTATCAATTTTCATTCTTCACAATTTTACCTTTAATCATCCAAATACCGATTTTGTCCGATCTGAAATTCGTTGAAGAAACAGCAGCAATTTCTCGATTTCCCAAATCGCACAACGAATTCCATTTTGCTTCTTTATTTAGGGGTACAGAAAAAGGTTGCGATGGAGAAATAAAATCTGAAGGTTTGTCACTAATAGCAACTTCCATCGTAGAAAGTTCCCAATTGTAAGTTCGGTTCTCGGTCGTTTGGAATGACAGCACATAAATTCCTTCACTCGTACGAATTAAATAAGGAGCTCCGGCATAAACCGATGAAGGAAGCGGCACTTTCAATGGAGAATAACGATTAGAGGAATGAGCGAACACAGGCTCTTTCCAATTATCTTTAATCGAATTTTTTACAATAAAAGGCTTAAATTGCTCATTCCCATTATCTTCAATAGCAACATAAATATCCTTACCATCCGTAGCGGGCACCGGCATTCCATCTCGAAAGCCGGCACGAAATGAAACAGTGGTAATTTCAGATGACCATGTCAACCCATTATCGCCGGATTCGATCATGGAAATTTCTTGCTCGTTGCTTTGCTGATAAGGATTTTCATTGGCAAAATAGAGTTGTATTCTGCCATCGGGCAAAAGCAGAAAAGACGGTTCCCAACAACCGTCAATGAATCGAGGTGCAGCCCGATATACAATTTGCTCCTCACCCCAGGTTTTTCCGTTATCTCTACTTCGCTTTATGGCAATAGAGAAAGGATAGACCTCATCTTTATTCGGGCGAAAATTACAAGCTATTAAAATATCGTTATTGGGCAATTGGATAATTTCAGGATTAGCAATATTTATTCGTGCACTTCTTCCATTTTCGTTATCAATAACGTCGAAGCCGGTGAAGGCAATCACCGGATTGCTCCAGGTGACTCCTCCATCGATACTTTTTTTGATCAAAACATCGCCCTTACGATTTTCGTAGGCTACAAGCAACGAACCATCACCCAGTCTTTTCATTCGTGGATAACCACCTTCTTCGGCAATGCATACGAGCGAATGTTGCTGCCAAGCAATGGACAAATTCTTAGTTTGGGCCGAAATCGGGTTTTCTCCGGCACACGAAAAAAGAAAGAGGACGATGAAACAACATACTATTTGTCTAAAATACGACATATTTCCTGATTCACTTTTCTTATGCGAGGTTCATCCATTTTGACTACTGCCCGATCGTATGTCATCAATCCATTGACTTCAACTTCCACATCGGTAGTCTGCGTGTAAACCGCAGCAGAAAATCCATGAAGAATCAGAGGCTTCAGCATTTCGGCAAATTTAACGTATTCATCTGTAACATCTTTGGAATTGTCGAACTGAACATATCCCCAATTCCGATTCGGTTCCCACAAATGATCCTTGAGTGCAAGACCTATACCGCCATATTCACCTAAAACCGTAGCGCGTTGCGCATCGTAAAGATATAAATCGGGTTGAGGATAATTGTGCAAATCGAGGATATCACCCACGGGATAATGATTTCCACCGCTGGCGGGATTTACCAATCGCGAAGGGTCGTACTGTTTGGTCCATTCTACGATTTCTTTGGTTTTAAATTGTCCCCATGCCTCGTTAAAGGGAACCCACACCCCTACTGAGGGATTGGAGTAAAGATAATCGATGATTTCTTTCCATTCCTTCCGATAATTGGCTTCCGACTCTGCTGTACGCATGCTCTCGGGACCCTTAAAATAATCACGGCTGTTCCATCCGGGACCTCTATCTCCACTCGGCATATCTTGCCAAACAATCATACCCAGCCGATCGCAATGCGTGTACCAGCGTGCCGGCTCAACTTTCACATGCTTGCGAATCATGTTGAATCCGAAATCTTTGGTCTTCTGAATATCATACTTCAACGCTTCATCGGTAGGAGCAGTGTAAAGTCCGTCAGGCCACCAACCCTGATCCAGCGGACCAAACTGGAAAAGATCTTTATTGTTAAGCTGCAAACGCACAATTCCTCTGCTATCGCGTTTAGTGGAATATTTGCGCATGGCTGCATAGCTTTTTACCTTGTCAACAGGAGTTGTGCCATCGAACAGCGTAATTTCCAGATCATACAGAAATGGATCGTCAGGCGACCACAATTTCACGTTTTCGGGCATTGCAATTTCCACCGGAAGGTTATTGATTGATTGCCCAATGGCAACCTGACGTGAACCGTCCATCACTTTCACTACCAATTTCTGATTATTACGTTCACTATTGGTGAGTGCATTCACCGTCAATGTATTTTTGTCGATGTCAGGCGTTATACGAAGGTTTTCGATATACTGTTTTGGAACAGGTTCCAACCAAACCGTCTGCCAAATTCCTGTAACCGAAGTGTACCAAATTCCTTCAGGCTTGTTTACCTGCTTACCACGAGGTTGATATCCATCATTGGTCGGATCCCAAACCTTTACAGTGAGTTTGTTTTGTCCGCTCTTCAAAGCAAGTGTAATGTCGAACGTGAATGGGGTATATCCGCCGGTGTGCGTTCCGACGAGAATATCGTTAACCCAAACTTCCGTTTTCCAATCCACGGCACCGAAATGTAGCAATATTGCATTATTTTTCCATTTTGCGGGGACTGAAAATTCGCGTACATACCAAAGTTCATTCTCTTTACCCACCTTTTTTTGCACTCCCGATAAGCTCGACTCAATGGCAAAAGGAACAAGGATTTGCCCATCAAAAGAAGTGGGTGTTTGTTTTCCTACAGGACGAACGGCATAATTCCACAAGCCATTAAGATTTTGCCATTCCGATCTTTCCATGATAGGACGCGGATACACGGGCAACACGTTGTTTACATCGATTTGCGACGCCCATTTCGTTTTGATTTTGTCGCCGGCAGGTTTCCATTGGGCTGATACAGCTAAAGAAACAATCAAAACGAAAGATAAAAAGCTTATTCTTCTCATAAGTATAAAAATATGATGTTAATAAATTTTGAAATTTTTCCGTTAATCTTTACTGGTCAAACTCTTAATGAGCTTAATTTCATCCTTATTATATGGGGTCCCGTCTTTTCTGAAAATATCGTGGAACCAGATTTTGGGTTCCGAACCATCGGGCATTGGAGTATCCCAAGCATATATGGTATTCGTTTTGCCTGCAACCAACCCCCAATTGTAGGCCCCGATATTTTCGCGTTTGAGTATTGGCATTATGTCCTTAAAGAGGCTGTTGCGCGTACGTGCCATGTATTCTGTACAAATAAGCGGCTTTTGGGTAAGCAAGCGAAGTGTATCAATATACCGTTTATGGTCGATCGAATCACCATAATTGTGATAGGTGATGATGTCGGAATTTTTGATCTGATAATCGCAAAGCTCTTCCAAATCCCAATTCCACACACCGGCGGAAAGGGGTTGTGATGGATTGATTTCACGACCCCACTCGAAAACTTTTTCGAGCAAAGGCAAACTTTTGTTGCCATAGCCGGAATTGCCGGGTTCGTTGTAAACATCCCAAAGCACAATGCGGGAATCGTTAGAAAATGTACGAAGAATATCTTTCACGTATTTTTCGAGCGAACCAATCATAGCAGGATTGATAAAAATAGAATCACCCGGATCGCGCACCCAGCCGGAGTTGTGAATACCCGGTTTCGGATCGGGTTGCTTACCCGCCTTATAAGTCGGGTTCCAACAATCGTCGAAAAATACAAACAAGGTAGAAATGCCGTGCTGATCGGCGATATTCAAATATTCTTTCATGCGGTTTTTAAATCCGGCCGTGTCAATTTGCCATGCGAGATGGTGCAGATACACGCGCATCGAGTTAAATCCAATACTTTCGGCATAACCAAGCTCGCGATCAATAGTCTCAGGATCAAACGTTTCGGCTTGCCACATTTCTATCTGGTTGATGGCAGTGCTCGGAATAAAATCGGCTCCGCGCAACCATCCCCATTGCTTGTACCACTGTTGGGCTTGTTCGGCAGACCATACTTCACGTGCTTGAGTTTCCTCATCAGGTACGTTGTTGTTGCCTTGATTACAGGAAATAATTCCGATAAAAACAATGACTAATGTCATGAGTGTGAAAAAGAATCTTTTCATATTCTTGATTATTTATGATGTTTGTTATTTTATATTCAAACAAGGGGTAAAATCATCCTTTTCGATAAACATTCTTTCAACGCCATTCAATTTGCTGAAACGGACGCTACCGATATACATTTCACGAGGATGAATACTCGATGCACTATGATGCGCATGAAAAACAATTCGGAGATTTTTCTTTTTATCGCGAAAAATGGCACTATGCCCCACCCCTTGCAATCCGTCAGGATTTTGCAACAAAGGATTATCAAGATATTTATGCCAGTCGCCCATAATATGGGTAGCTGTTGCACACCCCACTCCATAAAAAGGACTTTCGTAACTGTTTGCAGAATAGGTCATGTAATAAACACCGTTGTGTTTGATGACAAACGGGCATTCGTTTACCCTTGGCCAAACCTCTTCCCACGATTGAGATACATGAATGCATGGATGCATTGTTTCTTTTTTCAGCGTCATCAAATCGTTCTCCAGTTCAGCTACCCAAACATTATTTCCATCGTTGAAACGGACAAAAAACAAATACGCTTTTCCGTCATCATCGATAAAGAGAGAATTGTCAATGGCTTTTTCCTCCTCCAACATTGGTTTCTGAACGGTTTGCCTAAATGGCCCAAATGGCGAATCGGAAACAGCTACACAAATATGCTCATCGGCAGAGTAATACATATAGAATTTCCCGTTTACATGATATACTTCGGGTGCCCAAAACCATTTTTCGCCGAAAGAATCGTTTTTGTGCAACGCAAGATTTTCCGATTTGTCCCAACTTTTCAAATCTTTCGAAGTATAAACCTCGATGCCGTCAGCAGCATGTGTTCCATAAGCATAATACATGCCCCGATAAAGCAAAATAAATGGATCGGCAAGCGGAACTTTTTGACAGGCCACATTTTGTGCTCCGATATCTGCGGCTGCAACAAAAGCAACGAAACAAACCAATGCTTGTCGAAACATCGAAAAAAATTTTCTCATGATATGGGCATCGCAACTTTTATCCATTAGTATATAATTTAAACTGTAAACTCGTTTTGCAAAAAACAAGGTGAATGTTCACACCATTCGATGCATAAAGGTAGAATATTGCGATGTGAAAATCGAAACAAATATCTCAAAACATATCACTTTTGTCTATCAATCGACTTTTTTAAATAAAATCCTTCGGAAGCACACCAAATTGCTGCTGGAAACATTTTGAAAAGTACGAAGGAGAGTTAAAACCGACCATGTAACAAATTTCGTTTACTTTGAAATTGTTCTCCTTTAACAATTGAGCCGCTTTTTTCAGCCGTTCAACGCGAATATATTCGTTGGGCGTCAAATCGAGAATGCCTTTTATTTTGCGATAGAAACTTGCCCGACTCATATTAAACTCATCCGAAATGTCTTCCACATTAAAATCGGAATTACCAAGATTTGCCTGAACAATTCCGTGCAATTTTTGGATAAATTCTTCATCTGACTTTGTTATCGCGACCGTACTTACGCCGATAAAAGGATGTTTAAGAAACGTTTCCCGCAATTTTTCACGACTTTGTAACAGATTGGCAACTTGTGCCATCAGCACTTCGATTGAAAAGGGTTTTTCGATGTAAGCATCTGCGCCCGTTTCAAATCCCTGAACTTTAGATTGAACATTGGTTTTAGCAGTCAGCAAAATCACCGGAATATGGCTGAAGTTGACATCCGATTTCACTTTACGTGTAAATTCAAACCCATTCATTTCAGGCATCATCACATCTGTCACAATAAGATGTACTGTATTTCCCGAAAGTACTTCTAAAGCCTGAAGACCATTTTCGGCAGTCAGAATGTTGTAAATTGGCGATAAGCATTTCGTTACGAAACCGAGCAATTCCACATCATCTTCCACAAGCAAAACAGTATAGTCCGATTTCGTAGTTTTCTCTTCCGCCGCTTTACGGCCATTCGTTTTTGCATCATGTGTTTCCGGCAGTTCTTGAGAATCGGCTTTTGCTTCCGACATTGGAAGCGTCAAATGGAAACGATTGACTTCATCACTTTCTTCCAGCACAAGAGTGCCATTATGCAATTCGGCCAACGAACGCGACAAAGCCAATCCGATGCCGGTACCGGTCGTTGTTTTATCGGTTTGCTTATCGATATGTATAAAAGGCTTGAAAATTTCATCCTTAAAATGTGAAGGAATAAGATCTCCATCATTTTCAACGACTAAATGAAATTCCGGTTTGCCCTCATTTTCTATTGTAAATGCCGAAAGTTTCACGTACGAATCACAATATTTCATGGCATTATTGACCAAATTGCTCACAATTTTCAGAAATGCTTCCTTGTCGAGACGAACAAAAATTTCGTTTCGAGGCAAATCGAGTTGGAAATGAATATTTCGCCGAGTAGCCAGAGACGTAAAAAGTAAGTAAGTGTCGCGAATCAGTTGCGACACATTTTGCGTTTCGGGATTGAGGAGATAAGCCTCTGATTCGGTTTTTCTGAAATCGAGCAATTGATTGGTCAAGTTCAACAATCTGTCGGTATTTCTGCTCATGATCTGTAAATTGTCGCGAACCGTATCCGATACTTTCTCCGACATCAAAACATAGTCGAGAGGAGCTTTTATCAGCGAAAGCGGCGTTTTAATCTCGTGAGCTACGTTCGTAAAAAAATCAATCTTCGATTGATAAAGCTCTCGCTCTTTTTGTTGCCGAAAAACAGCCATTTGTCCGCTTTGCAACCTTCGTTGACGAGCGCGCAAATAAGAAATCAACCATAACAAACAACCTACGGCAAACAAAAAATAAATAAGATATGCCCACCCGCTCAACCAAAATGGAGGAAGCACTTGAATGTCAATCGTTCGATAACTTCCGGTCGATTCAATATCGGCAGTATCATCCAACCTGATGACAAGATTATATTTTCCCGGCTTGAGATTCGAAAAAATAAGGGGTTCCGACGGATTGGCTTCAATCCATTCCTTGTTGAACCCCTGCAACTTGTAAGAAATTTTTACAGGATAAGTATTCGAAAAATCGAGTACTGCATACCGAATCGAAAAAGAATTTTGTCGATAATTCAATCGAATTTTTTTTGCATAACAAATACTTTCAGTCAGTGGCGAATCTTTGCCTAAAGGTACAGCAGGCTTGTTATTTACATACAATTCAGTAAACACAATGGACGGAATATGTGCAGGCTCTTTAAAATCAGAGGGATTGAATCGAACAAAACCTTCAAGAGAACCAAAATAAATAGTACCATTGTCAGCCTTAAAACTCGATTTATAATTGAACTGGTTTGTCCTCAACCCATTATCAACCGTGTAAGTTCTAAAAATACCGGTTTCGGGATCAAACCGAACTAAACCTCCATTCGTAGAAAGCCAAAGTTTGTGGACATCATCTTCTACCATCTGATACACTACATTGTTGGCCAATCCATTAGAGGTATTATAGATTACGAAATCTTCCTTTTCGCGATCGAATAAATAAAAACCTCCTCCTTCGGTTGTTATCCACAAACGTCGGCGACTATCTTCGAATACGCTGGTCAACTTGTTGAATGGTGATTTGAGAGGATCGGAGGCATTATAAAGAAACGTTTTCCATGTATCGGTTGCCGGATCATAACGATGCAATCCTTTTCCGAACGTACAAACCCATATTTTCCCATCGGTATCTTCGAAAATATCCTGAATGAACATTCCCTGTAAGTGTGGAATGGGCGTGAAATCGTCGGTATCATAATTGTAAATATCAAGTCCTGAAAGATTCCCGATCCAGAGTTTACCTTGTCGATCCTTGCAGATTGCAAAAGTACTGTTGTGACTGATTGAATTGGGGGCGTCGTTGTGTGTATAAGTCGTCAGTTTTCCCGTTTTCAGATTATATCGATTTAATCCTTTCGAAAAAGTACCTACCCATAAATAATCGCCGTCCGAATAAAGAGCATGAATATTCGTATAAATCGATTGCAAAGGCTTAGGCAACGGCAAAAATTCGCCTCGTTGCGGGTCGAAAAGATTCAAACCATTATCTTCGGTTCCAATCCATAATTTACCATCGGGATCTTGGCAAAACTCGCGAACTCGACTTCCTTTCATCTTATTGACGCCCGAAAGGGGATAAAACAACTCGAAACTGTTATTTTCACTCGAATAATAATTGACTCCTCCAAAAAAAGTTCCTACCCAAATGCCTCCATCCCTATCCTTAAAAATGGAATAAACGGCATTATCAGAAAGCGAAGTACCTATGGCATTGTCATGTCGAAGGTTTTGAACTTTTCCGGAAGGAATATCATAAATATACAATCCCGATTCGCTGGCAATCCAAAAAGTGTTCGGATCGATTCGCGCAAAACACCGTACAAATATTGGCTGACCGTATGAATCTTTCTCTACTAAAGGACGATGCGTTTTATTTACCGTATTAACGCTAAAAAAGCCTTTCGTTGAAGATGCAATAAGCAATTGATTATATTCATCGGTTTGCACTTTCCATATTTCTCCGGTTTCGTTGAACAAATTTGGATCATCTTTCAATTTAAATTCGGAAACATTGCCCGTTTTCTTATTGATTCTCAAAACCGGGAGATTATAGGGAAACACCCATATATCGCCCTCTTTGCCCGCACACAAACTAACCATTGCCATGCCATCGGGTCGTATCGGCATAGAAAAATGCGAAAGTTTTTTAGAAACAATATCGTAATGAAACACTCCCTTCTCTTCCACAGAAATCCAAATATCGCCATCGTTATCCTGAATCATATCGCTCACGATGCCGTAAATCGACTTTCCATCGGATGTTTTCAGATCGAAACGTTCAAATTTCTCCAGTCTTGGGTCGTAAATATACACTCCTTCTTCTGTTCCGACCCATATATTATCCTGTTTGTCCTGAACGATGCGATGGAAAACATTGTCGCGCAAGTTTTCATTTGGCGAAAACCGGAAAACTTTGAACGAAGTTCCGTCAAATCGATTCAATCCATCTTTGGTACCGAACCACATAAAGCCCTGTCGATCTTGAAAAATGCAGTGAACGGTATTTTGCGACAATCCGTTATTTATGTCGAAATGACGAAAAGAATAGCCCGAATTGGATAACGACAAACGAACACTTAGCACATTTGCAGTGAGAAAAAGAAAAACGAATATTTGCTTAAAATTCATAATCATCTTATTTACCAGCTATTATCATATCTTTGCAGAAAAATTTAAGGTCGCGGTACAACAAGGCATCGGTTTTCCCATCCCATCATTATTTTCGAATCGAAACCGAATATGGCATATCTTCCGGCAAAGTACCTCGCTGAAGATTAGGCTGATTATCCATCTCAAAAACCAGATTTCCACCATTGATGATATCCCGATATCGAATATAATTTTTTGAATACTCTTTTCCGTTAAGTTTTGCGGAACGTATATACACATTTTGCGAATTGTTATTTTCGGCTTCAATGACGAATTGTTTTCCGTTTTCCATCGTAATGGTCGTTTTTTCGAATATCGGACTTCCAAACACATACTGATCCGTACCGGGACAAACACTGTAAAACCCCAATGCACTCAATACATACCACGACGAAGTTTGTCCCTGATCCTCATCGCCGGGATAACCATTTTCAGTGGCATTATACAGTTTTTTCATCACCTCCCGCACTTTCTGTTGAGCTTTCCACGGAGTTCCGGCATAGTTGTAAAGATAAATCGCATGCTGAATAGGCTGATTGCCATGAGCGTATTGCCCAAGATCAGCCATCTGCATTTCGGTCATTTCGTGAATCATGCGCCGATAGGTACCCACTCTGACTGTATTCGGAACAGAAAAAACCGAATCGAGTTTGGCCACAAATCGCTCTTTCCCTCCCAATAAATTTATCAAACCGTTCACATCGTGAAATACCGACCAAAGATAATGCCAGGCATTGCCCTCGGTGAAAGGGCCACCCCATTCATACGGATCGAATTTGGGCGTCCATTCGCCATTCTCGTCTCGCCCACGCATGAAATCGACTTGTGGATCAAACACATTTTTGTAGTTGTGCATCTGACGGGAAAAAATATTTTGAAAGAATGCATTTCCGGTCATTTCAGCCAAACGATAGCCACAGAAATCATCGTAAGCATACTCCAATGTTTTGGCAGTAGCCTCGCCGTATTTCGGATAAGGAACATAACCTAATGTAAAATATTCTTTCCATCCGTCACGCCCATTTGCAGGGCCCCAGGGGCCTTTGTTGGTAGCTTCGTGATAATAGGCTTTCAAAGCTTTTTCGGGATCGAACGTATGAATGCCTTTAGCCCACGCATCCGCCAGAAGTGATATCGCATGATTGCCAATCATGCTTCCTCCTTCACCGGGAAACGACCATGACGGCAACCATCCGCATTGGTCGTAAGCATCGAGCAGAGCTGAAACGTAACGTCCGTGCATCGTGGGATGCAACAGTGCATTTAATGGAAATTGCGCCCGAAACGTATCCCAAAATCCGGTATCGGTGTAAAGATAGCCCGAATGTATCTTACCATCATAAGGGCTGAAATAATAAGGATTTCCATTTCGATCTATTTCGTAAAACTTGCGCGAAAAAAGACTTGCACGAAAATAACAGGAATAGAACGTGGCTTTGTCAGCCTCTGAACCGCCTTCTACAAAAATACGGCTCAAATGGTCATTCCAAATTTTCCAGGCAGCCTCTTTGGTTTCTTCTAACGAAGCAAATTGTCCGAGTTCGTTTTTCAAATTTAATTCGGCCTGCTCCGGACTAATATACGACGATGCCGTTTTTACCTGCACTTTCGCTCCGCGATCAAACTCAACCCATGCTCCCATACCTTTGCCTTCGGCATCGGTTTTGCCGGGCAGACGTTGCCCCGTATGGTTATTCCAAATTCCGAAACTGCGAATTGGACGATCGAACTCGATAACGAAATAACTTTTGAAATTCTTTTGTAGTCCACGTCCGTTATGCACATAACCGGTTATTTTATTTTCACCGGGAATAATATTTACTCCGCTCATGCCGGTGTAACCGTCCAAAACGATAAACGCACTTTTCCCTTTCGGAAATGAAAATCGAAGATGCGCCCCTCTTTCAACCGGTGAAATTTCAGTCGTAATCCCATTATCTAAAGCCACCCTGTAATAATTGGGACGTCCTGTTTCGTTTTTGTGACTAAATTTTGCGGCACGGCTGTACTGATCGACCTGCAATTTGCCCGTAACCGGCATGAGCGAAAAAACAGCATAATCGTTCGTCCACGAACTGCATTGGTGAGCCTGCTGAAATCCTCGAATTGAATCTTTTTGATATTGATATTTCCATCCGTCTCCATTGATACCGGTTTGCGGCGTCCATGTGTGCATCGCAAATGGCAAAGCCGTTGTTGGATAAGTATTTCCTCGTGTCAATTCGAACGATGAATTTGTTCCCTGCAAGGCATTCACATAACGCACCAAATCTATTTTTTGTGCATGCACCGATAAATTTATACCAAAAATTACAAAACCGATGATTATCCAAAATTTCTTTTTCATTTCGTGATATATTTTTCTTTTCTTACTTAGCATTTCGAGTCATCCTTTTTCTCACCTTATTTTTCGTAAACGGGGAATGCCGATATGCGCAATCGGGCTGCACCCATAGGAATAAGCATGATGTCTTCGGCGTCAGATGCAAATTTACGATTTTCAGGAATTGGCAATTCACCCGTTAATCCATACTGATCGATTTGCCATGTCAATAATTTCTTCCCGCGCGCTTTGATTTCTATCGGCGCATCGTCCACCGTAAATGGATAATTATTCGAAGGCCATTTTTTCTTCACAACTTCAAAATTTTTCTCCAACGGCTGAGTTTCATCTATCACAAGAGCATAATTCCAATCACTGCCGGGATAAATTTCGTAGGAGGGCCATTTGGCCGCATCGGCATTTTTTTGCCATTTCGAGTCGCCAATCGCAGTTTCGGTACTGCTCACCTGTTTGTAATTTTCCTTGATTTTCAACGAAAACGTCAATGGCCCGTAATGGATGCTTCGACTATTTTGATTGACAGTCCAAACCGATTGAGTCAATTTCATGGGAATTTCGAGCACAACCCGATCACCTTTTTTCCATTCTCTTTCCAAACAAAGATATTTTCCGGGTAGTAATTTCACTGCTATTGATTTTCCATTAACGCTTACAGTGGGATTTTCCGTCCACATCGGGATTCGGATATAAAAAGGAAACGAGACTTTTTCGGAAGGATTAATGGTAAAACATATCGATTCCTCGAAAGGATAATTTGAATCTTCCACAATCTCTACCGATTTTCCATCCGAAACTTTTGCCGAAGCCGTGCAAGCTCCAAAAATGGCTGCTGCTATTCCGTTATCGGAAGTTGCCATGACGAGATGTTCGATATAATAAGGCCAACCCTGTCCATGATTGTGCTGACAGCAACGGCTGCTGAAAGGATTCATTGCCAGAAACGGACCATTATTATCAATTCCCGGATGATGATTTTTTGAATCGCTAATCGATTGATTGGGGGAAGTGATATAGCGAAGCGATTTCATGTCGGGCATCATCGATGCAGGGAACGAATTGAATGCCACATTCTCGCAATGCTCTGCCCAGAAAGGGTCGCCGGTCATCATAAGCAACAACTCGTCGGACGCCATCTGCTCCACGAATCCGCAGGTTTCCGTTCCCTGACGCGGATCGATATATCCCATTCGGGCATTTTCGTCGGCCCCGAACATTCCTCCGGGAACCTGACCAAAAGTGTTACGGATGAGACGAAAATCATTGTAAGTTGCAATCAGACTTGACGAATCTTTTGAAAGCATGTAATAGCTCGCCGGTTCGCGAAAACATTGAGCAATGTTCACATTATGCCAGTTAGGCAATGAGGAACGTTGCTGCCAATTTGCCGTGTTTCGATGTGTTTTTTCGGCCAGCTCCAACAAAAACTTGTCGCCCGTAATATTGTAAAGCCAGTAAACGCTAAGCAAATTGTCTCCACCCCTGCTGTTTTCCCAATAATCTTTCAGAAAACGATCGTCCGGCAAATTGAGTTGCCATTTAAAATATTTTGTCATCAAATCGATTACACGCCGGTCACCGGAATATTCGTAATACGATTGCAAGCACCTAAGCATAATCATGTTACCCCACAAATCGGGTTTCCCGTTTTTCTCGATCCACGGGCCGAAATAACCGTCGGGACGTTGACTTTTGAAAACCGCTTCTATCCACGTTTTAGCTTCATCGATCATTTTTTCGTCACCCAGAATATAAGCCATATCGCCATAACCTTTCAGCCAATAAGGAACTTCTTCCCATCCATAATCGTTGCCTGTGCCCAGCCAGGCATTGTTTTTCTTGTCGAGCCAAGCGCTTATTTCGCTCAAATGACCGTTTAATCCGTCTTTTTGTCGGTTCAATACTTCCGAAAGCCATCCCCGTGGTCGAACACTTCCAACCGGAAGTTTGATGAAATTCATCGGGAGCAATGGTGTACGATTTTGGATATAATTTTTCGCTACGGATTGTGTATTGGGTCTACTCACAACAGTTGCGCGGATATTGTCGGCCGAAAATGCGAAAGAAATACTTGTGGCAATACAAAGAAATAGTAGAAATGGCAATAGATGTTTCATTGTTTATAGTTTTTTTTAAAGTAGATAGAATGAAATCGAAACGTGTGTCCCTTATCAAACGATATACCCACGAAACGATTGGTAACCGCTTCGTGAGCATATCTTCTTTTACCCTGAAAATTCAATTTAAGCGAATAATGAAAACAATTCGTTATTTTATTTCGAAGATTGGGATTGGAGTTTCTGCTCCAATACCTTCATGAAATATCCCCCAACCACCGAACGAGCCTTAAATCCGACTCTGCGAGCATCGGTCGTTTCATACCAATCGCTCATCGGAACTCTGCTCGGAGTTTCATCAGCATATTTGTATACCAAATCGGCAATGGCATGAAAATCGTCGTCGTTTTCAGCCAAAGTCGAAGTCCATATTATCCAATCCGACTTCGAATAGGTCTTGCGATTGTCAAGCGGAAGTCCGTAGGTATTCTGTTTGGTAAGATAATAGGCTATTTCCTTCTTCGCAATATTCGGATCAAAGATAATTAAATCCATAAATCCTCCGACGCATTGATTAATAAAAATGAGAATTATTGAACTACATCTAAAACCGGTGTCAAATAATTGGGATCAATATAAAATTTGTCCATTCCATTTACCTGCTTGAAACCTGCATTGCTGATATACATGTTTCGGGGATGAATGGCGTTTATATCGTGATGGGCATGAAACACAATCCGCAAGTTGCCATCCTTGTCCCAGAAAAGGGAATTATGACCAACACCTACCAAATTTCCTGGCTTCTGCAACAAAGGGTTATCGGGATACTTGGTCCATTCACCCATGATATTTGTTGCAGTGGCACAACCCACGCCATAAAAAGGACTTTCATAACTATTGGCCGAATAGGTCATGTAATATATGCCATTGTGCTTAATGACAAACGGCCCTTCATTGACTCTTGGCCAAACCTCTTCCCACGGTTGTGAAACACTGATACAGTGATGCATGGTTTCTTTTTTAAAGGTCATGAGGTCATTCTCCAACTCACCAACCCAAACATTGTTCCCATCATTAAAACGGACAAAAAACAAATAGGCTTTTCCGTTGTCATCAATAAACAACGAATTGTCGATAGCTTTCTCTTCTTCGAGCATGGGCTTTTGTTCCACCTGCCGGAACGGTCCCAAAGGCGAATCGGAAACTGCGACACAGATGTGTTCTTCAGCCGAATAGTACATGTAAAATTTCCCATTTACGGAATACACTTCCGGTGCCCAAAACCATTTTTCGCCATACGAATCATCCTTGTAAAGTGCAAGTCCACTAGGAGTATTTGCAGTTCGTTTCCAGGTTTTGAGGTCAGATGACGTCATCACTTCAATGCCCTTGTCTGCTCCTGTTCCGTATGCATAATACATTCCATCGTAAAGCAGAATGTATGGATCAGCTAATGGCACCAAAATTTGTTTTGTTTCCTGATCATCAATTTTCCCATTTCCACAGGACAGAAAAGCCAGACTCACTAATATAAGATATTTTAACCGCATTAGTAATTTGGATTTTGTTGTTGATTCGGATTATTATTTACATCATCAGATGGAATAGGTAAACAATTATGCTTTCCTATTACAAAATTTCTAAAATCTTCGTCACGAGCAATCAGCTCATCAATACCTCCCTGATTGTCAACTAACCCCCATCTTTTAATATCTGCCCATCTTAGTCCTTCAGAACATAGCTCCAATGATCTTTCCATTTGAAGTCTTTTTAAGAATGCGTTTTTTGATTGAGTCGCATCAAAATGGTTCACTTTGAGTTCAGGCATGTTTACTCTTTGACGTACCCTATTGACTAATCCAACCGCTTTTGATAAATCGTTGTCAGTATTGGCAATACATTCGGCATACATAAGCAGAACATCGGCAAAACGAATTAATCTGACATTAGTCGGGTTGTGATAATCATCATAATCTCGATAATAATCGGACCCATATTTTCTGAAGAATACACGTCCTTTCCAATTTTGCAGATTCCATATATCTGAATCAGCACCATCCAATCTATAACGATAAATTCGGTTATTCTCAGGAAAATCCTGATTCATGCCTTCATAAAAGGCAGTGTATTTTAGACGAATATCATAATTTCCACTCAGATCTTTTTCTTTCTTAAACTCATTTACAATCCATGGTCGTAATTCGCCATCGGTCCAACCTATTCCTGGAGGAGCAAAAAATTGTCCACGATTCAATCCCAAGTTAGGATCTACATCAAAATCGCCATCACCAGCAGGAGCTTTGTGGACGTCTGAATATTGAATTTCAAATACAGATTCTTTGTTATTTTCCGTATCTTTTGTGAAGTTATCCTCATATTTTGCTACCAAATCGTAATATTGTTTGCCATTTCCTTCAACCAGCCAGTATAAGTCATTCTTTGCTTCCTCCCACTTATGCAGTTGCATATAACATTTAGCGCGTAAAGCATAAGCAGCTCCTTTTGTTGCCCGTCCTAAATTATTACTGTCCCATTGCTCTGGCAACATATTTACTGCTTGCGACAGATCGCTTATGGATTGATTATAAACATCCTCACCATTATACCCTTGAGGTGTATCTGCCGGATTTGACGGGGTCAAAATAATCGGCAGACTATTATTTTCACTACCCCACAAGAGAGCCAGATTATAGTAGTAAAGTCCTCTTAAAAAGTAGGCCTGACCCAGCAGCTGATTTTTGACTGTTTCATCCATTTCTATATTGGGAATGTTTTCCAAAGCCTGATTGGCTCTAAAAATCGCTTCATAACAATCTCTGTAAGTCCATGCATTACCTTCCCAAAAATTGTAATTAACATACTGAAATCGCGTCCATTCTTTCAGTTCTGCCCATGGGCTTTGACTCCACCCTTCGTCGGAAGTTAAATCAAGCCGAAACCAAATCCACCGGCTGTAAGTACCGGGTTTGTAAAACATATTGTAAATAGCGTTTACGCCATATTCGGCATCACGTTCTGTCTTCCAGAATGTTGCCTTGGTAAGTGTATTTGGATTTATAACATCCACATCACATCCATTTAAAATGAGTGATGATACTGATATAATTAATAGATAAAGATATTTTTTCATTGCGTTCTAAATTAAAATGGTCGATGATTAAAAAGTTATTTGCACTCCAAGTGTTATTCCATAAGGATTTGGAAAAGCCGCAGCATCGTAACCTCTATCCCATATATTGGAATTAAGAAATTCAGGATCTAATCCACGATATTTGGTAATGGTGAAAAGATTTTGTGCATTGACAAACAATCTGCAATTAGTGAGTACATTATTAAAAGCATTTTTTGGTAATGTATATCCAATACCCGCCTGTTTCAGGCGAAGATAATTACCATTTTCCAGCCAACGATCTTGATCGCCACGTGCATTGCGAGCATCAGCATATAATGGACGAGGATCAACTCCATCAGGATTGGTTACTGCATCGTAGCCATCATAATCGACTCTGTAATTTGAATTATCGTCAAAACGATCGTAACCACTCCTAGGTCCATTGAACAATTTAAAATCTTTACCAAAGGAGCTGGTAAACTGCAACATTAAATCAAACCCTTTATATTCGAGGGTTCCGCTCAAAGCCATATTCCAAGATGGAAAAGAATGGCCGCAATATTGTCGGTCGGCATCTGTGATTTGTCCATCGTCGTTAAAATCCACATAACGAATATCACCTGGCTGTGCATTGGGTTGGATAACTTGTCCTTTGCTATTAACATGGTTCAATACTTCATTGGCCGACCGGAAAATTCCGTCAGTTTTAATCAGATACCAATCACCAATTGGTTTTCCCACAAAAGATTTTGTATCCCATTGTGTGAAACTTTGGCGGCCATATCCAAGTTCAACAATCTCATTTTTCAGGTAAGAAGTACTCACACCAACCGAATAATTCAAATCATTGTTAATGCGATCTCTCCAATTTAACGTAACTTCAAAACCGGTGTTCTTTAAAGTAGCAGCGTTTACCATTGGGTTGCCTCCATTATTACCCGTTGTGAGTAATATTTGCATGGGGGTCAAAACATCCTGAGTAGTTTTATGAAAATAATCGCCAACAACCTCTAAACGTCTATTTAGCAAATAAGCATCAAAACCTACATTTGTTTCATGCAGTTCTTCCCACTTGAGATCGGTATTGACCAATTGAACTTGTGTCATGCCGGTATTAATGTTTTGGTCTGCACCAAAAATTGCCTGAGGAAATATGTTGATAAATGGGACCCAATCCCAATAACCAATATTGGAACTTCCCAAAATTCCATAATTAGCTCTTATCTTTAAATCATCAATCCACGACACATTGAAAAATTTCTCTTTACTGATTCTCCATGCGCCGGCTATCGAAGGAAATACTCCGTTTCTGTAATTTGGTCCAAATTTCGAGGAAGCATCACTTCGGATTGTACCGCTAACAATGTATTTATCATCGTAACTGTAGTTTATACGTCCGAAAACAGAGAATAATTTGGCCAAATTTTGATAACTTCCAGTCTTAGGATCCAGCAATGCTGCATCTAATTGGGTAAAATAATCGTCTCCGGTTGTTAATACGTTATTTTTTGTTCCCCAAATTTGTGAATAATCTTCTGTGGAATAGCTCGTACCTGCTACAGCAGCAATATTATTTATTCCGAATGTTTTATTAAATTCCAACGTATTATCATATACCATATTTTTATACATAGACTTGTTCCTGTTCAAACTAGAAGGATCTATTGGCTGATTATAAGTCCAGTTACCTACTTTGCGTAAATATAGGTGTGAATCTGAACTAGTAACTAAACCAAAATTAAATCTGTATTTTAATGTTTTAAAGAAATTGAATTCAGCGAAAGCATTGCCCCTCAACCTGAAATTTTCATTTTCAGTAGTTTCCAAATTTTCACGCGCTATTGGATTGGTACCAAAAGTAACATCTTTCGTACCGTCTCCATATCCATATCCTCCGGGATTGCTATCGGAATAAATAGGAATAGTCGGCAACATCCTCCATACATCTGTAATTGGATTGGTATTTAGCTCGTTCACGGAATAATTACTAATAATTAAATTTTCACCAATCGAAAATCTAACATTCTCTCCAAAATCACGAAACGAAGATGTGTTTATACGTGCCGTAAACCTCTTACTGTCTGCCCCAATAGTAGTTCCGCTATTGGTTTGATAATTAGTTGACAAGTAATAATTATTGTTATCACCTCCTCCCGAAAAGCTTAAATCATAATCTTGCAAAATGCCCATTTTGAAAACCTCGTTTTGCCAATTTGTGTTCCCATCGCTATGATTAGCAGGTTGTCTTCCTGCGTTTTTAAAAGCAAGATCATTCAAAGTTATCCATTGATCACGGTTCGTCAAATTGTATTTGGGTAACCATTGAAAAGTGTTTTTTGCGGAAAAATCAATATTCATTTTTCCTTTTCGCCCTTTCTTAGTCGTGATAATAATCACTCCGTTTGCTGCTCTCGATCCGTAAATGGCGGCAGCCGAAGCATCTTTAAGAACTTGAATGCTTTCAATGTCATTGTAGTTAAAATCGCGGTTTGCAGTGCCGACATCTATACCATCAATAATATAAAGAGGATTACTTGTTCCAAAAGTCGAAGTTCCTCGAATTTGAATAAAGCCCTCATTACCAGGAGCTCCTCCCGATCGCACAAAAATACCCGGAATGGAATACAGTGCTTCACCTACTGTTCCTGTTATAACGGCATTTTTCATTGTTTCAGGTTTGAAAACGGATACGGCCCCTGTCAAATCTGCTTTTTTTACAGTCTGATAACCAATCACAACTAATTCTTGCAAACTATGTGTATCTTCTTTTAGAATGACATTAATGACCTCTGAAGTAACTTTAACCTCCTGAGATAAATATCCTATGTAAGAAATAGATAAGGATTGCCCTTCTCGTACTTTTATAACAAAATTGCCATCAGCGTCAGAAACAGTACCATTCATCTGATTGCCAACTTCAATTACATTTGCACCAATAATTGGATCACCTTTTTCGTCAACAATTCTTCCTTTGACATTTAATAGTTGAGCTTGTGCGAAAATAAGAAATGGGAAACCAATTAAAATTAATAATGAACTTAATTTTTTTTTCATATTCGATATTTTTTAAAAGATTTTTACACGTCAAAGTAATGAAAAACAAAACAGTTTTACTCCTATTTTTGTCTCAAAAAATAGAATAGCTATATTAATCTCACGACCTCCAAAATTTCGAATGGTCTTTTTCTTCTTTATTCGGTTGTGAAAAATAGCTGACGAGCCCTCTCTTTCAGACAAAAGAAGAAACGGTTTCATCTTCTCGCTGATGTTCCGATAAAATTTCAAATCTTTTTTCATGCATCAATTTTTTAGATTTATAAACAGGTTTCAAAATAAACCTAAATGTTTCGATGTCTATCCCAAAATCATCTCAAAAAATACAACATTTTTATCATGCTTATTATAACACTGTTTGTCAATATATTGCAAATGTTAAGAAATGAACCGAACCTGTATAAAAAAAGCCCGAACCATAAGTTCGAGCTTTTACGCTATTGAAATTTGTCTTAATTTATTTTTATAGCTCTTTGTCTATTGCATCAATTTTTTTGATAAGTAAATCGAGATCCGATCTGAGTCTTTTCACCCGTTGATTCATCTCGTCTATCAAGTTATTGCCTTTTTTGGAAGAAACGGACAGAAAGCCGAGATTATTTTCGTAAGTCTGCAATTCGTTTTTCATTCGGTCGTATTGGCGCATCAGTTTTTCGCGTTCGCGCAGAAGTTGCCCCCGACCGTTGTCCGACTTCGCCATATCCGAAATACTGTTTCTATAGCTCTGAAGTTTTCGGTCGCCTTTGTCGATGTTCAGTCGATTGAACTGAGCTTCGGTAGCTTCGTAAAAATCGCTATAAATCGTATCTTTCTGTTTAAAGGGCACATGACCTATGTTGTGCCATTCTTCAATGAGCTGATGAAGCAAGGCGCTCGCTTCATCTATGGGTAATTGTGGGTCGATATTGTTAATTTTTTCAATAATTGCCTTTTTGGCTTCCAGATTGTTTTGTTCTTCAGCAAGGTGCGATGAGGAAGATAGTTTTTTCTGTTCGAAGAAGTAGTCGCACGCCGAAATAAACCGCTGCCACAACGAATCAACAAATTTTCGGGGTACAGGACCGATCTCTTTCCATTCTTTCTGTATCCGAATCATTTCTTGTGTGGTTGTGCGCCAATCCTTACTATCTTTCAGTGCTTCGGCCTGTTCACAAAGAGCCGTCTTTTTTCGAAGATTTTCGTCTAATTCGTCCCGTATGGATTTCTGAAATTGATTTTTCTTTTCGAAAAAGATATTGCAGGCTGCACGGTAGCGTTCGTAAATTTTGGAATTCCATTTTTTCGGAACGTATCCGATTTTACGCCATTCGTCCTGTAGGGCCAGCACCTTATCGAGTTGCTCCCTCCATGCTTTTTGTGTAGTCAGAGCCGAATAGTCAATCGATTCCAGTTGTTCGCAAATGGCGGTTTTTTTCTCCAGGTTTTCATTCTCTTGCAATTTAATTTCTTCGAAATGCGCCTGGTATTTTTTGTTGATTTTGTTGGATGCTTCCTTGAAGCGATTCCAGATTTCTTCGCGATCCTTACGTGATACAGGGCCGATTTCACGCCACTGCTGATGCAGATTTTGCAACTGATGAAAAGCGGAAATCACATCCGGTTCTTCGTCTAGTCGTTCGGCTGCTTCACACAACTCGGTTTTCAGTTCCAGGTTTTTCTTGAAATCGTATTCTCTGAATTCATTGTTAATGCGAACCAAATCATAAAAACGTTCAACGTAGAGCTGATACGATTTCCACAACTCGTTGGCTTTGGCTTGGGGAATGAGCTTGATGTCGTTCCACTGTTGCTGTAGCAATCTGAATTCCTGATAGGTTTTATTGAAATCCTCTTGACCGGGATTTTCTGTCAATTGCTTTATTTGTTCGATGATTGCCAATTTTTTGGCAACATTTTGTTCTTTTTCTGCCTCTTCGCGTGCCTGAATCTGCGCACGTTTTTCCTTAATTTTGGCGAGCAACTCTTTTCCTTCGGTGTAGAGGGGCAATTCTTCGGGAACAAAATCGATCTCCTCGCCACCATTGGCTAAGAATTTGGCCTTTTGTTCGGCAGTTTCGTTTCGAATCGAACGATAAAACTGGCTCTTGAGTTCGTCCATCTCTTTTCGCTGCAGATCTTCCGACGAAGCAAGCTCGCGTAGTTTGGAAACGATCTCTTCGATTGATAACAATGGAAAAGAACTATTCTCGGAATCCGCATCATCCGTGGCATCGTCCTCTTCCTCTTCGTCATGCCCCGATATCGAAATTTCGGACAAATCCTCCTGTTCGTGAACAATTTCATTCATCTCTCTTTCGGCAAACTCGTCTGCCAAATCCGACTCAGAGGAAGGTGACGCTTTCTCGTCGGCTGCCGACGCACTCGCCGACTCGGAGGCTGCCTCCAAATCTTCTTCTCTTACGTCTTCTACCGAAGTTTGCTCCGTTTTCTCATCCACTTTTTCCTCAGAGGCGTTCATGGGAGTTGCATTGTTGTCATTCATTCGAGTTTGCGCGTTTTGCGGGTTCTCCAGTTTTTCGTCAGTACTCATCAGCTTTATTATTCTTTTTCAATGGATTGCCAAGCAATCGTAAATTTCATCAATCGTTTATCTGTTCAATCGGTGTTATACTATTTTGATAGTTTTCACAAAATAACAACTATTTTTTGGGATTTCATCGTTTTTGTCCAACTTATTTAATCACACCATGCAAACTCTTATTTATTTGAGGGAATATGAATAAGGAGAAGAGGTATCAAATGATATAAGGATAAGATGAATTCGTGAATTGAATCCTTTTTACGACTTGAAAAGCCGGTGTTTATCTGTGTTGCCCGACTCGTTCAAGTTTACCGATGGCGTAACTTGGACGCAAAACGACAGGCAATTTGGAAACTGCGCTATCAAGAAAGAAATGAAGAAGTCGGAAATGAAGGAATATCATAACCCCTGTACTGCCCGGCGGCAGCGCTTGTCCCCTTATTTTAAAGAGACAGTTAAGATGGCGTGATCACGAAACTACTCCCCTCTTTAAGATAAGAGGGGACTGCCAAAGGCAGAGGGGTGTTATGATGTAATGGATAATTGACAATTGAGAATTAACAAGAAATAGAGAAATGGGAAGTAGAGAAATAAGAATTTTAAACTACGAATTTTCGTTTTGTTTGTTCTTTTTTTGCCGATGTGGATATTCGTTTGTGTAACTGCAGTGGTACTGCCTTTCAGGCAGTAATGGTAGGGACGTTTTTGTCCGCAGGTCGTGACCTGCGGTTATGAAGGTTATTGCCTTTCAGGCAAAAGTGAGCCGGTGAATTGAAAACTTCGACTGTGATGGATATTTCTGTATTCGAGGGTGTTTTTGGCTTGAAAAGCCGAATTTTCATAACCGCAGAATTCATTCTGCGGCATGAATCGTCGTCAGAAACCTGCCTGAAAGGCAGTACTTTTATTTGCCACGAAGATGCAAAGACGCGAAGTTGGCTTCGTCCTCAGAATGTCATAACCCCTGCACAGCCTGAAGGCAGCACTTGTCCCCTTATTTTAAAGGGACAGTTAAGATGGGCGTGATCACGAAACTACTCCCCTCTTAAGATAAGAGGGGTACCGCCGAAGGCTGGGGGGGGTGTTATGATGTTAATGGATAATGTATAATTGACAATTGAGAATTAACAAGAAATAGAGAAATGGGAAGTAGAGAAATAAGAATTTCAATGAATTATCAAATCGGAAAATTATACATTATACACTATCAATTCTACCTCTACGGACTTTCAACAAAATATCCAACCACCAACCTCAAACAAAACTCTTGTTCCACACAATTTTTTTCGATATTTTCGGTTAATAATATCGATGTCGAACACGAAAACCATATTATTTACATTATCGCTCTTGCTTTGCAAAGCAACGGCATGGGCTCAATGGGATGTATCACTCGCACAACATTGGTCTATCAAAGGATACTACAACCCTTCGGTGGCAGGCGCAACCGAAGGAATCAGGATTTCGGGAGCTTATCAACATCGATGGTCAGGAATCGAAGGATCACCGAAAACAGCGATTGTTACCGCCGACACGCCTTTTCGGTTTATCGGCAAACAGCACGGTATGGGCATGGTGGTCAGCACCGAAATCATGGGTCAAAAACGCAACTCGCTCCTCGCCGCACAATATGCCTATCGGCAAAAAGTTGGGAGTGGTTATCTTTCGGCAGGTATTCAGGCCGGAATATACCAATTGGCCTTCGATGCCGGTAATCTGACACTTGCAAACGATTCCGTTGCAAATAATACAGTAATGATTCGCACCAACTTCACCGACCGAAGTGTCTTCGATTTCAACGCAGGTCTGTCGTGGAAGGGAAGGCATTTTTTTGCGGGCATTTCGGTGATGCATCTCACGTCGCCGTGGTTTTATGCACAAAGCGACTCTACCCTGGTGCCCGTCGCAAGCCCCGATTCCATACGCCGACATATTCCCCGATCATATAATTTTATGGCTTCATACAATATTTCCCTGTTTTATCCGTTAGACATACAACCGATGATTTGGGTTCAAGGCACAAACGCTACAACACAAATTAGGGCAACGATGAAGGCGATTTTCAGACAAAAATATTCGGGAGGCGCTTCATGGGTCAAGAACGACGGGTACGTTTTCTTTGCCGGAGCGCTTATCCGCGGCGTTGAGATTGGCTATGCTTACAGTCTGCATACGCAAGGAATCGGAAAACAAGGTAACGGAAGTCATGAAATATACATCGGTTACCGAATTCCGATCGATGCTTTCGATAAAAAATCGACTCCGGGCAAAAGTATCCGCCTATTGTAAATTCGCAAATTTGGAAACAACAACATACATATCGATATGAGAAAAGTCTTGATTTCCGCATTGCTTTCGATCATCATTTTCTCCTGTGGCCGAAGGGGAATCGGAAGCAGTGTGGGGGGCGAACTCACGGGCATTCCGGTGGGAAAGGTTTGGGAAGAACCCACGCCCTATAATATGGTTTTGGTTACACGTGGTGCTTATCGCATGGGACCTGCCGAAATCGATTCTTTGTGGGGGTTTTCGGTTCCGTCCAAAGGGGTTTCGGTGGACAATTTCTGGATGGACGAAAAAGAGATCACCAACGCGCAATACAAACAGTTCGTATATTGGGTGCGCGACTCCATCATCCGCGAACGATTGGCCGATCCCGCTTATGCGGGCGAAGATTATTACAAGATTACCGAAAACGAATATGGCGATCCCGTTCCTCCCCGCCTCGACTGGTCGATTCCTATCCCCTGGTCGCGCAACA
Organism: Seramator thermalis; assembly: GCF_004138125.1. GTDB lineage: Bacteria > Bacteroidota > Bacteroidia > Bacteroidales > Dysgonomonadaceae > Seramator > Seramator thermalis. The sequence goes on from NZ_RXHS01000004.1 coordinate 283,496, forward strand.
CCGAAGAGGAAGAAGCAGCCATCAACAGTGTATATACAATTCATCCGATCACCGGTGAGAAAATGCTCGACGCTGCCCAAATGAATTTTCGCTATGAGTGGTTCGATGCCGCAGAAGCTGCCAAAAGGCAAAATCGGTTGAATCCCAATGAGAGAATCCTCAACACCGATCTTTCGATCGATCCCGACGAAGTGATCATGATTTCGAAAGATACGGCCTATATCGACGAAAACGGACGCATCGTCAACGAAACCATTACCCGTCCGTTATCCGGTCTCTACGATTTTGTTCACACCAAAATCGTAAATATCTATCCCGACACCACTTGTTGGGTAAACGATTTCGACAATGCCAACAACGAGTATTACATGCGCAATTATTTTTCGCATCCCGGTTATGCCCATTATCCGGTTGTCGGGGTCTCGTGGGAAGCTGCCACCGCATTCTGCGAATGGCGAACAATGTTCCTGAAAAATTCTCTGAAGGAAAAAAATGTTCTAATCGAAAAATACCGTCTCCCGACCGAAGCCGAATGGGAAATGGCTGCCCGCAACGCCAATTCGGACAATCGCTATCCGTGGGATTCCAATGCCACAACCGGCGAAAGCGGTTGCTATAATGCCAATTTCAAACCGGGAGAAGGAGCTTATGCAGCCGATAATTTCTTGATTCCGGCTAAGGTGGGTAGTTTCAGTCCCAATAATTTTGGTCTGTACGACATGGCAGGCAACGTGGCCGAATGGACTTCAACCGCCTATACCGAATCGGGCAATCTGCAAATGAGCGACATGAACCCCGAATATCGATACAATGCAGCCCCTGAAGATCCGTATGCAATGAAAAAGAAAGTTGTAAAAGGCGGATCATGGAAAGATATTTCTACTTTCATCCGTTCCGACCTGCGCGATTCGGAATACCAGAACAGGGGACGTTCCTTCATCGGCTTTCGCTGTGTGCGCACTCAGATCGGCTTTTCAAAATAATTGTTTATAACACCTTACCGAAATGGGAAAATATGTAAAATACAGAAACCGAATCGAAAAGTTTTTACAAACCGAACGTGGCAAACGTTTTCTCAACTATGCTTACAGTTTCGGTGCCGCTATTGTCATCTTCGGTGCAATGGCCAAATTGCTGTATCTGCCATTTGGCAATGTGCTACTCGCTATCGGCATGATCACCGAAATTTGTGTTTTTGTCTTGTCGGCGTTTGATACCCCCGTGAAAGATTATCGTTGGGAAGAAGTGTTTCCCGTGTTGGCTGCCGACAATCCCGACGATCGTCCCGACTTTTCGTCGGGGACAGGAATTGCAGCCAAATCTGCTATTTCATCCGCAGTCACCAATCTCGGCAGCAATCCGAAAGAAAAAGTTTCCCGCGAAGCGTCCGTCTTTCATTCCACTTCGACCGAGGGTGGCGATTCTACGCGTCAGAAGTCGGCACAAGCCTCCGTGCATGATCCTGTTCTTTCGTCAAGTGCAGCAGATTCCCTCGAGGTCAACGACAACATCGTTGGCTCGCTCGACGCTGTTGCAGAGAATGTTCAAAAGTTTACCCACGCAGTCGAGACGTTGACCCGCATTTCGGAATCGCTGCAAGACTCTTATCGGTACATCATCGACCATTCGCAAGAGATCGGCCAAAATTCGCTTGGTTACGTTCAGCAAATGGAAGCTCTCAATCGAAATATCTCGGGATTGAATACGATATACGAAATCCAACTGCGCAGCATCAGTGGTCAAATCGAAACAATCGATCAAATCAATGCCGGACTTCTCCGTCTCAAAACCATGTATAACGATTCCGTGCCCGACGGATCGGTTATCAGACACGAAACCGAAAAACTGGCAGATCAGCTGCGAGAGCTCAACCGTATCTACACCCGTATGATCGAATCCATGACCGCCGGTTCAGACCGACATAATCCTTAAATGTTTCGGAACAGAAAAACAGAATTTGTAATTCGTAATGGATAGATTCAAGTAACAGATGGCAGTCAACAGTCCCAACTCGCCCCGGCAAAAGATGATCAACCTCATGTATTTGGTTTTCATTGCAATGCTTGCGCTCAACGTGTCGGCAGAAGTGCTCGATGGTTTCGAACTCATGGAAGATAGCCTGGCCAATTCGTCGGACATATCGTTGCAACGCAACCTGCTTATTATGCACGAACTGGCATCTTACAACGAACAAAATCCCGAAAAGGCCGGTTCGTGGTATCGCAAGAGTTTGGAGGTGCATCAGATGAGCGACTCGCTGTTCAGGTATATCGAAACTCTCAAATTGAAAATGGTGAGAAGAGCCGACGGCAACAAGGCTGATCTCGGGCATATCCGTCACAAAGATGATCTCAACGCGGCATCGGAAGTGATGTTATCGCCGGTTTCGGGCGAAGGTAAACGTCTTCGTTCGGCGGTTGACTCCTTTCGCCACACGCTTTCACAACTCGTAACGGACGAAAATAGGAAAAAAATCATCAACTCGGGTCTCTCCACTCAACCCTCGTCCGCGAGGGGAAAGCAATACCGCAATTGGGAACAGTCGCTTTTCGAACAAATGCCTGTAGCAGCCGCAGTCTCATTACTTACTAAGCTGCAAAGCGATGTTCGCAGCGCCGAAGGTGAAACTTTAGCACATCTACTCAACAGTGTGGATGTGAGCGATTTCCGTGTAAACCAAATCAATGCTTACGTAATTCCCGAGTCGAATATTGTCATTCAGGGAGGTACCTATAAAGCCCGCATCGTGCTTTCGGCAGAAGATTCTACCCGTCATCCGAATATTTTCGTCAATGGCAATGTCCTCGATCCGGAAAGTAACGGCATTTTTTCGGCTGTGGCAGGAAGTATCGGCTCACACAGCATACAAGGTTATGTGGAACTGCCCCGTGCTGATGGTTCGGTGCTCCGACGCGATTTTAGCAACAGTTATACCGTTATTGAACCAACAGCCACGGTAGCCCCTACCCTTATGAACGTCCTTTACGCCGGCATCGATAACGAAATCAGCATTTCTGTTCCGGGTGTTGCACCACAGGATATCGGCGCTGCAATGACCAACGGCAGTTTGGTGAGGAAAGGAAATATGTGGAGTGCCAAACCTTCCGGAGTGGGACAAAACGCCGTGATTTCCATCACGGCAAGGATAGGCGACCAAGTGCGACAACTGGCGAAAAAAGAGTTTCGCGTGCGTGCACTTCCCGATCCCACGCCTTATATCGAATATACGGATGCCAATGGCAACCCGGCAATGTTCAAAGGCGGCGCAATAGCCAAAGGTGTGCTAATGAATGCGGATGGCATCCGGGCGGCTATCGACGACGGAATACTCAACATACCATTCCGTGTGCTGAGTTTTCGAACTGTTTTTTTCGATGCTATGGGCAATGCCATTCCCGAAGTTTCGAATGGAAACCGTTTTTCCGATCGTCAGAAGGAACAGTTCCGACGCCTCTCGCGTGGTAAGTATTTTTATATTTCCGGTGTTAGAGCCGTTGGCCCCGATGGTATCGAACGCGAAATTTCCGTTATCGAAGTTCGGGTCAATTGAACTCTTCCTCGCCCTCACAGATTTGCAAAGCGAGAAAGAAAAATGAAGAGATGATTTGATGATGAAAATATCATAACCCCTGCACTGCCCGCCGGCAGCGCTTGTCCCTTATCTTAAGGAGACAGTTATGATGGCGTAATCCCGAAACTACGCCCCTCTTAAGATAAGAGGGGTACTGCCGAAAGCAGAAGGGGGGTATGATTTAATGGATAACGGATAATTAAGTAGAAAGTGAAAAGTGGAACTTTATGAACTTTTGCAATTCGCATTTCGCATTTAAACAATGATAAAAAAATAGCCATCACGCAATGAAAAGACTTACATGGATTATCGCAATGGCAGTTGTAGGAATGAGTGCCTTTCATACACACGCACAAGAAACAGTGCGCGAACGAATTCAGCGGCAGCAACCCGCGACTTCCACCTCATCGCCTTTAGCGTCGAGTTCGCTGCGGGCCGAACAGCTCGGTCGCTATTCGTCGTTCGATCCCGATAATGCCAAATGGTTGCGAGTCGTTTATCGATATCTCGATCTCAGCGACGATAGAAATGCTCCACTCTACTACCCTGTGCAACCCGCACCGGGCCGAACCAATTTCTTTACTTCTATTTTCCGACTGCTTTCCGAAGGAAAAATAGATGCTTACGAATACGTGGACGGCAACGAAGTGTTTGCCGACAACTACAAAATCGATTTCAGGGAGTTTCTCGATCGCTTTGGCATTTATTATGAAGTGCAAGACTCACGTATCGTCGTGAACGACGCGGACATTCCTTCGAGCGAGGTGACGGGTTATTATGTCAAGGAAGCCTATTTTTTCGACTCGGTAACCTCGAGTTTTGGCATCCGAACACTCGCCGTTTGCCCTATCCTGGTGCGCCAAAGCGACTTCGAAACCTCACCGGCGCGCTATCCGCTGTTCTGGATTCCCTACTCCGAAATCCAGCCCTTTGCTTTGCAAATGCAGATCATGACCTCAAGCCTCAACAATGTGATCAACAGCACGGTGGACGACTTCTTTCGCATGCACCGCTACAACGGAGAAATCTACAAAACTCTGAATTTGCAAGGCAAAACTCTCGCCGAAATTGCGCCTTCTCCCGAAGCATTGAAAGCCGAACAGGAGAAAATCGAAAAACAATTGAAGGATTTCGAAGACCACTTGTGGAAGCAGGACACCGCCATTCCCACTCCACCGAAGGGTAACAAGGTCAAAAAAACAAAAAACCCGGCATCGTCCGATTCCGGTTCTCCCACCGTGTCGATGCGCGACAGAAGATTCTGAAAGAAAAGTCATTGCTTAACTTGCTGCCGGAATTGTTCTAAGATTAGGGAGCACTGTATTTTCAGAAAAAAACCCATCGTCCGTACTCGCAGAAAACTACATCAGCCGAAAAAGTTGTGGTTTCTACACTTCGTGATGATGCAAATCCGTAGAAAATCGTTAAATAATGAGGCTGATTTAACACTCCTGTTACTCAAATTCCATCATCTTCACCCAAAGATGACACGTTCGGCGAGGAATGATCCCCCGTTTTCACTTCGAAATGACACGATTGTCTTGTCGTGACCTGTCATCTTAGTGTGAAGAAAGCAGGTTCATCGCAAAAAGTCATGGTTCCTACACTGCAGATTACATGTTTTAGCCAAAAAATGTCTATAGAATGTTAATAGAAAAGGCCATTTGGCTCGAAAATGTACCTTTCAGGAATGTAGACGGGGCAATCGGCGGACAAAATTGCCCCATCTACTTTGTAGAAAGTATGATCGTCGGACAAAGTTGTACTTTCTGCACTTCAAGATTGGGCAATTTGGCGCCGAATGCCTATAGAATGTTAACAAGATTGGACGTTTTCATTCACATTTGCGAAATCTACAAAGTAGATATAACATTCTTTAAGTCGAACGTGGTTTCTACAAAGTAGAAAACAGGTCCGTCGGAGTCAAACGCGTTTTCTACATTTCTGACGGGGCAATTTTGTTGCCGAATCGATGAATTTTTAGTTCAAGAACATACAAATAATCTGCTGATATACATATATTAATGTCATGATGAAAGCTTATGAAAGGAATTTGCCCAATTTTATTAACAAAACATCACAATTACGAAAGTGAAAGAATGTGAACACGGTTGAAGATTGGAGGTTGGGGAATGGAGGTTGGAATTAGTCGATAATTTACCAATTCGATGATTTATTGATTTACCGATGAATTCCCGACCTGACTGTCCCCTTAAGATAAGGGGACAAGTGCTGCCGCCGGGCAGCACAGGGGTTATGATATTTCTCTACTTCTGACTTCTTCACTTCAAACCTCTTTTCTTCTCTCACACTCATCCATTCTCCCTTATTTTCCCGACCTCATCTCATCATCGGGGCCCCCGATCTGCGCAGCGAGCGTGCCGTCAGGCAAAAGACAAGCTGTTTGAGCCGCCGCAAGGCGGTGAGTTATTTGTCTTTTAGCGAACAAGCAGCTATCGGGTCGATGAGGAGATGCAGTCTTGATCTTTTTTGCATACTTTTTTGCATCAAGGCAAAAAAGTATGTGGGGTTTGGGGCAACGCCCCAAGAATCAATGGATAATTAATAATGCACAATGCATAATTTCGCGATTGAAAAATTTACCGATTTGATAATTCATTGAAATTCTTATTTCTCTACTTCCCATTTCTCTATTTCTTGTTAATTCTCAATTGTCAATTACATCATAACACCTCCCCGCCTTCGGCGGTACCCCTCTTATCTTAAGAGAAGAGTAGTTTTGGGGAATATTTGGGCGTGGGTGAGAAAATTCAGAAAAAATAGTTCACACAGATATTCGCAGATTGAAATCGCAGATGGGCGCAGAAAATAAATCAGCGTGAGTCAGCGAGAAAAAGATCAGCGTTGATCTGCGAGAAAAAGAATAGATAGGTTCACGTAGATAGTCGCAGATTGAAAAGTGCAGATGATCGCATTCGTAATTCGAAATTGGTAACTTGTAATTCCTTATGAAAATTCGGCTTTTCAAGCCAAAAACACCCTCGAATACAGAAATATCCATCGCAGTCGAAGCCTCCAATTCACCAGCTCACTTTTGCCTGAAAGGCAATAACCTTCATAACCGCAGGTCACCGACCTGCGGACGAAGACGTCCCTGCAATCTCTCTGCCTGAAAGGCAGAACTATTGCCATTGTACAAATGAATACCCACACCGCAAAAAAAGAACAAACAAAACGAAAATTCGTAATTTAAAATTCCCACTTCTAACTTCTTAAATTCTCAATTCTCCCTTACATCATAACACCTCCCCGCCTTCGGCGGTACCCTTCTTATCTTAAGAGGGGAGTAATTATAGGATTACACCATCCCTGAACTGTCCCCTTAAGATAAGGGGACAAGCGCTGTCGTCAGGCAGCACAGGGGTTATGATATTCTGAGGACGAAGCCAACTTCGCGTCTTGGTGTCTTCGTGGCAAATAAATGTTCTGCCTTCCAGGCAGGTTGCTGACGACGATTCATGCCGCAGAATGAATTCTGCGGTTATGAAAATTCGGCTTTTCAAGCCAAAAACACCCTCGAATACAGAAATATCCATCACAGTCGAAGTTTTCAATTCCCCGTCTCACTTTTGCCTGAAAGGCAATAACCTTCATAACCGCAGGTCACTGACCTGCGGACAAAGACGTCCCTGCAATCTCTCTGCCTGAAAGGCAGAACCACTGCAGTTACACAGATGAATATCTGCACCGGCGAAAAAAGAACAAACAAAACGAAAATTCGTAATTTAAAATTTCCACTTCTAACTTCTTAAATTCTCAATTCTCCATTACATCATAACACCTCCCCGCCTTCGGCGGTACCCCTCTTATCTTAAGAGGAGAATAGTTTTGGGATCACGTTTACCGTAGCTGTCCCCTTAAGATAAGGGGACAAGTGCTGCCGCCAGGCAGCACAGGGGTTATGATATTCCTCCACTTCCAACTTCTTCACTTCCGACTTCTTCACTTCTGACTTAATAGCTCAAGTTTCCGAACTTGTGTCGGAAACAACTCACCCATCGCCAATATCCTCATCATCCAATCAATGAATCAACAAATCAAAACAATCAGTGAATAATTTTTAATTTTATTACGAATCGAATCAAAACATAAAAAACGGCAGAATCAATCGCAACGGTTTTCTTGTCTTGTGCTAATTCATTATTTTTGTGCACACATCAAAGCATGGCATGCAAAAAAAAATATTGATTACGGGGGCAAGCGGGTTTATCGGTAGTACGGCTGTCGATAAGGCGTTGGAATTGGGTTACGAAACATGGGCGGGCATCCGTTCCGGAAGCAGTCGCAAGTTTCTGCAGGATAGCCGACTGAATTTTATCGATCTGAATTATTCGGATAAGGATCATTTAGTAGCACAACTGCGTGCATTCACCGCCGAACACGGCAAATTCGATTACATTGCCCATATTGCCGGCATCACCAAAGCGGTTCGCAAAGAGGATTTCGAACGAGTAAATTTTGGCCAGACCAAGAATCTTATCGATGCACTGATCGAAAGCGGCAGTGTTCCCCAACTTTTTGTGTTGATGAGCAGTTTGAGCGCCTGGGGTGCCGGCGACGAAAAACAGTATCGACCTATCTCTTTCGACCAACTTCCATCACCCGATACGGCCTACGGAAAAAGCAAACTGATGGCCGAAAATTATCTGAAAAGCATTCCCGATTTTCCGTATGTGATTCTTCGTCCGACTGGCGTTTACGGACCTCGCGACAAGGATTATCTCATTCTGATGCGTGCCGTAAAAAAGGGAATCGATGTGGGGGCCGGATTCAAAAAACAATTGCTGACATTCATTTATTCCGAAGATCTGGTGAAAGTGATATTCACCTGCATGGATAAAGGTATTCGTCGGAGGGAGTATTTTGTGGCCGATGGCGATGTTTATACCGATAGCGAATTTAATCGGATTGTTAAAGAGGCGCTTCACAAAAAAGTGGTCATTCGACTGAAAGTGCCTTTGTGGTTGGTGAAGCCGGCAGCCTATGTAAGCGAAAAAATTGCTTCGATGCAAGGCCGAGCCACCACTTTCAACACCGACAAATATCGAATCATGAAACAACGCAATTGGACATGCGATATAACGCCCTTGCAGCGCGAGTTGAACTTTGTGCCCGATTTCCGATTGAAAGAAGGGGTTGAAAAAACCATTGCCTGGTACAAAAATGAAGGTTGGCTCTGAAAGAGAATTTCTTTAAAGCCATTCAACAAATATTATTTTGGGCGACACATTAGGACATACCGCCGTTTTTTTATAATTTTGTTCTTCAATAAAAAAATCGAAACAACTGTATGAAAATTGCGCTTATAGGATACGGAAAAATGGGGCACGAGATCGAAAAGATTGCTCTCGACCGCGGGCATGAAATAGTTTGCACGATTGACCTCAATGAGGAATATAAATTTGATTCGCCCGAATTTAAAAGCTCCGATGTGGCTATAGAATTCACATCGCCTGCAAGCGCTTTGAATAATTATCGACGCGCATTTGCCGCCAATGTCCCCGTTGTTTCGGGCACCACAGGCTGGCTCGAACATCTCGACGAAGTGAAGGAAGAATGCGAAAAGAACGGAAAAACTTTTTTCTATGCTTCCAATTTCAGTTTGGGCGTTAATATCTTCTTCGCTCTCAACAACTATCTTGCCAAAGTCATGAATCGCTTCGCCGAATATGATGTCCGCATGGAGGAAATTCACCACATTCACAAACTTGATGCTCCCAGCGGAACGGCCATTACGCTTGCCGAAAGCATTCTCGTCAATATCGATCGCAAAGAGAATTGGGTGCTCGATGAAGCGCATTCCGACAACGAATTGGAGATAAAGGCCATTCGCGAAGGCGAAGTTCCCGGAACGCATAGCATCATCTACGAATCGGAAGCCGACAGTATCCGAATCACCCACGAAGCCAAAAATCGTAAGGGATTTGCATTGGGAGCCGTGCTTGCTGCCGAATTTGTCCAAGGCAAAAAAGGGTTTTTGGGGATGAGAGACATGTTAGGCGATTTATAAAAATCCTACGAAAGGGTTATTCACCGTAAAAATATAATAATTGTTCGAACGTCCTTTCGACATCGACATTCATTTGCTCAACAATAATATAATGACACTCAAACAACGTATTTCAAATGCCACACGCCGTCAATGGGTTTGGTTCTCCGTATGGCTTGTTCTTATTTTGCTCTTTGCCCTTTGGGCTGCAAGTGCATGGGTTTTGATTATTGTTCCTTTTTTCTTCGACGCTTACATTACCAAATATATTCCATGGACTTTTTGGAAGAAATCGCAGAACAAAGTGGTTCGCAAAACAATGGAATGGGTGGATGCCATCATTTTTGCATTGGTAGCTGTGTATTTCATCAACACATTTTTCTTTCAAAACTATCAGATTCCTTCGTCTTCGCTCGAAAAATCGTTGCTTGTGGGCGATTTTCTGGCAGTAAGCAAACTGAGTTACGGACCACGCGCACCCATGACGCCGCTGTCATTTCCTCTGGCGCAACATACCATGCCCGTTATCGGTGGAAAATCGTATCTCGAAAAACCCCAATGGCCTTATCGTAGGCTGAAAGGATTGGGCGAGGTGAAACGAAACGATATCGTCGTTTTCAATTTTCCGGCCGGAGATACGGTGGCACTCAATATGCAGGCTGTCGATTTTTATACGCTTTCGAAATACAACGCCAACGGAAGTGCCGGAATCAGAGCCGACAAACGTTCCTATGGCGACGTTGTGTGGCGACCGGTGGATCGTCGCGAAAATTATGTAAAACGCTGTATCGGCATGCCCGGCGAAACCATTCAACTCAAAGATGATGCCGTGTATGTGGACGGGAAACTTATTCCGCACGTAAAAACCACACAACACAACTATTTTATCCAAACCGACGGTACGATTATTTCTCCCGAGGTTTTCGATCAAATAGGCATCAGCAAAAGCGATTATGAGGCCGTCAACGAATATGAACAACCTGTCCCGAAATATCAGGATTTGACCAATGTGGACAGTTTGAGTGCCGCAAAAATGGGACTGAAAGCGAAAAACGGTTCCTTTGGAAAACTTTATGGACAAATACCGATGACGGACGGAATGGTGGAAGAGATGAAAGCAAAGCCATTCGTTCTGACGGTGATCAAGGAAATGGAACAACCCGGTGCGGCTTATTATTATCCGGTGAATTACGAAACAGGATGGACACGCGACACGTACGGACCCTTATGGATTCCTAAAAAAGGTGCTACGTTGAAATTTGATACCGATATCCCTTTCAAGGTGGCTGCTTACGAGCGGTGTATCAAAAACTACGAAGGGAATGATTTCGCCTATCGGGACGGAAAAGTGTATATCAACGGAAAACAGGCCGATTCCTATACTTTTCGCATGGACTACTATTTTATGATGGGAGATAATCGGCACAATTCGGCCGATTCACGTGTTTGGGGATTTGTTCCCGAAGATCACATCGTGGGCCAACCGATGTTCATCTGGCTGTCGTTGGATAAGGATAAAGGGTGGTTCAATGGAAAAATTCGGTGGAACCGCTTGTTTAAGAGTGCGGGACGATAAACGCCCTGTTTCTTCCTATTCATGAAGGCTTCCGATAATTCAGAATTTCCGACAAATGAGAAACCGATCCTTTTGTCGTCGCTTTATTTGGCCCCGGTAGAATACTACAGCAAGTTGTTTCGGGCATCGAATGCGCAAATCGAAATACACGATCACTATACGAAACAATCCTATCGAAACCGGTGCATTATTGCCGGTGCCAATGGTCCGTTGCCTCTGAGCATTCCGATCGAGAAGCCATCCGATTTGGCATGCGAAATGAAAGATATTCGCATTGCCGATCATGGTAACTGGCGGCATCTTCATTGGAATGCTATTGTTTCGGCTTACAAATCTACGCCGTTTTTCGACTATTATGCCGACTATTTTTCCCCGTTTTACGAAAAGAAAATTCCGTTTTTGCTCGATTTCAACGAACTGCTCCGAAATACAATCTGTCGGTTGCTCGAACTTTCAACCCCAATAAGCTTCACCAAATCGTACGTGGAACCGTCAGATGAAAATAAATCGGATTTTCGCGAAACGATTCATCCCAAGCGCGATTGGAGAGCACTCGATCGCGATTTCGAGGCTAAGCCATATTATCAGGTTTTTGAACAAAAATTCGGATTTCTGCCCAATCTCAGCATTATCGACTTGCTGTTTAATATGGGAAACGAATCTCGCTTGTTTTTATAATCCATTCTTTTATCCCGTTTTTCTGTCAACAGTTGAGAAAATACTTCGAAAAACTGTTTCAGCCCTTCTTTAATAGCGCAAGTTCCCGAACTTGTGCCGGAAACAACGGCAGTTTACAAACTGCCTGTCGTTTTGCGTCCAAGTTATGCTATCGCCAAACTTAAACGAATGGGAGTTGATTTAACAATTCAGACCTAACAAGTTTCGAAAACTTGTTAGGTCTCTTCAATAAGAACACAGATGAATATCTGCACCGGCGATGGAAAAATACTGCCTTCCAGGCAGGTTTCTGACGACGATTCATACCGCAGAATAAATGCTGCGGTTATGAAAATTCGGCTTTTCAAGCCAAAAACACCCTCGAATACAGAAATATCCATCACAGTCGAAGTTTTCAATTCACCGGCTCACTTTTGCCTGAAAGGCAATAATCTTCATAACCGCAGGTCACCGACCTGAGGACAAAGATGCCCCTGCAATCTCTGCCTGAAAGGCAGAACCACTGCAGTTGCACAGATGAATATCTGCACCGGCAAAAAAGGACACTGATCGATTAGATGATTTATCGATTTACTGATGAATTCCGGATGATGCAGGGGGTATAATATTCAACTTCGCGTCTTTGCGCCTTCGTGGCGAATAAATGTTCTGCCTTCCAGGCAGGTTTCTGACGACGATTCATACCGCAGAATAAATGCTGCGGTTATGAAAATTCGGCTTTTCAAGCCAAAAACACCCTCGAATACAAAAATATCCATCACAGTCGAAGTTTTCAATTCACCGGCTCACTTTTGCCTGAAAGGCAATAACCTTCATAACCGCAGGTCACGACCTGCGGACAAGGACATCCCTGCAATCTCTGCCTGAAAGGCAGAACCACTGCAGTTGCACAGATGAATATCTGCACTGGCAAAAAAGGACACTGATCGATTAGATGATTTATCGATTTACTGATGAATTCCGGATGATGCAGGGGGTATAATATTCAACTTCGCGTCTTTGCGCCTTCGTGGCGAATAAATGTTCTGCCTTCCAGGCAGGTTTCTGACGACGATTCATACCGCAGAATAAATGCTGCGGTTATGAAAATTCGGCTTTTCAAGCCAAAAACACTCTCGAATACAGAAATATCCATCACAGTCGAAGTTTTCAATTCACCGGCTCACTTTTGCCTGAAAGGCAATAATCTTCATAACCGCAGGTCGCCGACCTGCGGACAAAGATACAACAAACATATGCTGCCTGAAAGGCAGAACTACTGCAATTGCACAAACGAATATCCATGCCAGCGAAAAGCGAACAAACAAAACGAAAATTCGTAATTTAAAATTCTTATTTCTCTACTTCCCATTTCTCTATTTCTTGTTAATTCTCAATTATGGGATCACACCCATCTGAACAGTCCCCTTAAGATAAGGGGACAAGCGCTGCCACCAGGCAGTACAGGGGTTATGATATTCCTCTCACTTCTGACTTCTTCACTTCAAACTTCTTTTCTTCTCTCACACTCATCCATTCTCCCTTATTTTCCCGACCTCATCTCTTCATCGGGGCACCCGATCTGCGCAGCGAGCGTGCCGTCAGGCAAAAGACAAGCTGTTTGAGCCGCCGCAAGGCGGTGAGTTATTTGTCTTTTAGCGAACAAGCAGCTATCGGGTCGATGAGGAGATGCAGTCTTGATCTTTTTTGCATACTTTTTTGCATCAAGGCAAAAAAGTATGTGGGGTTTGGGGCAACGCCCCAAGAATCAATGGATAATTAATAATGCACAATGCATAATTTCGCGATTGAAAAATTTACCGATTTGATAATTCATTGAAATTCTTATTTCTCTACTTCCCATTTCTCTATTTCTTGTTAATTCTCAATTATGGGATCACACCATCTGAACAGTCCCCTTAAGATAAGGGGACAAGTGCTGCCGACAGGCAGCACAGGGGTTATGATAATCATTTTAGTTTGTAAAGTTAGAAAGTTCATAAAGTCCTAAAGTTTTACTTTCAAATCGTAATTTGAAATTCTTATTTCTAACTTCTTTTCTTCCCATTTCTTCTTTTCTTCCAAAGTATATCACAAGTTTTCGAACTTGTATCGGAAACAACGGTAGTTTCCAAACTGCCTGTCGTCTTGCGTCCAAGTTACGCTGATGCTAAACTTGCACGAATGGGACTCTGTCCCAAAATCTGCCATTTCCTCAATATCCTCAATATCCTCAGTTGAGGATATTGAGGATATTGAGGATTTCGATTCCAAACAAACGCCTACATTTTCCGAATCGGTCACTGACTTACTGCCCTCTTTGCTTTCGCAAATCGTGGCAAAAGCCGTTTTACAGAGTTTTCCCTTTTTCATCCCTACCCCATTATACATTTTATCAATTTCTCCATTAATTTTTCCGACCTCATCTCATCATCGGGGTACCCGGTCTGCGCAAAGAGCGTGCCGCCGGGATTATGATATTCCACCACTTCCGACTTCTTCACTTCTTTCTTAAATTCTTAAATTCTCAATTGTCAATTATACATTATCCATTATTTTTAGCATCAAGGCAAAAAAGAATGTGGGGTTTGGGGCAACGCCCCAACTACTTTCAACTTTCTACTTTCAAATTCAATAAATGATGAACAAAAAATATTCAATCCCGACGATTGGCGCGATCTCGGCTTTGCCCTTGCCAACGCTTTGGGCGAGAACGGCCGAACGTATTTCCACCGCCTCAGCCGGTTTTATCCGTCTTATTCACAACCCGAAACCGACAAGCAATACTCCGCTTGTCTTGCTTCGCACGGCCACGGTGTCACAATCAAAACCCTTTTCCATTTGGCAAAGTCCTCCGGCATTGATGTCTCCGTTAAAAAACAAGACAATCAAAAAAGTCATTTAAATCACAATCCCGACGATATTGCCAAATATCCAAATTGCCAAAATGGAGATTTGGCAAAAGTGGCAAAACAATTCTCCTCCTCGGAGGAATCAGAAGAGCAAAAAGAGGTGTTACCCACATTTCCCGAAACAATCTATCCCCTCTTGCCCGATTTTCTCCGGCAGATAACAAATTATGCAAACTCCGGTGAAGATGCCGACCTGCTTTTGCTGGGCTCTTTGGTAGTTATTTCCGCTTGTCTGCCCAACGTGTACGGAATTTATGGTGGCGTTACCGTTTTCCCCAATCTCTTTCTGTTCGTTACCGCCCAAGCCCCAGCAGGACGAATTCAACGCCTTTTTCGATGGCATACAGAAGCAATACGCCGCCCTCTTCGGGCTCGATATTGTCGCTTCTGTTCGCCGTTTGGGGTTGATAACCTATCGCATAGCCATGATTTTACCCCCTTTGCGAATTTGTGATAACGGCAATATTTCGACCACAATGGTCTGTAATGTTGCCGATTTTCGCACCGCCCTTGCTATGGTCAATGTCCTTTTGCAACACACCGCAAAAGTCTTTCAAACGCTTCCTCAACAAAATCCGCAGTCCGCTTCGGACAACGAACCGGAATTGCTTCACCGGCAATTTCTCGACGCGTTACCCCCCCAAGTTCAACCGGAAAACCTACCTCAGCGTTGCTCAAAAATTGGGCATTCCTCCCAAAACGGCCGAAAATCAGATAAAGCGCTTTACCCTTCAGGGTCTCCTAATTCATTATGCGCATGACAAGTACAAAAAGCCCTAAAATTCGACACATTCAAAAAGCAGCTGTTTTAAGTTGCTTTTGCTTTCTGACACAAGTTGTCAAAAACAAATATTTTCTTTATCTTTTTTGGTTGAAAATCTTTTCTTTTACGCTTGTTTTATTTGTGAATAATTGTTTATCTTTGCTTATTCTGATAATTTCCGGAAAATAAAAAGTAAAAAAGCATAACAAGGGATGCTGTTCGCCCATAAAATCGGAGATGAAAGGCTGTGCAATGCGACAGGTTGTAAAATTGAATCGTGAAATCGAATATCGATACCTTAGTAAGTAATTGCCCTTGTGCAAATTGTGCTCGAATGACGAAATCTCATTGCTCGCACTTTGGTCTACAGATAAAATTCTCGAAATATCGGACAACGAAAAGAATTGGCAGGAAAGGCATTGGAAATAGTTTTGAAAAATACTTGAAACAAAACTGCGAATGAATCTACCAACGGATAAAAATCTCAACACAAGATTATTGGCACAAATCTACAATAATACAGTTGCTACATACAAGTTTTACTGGTTTGTGGCTATTCTTGATATTGTTGTAAAGGAGCAACGCCGACAAATTTCGTTTTGGGAAGTTATCGTTGGTATGATAGCCGAAGCTTGGTATCCTATACACTTCTTCCGTTTATCTTTTGGTAAATCCGATTCACTTTATAACCAGATTATTAAATTGCAAAAGGAACTTAACATACCCGTTGATGCAAAGAAAGATGAGATAAAGAAACGGATTTTCAACAATCTAAATGTCCCGAAGATTCGGGGACTATTGCGAGTTTTCACCCTGAACGTCCCGTATCGTTTTTTATCTCCTTGGATAAATTATACAACAGATAATGATGTGGTTGAATTATCACAATCGTACACCAATAATTGTATTTACTCTATCAAGGGAGATACCATTGAGATAAATCCTATTTGGGAACAATATCTCAATGACAACTATCTAATATTACGTGATTTTACTTTCTGGAATTTGGCCGTTTTTCTGCAAAAGCGGAATCCTAACGTTCCTGACGTTCCTTCAAAATTAGTCAAACCTGTTTTGCGTGATTCACTTTTAAAACAGCGTCACTTTTGGGATACTTTCATTGACATAAATGGTTCAATAAAATGCATCTATACGGGAAAGGAATTGTACAAAAAGAATTATGATTTAGACCATTTTATTCCATGGAGTTTTGTCTCCCATAATCTGTTATGGAATTTATTGCCGGCTGACTCAAGCATTAATTCTTCCAAAGGTAATAATTTGCCGCTGTTAGACGAATATCTTCGTCCGTTTGCTAAAATGCACCAACAGGCAATAAGGTTGATTTATCCAAAAAATCCTAACAACAAGATATTGGAAGACTATCTCACTTTGCACGATTCATTATCAGACTTAGTGCAGCTTTCGGACAATGAGTTTCTGAATGTCTTTCAGAAAACATTTTCCCCAATGGTTCAGATTGCCGAAAATATGGGTTTTAAATATTGGCAAAAATCATTACAACTATGAAGAAAATTGTCAATAACCCGCATTTAACGGCGATAGAACGAACTTCAATGTCTTTCCCAACCCGCTGGTTGAAACAGAATAATCTGCTGAAAGGTGAAATTCTGGATTTCGGTTGCGGGTTTGGATTTGATACAGACCAACTCAAAGAACAAGGATTCAATATTGTAGGTTATGACAATTATTATCGACCGGATTATCCCGAAAATCGCTTTGATACAATAATTTGCAACTATGTACTCAACGTGTTGGAGCCGAACGAGCAAGCTGAAGTTTTGATGTCTGTTTCCGAGTTGCTTAAGCCGACCGGGAAAGCCTACTTTGCCGTTAGGCGTGATTTGAAAAGTGAAGGCTTTCGAATGCATTATGTGCACAAACAGCCCACTTATCAAAGCAATGTTATTCTTCCTTACAAAAGCATATTTTCTAACGAAAATTGCGAAATTTACGAATACCAACACTACAACCAAATAATCAGGGAAAACAAAAATTGCCCTTTCTGCAATCTTGCCTCAAAAGTGGAACTGATAAGCGAAACGGCAACAACAATGGCATTTTCAGACAGTTATCCGGTAAGTCCCGGGCACACATTGATTGTACCCAAACGACATATTGCCAATTACTTTGAACTCACAATTCACGAACAGCGTGCTTTATGGTTGGTTGTAAACCGCTGTAAAATGCTTATTCAAAAACGGTTCAACCCGGATGGCTTTAATGTAGGTATAAACGTTGGTGAAGCGGCTGGACAAAGCATTTTTCACGTTCATATTCACCTGATACCTCGCTACAAAGGCGATGTTGAAAATCCGAGAGGCGGAGTAAGAGGAGTGATACCGAGTAAACAGAATTATTGAATATATCAAGTAATTTTGTTTTGGCTAAGCGGCAAATACAGTTATTGTTTCTATTTGATTATATAGTATATTACTTGAGATCACATGAATTTTTTCTATTATTATATGGAATGGAAGATATTTTTCAGAAAATAGAAAATGTTTTTGCTAAGCATAAGCTAATTGGGAATAAAGATTTTTCCGAAGATGAATATGCTTTTATGGTCGATTATGTTAGTGAGCTGACTGATCCTTTCGACAAAGATTCATACAAACTTATATTTACTACACTTGTCGAAATAGCAAAGAGATGGAAAGATGCAGACATAGTAGAAGAAAGTGATGAGAATCTCGGTTTTTGGAATTTTATTTTCAAAACATTGACAGGAAAAGAAGAATTTAACCAAAAATTATATAGTGCATTCATTAATGTTATATCAGAGATGGATGCACTAAACAATATCCCAATAGTCAAAACAGGGAAAAAATATTATGCAACCCTGATGATGCACTCATTCACTCCCAAAAACAGCATATTTTCGTTTTTTGAACTTTGTTATAATGTTTTCAAAAAAGATTTGGATTTCGGTTTTACTAATGATGACGAATGGATTTGCGAAAAGGTAGCAAGCGAAATGAGAACTGTTTTAGGCGGCGGATACCATGAAGATAAAAAAGTCTCTATTGGGTCAAGTGCATATTCCATAAAAATTGGTTTGAGATCGTTTGCATTGGACAATAATTTGTCTGAGGACTTTATTGAATTTATAAAAGACACATTTTATCAAATCAATAAACTTTTCAATCGAGAGAAAATTAGTGAAGAAAATAGATTAAGGCGATATATTGTTGAATGGTGGGAAAACAAAAAACAAACTGAAAAGGCATTCAACGATCAAAACCAGAAAAAAAGGATATCGACAGTTTCAAAACGTAATATTGGTGCAAAATATATTAGAAATAATGATAAAGTTTTTCTCTGCATTCCTTCTATAAGATTGGATGATAGCAACAACATCATGAGGCTTTCAGTTTATGTAAATGGAAAGCTGAGTTATTCTGAAGAAATGAGGACCAAACGAGGGGAATTAGTAATTGCTACCAAGTCCATAGAGCTTGAACTGAATGAATTATTGAAATATTCAAATGAAATAAATTTAAAAGTTGAAATTCAGGAAAATGGAATAATTATCTTTGATTCGGAAAAGGGAAAAACAACTTCATTGTACAGAGAATTTATTTTGTTCGAGGATGAAAAAGAAGTTGAAAGTCAATTCAATATACCAACTAACTATTTTGTTTATTCGAAAAACATTGATGGTCTGAAAAACACGCCACAAGATCTGACAACTTATGGCACTAATATTTATAATATTTATCCTACTGTAGGCGAAAGCTTGACAGGTAAAACACGACAAGTGTTTTTTGTTGATAAAGCAAAAGTTGCCAAAAGTTCCAATACTGTTTGTTTAGTTGGAAATTTACATGATATTGAATGGGTTTTAGACGAATTTCATTGCTTTGTTTATAAAGACAGCGTAAAATTAATTGTTCCTGAAAATTCAAACCTGAAAGCATTAGAACTGAAAATAGATAACAAACCTTATAAATTAGATGCGCTTGATTATGTGCAATTGGAAAACAATGCTTATATGTTCGAACTATTAAAGTTGGGATTATTAAAACCTAATGAACCAACTGAAATTTCTTTATATTCTTACGAAAAAGAAGAAAGAGTCTTAACCGAAATGCTGATAGTTCTTCCTACTCTTCAAATAAAATTCAGCAAATCTATATTTTATGGAAATTCTGAAAGGAAAATTACAGTTTGCAACGACGAAATAAACGATGATTTTTCGTGGAACAATCAAGATAAAGAAATAAAATGCCCCCTTAAAGATGGGATTCTTTTGATTAAAATTCCATATTTAAAATGGCAAATTGGAAAAAATGGATGGAATAATGAACCGATTAACAGAAAATTATGGTATAAGGATTTTATACAAAATGGTGATTTATTAGAAATTGACAATCCATTAGAAAATGAAGTAATAAAAGTGTTTTATGAAATAGAAAACCATATCGTCGAAATCCCAATAAATCAAAGCGGGAAGTTTGAAATAGGGCGAGTAATTTATGCAAATCAAGGCAAAAAAGATATTACTGTCTATTGTACAAATGAGACAACAAAATACAACCTTTTTACCATTAGCACGAAAGAACATTTTATAGAAAATCCATTGAGATATCACAATGGTACAGTAATTTGGGATGTTGAAAATACTTTTGTTGGCGATAAAGACAACGATTTTTTTATCATTGCAAAAGCTAATGGGAAAGACAAGAAGAGTATAAGAAAAAAGGTTGGTTCAACGAATGCTGTGTTTGGCAATTTTGACGAAGATGTGTATGAAATCATTGTCAAAATCAAGGATAAAAATATTTTTTCTAAAGAAGAAATATATGATGTAATCTACGAAAATATATTGCTAATTGGTAAAGGAAAAAGACTAATCACTTATTTGAAAGAATATAATATAGGCTTAAAAACTATTATTCCATTTCTTGAACAGAAAGGTTTTTCACCTGTTGGAGGAATTAATATTAACTCTAGAGTATCCATAAATTACATTTCTGGAATTGAAATATATCTTTCAAATATTGACAAAAAAAACAAAAAGAAATATGAAGAACATATTCAAAAGAAGTATAATAAGAAATGTAGAAAAAGACGATGAATTAATTGACATTAAACTGATAATAAGAAAGTATGTTTAATCCTGCAAAAGCGGCAGATGAAATTAAAAAGGAATATATAGGTTACATTAGTACCACATTCCATTTCCGCAATCAAAATCTGCAAAATAAATTTGTGGAAGAATTGGAGAGAACGGTTTCCAAGGGTCCTTTTATTGAAATAAAAGATTCTTTCAAATCGGGAAAATCAATCGAACAAATGATTGATGAAGGCAAATTGTCACCACTTTTCAAAGAATTAGAAAAAAATAAAAAACATCCACCAGAATTACGCATTTCTCAACCTTTATATTTGCACCAAGAGATAGCTATAGAGAAGATTGTTGCAGGTAGAAATGTTGTTGTGTCAACAGGTACGGGTAGCGGAAAAACCTATTGTTTTATAATACCCGTTATTAATGAATTGCTCAGAGAAAAAGAACAAAACAAACTTAATGACGGCGTGAGAGCGATTTTTATTTATCCGATGAACGCATTGGCAAACGACCAAATAAAAGGGTTGCGAAAAATTTTGATGGCTTATCCTGACATTCGTTTTGGAGTTTATAATGGTGGTACAGAAAATAATGAAAATGATGCCATAAAACTATACGAAACAATGTACGCTAATGAGGAATACCCTGAATTACGAAAAAAATTACCCAATGAGGAGCTTTCTCGTGATGAAATGAAAAAAAGGCCACCTCATATTCTTTTCACAAATTACGCGATGTTGGAACACATGCTCTTCCGTCCAGGAGATGATACAATTTTCACAAACTCTAATTTCAAATTTGTAGTATTGGACGAAGCTCACGTTTATTCCGGTGCAACAGGAATAGAGACAGCGTTTTTAATGGGTAGATTAAAAGGGAGAATAAACGGCGAAAGAAAACCGCAATTTATTTTAACTTCTGCAACTTTGGGTGATGGAAGCCAAACAAGCAATAAAAGCGTTGTTGAATTTGCTGAGAGATTGACAGGTTGCAAATTCACAACGGACGACATAATAACTGCATACCGAGATAATTCTCAAAAGTCAGAACAAACTTACAAGTTCCCAACTCAATTATTTATCGATTTGGCAAATGAAGAAAAGTTTCTTGAAGATGTTTTGAAAACATACAATCTCAATATTCCCTATTCGCAAGAAAAAGAAAGAGAAATATTATACGATATTGTTTCTGTTTCTGACTTGTATGAGAAAATGCGTAAATTAGGTAATTTGCTCACGCTAGCTAATTTTGCTGAATATCTTGGGATTACTCCACAACAAGCAGTCGCATTTGTCGCTCTATGTGCTAAAGCACTCAAGAATGGCAAACCGTTAGTTGATATTCGGTATCATTATTTTCTTAAAGCATTAGATGGTTGTTATTTAGCCTTGGATTATGAAAATAGTTTGTCGTTAGTCCGAAAAGATTATTACAAGGTGGAGGATTACAGTAACGAACAGAAAATGTTTGAAATTGCTGTTTGTGAAGATTGCGGTGAAATTGCGATCGTTGGAAACATTGTTAATGATAAATTGGTTAGAGCTAGCGGGTTCGACGATAAAAATTTCTATCAAGTTTATTTTGGCGAAGAACAATTGTTATATGAAGAAGATGAAGAAGAAGGTGATGAAAAAAATAAGAAGAAAAAAGACGAGGTAGTATATTACTTATGTAAGAACTGCGGTGCAATAGTAGCAGAAGACGAGGCACATAATAATTGGTGTACTTGTGGAAATACACAAAAAATAAGACTCACAAAATTGAGAAATGATAAATGCCTTAATTGTAACGGAACTTTGAGGCGGTTTAATCTCGGTTACGATGCTGCAACAGGTGTTATTGCAACCTCTCTTTACGAACAAATACCTGAATACACTATTACTTTTGAGGAAAACGCAGAAAAACAAGCAACAAAAAATCCATTTTTACTACAAACCGAAAAGAAAAAAACCAAATCAAAAACAGGCAGACAATTTTTAGTATTTTCAGATAGTCGACAAGGTGCAGCAAAGTTTGCTTGCTATTTAAGTGATTCTTATAAGGAATTTTTACGTCGGCGAGGTATTTGGAATGTTGCAACGCAAGAAGAGAAAAAATATTTTGAAGGTCTTAACATTAGTGACTTTGTGAGCTTACTTGAGAACTATTTTTCAAATCTAAAATTATTTCGCAAAAGTAATTCCGATAATGCAGAATCTTCAATGGTAGAAAATCGCCGCAATGCTTGGGTTGCTGTTTTAAACGAGTTATATAACTATAAGCGTGATACGTCTTTAGTTTCCTTGGGCAAAATCTCATTTGAATACTTGGGAAATAGTGATAATATTGTTGATGTGGTTGTCAATAATTATAAACTTTCAAAAGAAGATGCAAAGAATTTCCTAAACTATCTTGCTTTTGAGATTGTGCGCTCAGCCGCTATTATTACTGATAATAAGAACGATATAAATGATAGCGATAGAGATTATTTGTATTTTACTCCTGTTCAAAAAGTTGTAACTAAATACAAAGACAACACTTTATATGGTTCCCAAGGATTTTTGCCTACACCATACACATTGAAAAGCGGTGAAAAAAAATATTATCGTTCCAATAAATTGACGATTACTAAAAGAGTACTCAATTTAGAAGATGATAAAGCGATAGAATTTTTAGGCTATTATTGGGACTATTTGGTTTCAGACAGCAACAACTACAAACTTGAAACCGAGGACGGGAAAGGTTATTTTGTGCCTGCAAGATTTTTCAGCGCTAAATTTGGTAAAACGGCAAAACTCTGGAAATGTAAAAAATGTGGAAAAGTAACTCAATTTAATATCGGAAATAACTGTATCCAAATCGGTTGTGACGGAAAATTGGAGAGATTAGATTCTGAAGAATTTTGCAAAGATAATTATTATGCAATGCTTTACCAAAGCAATAAAATGTCGCCTTTGTTTGTAAAAGAACATACCGCACAACTCTCTAAAAAAGAGGCATTAGATTATCAGCAGCAATTTATTCGTAAAGAAATAAACGCATTATCCTGTTCTACAACTTTTGAAATGGGAGTAGATGTCGGCGATCTGGAAACGGTATTCTTACGCAACATTCCACCGCTCGCTTCCAACTATGCTCAAAGAGTTGGTCGTGCAGGCAGAAGTATCAATGCAGCTGCTTTTGCCTTAACTTTTGCACGATTAAGTTCGCACGATTTTACATTTTTCGACAATCCAAAAGAAATGATAAATGGAAAAATTTCTCCACCAAACTTCACTTTGGATAATGAAAAGATACTAAAACGACACATTTATGCGGTTGCATTAAGTTTGTATCTACGAATGAACCCCGATTTATATTCAGGAAATAATGCAAAAGCATTTATTAACGACAAAGGCTACCAAGGTTTTATAGAATGGCTGAATTCAGAGCCGCAAGAATTATCCGATTTATTAAGAAACTCAATATCAATCACCAATGAGCAACTAAAAGAAAAATATATAAACAGTTTCGATTGGCTCGAAGAATTTTGTGGCGAGCAAGGTATATTTAAAAAAATAATCAATGAATTTGAAACAAATGTTGATTATTTGAAGAAAGAATATGAAAAAGCGATGCGAACAAGAGATGAAAAAACGGCTTCGGTTTTTAGTCGTAACTTAGAACGGTATCAAAAAAATGATTTAATAGATTTTCTTGTTCGTGGAAATATTCTACCCAAATATGGTTTTCCGATTGATTCAGTAGAATTGACTCAAAACATTGCTTCAAACTATTTCAAATCACTGAATTTAAGTCGCGATCTATCAGTCGCCATTGCAGAATATGCGCCTTCTGGAGAGGTTGTTGCAGATGGTTGGCTATACACAAGTCGCTATATTAGAAAGCCTATAGTAAATAAAACAGAACTTAGCGATTTTGAAACAGCGTATCTTGCGAAATGCCCAGAATGTGATAATATTAACTTTTCAAATATGCCGATTGGAATTGATGGTAAAGAATGTGCCATTTGCGGACATATCTTGAAATCCAGAGATTTTTACAAGAGTATCGAGCCGAGAGCCGGCTTTATTGCTGAAGAACAACCAAAACCTGTTCCGCTAACTTCACAAGAACGAAAATACAAAACAGAAGCAATTTATATAGGAGATAAAGATGCATATCCAATAAATAAATACAATTATCAATTTGACAATGTCAAATTGGAAGTTGAATCGACCGCAAATGATTCATTGGTAGTTAAATCTACTGATTTTTTCTATGTCTGCCCGAAATGCGGGTATTCTATTGCAAGTGATGAAACAAGCAAGTTGAAAGATTATGAAGATTATCATATAGACGTTTCAAAAATCGAACGATTGAGAAATACAAAGAATAGACATAAAAATCCTTTTGGAAAAGGAACTTGCAGTAATGTTGCTTTATCAAAATATTGCTTACACCACGAATTTAAAACTGATGTGGCAAAAATTACTTTCTGTTGTGATACTTCTGACAATGCAACAATGCTGTCGGTAATGTATGCTCTACTAAACTCTTTTGCAAACGAACTAAATATCGAAAGACGAGATATTAAGGCTTGTTTGACATATAAGTTAACAAGCGGAAGGCTGGAACATAAAATTATTATTTATGATGCAGTTCCTGGTGGTGCAGGACATTCCAGACGACTTGTTACTCAAGATGGACAAGTTTTGCAAGCAGTAATCAAAAGAGCAATAAAGTTATTAGAAACCTGCGAGTGCGACCCGTCATGTTACAGATGTTTGAGAAGCTACGAAAATCAGAAAATTCACGAAATTCTTAACAGAAAAAAAGCGTTGTCATTTTTGAAACAATTAGTTAAACTGGGAAATTAGAATAGTTATATTATAATCTAACTTATACACTTGGTCATCAAAACATAGAATACAAATCCATTTTGAAAGACAAATTATTCTTGAAACTTGTTTCCATGGCATTGTTATAGACTGATTTTCAGAAGAAGAATTTCAATAATTACGTCTGAACGACAGGCAGATAAAAGCCATGATGTATGTCAAAGAAAAGGACGTATTACCAATAGCGAATATCAAAAATTGAATGAAATTTAGGCGATCTTCAAACAAAACACTATGGATCAACCCAAACTGGATAATCCGGAGCATGCCCACCCACTTTTCGGACACAATCCGGTGATTTAAGAAGATAGAAAATTCTTCGATAATCACCCATTTTGTCACATATCCCATATAAATGGCTTACATATTGTAAAAAAAGAGAGCAAAAAAAAGGGAATACAAGGCGTCGAGCCAACGATTCCGGCGCATATGCACCCAACAATGCAAGGTAGTGGAAAAATACATACTATTCCGGAGCATATGCACCCATTTTCCCGAGTCTAACATGCTTCTAAAAAGTATATTACGTTTTTTCTTTTTCCCTTTTCAGCTCCGTGCCGATTCCGGCGCATACCCACCCGCTTGTTGATTCTTTTTCATAAGATTGTGTGATATTTCAATTAATCACATAATCGTATGGCAGGAATAATAATTAACATGAGTAAGGTAAAACAAGTGGATATTCCGGTGATGTTGACCCCTCGTTCCGGTGATATTGACCCCTCTTGATGGTTTTATTTCAAAGAACGAAGGAATCTGACAAAATTACATTTTTTTTCTCAGGTTGGATCCTTTTAACTCTA
>NZ_RXHS01000005.1 GCF_004138125.1 Seramator thermalis
ACCTTTATATTTATCGTTATGTTTCGATCATTTCAAAAAATTAAAAACAGAATAACCTCAAATCAAAATTTAGCCTTTGATTTAGCTGCTTAATCTAAAAAAGAAAGTGCCCTTTTGAGACACCCTCTTTTTTCGTCGTCAATTCTTGAGCACAAGCAAAGGCGTTTTCGAATGGAAAATAACCCTTCGAGCCAATCCGGGATTAAACATTCTGGCAAAAATATTTCTCCTCGAACTTGACATAGATATCATATCGATTTGATTTTCTTTCACAAAATTATCTATTGCAACCTCTAATCTATCATTGGCACTATCGAGTAGCTTATAATGAATCTCGAGAAGAGGATATTTTTCTTTAAGATAATTCTTCATCCCGGATAACTTTATTTCGTTCCACAGATCATCTTTCTTACTGATATGTAGAATATAAACTTCGATTTGTCGGTCTCCTATCAGTTTCATCAGTCGCTCGAATGCCACAAATTCGCGTTCTCTGAAATTGGTAAGAAATGCAATTTTGTTCATCTCACTCAGATGCTTATCCGGCGCATCATCCGGAATGGCAAAAATAGGAGTTCTGCAGCCTTCTATCACTTCTGCAGTAACGCTTCCGATCAAATCCAAATCCCTTTCGCCACTGCCTCTTGTTCCCATCACAATAGCTGTGGGTTTGGCCTTGCGAGAATAATTGATAATTTCCTCTTCGGGAAGACCTTCGACAAGAAGAGTTGAATAATGGATATCCGGCAACAATCCTGCTTGAATTTTATTTTGCAATGTTTTTGTCCATTCTTGCATTTGGGCCTCCACTTTCTTATGGATGTTTTTGTACAATTCTTCGTCAGGAGCCTGAATAGCGAAAGTATCGCCAAAGGGAATAGCCATAGGATAGTAAGGTGAAAAATATGCGTGCATCAATTTGATATGGCAGTGGAGATCGTTTGCCAGCCTAAATGCAAACTCACATGCTTTCATTGAGGGCGCAGAAAAATCAACCGGCACAAGAATCTCTTTTGAAGTTTTATGATTATCTTCTTCGACTTTCTCTCCAGAAAATGTCTCATAATAAGATAAATCCACATCCTCAATGATGGCTAATGCTTTGGGTAGATCACTCGAATTGATTCTCACACGCACTTGCCCTGCCGGATTTGGCTGAATAATACTCACACTGTTCAGAACTGCAGGAATGCCCTCCGATTCGAGTATCGATTTCAGAATCTGGGCCTTTCCGTAGGTGTGAATGGCTACCGTTACAAGTTCATCACCCGTTTTCTTGTTGTTTTCATTGTTTTTCATAATGGGGTTATATTTAGAAATGACAAATCCAATATTCTTCTGATAATAGAACAATATTGGATTCGGAAAAGTTTAGTTGTATTTTCTACACACGATCTTTCTCTACAGGCGTTTCTGGATAATCCGAAAGGCCTAAAATTTCCAATGCCTTGTCAAAGATAGTTGTATCGTCCAATACTACTATTCCTCCATCGGGACCCGGTTCGATGTGAATACCCACACTTGAGCCGTATTTATAATTATGACCACCGAAATAATTACGCACTGTTTCGATATCAAGCTCTAACTCGTCTGCAATTTTGTGCATACTTCCGTCAGGCAATTTGTCCTTAAAAGATCGTAATTCATTAAATGTGAGAGTTTTCGCCATGGCTCTTTAATTTTTTATGATTAATAATAATTATTTTTTATCACGCTTTAAACTTACGGAAAAGTTTAGATATAAGCAATTATTTAATGAAAAAAATTCAAAAGAATAATTTGTTATCGGTATAAAAACGGACTAAGAGCAACAATCAATAAAATATAGCACGGAATGCAAATAGAAATTATTTTTGCACTTTGTTCATTATAAACGGATTGTAATGGCTTGGATAACTCAACATGAAAACATTTGAGACGAACCCATTTATATAATTCGAAAAACAAAAATGCGATCAAAACTCCCACAAGTGCACCAAAAAAGATATCCGAAATGAAATGCACGCCCAAATAAATACGAGAATAGCTGTTGATGGAAGCCCAGAGGATGGAGGTAATCGTAACCCATTTATTGCGAAATAGCAACGAAATAAAGGTAGCAATTCCAAAACTTGTACAAGCATGTCCCGAAACAAACCCATACATTCCCCCGCGATAATTGCGAACTATATCGATATATTGTTCAAAACCGGGATAATGTGTAGGCCTGAAGCGATGAAAAAGCGGCTTGAATATAGAGGAAGAAACAAAATCAGATATGCCAAAAACCAATAGAAAAAGAACGAGCGTTAGAATCGCTTCCTTATAGGGTGTTTTGTAGAACATCATGAATATCAGAAACAAAAAAAGAGGCAACCATACAATAGGTCTAGTATATGTCCACATGAGGTTATCCAAGAAGGGAGAATCGCTTCCGTTGAGCGCAAAAAAAAGATCTCGCTCGAGAGGTAGAAATCGATCTATAAGTTCATTCATATTATTTCATATTATTTCTACAAGTTCCTTTGGAATCCAGCCGACACTCCCATTTGCAATTTGAATTTCATACCAGTTGGCGTCTGTTCCTTTTATCTTAACTTTGGTTCCTGCATGGAGTTGAAAGATTTCCTTACTATTGATATCGGGCGATGTCTTGATAGAAGCGGCTGCCGACATCACAATGCCTGTTTCGCGATGAAGACGTAAATTTTTTTGATTGAAAGCAAAAATATTGGCAACGATAGTAAGAAGCAGAGCAAATAAACCGACATAAAAAGAAGTTTTTTTGAGCCATAACATTCTCGAGAACAGATACCCGGCTAAACAAAGCAGAAAAACGAAAAAGGATACGATAGCAAATTTGCTCCACTGATTTGAATTGAAAATATTTTGAACAGAACGAACCCAATTCGAAAGAAAAAACGTTCCGGAGGCATCTATTTTGTCCTCAATGCGCATACGGGCAAATTGTAAATTATGACGAATATCTCCATCTCCCGGATCCAGTAGAAGTGCTCGTTCGTAATTGAGTATAGCTTGCGCTATCTGCCCATCACGAAAATAAGCATTACCCAGATTATAATAAATTTCGGGCGATTCCTTTCCTTCGGAAAGATGTTGCGCAACTACTCCTTCGTACAATTCTATGCTTTTTTTGAAATTACCGGCACGATAGGCTTCTTCCGCAGCTTCAGCACCCGTTTTACTTTGAGCCGAAACCGAAACGAAGAAAAAAAGAAAAGAAGACAAAAGAATGGTAAAAGCCGTATGTATAGACTTCGTTTTCATAAACTTATTTTTTACCGTTTGTTTTTAATTGATTTTCCATTTTTCCAATTGCCTCAATCGTCTTGTCATACAACTGATCCATTGCGTGATCGGCTTCTGCAGGAGCGTAACGTGCAAACTCGCAGGCATCGAGTATCTGCATGAAGGTAGTAATAAGCGATTCTTCAACTCCCTGTTTGGACAATTCTGCCCCAACATTTTCTCTCGACAGTTGAGCCAGAGGAATAGACAATTTGTCGCTAAAATATCCCCATAAGGCTCTTAAAACTTCATCGTAAAACTCTTCTTTACGGTGCTCTTTCAAAAACTTATCGGCCATTTTCAGTCTCTTTGCGGCTACTTTGTTGGCCTGCCGGTTGCGCATCAAGGCAACGTTGGCATTTTGCTCGGCCTGCTTTCGATAAACTACATAAAGGCTGATAAACAATGCGAGCGGGATTATATACCAAAGCCAATAAACGAAAGAGCCGACAAAAAACTCGTTTTTGGAATAAAATGTTGGCTGACCAATTTTAAGAAATCGAATATCGTCTTCAACTTTCACATTTTGCTGATTAATGTAACTGCTGGCATTGGCCTTGGATGGATCACCTTTGGCAACTTCGATGGAATATTCGGGCGATTTCAGAATTTTATAGGCTCGAGTTGACAAGTCAAAATAAGAAAATTCAATCGCAGGAATTGTATATTTGCCTTCATAACGAGGTATAACGAGATATTGTATTTTTTTCGTTCCCGAAAGACCATTAGAAGTTATTTGTACTTTATTGTCAACTGTTGGATCGTAAACTTCGAAATTGGAAGGAAATTCGATTTTCGGATTCTGAATCAGTTTTAAATTTCCGGTTCCTCTTATTTCCAACGTGAGCGTAATCGGTTCATTGGCCCTGGTTTGTTGGGTACTGATGGTCGGGTGGAAAGTGAATTGACCTACTGCACCCGTGAAGCTTTCGGGTTTATCGGCGGGAAGCGGTTTGACATCGATCGTAACCGGATTGGTAACGAGAGCTTTTTTTACATCAACCATTACTTCCTGTGAGCCGAAAAAACTTTCGATCCTTCGACCTGAAGGAACTGAAAAAACCATCTC
Organism: Seramator thermalis; assembly: GCF_004138125.1. GTDB lineage: Bacteria > Bacteroidota > Bacteroidia > Bacteroidales > Dysgonomonadaceae > Seramator > Seramator thermalis. Next base: position 4,358 of record NZ_RXHS01000005.1, read on the forward strand.
GATGCGTCCGCTCGGAATCGTAATTTTGCCGGATCTTTGAGGGAAGAGAAGCGTTTTACGCAGATCGGCCGTATAGTAATTGCGTCCGTTGAAATTTTCGATCTGCATTTGCTGATTTGCCGGTAAATCTACTTCTTCAACCATAAATCCATCGAATTCCGGAAACTGAATTTTTCCCAAATCCGTAACGTTGTACGTGGTATAAAGTCTGAAAGTAACGGTGAATCCTTCCTGTTCGTAAATGTTATTTTTCGAAACAATGGCTCGAATAAAAGCATCGTTGGAACTCAACGTTGCCGAACCTCCTCGAGTGGATGGATTTCCGCCTCCCGACTGTCCTTTAGGAATGTTTTCTTCACTAATTACCTTAATTTGTACTGGATTAGAAGTGTAGGTAGCTCCATCTACCTTGACGGAAGCAGGACCAATGGTATAAGTGCCTTCCTTGTCCGCCACCAGAATATAGGTATAGGATACAGAGCTTTCGGAAGTTGTTTTTCCGTTTATGGTTTGCTGACTGTAACTGGTAGAAACGGATGGTCCGAAAAGAATTTCGAACCCATTCATGTTCGATGGCAATCTCAAGTCTTTGCCCTCTTTGTTGAGCGTATAAGTTAATCTGAATTGCTGACCTTTGACCACCGTAGCTGGTGCTGAGGCCCGAAACGTAACCTGAGCGTGCGCCGTAAAAGCAAAAACAACCAACGAAACGATGAGTATGTTTTTGAATTGTAACATATTTCTGATTTCTTTCATAAAGCTCTACCAATCTTTGTTTTGTCTTCTATTTTCTTCGGCTTTCTGTTGACGCTCCTGAGCTTTTATTTGCTGCACTTTTTGTTGAGTTTCTTTTTCGTCCTGTTCTATAGCTTGCAAAATTTGCCGCGCATTACTTTGCGACATTTGCTCGGGCTCGTTGGGTTGCTCGGGTTTCTGATTTTTGTTTTGTTGATCCTGCGGCTGTTGTTGCTGTTCGTTTTGCTGTTGCTGCTGATTTTTATCTTGATTATTTTGATTTTCTGATTGTTGCTGATCTTGCATAATTTTTTGGGCAACCGCCAAATTGTATCGCGTCTCCTCATCATCAGGATTCAATCGTAGAGCATTTTTGTATGCTTCAATAGATTTTTCGATTTCTTTTTTTTGCAACAATGCGTTACCGATATTATGCCATGCAGCCGACATCTTGGCAGGATCATCCTTTTCTATAGACAGATAATGATTCATCTGCTCGATAGATTTGTTCCACTGTTTTTGTCGATAAAAAGCATTCCCCAAATTGAAATTAGCTTCCATCGATTTTGGATTTTCTTCGATTGCATCCTGATAGAATTTGGACGCTTCGGTGTATTTTTGCTCCTGGAAAGCTTTGTTGCCTTGTCGGATATTTTTGCGCACATTTTTCTGTGCGGATAACGAAAAGGTAATCATCAACATCGATACCACCAGCACATATTTTGAAATAACGGTTTTCATTTGAAAAGTTGAATGTTTTTGAATAACGGATTTTTTTTGTCGTATATCAAAATCTCGAAGATCAAGAGAATCAAAATCATCCAGGCAAAAATCGGAAATTTTTCGTCGTACTCCGAGTACGATAGCGTTTGCGAATCTTTGGTTTGAAGTTTATCCAGTTCCGATTGCAATATACGCAGCGCCGTATTGGAATTGTCCACTTGCACATACAAACCCTTGCCTGCGGCTGCGATATCTTTACATATCTGCTCGTTAAGTTTCGATAAAACGATATTTCCCTGCATATCGGTTTTAAAATCGCTACTATTTTCATCAAGTGGAACGGGTGAACCCTGTGGCGAACCTATTCCAAGAATATTTATCATGATTCCCTTATCTGCAGCTTGTTTGGCTGCTTCTATCGCGTTACCTTCATGATCTTCACCGTCGGTGATGAGGATCATTGCTTTGTCAACATCTTTTTCACTCGAAAAAGAATTCACCCCCAAATTGATAGCGTCCGCAATCGCCGTTCCCTGTACAGGAACAAGGCTCGGATCAATGGTACTCAGAAACAATTTGGCCGATTGCGTATCGGAAGTCATGGGCATTTGCACAAAAGCCTCTCCCGCAAAAACTATGAGTGCCACCTGATCATCCTTGCGTTCATCGATAATGCGGCTCAAAAGTTGTTTGGCTCGCGACAAACGATCAGGTGATACATCGCGAGCAAGCATCGAGTTCGAAACATCTATGGCGATGACCAATTCAATGCCTTTCTTATTTACTGTTTCTACTTTCGTACCAAACTGTGGTCGCGCAAGCATAAAAATGCCCAGAGTAAATACCAAAAAAATAATCCAAAATTTCAGATACGACCGTTTTAGGGAAAGTTCCGGCATCATTTGTTTCAGCAACGACAATGTTCCCAGCTTCTTCACATCGTTGCGTTTACGAATGTTCATCCATACATAAAATGCAACCAAAATGGGAAGCGCTATCAACAAATAAAGAAATTCAGGACTACCAAATCGAAACATATTTTATTTGATGGCTATGCCGCTAATTTATTGTGAAATTAATTTTATTCTCTCAAAATTCAATACTCAAGGAATGGTTCGAAGCCACGTTCTACGCAAAATCAATTCTATCAAAATAAGTGCTAATGCCGCCAGAGCAAAAGGAAGAAACAATTCTTGCTTTCGTGTAACATTCTGAACACTAATCAGGTATTTTTCCATCTGATCTATTTCGCGATAAACTTCACGAAGTCCTTCCGTATCCACAGCACGGAAATATTGACCACCGGTAAGCGATGCAATTTCGGTCAAGGTTTTTTCGTCGATATCTACCGGCATATTCTGGATACGCATTCCAAAAGGCGTCTGCACGGGCGTAGGTGCCATTCCTTTGGTTCCAACTCCGATTGTATAAACACGAATGCCGTACGATTTGGCCAAATCGGCAGCGGTAAGCGGTGCAATCTGACCCCGATTGTTGGTTCCATCCGTGAGGAGAATCACAACTTTCGATTTCGAAGGACTGTCTTTGAGGCGATTAACACTATTCGCCAATCCAAGCCCGATGGCCGTACCGTCCTCGATCATACCGAAATTCACATCTTTCAATAAATTAAGCAATACTTTATGATCGGTGGTGAGGGGACATTGGGTGAAGCTTTCTCCGGCGAAAATCACCAGCCCTATCTTATCATTTTTGCGATCTGTGACAAATTCCGAAGCTACTTTTTTTGCGGCTTCTATCCGATTGGGTTGCAAATCCTGTGCAAGCATCGATCCCGAAACGTCTAAAGCCAAAACAATATCAATACCTTGCGATTCGGTTTCTTCCCAACTATTAACCGCCTGAGGCCTTGCTATCACGATGATGATAAGTGCTATGGAGATCACGCGCAAAACGAAAGGGAAATGGCGCATATAAACCCTCATATTTGGCTTAACTTTTTTGAAAGCTTGAGTCGAAGCCAACTTGAAAGAAGCCTGCATCTTCGACAGTTTGACAACATACCAGGCGATAAGCGGGATCAGCAACAACAGTAAATACAAATATTCAGGGTTTGCAAATTGCATATATTTCTTCGAATAAAAACTTCAACATCAATTTAATTATCTATCCATTATCAGAATCACCCTCTCCCCTATCCTTTTTCGATTCCGATTTATCGGGCAGCGGATCAGGTTCACGTGTTTGATTCACAAAAAGGTAAGCGTTCATTATGCTCAAATCGTTCTCATCTGGATATGGTTTGTATTTGGCAAATTTCACCAAGTCGGCAACCGAGAGTATTTGCTTCAAATTCTCATAAACCGAATCGGCATCACTTAACTTTCGAATTTCGTTTAAAATTTCGCCTGAAGTCATTTCCAGCGCATTTATTCCGTACCTTTCTGCGAGATATATTCGCAAAATGTCCGCAATTTTTGTGTAAAATTCCTTTTCGCGCCCTTCTTGCCGTCCAAGTTTATCGGCCTTAAGCTTATCAAGAGCCTGTATGGCACGTACGTGGGCAGGAAGCACTTGGGGCGGAGTAAAGAAATATCCTTTGCGTTTCTTCTTTAATACGAAATATATCAAGGCAAGCACAATTGCAGCCAACAGACCAACGCCCAAAATCATCCAAAGAATCCACAGATAATCTGTCCAAACAAAAGGTGGTTTCTGTATTGGCTTGATATCGTTCAATTGCAATTGATTAAAGTCGATCGAATCGGTTTCTTTGTTTTTGAGTTTTTCCAAATATGTTCTTGTGGAGTCTTTAAGCACAGGTGAAGTTACTTTCAACCCGAATGAGTTGGAAAAAATGGTATCGGTGCCATCGAAAACAGGCATCCGAGGAATATTATAAAGAGTCGAATCGAAGGAAGTAACGACATATTTGAAATTAAGTGTCATTACATTGTTTTCGATTGTGGTATCGGGTTTGAGCATCGCGAGCACTTCAACACCCGGAACGATTTCTTTTTCGTAAACAGGAATTTGGATGTTTTTGCCTTTCGGAGTAATAACCTGCAGGTTGATGAGCGCCTGCTGACCGATCATGATTTCGGAAGGCTGAATCGTGGCCCGCACCGAAGCCCTTTGCGCCGAAAGAATCGTAGGTGCAATAAATAACGCGACAGATCCTATCCAAAAAAATATTTTATGCAGTGACTTATTCACGTGTAAACTTCATTATTTTCGTTGTTGAAAAAGCTGTAGTAACGACTTCACATAATCGTCATCGGTGGAAACCGACACATTATCTACTTTACTCTGACGAAAAGCGTTATACATTTCTGTTTGGCGATCGTTCCACCATTTGCTATAGCAATCACGTACATTCTTCGAGGAGGTATCCATCCATACATCTTCTCCCGTTTCGGGATCGTGCAATTTCATCAGTCCGACCGGAAGAAGTCGTGTACTCATTTTGTCATACACCTGAATGGCAACAATATCATGTTTACGGTTGGCTATACGCAATGCCTGTTTATAATCGCTTTGATCGACGAAATCTGAAAGAAGAAAAGCAGTACAACGTTTTTTGATGGCATTTGTCATATATCGCAAAGCCATGTCGATATCGGTACCCTTGCTTTTGGGCTCGAAACTCAAAATCTCGCGAATGATGAAAAGAATATGCTTTCTACCTTTTTTAGGAGGAATAAATTTTTCGATTTCGTCGGAAAAGAAAATTACACCGATTTTATCGTTGTTCTGAATTGCCGAAAAAGCAAGCGTTGCAGCAATTTCTGCCACCATGTCGCGCTTAGTCATCGTAGAAGTACCAAATGTCAAACTGTTTGACACATCAATCAGCAGCATTACGGTTAACTCTCGTTCTTCTTCGAAAATCTTTACGTAAGGTCGGTTGTAGCGAGCAGTAACATTCCAGTCAATGTCGCGAAGGTCGTCGCCATATTGATATTCGCGTACTTCGGAAAACGCCATACCTCGTCCCTTGAAAGCCGAATGATATTGTCCGGCGAAAATATTTTGCGACAATCCGCGTGCTCGAATTTCTATATGTCGAACTTTCTTTAATAACTCCGTTGTTTCCATTATTCTGCTTCGATTGACTTTACAAAAAAATCATTCATTGTCTCCTTATTAAGGTACTTCCACCTTATTGAGAATTTCACTGATGATTTCTTCGGATGTCATATTATTGGCTTCAGCTTCGTACGTAAGACCAATGCGGTGACGAAGCACATCGTGACAAACTGCGCGAATGTCTTCGGGTATTACATAGCCGCGACGCTTGATAAAAGCAAAACTTCGAGCGGCGAGCGCCAAATTGATGGATGCTCGGGGAGATCCGCCAAAACCAATCATATCTTTGAGATTGGGCAAACCAAACTGTTCGGGGAAACGAGTTGCAAAAACAATATCGACAATATACCGTTCTATTTTTTCGTCAATATACACTTCGCGAACCACTTTGCGGGCATCAAGAATTTCATCGGTTGTTACTACCGGTTTGTCAATTCCCACAGGTTCGAAAATATTTTGGCGGATAATGCGCTTTTCTTCTTCTTTTGAAGGGTATCCAATGACAACTTTCAACATAAAACGGTCCACCTGTGCTTCAGGCAACGGATAGGTTCCCTCCTGCTCTATCGGATTTTGTGTAGCCATTACTAAAAAAGGATTCGGCAACCGATAAGTAGATTCTCCGATGGTAACCTGACGTTCCTGCATGGCTTCGAGTAATGCACTCTGAACTTTTGCCGGCGCACGATTGATTTCATCTGCCAATACAAAGTTGGCAAAAACGGGCCCGTGTTTCACCTGAAACTCTTCGTTGCGCTGGCTGTAAATCATTGTACCGACAACATCAGCCGGCAATAAGTCGGGAGTGAACTGAATACGGTTGTATTTGGCATCGATCAGTTGAGCCAGAGTTTTGATTGCAAGCGTTTTGGCCAATCCCGGAACTCCTTCCAGTAAAATATGTCCATCGGACAAAAGCCCGATTAAAAGCGACTCTACCAAATGTTTCTGTCCTACAATTACATGATCCATTCCCGTGGTTATGGTCTGAACGAAAACGCTTTTCTGTTCAATTCTCTCATTTAATTCTTTGATATCAACTACTTGACTCATATTTATTTGATTGTTAAATTTCCGGATAAAATTACGAACTACAAAAATAGATATGTTAAATCGGTTTCGGGCAGATTTGGGGTTAAAAATCTTTAAGGTTTTCAGATTGTTAGGTCAACCAAAAATGCAATTCCGAAATCAACGGGATCACGATACATATCGGTATCGATTACTTACTTTTATTTGCATGGATTATGAAATATATTTGCAGTTATCATATTGTTACCATGGAATTATATGGGAGGAACCTGGGAGTTGCCTCGGAGCTATGTCGGAGCTATAACAAAAGAAAGATATAGATGGATGAAAGAAAACAGGGAGTATAAATAAGGTTTTGAACTGGTTTGAAACAATAATCACACGTGTTTTGATGAAATGTTTTGAAAAAAATTTCAGGATTGAGCTTATCCATTTTCGGGGAGAGAGAAAAGCATCTAAACAAATATTTCGGAAATCAGGCAACTTGGAAAGTCATCCATTTATCGAAAATCCATTCCAAATATTTTCGTGAACGAATGTTTCATCCTATCCTTAACTTGTTGATAATCTATTTCTTCTCCCAGCTCTTTTTGTATAGAAGTAACGCCCCGATCGACGAACCCACACGGATTGATATAAGAAAAATACGTCAAATCGGTATTCACATTCAGAGCCAAACCATGCATGGTTACAAACCGACTTGATCGAACACCGATGGCACATATTTTCCGCGCTTTTGCGGGATGCGAAGCGTCAATCCAAACACCCATCGCTTTTTCATCTTTTTCTCCCAAAATTCCATAACTGTCAAGCACATCAATCACCACATCTTCGAGCAAATCAATATATTTTTTAATTCCGATTCCGAATGATTCCAAATCGATGATAGGATAAGCAACCAATTGTCCGGGTCCGTGAAAAGTAATGTCCCCTCCCCTATCGATAGAATAAAAATCGATATTTTTGCTTTTGCAAATTTGTTCCGTGATGAGCAAATTGTGTTTATCGCCATGTTTGCCAAGTGTGTAAACCGGTTCGTGTTCGCAAAACAAGAGATATTGATCTCCGCAACCGCTTTTATTCACTTTCGATCGAATAAGCGAATCAAACAGTGTTTCCTGATAGTCCCAAGCCTGTTTGTATCGAATTCGCCCTAAATCCTGAAAAGTTACTTTTTGGTTCATATGCAAGAAATTCAAAGTAAACTTGCGTTTTTAGTTTTGTTCTTACACATGTTTTTCGGCGTGATAAGACGAACGCACGAGTGGCCCGCTTTCGACAAATCTGAAACCTTTTTTTAAACCTATTTCGCGATATTTGGCAAATTGTGCAGGGGTTACATATTCGGCAACAGGATAGTGTTTTCGGGTAGGTTGCAAATATTGACCTATCGTCATTATTTTGCAGCCGACTGCCAATAAATCATCCATAGTTTGTAAAACCTCTTCTTCCGTTTCACCTAGTCCAACCATTATTCCGGATTTGGACCTGACGGTTCCGCTTTTCGAAATGATTTCTATAGTTTTGAGACTGATATCATATTTGGCGCGACTGCGCACAAGTGGTGTAAGCCTACGGACTGTTTCGAGGTTGTGTGAAATTATATTGGGACGTGCATCGATGACCTTTTGAATCAATTCGGGTTTAGCATCGAAATCGGGAATAAGCGTTTCGATAGTGATATGAGGATTCTTTTCTTTTATACACTCAATAGTCTTTGCCCAAAAATCGGCACCGCCGTCAGGTAAGTCATCTCTATCGACACTCGTGATGACACAATGTTTCAACTTCATATTTGAGATAGTATCGGCTAACCTTTGGGGTTCGTTCCAATCTACCGGATGTGGCCTGCCGGTTATTGTTGCACAAAATTTACACGATCTCGTGCAGATTTCTCCCAAAATCATAAAGGTAGCTGTTCCGTTTCCCCAGCATTCAGCTTTATTGGGACATTTTCCACTCACACAGATTGTATGCAGATGTCGTGTTTCGACCAATTCTTCAGTTTTAAAATATTGCTCACCCTTTGGAAGAGCAATCTTCAGCCATTCGGGTTTTCTTTCCATTATTTTGACTTTTTCAATGATTAAACATTCTTGATTCCGCAAATTTAGTATATTTTCCGGCCAACCTGCCTATTTTATCAATTATTATCGTAGTTAACTTGTCTAACTATTTTTAAACGAATACAATTCAAATTGTAGAAACAAAACCCGTATCTTTGCCTCCACAAAATTCAAAGCAAAAATTCAGTTTGGACTTCCAACTTATACACACCGATGCGAAATCGAGTGCCAGAGCAGGAATTATAACAACCGATCATGGCCTAATCGAAACGCCGATATTCATGCCCGTTGGGACTGTTGGCAGCGTAAAAGCTGTTCATATTAGCGAGTTGAAAAACGATATAGGGGCCCAAATCATTCTGGGAAATACGTATCATTTGTATTTGCGACCCGGATTGGAAATTCTGCGACAGGGAGGAGGATTGCACAAATTCAACAGTTGGGACAGGCCAATACTTACAGACAGCGGTGGTTATCAGGTGTTTTCGCTTTCCGACAATAGAAAATTAAATCCCGAAGGAGCCGAATTTCGATCGCACATCGATGGTTCAAAGCATTTTTTCACACCCGAAAAAGTGGTAGATATCCAGCGCATTATCGGCGCCGACATCATGATGGCTTTTGACGAGTGCACCCCCGGGAATGCCGATTACAACTATGCAAAATCGTCTCTCGAACTTACCGAACAATGGCTCGATCGCTGTCTGAAACGTTTTGCCGAAACCGAATGTCCCTATGGGCATCGGCAAACTCTATTTCCCATCGTTCAAGGTTGCATTTATCCCGATCTGCGCAAACGCGCAGCCGAAAATGTTGCTTCAAAAGAAGCCGACGGAAATGCGATTGGCGGACTTGCAGTAGGTGAGCCTACCGAAAAAATGTATGAAATGGTGGAATTGGTAAATGAAATTTTACCCAAAGACAAACCTCGATACCTGATGGGAGTTGGCACTCCGGCAAATATTTTGGAAGCCATCGAACGTGGAGTGGATATGTTCGACTGCATCATGCCTACTCGTAACGGTCGTAATGGACAAATTTTCACTAAAAATGGTATTATGAATATGCGCAACGAAAAGTGGAAAGACGATTTTTCTCCGATCGAAAAAGATGGGGCTTCTTTCGTCGATTCGCTTTACAGCAAAGCTTACCTGCGACATCTGATCAATGTGAACGAAATACTCGGACTGCAAATTGCATCCATTCACAATCTTGCATTCTATATATGGCTTGTAAAAGAAGCAAGAAAACATATTATTGCAGACGATTTTTCGTTGTGGAAATCGAAAATGATTGAAAACGTAACCCGTAGATTATGAAAGTAGCGTTGGACAAAAAATCTTTGAAATTGCTTAAACTCGATAGATATATCATCAAAAAGTTTTTGGGAACCTTCGTGTTCATGATCCTGCTCATCATATCTATAGCAGTGGTATTCGATATCAACGAAAAGATAGATAAATTCATGACAAACAGTGCGCCACTCAATGAGATCATTTTCAATTATTACCTTAATTTCATTCCTTATTACGCCAATCTGTTCAGTCCGCTGTTTGTTTTTTTGGCTGTCATTTTCTTTACTTCCAAAATGGCGAACGACTCCGAAATTATTGCAATCCTTTCGAATGGGATCAGTTTCAAACGGCTCATGAAACCTTATATGATTTCGGCTTTGATTATAGCCGTTACCTCTTTTGTTTTCGGGGCCTATATCATACCGCCGGCCAACAAATCGCGTATCGAGTTCGAACAAAAATATGTCAATCCCAACAAACGTAAAATAGGAGATCATGATATTCAGTTTAAAGTAGCTCCCGGCACAATTGCCTATTTCGGCAATTTCGACCTGCAAACCAATACAGGATACAATTTTTCGCTCGACAAGTTCGATAGTCTCAACTTAGTTTCCCGTCTGACTGCTCAGTCCATTCGTTACGATTCGGCCTACCAATGGACTATAAGCAATTATCAAATCCGTCATTTTGATGGTCTCAAAGAAAGCATTACACGGGGAAACAGCATTGACACTACATTGCAAATAGTCCCCAACGATTTTATCATTGCTTCGAGCGATCAGCAAGTGATGACTTCACCGCAACTCCGAAACTACATTCAAAGTCAAAAAGAGCGTGGTATGGGCAATATTCAGCCTTTCCAGATCGAGTACCACAGCCGCATTGCTTCGGCTCTTTCGGCATTTATTTTGACCATCATTGGGGCATCGCTTTCGGCTCGAAAAGTAAAAGGAGGCATGGGCCTGAATATCGGTATCGGATTGGCGCTAAGTATGACCTATATCCTTTTTATGACCATCAGTTCGTCGTTTGCCGTTTCGGGAGTTATGACCCCAATGTTGGCAGCATGGATTCCCAATTTTATTTTTGCAGGAATAGCTGTATATTTGTATCGTAGAGCACCTAATTAACAGAAAAGTTGTAATTTCACAAATTAAACGAGACTCATCATGACAAAAAAATTGATATGGATTTTCGTTTTGCTTTGTTCATCACTTCAGTTCACCAAAGCTCAAACCAAATATCCCTATATAGTGATTTCTACAAACTTTGGCGATATGAAAGTAATGCTGTACGACGATACCCCAAATCATAGCGAACACTTTCTGAAACTTGTGAAACAAGGATATTTTGACGGAAGTCTTTTTCATCGCATCATCAAAGACTTCATGATTCAGGGTGGGGCACAAGATTCGAAAAATGCTCCTGCCGGCGCTTCCATCGGGGCCGGACGAATGGATATGGAAATTTTACCGGAATTTCGTCCGGGTCACTTTCACAAAAAAGGAGCTCTGGCAGCTCCACGTAGAGGAAATGAAGAGAATCCCCAAAAAAAATCGGATGCCTCGCAATTTTATATTGTCGATGGCAAAACCTACACACAAGGACGTCTCGACACACTGGAAATGGCGGTAAATGTTCCTATCAAAAACACTATTATCAAACAACATTATAATCCGCACAAAGACGAATTGGCAAGACTTAAAACTACCGATCCTTCAGCCTTCAACGCTTTGCTCGATTCGGTTTTGCAGGTTGTGGATTCTGTTTATGCCCAAGCTCCGGGCAAATTAAAAATTGCAGAAGAAAAACGCGAAGCATATTCGTCGTTAGGTGGTGTACACACGCTCGATGGAGAATATACTGTTTTTGGTGAAGTTATTGAAGGATTGGATGTCATCGATAAAATTGCCGACCTTGAAACCGACGAAAGAGATCGTCCCAAAAAAGACGCAAAAATTATACGTGCCTACGTCGTAGAATAATTTATTCTTACGTTTTCCGATAAAGACTTATCTCGATAATTATAGATGGTATTAAACCTATTTCAAAAAACAGTTATCATGCAAAATAAAATCCGCATCAAAGACATTGCCGAAAGAGCCGGTGTTTCAACAGGAACTGTAGATCGCATTCTTCATAATCGGGGAAAAGTTTCGAAAAAAGCACGAGAAGCCGTAGAAAAGGTACTGAGTGAAGTGGACTACAAGCCCAATATTCACATCAGTGGTATGTCTTTAAAACGAAAATACCGCATCATTATTACCATGCCTCATATTTTTCCGGGCGAATACTGGGAAAGTATCCGGAACGGTATTTTACGCGCTTTGGAAGAATATCAGAATATTCGCGTCGATTATCAAATTATTACCTATAACCAATACGATATTTTTTCTTGTCGTAGTATTTTTGATCAAATTATAAAAATGGAAGCCGATGCCATGATCATCGGACCTACATTTGCTGCCGAAACCGTAAAATTGACAAACGAACTTGATAAAAGGTCTATACCCTATATTTTTGTCGATTCGGCCATAAAGCAATCGTTTCCACTGGCTTTTTTTTCATCAGATCACTACACATGTGGATATTTAATGAGCAAACTTATTACTTCCATCATACCGAAATCGAGTGATATTGGAATATTGCAAGCCGTGAGAATCGGTAACGAAAGCGCAAATACGACTGTATTGCGAAAAAAAGGATTTATGGATTACCTTTCTGAAAAAAAATTGGATAACAAAGTACTTTCTATTCCTTTTTCGCTTCTCGAACCGGAAAAAAACAACTTCTTTCTATCGCAATTTTTCAAGGAAAACAAAAATGTGGGTGGAATTGTAGTTTTAAATTCTCGAGGAAATATCATTGCCAATTATATGTACGAGAATCATATCGATAATATCAAACTCGTTTGCGTGGACTTGACTCAACCCAATATCGAAGCTTTGAAAAAGGATAAAATTTATTTTCTGATCGGACAGGAACCGGAACAACAGGGTTTCATGGCAATGAAAACCCTGATCGAATATTTGGTTTTCAGGAATCCCGTACAAGTTGAAAATTACGTTCCGCTGGATATCCTTACCAAAGAAACCATCAATTATTATAGGGAATTTAATGAAGCAATTTTCGGGTGAGACGGCTTCAATAAAATGATCCCGAGAAAAATCGACACCCAATCCTTTTATCACAGATTATTTCAACAGAACTAAATTTCTTTATCGAGAAATAAGCCGAATTCATTATACCGTTGATAAAGTTTCCGATATACCTCCCGATTTTCGGGTCGAGGATGGTATTCCGACAGATATCCCTTCCCCATTATATTTTGAGCCGATATGATATCCTCAAAAATGCCGGCAGCAACAGCCGCACATATCGCAACACCCATCGCTCCCGCTTGTTGTGCGGCAGCTACCTTTATGGGAATCTCCATGATATCCGAAAGCGTTTGCATAACATAAGGCGATTTGAGAGAAATGCCGCCAACGCCAATAACCTCCGTGATTTTAACCCCTTCCTTTTCAAGATGCTCCATAATGGCACGCGAACCAAAAGCTGTAGCCTCAACCAGACTCTTATACAATTGTGCAGGTGTTGTCCCCAAAGTTAATCCCGTTATGCCGCCTTTTAATTTTTGATCGGCATAAGGCGTACGACGCCCATTTAACCAATCGTTAGCAACAAGATCCAAGGCATTAACCGGCAATTTTTCCGCCGCTTCGGTCAATTTCGGGAGTATTCGTCCGATAACATTTTCTTTATCATCCTTTTTTACATTATCGGGCAGTAAATCGAGCGTCCAAGATAAAACATCTCTAAACCATGCATATACATCACCAAAAGCAGACTGTCCGGCTTCGAACCCAATAAATCCGGGAATAACTGAACCGTCAATCTGCCCACTAATACCCGGTATAAGTTTATCCTTAACATCCTCTTTAGGTATTACCACAATATCGCAGGTAGAAGTGCCGATAATCTTCACCATCGCATAGGGTTTGATCTCAGCGCCGATTGCCCCTGCATGAGCATCAAGAATCCCAACCGATATTTCTACAGATTGCGGCAATCCCAAGCGGTCCGACCACTCTTTTGTGAGTTTGCCGGCACTCATATCACTGGTGCATGTTTTTTTGCTTAAATGCCTTGCAAAATCGCCAAGCAACGGATCAAGCACCAAAAGAAAATCCGGTGAAGGATAACCACCCCATTCTTCCGCCCACATACATTTATGCCCTGCAGCACAACGACTGCGTTTCACCTTTTCGGGCTTCAAGTTTCCCGTCAGCAAGGCAGGCATCCAGTCACAATGCTCAATAACCGAATAGGCATCTTTTCGAATATCTTTATTCGTGCGTATAACATGCAATGCCTTTGCCCAAAACCATTCGGAGGAATAAATGCCACCCGAACGCGAAGTAAAATCCGTTTGCCAGCGATGGGACAACTCATTGATTTCGTTCGCCTCCTGAATAGAAGTATGATCTTTCCACAAAATAAACATCGCATCGGGATCATCGGCATACTGAGGCAATAATGCCAACGGCATGCCATTCTCATCCGTCAAACAAGGTGTACTGCCGGTAGTGTCAATGCCCATCGCTACAATTTGCTGTTGCTCGTCGGAAGTAAGCTTCGACAATACCCCATGAACGACTTCTTCCAACGAATCGATATAATCCTGCGGATGCTGACGATACTGATTTTTTGAAGCATCGCAATACAATCCTTTCTTCCATCGAGGATAAAAGGCTGTATGGTCAGCAATTTCTTTACCTGACGTTGTATCGACTACTATCGCACGACAGGAATCCGTGCCGTAATCTATGCCTATTACCAATTTGTCCATGAATCTTCTCTTTTTAATATTGAAATCTATGCCTGTTTATTTTTTTCATCGGAAACAAACCGTACCTCTTTTTCGCGGGCAATGGTGAAACTATAAACAGTGATAATAATGAAAGCGATAGCCGGAACCCAGTAGGCAAATTTTATGTTTCCCGATTGATCGGAAAGAATACCCTGGATTTGCGTCAAAAGAGCAGCTCCTGCAATAGCCATCACCATGCCTGATCCGGCAATCTTGGTATCTTCGCCCAAGCCTCTCATGCCAATACCGTAAATGGTGGGAAACATAAGCGACATGCATCCCGATATTCCCATTAGGGCATAGACTCCGACAAAACCCGAAGCATAAATGGCCGTAATCGAACAAATAACCGCCAGTACAGCCAAAGCAGAAAGGAGGTTAACCGGTTTGGTGTATTTCATCAACCACGTGCATATGAAACGGCCTGCCACGAAAAGAATGAGCGATAGAATATAATATGTTGCACCCGCTTGTTCCGCTGTCCTTGGTAATAGAGCATCCAATCCGATCCAGTCACAAAAACCATAAAAAGTGCCGGCAACAGGTTCAATACCACGTAAAGCGCCGATAATTGCCTCGGAAGAAGGATTATTCCCTAATCCTGCAATGATCGCATCGAAATTCAATTGCTGCATCACATAACGAATAATAAACGACCATACCGCAATTTGCGCGCCTACATAAAAAAATTGCGCTATTACTCCGCCAACATAGTTCTTATTCCTTTTTAACCGATTAAAAGTAGCTTTCAGATTCAACGTTTTATCCTCGTCTTGAGCTCTCGGCATTTTTGTAAAAAATATAGACAGAAAGAGAATCAGCATTACCAGTCCCAATGCCAAATATGCCATGGTAACCGCATGAAGTTCCGTTCGCTGTATAGTTAACAGTTCTGTTTGGTTCAAAATTGCCCTATCTGAAGCACTCATTGTATTGAGCTGCGATAATACGAATATTTGACTAGTAATTACTCCAGTTAACGCACCAAAAGGATTAAACGATTGAGAAAAATTCAATCTTCTTGTAGCCGTAAAAGGATCTCCCAACGCATAAACGTATGAGTTGGCAGAGGTTTCCAGAATAGAAAGCCCGGCAAATAATACAAAAATGGCAAAAAGATACATGGCAAAACAGAAAAATTTATTGATGCCGATCGTCAACATTGCGGGATAAAACAACAGCGAACCCGTTATACAAAATCCCAAGCCCAATAGAACTCCCGATTTAAAGGTGTGCTTCTTGATAAACATTGCTGCAGGAAGAGCAAAACATCCATATCCCAACAAATAACAAACCACCTGAATCCATGCTGTCTGTGTATCGGTAAGACTCATGATACGCTTGAAAGCCGCAAGCATGGTATCCGTCATATTATTGGGTACCGCCCAGATAAAAAACAAGGAGGTAAGTAGAATGAACGGGAAAACGATCCCTTCGGGAACCAACCGATGCTTTTCTAAATGATTATTCGAATTCATATCCTTTATGTCCTATCAAAATATGTGTTTTACTTTATCGATGCCTACTCCCAATAATTTTTCACAGATAGGTGACAAAACCGGTTCATCGCCAACAAAATGAAAAACATGATGCTGATGTGAGAGCGATCCGCCAGGTTTTAAAAATGCGGCAGGCGAACAACTTTCCAGTTCGAGGAAAGGCCCCATAATGCTGCCATCTTCCAGGGGACCATCATTATAAGCATTCAAGGCATCCCCAAATAGTGGATCTTTTTTTGGATTCCACTCCTGGTTGAGGTAAATTTTCGAAGGATCAACGTCAAAAGTTACGATTGTCAGTCGCTTCGAAATAGGATCGTAATTACCGGCTATCCCTTTTGTCCGTTTTGCATTCATTCCTATTTTACTGCGGTATTTCCCATCCGTTTTCAAATAAAGAATTCCGCCTTCATCTCTCAAGCGATCGGGAGGAATTTCGCCAAAATAATCGGTAGTGGCTACTTTCCCTAGTTCTTTTTCGTCGCCTTCTCGATAAGGCACAATGGTGATGGCTGAATCTGATGGATGAAACATATCGAGCATCCAGATACAAACGGTGCCGGTTTTGGGTGTCCATTCAAAATCGTTTTTATTGGTAATTTTGTTATCGGTCGTGTAAGCAACGACACTTACTTCTCCCGGTAAGGATAGGGAAAGTAGCTGAGAGATAACCGATTCGGGAAGCAACGATATTTTTCTTTCTACATTTACTTTCAGTAGGTTACCTTGATAATTTTTCAGTTCCATGTCTTTGGTAAACATAGCCTCCTTTTGCGAAACATGCTCAACCTGCCAAGTTTCGATATCAAATCCTTTCGGTGTATGCCAATTATCGTAAATTTGTTCAACGCCAGGTTCGAAAAAAATAGAATATTTACCCCCTTCAGGGCCTAACCAAAGTCGGTTCTCGCCACCATAGCCATTCATATGTTCGTCGATTACGCCGGAATCGAATACCTTGTAGTTGACGAAACCGAGACTTCTTCCATCCAATCCGTTTGCCGTAGAAGTAAATACTTTAGCCTGATATTTTGCCGAAACAATCACCTGTGCTTTTTCATCATCCGATTTGAGCATAATCAAGCTGTCTTTTTCCGAGAGATAATTCAAATCATACCCGAAAGTTCCTTTTTCATACGTTTTCTTCATATTTTCTGACGTTTTTTTATTGCCTATGCAGGAGAAAAACATTATTCCCCCCATAGCTACCGGTAAAATAAAATTTACATAATTCATTTTCATTGTGTTAATATCATTTTATAAATCTTTCAATCTCTCCAAATTTATCCCAAATACGATTATAAGCTTCAGCGGCGGCTCCATTTCCCCAATCGTAAATAGTAAATTCTCCCATCCCAAGACCTTCAGGACTTGTTCTTCCATTGTGACCGTAATTTTCCATGGTAAACCCATAATCTTCGGGACCAAAAAAAGGCCATGTCTTTTCCCATTGCACTTTTGTTCTGGGATTTTCCGGACAATACATCATTACAAACGATGACTTTAAAGCAGAAATGCCACGTTCATAATATTCCGACATACCTAATAACTCCCCATAACGCAAAATAATTTCAGCAAAAAGGCTTCCCCGAGCATCGTTCCATTCGGCGTCGGAATTCATTACTCCAAAACCACCCAAAACATTTACATACATATATGACGGTTGCCACGATGCCTGTGTCATCAGCATTTCATCAAGTGTTCGCTGACCATATCGTAAATATATCTTGTCCTTAGTAATCCTATAACATTCATATAAAGCTTCTGCTGTCCAAAACATGGAAAAATTATTCTGCTTGTAGATATTGTTTCTACCTACTTTTTTGCCTACCAAATGATCCGATCCGTAACGTGAGCAAGACCAGTAGGTCTCAAAATCCTCCCAACGCCCTACAGGGATGATATTATGGATTACCGCATCCATAGCTTTCAGCGCCGCCTTTTTGTATTCCTGTTTACTGGTCAATTCATATAGCTTCAGGAGAAAAGTGACTGACATAGCAGTCTCAGGCGATTCGTTCAAATGATCCATTGGCTTTTGAGTGTGCAAATCAAGCCATACAGGGAAAAAACCGTTCTCCGACTGAATATTGAGCAACGAGCGGGCATATTGTTCCGCATAGCGAAGCAACCGTTCATCCTTTTCCAGTTCATCATACCAACGGAGCATCAATAGTGCTGTCCAGCTCATATCAAGGATATGGAAAGGCGATTCTCTCGGATTCCAGGTATAAGGGTTCCGGTTTGAGTTTCCCCAATAATGGGTATCCCATCCTTTACTACGGTGATATTTCCTTCCCTCTATTTCCACCTCTTCCATTTCAGTGCCAATAAGTCCGTAGAAAAATCCATTCTTCTGAGGAAAGGAGAGTGCCAGCTCCTTAGTAAGCTGTGCTTTCTCCATCAACGCGCTATTTCCTGTTCGTCTTGCATAACGGAATAGACCTCCTGCAGAACGCAGGGAGCTAAACCATGCCTGGTTCCATACGGAACGGAACTCTCGTTCATTCACCTCTCCCGGATAGTTGGGGCTCTGTGTTACGTTGACAATAAAAACAGGTGCACCCACCTTGTTTCCATTCAGTTCAAACTCCTGCCATACAGCATCAGCCCAGCTGTTGAACGCCCAGTTGTAGGTATGCTCCACATATCGTTCCAAATCGGCATCTACCGGATTCCCGGCCTGATAAAGATCATGTCCCCAACGATCCCAGAAGAAATCGAGCGGCTTTCTGAAAGGGTTTTTAAGTGACACTTCGTCAGTATGCACCATCAGGAAAAATCCGATCTCCACTTCTCCTGCCTGATACTCAGCGCCCAATTCACGGACAAACAGGACATGATCGTCGACCCTGCTGTTACTCATCCCCAATACCAAGCGATTATTTTCAGCATCGAGATCGAGATACCACCTTACCGGAGTTCCCTTTTTCATGATGTCCAGATCGGGAATTAGGGTAATCACTTGTCGGTCGTCTGCAGCAATCAGCGCCGGAGAACGGAACACATGCTGATCAATGATATGCCGGGGAGTAGGCGTGAGATGGGGTGCCCAATGGAATGAAGGGGAAAAGTCGGGAGTAACAACCACTTGCCAATCATCCTGCCGTATGGTTTGATTGAGGAAGAAACAGAATTGTATGTGCAGGCAATTCTCGTCCACTACCTCAATTTGGCTGATTCCCTTTTCATTTCCCAACAAGTCGTATTGAACCTTACTAATGGTTTTTTGCCACATACTGGGTAACTTCACTTCCATTGGCAACGGCAGATTTTGCATCTCCGCATTCTGTGCCTGCAATAGGGACGAGAAAACCAAGACTGTAGTCAATACGCTATAAATAAGTCTCTTCATCATTTTCTGGTCTATTTTCACAAGTGTTCTAATCTATTCTTTCGAGTGTAATCAAATTCAGCTCGAACTGATCGGATTTTCCATTGCTCCTCACATGAAAAGTGATGGAATTTGTCTGGGATGTAAGTTGAATATCTCCCACATGGATATTCTCCCTGAAAGTCTCTTGGGCTGCTTTAGTCGGTATCCAATCCGAGAGCCTATTCTGCCGTTGCCATACCTGAAAATCGGCACCACCGGGTTTTTCGTGATAATTGACCAATACCTTGTATTTTCCTTCCGGCACATCCGTGAGCATTACTCTTACCGCACCCTGCCCGAAGGAAGTAAACATCAACCCTCTATCTAAAATAGCCTGCATCCCTCTGTCGAGAGTGATTTCCATCAACTGCGGAAAATAGACATGGGTAGAAGGCAGATAAACCTCGCGTAATTCAATAGTAGGTTCCATTTTTTCCTTAAGAGGTTGTGCCGCATAAAAAAATGCTACCGATATGTAATCCACGGGAAAATTATTGCCTGATTCGCCGTGCTCTATTCCGTGATAAATCTCTTTCTCGAAAGACAATTTGTCGGAAAGGAAAAAGCGATAACCACCAGTGCGCCCCATAGGCAATGAATAATCGAGCGAACCGTGTATGGGCATGCTGATTCCCCTGTCCCAACGATCGAGCAAGGCGTACCATCCTCCGTTATAATAATCTTCCGAACCGGTGCCATGCAAACGCATTTTTCCATCCACATACGTGGTATCATCACCCTCAAAAAAGAGGGTCATGCCTGGGCGCAGTCCCTGTGCCTGATGAATAGTTCCCACGTAATGCCCTTTCCCTTCGATCTCCATAAAGGTATGAAACTGCCCTATTTCGGGCTTTTCTCTTCTCCAAACGGTATAAAATTTTCCCTCATCCTTCACATTCCGTCCATTATCGTTATAATACACTTTCACGTTGACCGGTACAGGATTCTGACATACTCCCTCCCTTTCCTTATAGACAAGTTTCATAGAGGCAGAACGATCGAAAGGCATAGGCAGGTAACAATAGTTGGAAGTCTCCTGCCGACCCATCAGGATACTGCGCATGGCCGGCTTGCCGTAAGCATATCCGAAGAAATCGGCCACAGGGGCATAGATCGCTTCTACCTTTTCATCGTCCCATTTCGCCGAAAGGATAATATCTTTATAAATACCCTCGAACGATGTTCCTCCATCAATTTCAAAGCCTACAATACGTCCGGCCGTTTTTTTGTCGAAAAATGTGAACTCCTCACCCGGTTGCAGCGTAAAACTTTTTTGTTCCGTTTCAATTCCGTCCGACAAACCCGATGTATAATTTTGTACCGTTGGAAAAATGCCGGACCACAACATGCTTATTTCCGACAAAAGCTCTCGGTCGGATTCCGAGAAGTTCCCTGTCCAACTTTCCACATCCATGCCCGGCAGTTTTCGAGCTTGTATCTGATGGAACATTATCTTTTCTCCTTCAAACACAACCTTCAGTGATTTTTTGAAGGGGATGGGAATGTAGCAATAATATCCGCCTATTTCGTTTCCGCAAACAGGTTTTACGAACGGATACACCTCTCCCGAGAAGAGATCCATAAACCGAATTTTCAACCGCGGTATTTTTTCTCCATCGAAATAAAACGACAGTATATCGCTGGTCGGGGTAGGGGTCCAAATCCTGTTTACCACACCGGGCCCTTCAAATTCTGCAAGGACAAGGTGTGCGTTCTCTTTCCGGACATATGAATATTTTCCCGAAAAACCGTCGTCGTTGCCCCACGTGCGATCGTAGCTCGATTCTTGCTCTATAAGTTGATTGTGACGATATGCGGGAAGCAAATCCACTCGTTTTAGTAACGCCAGTTCTTTTCGGAATGTGTGTGTTTGCGAATATGTGTTTAAGCCGCAAATAAATAGCAATACGACACCCGGAAAAATTTTCAGCGATATCTTTCTCATTATTCCTCGGTTTTTTAATTCACTTCTAATTGCTGCCAATCGGGTAATTGTGGAAATTTGGTATGAGGCTCTTTTTGATACCAAAAACAAGTCGAAGATATATCCGATTTCTGGGGCAAATACCGTCCTCCATGGCGCCAGCCCAAGTCCTGAATCGTGATGCGCAAATCCTTTTTAAAACGAACAGGATCCATGATGTGCCAGCGATAAAGCCCAAAACGCTGTCCTGCTTTATACGTCAGATCAGGGGATATTACCTGCACAAGTCCGCTGTAAGGGGTGGTAAAGGTGACATATTTTCCATTCCGGTCGAAATTGTACGAGCCACAAAAATAATCTTCCGTTCCCGTACCGCAAATCGTAGGAAATTTTGTGTCGCCATCGAGAAAGAATTTGATCTCTCCTTCTCCCCACCAACCATTATTATTCACTTGCCATGCCAGATAAACACCAACAAAATGCCCCGCGCCTTTAACATTATCGATAATCGTATAATCCGACGTTTCGTTCACTTTTGTCCTGCGAAACTGCGCATGAAAATAGGCCGCATCATCCGGAACATCGGTAAGTGTGTAGTCTATTTGGTAATAAAGCCGCATTTCGTCCTGATCATTGATATTTTCCATCGTAATCCGGCATTTCTTCCGAAAAGGCATCGGCCAGTAACAATTAAATGCACTTCCCGGATTGACACAAACGGCAAGCGAATTAAGATGAGCATATTCACCCCATCCCATCCCAAAAAAATCGCCTACCGGTACTTCAACCGAAGGAGTTTCTTCATCGTCCCAGTAAATACGGACAATGGAAAATCGCCAATTACCGGTAGGTGTCATCCAGATATGCTGAATGGCTCCCGGACCGTCAATTTCGGCCAAGGTAATTGTCTCGCCGGGTTTAATAATGATAAAAGGATTAACCTTCCATCCTTGTCCAAGATCTCGTGCTGCCAAAGAAGCATTGGCCGTATTTCTCGTTGCTTCCGGATCAGGTATGGCCATCCCTCCCTTTCCTTTTTCTCCCGTAAAGTTTTCGGGACTGATCGATCTTGTTTCGGCATCGGAAAGCCGATGCAGATTTCCCATATTCATATTCAATCCGTTGAACCTTTCATTTTGTCCCAAAAGATTCGTAGATGAAAAAATCAAAATAAATAAAAGACTGTAAACAATTGATTTAGATTGCATAATAAAAAAAATTTATAGTGAATTAATACTCAAACTTCTATTTTACTATTTTACTATTTTGCCTGAAACGATAAATTTATTCACGTCAATATGCCCGTAAACCACGTTTAATGAAGGCTTTCCTCCCTTATATGTAATTGTTCCAAATCCCGTAGCAGTACTGATAAAACTCGTAAAATCACCGATTTTTGAATCGATATACATCGTTTTGTCCACCGCATCGTATCGAACACCTGTCAAACCTTGCAACATTCCATAACTTGACATGGCTCGTGCGTACCAATGCCCGCATTCATATTCATCGAAAGGATTTCTCACCGTTCCATCATATCTTTTTCGGCACTCTCGAACAATTTCCAATCCTTTTTCTACTTCTCCTTTAAACATGAGATGACTCGCAACCTGATACTCTATTCCTGTCCAAACTTCATTGCTGTAAACAAAAGGTAAGGAAAGTTCACCACCTTTCGGCCAGGTACATAACAAAAGTCCACCCTCGTTTCCGCAAGCATACGTAGGTCGCTGTGGATTGGCATGATCCATTAAATCCGTTTTTAAATTGTATTGATGAACAGCAAGCAGATGACTTTTAACTTTCTGGTGATCAACAATTTCGTTAAGGCCACATACCGACGCTAACCACATTCCCAGAATACCGTCCGAAAGACATCCCTTTCCATACTGATATTTGGGCCCTTCTTTTTTCAATAAAGCAAGTGCTTCCTCCGAATATGCCCCGCCAAAAGATTGCACTTCAAGTGGATTGGGAGCTAGTAACCCTTCCCATTGAATTTTTTGAATGAAATACTCTCCATCATAAAGATCATTTTCAATATATTTTTTCCCTCTTGACAAGAGCGTTTCGTATTCATTATAGGGCTTTTTTAACTCCTCGCTCATTTCAATGAAAGCAGTTAAAGCACCCAAATAAAAACTGGTACACATTCCATCAGGTCCCCAAAACTCGATATCGTACGTATTATGATGAGGCTCTTCAAGATAACCTTTCCGCTTTGGATCCCACGTACGAATGCAATAATCGAGACTCAATTTAACGTAAGGGTAAAGACTTTTCATCCACTCCGTGTCACCATTGATATGCCAATCGCGATACACTTTCATGATACCGCCCAATTGCCCATCCGCAGCTGCATGAAAATTATGCGGCGGAGGAGTAAGTGGAAGATTAGCTCTGAAATTCTGGTGTCCTTCTTCATTCTGATTAATCTTATATTCCGTTTCACGCAATGTCCTTTCTAAGGCAGGGAATAAATGAGGAATTGCTTGAGCATAATTCCACACATGCGTACAACTTCCATGACAACAACCGGAATTATCATTACAACCCTCCCACGCCCAAAGCCTTCCATCAGCCATTCTCAAAACGGTAGGGGATTTCAAAATGGTAAGATTGGCAGCAATAGCTTCCATTACTTCCGGCGGAAGAGTAGATGCATAAAAAGCACCTCTGAACAATTCACTTTTCTTTTTAAGGTCATCAGCATGAAGATCCCAATATTGAATGAGTTCATTCAGATTTTGAAAACGGGAAGCATACCAGGGTTTATAAAATCTCTCTGACGAAGAAAATGTTTTTTGCTGTTCTTCGGCTTCAATGATTTCCCACTCTCCATAATCTTCACCTTCAAAATTCGCCAAAAGAGTAGCCGAAGAAGAAGAAGGAACGAAAAGATCTTCTGCCCGATCATCTGTCAAGACAAATTGATCGGCAAGAATATGCCCCCACACTGCAGTCTCCAAATCGACGATTTTTATCCGAGCAGTTTTGCCAACATATTCCTTTAAATCCCAAACTTGTTCATTTAAAACCTCGGACTGATTACCGGTGGCTGTTTTTATAATTTCATCATCGACCACCAAATTTACGGAAGTTTTATCTTTTTGGGTTCCGCCACCTACCAAAAATTTCAGAAATCTTTTATTGATTTTGAACTCGGGTGACAATAAAATACCCATCTGTCCATCACCATTATGATCAAATGTATTGACCAACTGTTTACCGGCAAATCCCGAAACTTGCTGTTGGCCGGGAGCAGTGCCTTTAGATGGTTTGTCTCCGAAAGCATTACCGGTGAACATGGCTTGTCCAATGGATAAATCGGATTTTGGTAAATACCAGCAAAAATTGACCCTGACAACTTTTTCGTTTCCGGGAAGCAAGGAGAACGGTACATAAATAGACGCTCCCGGCGACACTCCTTCAATCGGAGGATGGCTTATCAGATTTCCTTCCCGAATATTTTTCCATAAAATAGTCTGGGAATCAAACCAACCGCCTCTAAACCAACAATGATCAACAACCGCCTTATCACCATTAACATAAATTCCAAAACCTCCAACAGCATTTCCACCTCCATTACCGGCTTTTGTCAATCTGAAACCATTTCTTAACGCAGAAATATTACCTTTCTCGTCAATAAAGTTCTTTGCATTGTATGAAAAAACAGCATCAATTTTTTTCCCCGAAGTATTTTTAAAATGATATTCCAATACCCCCACCGGTAAACTCGAATTATCTTCATCAGTAGGAATAAAAGGACTCCAACCAGTAATTTCAATTTCGAGCGGAATATCTTTATCTTGCAATTCAATTGTGGCAAAAGGGAAACGAGCCAAAAAAGAACCGTTTTCGAAGCGTGGTAAACCGTAATTCCGATTACCACCACCATTCCCTGTTCCGGGCGGACCAAACAATTTCCATTTCGGTACCACTGCTTCCAGGACTTTAGCACCTCTTTCAATACCTTTTATACTTATAGCAGCAAAAGCATAGGGTTCATTATATATGTCAGGCCGATTGTTCACCGAAAGATGCGAAATGGCTCCCGTTCCCGCAAGACAGAACATTCCGGCGCCAATACCTCCTATCGGGAAAGCAATTCTATTTAAATATTCATTCTCGTATTTTCCGTTGAAAACTCTTTTCGTCCTTTCCAATTGAATTTTAACCGGATCAATGGTCGGATGCTGCTTCAATAAGCTTTCAGCTGATGCAAAGCCGGGGATATTTGACGCGGCGATCGTGCCTAACCCAATTTTCTTTAGGAATGCCCTGCGATTGTTATTCATTTCCACTATTGTTGTTTAAATTGAATTCATTAACTACGGCGTCATAAGGGTGTCGATTCTTTATCTGCCAGATAAACTGTTGCGGTGAGAGCGGGGTAATCCCAAAAACAAACTGTTCTCCATTTTTAAACGGTGATTTCAATTCAAAGTTTTCAATTGAAATACCTCTCGGAATGGGGGTTTCACTTGCCCAATAGGTAAAACGCCCGTTGACCAATCCGGTCAGTTTCTCCTGAGGGTTCTTCTGTGCCCAATATTGCGTTGCCTGTTTCCCGGTAAATTTCCAATGTACATTTGTCTCGGCTGCGTACACCGCTTTACTGTAGTCTTTTTCATTGGGTGCAGCAATAAAATAAGCGTCCCCCTTCCAACTCCGTATCATCTCTTGTTGAGAAAAGTACGCATGTGACGTAAAATGGATATCCTTGTAACCAGACCACAAATCGAGTGAGGATTTTTCTCCGTCTTTTAAGAAAAGCGTTCTCAAACGGGCTTTGTTTCCCATGGTAGCGGTCGTTATGAAATAATCCAGATCAACGGAGCCGCTATATGTATTCGTCGTTATCTCAAATTCGTAAGGGCGGGATTCGAAGAAACGAAGGCGAACATACACTTTGGCTCCGTTATCAAAAGGTTCGGAAAAAACATACAAGGTAAGCGTCTCCTCCCCGTCTATCTTTTCCACTACCCCTCTTGCCGGGTATTGCTCATTTAAAGATAAAACAGCCGTAGCATCGTCAGAGCTCCAAAAACGTTTTCCCCATTCATCCTTATCCAGACTACTCTTTTCAAGTTCCGAATACCCACGTTCTTCAGCTCCTCTCGGAATTGGCTCAAAAGCAATAAAATTCATCACCTCAGGAAATTCATAATCCAGATAGGGAGTGTAAATTCTGATCAATCCTCTGGGGCCCGGTAACGGAGCCAATCCCACAATTATACCATTGGCATGGCCCCATTCCGGCATCGCCGGTTTTCCCTGTACCGGTTGTATCCAGGTGCCAACCGTATCGGGTGGCGCCAATTGCTTCCAATCCGAAAAACTCTGCTGAGTACCCGAACGGAGGAGTATCAGTAAAAATAAAGAAAGTAGTAACTGTCGCATATCTCTGTTTTCTAAATAACCGTTTGTACTTTTCTTTAATCCTGAAAGCTACCCATATCTGCTATTTCGGCTTTCATCAAAAAAACATTGTAGGGCATCCACATCGACATAAGGAAATAGAGATTTTCTCCTGTTTCCGATAGGGGATGGAAATAGGACCCGTACAATTGTGGATAATCCTTTCCTGCTGCCAATTCATATGGCTCACTCCAAGGACCAGTAAGCTGTTTCGCAGTACGCATTGTGATATTATACCGGTCACCATTGAAATAGGCAATAAACCACTTGTTGAATGTCTCATTATAAATGAATGATAACTCTCCCACTTTATCGTTAATAATAATAGTTGCCAGATTTTCATCTCCTTTTTTCCACTCACCGGAAGAGCCGTTCCAGTATTCATACTGATCCCTGTTTTCAATATCCGATTCAAGAAAACGGGCAAGAGCGGCTTTGCTGTCTCTACCGGTTTGCGTACCGATCATATAAACATACCCATCTTTCTTAAAATATCCTCCTTGCCCAAAAGGACTATCGGAGGAGAATGTAATGCCATCACATTTTTCCCATGTTTGCCCGTTATCCATCGATTTGTACATCCCGGAATAATTAGTGATCCATCCAGTCCAGTTCCTGATATTGAAATAATGGACATAATCAATCCCGTTAGCACGGATAGCAGCAGAAGGAATAGACGTCCAGTCTCCATTTCCAGATGTGTCTTTTCCTCCATGTATGATTTCTCGAGCATCACCCCTCGCATCAGTCACCATGCTTCTGAAAGTCAATCCGTCATCCAAATTTTTATCTTCAGAAAAAGCGAGTACATTACTTCTCCAACAACATCCATTAGGCCCAGGATTGGTGGGATTTGGCTTGAAATCACGGCCGAAAGTATCGCCAAAGAATATCCCATATTTATCGGGGCCCATCTCCCAGATAATACCCAGATCCGTTCCACCAACATTCCATTTCAATGGAGTATTATTGGGACTGGGGAATGTTTCTCCGGACATCTGAGCTCCCGTAACACGTGCTATTCGCATCACATTGCGGATAAAAAAACCCCACCTATTATCTATACTGAGTGAAATTTCTTTAGAAACATTTCCATCCCGATAAACGGCTTTCAGTAAAAGTTTGAAAAAATGTGGGTCGGAAGCCCTTACCGTATATTTGAAAAGATACGGTGATGAAAGCACACTCCGACTGATCTTTTCCGAATAACTTTCTCCTCCACTCTTATTCACGATCAGATAATCAATATTGTCAAGA
This sequence comes from Seramator thermalis, assembly GCF_004138125.1. Taxonomy (GTDB): domain Bacteria; phylum Bacteroidota; class Bacteroidia; order Bacteroidales; family Dysgonomonadaceae; genus Seramator; species Seramator thermalis. Next base: position 32,609 of record NZ_RXHS01000005.1, read on the forward strand.
TTTTTAAACTCGAGAAGTGTAGAAACAGTCTTTGTCTTCTTGTCGGGTATAAGATCTGTTTCAGCCACCGAGATCTCATCAATCGGAATATAAGGCTTATTCCTACCTTCTTCTTTACCGCAAAAGGATACACTCAATGCAATGATTGAAAAGGCTATAAATATACGATAGTTTTTATTTTTCTCTACATTCATAAACTTTTATCCTATAAAAATTCATTGTTGTCCGGTAAAACCGGTAATTTGATTTTTGATCACGATTTAAAGGGCTTTCTGCCCAGTTTTCCGTGTATTTCTAAAAGCAAGCCCCTTCCCATTGAGCAAAGAGTGAATATTGATCTGTCATGCCTTTTTGACGAGATTTTTGCTCTTCAATAAGTTCCTGCCAGGCTTTTTCAGGATTCTCAAAGAATCTTCTGACATCGATGTAACTCATCAAGTGCTGCCTGATTACGGAAACCATGTTTGAAAATGCCCATTTCCGCTTAATTTGGCTTTTGAGTATCATCAGCAGCAAGTTGGCCAGCATAACCGACCAAATTTGTATGATAATGGCGTTCTCGTTGTCTCCCAGAAAATATTTCAAGGGAAAGTTCTGCTTCAGCTGCTTGAAAAGCAGCTCAATCTGCCATCTTTTTTTATAAATCCGGGCGATCACTTCTGCCGGAAGTTCCATATTATTGGTAATGAACTCAAACAGGCGTCCATTGGTGGAATCCCAGTAAGCTATGCGTCTTGAGAGATGCTTTTCAGTTTTGTTCTTACCGTAGGAAAGCTCAATCTGTTCATCTTTCAGGACACCTGAATCGGCATCATCCGGAATATCAAACTCTTCGCGTGCCTGATAAAGAGCATTATCCTTTAAGCGGGTTACATACCAGATTCTTTTACGGGTGAAAACCTCATACTGTGCGTAATCCACATATCCTTTGTCAAAGCAAAGAATAGAATCTTCAGGAAGATTTACCTCCTTTAGCAAAAGATGGTCGTGTTTTGCGGCTTCTGTATAACGGATGAAACAGGGCTGGTTATCTTCCGAACGGATGATGGTATGGGCTTTGATACCACCCTTCTTCTTTCCATTTTCAGGATTTCGTCCTACGCCCTTCAAGATATTCTTGAACAGCGTTATCGTGGTCGAATCCATGATATAAAGACGCTTCATATCCTGTTTACTCAAGCTGCTGTCCGTTAAACTACCGGAGTAACGTCGATAGGTATCGTAATATACCCGGGCAAAGATATCGGGTGTGCGACGGGCATTGGCCTCTGAAAGAGTGCTGCGCCGGACAACATAATCAAGGCCGAGGTGCCCGAGACGATGAGCATTAGATAGCAGGCCCAATACGGTCTCACGAATGGAGTTGTAGCCCTCGAAAGCAACAAACAACATCACAACAATATGTTTATGGCCGGTGAATCGCTTCACATACTTATCAGCTCCCAACGCTTTGGATGCCTTTGATATTTTTGACTTGTCCAATAAATTTAACAGCTGTGTAAAGATCGGCTGTCCGCTAAAATTTGTACCTTTGCCCATGTCGGTTATCTTTTTTTGTTTTGCAACTATAAAGGTAAACCTTCTGGGGGAATTACCGAAAGGGGGTCCCCTTCATTTTAGCGTATATGTTTTACCGGACACCAATGATAAAAATTCAAATTCGAGACTCTCAAGAAAAATAGATAGATAATAGGTGTACCGCCAAGCTTTATTACTAAAATAAGTAACTGCTTTCGGTACACCTTCCTTTACTCACATAGCAACAGTTGTTATTCAATTTCAATAATCACACCTTCGGAATAAACCCTGTCCGTAAACCCTTCTTCTTTTGCTTCAGGAGTCAGAAAACCCAGTAATTTGACAATAAACCGGTACTTTTTATTCGGATCTACTGTAACCTCTGCTGTATTGATTTCATTAAATATGGAGAACTTTTGCCGGTAAATATCATCCTCCACCACTTGAATACTTACTTCCAGTGGTCGCTTGAAATCTTGCGGGATATTGTCGGGTATTTGCCATGACAATTTAACCACATTCCCTTCCAGCGTATAAGATAAATTCTCTACTTTAGGTAAAAAATGATTAAAATCTTTCCTATCAAGAATATCTCTATCGTAACATCCAGTAAATAGAACTAAGATGAGAGATGCAACAATCAGTTTTTCTATTTTTCTCATAATCATAAATTTAATTTCCAATATTAATATCCCGGATTTTGTGTATAGTTACCTTTAGCCCATTTCATTTGATTTTGGGGGATGGGGAAAAATTCATCCCTTCCGGCAGTAAAGCGGGCAACAGACAACCATGAGAATCTGGTTTTCTCTACAGCAAAATAGTTATTCATAACATCCTCTAGAATACCCCAACGCTGCAGGTCGAAGAAACGGCGTCCTTCACCAGCCATTTCCAATCGGTTTTCCCACAGCATTGCTTTCCATGCAAATTCTTTACTCCAAGTACAATTGTCTCCCGGTTTATAGATCTCTACATGATAATTCATAACAGGTGTACCGTCTGCATTGATTAACCAACCAGCGCTATGAGCAGCTCGCTGACGGACTTTATTGATAGGAATTAAAGCTTCATTCCATCTGTCCAACTGAATCAATACTTCCGCTTTCCATAATAACACCTCATCGTAGCGTATCATCCGCTTATTCATCGAATTGAACTGCCATCCATCATAGAGAAGACAACCGCAACCCGGGTGGGGTAATTCTTTTACCGATTTTAACCAACCATATTCAGCTCCGTTCCTTATTCCCCTACTTTCAAAAATCAGGTTCGGATCGTATTTCCACGGATGTCCAGGAACACCTGCTGTATGACTGAAACGAGGATCCCAAGTGTATTTATTAAAATACGCCGGATTTCCTGCATCAACAAGGGCAATATTATCACTTCCATCCACATTCTTGATGTAATCTCCATAGCAATCTTTATTGTAATCATCAAATAGGGGCAATCCGTCAGGTCCCGTTTTAAAAGCATTCCCCATATTATAACTGATATGATGGAACCCACAACATTGAAATCCAGCCCACTTCCATGGATGATTCAATCCTTCTCCTCGATTGATTTTTCCTCCGGTGAAACTGCCATCATTAATAGAATATTGAATTTCCCAGATTGACTCCTTTGTGTTGTTGTCGGATGTATGAATAAAGTTTTCTCCGAAATCTGCACAAAGATCTACCTTCCCTCCTTCCTGTTCGGTAAGCTTATTCAAGTAAACCAATGCTTCCGAGAGCCGGTCTTTATTGATATTGATTACCTGATGCCTATCGTCCTGCTCGTATGCCATGAACATTAGCGTTCTGGCTACCATCGCTGTGGCAGCATTTTTATCAACTCTTCCTTTCTCTGGTTGTACATCGGGTAGAGACACTTCAGCATCTTTAAAATCGTTCAGAATTCGCTCCCAAAGATACAAATCATTGGGATAATTGGGGTCCCTGTTAGGAATCGCTTCAAATGCAGCAGTTCCTCCCACCACATTTTCGTCTATATAAGGTATATATTTGAAAAACTGTTTGAGCCTGAAATGAACAAAAGCCCTGATAAACTTCATCTCCCCTATTCTTACATTCTTCAAAGGAAAATCCTTTTCGGAGATGTTATTCAGCTTCTGTATCGCTGTATTGCAACGCTGAATGATTTGATAAGAAACATACCATGGATAATCAAGTGGCCAACCGTTTGGAGTCAGATTCACAAAGGTTTCCATAAAACCCCATCCGTCACCTCCATCCCATACACCCCCTCCTCCTTTATATGAGTCGTCGGACCGCATAGATCCAGACCACCAGGGTGAAAAGGGAGAGTCCCAGGATGGTATGTCAGTAATTCTTGCATATGCCGCTGTCACAAAACCTTCCATATCTTCTGGAGAAGTCAGCAAACTCTCATCCAATACCTGTTTTGGAGGAACATCCAAAAAATCGGAGCAGCTATTTGCCGTAACGATGAAGGCAACAACTAAAAAAATGTATTTTAACTTTTTCATATGATAATCTTTAAAATATTTTACTTTTTTACTAAAGTACTAATAAACCTATACTCATTATTTTTCTTGTTTTGATAATGATAGTGATTTGTATACATCTTCCGAAACTATAAGTTAGAATGTTACATTAATTCCAAAAGTCATTGTAAATGGCGTCAAATAACCATACCCAGGCATTTCGGGATCGAAGCTGGTATATCCTTTTTTCTTAAGCGTAAAAACGTTATGTGCCGAAGCATAAATCCTAAGGTTCTGCATCATTATTGTGTATGCAATCTTTTTCGGAAAGGTATATCCCAACTCTATGTTTCTCAACTTCAGATAGGATCCATCTTCTACAAAATAGGAAGAAAACCGTTGCTCACTATTTGGATTTGAATTAGACATAGCAGGAATATCCGAATAGACATTATCGAAATACCATGCCCCTAATATTCTTTTTTCGTGATTCTTTCCTGCAGGCACCGAAATACTCCATAGATCGCTTTCCTGTTTCCAGGCATTATTTACCATATTTCCATATACACCTTGGAAAAAGATATTCATATCAAAATTTTTGTAACCGAGGTCAAAGGTAATACCTCCAAAAAAATCTGGATCAGAAATTCCTATATAAGTTCGGTCATACAACTCATCAATGACTCCGTTACCATCCAGGTCTTTATAACGAATTCTTCCGACCGCTTTCCCTGTCTGTTCAGCATGATTATCCACTTCTTCCTGCGTCTTGAAGATTCCGTCTGCCACCATCCCATAAAAGATATTAGGCGTTCTGCCTATCACAAAATCGCGCATGCCATCACCAGGGTATCTATTAATCACATTTTCAGGAAGTTCTATTAGTTTTGTCTTATAAGAGCCAATATTGGCAGTGATGGCATATTGAAAATCAGCCATAGGGTTATTTCTGTAAGTAATTTCAAACTCAATACCCTGATTATTCATATAGGCACCATTAATCCACGGCTCTCCTCCTTCACCCATTACGGCAATATAGGGAACTTGTACCAACACGTCTTTCGTTTTTTTAAAATAATAGTCTAACGCACCGAATAAGCGTTGATCCATAAAACCAAAATCTATACCCAAGTTAGTCTGAGTTGTCGTCTCCCACTTAAGATCGGGGTTCCCGATCCAAACTCTCCTATAACCAGACCAGAGAGTACCTGTTTCATTACCCTCTATCGGATAAGACGTACTAAAATAATCGGTCGTGAAAGGTGTAGAAGTATATCCACGCGGCAATCCTTGTACGCTCCCGTTCGTACCCCAGCTTACCCGGAATTTTAAGTCTGATACCGCTTCAATATCAGCCATAAAAGATTCGTCATTAATCCTCCATCCGGCCGAGACAGCAGGAAAAGTACCATATCGGTTATTTGGGCCAAAGAGGGAAGATCCGTCACGTCGTAACGTGAACGAGAGAAGATACTTTGAATCAAAGGCATAATTTACTTTACCAAAAAGTGAAAAATAGGTGTATTCATCTGCCGAGCTACCCAGTGAATATTTCGAACCGGTAGTTACACCAATATGAGCAAAATCTCGGTCTTCCAAGTATATACCTTCTCTTCTTGCCGAAAATCCTTCTTGTACGAATCGCGTAAATTCGATACCTGACACTGCATCAATTGAATGTCTTTTTGTATTCAGCGTATAAGAGAGTGTATTTGTCCACACGTAGCTGAGCGGGTGAGATTGATAACTTCCAACGTAATTCTCATCATTACTATTCCGTCCCCCTGTCTCAGACCATTTCCCGTCGATAATTCTGCTGTATGCATTTCCATAATCTACCCCGAACTGCGTACGGGCCGATATCCCTTTCCAGATATCAAGGTCAAGGAAAATATTACCGATTATCTTGACATAATTATTGATATTATCCTTATTCATTGTCAGAACACGTACCGGATTAGTAAAGTCGTCAAAACCCGGAGTTCCTGCCCAGTTTCCATTTATATCGTAAACAGGACAGGCAGGAGGATTGATCATTGCCCAACGTGTTTCATTCCTATCATTATATTGCAAATACGACAACGCAATATTTTCACCAATTTTCAACCTGTTATTCAATAAATTGTATTCTGTATTGGCACGGACTGAATATTGTCTGAAGAAAGTATGAATCTGTGTACCTTCATTATTGAAATATCCCAATGAGAACAGACTTTTTGAGCGATCCATTCCATGGGAAACAGTCACCTGATGATTTGTCATCAATGCGGTACGAAAAATTTCGTCCATCCAATCCGTATTCGAGCCCTGTACCGTTTTCTCCGGATTTAACCACTCTGCCGGCTTCACCTCATCGAGCACTGCTATTCCGTTTTCGTTTCTGTGCCAGGTAAAATCATAAGGAGTGGGCAATGACATAGGAACACCGTATACCTTTTCGTCATATGCATGAGCTCTGAAAGCGGCTATTCCATATTCTTCTGCATTCATCAATCTGGGTACGTTCAAAACAGAACTAAATGAGACACTTCCATTATACTCTATGGATAGGGCTCCTTCTTTCCCTTTTTTTGTCTGAATTAAAATAACCCCTCCAGATGCACGTGCACCATATATACTGGCTGAAGCAGCATCTTTCAATACCTGGATTGATTCTATATCGTCGGCATTAATATCTCTGAGATTGAGATTTTCCGTAGGCATTCCATCCAACACGATCAACGGCTTTACACCGCCCGAAAGAGAAGAGAGCCCCCTTATCTGAATATTAACGTGTTCGGCAGGATTTCCCCCATTTGTTGTGATGTACACACCGGGAAGTTTTCCCTGTAATGCTTTCATTGCGTTGGCTGAAGGATTTCTTATAATATCAGTGCTTGCTGCTATGGAAACAGATCCGGTAAGATCAGCTTTTTTTTGTGTCATATAACCCGTAAAAACCACCTCATCAAGCATGGTTGCTTCATCTTCCATAACCACATTAATTACCGTCACTCCTCTCACAGATCGTTCCACTGTTTTTTTACCGATAAAAGAAAAAACTAGTACAGCATCTTCTGAAGACACTTCCAACTGGTATCTTCCATCTATATCGGTAGTGGTACCGACAGTAGTACCTTTTACATATACACTTGCTCCAGGCAATGGCTCATTTGTGTTCTGTTCTATAACAACTCCCCTGACGGTTTTATCCTGTTGTGTCTCGTCAGGTAACTGTGTAGCAAAAACATAAACAGTAAATTCCAGAAACAAACAAACCAAAACAAGTTTGCTTATAAAATTTTTCATACGTAAATCTATTATTTAATTTATAAATTATTCATTTCCCCACAGAGTAGGACTATTGCCCTTTGCTTTTCTCCACGCATCGCGCCATTTATGGATTTCCGAAGGACCGATAAACGGCATCAGTTTGCGTTGTTCTTTTGTGGGAGCCGGGGGCAACATCATGGCTTTGTCCTGATACCAGTAGGCAACCGATCCCAGATCGAGTGTCAGATTGTTGTTGTGTCCATGTTCGATGGTTCCTTTAATTCCGTTTTCGAAGAAAATCGGATCGTTGATAAAGAAACGATACAAATGAGTTCTTCCAAGCCAACCGATGTCATTATTTATTCGTGGATAGCCGAAAAACAGGCTGGTATAAGGTTCCTTTGGGCACCAGGAGGTATTAAAGAAATCTTCGGTTCCGGTTCCGGTCATCGATGGGATTTGTTCACCATTAATAAACCACATGTCATCCCCTTCGCCGTACCACATTGGGGTAGGAGAATGCACATAGTAATTGATGCCCACAAAATGCCCTTTACCTTTTGTGTCGATAAATACGTAATTATTTTCTCCCGTAGTATTATTCCCTTGAGGGCCAAGAGTTCCCCATTCATTTTCCCCATCAGGCAATGCATTGGTCAGTTTGTGATTGTACCAGGCATGAAAACGGCCCATGCCATTAGGTAATTTATCCATTTCGAGATAATCGACATAATAATAGAAAGCATCGATGTTTCGGTTGGTTTGATTCTCTATTTCGATGCGTGCGCCTTTTTCGAATGGCATGGCAAAATAGCATGACAATCCGGTACCATTCACAGGCCCTGCATTCAGCGGAAAGGAAGAATAATTGTATTGTTCATTCCAACCCTGGCCAAAGAAGGGCCCAATAGGAGATTCAACAGAAGGATAATCGTTGCCATCCCAATACATGCGGATAATGATGTCATTTCTGTTCAATTCGGCAGGGGGCGGAGCAATGGTAATCCAGATGTGGTTGATGACTCCCTTTCCCGATATTTCGGCAATGGTTCGCTTTTCGCCGGGTTTGATTCCGGACATATTATCGGCGTTGCCGCCTGTCCTATCATAACTGCTGATCCGCTTGTTCGTAACTCCGCTTTTTATCTTTGCCAGATCGAACATTTCTCCCGACATTTCATTTTGGGAAAATAACGAAATAGCGAGGATTGAAAAAAGAAAGATAAAAACATGCCGTTTTCCTAAAATTAACTTTTTCATGAATACATTTTTTTGGAATGATTTTTATTTATACAAAGCTCCATAAGTTGAGCAAGCTCGATAATCTGCTCCTTCATTATCTGAACCGAAAGCTGACCATGCAGCAGGTCGAAATATTTTCGATTCATCGACATTATGCATGCATACCGGTATACGCAATGCTGAAGCTAACGTAATCAAATCGGCACCTATGTGTCCGTAACTGATAGCTGCGTGATTGGCTCCCCAATAGTTCATCACGGAATAAACATCCGTAAAACGACCTTTCCCCGTTATTCTTGGTACAAAAAATGTCGAAGGCCAGGTTTTGTCGGTACGTTTGTCAATAATTTCGAATACATTTTCCGGAAAAGTAGCGGTCCATCCTTCGGCTATTTGCATGACCGGGCCTAAACCCTTGATCAAATTGATACGACACATGGTTACCGGCATCCCTCCCTTGGTAAGAAATTTGGAAGAATAACCTCCTCCTCGCATATATTCCAACGAAGCGGGGTGCCAGGTCGTTGCATTCAGCATTTTATTTACCTCTTCTTCGGTAATCTTCCAGAATGGCTTCATTACCGGATTCCCGTCCTCATCGGTTTGTTCACCAGTCCCATCCAACGTACAGGAACCTGAATTGATAAGATGAATAGCCCCATCTTTTAATATCCCATCCGGTTTCCATCCACTTACTCTTTCAATTGATTCAGGACTCCAATACGAACGTACATCCGCAAAAATTTGAGCTCGATTTGTCAATAAATGATTAAATAGCATGCTAATAGCATTCAAATGATCATTTTCCGTTGCAAAAACATAGGGTTCACGAATCCCGTTCCAATCGAAGGAGGAATTCAACATCGCTTCCGAAAAATCGCCATCGGGCAGATAATCCGTCCACTGACGTTGTCCTTGAAAACCTCCGGCGATGGCATTATGTCCTAAGGCTTCTTCACCAAACCCCATTTTATCGAGTACAGGATTACCAATCATGAGATCACGCATGATCATTGTCATCTTTACCACAAATTCCCAATCCTTGTCTTTCTGTTCACGCGTTTTTTTCAAATGTTCAGGATTATAATCTTCTCCTTCACGCGACATACAATTTTCTCTTGTCCATTTCATCGCTTTTTGAAATTCATCGTTGTCATAAATTCCAAGTTCTATGCAACGCAATATCTCAACGGCATCAACAAATTCTGCTCTCATTCCAAGATAATCCTGCAAAAAATCGGGATTTGGCATTGAACCGCCAATACCCATCGCTACCGAACCAATGGTCAGATAAGATTTCCCACGCATTAGTGCCACAGCAAGTCCCGCACGACCAAAACGCAATAATTTCTCCTTGACATCGTCTGGAATTGTAGTATCTCCGGCGTCCTGCACATCTTTGCCATAAATACCGAATGTCGGCAATCCTTTTTGATTATGAACTGCCAATGCCGCTGCCAAATATACGGCACCGGGACGCTCACTTCCGTTAAATCCCCAAATAGCTTTTGGAATCATCGGATTCATATCTATGGTTTCCGAACCATAACACCAGCATGGCGTTACCGACAACGACAAACCTACTCCTTCACGTTCGAATTTCTCGGCACACATAGCCGCTTCCTTCACTCCACCTATGCACGTATCAGCTATCACACACACCACAGGAGAACCATCCGGATAACGCAACACTTCGCTATATAATGTTGCGACACTCTTTGCCAGATTCATTGTCGTTTCTTCCAATGATTCCCTAATCCCTTTTCTACGTCCGTCAATTATGGGACGGATACCGATTTTTGGATAATTTGTTTGCATACTACTTATTGTTGTTAAACGTTTAACCTACTAAAGAAAAAAATTTATTATCTTAATATCAATTCTGCATCCAGAAAACATTTCTCTACTTTCAAATTCCTCCCTTCTATCTGATCAAGCAATATCTGTATGGCATGTTGAGCCATTTCTTCGATGGGCTGTTTGACGAAAGGAATAGAAAAAGGAACCAAATAAAAAGCATCGCTCTCATCAAAACACATAATCTGGATATCCCTTTGTAAAACTAGATGATGTTTACACAGCGATTTTACACCTGCAATGGAAATCGAATTCGTAGCAAAAAAAATCCCGTCTATCTTTTCTTCCTTCTTTACCAAATAAGAAATAGCTCGGTCGATATCGCTCTTCAAAAATTCATACCGTACTTCTTGAATATTGTCCTCTTTATAAAGTCCAACTTCTTTCACGGCTTCGCAATACCCTCTCTTTCGTTCATTGATGTGAAAATGATTCTGCTTGTACATTACAAAAGCAATATTTTTACACCCTTGTTGGATCAATTGTTTCGTCGATTTATACGAGATTTCATAATTATTGATCAACACCGAGTTTACAGGCAAATCCGGATAGCTTCTATCAACCAGTACCAACGGCATTTTATCCTTCATTAAATCTTCGATCAGAAATTCGCTTCCTTCCGTTGGAGTGATGATTAAACCGTCTACCTGCCTTGATTTTAATAGTTTAATCATCCTTTCCATATTTTTGACCTGTTCATTTGTGTTGGCTACAATTACGGTATAGCCTTCCTTTTCGGCATATTCTTGAACATATAAGGCTAACGTTCCAAAGAACACATTTGAAATATCCGCCACAATTAAACCGATCGTTTTGGATCGTCCCATCTTTAATCCCATGGCGAATGTATTAGGCACATAATTTAATTCGGCCGCTTTATCCAATATCTTCTTCGCCGTATCTCTACCGACCCTCCCATTTTTATCCTTCCCATTCAAAACAAGAGAAACCGTCGCAATAGAAACTCCCAATTCCTCAGCTATCATTTTTAGAGAAACTCTTTCCACACGCCTTGCTATTAAAATAACGAAACTTTATGCAAAAGTAAAAAGTCAAACGATTAATGAAAATAAAATTAATATGTTTTACAACATATTTCACTAATTTAGAAATAATACAAATAATTTTTTGTTCCTTTTCATAGTAAAAACGCCCAAAAAACAAAAAGAGCTTAGATTTATAGCTTTACTCATGTCATATAAATAAAAATAACCTATTGTTTTTATTTTGCATACTATTGTTATTGAGATAATTATTATCGAGAGGGCTCAGCAATATAAAGTTACACAACACACCCTTGGGTTAAAAATGCAAAAAGCAAATTTCATACATTAAACCGGAAGTGCATGATATCGCCGTCCTGCACCACGTAATCTTTTCCCTCGACATACATTTTGCCTGCTTCTTTTACCGCTGCTTCAGAACCGTAAGTTATATAATCTTCATATTTGATGACTTCCGCACGAATAAATCCTTTCTCGAAGTCGCTATGAATAACTCCGGCACATTGTGGAGCTTTCCATCCCTTATGAAATGTCCATGCGCGAACTTCCTGAGGTCCTGCAGTGAGAAAAGTCTGCAGATTCAATAATTTATAGGCCGATTTTATCAAACGATTCATACCTGATTCTTCCAGTCCTATTTCGTTCAAAAACATTTGTCGCTCTTCATAAGAATCAAATTCGGCAATTTCCGATTCTATTTTTGCGGCAACTACGAGAATTTCGGTATTTTCGTTTTTAACTGCCTCACGAACAGCATCGACATATTTATTTCCCGTGACAACACTTTTTTCGTCCACGTTGCAAACATACAAAACCGGCTTATCGGTCAGCAAAAAAAGATCGAGAGCAATTTTTTGTTCATCTTTGGTATCGAAAGTTACGGTGCGTGCCGATTGGCCGCGCAACAAAGCTTCACGTATTTTGGAATATACTTCGAATGCTATTTTTGCATCTTTGTCTCCTCCGGTTTTGGCCTGCTTTTCCACTTTATTGATGCGCGCATCGATTGTTTCCAAATCTTTTAGCTGCAATTCCGCATCAACAATCTCTTTGTCGCGAACCGGATCAACTCGTCCATCAACGTGCGTAACATTATCGTCGTCGAAACAACGAAGAACATGCAAAATAGCATCTGTTTCGCGAATATTGGCCAAAAATTTGTTACCCAATCCTTCACCTTTGCTTGCACCTTTCACTAAACCTGCGATATCCACTATTTCGACAGTTGTTGGAACAATGCGTTGTGGATGAACCAATTCAGCCAATTTATTCAATCGTTCGTCGGGAACAGTAATTACGCCTACATTAGGTTCGATAGTGCAAAACGGAAAATTGGCCGCTTGAGCTTTTGCATTCGATAAACAATTGAAAAGGGTGGATTTACCTACGTTTGGAAGTCCTACTATACCGCATTGAAGAGCCATCTATCCGGAAATTTTTGAATATAAAACATTAACAGCAAAATAATTGATTTTTACTGAATTCGGGTTGCAAAGATAGCAAAAAACAATGATTTAAGCAATTAGTTTTGACGACACCCAATGGATTTACAAACCATATTTTTCGGATATTTCGAGCATTCTCTCAATGGGTTTCACCGCTTTCAGGCGAATTTCCTCATCGATGAATATTTCAGGAGTTTCATTTTTCAAACAAGCATACAGTTTTTCCAATGTATTCATTTTCATGTAGAAACATTCGTTGCAAGCGCATGTTGAATCTTCGGGAGGTGCAGGAATAAACAATTTGTCTGGATTGTCTTTTTGCATCTGGTGCAAAATCCCGGCCTCGGTTGCTACTATAAATTGTTTTCTGTCGGACCGGGTTGCAAATTTCAATAAAGAAGAAGTAGAGCCAATGTGATCGGCTATTTGAAGCAGATAATTTGGACATTCGGGATGAGCGAGTAACAAAGCTTCGGGATATCGTTTTTTCAATTCCAAAATTTTATCCATCGAAAACTGTTGATGCACGTGGCAGTAACCATTCCATAAAAGCATATTTCTTCCCGTGAGTTTATTGATATAATCACCCAGATTCCTATCGGGACCAAAAATGATTTTCTCTTCTACGGGCAATGATTCCACGATTTGTCGCGCATTTGTCGAAGTTACGACAATATCTGTAAGAGCTTTTACCGCGGCAGTGGTATTTACATACGAAATTACCGTGTGATCGGGATGCTCTTCTATAAATTTTTTAAATTCATCAGCAGGACAGCTATCGGCCAATGAACAACCTGCGGCAGTATCAGGAATAAAAACTCGCTTTTGGGGAGATAATATTTTAGCCGTTTCGCCCATAAAATGCACACCGCATAAAACAATGATATCTGCCGATGTTTTTGCCGCCCATTGAGCCAATGCCAAACTATCGCCAACAAAATCGGCAATATCCTGTATTTCGGGTTCTTGGTAATAATGACTCAATATAATGGCATTTTTTTCTTTTCTGAGTTTATTTATTTCGTCGACGAGAAATTCTTTTTTCATTTTCAACTTCTATATTTATTTCTTTCTAAAATTTAAAAGAAGGTATGATGAATATGATAATCTGTTGAAATTGTTGATTACTTTTTTTACCTTTCCACGAAAATAAGTTATGAAAAGAAAAAGCAATCTTTTCATAACTTATAAACAGTACAAATTTAATTTAATACTTAAATTTCAATCGATTACAAATTTTATCAACATTTGTTTATATCTTGCAAAGTTAATAATTAATTTCTTTTTTGTTACGGGTGGCAGTTGATAACTCATGAATGAAAACGTGATAAATTTTTTCAGTTTTTGTTCTTAAAATCAACTTTTGGTCTGCTTAAAATTTTTTTGAATTTTGCAAATCGAAATATGATTTTTTCGTGAACATACGTTTGACAAGTTATCAACATTTTTTTGCCGATGATTTTGCGGATGAACAAAAATTATATATCTGTGTTTTTTGTGTATTAAAACGGAAACCATTTATGGATTCCGGCTATATTTTTAAACAACTAATCTCCGAAAAGTATGAATCTTCTCTTTTTGCAATATCCATCGTGCGGAACATGTCGTAAAGCTGCCAAATGGCTACGTGAAAATAATATAGAAGTTGTTTCTCGTCACATTGTGGACGAAAATCCTTCGGAAAAAGAGCTTTCGGAATGGATTGAAAAAAGCGGCTTGCCGATTCTGAAATTTTTCAATACTTCAGGTCAGGTTTACAAGGAGAATAATCTGAAAAATATCGTCAAAACGGCTTCGAACGAAGAACTCATCCGCTTGTTGGCTCAGAGCGGAAAGTTGATCAAACGACCCATTCTTGTAGCAGATGATTTTGTTTTGGTCGGATTCGATGAAATGGAGTGGGGAAATAAATTAAAAAATTACGTACAGACAAAACCTTCGAAATGAAAATTGGAGAAATAGAGTTTTCTCGCTTTCCGGTTTTTTTGGCTCCGATGGAGGATGTAACCGATATAGGCTTTCGGCTTTTGTGCAAAAGATTTGGAGCCGACATGGTTTATACCGAATTTGTTTCGAGCGACGCTTTGGTTCGAGAAGTAAAAAAAACCAGGGAAAAACTGGTGATTAGCGATGACGAACGTCCCGTTGCTATTCAAATCTACGGTCGCGATCCCGACGCGATGGCAGAGGCTGCCAAAATTTGTGAGGAAGCCAATCCCGATGTAATCGATATAAATTTTGGTTGTCCGGTGAAAAAAGTTGCCGGCAAAGGTGCCGGATCCGGGATGCTTAAAACGCCGGAACTAATGCTCGAAATTACGGAAAAGGTGGTGAAAGCGGTCAAAAAACCGGTTACGGTGAAAACACGGTTGGGTTGGGATGAACATTCGAAAATCATCGTTTCGCTGGCCGAGCAATTGCAAGATTGTGGTATTGCAGCACTTACCATTCACGGTCGAACGCGCGCACAGATGTACACCGGCGAAGCCGACTGGACACTGATCGGCGAAGTGAAGAACAACCCGCGAATGCATATTCCCATTATTGGAAATGGCGACATCGACTCAGCGGAGGTTGCCAAAAAACGATTCGAGGAAACGGGTGTGGATGCCGTGATGATTGGAAGAGCAAGCATTGGCCGACCATGGATTTTTAGCGAAGTAAAACATTTTCTCACCACAGGCGAGCGGCTTCCACCGGAATCATTCAAATGGTATTTGGATGTCCTCAAACAACAAGTTTTGCAGAGTGTGGAACGGTTGGATGAACGTCGTGGCATTTTGCATATTCGACGTCATTTAGCAGCTACACCCTTGTTTAAGGGCATTCCCGATTTCAAACCGACACGCATTGCGATGTTGCGAGCCAGTACAATCGATGAGTTGTTTGCCATTATGGACGAAATTCCCGAAAAATTTGATCGAATAAGTTTTATTAGTAAGCACAATTAAATACTCGTTTCGTATTATTTCCGGAGTTCATCGGTGATTGATCTTAATTCGCCGGAGGACATTTTAATATTATCCAGGATTACCGACTGCATCTTAAAATCTTTCGGATTATGTAATTTTTGATTCGAAATTATTGGCAAATTAGTTGCTCGTGCTGCTTTCGGTTGTACCGGTTGGTATGAATTGTCGCCGGTAATCAAATATAAGGCTTGACCCAGAAACACGTCTTTCGTATCACCCAATGGCGTCCAATAATCGATATATCCAAAACCTTCGTTAAAAATGTTGCTTGAATCGGGAAGCAATCCATCGGTAGCCGAAAAATCGAGTCCGCCCTTATCGGTATATTTTGCTACGATTGGTTGCATAGCCCAGTTCGTTAAAGATTGTTGTTCGTCACTTGTTAATTCATTTTTGTCGTAGATAGGAACAGCTCTGACATTTCCATTTTCATCAGGCAAAGTGTCGTAGGCATGTAGCGTCCATGATGCTGTGTATTTACCGCCGGTTTTGTTGCCAATATGAATCACTTCCATGTAAGGTTTCAGACAAAAAATGGTTAATTCGGCTGCCGAATACGAATCGCGTGTAGCAATAATATAGATGCGGGGCAAATCAAGATTATTTGTAAGCGGATTTTGTTCGGATGTATTGTCGTACTCACCCAATAAGTAACTTCTACTATATTTATGGGCATCAAAATAATTGTTTAAATCGGTGTTGTAAGAAAGTTTAACCAATGTCGATTTCGATTGTACATAATTTTTAGGGGCAACGAGCGAACTTAGGTAGGTGGCTGCCGTAATTGCACCACCGTGATTGTACCGTAAATCCAGAACCAAATCAGTTATACCTGCCGTTTTTAATTTTGAAAATTCTTGGAATAGGGAATTATTGAATTCGGATATAAAATCCGTGTAAAACAGATAACCGATTTTTTTGTCGCCTATTTCATAAATACTGTCCAGAAGCACAGGATTGGTGCTGATAACAGTGGGAGTGATTGAAATGTCTCTGTCTTTTACGATGTCGTTTGCAGTAAGTTTATAAATTGAAAAGGTTACCGGATCACTTCCGTAAAGTTTTCCGAAATTACTATCGGTAATCGGTTTGCCGTCGATTTGACCGATGATATCCAGTCGTTTCAATCCGGCATTTGATGCAGGAGTATCGGGAAATACATAATTGACAATTGCGTAATTTTGCGAATTTGCATTCATAAATGTAAACGAAGGGGCACCCGATGCTTTTGGAGTACCCGAGAAATCGTTGAGCAATGATTGAACATCATCCGTTATCCACGACCAACCGTGTTGGCGGTCTGTGCTATTCAGGATTCTGTAGAAATAAGCTTCGGGATCGGTATCGGCAACCGTAGGTTTTTTGTTTACAACTTCATTTGCCCACAGATAATAAGTGGACATTCCGTCGTAAACAAATTGCGAAACGGGGTTTATTGTATCATTGGATGTGTCAACGGGAGAATCTTTTTCGCAGGAAGTCAGTATGAACGAAAACAACACTGCAATGAGGCCGAGAAATAAAATTTTTTTCATAGGAAATATATGAAGTATGTAATTGAATTTATTTACAATATCAGAATGCCCTTTCCCTGACGGATAATTACGGGTTCATCGCCGGTACAATCAACTACGGTCGAAGGTTCTATGCCGCCGGGTCCGCCATCTATCACAATATCTGCTATCGATGACCATTTTTCGTGGATCAGTTCGGGGTCAGTCAGATATTCTATCTCATCATTGCCTTGCGACACCGATGTACTCAAGATAGGGTTTCCCAATCGTTCGGCTAGTTGGCGAACGATATTGCTATCGGGCACGCGGATGCCGACGGTTTTTTTGTTTTTGTAAATTTTCGGTAGGGATGATGTTGTCGGCAAAATAAACGTAAACGGCCCGGGAAGATTGCGCTTCATCAGCTTGAAAGTAGGTGTATCCACTTTGGCATATTCGCTGATTGAGCTTAAATCGCTGCAAATAATCGAAAGGTTGCTTTTTTGGGGATTGATGCCTTTGAGAGCACATATTTTTTCCACGGCACGAACGTTGAGTGCATCACAACCGATGGCATAAAGCGTGTCGGTGGGATAAATGATGGTTCCACCGTCACTGAGCACCGAAACTACTTTGTCGATTTCGCGGGAATTGGGATTGTCGGGATATATTTTTATCAACATAACGGATGCAAATGTATAAAAAAATAACTCTGAATAGACTTTCAGAGTTATTTTTTGCCAAAGGATCGGCGGGTACGAATGAGATATCTCCCTGAAAGGAGAACTATCCGTAAACGATTTGTCCGTTTTGGTCACGGGCTTCATCGAGTCCGTTACTATACTGCTTCATGGCTCGAAGGCTCATACCCATACTCGAAAATCCGCCGTCGTTGTAGAGGTTTTGCATGGTAACTTTTCGGGTAAGATCCGAAAACATTACGATGCAGTAGTCGGCACAGTCGTCCGCATCCGCGTTTCCGAGAGGTGCCATTCGGTTGGCAAAGTCCATCAAATCTTCCATTCCTTTCACGCCGCTGCCGGCGGTTGTCATCGTAGGCGATTGTGAAATGGTGTTGATGCGAACTCCTTTTTCGCGGCCGTAAATGTATCCGAAGCTACGTGCGATAGATTCGAGCAGTGCTTTGGCATCGGCCATGTCGTTATAGCCGTAAAATGTGCGTTGAGCAGCTACATACGAAAGTGCAAGCACGGATCCTCCCTCTGCTATAGCGTCCAATTTGCGTGCAACTTGAAGCATTTTGTGAAATGAGATGGCCGAAATATCGAGCGTCTTCATGAACATGTCGTAATCCAGATCGTCGTATGTCCGTTTTTTGCGTACGTTGGGAGACATGCCGATAGAATGAAGTACGAAATCGATCTTGCCTCCCAAAATCTCTACCGATTTTGAAAATACCATTTCGAGATCATCCACATTGGTCGCATCTGCAGGCAGGATCTCGGCATTGAGTTTCTCACCTAATTTGGCTGTATCGCCCATACGAACTGCCACGGGCGTGTTGGACAGGGTGATGGTTGCTCCTTCTTCAACGGCTCTTTCGGCAACTTTCCAAGCGATGGACATGTCGTTCAATGCGCCGAAAATGATGCCTCGTTTGCCTTTCAATAAGTTGTGATTCATCTTTTAGTTTTCTTTTTGTAATCTGCAAAACAGAAGTGTTTAAATATAAAATCTGCACAAAAGTACAAAAAATGTGCAATATATAAACATTTTTGTGCATAATTGGTTCGTATTTCAACCTATTTCGGAGTCGAAATGGTGCGAAAACTTTGCCGAATATTTATTTTCCGTTAAATTTCCATCGCGAAACTGGGTTTACGGTTGATCCATTTGCCGCGAGTGAAATCGGGAAATTCCAATAATTGACCGCCGTTGGCGATGGATTGTTCCGATAGAGCCGAGATGGCGCTCCAGGCTGCTGCATCGTAGCAGTCCAGCGGAACGGGTTTGTTTTCGCGCACGGCGTTAAACAGGTCCATCATCATCACGTAGTCCATTCCGCCGTGACCGGCATTTTGCGCCGCATCGCCGTATCTTTTCCACAGCGAGTGATCATATTTGGCAAACCAGTCGCTCGATTTGTCCCACTGATGGGGCTTCGATTTTCCTTCGATGTAAATTGTATCGCCGTCATTGTACCATAAACCTTCGGTTCCCTGCAGGCGAAAGCCGAGTGAATAGGGTCGGGGGGAGTTGGTATCGTGTGTTACGATGATGGTTTCGCCTTTCACCGTGTTGATCATGGTAGTAACGATATCGCCCAGTTTAAAATCGATGTCGGCATACGGATGATTCGGGCCTCCGTTATCGACGATGAATTTGTGCAAGCCCCGACTCTTGGTTGCCATCGACGAAAGCGAAACGAAGAGATTTCCTCGGTTAATGTCGAGCCACGTGCCTACGGGTCCGATACCGTGGGTAGGGTATAGATCGCCGTTTCGCTTCACGGAATGGAAAGTTCGCCATACGGCTTCGCCGATAGCTCCCGGTCCCATTTTCAGTTCGGTGCCGGGAACGTACGAATAGGATTTACCGTCGTTGAATTTCACGGCGCGCAAATCGTGCTCATAGCCGCAACGGCAGTGTATCAATTCGCCAAAAAGGCCTTCGCGAACCATTTTAAGTGCGGCCATCACGTCGCGCCGGTAGCATACGTTTTCGAGAATCATGAGTTGCGAACCGGTTTCTTCGGAAGTGTTCACCAAATCCCAGCATTCGTCCATCGTGTTGGCGGCCGAAACTTCCACACCAACGTACGGCACTCCGGCTTTCATGGCGGCAACCGACATGGGCACATGCCATTCCCACGGACTGGCAATCAGTACTACATCGAATTCTTCGTTGGCGAGCATTTTTTCGTATTCATGTTCACCTCCTTTGTAAATTTTAGGAAGTTCTTTCCCTTTTCGTTTAAAGGTTTCTTTGGTCATGTTGAGCGAAAAGTCGGAAACATCACAAATCGCCACGATTTTGGCATCGTCGAATGACAATACGTTATTGAAGTGTTCTTGCGAACGAAATCCCGTCCCAATGAATCCGACCCTGATTTTTCCGTCTTTTGATGGAATTCTTTGTTTTTGTGGGGCAACGATAGGCACTTTTTGCGCTGCACTTGCCAATGGAGCTGTTGCCAATCCGGCGCCGGCTATGGCGGCCGTTTTCAAGAAATTGCGTCTGGTACTCATGATAATTGTTGGTTGTGTGGTTTAAAATATTGTTGATCAATTGCTTTCAATACAATCCTTTTTCTTCTAAAGGGCATGATGTGTGCAAGATCATCTCCTTATTATTTGTTCGTGAAAAAGTAAATTATAGTGTTTGCATCTTTTTTTGCCGCTTTCACAAAAGTAAGTGTTTCCCTCTTTTTATCAAATTTTATGTCGAACGAAATGAACATTTTGCCACAAAATTGTTATTATTCCATAGAGACTTTCCGGAATATGTTATGATTGTAACTTATATTTTTCATAGTGGCTACGTGATCGAAACCGAACGATTTTCGATTGTTTTCGATTTTTATAAAGATGCAAAGAAATCTGATGGAACTTATTTTGTGCGGGATTATCTGCTGAAAAAACCTGAGGATTTATACGTATTTTGTTCACATTCTCATCCCGATCATTTCAATCCGGAAATTCTATCGTGGAAAGAAAAGAAAAATAATATTACCTATATTTTTGCTAATGAGCTGCTCGAAAACAAGCAAACCATTGGAACAGGCGTGCATTATCTCGCCAAATATGCAAAGTTCGAGGATTATAACCTTTGGGCACAACTGTTTGGATCGACCGATTTGGGTGGTTCGTTTTTAGTGAATGTGAACGATAAGTTGATCTTTCACGCGGGAGATCTCAATAACTGGCATTGGAAAGAAGAAGTTTCCAAAGAAGAGGCTCTTGTTTTCGAAAACAATTACCTTTGCGAATTGGAATTGCTTGCCGAAAACGTGAATCATCTTTATCTTGCCATGTTTCCAATAGATCCGAGGCTTGGTAAAGAATACATGCGGGGAGCAGAACAGTTTGTCAGTAGAATTCCTACGGAGTATCTCCTCCCCATGCATTTTGGCGAACAATACGCTAAAGTCAACGCTTTCGAAAACATTGCCCGGCAAAACAACTGCAATTATCTTAAAGTAACTCATACCGGTCAGTCATTCGAACTATAAATTTGAAAACGAAATGAATATTACAAGCAGATTTGATCACTACAACATCAACGTATTCGACCTCGATCGCAGTTTGGCTTTTTACCGCGATGCGCTGGGGCTTACTGAAGTCCGCCGAAAAGTTGCCGAAGACGGGTCATTTATTCTCGTTTATCTGGGCGATGGTGTTACCGGATTTTCGCTCGAACTCACTTGGCTTCGCGATTGGGATAGGCCTTACAATATGGGAGATAATGAGCAACACCTTTGCGTGCGCGTGCAGGGCAATTACGATTCCATTCGGGCTTATCACAAGGAAATGGGTTGTGTTTGTTACGAAAATCACGACATGGGTCTCTACTTCATTAACGATCCCGACGGATACTGGATCGAAATATTGCCTCTTCAAAATTAATATCAATTCAGAATGGATTTTTTTAATTATCATCGCCGTCCAACCATCGATGTGCATATCGGAAATATCACGATGGGAGGCAGTCATCCCATTGTGTTGCAAACGATGACCAATACCAACACGCTCGACACCGATGCGAGTGTGGCACAATGCGAGCGAATTATTGCTGCCGGAGCCCAACTCATCCGACTCACGGCACAGGGTGTGCGCGAAGCCGAAAATCTTCGCAACATCAAACAGCAGCTTCGCGACAAAGGTTATTCTACACCTCTTTCAGCCGATATTCACTTCAATCCTCGTGCCGCCGAAGCTGCAGCCAAAATTGTGGAAAAGGTTCGCATCAATCCGGGCAACTTTGTGGACAAACAAAAAACATTTGCCCAACTTGAATATACCGACGAAGAATATCTTCAGGAATTGCAGAAAATTCGTGTAAAAGTGGTCGATTTTCTCAACGTGTGCAAGGAGTATGGCACGGCGGTACGCATCGGTGTTAATCACGGATCGCTTTCCGATCGCATCATGAGTCGTTATGGTGATACCCCTCAAGGAATGGTGGAATCGTGTATGGAATATCTGCGTATTGCTTTGGACGAAGGTTTCACCGATATTGTGATTTCGATGAAAGCCTCCAATACATTGTTGATGACCAAGGCCGTCCGTTTGCTCGTTGACAGGATGGATAAGGAAAACATACACTTTCCTCTCCACTTGGGCGTTACGGAAGCCGGTAATGGTGAGGATGGGCGCATCAAATCGGCAGTAGGAATCGGTGCATTGCTTTCTGACGGATTGGGAGACACAGTTCGTGTTTCCTTGAGCGAGGATCCTGAAGCCGAAATTCCGGTAGCACGAAAATTGGTTGATTATGTTCTGCAAAGGCAAGGGCATCCGAAAATTGAAGGAAAAATCTTTGAAGGATTCGACCCTTTTTCCACCGATCGGCGCAATACATCTGCAGTTCGCAATATCGGCGGAGATTTTGTGCCTGTTGTTATTTCGGATCGCAGCCAAACCGAAGATATGACGATACATCCACATTTCATTCCCGATTTTATGTATGTCGGAGCCAGTATTCCCGCGAATTTTCCGAAAGGAATGAAAGCGATTGTCGATTATAAGGGATGGCACAACGAGATCGATCGTTTCCCTCTTTTTACGGTTCAAAACATGAACGAAATTCCCAACTCGGAGGCTAATGTCAATTTTCTGCGAATATCTTATCCCCAATTATCGGATGAGGTGATGAATATGTTGAAAACCTATCCCAATGTGGTGGCGATATTAACCACAAACCATGTAAATGGGGTAGGGGAGCAGCGCGCTTTTTTTCATGCATTGCTCAATGCCGATTGTCGTGTACCGGTCATCTTGCAACGCCATTATGCCGAGAATGATCCTGAAGATATTCAGGTGAAGGCCGGTGCGGATTTCGGAACCGTTCTGCTTGACGGTTTTGGAAACGGTGTGATGTTGAGTAATGTGGGAACTATTTCGCCTGTGGATATCGATTCTTACGCTTTCGGCATATTGCAGGCTGCACGTGTTCGCACAAGCAAAACCGAATTTATTTCGTGCCCGAGTTGTGGCCGCACATTGTTCGATTTACAAACAACGGTTGCGTTGATAAAGCAGCATTTTTCGCACCTCAAGCATCTTAAAATCGGCGTGATGGGTTGTATCGTTAATGGGCCCGGAGAAATGGCCGATGCCGATTACGGTTATGTCGGGGCTGAACATGGCAAGATTTCACTCTACAAAAAGAAACAGCTCGTCGAAAAAAACATTCCGCAAGAGCATGCTGTGGAGCGACTCATCCGGTTAATCAAAGACAATGGCGATTGGGTGGATCCGGATGATAATTAAATGAAAAAAGGTGGCGGAAAGCCACCTTTTCACTTCTCATTTCAAAGAAATGTGAAGTGGGGTCGGATTAGCTATATTATCACTGACCGGACAACGCGACTCGATGGTTTTTATCCATCTTGCAAGCGTTTCTTTATCGGCATCGGCATCGGGAGTAATTTCAACGTTGATTTCTTTGTATCCTGCCCTTTCGGTTGTTTCTTTTCCAAAGAGCTTATCGGTGTTTAACGTACCGGATAATTTAATTTCTACGCTGCGTAGCGTGAAGTTCATTTCTCTTGCTACAACATGACACATCACGTTTAAGCAGCCCGAAAGGGCTGCAAGCAGGTATTCAACAGGGTTTGCGCCCTCGTTGGTACCTCCCAGTTCAGTCGGTTCATCTATAATCATCTGAAAGCTTCTTGCTTTTACGATGGTTTTTGTTGGATTTGCGCTATGCGCATTTACACGAAATGTTGAGTCTGCCATAATTTTAAAATTTGGGAAAAACGTTATAGTTAATTGTGGCTGAATTCCACTTTTTCAAAAGTAATAATTAACTTGATATAAAAACTTTAATTATCCTTAAATGTATATTTGTGTCAATTGTTTCGTAATTCCCAAAAAAGTAGTAATATTGCACCCGCTTTCAATGAATAATTGAAACAAAGGTCCCATAGCTCAGTTGGTCAGAGCACCTGACTCATAATCAGGGAGTCCTTGGTTCAAGCCCAAGTGGGACCACTCGTACAAAAACAAAACCGCTGAATTTCGGCGGTTTTTTATTTTTCAGTCCGGATTCCGGTTGCAATTGTGTAACTATTATTCGGATCAATTTCGTAGAATAATGGAGGAACGGTTTATATCAATCCTATTTTTAATGTATTACAGATTTTCTTTCTTTTCCTTACTTCGACAAACATTTGGGAGAGCACAGGATATTCTTGAGTTATATGACAAGGAAGTCGAAGAGAAACAGGTTACGGAATATCCACTCACTAACATCGAAAACATTCTGCTCAACAGTACCCGCCTGATATTGGATCAGTCAATTGAACGAGTTAGGAACAACTTAACTATCGCCAATCCTATCATCAATAAATCAACCAATCGATAAATCGTCAAGTCGGTTACTATTTCTCCATTCTCCATTGTCGAATCATACTATCGCCGTATTTGCGCCGTACTTGGCTCTTGTTGACCTTGCACAAACTCCAAAAGATGGTAGCTGTTTTTGTCGGTGATTCGTTATGTCTTATCCTGCTACATTTGTTGCGATGCCCAATTGCTGAACTTTTCGGGCAATTGCATTGAGTGTGTCCATAGAGGCCTTTTTAAGACCGCCGGCGGGCGTTTCGCGATCGATAGTGTAGATCATCACTTCGCGAGGGCGAAGCGTGTCAACAAGCTCCAACCAGGCTGAAACTTCACGTTCTGTCGTGTTGTCGATTTGCGTTCCTTCAAATTCTCCTTTCAAAAACATGGTTTGCAGGATAAAATTCCCCTCGAACTTGCGATAAAGCTCTACCTGTTTTGCCACAGAATAGTTGGGTGAATTGGGGCGATCGATGAAGCGTACCGTATCGTCGAAAGCCGAATCGAGTTTCAGCACGGGATTGTCGATTTTTGTAAGCGCTTCAAACACACTTTTTTTCCCGACATTCATGCCGTTTGAAAGTACACTGATTTTGGCGTTCGGAAAATATCGGTTTCGTAGCTCCAAGGTATCTTCGATGATTCCTTCAAATTCGGGGTGCATTGTGGGCTCACCATTTCCGGCAAACGTAATTACGTCGAGTTTGGTTTGTTCGCGATGAAGCGTTTGGAGTTTGTCTTTGAGCGCTTCACGCACGTTTTGGCGATCGGGCAAGTGTGTTTTGGAGCGGAAATCCTTGTTGAATCCGCATTCGCAATAAAGACAATCAAACGAACACAATTTGCCGTCGTAGGGTAAGAGATTCACTCCCAACGAAGTGCCCAAACGCCGGCTATGAATGGGCCCATACACAATTTCGTGGAAAAGGATGGTTGACATAAACGTTTAAAAAATTAAGTTATAACCATGAAACAATCTGACCGGTTCCAAATCCGATAATCACATACCGTAAGAATTTTCCGATCGTCATTGTTGTCAATACTGTCGGAGTATTGGCGCGCATAAATCCCAACGCTACCAAAATTGCATCGCCTATAGCGGGAAGAAATCCAAAAAAACCCATAACAGCTCCCTTTCCGTGCAACCATTTGATGGTACTGTCGATTTTTTCGGGTTTTATCTTGAAATATTTTTCGAGCCATTCCGTTTTGCCAAGTCTTCCGATGTAGTAGCAGGTAGCACCACCGGCCGCATTTCCGATGGTGGCGAACAGTATGCATGTCCAAATATCCATTCCTACGGCGATGAGGGCTGCAAAAACGACTTCAGAGCTGAATGGCAGCACCGTTGCCGCAAGAAAAGAAGCGAGCAGCAAACCCCAATATCCATATTCTGACAATCCCTCGAGCATGATTTTCTGATGTTTTTTTGAAAAAAATCAATGAGCTTCGAGCCAATTTTTGCCGTATCCAAAGTCGGTTTTGAGCGGAACAATCAGTTTGCAGGCATGTTCCATCTCTTCTACCACGATTTTTCGTACGGTATCGAGCTCTTCTTCCACTACGTTAAAGTCGAGTTCATCGTGTACTTGCAGAATCATTTTCGACTTCAGTTTTTCCTTTGCAAAGCGGTCGTGTATCTTTATCATGGCCACTTTGATGATGTCGGCCGCACTTCCCTGTATAGGTGCGTTTATTGCATTGCGTTCGGCAAAACCCCTCACATTTGCATTTCGCGAGTTGATGTCGGGCAAATATCGTTTTCGACCGAAAATGGTTTCTACGTATCCTTTTGTGCGTGCAGTGGCGATACTTTTGTCCATGTAACGCTTAACGTCGGGAAAGGTTTCGAAATATTCGTCGATCAATTGTTTGGCTTCCGAGCGCGAAATCGAAAGTCGTTCGGACAATCCGAATGGTGTGATGCCATAGATAATGCCGAAATTTGCCGTTTTGGCTTTGCGGCGCATGTCTGCCGTAACCTCTTCGATGGGAACGTGATAGATTTTGGATGCTGTGGCTGCGTGAATGTCCTGGTCGTGCAAGAAAGCTTCAACCATGTTTTTGTCGGCACTCAAGTGTGCCATGATGCGCAGTTCGATTTGCGAATAATCCGATGATGCGAATACACATCCTTCGTCCGGAATAAACACTTTTCGCATTTCTTTTCCGCGCTCGTCCCGTACGGGAATATTTTGCAAATTCGGATTTGTACTGCTCAATCGGCCTGTGGCTGCAACGGTTTGATTGAATGAAGTATGAATTTTTCCGCTTCGCGGATTTATCAGTTGAGGGAATGCGTCGATATAGGTGCTGAGCAATTTTTTAATGCCTCGCTGTTCGAGAATTTTGTCGATGATAGGATGTTTCCCTCGCAGTTTTTCGAGTTCTTCTTCGTTTGTGCTGTACTGACCGGTTTTTGTTTTCTTTGGTTTTTCCACTATTTTCATACGGTCGAACAGTATTTCGCCGATTTGTTTCGGAGAATTGACGTTAAAATCGATTCCTGCCATTTGCACGATTTCATGTTCTATTGTCGAAAGTTCTTCGGTTAGTTGCTTCGACAATTCTTCGAGGGCCTTCAAGTCGAGGCGAACGCCTGTCCATTCCATGTCGGCCAGCACGTAAATCAGCGGACATTCAACTTCGTAGAGAAGTTTATCGAGGTTGTTTTCGTGAATTTTCTTCTCGAGAACGTTTTTTAGTTTCAACGTTATGTCGGCGTCTTCCGCAGCATATTCGCAAACAATTTGTGGATCGATGTCGCGCATGTTGAGCTGGTTTTTTCCCTTTGGTCCGATAAGCTCGTCGATATGAATTGTTTTATACTTCAAAAATGTTTCTGCCATGTAATCCATGCCGTGTCTCAATTCCGGATTAAGGAGGTAGTGAGCGATCATCGTGTCGAACAGTTTCCCTTTTACTTCAATGCCGTAATTTCGGAGTTCAAGCATATCGTATTTGAGGTTTTGTCCGACTTTTTCAATGTTTTCGTTTTCGAAAAACGGTTTGAAGAAATTCACCTGTCTTTGCGCTTCTTCGCGGTTCGATGAAATGGGAATATAAAAGGCTTCGCCTTCGTCGAATGCAAAAGACATTCCTACTAGTTCGGCCAATAATGGATCGGTGCCGGTGGTTTCGGTGTCGAAACATACCGATGGTTGAGCGCATAGTTTGCGATTTAGTTCTTCCAATTTCTCGTCACCTTCTATCAATACGTATGAATGTGGTGTGGAATGTATATCGGTGAAATCTTTTGGCAGATCGAATAGCGAAGGCCGGGGCGCAATTTCTTCGAGTGGTTCGTCAAACAAATTGCCTTGCATGGGTTGCTGTGGTTTGGATGTCTGTTTTTCCATATTTGTTTGCGGATTCAGAATTCTGTTTGTCAATGTTCTGAACTCCAACTCGTCAAAAATTTCTCTTAATGCCGCCTCGTCAATTTGCTGACGTTTTAAGTTGTCCGTCTCGATTTTTAGTGGGACGTCGGTTTTGATGGTTGCAAGGAATTTTGAAAAAAGTATTTGATCTTTATTTTCTTCAACTTTCTCCTTTATCGAGCCTTTCAACTGTTTTGTGTTTTGCAGTAAATTTTCAATACTGCCAAATTCCGTAAGCAGTTTATCTGCGGTTTTTGGCCCTACGCCGGGGCAACCGGGTATATTATCGGATGCATCGCCCATTAATCCCAACAAATCAATCATTTGTTGAGGATTCTTCAGGTTATATTTTTCCAATACTTTTTCGTAGTCTAAAATCTCGAAATCGTTGCTTCCGTATTTGGGCTTGTAAATGAAAATATGATCGTCCACCAGTTGAGCATAATCTTTGTCAGGAGTCATCATATAGACATCGAAGTTACTTTTGTCCACTTGTTTTGCAATAGTCCCGATCACGTCGTCGGCTTCGTATCCTTCCACTTCGAGGATTGGAATGCGATAGGCCTCCAGAATTTTTTTTATGACAGGTATGGCTGTTTTGATATCTTCAGGGGTAGCTTCCCGTTGTGCTTTGTAGGATTCGAATTGTGTATGTCTGAAAGTTGGTCCTGCAGGGTCGAAAGCTACCGCAATGTGTGTCGGATTTTCCTTTCGGAGCACTTCTTCCAATGTATTCACAAATCCGAAAATTGCTGATGTGTTTACACCCTTCGAGGTCATTCGCGGATTTTTGATGAAAGCGTAATAGGATCTGTAAATCAGCGCATAAGCATCAAGTAGAAAAAGCTTATTTTTTGTCATAAATATCTTTAATATTCGAGTTAATCTGCGTAAAGTTACAAATATTTGTTGCTTTAAGCAGAAATATTTCTACTTTTGTACGGAAGAATAGGTTTTATGGATTTCAGTCAGGTTATTAAAGACGCTCTCCGTCTGGAATTGATTCGTTTCGAAATTGCTCTTAGAAAATCTGTTGAAAATGATAATCGTTGGATTTCGGCTATCATTAATCATGTTCTATCAGCCGAAGGCAAGCGAATACGTCCAATGTTGGTTTTTCTCACAGCTAAATCGTGCGGGGGCGTCACTCCGGCAACTTATTATGGTGCAGTTACTATCGAGTTATTGCATACTGCCTCTCTTATTCATGATGATATTCTTGACGAATCCTCCATCCGTCGCGGACAACCTTCTGTCAATGCGGTTTTTGGTAACCATCAAGCGGTGTTGAGTGGTGATTATCTGCTATCTACTGCACTTCGCGAGAGTGTTAAGACCGGGAATCTCGAAATTGTTGATATTATTTCTCATCTTGGTCAAAATCTCACAGAAGGAGAACTCAGTCAGTTTGCCATTGCTAATGAAGCAATTATTGACGAGGACGAATATTTCAACGTTATCGACAAAAAAACCGCTTCGCTTCTTGCTGCATGTGCCAAAGTAGGAGCTTTGACCTCCGGCGCCGATCGTGATACTGTGAATAATTTCGAAAGATTTGGACGAATTCTTGGCATTACATTTCAGTTGAAAGATGATATTTTCGATTATTACAGTCAAGATGTTGGCAAGCCTACCGGCAGTGATATTAAAGAAGGAAAAATTACCCTGCCTCTCATCTTTGCGCTGCAAAATGCACCTCGTTCCGATGCTGACGAGATGCTCGAGATAATTCGTTCTCGAACTTATTCTGATGCCAATGTTGCTACACTTTTGCAGTTTGCAAAAACACACGGTGGAATAGATTATACCAATCAAAAGATAGATGCTCTACTCGCTGAGGCCGATTCCATTTTGGAATCGTTAAGTTTGAACGAAGATTATCGACCGCTCTTGCAACTTTTGTTCAAGTATTTAAAAGAGAGAAGTTACTGATTACAATTGCTTTTAAAGAATAAAAAAAAGCACCACCCTTCAAGATGGCGCTTTCCCGCTTTATTACGTTTTCCTATTTGCGGGGCTAAAAGCTGTTATTGAATTTCGATGCGTTTAGCCTTTGTAACGTTTTCATCTTCTTTCTTGACAGGTATCTCTACCATCAAAACACCGTTTTCAACTTTCGCATTTATTTTGTCTTTCTCCGCATTTTCAGGGAGAATCATCGTTCTTTGGAATTGTGTGTAAGAGAATTCGCGTCTCAGGTATTTACCTTTTTTGTCTTTTTCTTCACTTTCGTTTTTCTTTTCGAAACTGATGATCAAGTTGTTGTCATCATCCACCATCACATTGCAATCTTCCTTCGTCATTCCCGGAGCAGCGACCTCTACCACAAATCCATTTTCTTCTTCACGAATGTTGATTGCAGGTACCGACCTATTGCTCGTCAGCCATTCGTTACCGAAGAAATCGTTGAATACACTCGGTACTAAATCGTTGAATACGCTCGGTAACCAATTGGTTGTTCTTTTTACCAGTGCCATAGTTGTGCCCTCCTTTCTTATTTTTTATTTTTCAACTTTCACTATCAAACAAGCAAATGGCATGCCAATCCATTTTCGTAAAGTTTACCTATTTGAAAATGACAAAATGTCATAAAATATCAAATTAATAGGTTGTTATTGGCCAAAGCTATGTCAAAATGTATGATTATTGGAGAAAATCACAACTCTTTGCTAAAAGTGGCTGTGAACGTCGAGTGCAAAAATCGATTCAATTAGTCCTCAATTGCTTTCAATAATGTATTTGCCAATCGGCTTGTGCCTATTCTGAAAAGGTCTTTGTTGCACCATTCGTTACCCAATATTTCTTTCACAATTGTGTAATATTTTACGGCATCTTCAACTGACGAAACACCTCCGGCAACTTTGAATCCGATTTTCGTCTTCGTTTTGTCGTAATACGATTTTATGGCGTGGCACATCACGTACGCAGCTTCAAGTGTTGCTCCTTCATAAATTTTTCCGGTTGATGTTTTGATGAAATCAGCTCCCGAATACATCGCCAGAATGGCTGCATTGTGAATGTTTGTGGCAGTTTTAAGTGCTCCGGTTTCGAGAATTACTTTTAGTTTTGCTTCGTGGCAGGCAAACTTCACTTCTTCGATTTCTTCGCACATCTCTTCATATTCTTCTCCGAAAAAGAGGCCCAAATTAATGACAATGTCAATTTCGTCGGCGCCATCCATGACGGCAAGTGCCGTTTCGGCAATTTTTGTTTCGGTAAAAGTCTGCGAGGTAGGAAATCCTCCTGAAACACATGCGATTTGCACATCTGCAGTCAGCGCTTCTCTTACCGTTTTGGCGAAATTGGGATACACGCAGATGGCCGCAACATTATCTATTTCGGGGTTTGTTCCTTCGAAATCGTTCACTTGCTGAACCATCTTCCAGATATGTTCGCGAGTATCTGTACCATTCAGCGATGTGAGATCGATGCATGAGTATAGAAGTTTATACACCTGTTTGTTGTTGTTTTCTGCATACTTTTCGTTAATCAGTTCGGCAACCTTGCTTTTAACCTGTTCGTCGGACAAATCGAATGAATGCGTGCGAAGCACGTCGGTATAACTTTTGATATCCATTTTTTTCGTAAAATTACAGTTTGGTGATTGTGATTGTATATTTTATTCTTTATTGTCTGAATTCAGTTTCTTGTTTTGTTTGTGGCGTTCGGCATCTCTGTTTGTTTTCTTTTCGATATTGTTTGCAAATGCCTGTTCCAAATCTACGCCGGTTTGATTGGCAAGGCAAATCAAAACCCACAGCACGTCGGCCATTTCATCGGCTAAATCATATTTTTTGTCCGATTCTTTGAAAGATTGTTCTCCGTAGGTACGTGCGATAATGCGCGCAAGTTCACCAACTTCCTCGGTAAGTATGGCCATGTTTGTCAATTCGCTGAAATAGCGAACGCCGTAGGTCTTGATCCATTTGTCAACCTGAAGTTGAGCTTCTTCCAGTGTCATTGTCTTTATTTTTCTTTTGAGTCTATCCAAATGGTAACGGGCCCGTCATTAACGAGCGAAACTTGCATGTCGGCACCAAATTCACCGGTTTTCACGTCCTGTTGCAATATTTGGCTCATCGATGAGCAAAATTCTTCGTAGATCGGGATGGCAAAATCCGGTTTGGATGCCCGTATGTATGATGGCCGATTCCCTTTTCGAGTGTCTGCAAACAGGGTGAATTGCGAAACGACCAACACTTCACCTCCTGTTTGGAGTATCGATTGATTCATGATACCTTTTTCGTCGTCGAATATTCTGAGATTTGCTGCTTTTCTGCAAATATACTGAATATCTTCACGATTATCGGCATCTTCTATACCAATGAAGATCAACATTCCTTCTCCTATGCTGCTTTTTTCGTTTCCGCCGATATGCACGGATGCAGATAATACTCGCTGAATGAGTGCCCGCATGATTATGATTGATTTTTGAAGTGATCGATTACAATTTTTCCTTTTGATTCACCCACTACTTCGATGATTTCTTTTTCGTCAGCTTCTTTCAATCGTTTGATGCTTTTGAAATGTGTCAACAATTTTTTTCTCGTCTCCGTTCCCACGCCTTTGATATTGTCGAATTCTGAAGTCAATTGCGATTTGCTTCTTTTTTGTCGATGAAAGGTAATACCGAATCGATGAGCTTCGTCTCGAAGTTGTTGAATGAGTTTTAAGGTTTCCGAATTTTTGTCGAGGTAGAGTGGGATAGGGTCTTCGGGAAAATAAATTTCCTCCAATCGCTTTGCTATGCCGATTACGGCAATTTTGCCGTATAATCCAATTTTCTGAAGCGAATCTACTGCAGCGTGAAGTTGGCCTTTACCGCCGTCAATTACAATGAGTTGTGGCAGTGGAGAGCCCTCGTTAAGTGCGCGAGAATAGCGTCTTTCCACAATCTCTCGCATCGATGCGAAATCGTCGGGTCCTACAACGGTTTTCACATTAAAATGTCGGTAGTCTTTTTTCGAAGGTTTTGCTTTTTTAAACACGACGCACGAAGCAACTGGATTTGTCCCTTGAATATTTGAATTGTCGAAGCATTCGATATGCCAGGGAATTTCTTTCAGATGCAAATCTTTTTGGACGGTTGTCAGAATTCTTGTGGCACGTTGGTCGGGATTCAGCATTTCTGCTTTTTTCAACTTATCGAGTTTGTATTGTTTGACATTTTTGTCCGAAAGTTCCAGCAGTTTCTTTTTATCGCCACGTTGAGGAATCGTGAATTCTACATTTGTGAGCGTGAGATCGGGCAGAAAAGGGACGATGATTTCTTTGGATTCGCTCCCAAATCGTTGGCGCATTTCCACAATGCCAAGGCTTAACAATTCCTCTCTCGTTTCATCTAATTTTTTTCGGTATTCAAATGTATATGCTTGCACTACGGCTCCATTAACAACATGCAGGTAATTAATGTAAGCCGAATTTTCGTCGTCGTCGTATCCAAAAACATCTAAGTTGTAATTTAAATTGCTGACAACCTGCGATTTTTCTCTGAAATTCTGTATCAACAAATATTTTTCTTTCAAGGCCTGTGCCTCTTCAAATCGAAGTTCTTCTGCGTATTGCTGCATTTTCGATTGAAGTTGTTTTTCTACAATGCCGACATTCCCTTTTAAAATTTCAACAATTTCCTCGATGTTTTTATTGTAATCTTCGAGTGATTGATATCCTTCGCACGGACCTTGACAACGTTTGATGTGATATTCCAGACATACTTTAAACTTCCCGGCAGCTATGTTTTCGGGGGTAAGATTCAACCTGCAGGTTCTCACATGATACACTTTTCGGAAAATATCAATCAGTGCGTTGACGGACATCACCGATGTATATGGCCCGAAATATTTGGATCCGTCCTTGACAATATTTCTTGTTTTGTAAACCCTTGGAAAATATTCGTTTTTAACCACGATTGAAGGGTAAGTTTTGTCATCCTTCAGCATCACATTATATCGCGGTTTCAGTTGCTTGATAAGGTTGTTTTCGAGCAAAAACGACTCTTCTTCGCTATTGACGACAATATATTTTATCTGACGAATATTTTTGACCAGAACTCTCGTTTTGGGGTTATCCTGAAATTTGTTGAAATAAGAAGATACGCGACGTTTTAAGTCTTTTGCTTTTCCCACATAGATAACTTTGCCTTTTTCGTCGAGAAATTGGTAACATCCGGGACTGTGAGGAATTATTTTGAGCGTATTTTCTATTTCAGAATTCACTGCAAATTTTTTTCAGATTTTAAACTTCAATATTGTATCTATATCTACATCATGATTGAATAATGCACGACCGTTCAACTCTTCCAATTCGATCAGAAAATTGATATATATTTTTTTTACGCCCAATTTTTTCACGAGTTGGTATGCTGCAGCCATTGTACCTCCTGTAGCCAACAAATCGTCGTGAATGAGAACGACATCTTCCGGGACAAGTGCATCCTCATGAATTTGAATCACATCATCGCCATATTCTTTCGAATATTTTTCTTCGATTGTCTTATAAGGAAGTTTCCCGGGTTTTCGGATCGGAACAAACCCTGCATGCAGTCTGATTGCAGTTGCGGGTCCCATAAAGAAACCGCGAGACTCTATTCCAACCACTTTGGTGATGCCTTTATCTTTGTATCGTTCATAAAGAATATCCGATAATTCCTGCAGATGATCTGCATTTTGAAATAGGGTGGTTATGTCCTTAAATTGTATCCCCTCAATCGGAAAGTCGGGAATATTACGCACTGCTTCTGTAAGTTTTTCTATACTCATTATTTTTGTTTATTAGTAATGTTCCACGTGAAACATTTTGTGTCTATCTTCCTAATAATATAAGCAATACCGAAATGTCGTTTGGCGAAACGCCGGGAATTCTGCTCGCCTGTGCGATGGTTTCGGGGTTAATTTTGGTGAGTTTCTGTCGTGCTTCGGTGGACAAAGACTGAATTTCGTTGTAGTTGAATTTATCTTTGATCCGAATATCTTCGAGTCGCGATATTTTGTCTGCCATTAATTTTTCGCGTTTGATATAACCGTCATATTTTATCTTTATGTTTGCCGATTCTACGATTTCGTCGCGGCGATTCGGAATTTGTTCAACCTGTGCTTTCAATGGAGCGATTTCTTCAGTTAACGTTTCAATATCGATGTGTGGCCGCGAAAGCAGTTCGATGAGTTTTACGCCACGTTTCAGAGGCGCTGTGCCGATTCTTTCCAGAAACGGATTGATGCGATCGGCTTTGACCGAGAAATTTGAGATAAAATCGATGAGTTTGGCAATTTCAGCTTCCTTCTCATCCAAGAGTTGGATCCGATCGTGCTTAGCCAATCCAATTTCGAAGCCTTTGCGCGTTAGTCGTTCATCGGCATTGTCCTGACGAAGCAAAATTCTGTATTCGGCTCTCGATGTGAACATTCGATAGGGCTCGTCCACGCCTTTTGTTATTAAATCATCTATCAGCACACCAATATAGGCTTCGTCGCGGTGCAATACGAAAGGATTGCCTCCGTGACAATTGATATGGGCGTTGATTCCGGCTATCAGTCCTTGTCCTGCGGCTTCTTCATAGCCGGTTGTTCCGTTGATTTGCCCTGCAAAAAACAGATTCTTTATGTGTTTCGTCTCGAGCGTTGCATAAAGTTGGGTCGGATCGAAAAAATCGTATTCGATGGCATATCCGGGCCGGAAAATATGAACATTGCGAAATGCCGGTATGCGTTGCAAAGCGTTTAGTTGGGTTTGCAAGGGTAGGGAAGATGAAAAACCGTTCAGATAATATTCGTTGGTATGTTCACCTTCCGGCTCTAAAAAAAGTTGATGGCTCGTTTTTTGCGAAAATGTAACGATTTTTGTTTCGATACTCGGACAATAGCGAGGCCCGATGCTTTTGATTTGTCCGTTATAAAGGGGTGAATCGCTTAGACCTTCTCTCAACGCTTCATGCACGTATTCCGAAGTATTGGCAATCCAACAGCTGCGCTGGATGAGCTGTCGTTGAACATGGGGAAGATAAGAGAATTTGTGAAAATCGTCATCTCCCTTTTGTTCTTCCAAAAGGGAAAAATCGACGCTTCGTCCGTCGATGCGAACCGGCGTTCCCGTTTTCATACGATCGGCTTTGAATCCTGCATCTCGAAGCTGCTCGGACAATCCGAAAGAGGCCGGCTCTGCAACTCTGCCGCCACTTATTTGTACTTTTCCGATATGCATCAATCCGTTCAAAAATGTTCCGTTGGTCAAAACAACGGCTTTGGCTGTGAATTCGACTTGCATTTTAGTCTTTACACCCGCAACCGAACCGTTTTTCAACAGAAGTTCCGTTACGGTATCTTGCCACATATACAGATTGGGCGTATTTTCGATGATCTCGCGCCAGGTGGCGATAAACTTCATTCGGTCGCTTTGCACCCGTGGACTCCACATAGCCGGACCTTTCGAACGATTTAACATCCGAAATTGTATTGCCGTTCGGTCACTCACTATTCCCATTTGGCCTCCTAACGCGTCTATTTCGCGCACAATTTGCCCTTTGGCAATTCCACCTACTGCCGGATTGCAGCTCATTTGGGCAATTTTGTTCATATCCATGGTGATGAGCAGCGTTTTCGAACCCATGTTGGCTGCTGCAACCGCAGCTTCACAACCGGCATGACCTGCTCCCACCACAATTATATCGTAATTAAAATTCATCTGCGATTTTATGTAAGCTTGCAAAGATACTAAAAAAGAAAATTTGGCAGTAAAACTTTATGTTAATGGAGGATAACAATGCATCGCTCAAGGTATTTTACCAAAATATGAAGATACCCAATAAATGATTGATGCCGGATACCCTTGAAGATTGCACCCGAAATGGTCTTTAATCGATGAATCCCGCATATAACAAGCCGATCAACAAAAGCCATCTTTCGAATATTTTGATTCAATTATCTGTAAAAAATGAGATTCCGGCAATTTCTTTTTCCTGAAGATTCTCGGATGGGATTATGATTTCGGCTTAGTTATTTCGATCTGATTGATAGAGCTTTATCTTCTGCTTTTCGCATTTTTTTGCTATCTGCTTCAGATTTGTCCTTCAAACCACAGAGATGCAATATGCCATGAATGATGACGCGATGCAATTCATCATCGAAATTTGTTCCGTATTTTTCGGCATTTGAACGCACAGTGTCGATGCCGATAAAAATATCGCCCGATATGCGATCGCCTTCCGAATAATCAAACGTGATAATATCCGTGTAGAAATCGTGATGAAGATAGGTCTGATTGATTTCCAAAATTTTTGCGTCATCGCAAAAAATGTAGGAAATATCACCGGCCTTTTTTCCGTACTCTTCAGCTATAACCTTTATCCAGTTAGAAGTTGCGCGTTTTTTTATATTGGGTAGAGCCACATTTTCGGCTTGAAAAGTGATAGCCATGTTCGAATGATTTTATTGATTATTTTCGATGTAAATTATCCAAAGAAAAGATACGCCACAAAAATAGCGGCAATTACGCCGGCCAAATCGGCTAAAAGGGCATAGGGAACCGTATAGCGCGTATTTTTTATGTTCACGGCGCCATAATATACCGCCACGATGTAAAAAGTAGTATCGGTGGCCCCTTGCAATACTCCCGATAAACGACCGGCAAACGAGTCGGCACCGAAGGTTTTCATGGCGTCGATCATCATACCACGAGCGCCGCTCCCGCTGAGCGGTTTCATCAGTGCTGTAGGCATCCCGTCCACCCAGCGAGTATCTATTCCGGTGAAGGCAACAACGTTGCGAAGGCCTTCCATCAAAAAGTCCATTGCCCCCGAAGCGCGAAACACCCCAATTCCCACCAAAATGGCAATCAGATAGGGAATGATGGCGACTGCGGTTTTGAAGCCGTCTTTTGCTCCATCGATGAAGGCATCGAATATATTTATTTTTCTCTTCATAGCTTTCACGATGAAGGCGATGATAATGCTCAGAAGAATAATGTTGGCAATCAGGCTCGAAACAATGCTGATTTGTTGTTGAGGCATCGTCCGGAAAGCAAAAATTGTGGCGACAATGATGGCTGTCATTACTCCGAAGAATCCTAAAATAGTTTTGTCGAAAACGTTGATTTTTTGCTTCATGCACACGGCCAGCACGCCAACCAGCGTGGCTGCGAAGGTGGCAATCATAATCGGAATAAAAACATCGGCCGGATTGGAGGCTCCCATCTGCGCCCGATAAACCATGATGGTTACCGGAATGAGCGTAAGACCTGAGGCATTCATCACCAAAAACATAATCATCGGATTCGAAGCTTCTTCCTTGTTGGGATTGATTTCCTGCAATTCGCTCATGGCTTTCAATCCGAAGGGGGTTGCAGCATTGTCGAGGCCGAGCATATTGGCCGAAACGTTCATGAGAATGGATGCTGAAGCAGGATGCCCTTTGGGAATATCGGGGAAAAGTTTCGAAAACAGCGGGGCAGCGGCTCGGGCAAAAAGTTCAACCATTCCGCCGCGTTCACCGATTTTCATCATGCCAAGCCATAACGAAAGTACGCCCGTGAGCCCTAAGGAAATTTCGAAACCGGTTTTAGCCGAATCGTAGGTCGAATTCATGATTTCGGTAAAGATAGTGACATCACCAAAAAAAATCAATCGCACAAGTGCGACCACAAAAGCTATCAGAAAAAATGCAATCCAGATGTAATTCAGAACCATAAGCGATGTTTTCGACGATTATTTTTCAGTGCTGGGCTGAAACCGGTTGTACGAATTTGTTGCTCAAAGATAGTGCTTTCGGTGGAATAATATGTATCTTCGCTGCTTCAAATTCCTTAATTTATGGCATGGAAGGACTATTTGTATTTTCGGCAGGGCCAAAAGATTGCGGTTGTGATATTGCTGGGACTTATTTTGACGGCTTTGATCATCAATGGCGTAATATCTGCACGTAAACGGCAGGAAGTTGTTGTCATTCAGAACGATTCACTCCAAAGAGAATTCGAAGCTTTCGAGAAATCGTTGCTGGAAAAAGAAGAGAATATCGATTCGGGATATCGTCGGAGATATTACGCTTCATCTGACGAAAGGAGATATCCCGATCGGCAAAGCGAATATGAATCCAAGAATCGTGAAACAGGTTATACCCCTTTCCCAAAAGCAGAAAAGTTGGCCGAAGGCCAAACCATTTCGTTAAACGAAACGGATACGGCGCAATGGAAAAAAATTCCCGGAATAGGGAGTGCTTTTGCTTCGCGCATCGTAAAATATCGGAATCGATTGGGCGGTTTCACCTCCGTGAATCAGTTGAAAGAAGTGTATGGCATCGATGCCGAATTGTATTCGAAAATCAGCCCTTATATCAAACCTGACGGGAATTATTCGAAAATAAATGTCAATAAGTTGGAATTTAAGCAACTGCTCAGCCATCCTTATCTGAATTACAAACAAGTGAAAGCAATTGTCGGTTTGCGTGACAGAAAAGGCAAGATTGCTTCGATCAACGAATTGTCGATGCTCGACGAATTTACTACAGCCGATATCGAGCGATTGACGCCCTACCTCGAATTTGAATAAATGAGTGGAAAACTGAATCGCTCGAATAGCAATTCTTCCCTGTTTGTTCTATGGATGTAACCTATAGCATACATGGAGTTGCATGGGAGTTGCCATGGAGTTGCCTCGGAGCTATAGCATAGCAAGGCTATAGATAAATGGAGAGTAACATGGACGAAAAAGCCATGTTTTATTTTCTGAGCGCCTTGATATTTTCTTTCAACAATTCGATTTTGCTTTGGGCATCTGTCAATTTTTTGCGTTCATTTTCAACAATTTCCGGTTTGGCATTTTGAATAAAACGTTCGTTGCTCAATTTTTTCTGAACCGATTGTAAAAAGCCTTCCTGATAAGTGAGTTCGGCTTCGAGCTTTTTCAATTCGGCTTCCACGTCGATTTTTTCGGCCAGAGGTATCGAAAATTCGGTGGTTCCGACCATAAAGCCAATGCCGCCTGCGCTCTTTTCATCTACCCTGTCGATAGCCGAAAGATTTGCCATTTTCAGGATAATGCTGTCGTAGGCGTGGTTGTAATCACCAATCACTTGCAGCGTCAGCACTTCCTTGTTCGGAATGTTTTTTTCCAGCCGCACGGTGCGAATACCCGCGATAATTTCCTTCGTCGATTCGAAATCGGCAAGCAATCGGTTATCAATGCTTCGGGCACGAGGTTGCAACGCCGTCATGATACTTTCGCCCGGTTGACGTTCTTCGAGTGCCTGCCACAATTCTTCCGTGATGAAAGGCATAAACGGATGAAGCAGTCGCAGCAAGGCATCGAAAAATTGCAGGGTCGATTGATAAGTTTGGCTATCGATGGGTTGTTGATAGGCGGGTTTGATAATTTCGAGATACCACGACGAAAACTCATCCCAAAAAAGTTTGTACACCATCATCAGGGCTTCCGAAAGGCGGTATTTCGAAAACAAATCGTCCACTTCGGCAATGGTTCCCGAAAGTTTCGACTCGAACCATTCGATGGCAATTTTCGACGATTCCGGCTGTTCGATTTCGGCCGTCTGCCATCCTTTGACCAGCCGAAAGGCATTCCAAATCTTATTGTTGAAGTTACGTCCCTGTTCGCATAGCGCTTCGTCGAAAAGCAGATCGTTTCCGGCAGCGGACGACAGCAGCATGCCCATGCGCACACCATCGGCACCATATTTGTTCATCAATTCAATCGGATCGGGCGAGTTGCCCAATTGCTTGGACATTTTGCGACCGAGTTTGTCGCGAACGATTCCGGTAAAATATACATTGCGGAAGCAAGGTTGCTTGCGATATTCGTATCCGGCCATGATCATGCGGGCAACCCAAAAGAAGATGATATCCGGACCCGTTACCAAATCGTCTGTTGGATAATAGTAGTTGATATCTTTGTTGTCGGGATGATTGATGCCGTCGAACACCGAAATAGGCCACAACCACGACGAAAACCAGGTATCGAGCACGTCTTCGTCCTGTTTCAGATCGTCGATCGTAATCGGATAATCTACCTGTTTTTTTGCCTTTTCGTAGGCTTCCTCTTTTGTCATAGCCACCACGTACCCGCCTTTGGGCAGAAAATAAGCCGGAATGCGGTGTCCCCACCACAATTGGCGACTGATGCACCAGTCTTTCACATTCTCCATCCAGTGGCGATAGGTGTTTTTGTATTTATCGGGATAGAATTTGATCGTATCATTTTCTACTGCTTCCAAGGCCGGTTTGGCAAGTTGATCCATTTTCAGAAACCACTGCATCGACAGTTTGGGCTCGATCACTTCGTTGGTGCGTTCCGAAAAGCCGACCTTGTTGGTATAGGGTTCTGTTTTTTCGAGCAGACCGGCTTCCTGCAGATCTTTTTCGATTTTTTTGCGCACTTCAAAGCGATCCATGCCCGTGTAAGGAGCTCCGTTTTCGTTGAGCGTGCCGTCGGGATTGAAAATATCGATGGAAGGCAGACGATGTTTTTCGCCCAGCATATAGTCGTTGATATCGTGTGCGGGAGTTACTTTAAGGCAACCCGTACCGAAATCGATATCGACATATTCGTCTTCGATCACCGGAATTACGCGATTGATGATCGGCACGATTACTTTTTTGCCTTTCAGGCGGGCGTTTTTCGGATCGTCGGGATGGATGCACATGGCCGTATCCCCCATGATGGTTTCCGGACGAGTAGTTGCAACCACGGCATAGTCATCTTCACCTTCCACGCGGTAGCGGAGGTAATATAATTTTCCGTTTACTTCCTTGTGAATGACTTCCTCGTCGGATAGGGCGGTCAGCGCTTTCGGATCCCAATTCACCATGCGAACGCCCCGATAGATCAATCCTTTATCGAAAAGGTCGCAAAAAACGCGCAGCACGCTCTCGGAACGTATTTCGTCCATCGTGAATGAGGTTCGGTCCCAGTCGCACGATGCGCCCAGTTTTTTAAGCTGTTCGAGTATGATTCCGCCGTGTTCGTGAGTCCAATCCCAGGCATGACGAAGAAATTCGTCGCGTGAGAGGTCGTTTTTCTTGATGCCTTGCGATGCAAGTCGCGCCACCACCTTCGCTTCGGTAGCGATGGAGGCATGGTCGGTTCCGGGAACCCAGCAAGCATTTTTGCCCTGCATGCGTGCACGTCGCACAAGTACATCCTGAATCGTGTTGTTGAGCATGTGCCCCATGTGCAATACGCCGGTAACGTTTGGTGGCGGAATGACAATCGTATAGGGTTCACGTTCATCGGGTTCGGAATGGAATAAACGGTTTTCCATCCAATATTTGTACCACTT
The DNA here is from genome assembly GCF_004138125.1 of Seramator thermalis. GTDB lineage: Bacteria > Bacteroidota > Bacteroidia > Bacteroidales > Dysgonomonadaceae > Seramator > Seramator thermalis. Next base: position 75,029 of record NZ_RXHS01000005.1, read on the forward strand.
GTCTTCTACTTCTGCAGGGTTGTATTTGCTTGCAATTTCCATAAATCGTTAAGATTGAAGTGCAAAAGTACAAAAAAAAGACAAGCAGACAAGTGAAAATCAGTTGTAACGATGTCTTGAAGGTTTGTTTCGAAAGGTAACGACAGATGAAAAGGAAGCGGAAATATTGATATTTATTCGGGATAAAAGGGACTTTGTCGCGAAGAATTGCAATTCGGCGTGGATGCCTCGTATGTCTTTTTTCGCTCAAAAATAGAGTTAATATACTAAAACAACAATCAATATTTATTTAATATCACATTCTTTTCAATTCGTAAATATATTCACGTTCATTTACATTTCGACATAGTTGTTAATCTGAAACGGCTGTTTTATATCGATTTTTACACTTTTTAACGCGACGAGTAGGTTTTGTGTCATAACATTGGTCACTTTCCATTTTGACGAGTGACCTTTGTGTTCACACAAAACGTACTTTCCTGAATGCGGAATGGCATTTGTGAACCCAAAATGGTCGCTTTTCACTTTGACGACCGACCTTTTACGATTTACATGACCCACTCCGTTAACAAATTATGGGATGTTTCTCCATTTTTGATAACTATTTTTAAGGTGGAGTGACTTTTGTGCAGACACAAAACCCGTTCCTCGCGGCGACGAGTGAGTTTTGTCTGCAAACAAAGGTCGTTCCTTTTAACGTCGAACAACCTTTTTCGGGTGAAAAAGGTCGTTCCGCATTTTGCGACGTGAGTTGTTTCGATAGTAAAAGGTCGTTCAGCGCAATGCGAAGTGGGCAATTCGGCAAAAACAGGTCACTCCGCATCCTGCGGACGGGGTGTTTTACCGGTAAAAAGTCGCTCCTCATAGCGGAAAGTAGGTTTTGTGTCTGCACAAAAGCCGTTCCTCGTGATAACAAGTCGTAATTTTCAGCGGAAAATTATCGTTCCTTTAACAGTCCGGTAACCTTTTCGAATAGCGATTGGTCGTTCCGCAAAATGGGAATCCCATCATGTGGCAGTGAAATGGTCGTTCGGCAAAATGACGAGTGGGGTTTTCGGTGTGGCGAATTGACAAATCCCAAAACGGAAAGGGAAAATTTATTTTTGATAGTGTGCCTCTTTTAGGTCGAAATCCGCATTTCGGTTTTTGTCCTCAAGCTTTTGCTTCCATCACTCTGCATACAGCAGATAGGGTTTGCGTTGCTGCTTGAATCGAATCACATCATTCTGCCATTTTGCCTTGATTTCCCGGGCCGATTTTCCGGCAATGATGTCGCGACGAATGTAATCGACACCCACAAGTTTTTCGAAAAAAGGAGTAAAAAATCGTTCGCCCATTTGAAGATTTTGGTAGGCATCGATGAGGTAGGAAAGGTCGAATCCTCGATCGCGAATCGTCGAAAATGGGATGTTCCGCAGATCAACTCCGCAACAGCGCTGATTGAGCAACGGCGGATTTTTTGCGCCCGGCATGCTTTGGGGCGTGAAACAAAAAGTGGAGCCTTTATACCTCGGATGCCCGTAAACCTGAAACGGGAATGGGGTGCCGCGACCAAGACTCACGACGGTGCCTTCGAACAGACAAACCGAAGGATAGAGATAAATCGATTGCATGTTAGGAAGATTGGGCGATGGCGCTATGGGCAATTCGTACAACGTTTGATGGGTATAGTTTTCGCACGGAATGACGGTCAGGTCGCACTTGCGTTTTTCGGGCAGCCAACCTTCACCGTTGATCATTAAGGCCAATTCGCCCGGCGTCATGCCGTGAACGATCGGAATCGGCAGCCAGCCGACACCCGATTTGTGTTTCATATCGAGGATGGGTCCGTCCACATAAAATCCGTTGGGATTGGGACGGTCGAGCACAATCATTTTCTTTCCCGTTTCGGCGCAGGCATCCATCATGCGGGCCATGCTGATGTAATAGGTATAAAATCGCAAGCCGACATCCTGCAAATCGAAGACGAGGACGTCGAACTGTTTCATTTGCTCGGGCGAAGGCTTTCCGCCCGCATTTCCGTAAAGCGACCAGATTGGAATTCCGGTTTTTTCGTCGATGGAATTATTGACATGTTCGCCGGCATCGGCATTGCCCCGAAATCCGTGTTCGGGTGAGAAAATCCCTACAATATTTATACCGTTTCTCACTAATGCATCCACCAAATGTTCGTTCCCAACGATGCCGGTTTGATTGGAAAGAACGACCACCTTTTTCCCTTCGATAAGCGGCAAATAGCAATCGGTGCGTTCGGCGCCAACTTTCACGGGAGGAATTTGTGCAAACACGGATAGCGTTGCAAGAAATGAGACGAAGAGGAAAAATGGTTTCATTTCAATCTTCGATTTGAGTTTTCGAATATTTCTGTTGCTGATGCAGCATTTCGAATTCTTCTTCGATAGAAGCCAATTCTTTGCGAATTTCCTGGAGACGGGCAACGGCTTCGACACGTTTTTCTTCGTCGTCCTTTTTCGATTTCAAAGTCTGTCGGGCGCCTTCTATGGTCATTCCCTTTTCTTTTACCAAATGATACACGATCTCGATTTGCTGAATATCCTCTTTGGTATATTGTCGTGTGCCTCCGGCTGTTTTTTTTGGGCGGATGTTTTCGAATTCTTTTTCCCAATAGCGGAGCAGCGATACATTCACGGCAAAATGGTCTGCCACTTCCTGTATGGAGTAGTAGAGCCGTTTATCGCTGAATTGGATGAGTTTTCTTCGTTTTGCCATGACGGGATGGAGCAATTTGTATTTTAGAGGTTTGTAATCATGCAAAAATAAACTTTTTGCCGTAACTTTGCAAACCAAATTTCAGACCAATAAGTGATAGAATTTATGATGACTTCGAAAGAGATACGTCAATCGTTTAAAGATTTTTTTGCATCCAAAGGACATCAAATCGTCCCATCGGCTCCGATGGTTATCAAGGGCGATCCTACGCTCATGTTTACCAACGCCGGAATGAATCAGTTTAAAGATATTATTTTGGGAAATGTTCCTGCAAAATATCGGCGCGTGGCCGATTCACAAAAATGCCTTCGCGTAAGCGGTAAGCACAACGATTTGGAAGAAGTAGGGCACGACACCTATCACCACACCATGTTCGAGATGCTGGGCAACTGGTCGTTTGGCGACTATTTCAAGAAGGAAGCCATCGAATGGGCTTGGGAATATCTGACCGAAACGCTCAAACTCGATAAAAACCGACTCTATGTAACGGTTTTCGAAGGAAGTGCCGAAGAAAATCTTTCGCGCGACGATGAGGCCGCGTCCTATTGGGCTAAATTTCTTCCTTCGGAAAGAATCATCGACGGCAACAAAAAAGATAATTTTTGGGAAATGGGCGATACAGGTCCGTGTGGTCCCTGCTCCGAAATTCATATCGATATCCGTTCGGATGAAGAACGATCGAAAACGGACGGGCTTTCGCTGGTCAACAAAAGCCACCCGCACGTGATCGAAATATGGAACCTTGTTTTCATGCAATACAACCGCAAAGCCGATGGTTCGCTCGAACCGCTTCCGGCGAAAGTGATCGATACCGGTATGGGATTCGAACGTTTGTGCATGGCCGTGCAGGGAAAAACATCGAACTACGACACCGATATTTTTCAACCGATTATTCGCAAAGTTTCCGACCTTTCGGGATTCAATTATGGGAATGATCCCAAAAAGGATGTGGCCATGCGCGTGGTGGCCGATCATGTGCGTACGATCGCTTTTTCGATTACCGACGGGCAATTACCATCCAATACTAAAGCCGGATACGTTATTCGCCGCATATTGCGTCGGGCGGTACGTTACGGTTACACGTTTCTCGATTTGAAGGACGCTTTCATGTACAAACTCGTGCCGACGCTCATTGATGTGATGGGCGACGCCTATCCCGAATTGATTGCGCAGCAAACGCTTATCGAAAAAGTGATGAAGGAAGAAGAAGATTCTTTCTTGCGAACACTCGATACAGGAATCCGCTTGTTGGACAAAAAAATTTCGGAACTCAAGGCTGCAGGAAATAATATCCTGGAGGGCGAGATTGCCTTTCAACTTTATGACACGTATGGTTTTCCGCTCGATCTGACGGAGCTGATTCTCCGCGAACACAATATGACGGTCGATACTGAAGGATTTGACGTGGAGATGCAGAAGCAAAAGGAAAGGGCGCGCAACGCCGCTGTCGTCGAAACAGGCGACTGGGTGAAGATTCACGATGGCGAGCCCGTTTTCACCGGTTATGATGAGGTGGAGAGCCGAACGCAAATACTTCGTTATCGCTCGGTGAAGCAAAAGAATAAGAATTATTATCAAATTGTCCTCTCGCGATCGCCATTCTATGCCGAAATGGGAGGTCAGGTAGGCGACAGCGGTTGGTTGATTTCTCCTGAAGGCGAAAAAGTAGAAATTTTCGACACGAAGCGCGAAAATAATCTTGCGATACACTTGGCCGAAAAACTGCCATCCGATCTTTATGAAACGTTCACGGCCAAAATCGATGAAAAAAAGCGCACCGCCACCGAATGCAATCACACGGCAACGCACCTGTTGCACGAATCGCTTCGCGAGGTGTTGGGTACGCATGTCGAACAGCGCGGCTCGTATGTTTCGCCCGATGTGTTACGCTTCGATTTCTCCCATTTTCAAAAAATGACTCCCGACGAAATTCGGAGAACCGAACAGTTGGTTACGGCAAAAATCCGTAGCGATTTTCATCTCGAAGAGAATCGCGAAGTGCCTGTAGAAGAAGCGAAAAGATCCGGCGCGATGGCGCTGTTCGGCGAAAAATATGGAGACAAGGTTCGTACCGTCAGGTTTGGAACTTCTCTCGAGCTTTGTGGCGGTACGCACATTTCGTCAACCGGCCGCATCGGAACGTTTCGGATTGTGAGCGAATCGGCTATCGCTGCCGGTGTTCGCCGCATCGAAGCCGTTACGGCGGAAAATTGCGAAAACTATCTCTATCGGCAGGAGGATTTGATTAAATCGATTCAGCAAATCTACAATAATGCGCCCAATTTGATTGCGTCCATCAAAAAGTCGTTGGATGAAAACAGCGAATTGAAAAATAGAATCGAACAGTTTGTTCATGAGAAGGCCGAAAACATCAAACGACAAATATTGGAAGAGCCAAAAATCATAAACGGGATCACGGTTTATTGTTTGCAGGGGGGGTATCCGTCGGATATGGTGCGTGAAGTAGCTTTTGCACTTCGTCGCGAACCCGGCGACAAAAAAGCTTTTGTGGCTGCAACTTATGACAACGGAAAACCCCAATTGCTGGTAATGTTATCGGACGATTTGGTAGATAAAGGGTTCGATGCCTCTAAGATGGTCAGAGAAGCAGCTTCATTTATACAGGGCGGCGGCGGCGGTCAAAAGAATTTCGCTTCCGCAGGAGGAAAAACCGTGGACGGATTGAATGCAGCGTTTGAAGCTGTTTTAAAGCATTTTCGGTAACGGACGAACTTAATACAATATTTAAGCCCATATCAAGATGTTTTGGCCTTGTTATGGGCTTTTCTGGTTAATTATCGGCTAAAGTAATGGAATGATAAGAATTTTTCTTATTTTTGAACCGATTAACAGTCGCTTTATCGATGGAAAAACGCCCGATCACATTGAAAGATATCGCCAAAGCGCTCGATTTGTCCACTTCGACAGTTTCGCGTGCCATGAGAGGCCATCCTGCCATCAGCGAGGAAACCCGAAAACTTGTGCAGCAGTATGCCGAAGAGCATAAATACAAGCCCAATACACTGGCGCTTAGCCTTCGCACCAATAAAAACAACACGATTGGCGTTATCGTTCCCGAGATTGTCCATTTTTTCTTTTCATCTGTTTTGGCCGGCATTCAGGACGAGGCAGAAAGCGAAAACTATCATCTCCTCATGTGTAACAGTAACGAGATGTACGAGCGCGAGGTGAAAAGTGTGCAAACACTTTTGGACGCTCGCGTGTGCGGCATTTTGGCGTCGATGTCGAAGAATACGCTCGAATACCGGCATTTTCAAAACATTATCGACGATGATGTACATTTGGTGTTTTTCGATCGGATTTGTCCCGGAATCAATGCCGACAAGGTAGTGGCTGACGATTATCGTGGGGCATTTACGGCTGTTGACTATCTTGCCGAAACCGGCTGCTCGCGCATTGCATTTTTAGGTTCCGATTCGCATTTGCCTATTTCGAACAATCGCAGAATGGGTTACGAAGATGCGTTGCGAAAACATAAATTGCCGGTTGAGAAAAAATGGATCAAAGTGTGCGATACGACTGCTCTGGCACAACAAGTCATTCCCGAAATGCTGGACGAGGAAAATCGTCCCGATGCTTTTTTCTGCATCAATGACGAGGTGGCAGCCTATTGTCTGCAAATCGTGAAAGCGTCCGGATTTCGTGTGCCTGAAGATATTTCGATTTGCGGGTTCACCAACGGTTATATCACCGAAGTAACCGATCCTGCTCTTACGAGCGTCGATCAGCATGGCTACGAAATGGGGCGCGAAGCCGCGCGATTGCTCATCAATCGCATCGAAGGAGTGGAAACCAAAAAAGGAGTTGTCAGCCGTTTGATCAAAACCGATTTGGTGATCCGTCAATCTACCCGATGAGGATTATGCACACGTTTGCATAAAAAATTTCGAATCTTTTTTCTATTGTAAAACAGATCGATAAGAAGAACCATTATCTTTGTCCACATACACGTTTTAATTTCATCGGAAAGCATCGATATCGTATGATATTTTTCGTACACGAGCCGATTATACCTGAAAATAATTCTCTTGCATTCTTTTTTCGCGTTGGTTGCCAACAACTGAAAGCGTGTCGGAGACGATATACTTGAAATCGATATGAAAAAAAAACATCTCTCCTTTTGGGAAATTTGGAACATGAGTTTCGGTTTTCTCGGTATTCAATTTGGATTTGCGCTGCAAAATGCGAACGTAAGCCGCATTTTCGAAACGTTGGGCGCAAAAGTTGAGGACATTCCTATTCTTTGGATCGCGGCACCTCTCACCGGTTTGATTGTACAACCCATTATCGGGCATTTCAGCGACAAAACGTGGAACAGATTTGGGCGTCGTAGGCCTTATTTTACCATAGGGGCTATTTTTACAACGCTTGCTCTCTTCATCATGCCCAATTCGCCATCTTTATGGATAGCTGCCGGAATGCTCTGGATTATGGACGCGTCGATCAATATTTCGATGGAGCCGTTTAGAGCATTTGTAGGCGACAATTTGCCTACCGAACAGCGAACAATGGGCTTTGCCATGCAGAGTTTTTTTATCGGTGTAGGAGCTGTCATTGCCTCTATTCTTCCCTACATCCTTACGAATTGGTTTGGCGTAGCCAATACCGCTCCCGAAGGAATAATTCCGCAATCGGTTAAACTGTCGTTTTATATTGGCGGTGTGGTGTTGCTGGCTGCTGTTTTATATACGGTATTCACTTCCAAGGAATACACTCCGGAAGAGCTTGCTGCTTTTGAAGAAGATAAAGCGAAAACAACCGGATTATCCTACGAAATCAAGCAGCCGGTTACCTTCGCTCAATATTTTAAAAATGGATTGATTTGGGGTTTATCCGGTTTGATCATTACGGCTTTGGTTGCAATGTTTAAGCTGAATGCACAGTTATACATCGTTTCGGGACTGTTGATTGCTTTTGGACTGATATTGATTGTTTCGGGATTTATTTCGAAAAGCAATCCCCAACCTCGCGGAATCACGGACATTATGAACGACTTGCTGCACATGCCCAAGACCATGGGCGAATTGGCCGTCGTTCAGTTTTTTTCGTGGTTTGCCTTTTATGCCATGTGGATTTATACCACGCCGGCCGTTACGCAACATATTTATGGAACCACCGATTCGGCATCGGAGCTGTATAATCAGGGCGCAAACTGGGTAGGAGTGCTGTTTGGCGTATATAGCGGCGTTTCGGCCATTTTTGCTTTTCTTTTGCCCGTTCTTGCGCGTCAAATTGGGCGTAAGGCCACGCATTCGCTTGCTCTTGCAGTAGGAGGACTTTCGTTCATCTCGTTCTTCTTTATCCAAAATCCCACGATGCTGATAATTCCGATGATCGGCATCGGATTCACTTGGGGAAGCATTCTTTCGATGCCTTATGCCATTCTCACGGGAGCGTTGCCGGCCAACAAAATGGGAACGTATATGGGTATTTTCAATTTTTTCATCGTAATTCCTCAAATTTTGGCAGCAAGTGTATTGGGATTCATTACGAAGGATTTGTTTGATGGAAAGGTCATTTACACGATGATTGTTGCCGGCTGCTCACTGTTGTTGGGTGCTGTATCGGTATTTATGGTTCAGGATCGTGATGATGTTTATAAACTCAAAAAGCAAGCATAATATGATGAAAAAGTCGTTCATTCCCTATCTTCTTATTCCGCTGTTACTCTTTTCATGTAAACAGGGAAATAAACCGGCGGTCGTTGCCGACCAGAAAACATCTGTTCATCCCGAGTGGGTGTATAATGCGACGATTTACGAAGTGAATACGCGCCAATACACGCCCGAAGGTACTTTCAACGCTTTTGCCCAACACCTTCCACGCTTGAAGCAGCTCGGTGCGGATATTCTGTGGTTTATGCCCATCCAAACCATCGGCGAAAAAGGACGAAAAGGGACGTTGGGAAGTTATTATTCCATCCGCAATTATACGGAAGTGAACAAGGAATTTGGAACACTCGACGATTTCAAGAGTGTGGTGAAGCAGGCACACGATCAGGGCATGAAAGTGATTCTCGATTGGGTGGCTAATCATTCGTCGCGCGATAATGTGTGGATGGATCAACATCCGGACTGGTACGTACGCGATAGTTTGGGCAATATTCCCGTGCTTTACGATTGGACCGATATTGCCGAACTCAATTACGATAAAGCCGATATGCGTGCCGAGATGATCAAGTCGATGATGTTTTGGATTCGCGAAGCCGATATCGACGGTTTTCGGTGCGATGTGGCCGGGGAAGTTCCGACGGACTTTTGGCTCGCAGCCAAAGATTCGCTTAAGACGTTGAAGCCCGATATTTTTTTGTTGGCCGAAGCCGAAAAGCCCGAATTAAACGAATCGGTTTTTGATGCCTATTATGCTTGGAATTTTCATCACAAAATGAATTTGGTTGCACAAGGCAAAGCCAATGCAGATTCGTTGCGTGCGGCGCTACAAAAAATGAAAACCGATTTCTCGCCGAATGCCATTCCGATGATATTTACTTCGAATCACGACGAAAACTCGTGGAACGGAACCGAGTTTGAGCGAATGGGTGATGCCTCCAAAACATTTGCTGCGCTCACTTATGTCCTTCCGGGCATGCCGCTTATCTACAGCGGTCAGGAAGTTGGATTGAATCGCAGGCTGCAATTTTTCGAAAAAGACAGCATTACATGGAAAGATCCCGACGGATTCACCGATTTCTATCGCTCGTTGAACAAATTGAAAAAAAGTAATCCGGCACTGATGTGTCAGGAAAAAGGGGGAGAGTTGGTTGAGATTGGCAATAATAATGCTCGCAATATTTGGTCTTTTAAGCGGACAAAAGATGCAAACGAAGTGGTATGTGTGTTCAATTTCAGTAAAAAAACGCAAAAGGTGGATTTCGAAGAGGATTTCCCCGGACAGGGCTTTAAAGCATTCCCGGACAACGCGGAAGTCTCTTCGCAAAAGTCGATGAATTTGGGTCCGTGGGAATATCGCATATTTTACAGGTAAAATCGAAAGAGTGTCGCAAAGAAATTTTCGCGACACTCTTCTATAAAAATTGAAACTCGATATCTTCAGCAGATAAACCTGCTAAAATCGAATGCACGATTAATATTCGTCTTCGTTGAAGAAGAAATCCTCGTTGCTCGGATAATCGGGCCAAATATCTTCGATGGATTCAAAAATTTCTCCGTCTTCTTCGATTTCCTGCAAATTTTCGATCACTTCCAACGGCGCACCCGAACGTTGCGCATAATCGATCAATTCGTCCTTGGTTGCAGGCCATGGAGCATCTTCGAGTTTCGAAGCCAATTCTAATGTCCAATACATGGTGATTCTATTATCTGATTAATTTTTTCTTGTTTCGTAAATTTCGCGCAAATATAGTAAAATTTCTATTTGATTATTTTTCCCAATATACTTCTTTACCGTTTTCGTTGACCTCTTTTCGTGCCAATACGAAGAAGTAGTCGGAGAGGCGATTAACGAATCTTGTAATGCGTTCGTCAACAGGATACTTTTCCGCTACTTTATAAATCATTCGTTCGGCACGGCGACATATCGATCGGCATACATGTGCTCGAGAGGCCGATTCACTTCCACCCGGAAGAATAAAACGGTTGAGTCTTGGCAATTTTTCGTCGAGCCTGTCGATTTCGATTTCTATTTTTGAAATATCATCCTCCGAAATAATGCTGGCTGCCTTTGGAGCCACAGATTCTGTTTCGGTAGCCAAATAGGAACCAACCGCAAACAATTTGTTTTGCACGAAAGACAGAAATGTCTTTGTTTCGTCGTCCTCCATTTCACAAGCGAGCCAACCGACAAAACTATTCAGTTCGTCCACTGTGCCATAGGCGTCGAGGCGGATATGTGTTTTTTCAACTCTTGTGCCACCGACCAGAGATGTTGTACCCGCGTCACCCGTTTTAGTATAAATCAAGCTCTTTTTCATTTGCGAAAAATTAGATACTTCTCAGACGAGATAGTTTAATTTATAATACGAAGAATTTAGAATAACAATGCCATCCTGGCGCATGTCAAAAGTAAGTGCGATGCGCGGATCGGTTTGTACCTCTTTCCAAAATCTTCGCGACTCCTTGTCAGCATCGATATGCCTTATCACCCAAAATGTTTGGTTATGGCTGATCTTCAAAAGGTTTTCTATCGAAATACCATACGCGTTCGGTAGCAATTGCATATCAACTATTATGACGTCCATCTGTTCAAAGCGAAATGCGTGCCAAAATTCTATCTTCCCTTCACAAATTTCGCTCATTTTGCTGTTTGTTTCCTGATCGGTCAAGCAGATAATTCGAGCTTCAGGCGAGGCAGCGTTGACGAACAGTGGTAAGGCATAATCTTGCTTTCCTCCGACGATTAATACGTTTTTCGGACGAAAAAAGTTCACGATACGAAAAGAAAGTTGATGGATGGACGAAATTGGAGCATCGATGTGCTTTTCGGATAAATATTGAGGGATATCGAAATAAGCGTAATAGGAATATTTCTCGAAGAGGATGTTGGTGATAAAGTTGAAAGCGAAAGGCGAATGAACGCCAAACCCTTTAGCCGTGCGTAGCCGTTTCAGATGATCGAACATGGATGCCTCTTTGTTGTGGTTTTATGGTTTTTGGATAAGGGCAACGGCGTACGCCGTGATTCCTTCTTCCCGACCTACAAATCCCATACGCTCGGAAGTAGTGGCTTTTATCGAAATATTGTCAATTTCGGTATGGAGAATGTCGGCCAATGTTTGTTGCATGAGCGGTATGTGAGGATTCAGTTTAGGACGTTCGGCACAGATGGTGGCATCGATGTTGCCGAGTGAATATCCTTTTTCCTCAACCAGTCGGAGGGTTTTTGCCAGCAAAATCTTACTGTCGATTTGTTCGAATTCGGGCGCCGTATCCGGGAAATGGAATCCGATGTCGCGCAAGTTGGCTGCCCCCAACAGGGCATCGCAGATGGCATGAATGAGGACATCGGCATCCGAATGTCCCAACAATCCCATCTCGTGTTCGATTTTTATTCCGCCGATCCATAATTCGCGTCCCGACTGAAGCCGGTGCATGTCATATCCAAAGCCAATGCGTACGATCATTTCCGATTAATACATTAAATTACGAATTCCATCAATGTCGAAGCCGATTGAAAGCCGTAAAGTCTGATCGAGGGGATTGTTTTGCACAGTCGAAACCAAATATGCCGCATCGAGTCGAAAGGCATTTTTGATGTCGAAGCCGGCGCCGAACGCAAAATATTTTCGGTTGCCCTTGTAAGCACTTTCATTGAAATATCCGGCACGAACCGAAAATTTTTGATCGTATGTATATTCGGTACCCACAGACCACATCACTTCCTGCATCTCTTCCCCGAATCCGCCGGGCGCATCGCCGAACGATTTGAAAATGCCGGAGATGGGCGATATGTCGCGGTACTCGTTCACCCGTGTTTGCCAATCGGCATCCGATTCGTTTTCATCTCTGATGGGTGGTGTCGGAACCAGCAGTTTGTTCAGATCGACACTGAACCCAATTGTATTGAGATTGTCGATAGGATAGGCAAGTGAAGCTCCCAAGCGGAGGTTTGTCGGGATAAATTCCGAAGTATTGCCTCCATCCATCGAGATCTTGGTTCCGATATTTGAAATATTAAATCCCAATCCCAACAGTGCTTCCGAACGGCCGATATTCAGATACGATTCGTTGTATCCCGAAATGTCGGCTGCAAATGCATTGCCGGGCGTAATGTCTTCTTCGGCACCCGTCGAATAGTCCGATCGGATGTAGCGTAATGTAACTGCTCCCGAGAATGTTTCGGATAGTCTTCGCGAATAGGCAACATCAAACGAAAGTTCATAAGGGGATACGCTTTGCCAAAATTCGCCATTCAAATCGGTGATATCGATATCGCCCAATGAAAAATATCGGAGCGAGGCGCTGACGGCATTTAGGTTTTCGTTTCCGAATTTCCAATATCCGGTAACATAGGTCAAATTGATATCGTTGACCAGTTTACTCAACCAGGGTGTGAATGAAACGGCGAATCCGGCATTGCTCTGTACGAAAGCATATTTGGCCGCATTCCAATATTGTGAATAGACATCGGGCAATGTGGCTCCGCCGATATCGCCCATTCCTCCTCCACGCGCGTCAGGAGCAATCTGTAACGAGGGAACGGCTATGGGTATAGGGTTATAATCTTGCCCGAATGCCGAATGGCTGATGCCGGCGGTGAAAAGAAGGAAGAGAGTTGCGAAAAATAGTTTTTTCATATCGCTCATGTACTTTTTAGAGTAGAAACAGAATAAATCGCTTTTTATTATAGAGCGGTCATTTTACTTTAAAATCGAGCAACTTTTGATCGCCTACAAATCCTTCGAGATGATCGTCGATGTGAACGGGCCCGATTCCGGCCGGTGTTCCGGTGAAAATGAGATCGCCGATTTTTAAAGTGAAAAACCGACTTATGTATGCGATTATTTGGTCAACCGAGAAAATCATATCTTTGGTATTGCCTTGTTGCACGGTTGTTCCATTGATATCGAGATGAAAAGGGATATCCCGGATGTCGGGAAACAACGCTTTCGAAACGAATGTGCCTATGGGTGCCGAGTTGTCGAAACTTTTCGAAATTTCCCACGGCAAGCCAAGTTGTTTTTGTTGTACTTGCAAATCGCGGGCTGTAAAATCAATACCAACCGTAAGCTCGTCATAGTATCGGTAAGCAAATCGTTCGGAAATATTTTTCCCCAGTCGGCTTATTTTAATCACAATTTCTGTTTCGTAATGAATTTCATTCGAAAAATCGGGGAGGAAAAACGGCTTGCCATCTTTGAGAACTGCCGTGTCGGGTTTCATGAAAATCACCGGGTTGGGACTTTCGAAAGTGCGTTTCATTTCCTGATTGTGAGAGCCGTAATTGAGACCTATCGCAAATACTTTCATATAGATAAACTATTTCGAAGAATGATGAGCATTCAGCCTGTTAAACATTACCGCCAGATCGGCATACATCGATGTGTTTTGCAAAACGATGTTTTCGGGTACACGAATGCGGAAAGGCGTGAAGTTCCAGATGCCGCGTATCCCCCCTTCGATCATATAATCGGCAACTTGTTGTGCAATTTCGGAAGGCACTGTGAGTACTCCGATTTCGGCTTTGATGATTTTATTCCGTTCGATGAATTCGTCGGAATGATATACCGGTATTTCGCCGATACTTCTATTGATTACGGCTTGATTCACGTCGAAGCCGGCTTCTATTTTCAGACTGTATTGTTCGAGCCCTGAATCTGCCAGGAGCGCTGCCCCGAGACTCCCTACTCCGAAAAGCACGGCTTTGTGTTTTGAGCTAAAGCCAAGTATCTCTTCGAGTGTTTCAATCAACGAATCGAGCTCATATCCTACTCGGGTTTTGCCGCTTGCATCGACATACGAGAGATCTTTCGCTATTTGCGTGGAGGAAACGTAGATTTTTTCCCCAATCTGAGTTGAAGACACGTGCGTTTCCCCCTGCTTTTTCAGCAGTTTTATGTAAGCCAAATAGAAAGGCAATCGCCTCAATGTTGGCTCGGGAATGATCGACTGAAAAGAAGAGAGTCCGGACATATCAAAATGGATAATAAGATTTGCAAAGTTATGCTTTTTTGACGATTTTATATTAATTTCGGTTTTGTTTAAGTGGACACTATCCATTTCTTTGTTATCCAAAGGCGTTGGTTTTGCCCATAATGTTTGATAAACATCACTTTGTCCGCATCACAAAAGGCATGTGGAAAGATTAATACATGAACGATTATCGAATCGAAATTCATCCGTTGCAGCCCTTTTTGCCATCCAATGCGATTCTTTTGCTTTTGGGTAGTTTTCCTCCTCCACGTTCCAAATGGAGGATGGACTTTTTTTATCCCAATTTTCAGAACGATATGTGGCGAATAATGGGCGTAGCGTTTTTTAATGACAAAGATCATTTTTTGACTGAAGACAAAAAATCGTTCAATAAAAAACGGATCATTTGTTTTCTGGAGGAAAAGGGGATTGCTATTTTCGATATGGCTCATAAAGTAATTCGCCATAAGGAGAATGCTTCTGATCGGGAGTTGGAAGTGGTAGCACCGATCGATATCCGCTCCGTCCTTCTCCAAATTCCTTCCTGTCGTTTTTTGGCAGCTACGGGAGAAAAAGCTATGGATACGCTGCTGTCACAATTCCCTTCGGTTGAAAAACGGCCATCGATCGGAAATTTCATAGAAATCCCGATCGATGAGCAACTGTATCGTCTTTATCGCATGCCTTCATCCTCAAGGGCTTATCCAAAGTCGTTGGAAGAAAAGGCCTCTTTTTATGCGAAGATGTTTCACGATGCCGGTTTGCTTTAAGGCTCGGCATCCATCATAAAATCTTCGGCCGCTTCGTTTTCCTCGGTATTAATCAGATAAAGCGTTTTTACGGTTTGATTTTTGATCAGTTTTTTTAATTTTCCGCCCACTATTTCCTTAAAATAAGGAGAATTGTTGTGTTTCTTTACCGCATCCTGATTTTCGTAGCTTTCGTACACGAAAATTTTATTAGGTTCTTCTTCGCTCATCAGTAAATCGTAGGCAAGGCAACCCTCTTCGTTTTCGAGTACTTGAGATTGCATTTGGGTCATTAGCTCGATTGCCGTGTCAAGGTCGTTTTCGTCGAACGAAAATTCTACAAAAAGAACTACACCATCAGGACTTGCTGCTGTTTCGTCGTTTTGCGCGCTCACACCGTTGGCATACGTCAATAAAAGAGCTGCTGTTGCAAGAAAGACTTTAATTAATTGTTGTTTCATAGAGCGTAAAATTTGAAGAGTTATGAAATTAATTGATAGGATGTCTTATTCCCGAAAAATTTTTTAGTACGACTCGCATCGATCCTATTTTCAGACCAATTTCGATAATGAGCGGCATGCGATTGAGATCATTGGTCAGTGCAACGTTCATAGCTTCCTGCTGATCGGCGAAAGCATCGTCCAATATCATGAGCGACAATTTAATGGAATCGTAGGTTTTTCCATCATTCGCTTTCACAGATTCCGTACCCATATAACGAATCGACATATTTACAATTTTTCGGCCCGTTACAAACTGAATGGGGATGTTGTCGCCCCGTTTCAGGTTCGAATAGTCGAGATTGCGGGCGTAAGCAAGAACAGAAATATAGTCGTATGAGCATTTGTTGGTTGTGAATATGGTGTCGAACCTGAGTTTACCTTTCCAGTGTCGTATGGAGCGTATTTTCATTTCTCCGTTCCGGTAGGAATAAGATTGTCGATCCGTAGAGTAATCTTTTCCCTCGAAAGCTTCTTTTGTGAATAGGAGCGGAACCATATTGGCATCGACATAACCGGTGAGTGTGTCGTTCACTGTGTACATGTTTCCTACGATTCCGGAGGTATTGGCGAGTAATTTGATTCTGTAGGCACTTTTCCCGGCTACATTTGTCAACGTGGTGCTGAGTGAGCCTACGCCGGCTTTGGCGTTGATAATCCCGTACTTGTAATATAAGTCGTAGCTCAATTTTTCTCCCTCTTTAAAGGCTTTGTTCTCGATTTTGCACTGTGCGGAGGAGAAAAATGCCATGAGGAAAAAGATGCCGAAGAAGGCGATTGTAAGCTGTATTTTCTTTTTCATTGCGATTTCTAATTTTATACATTTCCCATTCTTGTTATCGACTTAAAAAGGGATTATTTTCTGTACTTCGGGTTGGATTCATCCCTGTGTCATTTTGTCGATTTTGACCGTTCAATTGTTCATTTAAGTTTCGGCGTTTCTTAACTTCAGGTTTATTTTTAGTAATTTCAAGCGGTTTTTGTTTTACGGGAGGAGTTTCATTCACATTCCATATCTCTTCGTGATCTGTATATGCCCTTATTTCGAAATAGCGTGGATAATAATAAACAAATTCGGGTTGACGTTTTTTTTCGTAATTACCGGTCGTCCATTTTCCATCCCTGTTTTCGTCGATAAACAGTCGAGCGTAAATTGTTCCCGGATTGAGATCCATAAAAATTGCTTCATTGTTTTCGACGAGAGTTTTTCTGAAAGGTTTATCGGTTTTGTCCAGTAGCTCCACATACACGTCTTTGTCACCGGGTAATCCCGAAATCGTTATAAGGAGATTTCCATACTGATCAAGTTTTTTTACCGTGAAATCTTGCGAAACTTTGTTATTCCACAATCCGTAGTAGCTTGTGTAGGCTGCTGAATCTATTTCGAAACGATATTTCCCACCGGGAGCCCATCGCGTACGCAAAACATATTTTCGCGAATTGAGCGAGTCCTTTTCAATGGAATAGGGTGAGGCAACATACGAAGAATCGACCATTCGCAAGAGTTTGATGTGCGCGGTGTCAAATTGTATTACCGGTTGTTCCAATTCGATCCGAATCGGTTGGTAAATTTCGTGAGTTGATTGAATATTGCTTGTAATGTGGAGGTATTGGGTGTCTTCTTTTTCGTTGTCTTTGGATTTGACCTCTTTGGGTTTGCGAAAATTAAAACTGAGGGTATCGGTATCAATATAATTCCGGTTTAACGAGTCAGTTCTTACATAATTGACCAACATGCGGATACTATCGGTTTTATACACTGTTGAGTCCGTAATCCACAACGTGATACTGTCGTTGTTCACACTTCTTTCTTCCACGTACCATGAGGTGTCGTTTCGTTCGGGGCTAAGTAAACGGAATGTTGGCTTTGATGTAGGTGCGGCAAAAAACATAGTGAGCTTATATTGTTCGGGTCGTTCGTGTTTTTGGAGATATTGGCGTTGAAAATCACTAAGGAAGGATCTTAAAACAATGTCGTCGGGCAAAAATCGGGTATATTGTATCGTCTTGATGGTGTCTATTTGAGTTGTATCCTTTTTGTTGAAAATCGTGTCATTGCGGGTTGCCTGCACGGTGGAAGGAACGATAATGCTGTCGAGAAAAGCAATTGCCTCAGCCGGATTATCGTATTTGTAGTCGCGATTCAGATCGTTCAGCGCATAAATTTTGTAGCGACCGGGCGCCATACCTTTTACCGTGAATCGACCTTTCGAGTCGGTTCTGCCTATACGTTGAAAACGTGTTTTTGTAAAAGCTGTATCTTCGAGATTGGAATGAATTCCGACATAAATTCCCGATACAGGTTCCAAATTTTCGGCTTCGAGTACATTTCCCGATATGGCAAGCGTATCGAGTTGATCGCCGGTTGAAAACGATATCGAAAAGTTTTCAAGCGGATTGCCTTCGTTATTATCAACAATGGCATCGGTGAAATCGACGGTGTACGTTGTATTGGGTATCAAATCGTCTTTTAGTTTGACTACCACTTTTCGCCCGACGGCACTGATCTCGGGAAAATTTTGCTGCGGTGGTGTAATGATGATTTTTTCGGAAGGTTTCTCTATTTTGATATTTTCATCAAAAAAAATTTCGATGATGGATTTATCGACATTTATGGAATTGAATTCGGGTGTGGTTTTGAGTACAACCGGTGGATTTTCGTCATATAATCCTCCCGTCGGTGATGCCATATTGGCACACGAATGCATCATACTGATGGTAAGCACTATGAGAAACAGTATCGTGAGAAAAGAAAGTAGATTATTGTGCATAAGCTTCTCTTTGACGCTGTGTTTGAATATAAGCGACCACAAAAATACAATGTTTTTCAAAGATTTAGGAGATTTATATCTGAAAAATCGTAAAATCGGATTTTGTGAAGGTCCTTTTAAAACTTTATTGGGTGGACAGGATGTGATGCCCAAAACGGCAGTACAGACATTTTCGTTTTTGGCAATATTCCCTGTAGAGTTGAATTGACGCCTGTGTATCAAAAGCATTTTTCAGCTCAATCCCGGCGGCGCAAAAATCCCGGACGATGCTGTTCCTTTCGGGCTTCAGAGCTTCGAGGATGTGAATGGCTCTGTCGGTATATTTTTCGATATCGTTTTGTTTGCCGTAGGCAAAGAGAAGGGGAACAACCGAATTGATGAGAATGGCATCGAGCGAATTGTCACCCAATGATTTGGATATTTTCTTAGATGTTTTTCCGAAAGAATAATGAGTTTGCCAATATTCCGAAACCTTAATCTGAAAAAACATTCGCAACTGCAAAGGGTCTTCCTTTTCGAGAATGGCCGAAAACAATCGATCCGATTGTTGGATGATCGCTGCCAATTCGGCTATTCTGACTTGCGGAAATCCTTGCGGTCGGGTGCGAAGTTTTTTGAAATGGACATCTTCCAAAGGTTTAAGCATGAATTTCTTTTTCAGAAATTGATATTCCCGCTGCAGTTCGAAATAATAATCGTCGTTTGCCACATTTTCTTCCAGCATGCCGGCTTGTCCAAAAAGCAACGCTTCTACCTGAAACAGATTGTCGGAATGCTTGCGAATATAGCTATAGGGCAGGCTCAGAGCAAGTCGTTCGAATTCGTCGGAATTGAGCCCGAATCCGAAATTTCGTGCCAACAACACATAAAATGTGTCGTCCCATGAGTTATTGAACCTCTTCAGATGTGCGTAAATGTCATTTGTCTTTCGTTCCAACCGTTCGATGGCCAGTGTTGTGAGCCATGCGTCGGTCCGGCTTTTGGGAAGATCGGTAAGCTGTGATCTGCAGGGCAGCACGACATCGCTAAACAGCAAAAAGTCGGCATTTTGTTTCACTTTTTCCGAAACGTGGATCACAAGTTGGGGAACTTTCTGTCCTTTTTCGTTGAAAACATCGCCCTTGTCGTACTCTACCACGTGCAGCACTACCGAATTGTAAGCTTTATCCTTGTGGTGCCCATGTTTCGTCCATTCGTCCGATGAACGATGAATCTCTACATTTCCGGCCCAAACGGTTTCGCCGATCCTTATCTTGGCGTTAAAAAAATCGGGTCCGGCATTGTTGTTCCACGTTCCGGTGTCAATTATTTCAATCTTTTGTTCATCGGTCGTAATTAAATTTTCTGACGCGAACAGTTTAAATTTCCAGCAGTAGTGCAGTAGTTCCTCGCGGTTAGTCATTTTTTCCGAAATGTTTCTATGTTTCAAAAATAGCATGAATTTACGGCATTTCAAAAAGATACTTCGATTTTGTCTGTCCAAGAGTGATATTGTAGTACATTTGTACTTTAAAAAACCCACGCTGATGTTGACTTTGAATGAAAGAATGAAAATCGGTGCGCTAATGCGTCGTGAAATCGTTCCCGCAATCGGCTGCACCGAACCCGTTTCTGTAGCTTTATGCACGGCACGGGCTGTAGAAACGCTCGAAAATTTTCCGGACCGGATTGAGGTGTCGCTCAGTACAAATGTCGTTAAAAATGCGATGGGGGTCGGAATTCCCGGAACAGGCATGACCGGTTTGCCGATTGCGATTGCTTTGGGTGCTATTGCCGGAAAATCGGCTTATGGACTCGAGGTGCTCAAAGACATTACGGCTGATGATGTGGAAAAAGGGAAAAAGATGATTGCCGAAGGCAAAATTCATATCTGCCTCGAAAAGAATGAAACCGACAAATTGTTTATTCGCGTTCGATGTCAATCGGGAAAGGATTTATCGGAAGCCATTATTTGCGGCGACCACACGAGTTTTATTTTTGTCGGGAAAAATGGGCTAACGTTATTGGAAAAATCGGCAATGCGCGAACGCAAGGATGAATCGGATAATGATTTGAAATTAACATTCAAAAAAGTTTACGATTTCGCTATCGAATCTCCACTCAATGAAATTGACTTCATACTGGCCGCCGCAAAAATGAATCGCGAAGCATCGGAGGCTGCAAAAAATGATACCTACGGGCACAGCGTTTCAACCACAATTTTGAGCGAAAGAGGGAGGAATATCTTCGGTGATAATCTTCACAGTCGTATGGTTGCGGCTACAGCTGCCGCTTGCGACATCCGAATGGCTGGCGCGATGGTGCCCGTGATGAGCAATTCGGGAAGTGGGAATCAGGGAATTGCCGCAACACTTCCGGTATCGACTTATGCCGAAAATACCAATTGCTCTGAAGAGCAACTCGTCCGTGCTTTGGTTTTGAGTAATTTGTGCATGATTTACATCAAGCAGTATTTGGGGCGACTTTCGGCTCTTTGTGGATGTGTGGTGGCTTCAACCGGTGCCTGTTGCGGCATCGCCCGGCTGATGGGCGGAAGCTATGAGCAGATTACGTATGCGGCCAAGAATATGATTGCCGATATCACCGGCATGATTTGCGACGGAGCCAAACCGAGCTGCGCCCTGAAAATTGCGAGTGGAGTTTCCACCGCAACTTTGTCGGCGCTGATGGCAGTGGAGGATAAGGTGGTCTCGTCGCAGGAAGGAATCATCGACGACGATATTGATCAGACCATTCGAAATCTCGCACTGATCGGGAATAAGGGCATGACCGAAACCGACAAAATTGTTTTGGATATTATGACAAAAAAATGACTGCTTCGCTTTGCTTGAGCGAAACGAATTGTCTTGTTCGCATTTTTGAGAGGTTGAAATTCGGAAATTTCGATGATTTTGAGTAGTTTTGTGTCATCATTCACAAAACCGATTATTCATCAACAAATAACTCGAAAAATATGAAAAAAGTAGTTTTAATTCGTCACGGTGAGAGCGTTTGGAATAAGGAAAACCGTTTCACGGGGTGGACCGATGTCGATCTTTCCGAAAAAGGCATTCAGGAAGCTCACGAGGCCGGCAAGTTGCTCAAAAAGGAAGGCTTTCATTTCGAAAAGGCTTATACATCTTATCTGAAAAGAGCTATCAAAACATTGAATATCGTGCTCGACGAAATGGATTTGGATTGGATTCCGGTAGAGAAAACCTGGCGTCTCAACGAAAAACATTACGGGATGTTGCAAGGCTTGAATAAAGCCGAAACGGCCGAAAAATATGGTGAAGAACAGGTTTTGATTTGGCGTCGCAGCTACGATGTTCCGCCTGCACCACTTGCCAAGGACGATCCTCGTTCACCTTTTTTGGATCCGCGCTACAAAGGAGTAGATGAAAAAGATCTTCCGTTGACCGAAGCGCTCAAAAATACGGTGGAACGCATTCTGCCTTATTGGAACGACACTATTTTGCCAAGCCTTAATAATTACAACGAAATTATTGTTGCTGCTCATGGCAATAGTTTGCGCGGCATTGTGAAGCATCTCAAAAACATTTCGGACAACGATATCGTGGGATTGAATCTGCCGACGGGTGTGCCTTATGTTTTCGAATTCGATGACAATTTGAACGTTGTGAAAGATTATTTCCTGGGAGATCCCGAAGTAATCAAAAAACTGATGGATGAAGTTGCCAATCAGGGAAAGGCAAAATAACTTCGAAAGAAACCAACAAAAAAAAACGGACGCTAAAAACTTTAGTGTCCGTTTTTTGGTGTGTGAAGATTTTTATTTAAAGGATGGCTTTCAGTTGATCCGGAGTAATGTTCATGGCCCGAATCACACCTTGCTCATCAATTAAATAATTCTTGAATCCCTTGTTCAACTGAAACTCTTTGTAGATTTCAGATCGGATTCCATTCGTGTCGCAATACTGCGAGTTGTTTTCGAGTTGGTCCCAGAGAACCGTTTTTTCGAATACGCTTCGACTTTCATCAAAACATATCGAGAGAAGCGTGACGTCGGGATAATTGTTCTTCAATAAGTTATGTATCCTGACATTGTTTGCTCTGGATTGGGCGTCGTAAGCTGCCCAAAAGTTTACCATTACTTTTTTGCCTTTATATTCGCTTAAGTCGATGTTTTTCCCTTCCGCATCGTGCAATACGATATTCGGGAGAATTTCTCCCGGATGATAACCTATGGAAGGCTTGTCGGTCTTGATTGACCCTGACGACAAAATAAGCGAACCCAATGCGATGAGGCAAAAGTTCACGTACTTCATATAGTTCTATTTTAAATTAATACTCTATCTCACCGGATGCTTCACGCAGTGGATGAGATACTTTTTTGGCCATTCGCCAATGGCTGATTGTTAAAAAATTGCTTGCAAAGGTACGTTACATTCCGTAATGAGCAAAAAAATATCCTACAATATATGTTTTCAAATATTTATTCGTGTTAATTTGTGCTTGTTAGAGCATTGTATTGTAGTGTGTTATCTGTCTAAGGAAAAGAATCTCGACAATTCTTCAACGGAGGCATCTTTCAAAATCACCTTTTTCGATTTATCCAGCAAATAAATAACAGGCGTAGCCTGGATATCGTACAATCTTTTTTTGAAGATCGTGCCGTTTTTGTCGTAAGCATTGATCCATTCGGCGGGTAATTCGTTTAAATATTCCGTCCATTCGGAGTAGGAATCACCGGGATACATCGTCATAATCGAGAGAAAAGTACGGTTTGCATTATTCCTTTTCATTGCCGATTGAATGTTGGTGTTAGTGAGAATGCTATTAATGGCCGCCTTGCAGGTGTTACATCCCGGGTTGATAAAAATAAGTATGAGGTAATCGCTTTGAAGGGAATATAAATCACTTGTTTTACCCGAAGCTACCGTATAATCGAAATTGTTTGCTTTTGATCCCACCCGATTTTTCTGTATCATTTCCAATTGAAATTCGTATATCGATTTTTTTTCTTTTTCGGGAACAGGCGATTTAACAAGTTGTCGAAGCACTTCCAAATACATATCTTCGTTTCGAAAAGGTGAATGAGGGCCGTAATAATATTTTTCGAACAGCGACGCGAAATGGTGTAGCATCGCTTTGTTTGCAGAGGCTTTTTCAATAGTAATTCCGAGTGAGGTCTTGGCATCATTTTCGGGAACATAACTTAGCACATTGATGTAATCGACGAAAGCCTGCTCGGTGATGTCGGGCCGGTCGATGAGCTTTTCGTTCGTGAAATCGAAACGATCCCAATAGTGCATACACAAAAATAGGGCTCGTTCGTTTGACTCCGTCATCGTATCCGGTATTTCGGGTAATAAAAAGGTGTCTTTGGCAAGAGTTTGTGCGTAGGTTTTCCAATCTTCTGAAGCGGTTTCCGATTGTGTCTTCTTGCTCGAAGAACAAGCCGAAACAAAACAGACAATCAAAAGTATGATATAATGGGTTTTCATCTTCGGTTCGGTTTTCTGTGGTAAAGGTATAAAAAAAAACGGATAGTTTCGATTTAAATCGGACTCGAGATAAAACCGATAAATTTTGTACATTTGTGTTTTACAAGAAATATTCGCACAAATGGACAAATATATCGTATCGGCACGAAAATATCGCCCATCCACTTTCCGATCGGTTGTAGGACAGGAGGCGCTGACAACGACGCTCAAAAATGCCATTGCTTCGAATAAGTTGGCACATGCTTATTTGTTTTGTGGCCCTCGCGGTGTAGGGAAAACTACGTGTGCCCGCATATTTGCCAAAACGATTAATTGTTTTCATCGAACGGCTGACAACGAGGCTTGCAACGAATGTGAATCGTGTGTGGCCTTCAACGAACAGCGATCTTACAACATTCATGAATTGGATGCTGCGTCCAACAATTCCGTTGACGATATTCGTCAGCTGATCGATCAGGTGCGCATTCCGCCTCAAATAGGAAAATACAACGTTTATATTATCGATGAGGTGCACATGCTTTCGACGGCTGCTTTCAACTCGTTTCTGAAAACGCTTGAAGAACCTCCTGCTCATGCCATTTTTATATTGGCAACCACCGAAAAGCATAAAATTATCCCCACTATTCTTTCGCGTTGTCAGGTTTACGATTTCAACCGAATTACTGTTGCCGATATTGTTCGCCAGCTTCAATACATTGCCGATCGGGAGGGCGTGAATGCTGAACCCGAAGCTCTCAACGTGATTGCTCAAAAGGCTGACGGAGGTATGCGCGACGCATTGTCTATTTTCGATCAGGTGGTGAGCTACACCTCGGGAAACATCACTTACCGGGCCGTAATCGAAAATTTGAATGTGCTCGACTATGAATACTATTTCCGGCTAACCGATGCTATACTTTCAGGAAGTGTTGTAGATTGTTTGCTTATTCTCAACGACATTCTCAATCATGGTTTCGAAGGGCAATACGTCATAACCGGAATAACTTCGCATTTTCGTGATTTGTTGGTATGTAAAGATGCGCAGACGGCAAAATTGTTCGAAGTAGGGGCCTCGATCCGCGATCGTTATATCGAGACTGCAAAGCGGTGCAGCAACGAATTTCTGTATCAAGCTATCGAAATTGCCAATGATTGCGATTTGAATTATCGGTTGAGCAAAAACAAAAGACTGATGCTCGAATTGGCCTTTATCCGTTTGTGTCAGTTGTCGGATAATTCGGCACAGGTAAGTTCGCAGCAAACAAAAAACGCACTTAAACCCGTAGAACCTTCTTCGCGAACGCTTACCTCCGATCCGAAAAACGGCTCGAAATCCGCTGCACAATCTCCTTCAAAAGTTTCGGAATGTACAGAGAATGTGTTACATGAACCTGATTCGGCTACAACAGAATCCTATCAATCTGATACCAGGGCGAATGAAGCTAACTCGCGAACCACAAGATCGGCCAAAGAACCTGTCAAGAAAGCGAGTTCTTCGCT
Organism: Seramator thermalis; assembly: GCF_004138125.1. Taxonomy (GTDB): domain Bacteria; phylum Bacteroidota; class Bacteroidia; order Bacteroidales; family Dysgonomonadaceae; genus Seramator; species Seramator thermalis. Next base: position 100,314 of record NZ_RXHS01000005.1, read on the forward strand.
CGATGGCATCGGTGTATCTATTTCGTCGCTTCGCGGGAAAAAAGATGCGCACCAAAATGCTGCATCCAATTTGACACCTGCCACGAAAACCGGTCGCTCCGATCAATATTCCGAAAAAGAGTTGATTGATGCCTGGAATGCCTTTACTGCGGGATTGACTGAGGAGAAATTGCTCCAAAACGCCATGAACCTCTATAAACCACAAATGCTGAACGAATCGTTGTTCGAAGTGAAGGTGAGTAACGAAATCAGCAAACAGTTTCTCGAGGACAACAGCTTGCGCATTCTCTCGTTTTTGCGTGAAAAATTGGGAAACGATGATATTACGATGATCCTTTCCATTGCCGAAACTTCTGATATCAAGAAACCTCTTTCGCAACGCGAAATTTTCGATGCGATGGTTGACGAGAATCCCGCACTGCAAAAACTGTCGGACGAATTTGGACTCGAATTGAGTTGACGACTGATTTATCTTGATTTCGTCAATATTCAGAATCTCCGTGAGATGAAAGAATTGAAATTCTTGTTACTCTGTTTTTTGATGATAGGGGTGGCTTGTAACCATAGCAGGAAGCAATCTGTTGGCGAAAGCGAAAAAATAGAGAGAACGGATTCCGGTCAATCGCAATCTGTGCCGGATACCATCATCGATAGCGATTATTCGTTTGCAGAAGCCATTTCCGGTTCATCCGCTCCGGAATACATAATCGATAAACTAAAACTGATCACAGTACACTACGTTTCTACCGATGGTCGTATTCATCAGGGACAAATCCTTACGCATCGCCACATAGCCGATGATCTTTCGGAAATGTTCGATTTCATGTTATCGCATAATTTTGTAGTAGAAAAAGCCATCCCGATTGTGCGCTACAATTGGGATGACAGTCTTTCGATGGAAGATAACAATTCGTACAGTTTTTGTTATCGCAATGTTTCATATTCCAAACACGCTCAAGGCTTGGCTGTCGATATCAATCCTCGATTTAACCCGCTTCGCCGGAAAATCGGGAATCGACCCAACGAACCTGCCGGTGCTGTTAGAGATACCACCGTCAACGGCACATTTTTCACCGGACATCCGGTTGTCGAAGAATTTCGGAAACGCGGCTTCCGTTGGGGACATTCGTTCTCGAAATATTACGACGATCACCATTTCGAGAAACGATAGCGATTTCATCAATAGAATTGATGGGCAAGGCAAGAAAAATGCGTTTGGTTCGCATGAAAAAAAGCGCGTTTAATCCTAATTTAGTTGATGACGTATATAACAGAAACGGCACCCTTTGTTGGACCAAAGTAATTTTTCCGGTTTCCCCCGGTTTTGGAAGCATTTTCACCCAACGAATACACGTCATAATCAAACCGGGCATATCCTAAACCAAGCGTGGCCTCCACTCCCCATCGGTCATTCAAGATCCAATGATATCCATAACTTACGCCTATACCGATGGCCGATCCGTCATAACGCCGATCTTTCAGGTTTTCCAGTTTCCAAATCGGAATATCCAAACCTCCCATATTAAATTGTCCGCCAACGCCATGCACTCCGAAAAAATGACCGTTGGACGTTTCATCAAGCCAATAGCGTGCTTCAGGCCATACAACCCAATGTTTCAATTGTTTATTGTCTCCGAATTTAAACGGATTGAATCCTACCGATAATTCCACACTCACCTTGTCGGCCACTGCAAATTCCGCTCCCAAATTTGGTGTTGCGGTCAACCAATATGGAGCATTGGTTTTCAAAACGGTTTTCTGTGCAGTTAAGCCTAAGGATAGTCCCGTGAACAGAGAAAGGACTATAGTCATTTTTCGAAATGTATTCATCTTCATCAATTTAAATTAGAAATAACATCATTTGACTATCTACGCAAATATACATGATTAATGTCAATTTATATATAAATCGGTGAAAATTTTCCTCCGGAATATGAAATTTTATGTTGCAGACATAGTTTCCGTTTACGTCATTCGTTTTCGAAATATACACAATCAGCTTTTTCGGAAACAATCGCCATTTTTGCAATAATTACACGAAAAAAATATAACATCCACAGACCGGTGAGTTTTCGTTATCTCAAAAAAAAATATTCGGTTTTTTTGACCATTTGTCATGCATTCTTCAGTTCATGTTTCCGTCGTATTTGGGTCGTACTTGCGTCGTACTTGGTTCGAATGAAATTCGGGCGATTTTTGCTCTTCAATTTCAGAAATCCATTCTGACATCCTTGACATTGATTCCGATCTTTATCGCTATGCATCAGCAGGCCATTACAACGACATGGATATGTTGCAGGTCGGACGCGGGATGACTTACGACGAAGACAAAATCGCACTTTTCGATGTGGTGCATGCTTAAATTCTCTTTATTCGAGAAAGGCCAATTGAAAAAACGGCAGTTTTTCTGCTTTTACTATTCTTAATAGATGAAATAGCCGTTGTTATAAATCCGGAATCGTTAATTATACAGAGCAACAGATGGTGTCTATCGACGATAGGTCTCATCAATAATAGTGATTTTTACTCCTATTTTTAGTTACTTCTTGCTATTTTGCACCTCATAATTGAATGATAATTTTGCGACGATTAGAAAGTTAAGTCGCTTATGAGGGAAAATTTGATTTTTCTGTGGTTGGTAATAGCAGTTTCATTGCAAGCAGATAACGATTCTACAAAACAGGCTTCGCCTTTCCTATTTACTGCAAGCTACGTCGGTGAAAATGTGTTCAATTTGTCGGGCGGAATAAAAACGGGTTACAACTATTTGGGTTTTGCCAACCTCAACCTCACTTTTGATACCGAAAAAGCCGATTTGTGGATAGATGGTGAGTTTTTTATCAATGCAGCCAATACACATGGAAAAACGCCTTCGGAAAATATGTTTGGCGACTTGCAAACAGCTTCGAACATCGAAGCCGGAAATCACATTTATTTGCAGGAATTATGGTATAGGCATCATTTCGAAAAAGTGGAATTGACCGTCGGATTACAAGATATGAATGCTGAATTTGCCAATACCGAAAACGGCGGACTTTTTTTGAATAGTTCTTTTGGCATCCCACCCACTTTTTCGCTGAATCTACACGCACCAATTTTTCCGCTCACGTCTCTCGGTATTACGGCAAAATGGCAAATATCGGATCGTTTCATCTGGCTCAATGGAGTATATGATGGCACTCCAACCGATTTCGGAAAGAACCCGTATAATATCAATTGGCAGTTCAAAAAAGGAGACGGCATTTTAGGTGTAAGTGAAATGCAATATCTTTCGCAAAACAAACAATGGCCCGGAACGTATAAACTGGGCATTTTTGCTCACAACCATGTCATTGAACGCATTTTCATTAACCTTCCCGATTCGCTCGATACCAACACATGGGGGCTGTATGGTATCATCGATCAACAAATATGGCAGTTGAACAATAAAAAAATAAATGGTTTTTTGCAGATCGGCTATAGTCCATCAGAAGTAAGTGCTAACGATTTCTATCTGGGAGCGGGAATGAACTTCACGGGATTTTTGTGCAAGACTCACGACGATGAACTTGGCATTGCCATTGCACATGCTCATCTTGCACATGCCAACGAAAGCGAAACAGCTATCGAACTCACCTGGCACAAACCTTTATTGAGATATTTTTATTTGCAACCGGATATCCAATATATCATACATCCATCGGGGAAAAGCAGCGGACTGAAAAATGTTTTGGCCGCATTTTTGCGGTTCGGTTTCGAATTTTAATCGCTATTTTCCATCAATCGCGATGGGACTCATCATGATCGTGCTCAAGCAGTATCCGATGGGGCAGCGATCCATGTCCGAGAATTTCAATCGGACAGGAGTCATACGCTTTTTGTAACCAATCCGGTGAAATATCGGCTCCCGAATGATAATGCAAATCGCCGTTGACGCAGGCAATGTTTTTTACAAGAGAAATGATGGTGCCAATATCGTGCGAAACAAGCACGATGGATATGTCCCGGTTGATTTCTCCCAACAGTTTGTAGAAATTGGTTTCGAAGAGTTTATCTACATACGAGTTTGGTTCATCCAGGACAATCAGTTTGGGATTGTCCACAATAGCCCTTCCAAGCAATACGCGCTGCAATTGTCCTCCGGACAATTCACCGATAGGGCGTTTCAGCAAATCGTCTATGCCTAACTGTTCGGCCGTGTGATGCGCTTTTTGTTTATCGGCTGCTGTATAGCGCTTAACGATTCGACCCGAAGGGGTCAGCCCCGACAAGATGACATCCTGCACGGTTATGGGGAACTTCCGATCGATTTGATTGATTTGTGGCAAATAACCGATATTAATCGAACTTACCTGTTTTCCGTTTTCATAAAACTTGATAGATCCGGAGGATGGCGTTACCAAACCAAGTATAGCTTTAAGCAAAGTTGTCTTTCCACCTCCGTTTGGACCGATGATTCCTAAAAAATCGCGATCATACACCGTAAGGTTAACGTCGTGTATCACGTTGGGTTTATTTTCGTAACCAACGGTCAAATTCTCTATTTCAATCAGTTTATTCATCTCTTTTCCCTGCCAATATTTCGGCGATGCGAATCGTTTCCTTATCCCACTCATAGCCAAGCGGATTTATTTCGAATACTTTGGCTCCTACTTCCCGAGCCACAACTTCGGCATTCTTCCGGTCGAATCCTTTTTGAATGAAAACTACTTTCACCTGTTCGCTTTTAGCAACATCCACAAGCGATTTCATTTGCGATGGCGACGGATTTTTGCCTTCGAACTCGATGCTGTGCTGAATGAGATCGTAATCGCGCGCCAAATAGCTCAATGCAGGATGATAGATGATGAAACTGCGTGAAGGTGCAGTGCGAAGCAATCCGGAAACAATACTGTCCGTTTCGTCAATAATTTTTTCGAGCTTTTCGAAGTTGGTTTTATAAAACCGGGTGCTATCGGGATGTGCAAACACGAGAGCTCGATACATATTTCCGGCAAATATTTTTGCTGTTTTTGGTGAAGACCATACGTGGGGATCGGGTGCCGGCGAGCGATGAATGTCTTTCTCGTCCGAACCATGATCGTGCTCACCCATAATCAAATCAATTCCTCGCGAACAATCGACGATTGTCATTTTAGGATTATTTTTTGCCAGATCGGCTGTCCACGCATTTTCAAATCCGAGATAACCCACCTTGAAATACATTTCGCTTTCAGCCAAATCAAGCATCATGGCCGGAGTTGGTTCATACGTTTCGGGACTTGCACCGGGAGGTACGACCGTATTGATTCGATAGCTGTTGCCAACGATTTTTTCGAGGAAAAATCGCTGTGGCTCAATTGTTACAGAAAGCACCTTCTGATCGCTTTTTTTGTCCGATTGACACCCCACAAATAAAGCTAAAGAAAGTATAGTCCATACGGCAATTTGATTTGTCTTCATTATTTTTTTAACAAAAGTAAGAAATTCTACCTATATGCGAAATACTAACAAAGATTTCATATTTTTGTTGCAAATGGAAGAACTCAAAATCGAAATTACGGAAGATGGATCGCATACACTTTATGTACCGACTCTCGACGAACATTATCATTCAACTCACGGAGCCCTGCAAGAATCGTTGCATGTATATATCGAAGCAGGATTGCGAGCGTGCGAGAAAGACCAAATTCATTTGCTTGAAGTAGGGTTCGGGACAGGTTTGAATGCCTTTCTTTCGTTGCTCGAAACCGAATCGAGAGGGATAAAAATCATTTATCACACAGTCGAAAGATATCCACTCTCCCGCGAGAAAGTGTCGGCTTTGAACTATCCGTCGCTGATTGCGCCTCAACATTCCGATACATTTACGCTGCTTCATTCCTCACCTTGGGAAACTCCAATTGAAATAACATCCCAATTTACACTCGTCAAGCATTGTTTCGACCTTTCGCAACCTGCACAATTTGATCCACAAACAGAATTTGATGTGATTTTTTATGATGCGTTTGCTCCCGATAAACAGCCGAAAATGTGGACATTGGAGATTTTCGAAAAGATCTTCTCTCTCTGTTCTTGTGATGCCATCTTCACCACATATTGCGCCAAAGGTGAGGTGAGACGAACATTGCAAACTGCGGGATTTGTCGTTGAGAGGCTTCCCGGTCCTCCGGGAAAACGCGAGATGCTGAGAGGCAGGAAAGAATAATGAGGAAAATGCAGACCTGTCAAGTTAAACAGGGTTTCTTTTTTCCTTTTTCCCTCTTTTTCTCCACCAGATGACGAATCCGGTTATCGGAAGACCCGCGATAAAAATGCTCGCGAAAAAGGCAATTATTTTTCCCGGAAGGCCTAATATTGCGCCGGTATGAATTTCATAATTCATACGCATTAACTTGTCTGCCGTGTCGGCATCTGCAAAACGACCATACAGGTTGCCGACGCTCATCTCGGTAAGGGTGTTGCAATCGAAGTATCTATAATCAGTTTTCCAATATTTCCCGTCTGCTTGTGTGGCATTTGCAGCAATCAATGTGGAATCGTTTCGAGGAGGATGTATTTCTATGGAGGCGGCATTGGGATACTCTCTCTGCATCAGAAGCCATATTTTGTCGATGGATTCACCAATAGTCGATGATGACGATAAATTGTTTTTGGGCGCTGCATCGCTGTACGTGAGACTTTTGTCCCCTCCTGCAAATTTATAAACTGCCTCGGCAAACCAAGGATATCCCCAAACCAAACCACTGAATGCAAACACACATCCAAAAATGGAAGCATAAATTCCTCCAACAACGTGCAAATCGTAATTCACGCGTTGCCATTTCACTTTTTTACCCCACTTTAGCGTAAGCCTTTTTTTCAGTTGAGAAAATCGTTTCGGTAGCCAGACAATAATTCCTGAAATTAAGACAATGAGAAAAATCAAAGTTGATCCTGCTACTAATGGTTGTCCAATTTGTGGCGGTAACCAGAGATAAAAATGGCCCATTAGTATAAATCGAAAGAAATCTTTGTTCATATCCTTCACCTTTAGCACCTTTCCGCTATAAGGATCGATATAAACAATATAATAATAATTGGGATTATACCCATAGAAAATAGCTTCTGCCGATTTTCCTTTCCCATTGTATTTGACGGAATGAAGTGTTTTTCCCGGAAGAACTCTTTCGGCTACAGACTGCAGTTGCGACGGAGGTAATTTTGGCACATCAAGCACCTCAACTTTGTGATATTTCCCTAATCCGGATATCTCTTCCTGAAAAGCATAAAGTGCCCCCGTAATGGATATAAGGAACACCAATAGCCCGGATACAAGCCCGAGCCATAAGTGTATTTGATAAAAAAATCTTTTCATGCCCATTTCCCGTTAAAACTTATAAGTAATATTTAGGCGAGAATTCATTTTAGGTTCAGATTGCCAATAATAAAAATCGCCATATGAGTAATATGCCCCGGAATAAAGATATCGATTGGTTATATTATTGATGTTGAGAGCGATCAAAAATCTGTGAGCCTGATAGGAAATTGCTGCATCCAGCCTGAAATAATCGGGAAGTAATTGACTGGTTCCATCGAAAACATACCATGCCGTCCTTCCCGCCTGGTATTGTGTTCCCAACGAAATCCCAAGTCCTTTGAAGCTGCTGTCCCTAAAACGATATGTTAGCCATGCATTTGCAATGTGTTTAGTAGATCCGGGTGTAGCGATGCCCACTTTGTTCGGATCCGTATCTTTTGTTACTTTGCCATCAGTGTAAGCATAATTTGCCATCATGCTCAGTTGTTGCGTTATCTGTCCACGTAGGTCGAATTCGATTCCTTTTGTAGTAGTTTGTCCTAATTGTACCGAAAAATAAGTATGTTCGGGATCGGCAGTGAGAACATTGTTTTTCACAATCTGATAAAGAGATAGTGACGATACCCAACTGCTGTCAAACCAATCATATTTTACGCCTATTTCTTTATTCGATCCCGTAACAGGTTTAAAGCTATTTCCATAGTAATCCGATCCGGCTTGAGGTACAAATGATTGATCATATACGACATAAATGGATAAATTTTTATCTATTGAAAGACTCAATCCGGCCCGAGGAGTAAATCTGCTTGCATCAACTTTCCCCGAATAAGGGTCTGTATTGGTTGCTGTGGTATATCGACCGGCCAATGTTACTCGAAGCCGATCGTTGAGCATCGCTATTTCGTCTTGTAAATAGTAGCCGACATACGACTCTTCATAATTTACCCCTCGCTGACGTATATTTAACCTACGGTCATATTCCGGATAGCTCGAGGCCGGCACCTGACCATATACGGGTGAATAGATGTTTAATTTCCCAAATGATCCGCTCTGAGCCCAGTCGTGAAAATATGCTTTATCACTCATGTCGATTCCCGTGAGTACTCTGTGTCTCAATGCTCCTGTTTTCAGATCACCATTTATGAAGAACTGACCAACTTTACTTTCTCCCAAATAATCCCAAATGGAAGCTGCTCGATAAAGAGTATCCTTATCTGCAGAGAATCCTGTGGGCCACAAACTTTGTCCTTCCTGCCGTGAAAGAATATAAGCAAATTGTCCGGTAAAATTCCAATTATCGTCCAAATTGTGCATCAAGGTGACAAATGCTGAATGTTCATTCAATTTTGTAGGCGACATGTTTGGTTCGGCTGTAGTAAAATCGACCGGTAGATCAGCATATCCTTTTGCCGAAAAAGAATAATTGCTTCCAATGGGCGAAGTTTGATTGTAATTGTATGTGTATTCCGCCGTTATGGATGTTTTGTTGTCGAACTGATATTTGATTACCGGAGCAATCGAAAATCTGTTGTTAAACTCATAGGGGCGTTGAGAGTCTTTTGCTTGTCCAAGAATATTTAATCGATATAATAATTTGCCCGAACGATCGAGTTTACCATCCAAATCGAGTGTTGTGCGATAAGTATTAAAACTTCCGACAGTCATCGATGCCTCACCTTTTGTGATTCCTGTCGGTTTTTTCGTCACCACATTATAGAATCCGCTCGGTTCTCCATTCGAAAGCATGAATCCCGCCGGACCTTTGACAAATTCAATTCGTTCAACCATGCCCATATCTTCCGGTTGAGGACTCCATGACATTGTTACATTCATGCCATTACGATAAGCAGCTATCTGCGAACCACGCATAAAAATAAGGGCATAATTGTCCCAATGTTCCATTCTGCGTGCACCACTCACATTTCGAGTAACACCTTCCAGTATATCAAATATCTGCTGATCCCGGAGCACTTGTTTCGTAACGATCTGAATATTTTGAGGAATATTTAATACAGGCGTTTTTAAGCGAAGTGAAATTGACGGATAATCGGCTACATATTTCGATGGATTGGCTGTAACTATAACTTCTTTTAATTCCTGACCGGTCTCAGTCAAAACGAACGACGTTTTTATGATTTCCCCGGCCTTTACTTTCACTTCTTTTGTCTGTGTTTCCAGTCCTACGAAAGACGCTCGCAAAACGTAATTGCCTGGTTTTATATCATCGAGACGGAAATAACCCTTCGAATTTACGGTCGTACCCTTTGTAGTTCCAACTAACCATATATTTACAAATTCGGCAGGATTGCCGTCTTTGGTCGTAACCATTCCTTCAATAATTCCTGTTTGTGCCATCGCCACATGAATGGACATTGACAGGCATATCATCATTAGTAATATTCTTCTCATATATTTGCAAATTGTTTAAGTGATAATCGGCTACAAAAGTAGTTTCCGACTATTCCACCTGCAATACCAAAATATATGGGTTTTGGGAATCGGTACTAATAACAAATAAGTATAAAATGATTCTTTATCCACACAAAGGGGAGATGTTTAAATCTATCAATATCTCTCTGTAATGCGGATTAATAGATAACAGGAGAGACTGCATGGTTACAAAAAAAAATCGCCGTTAAAAACAGTAAACGGCGATTTTATCGGAAAGGAAGATATATCAATATTCCTAAAGTTACTGTGATACAATAATTGTGGAACCGCTTTTCAGACCATTGGAGGTAGCAGTCAGGCGAATCTTGTCGGCGGTTTTATCGCTTTGAATCACAACCAGACATTTGCCATAGAATGCTTTTCGTTGAGGTGCCTTGAAACTTTCCATGCTGATGGGACTTCCGTTATCGACGCCTGCAATTTTTCCATTGCCTGATATTTCGAAATAGATTTGGTTTTCGGCATTCGGACATAAATTCCCGTCACGATCCAAAATTTCCACCGTAACGAATGACAAGTCCGTACCGTCTGCTGCTATCTCTTTGCGGTCGGGTGTAAGTCTGATCTGATAGGGTTCTCCTGCCGTCTTAATTTCCTGCGAAAGGACTTCTCTCCCGTTTTTGCGGGTAACTACCCGAATCGTTCCGGGTTGATAAGTCAATCGCCATACGACATGGAACTCGTTTGGTGCTTTTTTTCGAACTCCTTGTGAAATACCGTTCAAGAAAAGTTCGGCTTCATCGGCATTGTTGTAATAAGCCCAAATGTCGATGAGCTGCCCTTTTTCCCAATTCCAGTGGGGAAAAACGTGCAACATGGTTTTGTCGGTCCAAACCGATTGATAGAAATAGTAGGCATCTTTCGGAAACCCGGCCAAATCCACTGCGCCAAAATAGGAACTGCGAGCCGGAAACCAATATGGTGTCGGTTCGCCAATATAGTCGAATCCTGTCCAAATATACATTCCGCTGACGAACGGATTGTCATTCACTTTTCGCCAAGTCTCTTCGTGTGTCGAACCCCAGGGAACATGGCAGTTGTCATAGGACGAACATGCATAGGATGGATCGGAGAAAGGCAAATCCCATCGCGATGGCCAGATATAGACCGAATCGCTTGGCATTCTGTAATATCCGCGTGTTGCCAAGGCCGAAGTAGTTTCGGTTGCGATGAACGGCTTTCCGGGAAAATGAACTTTTACATTATCGAAATCGGAGAGGTGATAGTTGAATCCGATCAGATCGATGGCTCCCGATTTGAAAAGATGATTTTGAGGGCTGGGTTCATTATTGCCGGAGGTAATGGGACGTGTCGGGTCAAGATTCCTGACGATGTCGGCGAGTTTTTTTGTCAATAGTGCGTTTACGCTCATCGAGTCCGATCGGAGCGAAGCAGGATCTCTTTTCAGATTGAGTATTAAATTGGCCTGTTGAATATCCAACGTGTCGGCATTGGCATCCGTCCATTGTTCCAACACCTCGTTGCCGATGCTCCACATGAACACCGAAGGATGATTTCGGTCACGCAAAATGTGATCGGTGAGGTCGCGTTCGTGCCATTCGTTGAAATATTGGGCATAGTCGTAGGCGGTTTTTTTCTTTCTCCACATGTCGAAAGTTTCGTCCATTACGATAAATCCCATGCTGTCGCACAATTGCAACAATTCGGGTGCAGGCGGATTGTGTGAGGTTCTGATGCCGTTTACTCCCATACCCTTCAAAATTTGCAATTGCCGTTCGATAGCGCGTTTATTGACCGCTGCACCCAGACAGCCCAAATCGTGATGCATGCACACACCTTTTATCTTCACGGGTTGTCCGTTGAGCGAAAACCCTTTGTCAGGATCGAAAACAAACGTTCTGACCCCGAGTGGGGTAGTGTAGGTGTCGATTGTTTTTTCCTTTTCTACAATCTCGGTGCATATTTTGTACAAATACGGATCTTCAATGCTCCAGCGCCGAGGATTGTCAAGCACTAATTGTTGTTCCTCTTTGGCAATATCGTTTTCTTTAATTGTTTTTGGCGATTGAGCCGTAGCCAAAATCTTGCCCGATTGATCGATGATTGATGTTTTCAACAAGATATTTGCCGGAGAAGATTTTTCGTTTCGTATGGTGGTAACGATGTTCACCGTAGCCTTATCGGTTGACACATTTGGAGTAGTAACATACGTTCCCCAATTATCTACATGCACGGGAGCGGTTTCCGTAAGCCATACATTTCGATAAATGCCACAACCGGAATACCATCGCGAGTTGGGCTGTTTGCTGTTATCGACCCTGACTGCAATTACATTCTCGCCATCGAAACGGAGATGAGGCGTGAGGTCATATTGAAACGAAATGTATCCGTAGGGACGAAACCCCAGATGATGTCCATTGATCCAGACGTCTGAATTCATGTACACACCATCAAATCCGACAAACAACTGTTTGCCTTTTGTCGATGGATCTACTCGAAAAGTTTTTCGATACCAGCCTACACCACCGGGTAGTGCTCCTCCTCCGGCTCCCGAAGGATTATCTATGCTGAAGGAGCCCTCAATAGCCCAGTCGTGAGGTAGAGTGAGGTTTCTCCAATCGGAGTCGTCGAACGATGGCTGTGAGGCCGCTGCAACGTCTCCCAAATGGAATTTCCATCCTTCGTTGAAACTGCTGACCTTTCTCCCATTTTCTTGTCCGGAAACATTCCATGCCAGTGTTAGGAGCGATGCAAAGAGATAGATTCCGATTTTTTTCATTGCTATAATTTTATGGTTACTTTTTCCCCTGTGTATTTCACTTCAATTCCTTTGGTTTCGAAATCCAGAGGTTTTGGAGAATTTTGTTGTACAAAAATAACGTTAAATTTTCTATTTTGCAGCATCCCGTCGTAAGATCCCTTTCGTTCTCCAATCGTAAGTGTTTTTGTGGAATTGTCGAAAGAGAAAGGAATCATGCTGAATTTCCCCTTCTCGTAATTGTAGTTTACCGCTTCGTCTTCATACAGGGTAAACGAACCATTCTGTCCGTCGTAAACATAAAGCGTGATTTCGTCAGGCAATTTTTGATTGTAATATTCTATCTCGGGGCCAAAAGGAACGATACTGCCGGCGCGAACGAAGATGGGCATTCTTTCGTAAGGAGCATCTACCGTTTTCCACTGCTTTGCGTCGATGAAAGTGCCGGAATACAGGTCGTACCACCCTGCACAATTCGGAAAATATACTTTTCGGGTTCGTGCTCCGTATTCATAAACAGGACAAGCCATGAAAGCCGTTCCAAACATATACTGGTCACCAATATTGGTTACATTCGCATCATCGGTAAAATCCATTACCAAAGCACGCATGATGGTATAATCATTGAAAAAGGTCATTCCCGCAAGCGAATAAATGTAAGGCATAAGTCGATACCTCAACCGATCATAATAGAGGATCGATTTGTAGGCGGGATGATCTTCAGGCGCAATGTTGAATGGCTCTCGAAATGGAAACTGACCGTGAGCGCGAAACAATGGGACGAAAGCTCCAAATTGATACCATCGGGTGTTAAGTTCGCGCCATTCTTTCAGGTCGGCATTTTCTATGCCTGTTTTATCAAAAATTCGTTGTCCGTTTTCGTATCTTTTTTCGACGCTAAATCCGCCGATATCCATTGTCCAATAAGGTATTCCACTTAACGAAAAATTCAGTCCGGCCGAAATTTGGGCTTTCATGTCTTCCCAACGCGTTCCGATGTCGCCACTCCAAACGGCAGTGGAATAGCGTTGCAATCCCGCAAATCCTGATCGGGTGAGAAGAAATACCCGCCGATTGGGGTCAACACCACGCTGCCCGTCATATATGGCTTCGGCATTCATCAACGCATACGCGTTGAAATATTTGGTGGATGGTCCCAATGCAGTTGGACCACACAATTTTTTTCGATAATTCATATCGGTATTGTCTTGGATATTTGGTTCGGAAGCATCCATCCACCAGGCATCAAATCCGAGAGGATATAATTTTTGCTCCAACTGTTTCCAGAACAATTTACGGGCTCCTTCGGCGTAAGCATCGTAGAACGAACCGATATATCCGGGATAAATCCAGTCACGAATGCTGTCTTTAACGGCTTGTCGATACATCCACCCATGTTCGTCGAACTGTTTGTAGTGTTCGGTAGTAATATAGAATTTGGGCCAAACCGAAATCATAATCTTTGCATTCATGGCGTGTACCGAATCCACCATGCCTTTTGGGTCGGGAAAACGCTGCTTGTCGAAATCGTGGCTACCCCATGCATCAACCGGCCAATATGACCAGTCCTGAACAATGTTATCGATGGGAATTTGTTTTTCGCGAAATTTTGCGAGTGTTTCCAAGAGTTCGTGTTGAGTTTTGTATCTTTCGCGACTTTGCCAGAAGCCCATAGCCCATTGAGGCATTACTTGCGATTTACCCGTAATGGTTCTGTAACCACTGATTACATCATCCATATTTTTTCCGTAGATGAAAAAATAATTTATTTCGTTGCCCATTTCGCTCCAAAGCGAAAGTTTTTTCTGTTCTGCGTCATCAACCGGACTAAGTGCTTTGAGCGATAAATACGAAACATTGCCGTCAGGCTTCCATTCGATGCGAATTGGCATTTTTTGACCGGCTGTAAAGTTGTAGGAAAATTTATAATCGTTTGGATTCCATGCTGCACGCCAACGCTCTTTTACCACAGGTTCATTGTTCAAAAACACTTTAGTGTAACCGGCATAATGAAGTAGGAATCGATAAATTCCACTTTCGGGAGATTCAATTTGTCCTTCCCAAACGACAGTTGCATCGGACAAATCGAAATTCTCAGGAAAATTTTTTATCAACGAAAGGTTTTCATAATCAATCGCAGATTCGATTCTTGATATCGTTTTTTCTTTATTCGCATAAGTTGCCGTAAGCCCGCCTTCTTTACCGGTTTTGTCGTAAAGTTTAAACTGGCTGAGTTGTCCATAATCGCGAATATCGCCAAATTTGCTCAATGAATAGTTATCCCATAAAATTCCGTAATTTTTTGTGGAAACAATCATGGGCACTGAGACTTTTGTATTGTACTGAAAGAGAGATTCGTTCTTTCCTTTATAATTGAATTCGTCGGATTGGTGTTGTCCTAATCCGTAAAAAGCTTCATCGTTCTGTGATTCGAAAATCTGACGAAGGGTATATCCTTTTGTGCCTTCCACTTCGATGGGTGTAAATGTTTTTCCTCCTCCCTTATTTTCGAGAAGGATTGGTTTGTTTTGCTTGTCAAAAAATGCAATTTCGCCTGTTGATTTATTTATGGTTACTGTCAATGAATCAGTCGATAAAACCACCTCTTTATCGGTTTCACTTACTTTAAATTTATCCGTATATTGGAGATTGGAAACGGTGATTAAACTCTTTTCCTGCGAAAAATCTTTATCGGCTGTTGCTTGTACATGCACGACTTTGTCGTTTACAACCTGTATTTTAATTTTTTGTGCAGGGATACTATCCTTTCCTTTTATGGAAAGGACAATTCCGTTTTCCACTCTTTGAAATGATTTGGAAGCACAGGAAGAGCTAAATATAACGAACGAAATAAAAATAATGATATAATATAAGTTCTTCATAATTAATGGAATAAAATTTTATGTTTATGACGACAAAAGATTGTTTTTATCAATCATAATGATTTTAGAAGGATATTTACAAAAATCATTTCAACATCCATCCCAATGCAAAAACCAGCGGCGCTTGCCAGTTAATAGCTATTTCATTACGAGCGTAATCGTTTTGTTCATCAACCCAGTCGGTAGCCGTATGCCCTCCGCCAACCAAATAGCCGGGCCACGGAGCTCTATTTTTGTCTGCGCCGGAACGTCTATCATGTGGGTGCATCGGTGGATTTATTCCAATTCCGGTTACATAGGACCGGTTGTAGTAGTTTCGTCCAAACAAGTGGGCAACGGCATCCGATGCGGTTTCTTTATAAACTTTATCGGAATTGAGACAATCCGCAACAAAGAGATTGATGGTTTGTCTGGCTACTGTTCCGTTGCAGCCCCAGTAATATCGCTTTAGCGGACGACGATAAATATCTTTTTGAGCGTTATTCACTATTTTTTGAGCAACTGCAATAATATTTTGTCGAATGGTTTGTTCAACATTTTTGTTTTTACCTTTTCTTTCACACAAGGAATAAGTGAACATACCCAAATTGGAAACATTTCCCCAATCCCAATCCTCGTCAATTCGACAATTCATTTTTGAGGCTCGTTTTTCGAAATCTTTCAAAAATTCCTCTTCGCCGGTTGTTTGCCACATTTCGGCAGCAGCCCAAAGTCGGTCGTCTTCATCAGAAGTTTGATAACCACCTGTTTTAAAATCCCCCTGAACAAAAGGTTTATTTTCGGGATGCGCTTTCAGATATTGATAACTCAGACGGGCAGCTTTCAAACATTTTTCACTAAAGGCCTTATCAAATGGAGCGAAAATTCGGGCAGCCATTGCCGTAATAGCTACAAAATCAGCCGTTGCGGCAGAACTCCATTCGGTAAAATATCTTTTTTCCTTATCTTCCTCCGGCATGATAAAAGGTGCAAACTCGACACGGGTAAGCTTATGCGATACACGGCCACTGCCATCGGGATATTGCATTTTCAAAATCCAATCCGTTTCCCACTTCAATTCCTTTAAATAATCAGGTAATTTGGGAGCTGTGTCCGGAATGTCCAACGAAATTTTTTCGATATCCGGTTGAAAATGTTCCCATGCCATAAACAGGATGCCGAGGGTGATTCCGGCATTTACAACATATTTGCCGTAATCACCTGCATCGTGCCAGCCGCCTGTCCCGTCACGTTTAAATCCCTTGTTGCCAAGATAATCATCATACCCATCATCCAAATGGCAAGCTGCATGTGAAAATATTTCTCCATTGTGCTTGCCATGAACGTCAGTGCCGCATCGCCACAGGTAAAAACCCCGCATGACGGTTTCGAACGGCTCATGATATACATTTTCATTAACCGGAAACACTGTCGATTTTTCACCGTCCGGAAGTTCGATATAATAATTCCCGCGATTTGTAAACGCCGAGAAATCGGCAATCCATGCCTCTTGATTCACATCTTGCTGAAAAATGGGGCCTCTTGTTTTGCCGGCAAAAACCATTTCATGAGTTGCTGCATCTTTTACAACAAAAGAGTCGCATTTTTTGATAATTGTTGCTTCCTTCATTTGCTGAGGCACAAACCCGAGCGAATTAAAACGTACGTTCGAAGTGTTTTGAGCATATGCTTCTAAGCACGAAATGCTTAAAAGAAAAATGAGCCAGTTTTTTTTCATTTCGATTTCTATTCTTTCACGTAAAAACTTTGTTTCAGTAAATCTTCCTCTCGGGACGAAGAACCGACCATTACGATAAATTCTCCGTTTTCAACCACCGGCTTCAGATTTTTATCCAAAAAAGTGAGTTTGTCGGGAGAAACAGTAAAATGTACGGTTTTGGTTTCACCGGTTTTCAGCGTTACACGGGCAAAATCCTTCAATTCCTTTATCGGCCGTGTTACGGAACTAAACTTATCGCGAAGGTAAAGTTGCACAATTTCCGTACCATCCATTTTGCCGGTATTGGTAACATCCACACTTACTTCAAGGTTTTCGTCTTTCGAAATTTCCGAACCGGAAAGTTGGAGATTATCATATTTGTAGGTGGTGAACGACAATCCGAATCCGAATGGATATAAAGGTTCACTGGAAGTTACCACATACGGATGAAAGTATTGCGAAGGTTTGTGATTGTAAATCATTTGTATCTGACCGACGCTTCGAGGAATGGTTATGGGAAGTTTTGCCGAAGGATTGATTTTTCCATAAAGAATCTCGGCTATTGCCTCGCCTCCGTACATTCCCGGTTCCCAAGCCTGAACAAGTGCATTCACTTTCTCAACTGCTTTTTCTACCCCCAACGGACGACCGGTAATTAAAATCAAAATCGTTGGCTTTCCCGATGCCGCCACTTTTTCGATCAGGTCGTTTTGCAACCCAACCAAATCGATATCCGAACGGTCTGTATCTTCGCCTCCGGTTCGTTCTGTCCAGCGAAAACGCATCATATATTCTCCGGCAACTACGATATTCAAATCGGCGGACTTGGCTTTTTCAGCGGCTTCGTTTACTTTTTCGGGTGACATGTTTCGTGGATCCCAGCCTTGATCGACAAATTCGAAATGTGTATTTGGCGATACCATTTTTAGTCCTTCCAAAACGGTGATCACATTTTCATCTTTTTGAACTGCACTCCAGTCGCCGAGAATATTCATATCGTTGGCATTGATACCGGTTACGAGCACATTTTTATATTTTTCCGTCAAAGGAAGAATTCCGTCGTTTTTCAGTAAAACAATGCTGTTACGTGCGGCTTCAAGAGCAGTTTGTCGGTGTTCGGAATTTAATCGGATTTTCATCGTTGTTTTTTCGTCGGCATAAGGATGCTCGAAAAGCCCCAAACGAAATTTTATCGTCAGGATTTTTCGTACCGATTCATCGATTCGTGATTCGGGGATACGACCTTCTTTCACCAGTTCCGAAACCAGTTCGTTCCAGTGAATGCCGTGCATGTGCATATCCATTCCGGCCATAATGGATTGATAAAAAGCCTCCTTCAGATTTTCGGCCGTTGCATGTAAGTCGTACAAATGTTCGATATCCATCCAATCGCTCACGATAAAACCTTTGAATCCCCATTCTTTCCTCAGCACATCGGTCATCAGCCACTCGTTGCTGTGGCAGGGAATGCCGTTAAGTTCGTTGTGCGACATCATCGCCGACATAGCTCCGGCATCAACACCGGCTTTGAAAGAAGGGAAAAAAACTTCGCGTAATGTTCGTTCCGAAAGATCGGCCGGTGAGCCATTGGTTCCGTTGATCGGTTCGCTTCCGGCAACGAAATGTTTAATGCAGGCTAAAACGTCGTTCTCACTGTTTAAATCGCCTTGATAACCTTTGACTGTTTGAATGCCCATTTGGGTGACCAGATGAGGATCTTCACCGAAAGTTTCGCCAACACGACCCCAACGCGGATCACGGGCAACTTCTACATTTGGATTGAACGTCCAGTGCATATTCATCGATCGCATTTCCTTTGCTGTTTGTCGGGCAATTTTGTATGCCATTTCCGTATCGAATGATGAAGCCAAACCGATATTTGTCGGATACACAGTATTGTCGGGTGCATTGGCATTTCCGTGAATGGCATCGATACCAAAAATGACGGGAATTTTCAATCGGCTTTGCATAGCCAGCGACTGAAGATAATTGGCTTCCTGAATAGTTAAAACATGAAGAAACGAACCAACCAGACCTTCTTTTGTCAGGTTTTCCAAATCAGTGGTCGAAAATCCGGGATAAAAAGCGCTTGCAGTATTGTTTTTTAGTTGTTCGGCCGTAAGATTAGCTTCGGCAGTTTTGATATGTTCAATGCCTACAAACTGATTCATTTGCCCGATTTTTTCTTCGAGTGTCATTCGCGAAAGCAAGTCATTTACACGTTCTTCCACGGTTGCTTTTGGATTCTGATACAAGGGGACGGTTTTTTGAGCGTCCACATTTGCATTCATTACCAAAATTAAACTAACGACGGAAATAAATATTTTTTTCATTTTTCAACAGTTTTATTTTTCGAAATTGTCCGTTCTGAAGGGAACTACAGGCAATTCGCGTGTGTTGTAAAGATTACCGATTTGGAAATTTTTAAAGCAATATCTCGCTGCTACGGGTTTTGATATATTTTCATTGGAAACAATCAAAATGCGATTGTTTAAATCGACTTCCACTTTTGCAGGATAAAAAATGTGATCTTCTCCGGCAATTTCAAAACCTTTTATGTCCACTGCGCGACTGAACCCATCTTCGGCATAGTTGAAGGAAAGATAAATTTTTCCGTCTTTTATTTCCATCGATTTATATTCCGGGCCGTGCGACGCAATTCCTTTCAGTCCATAAGTTTGCGAAAGAGCCAAAAAAGCCAGTCGTTTGCCCACGTCGATTTTGTTTCGCGGATGAATGTTGGTCTTTTCGTAATCTTTTACTAAATCGTTGGTAGAAATCATTCCGCTGTTCGGGATCAATGATTGAGTCTTAAATTGAGCTTCGCGCAACAAAGCTCCCGAAGTGCCGGTCTCGCCATCGCCATAAATCCACGGCGCTATTTCGACGTAATAAAAAGGCAAATCGCCCAATCCCCAATCTTTTCGCCACAAATTGACCATGTTGGCAAGTCGCTCGGCATATACATCATGTTTCCCCACATTTGATTCACCTTGATACCAGATAAATCCCTTTATCGTATAGTGGATTAACGGATGTATCATGGCATTGTACATAAGCATGGGTCGAGCCATGGGGTTGAGTTCGTTAATGGCCTTTTCGCTCAAATCAATATCAGGATAGGTCTCGAGAATCTCACGATTAATCCATCCTTCTACTCTCGTTCCTCCCCAACTGGAAACAATTATTCCTACCGGAACGTTTAATGTCCGATAAAGCATTTGGGCGAAATGATATGCTGTGGCGCTAAACCACGGAGCATTTTCCGAATTACATTCTTTCCAAGTTCCTTTAACGGTTTCCTGAGGCGTCATTGCTGCCGTTTTAGGAATGGTAACAAAACGCATTCCTTTGTTTTGTCCTGCCATCGCAATAGTTTCGTTAGCTTTGAGAATCAGATTGTTCCAAAAACCATTCAACGGCATTTCCATATTACTTTGTCCGGAAGCAAGCCAAACTTCGCCAATAAGAATATTTTTCAACGTAAGTTTTTCGCCATCTGAAAAGGTAATGGTATATGGAGTAAAACTTGCTGCAGGTGTAGCAACGGAAGCGATCCAATTTCCTTTTGCATCGACCTTCACTTTGGTAATTTCGGAAGTCCATGAAGGGCGAATTTCGACAGTTTTTCCGGGATCGGATTTCCCCCAGAGATTGACTTTTGTGTTCTGTTGCAAAATCATGTTATCGCTCATGATTTCGGGCAACAAAATTTTTGCTCCGAGTGAATTGGTCAGCATCAATAGGAGCAGTAATGGTAAAATTTTGATTTTCATATTAATTATTTTTTATGATTATTATCGATAATGCTTTGTCGTGCAAGTTTTCCCCAAGGTTTGAGCAGATTGTCGTTCCATTTTCCATAGGAAGAAGCGTTAGGCAAAAGCATTGAACAAGTTTCGTTTTTGTCGGAAACTGACCATGCAACCCAGCTCAGCTTTCGGCTTTCCATCCATTCCACATATGTTTTCCATTCTTCTGTTCCCAAACGTCCGTCGCCATTCGCCTCTGATGCCCCACATTCCGAGACAAAAACAGGAATACCTTTTGCAATGGCGGCATCGGTACGATCGCGCAACCATTTATCGTGAGTTGCAGCATAAAAATGCATGGTGTACATAATGTTTGTTGCATTCTGAATCGGATCTTCGGCAACCAAATGCAAATCCTGATCCCAATGAGGGTTTCCTACCAAAATAATATTATTCGGATCATTTTCGCGAATCACTTCCATCACTTCTTCCGCATAGGTTTTTACTTCCGGCCATTCAAAATAATCGGGTTCATTCCAGATTTCGTAAATAACGTTTGGATATTTCCCGTATTTGGTGGACATTTTTTTGAAAAAAGACTTTGCTTCATCCAAATATTTGAGGTGTGCATGAAAATCGATAATTACATAAATACCATTTTCAATAGCTCCTTCAATCACCGGAGTAATGCATTGCAATGCAAATTGTGGATTTTCACGATAGTTATTTTCAATTTGAACTCCCATTGCTGCGCGAATGACACTGCAATGCCAATCATTGGCAAGCCATTTCACTGCTTTTTTGTTGTAGAATCGTGGCCAAAGGTTGTGCCAACCCAAACTCACGCCACGAAGAACCACCGGTTCTCCTTTTTCATTGCAAAGTTGCGTTCCTGAAACTTTCAATTGTCCATTAAGAGCAACCGGCGAATTTTTTGGCGCTGCGAAACAGCTCATCAAGGAAAAAGAAAAAATCAATGTCAATATTTGTTTGCGATATTTCATCATTTTAGGTGACACTTTTAATTGAAATTGTCATTTAATTCGATTGATCAGTTCCAGGCACATTCGGCTGTTGTGGTAAGGACATTTCCAAAATCCGGCTTTATCGTTCAACGTGTCTTTTCGCCCGTCCTTCGAAACTGACCAGTACCATTCGCCATTTTCGTTGTCAATCAGGTTTTCTTTGATAAAATTCCAGGAACGGATCGCTTTTTCGAGGTAAGATTCTTTTTTCGATAGTTGATATGCATTGAAAAATCCGACCACAGCTTCTGCCTGTGGCCACCAATCGCAATTTGTATCGAGGTGATTTGTCTCGACGTTTTTTTCGTTCATCAGCCCTCCGTTTTCACGAAGTCCTTCTGCAGCTGCATCCGCAACGCGAAGAACGGTATTTCTCACTTTTTCCAGTGTTTCCGCATCACCCAAAACCACTCCGGCTTCGTCCAACAACCAGGAGGCTTCAATATCGTGTCCGAACGATTGAATGGACGATTTACACACCCAATTTTCATCGAAAAAAAGATTCAAATGATATGTTTCGGAATTGATAATTTTTTCGAGAAAAAGATTTATCAGATTTTTCAGTTGCTTTTCCAACAAAGGATTTTTCCAAACCCGAAATAAATGAGTGTAAGCTTCGAGCAAGTGCAAATGGGTGTTCATCGTCTTTTTTTCGTTGGCATCTTTTTCGCTCAAACGTACGTCGTCGAGCAAAATCCAATCGCGACTGTATGCTTCGAAATAGCCGTTTTTGTCCTTATCGAAACTGTATTTTTCTATCAACGAAAAAAGTTCTTTTGCCTTTTCCAAAGCCGTTTCATTGCCGCTCGCACGATAAAATTCGACCAATGCATAAATGAAAAATGCTTGACTGTAAATCTGTTTTTTGGTGTCGGCAGGCGAACCATCTGCATTCAGCATCCAATAAGTCCCTCCAAATTCTTCATCAAAAAAATGGTTGAAAATATATTCCTTTGCATGTTCAGCTTCCTTCAGATACGCTTCGTTTTTCAAATGAAATGCTGCGGAAGAAAAAGTCCACAAAATGCGTGCATTCAAAATTCCACCTCTTGGAGCGTTTTTTATCAGCTGACCTTCACCGGTCATTTGTCCAAAATACCCACCACGTACCAAATCTTTCATTTTTTCTGCCCAAAACGGAAGAATATCTTGCGTTAATTCGTCGTAAACTTCCTCCTTTAATTTTATTAGATTAAAAGAAATATTCTTGTTTGCTGTTTGTTTTGAATAATTTGTCATTTCGAAATCAAAGATTTACAACGTTTTGAATGAAAAAACCGGTTTTATTGAATTGTCGATTTAGCTCTTTTCTGGTCGAGTTGTTCGATTATTTCTTTTACTTTTTTGTCGGAAAGCGGATAAAACAACATTCCTACAAATGTCAACAAACAGCAAAATGCAGGGAAGATACTTATCATAAGTCGCTCTCCGAAAATGGTTTCTACAGCCTGTTGTGCAGCCTGAGGATTATAATTGAAAATTGCCAAAATCCAACCGCTTAAAGCTGCTCCTAACGCCCAACCCAATTTTTGAGACATGGAAGAAGACGAGAAAATCAATCCCGTAGCACGTCGTCCCGTAGTCAGTTCCTGATGATCGACAATATCGGCAAACATCGACCAAAGCAGCGGCAACACATATCCTGCGAAAATAGAAGTAAAAAATTGCAAAACAAGAATCAGCGGAACATTATTCGGAACAAAATAAAAACCTGTACTCAAAATTCCCGCCATCAAAATGGAAATCATGTACGTTCGTTTCTTGCCATATTTGGCAGAAACAGCAGGTGCTGCCATTACTCCAATCAAATTGGCTGCCTGTCCGACAAGGAAATAGATAGTCGTCATGTCCCATCCGGTACCGGCCATTCGGTAATTCACCCGAACATAATCGCGAAAATAGTAAATCGCCACACTATCACGTATGGCATTGAAAAGCAAAGCTGCCAGTCCTGTTCCAATGAGAATCCACCACGGAGAATTGTGAAACAGATTTTTCAAATCCTGTTTGACGGAAACATTTTCTTCGCTTTCAATTTGCGTTACGCGTTCTTTCGTCCAACTAAAACACAGTAAAAACAAAATGACACACACAACGCCGATTGTTCCAACGCCTAAAACCCATCCCGTAGGGTTGGTGCTAATTGAATTTTCTGTTGTTTTTATAATGGTTTCCCCTCCAAAATGTCCGGCATAAAAATCGACCAACGGTTGCAACAGCATAAACGTTACAAAACTACCGATAAATGCAAACGACATTCGGTAGGAAGAAAGTGTGTTACGTTCAATCGGATTTGAAGTAATGGATCCTAACAATGAAGCATAAGGCACATTAATCAGCGAATACACAATCATCATCAGTGAATAGGTGACGTAAGCGTAAATCAGCTTTCCGGTTTGCCCGAAATCGGGAGTGTAAAAAGTGATAACACCCATCACGGCAAAAGGAATAGCAAACCAAAGCAAGTATGGGCGATATTTTCCCCAGCGGGTTTTGGTACGGTCGCTCATTATGCCCACGAATACATCGAAAAAAGAATCCCACAAACGTGCCACCAGGAACATCGTTCCGGCAGCTGCAGCCGTTATTCCGAAAACATCCGTATAGAAAAACAGCGAATACATTCCGAAAATCTTCCAAAACATGGAAGAGGCTGCATCACCAAAACCATAACCAATCTTTTCCCTTAACCCGATTTTTTCTGTAGTCATTCTTTTGTTTAATGCTAAAAAAATAAATCAATAATAGTTGTTTTTGTTGCTCTAATTTACGCTTTGTGCAGCAGGCATGGTATCTTTTGTAAGAGCATCGACCAATTGCGTTCGATATGTTTTTGTTTGCGGGTCGTAAATACCAAATCCGGAATTCCATTCCCAGTACGCCCAGCTAAATCCTTGCTGTTCGAACCATCGGGAAAGGAAGCGCGTCCATTTTACTCGCGAATCCATATCGGCTTTTGAATAAGCTCCAAATTCACCGATATGTATGGGAATATTTTTTGATTTTGACAAAGCAATGGCTGCCTGAAATTCATTCATTACCGCTTGCCGTTCGGCTTGCGTGTCGTTCCATTTTGTCCCCAGCCAGGCATCGGAACCTTCTACCCATTCAGCTCCCTGATGCGTGAACTGAAAAGGATTGTAGTAATGTATCGTGAGAATCAAATGATTATCATTCGGCACAATGGTAAGCGACTTCAATGCCGAAATGCCACCCCATTCGGCAACACCCAGCAAAACGCAACGTTGAGGATTCGTTTCACGAATTACTCTCAACGCATCTCTGTAATAGTCGTTCCAAAGTCCGGCGGTAAGTTTGTCGTGTGGTTCATTTAATATTTCAAACACCAAACTGTCGGGATAATCCTTGAAATATTCCGAAATCTGTTTCCATTGAGCCAGAAATCGAGCTTTTTGTCCTTGCGGATCGGCCATTAAGTCGTTGTGGTGGTGCATGTTGATAATAATGTGCAATTTATTTTCCAAAGCAGCATCCACAACCGATTTTATCGTATTCAGAAATTCAGGATAAATGGTGTAGGGTGGTGTGCTCATGCTGCGGTCGTCCCTTTCCCATTTGATCGGAACACGAACATGCGTAAATCCCAGTTCGGCAATTTTTCGAAAATCGTCTGCATCGAAAGGCGATTGCCACGATTGATCGGCTTCGAAGGTGTTGCCGATGTTTATCCCCCGTCCCAGCCGTTGATTCATTTCTGTGGCAGTTGCCCACTGTTTTTCGTGTGAAGGTTCAGAATTCGATTTTTGACAACTTGTAATAAAGGAAACAAGAATAAACAATAAGATTGATTTGCTCATTTTCATTGTATTGAGTATATTACGATATTAGAAAAATAGTGTCGAAAGTTTGTCTGCTATATCTGATGCTAAGTTAAGCAAAACTATTCGATTAAAAGCCGATTGATTTGTTTTTGAGAATTAAATCTTTAATTTTTAATACAGAAGTATACGAATAAAATCCGTCAGACGGTGTGTTGAGACAATAATCCACAAGCCTGTCGATGGTAGTGGTCGCCACATGCATGCGTGTATCGGAAGATGCATAATAAATGAACACTCTCCCGTCGTCATCGGCAATCCAGCCGTTACTGAATAATACATTGGATACATCGCCAATGCGTTCTTCTCCCTGAGGAGCCATAAAATATCCTCCGGGAGTTGCAGTCAATTGCGACGGATCTTCGAGTGACGTCATGTATAGATACAAAACATAACGCAAGCCGGCAGCGCAACCTCTTACTCCGTGAGCCAGGTGTAACCAACCTTTTGATGTTTTTATCGGTGCCGGTCCTTCGCCGTTTTTCATTTCCTTGATGGTGTGATAATAACGCCGGTCGATTATTTTCTCTTCGGTTATGATGGCTTTTTCTATGTTATCAACCAATGCCCAGCCAATTCCTCCTCCTGATCCGGCATCAATGAAACTGTCCTGCGGACGAGTATAAAAAGCATATTTTCCATCTACAAATTCGGGATGCAGCACCACATTGCGCTGCTGACTTTTTGATTGAAGATCTGGTAAGCGTTCCCAATTCTTCAAATCCTTTGTACGGGCAATTCCTGCACTTGCAGTAGCTGCAGACAAATCGGGATTATTTTTGTCTTTTCTCTCTGCACAAAAAATGCCGTAGATCCAACCATCTTCGTGGGCTGTAAGGCGCATGTCGTAAATGTTTGTTGCCGGTTCATCAGTTTCGGGCATGGTAATCGGTTCTTCCCAAAATCTGAAATGATCAATTCCGTTAGGACTTTCGGCAACGGCAAAAAACGATTTTCTGTCCACACCTTCCACTCTTCCTACCAAAAGATATTTATCGTGCCATTTGATAGCACCGGAATTCATTACAGCGTTCATCCCAATTCTTTCCAACAGAAAAGGATTGGTCTTTTCATTCAAATCGTATCGCCATGCAACAGGGACATGAGCTGCGGTAAGAATGGGATTTTTGTAACGTTGAAACCATCCGTTGCTCTCTTCAACGGGCATATTTGTTTTGGTAATCAATTTTTCCTGATTTTCAAACAATTTTTTTACTCGGTTTTGAAATGGGTTCATAACTATTTACTTCAATTTATTTGTATAAATTCGGAATATCTTTACAAAAAAGCGTTTTCGGAGAATGATAAAACTTTATAAAATCTGCAGCTGATTTTTGACCGGGGTAGGGTGCATAATAATGATTTTCTCTTTCCCTTGCATTTCGCCAAACCATGACGTAACTAATTGGATATTTATCAACTATGGGCAGTAAAACGCCTGTCCACCAATTGGCAATTGGGATGGCTTCCAGCCCGGTTTCGGTTAAAGCAATGGGTTTATTTCGCTTTTTCCCCTCGTCGGTCATAAATGAAAGAATGGTATTTAGCGAATTTTGAAAGGATTCGATTCCGGCTTCGTTGTCGCGGTGATAACCGTCGAGGCCCAAAATATCGACATATTCGTCGCCCGGATAACGTTCCATATAAATCTGTCCGGGCCCTTGAATATCCGGAGAATAAGCATAAAGCAAGTTATTCACTCCTTTTCCCCGAAAAAATTCGACCGTCATCTTCCAAAGTTGCTTATATTCTTCGGTCGCACAAAGGTCTTTGCCCCACCAGAACCAGCTTCCGGTATGTTCGTGCCAGGGACGGAAAACAATCGGTATCTTTGTCCCGTCCTCGGTTTTCAACGAATTGAAAAAATCGGCAGCACTTTGTAGCCAACGCAAAAATTTATTGTGATTTTGTCCACCGGGAAGAACGCTGGCAACAGCATTTTCTTCATTTTTTACATCCCACGAATCACCATCAGTAAGAGGGTTGTTCACATGCCAGCTCATTGTTATCATTCCGCCACGTTGGTATTGACGAATGATTTCCTGTCGGATTTTTTCGAAAGAAACGTTGTCAATGTTTTTTTCGCTCCCCAATTCTATTCTTCCCAAATCGAATCCCATCACGGCAGGATAATCGCCAACAACACTTTTCACATCCGAACGCCCATCATCGCCTTCCCAGCCAATTCCGTACAATGGATCGTCCTGATGACCAAACATGAATCCTTTTTCTGAAATGACTTTCAGATTTTTGAGAAGATTTTGGGTTTCGGGGGTTAAAGTTTTTAATCTATTATTCTGATTGTTGTATTTTATCTCTAATTGTTGTGAAAAACCATTTATGCAAATAAAAGACAACATCATGATTATTATTCGAAAGCGATATTTTTTCATGTTAAAAAATTATTTTAAGTCAGGCATTTGATCCCGAGTTATAACGTGAGGATTATTCATCACCGTTTGCCAATAGGCAGCACCATTGTGAGAATCATCTCTTGTATGACTGCCATACCATGGCATGAACCAAAGCCAGGTATCACCTTTTTGGAACATCAAATCAGGATCTGGAATGCCTCCACATTCCGAAAGTGCAATCATTTTTCTGTTTGATATAATAGCTTTAACTTTATTGAATTCCGTCAATTGTGAATCATGAATATTTGTTGTTGGGTACAAATCTCGTCCCACGATATCCACATATTCGTCACCGGGATACCAGTCGGCATCATTCCCTTCGGAAGTCCACACCCAAATCAAATTATCCAGATGATGATAATGGATCATCCTTTCGAACATGAGTTTCCAAAGCGATTTGAATGGTGCAGCTCCTTTTGCTCCCCACCAAAACCATCCGCCGGCAGCTTCATGCAAGGGTCGCCAAATTACAGGAATGCCTTTTGATTTCAAAATATTAAGATAACCGGAGATGGTATCGATGTCTTTTATCATTAATCGATATTCTTCGGAATTTTCGTCCGAAATTTTACTGATATCGAAAAGCGTTTGATCGGATTTACTCCCGTAATAGAATGCATATTGATCTGAAATGCCACTGTTTGCAGGTACATTCCAATGCCACATGGCAGCTACAAGTCCTCCGGCTTTCCACCAATTTTCCACTACACTTGTATTGCTATAATCAATCCAGTTGGATGGGGAAAAAACAAAATGAATAAAATCAAAACAATTCAGTGCAGGATATTTCTCCGTTTGAGCATAAACCCAATCGGCCTCATCCGTGTTCCAGTTGACGTTTGCCATTGTTCCTGAAATGGTTTTTATTCCGTAGGTCTGCTTTAAAAAGTTCATAACATTTTGTGCTTCAGGAGAAAAAGTTCTTGCAGGCGGTGTGTAAGTAGTAAAAGTCAACCTAATTTCTGTAGAAATAAATGCTCCTGTTGGCCCTTTAATTATATTCGCTGGAATTATTAGCTCGTAAGTCGTCCCTTCTTTCAATTCCGGTAAAAAAATCTGCAAATTTTTTTGAATTCCCGGCCTAATATCAGTTAATACATTTCCATTTAAGGTGATATTGTAAGGAACTTTTAATGTTACATTAACATCAAAAATCAGAACAATTTCCTTTGTATAAATTGAAACATCTGTCTCATTATTTGTCGGGGTAGATGAAATTAATTCCGGAGAAAATGTTTCAATAATGCCATTCCCTGATTTCTTACAGGAAAACAATGATAGTAAAAATAAAAACAAAATAACAAATCGATGATTCATGAGTACAAATTTCGAAGTGGCGCAATATCCCAAGCTTAATAAAATATGAGAAAAAACCATAAAAAGAGGATGTCGTAAAAATCAATACTCATTAATTTTTTTGACACCCTCTCCAACAATCTATTTTTTTACCTTATTTTTTCAAAACGAACATTATCGATACACATATTCACAAATCCTGCATCTCCTGCCGTAGCCAGTCCGAAATCTTGTGTAATGTTTTGAACGTTTGGTAAAATGTTTGTTCCATATCCGTCATTATCTTTGAAATCCGTTAAAGGAATAGTTACTGTGTACCAACCACCTCTATTTTCCATTCCGGGAATGATAGCCCAGAAATCCCCATCGGTACCTTTGAGACGAAATTTAAATGCCATCGTCGTTCCGCCCAAAACATTGACATCCATTTTTATAGCCCACTCATCAACTGTTACCCCAGTAACTTTTAGATCATTCTGGCTATTTCTCCAGAAGAAATCAACCCAACCGGATGGCAAATCCTGATTGATTCGGAAATAGTTTCCACTCAACGATAGAGCAGGATCATTTTCTACTTTTCCGTAACTTCCCCACCACGAATTTTTCCCGTCAAAATCAAAAAACACATAACTTGGATCGGTAATAGGATCGGTTCCACTTATAGTTATTGGAACAGAAACTTCTTTACCTGCAAAAGTGATCAACTTTAAAGTTACTGCACCTTTTGCGGCATTTTCAGGTACATAAACCTCCAGCAAGGTTGCCGAACGAGTTCCAAATTGGGTTGCTTTCACATTATTCTGGAAAATAACCGATTCAACCAAATTTAATTTTGTTCCTTGAATAACCAGCAATTGACCAGGTTTTGCACTTGCGGGGATGCTCGTTATAACCGGAATATCGGCTTCGGTTACCGTGAGTTCACTTGGAGATGAAATTTCGGTTCCATTCACTGTAACAAATTTTACAATGCCACTTGTTGCATCAGTTGGAACATTAACAACAAATGAGGTAGATGAACTTGGTTCAACATTCACGGTCTTAGCTGCAGATGGGAATATCACTTTTCTTATCAAATCCAAGTCACTTCCTGTAACGGTTAATTCACTTCCAGCCATTAATGAATTTGGCGATAAAGCGGTAATTGTTGGGTTTACATAATTAAATTCAGGCGTATCGATCGTTTTAGTGGAGAAAGTAACAAGAGTTGCCACTTTTGAATTGGCTGTTTCCGGCACTATTACAGAGATTTCTGTTTCTGATTTGGCATTAATTTGCCCCTCTATATCACCAAATTTTATGCTTGCAACCAAATCCAAATCTTTACCTTTGATAGTTAAAGTGTGGCCATTTTTAACTGTTCTTGGATCGACCCCGAGATTTGAAGGCATTACGGTAATCAGTTTCTTGTTTCCTTTTACTTCGAGACCCGATTTGGTAATCAATTTTAGGGTATCGTCCTGGGCTTCCAGTGGTACATTTACTGTAATTTGTGTGGAATCGGCATTTAAAATAACCTCATCTACTATTTTATCTCCGCCAAACTTAACACCCGCTACCAAGTCCAGATTTGTACCTGTAATATTGATGTTATTTCCCGGTTTCACAGTAACAGGAGAAAATTCTGTGAATGTAGGTAAAATAATATTGATTACTTCGTTAGAGTAGATTTCAATAGGTATTTCTTCTCCGTTCGATAAAATGATTTTTCCTGTTTGAGCTTCATCCGGAACCCTTACTTGCAGTTGATCTCGGGACTGAGATACAAAATCTTTTGATTCCACCTCAACATTGTCAACAAAGATTACTTTTTTAATCAAATTCAGGTAGTCGCCTTTCACAGTAAGTATTTGACCGGCTCTTAAAGTAGTGGGAGTAATACTGCTTATGGATATAGGTTCTGAAAATGTGAGAGGAGTTAATGTTTGAATATCTCCTTGTGGTGTTTTTAAGATTACTTTACCCGGACCAGCATTCTGAGGAATGGTAACCCGAATTTCTCTTTCGTTGACAACTTCAATTTCACTAACTTCTACTGTTTCTCCAGATGTCAGGCCCTGAAAAACTACAGCTGTAACTTTATCGAGATTGCTCCCTATGAACCTGAGTTCACCACCTCTTAAGGCAGGTGATGGACCAAATGCTTTTAAAACTATCGAAGTGTCGACGGCTTCTTCATTATCGCATCCGGTATATAAACCTCCATTGATAATCAATATAAAAATTATCAGCCATGAATACCATTTATTTTTATGTGTTTGCATTTTTTCAAGATTTATGGATTAATTATTCAATTGGAACCACCCTAATGTTGTCAATACAAATATATGGTGTACAGTCTGTACCCGCAATTCCTCCGTGATAAACAAAGAAAGTTAAGCCTCCATAATTCCCTGGCCCTGCTACTTGAAGCGCTTTTCCGGTATGGTCATATTTGAAGTCTTTGAGTGGGAATGATACAGTTATCCATCCATCAGTCTGATAAGAACCACTTGATTCCCAAGGCCGCCACAACCCCCTCGGGGTGACTCCATCCGCTATATAACCATTGGTGTCTTTGGTTGACCATGGAGTAAAAATCATTTGCAGTGCGCCAGCCGACCAACTTTGCGTAACATTGATTTCAAACTTTAATTGTGCCGAGTCTATTGGAATAGAGAATAAATCTCCTTCAGGACGTCCGTTTGAAATTCCCCAAAGATTAAATGAAAAATTATCTTCATCCCACGTGGATAAATCCCCTTTCATGTTTCCTGAAAAGTAAACATAATTTCCACTAATACCTTCAGGATTGCTGTTGGCAATTTTTCCTGAGCGCCATCCTCCCGATGCGTTTTTGTTGTCCCAATCGAGAATAATACCTCTGTCATCCCTGAATTGAAATTTCGATCGCCCCGTTCCATAAATGGATTTGACATTGATATATCCTTTTTGTGATCCTTCTGGGATTTTAAATACAATTTTTGTTTTTTCTATACTTAATATTTCAGTTACAGGAACATTCCCTGGCATGTTAACAGTGAGCGGAACATTTGGATCGTCGATAAAATAATCGCCATAGAGCGTTGCAATTTCCCCATCATGGGCGTATTCGCAAGAAATGCTTGCTACTGAAGGATTTGGAACTTGAACACCAAAATCGTATGCAATTGTGTCATTATTTTTAGTTATCATGTAGATCTTGTTCGTAACGACCGAAGGAATTTCGTTCGGCACATTCACAAACAAAGTGTTTCTAGTAATAAAACTGGAATTCAAGATGGCTTTCTTGTCATTAAACCACATCTCCTTGATGCTCGTCAAGTTATCACCTACCAATACTATTGTATTGTTCATATAAGCTTTAACTAATAGAGAGTCAGCTGATTCAGGATTCGGAACTCGTACATAGTATATATCCGGAATGCCATCTGTACTCTCATACTTATCCGGATTATCATCGCAAGACACCCATCCCATGCAAACCAACGTCGCGAATATAACTATCAGCAAATTGTTATAGTCTTTTATATAAAGTTTATTTTTCATATTTTTAAATTCAATTGTTTTAAGAATCAATAACTTATGGATCCAAAATCGAATTCAACAGGATCTTTCAGCAGATTAGGATTCATGGTTAAATCAGTATCTGGAAAAGGAAGTTGAAAGTGTGCATCCGTGATGTTTGGAATATTTGGATTTTGATCATAGTAAGTAACCGTAGGATCAAAATTGCCTGATTTATAATAAGTGCCAAGACCAACATAATAACTCCTTCGCTGTGCTTTAAGCTCGGCTATAGCCTTTTGTGGTTCGTAATAATGCCAACGCACATAATCATACCATCTGTCGCCTTCACAAGCAAGTTCGAGGCGACGTTCTTTCCAGATATCGTCCCAAGTAATGGATGACTTGGGCTCGTAGCCTTTTACCGATCTTTTTCTGACATCATTAAAAGCTTTTAAGGCCTTAGGGTCTGAAGTAGAAGAACTATTTCCTAAAACTGCTTCTGCATAAATCAAATATACATCTGCAAGTCGAAGCAAATGTGTACTAAGACTCGTTGCCATACGAGCCATGTGAGTGCCGGTTCCAATAACGTGATCGTTATCGTTACCTACCAGATGTTTTACTTCGTTTGCCCCAACTGCACTTTGATATTCCATACTGTTAACTGCAAATTCAGTGTAGTCGAACCCCCCTTTGTCAACCCAGAAATAATCATATTTATCGCCATACATCATCATTGTAGCTTTTCTCCTATCATCTACATTATTTCGAGTTAAACTAAGTGCATTTTCACTAAAAGCATCTTGCAGATCTACTGATGGTCCATTATATCCACCCCATGTAGCTCCATATTCATCAAAACCCTGAATTCCCAAGTCGGATTGTAAAGAATTTTGCGAAGTCCATTGGTTAGAAACTACCCAATGCCAAGCTATTAAACTTTCCTCACTAAAATTGTTCTTTAATCTAAAAATGTCGGAATAGACCGGCAATAATGATCGTCCACTTTCTTCGATAACTTTACTGGCATACAAAGCGGCCTTATCTAAATCCTCTTGTCTGCGAGAACCTTCCATCCCATAACCTGATTTGGTTAAATAAACTTTTGACAGCAATCCATATGCAGAATATTTATCAATACGTCCCGGTTGATTTTTTTCGGGTAACCATTCTATAGCTTTCTCGAGAGTCATGATAATGTAATCATAAACATTTGGGATAGTGGCTTTGTAAACGTTGTTATAATTGCCCTCGGCAATCATGGCCGAATTGCTGTGAACAATCGGAACGGCACCGAATGTGCGCACCAAATAAAAATAAGCCATAGCTTTCCATACAAGAGCTTCCCCCTTTACGGTCTTTTTAGTAGCTTCACTTACAGCAGGGCCTGCTTTCATGTCTATATTTTCCAAAATGCTGTTGCAATACCCATTGACAGACCATAAGGAAGCCGACATATTTACTAAATCTGCATCGGTGGAATTGATAGTAAAAGTTAAATAAGGTGATGACCCCCAATAATAATTACCAGATAGTACTTCTCCGACCTTAAAGAACCCACGTTGAAAATCATACCATGGTGAATTATATACCGGATTCACCGCTTGAAAACATTGCTGATCGGTTTTATAGAAACTGTCAACGGTGTAATTATCTTCTGTTGGTCGATTAAGAAAATCTTCACAGGAAGACAAGAATGATATAACAAGGACTGCGAAAGCAAGGCCTTTTATGGTATTTTTAATTTCCTTAATTATTTTCATTTTTTCTATTATTAAAAAGATAAACTCAATCCAAATGTGTAGACTTGAGGTGATGGATAACGACCGTTATCCAGCCCAAAAACGTTTGCACTTGCTGTGCTTGCCCCAATTTCAGGATCGTACCCGCTATATTTGGTAAAAGTGTATAGGTTTTGAATATTAGCATAGATCCTGAGATTATCTATTTTCATTTTACGTACAAATGTCGCAGGTAAATTATATCCAAAGGCTATGTTTTTGATACGCAAATATGACCCATCTTCAATATATCTGTCGCTGATACGATTATTATCATTGGGATCATTATAAATAGCACGAGGAATTCGAGTATTTGGATTCGATACTTTTACATTGGTAATATCGTCAAACCAATTATTCACAGTCACTCCATTAATCACTGTGGGATAAGTTTTATTGGGATCTATAGGTTCGAGCTGAGCTCTTTTGGTTACTTTTTTCAATTGGTTGTCCCAAACACTCGTCATCCCTGACAAGTGCATATCCATATAATTGAATACTTTATTGCCATATGATCCACTGAGGAAAATAGACAAATCAAAATTTTTGTATTGCATCGTATTAGTCAACCCGAAAGTAAATTTTGGCCAGGGTGAACCGATGTTGGTGCGGTCGTAAGTGTCAATAATCCCATCTGGTTTTCCGTCGGGTCCGCTTATGTCTTCAAATTTCAAATCCCCAACCCATGTAGTGTTATAGCGATTGAATACGCCATCAGTTGGATATTTTTCCGGCTTTGGTGAATTTTGCAAATCTTCCAAGTCTTTGTAAACTCCTGCGACTTTGTATCCGTAAAAATTATATAATGGGTCACCTATGTTTGTAACAGTGACAACATCACTCCATTGGCCATAACCCTCTATGTGAGCCGATTCAGTGCCATCGAGTGCAACTAATTTATTTTTGTTGAACGACATTTGAAAATCGGTATCCCAGATGAAATCTTTCGTCAGATTGTGGGTCGTCAATGTAAATTCGATTCCTTTATTATTGATTGTTCCATAGTTTCCATACGGTGAAGCTAAGGCAGACGAGGCATTGCCTCTTGTACCCATATATGATGGAAGTTGGAGTTGCATAAGCATATCAGACGAAGTTTTATCGTATGCATCTACTACAAAATCTATTTTTCTATTTAATAAAGATAAATCAAGACCTAAATTCCACTGTTCTTGAGTTTCCCATTTAATGTATGGATTGGCAATGTTGGATTGTCTGTATCCAAGACCCAGCCCTGATGGCATCTTAGATATGGACGCACCCCATCGATAGCCTCCTATATTGGAATTGCCGGTTTGCCCCCATCCTAGTCGAATTTTTCCGTTGTCAAAAATTCCTAATAGAGGTTCGAAAAATTCTTCGTTTGTAAAACGCCACGAAACGGCAAACGCATGAAACCCTGCCCATCTATTTTTAGGCCCAAAATTAGATGATCCATCTTTTCGGTAAGTATAGGTTCCCATATATTTATCGCCATAGTTGTATGTCCCACGCCCAAAGAATGAAGCCATCGCGCTACTCCCGAAACCAGAATTAATCTGAGGATCTGAACCTAAACTAGGATTATGAATATCGTTTGAAGGCAAATTAGTAGCACGTACTCCTTCATATTCCCAACTTGATTCCCATAACTCTTGTCCAAGCATCACGGAGTAATTATGTTTATCTTTCGACCCCGTATATGTTAAATAATTTTTTAACTGCCAAAAGAAATTATAGTTTCTTTGTATTGAACTCATATTGACGTTACGACTCCAATTTCCATATGTCACCGCAGGCTCGAATTGTTCGGCTCTTGTGTTTCCGATATCATATCCTAATTCGCTGTGCCAGGTCAGATTTTTGAAAGGCGTTACTTCAGCAAAAATACTTCCGTTAAGTTTGTTTCTGCCTAAAAGGATGTCTTCATCTAACGCCATTGCGATTGGGTTGATTCTTGTATACCCTTCTCTCACTACGCTTGCATAATTTCCGTCCAAATCGTAAATAGGTATGTCTGGTGGAGTTAGAAGCGAATAATTCACGATACCTTCATCACTATCAGCCAGTCCTAATCTTTCGTCAGTATTCGAATACATAATGTTGACTCCCAATTTCAACCATTTTTTTAGTTTTGCATCCAAATTAGTTCGAAAAGAATATCTATTAAAGTGTGTACCAATAATAGTTCCGTCTTGATTCATAAAAGATCCAGAAACATAATAAGTAACATTATCAGTCCCACCTTGAGCTGAAATCTGATGCTGATTCATAGGTGCGTGTCTAAAAATGGCATCTTGCCAATTTGTTCCTGCTCCAAGCAGGCTTGGATCAAGAAATTCAGGTCGAGAGTCTTTCGAGTTACTCTCTTGAGCAACTGAATTGCTGAATTCGGCAAACTCTTTTAAATTCATCATTTCAATTCTACTCGCTTGTCGCTGGATGCCGAAAGATCCTTCATAATTGAATTTTGCTTCTCCAGCTCTCCCTCTCTTTGTGGTAATCAAGACTACGCCGTTTGCTCCTTGCGCTCCATAAATGGCAGTAGCGGAAGCATCTTTTAAAATTTCCATCGACAAAATATCTGCGGGATTAATGGTTGAAAGTGGTGAGATTGTCGATACAGGTCCATTCCCCAATGCATCGCCTAATCCAAACGAGGCTCCACTATTTCCCCCACCCTGAACAATAACTCCATCGATAACATAAAGTGGCTCTGCATTGGCATTAATGGTCGCTTGTCCTCTGACTCTTATGGCTGATGACGATCCGGGAGCACCCGACGTTAGGACGGCATTCACGCCTGCTACTCGACCCTGTAAAGCTTGGTCTAAATTAGTAATAACAGATTTTTTTATGGCATCCTCGCCGATTGAAACAGATGCACCTGAGAGGTCGCTTTTTCTCATCGTTCCATATCCCACTACTACCACTTCATCAAGCAGTTCTACGTCCTCTTCCAAACTTATATTAAACGAAGACCTGTTCCCCACGCTAACTTCTTTGGTTTTGTAACCAACGCTCGAAAAGACTAAAACCGGGTTTTGGGTGGTAAGTCTCAGTGTGAATTTTCCATCGAGATCCGTAACGGTACCGTTTGAGGTGTTTTTTTCCATTACCGTTACGCCAATCATAGCAGAATTGTCCCTGGCATCAACCACAGAACCTGTGATGGTTCGCTGTTGAGCCGCGAGTTGCAGGCTCAGTAATAGAGCCGGTGCAATCAAAATAAAAAATTTTCTACAAATGTTTCTCATAAATAAATGTTCTTGTTGTGAATTAATATGATACGAATCTTGTTTTAGGTAATATTTAAATTTTGTTGCGTATTGCGTAATAAACAAAAGGTCACCCTCTCTCATCGTAATTTGATACATGCAAAGATAAAATGCTAAAAGATATTTTTTTGCATATCTTTTAGCATTAAATGATACTATTTTGATGGAATAGTTAAAAGATTTGTTTCGTCTTTCTGAAATTTTCTCTAAATTCTTTTGGAGTACATCCTTTCTTTTTCTTGAAAATTCTGTTGAAGTTTGACAAGTTATTGAATCCGCAATCGTAACAAATTTCGGAAATAGAATTTGTAGTATCGGCTAACAACCTGGCTGCAAATCCCAACCGAATATCGATTAAATAATCTGAGATGGTTTTGCCAGAACGAATTTTAAAAAAACGACTTAAGGCCACAGGTGTCATGCCGACTAATTCGGCTAATTCCTCCAATCGGATAGGTTCTTTGTAATGGGTATTAATGTATTGACGTATCTTCAAAACCCGACGGCTGTCGCTGCTCTCATCCGATTTCGCGAATGAGGAACTGGCTAACAAATGAATATTATCGAAAAGCGAAAGTTCATAGAGTATGGTCAAAAATTTGATAACGGCATAAAAACCTTCCTTTTCAGAAGATAACGTATCCAAAAGCGGATACACTTTCATAATGGCTTCCATAGGAAAGCTGATGCCTGTTTGTGCTTTTTCGAGCATGCGACGAATGCTGTCAAACTGATTTTTCCCCAAAAAACTTCCGAAAAACAGATCCGGCGAAAATTGGATTGTTATTTCTCGAATATCTTTCGATTCGCATTTATATTGTTCCCACACATGTTCCAAATCGGCTCCTGAAATGAGTGTTAAATCATAATTTCCAATCGTTTCTACCGAATCGCCCACGATGCGTCGGACTCCCGGCGCATTTTCGATATAATTCAATTCGTACTCGGCATGTGAATGCAAGGGATATGTAAACTCCGATTTTCGCCGATCGGCTATATAAAAGCAGTCCTTATCTGACAACGGAGTTATCTCGCGAATAATATAATTGTTGTTGATATTCATGAAACTTATTCCTTCTTCCACAATCCTTCCATCTCTTCCAGCGATTTTCGCTTTGTTTCCGGAACCATTTTCCATACAAACAGGGCCGACAAAACGGACATCGCGCCATAGAAGGCATATGTAAAGCCCGAACTGAACTCCATCATGGCCGGATAGGTGGACGATATCAGGTAATTGGCAAACCATTGGAATGCGACGGCAATGGCTACCGCTTTTCCCCGTATTTTGTTCGGGAAGATTTCGGAAATCAATACCCAACAGATCGGTCCCCACGACATCATGAACGATGCCGTATAGATGATGATGAATACCAGCGTACTGATGCCGATGATGTTGTTGAACGCCAATGCCGAGATTGCAAACATGCCTATGGCCATCCCTATCGACCCGGTCATCAACAAAGGCTTCCTGCCCCATTTGTCCACCGTAACGATCGCTACCGCCGTAAAAACGACATTCACAAAGCCCATGATGATGGTTTGCAGCATGGAGGCATCTTTGGCGGCGCCCATGCTCTCGAAAATACGCGGGGCGTAATACAAGGCCACGTTGATGCCGACAAACTGCTGGAATACCGACAGCAGGATTCCGATGATGATGACCTTCTTACCGTAAGAAAATACACTGGCCTTGATCGAATGGTCGACCGTTTGTTTTATCTCGTCCAGTATCCGACGGGCAGTTTCTTCTCTCCCGTTTATTTTCTTCAATACCGCCAAAGCTTTTTCGTCCTGATGCACCAGCGCCAGATAGCGGGGTGTTTCCGGTACAAACAACAGCAATATCCCGAACAAAGCTGCAGGTATGGTTTCCGAAGCAAACATGCGCCGCCAACCGATGGCATTGATCCATTCTATCGACTGACCTCGGGCTATTTCCCAGTTCACGAAATAAACAACCAGCATGCCGAAAATGATGGCAAACTGATTGAACGATACCAAACGCCCGCGAATAGCGGCCGGAGAAATCTCGCTGATATACATGGGCGAAACGGCCGATGCCAACCCTACTCCGATACCGCCCAAAATGCGGTAGATATTGAAAGTGATCAGTAAACCGACCGAAGGTTCTCCCCAAGGGAAGAAAAAGGTTTCGGGATATCCCGATCCCAAAGCCGATACAAAAAACAGGACGGATGCCAGAAGCAGGGTATTGCGGCGCCCCAATCGGTTGGAAAAAAAACCGGACAATATCCCTCCAATGATACATCCGATCAAGGCGCTCGATACTGTGGCACCGTGAACCAGCGCGTTTAATCCCAACGGCTCGATCAGAAATGCCTGAAGGGATTTTTCGGCTCCCGAGATGACGGCCGTGTCGTATCCGAAAAGCAGTCCGCCTAACGTCGCTACCAGCGTTATCGCGAAAATGTATGATGCGTTGTATTGTTTTGTCATTTTTTACCCGTAATAAAAGAAACCCGGCCGGTTTTTCAAGCAACCGACCGAGAATCCGCTATGTTTTACCTTTTTTATATATACATGTTTACGATAGCTTCGTAAAGTTCCTGTTTCCCGCTGATTTGTGCGGGTTCCCTGCCCAACGAAAGCGCATAAGCGCGCAGATCTTCCAACGAAAGTTTTCCTTCTTCGAATGCTTTCCCTTTTCCGCTGTCGAAAGAAGCGTAGCGCTCTTTGAGCATCTGCAGATAGGGCGATTTTTCGAGTATGGCGGCGGCAGCTTCCAATGCCCGTGCAAAAACATCCATCCCCGCTATGTGCGCAATGAAGATGTCATCCAAATCGGTGGAATTGCGACGCGTTTTGGCATCGAAATTCGTACCTCCACCCTGCAAGCCGCCATTTCTCAGGATGACCATCATGGCTTGCGTTAGTTCGTAAACGTCAATGGGGAATTGATCGGTGTCCCAGCCGTTTTGGTAATCGCCCCGATTGGCATCAATCGATCCGAGCATGCCGGCATCGGCAGCACATTGCAATTCGTGCTCGAAGGTGTGGCCGGCCAG
The DNA here is from genome assembly GCF_004138125.1 of Seramator thermalis. GTDB lineage: Bacteria > Bacteroidota > Bacteroidia > Bacteroidales > Dysgonomonadaceae > Seramator > Seramator thermalis. Next base: position 141,205 of record NZ_RXHS01000005.1, read on the forward strand.
TGTGGCATGATTGACCTCGATATTCAGTTTGAAATCCTTGTCCAAACCATTGGCGCGCAGAAAACCGATAACCGTTTCAGCATCCACATCGTACTGGTGTTTGGTCGGCTCCATGGGTTTGGGTTCGATGAGGAAAGTCCCTTTGAAACCCTTCGAACGGGCATAATCACGCGCTTTGGTCAACATCATGGCCAGATGTTGTTTTTCGCGTTTCATCTCGGTGTTCAACAGGCTCATGTAGCCTTCTCTGCCTCCCCAGAACACGTAATTTTCGCCTCCCAGCGCGATGGTGGCATCCAGCGCATTTTTGATCTGCGTGGCAGCGTAGGCAACACTGTCGAAATTGGGATTGGTGGCTGCTCCGTTCATATAACGCTTATGACCGAATACGTTGGCCGTTCCCCATAAGAGTTTGATCCCGGTTTGAGCCATCTTCTCCTTGGCGTATGACACCATCTGTTTCAGGTTGGATTCGTACTCCTCGAGCGAATTTCCTTCGTCCACCAAGTCAATGTCGTGAAAGCAGAAATATTCGATTCCGATTTTTTGCATAAATTCGAAAGCGGCATCCATCTTGTTTTTTGCCCTTTCGATGGGATCTGCTTCCCGATTCCACGGAAAACTTTTCGTCGGTCCGCCAAAGGGATCACTGCTTTCTGCACACATCGTATGCCAGTAGGCCATCGAGAATTTGAACCAGTCTTTCATTTTGCGTCCGTAAACAACTTTTTCGGCATCGTAATACCGAAATGCCAACGGATTTTTACTTTCTTTTCCTTCAAATTTGATTTTCCCGATTTCGGGGAAAAATTCTTTCTTGTTTTCCATTTTTTAATTGAGTTGATGTTAATTATTGAGTAAATTCAGATTTGTTTTCCACTCTTGATAAGCAGTTTCGTACTGCGATTGATTTTTTGCATCGGGTTCGATGGTCATGATCTTTTTAAGAGAGGCGAATGCTTCGTTGTGTGAAGCATAAATGCCGACACCTATTCCGGCCGCTTTGGCCGCTCCGGCCGCTCCGTCGGTATCGTAGAGTTCGATGGTTGCACCGGCAATGCTTGCGAGAGTTTCCCTGAAAACCGGACTGAGAAACATGTTGGCATTGCCTGCACGAATCACTTTGATGTTCATCCCCATACTCTCCATGATTTCCATACCGTATTTGAACGAAAAAACGATGCCTTCCTGCGAAGCTCTCACTACATCGGCAATGGAATGAATATTGAAATTGATGCCGTGAAACGAACATCCGATGTTTTTGTTTTCGAGAATGCGTTCGGCGCCGTTTCCGAAAGGAATCACCGACAAGCCTTTTGCTCCGATGGCAGATTGTGTGGCCAGACGATTCATATCGTCGTATGAAAGTCCCTCGCGAATCATGTTTCGCTTGATCCACGAATTCAAAATTCCCGTACCGTTAATGCACAACAAAACACCCAATCGCGGTTTTTCGGGAGAATGGTTGACATGCGCAAAAGTGTTTACGCGCGAAAGCGGGTCGTAATTTATTTCACCCAACACGCCGTAAACTACACCGGAAGTTCCCGCCGTTGAGGCAATTTCTCCCGGATTGAATACGTTGAGCGAAACGGCATTGTTGGGCTGATCGCCGGCACGATAACTTACCGGCGTACCTTCTTTCAGCCCTAATTCGACGGCTGCGGTGGCCGAAACAGTTCCTTGAATTCCGAATGTGGGAACAATATCGGGAATGAGGGATTTGTCGAATCCGAAATATTGCATCACATCTTCCGAGAGCCGGTTTTCCTTGAAGTCCCAAAAGATTCCTTCCGACAGGCCTTCAACCGTTATTCCGACGGAATCGGTCAGTTTCATGGCGATATAATCGCCCGGCAGCATAATCTTGTCGATTTTACGGTAAGTCTCGGGTTCGTTTTCCTTTATCCAGGCAAGCTTTGAGGCTGTGAAGTTTCCGGGAGAATTGAGCAAAAGCGACAATGCTCTTTCCTTACCAATCGCATTAAAGGCTTTTTCGCCGTAAGCAACGGCCCGAGAGTCGCACCAGATGATCGACGGTCGCAGCACTTGACGGTTTTTGTCCACCGGAACCAGTCCGTGCATTTGCCAAGAGATGCCGATGGCTTTGATCTCTTCCGCTTTTACTCCCGATTTTTCCATCACCGAACGATGCGCCGTTTTCAAGTTTTCCCACCACATCTCCGGGTTTTGTTCTGCCCAACCGGGATAGGCTGCATGAATCGGCATTTCGGCTTTCGGAGAAAAATCGGCGGCAACTATTTTCCCGCTTTCAGCTTCTACCAAACAGGCTTTGACGGACGAACTACCTATGTCATATCCTAATAAATACATGATATTTTTTTAGTTTTAATGTTGTTTCAGTTCATGAGATTTGATTTCATTTCATTGCGAACGACGGCCATCATGCCTTCCACCTGCGCCAACGCAAACATTCGCCCCAAAAAGGAATAGCCCGGATTGTAATTTTTTGCGACATCATCGAGCATGAGTTTTCCGTGATCGACACGCATGGGAACAGCGGGATTTTTCTTTTCAAAAATTCGGATCAGTTCAATCAGGTTTGCTCTCCCACCCAGATGAGAAGCTTCCACGAAATCGCCGTTTTCCTTGATTTCCGTACTTCGCAAATGTACGAAAAAGGATTTTTCGGCAAATTTTTTGGCCAAATCGACTACGTCATTCTGAATTCCGGCACTCAGCGAACCGGCACAGAACGTAAAACCGTTGGACGGACTTTCCACGGCGTCCAAAATCCACCGAATATCATTCTTGTCGCTGACAATTCTCGGCAAACCAAATACGGGAAATGGCGGATCATCGGGATGAATGCACAATCGCATGCCGTATTTTTCTGCCACGGGAATCACCTGCTGCAGAAAATATTTCAAATTTTCACGAAGTTTTCCTTTATCGACATCTTCATATAACCGAAGCAGATTTTTAAAGGCCTCCACCGGATCTTCATTGCCGTGCACTATGCTTCGATTGATAAATCCCTGCGTCCTGACGATAATGGTGTCGATCAATTCGGCTTTTTCGGCTTCGGTGATAACGTTTTCCAGCTCGTTCACTTGCTGCATTTCTTTCTGCGAATAATCCTTTTCGGCATCTTTCCTCTTCAAAATCTTACAATCGAAATAGGCAAACTTGATTTTATCGAAATAGAGCGTTTGGGTGCCATCAGGCAATGTTTTATGCAAATCGGTTCTTACCCAGTCTATCACCGGCATAAAATTGTAACAAACCGTCGTAATGCCTGCTTTGCCCAAATTTTTGAGCGTTTGTTTGTAATTTTCAATCAACAAATCCCTGTCTTTTCCTCCATATTTTATTGATTCCGAAACCGGCACACTTTCCACCACAGACCAACGCAACCCGGCAGCTTCAATAAATTTTTTCAAATCAAGAATATCTTCCGTTTGCCAAACTTCATTGTTTGGAACATCATAAAGCGACGTTACAATTCCTTCCACGCCAATTTGTCGGAGCATATCGAGCGTGATAGGATCTTTTTTGCCAAACCATCTCCACGTTTTTTCCATATCGAATCAACCAAAATTATTCGTTTACATAAAATTTATCGCCGGTTACCTCAACATTTTTTTGAACGACCTTCGCTGCAGCAATAGATTTTTCATCGGGTTGCTTTCCGCCGACAGAAATCAACACCTTGCCTGCCTCTACGAGTGGGATATTTTCTTCGTTGCGTGCAGCAAACTGATGGGGTTTGAGCAGAAAATCAACCGTTTTGGTTTCGCCGGCTTTCAAATAGATTCGTCGAAATCCCTGTAATGACCGAATCGGCTTCCGGAGTTTGCTGTCGGGCAAAGAAACATACAGTTGAACCACTTCCTCGCCGTCTTTTTTTCCCGAATTAGTTACTTCCACCGAAACGGGAATATTTTCTCCCGATTTAACCGACGTCGGAATGCTCTTTAAACGGTAATTAAACGTTGTATAACTCAATCCGTAACCAAATTCGTACAACGGGTCGCCTTCGAAATAACGATACGTTTTTCCTTTCATGTCATAGTTTTCGAAAGCCGGAATTTGGTGAATGTCTTTATAGAAAGTAACCGGTAACCGTCCTGCCGGATTGTAATCGCCAAAAATCACGTCGGCAATCGCTGTTCCACCCGCTTGACCCGGATACCATGCTTCGACAATGGCGGGAATGTTTTCGTTCTCCCAATTAACAGCCAACGCACTTCCGTTGAGCAGAACCAGCACCGTCGGTTTCCCCAGTTTTACAATTTCCTGCATCAATTCGGTTTGAACTTGCGGTAATTTGATGTCGGTTCGGTCGCCTTTGTAGAATCCATCGATATTCACATTCATCTCTTCTCCTTCCAGCGACGGACTTAACCCCATGCAGAGTACCACCAAATCGGAATTTTTTGCCAAATTTAAGGCTTCATTTTTCATATCCCTTTCTTGCACGTCCCACAACATTTGTACGTGAGGATATTCGGTGTTGTTTTGCACATATTCCAGCTCAATTTCATAAGGTTTTCCTTTTTCCAGCTTTACCGGTTCATAACCTTTTTTGGAATGATGTTCGCTTTGTCCGAAGTTTAATACTTTCCCTTCCAATATCAGTTTAAATCCGCTGAAAGCTTCACCTCCGATGATATAATTCCCGCTTACGGGTGGGACAAGGAAGCCTTTCCAACGAACCGAAAATTGGTCGTATTTTATATCGGGAAATGGTGCAGTTGTCCACCAAGCGAAATCAATATTTTTGTCCACACGAATGTGTTTGGGAGAACCTTCGCAGTTGACATTATCGAAATACTCTGCTTTTAATCCTTTTGTTTCCAGTTTTTTATCTACGTAAAAATAGTTTTCGGGAATGGGGCTCAAAAAGGGCATCCCTTCGGCCAATCTGCATCCCGGAGCGTATTTCACTTCTGCATTCGGAAGTTTATCTTTTATTCCCTGCAATGGCGAAATGGGGTGGGAGGGATAGCCGTTGTAGTTACCCGACAAAATTTCTTCGTTATCGGCATTCGGACCGATGACAGCTACTCTTTTAACTCCTTTCGAAAAAGGCAAAATTCCGTTTTCGTTTTTGAGCAATACCATCGATTTGCGTGCGGCTTCCAAAGCCAGCAACCGATGTCTCTCGCAATCTACTACACTGATGGGAATTTGTGCATATTTTACTTCTTTGTCGGGATCAAACATTCCGAGTTTCATCCTTGCCAACAACAATCTTTTGACTGAAACATCAATTTCCGATTCGGTGATCAAATTCTTCTTTACGGCATCCACCAAATGTTTGTAAGTGTCGCCACAATTCAAATCCGTACCTGCTTTCACGGCCATTGCGGCAGCTTCTTCCGGAGTGTTCACAACATGATGCTTGTCCGGCTCGTAAAAATCGCTGATCGCACCACAATCCGACACAATGTATCCCTTCAATCCCCATTTGTTGCGCAGAATGTCCTCCACATACTTGCTGCCGCAGCAAGGTTCACCGTTCAGACGCTGATAGGCACACATCACCGAGTAAACGTTGGCTTCTTCGATAGATCTTTTGAAATGAGGTAGATAGGTTTCGGCCATATCGTATTCGTTGGGATACACATCAAAAGAATGACGAACAGCTTCTGGTCCACTGTGTACCACAAAATGTTTCGCCGTAGCCACCAGCTTCAGGTATTTCGGATCGTTGCCCTGCAAACCTTTGATGAATGGAATAGCCATTTCGGCAGTCAGGAAGGGATCTTCGCCATACGTTTCCATGCCTCTTCCCCAACGCGGATCGCGAAAAATGTTGATGTTGGGTGTCCAGAACGTCAACCCCTGATAAATGCCCCGTTTCCCTTTTGCCGCGTAGTCGTGATGTTTGGCCCGCGCTTCGTCGGAAATCGCTGTGGCGATATCGAACATTTCGTCGGTATCCCACATGGCAGCCATCCCGATTGCTTGCGGAAAGACGGTTGCCAATCCCGAACGTGCCACGCCATGCAGGCATTCGTTCCACCAATTGTAAGCCGGAATTCCCAATCGCTTGATTGCCGGCGAATCGTAGAGCATCAAACTCACCTTTTCTTCCAATGTCAGACGCGAAAGCAAATCGGTTGCTCGTTCTTCAAATGTCAATGAGGTGTCCAGGTATCGCTCAATCGGTTTACTTCCTTGAAAGAAAAGAAAGACTATGATTGAAATTAAATAAAGTGCGGAGCTATTTATCTTTTTCACAATTAATCGAATTATAGGATTTATACGTTAGTTTCTCATTCCATCAATGGTCTTAATGCTACCATCCTCATTGTATTCCAATTCGGTTACTTTCATGCTTCGTAGCCATGTTTTCCCTCCCGAAGGTACGCTATCGTGGTGAAACAAATACCATTTCCCTTGAAATTCTACAATGGAGTGGTGCGTGGTCCATCCAACAACGGGTGTCAGAATAACTCCTTTGTATGTAAATGGCCCGTAAGGATTGTCTCCGATTGCATAACACAACAGATGTGTATTTCCGGTCGAATAGGAAAAATAGTACTTCCCGTTGTATTTATGCATCCAGGAAGCCTCAAAAAATCGGCGCTTATGGTCACCTGCCTTCAACGGTTCGCCCTTCTCGTCCAAAATAACCACATCGCGAGGTTCTTCAGCAAAGTTAAGCATATCGTCGCTCAGTTTTACAACTTTTGCACACAAAGCAGGCTCATCGTCTTTGGGTTCGTGACCGCACTCAATGGCTTTATTGTTGCGATAACGTTGTAATTGTCCTCCCCACAATCCGCCGAAATACATGTAAAAGTTGCCGTCGCCGTTATCGAATACGGCCGGATCGATGCTGTAACTTCCTTTTATGGGATCACTTTGAGGAATAAACGGACCTTCGGGTTTATCACTTGTCGCTACACCAATTCGAAAAATATCCGTTTTATCCTTTAATGGAAAGTAAAGGTAATATTTTCTGTTTTTATATGCTGCATCTGGAGCCCATAATTGTCGTCCGGCCCACGGAATATTCTTAATGTCGAGTGCAACACCGTGATCCGTAACTTCTCCGTCAATGGAATCCATTGAAAAAACATGATAATCGCGCATGTCGAAATGATCGCCATTATCGTTTTCCGGAATTCCGGCGTCAATATCGTGAGAAGGATAAATATAAATTTTACCGTTGAATACATGTGCCGAGGGATCGGCCGTGAATATGTCTTTTACCAAATATCTCATTTTCGCCATTTTTTGTTCTCCTATATTTTGTTTATTGGTTTGCTTCTTTGATTATTGTTTCTACAATCGGTTTTGGTTGATAATTGCGATCGAATAACAACGGATAATCCGTCCGACCCGGAACAGGCCAGTTATTTCTCCAGCTGTCTCCGTCCGTGAGTCCCCACATGGTTACTCTGTCGATTTTGTCGGCATGTTTCAAAAACAATCTGAAAAACTCCGAGTAGTGATCGTGTGCTGCTTGAGCTACCGAATCCGGCAAACCGTTGGGATAAGGGTTCAATTGTTTCTGATATTCATAACTTAAAGCAACATCTGCAGAAACTTTGGTACCGGGTGAAGGCAGCACAGTTAAATCCAATTCGGTAATCATCACTTTAACACCTGTTTCGGAAAATGCGACAATACTTTTCTCTTCTTCCTCCAGCGTAGGAAAATCCATCGTCATATGTCCCTGCATGCCGATTCCGTCAATTTTAACTCCCTCCGATTGAAGTTTTTTCACCATTTTGACAACTGCATCGCGTTTTCCCTCTTTAGACATGGAATAATCGTTATAGTAAAGTTCTGCTTCGGGATCGGCCTCATGAGCAAACTCAAAAGCCAGCCGGATAAAATCTTCCCCGATAATCTGATAGAATTTACTTTTTCTGAAAGAACCGTCATCTTCTATAGCTTCATTTACCACATCCCAACCGTGTACTCGACCCTTGTATCGACCAACAACGGTAGTAATATGGTTTTTCATTCGTTCGATCAGCACTTCACGCGAAACATCCTTTCCGTCCTTATCCACAAAAAACCATTTCGGGGCCTGAGAATGCCAAATAAGCGTATGGCCAACGATAAACATATTGTTTTTTTGGCCAAAATCAACGTATTGATCCGCCAAAGCGAAATCGAATTTCCCTTCCTCGGGTTGCAATACTTCGCTTTTCATGCAATTTTCGGGAGTAATCGAATTGAAATGCTCCTTGATTAATCTTACTCCGGCTGTATCTTTTCCGGTAATTTGATCGGCATTCATGGCGACTCCAATTAAAAATTTCCCTTTTAACGCTTCTTGCAAAGCTTTTTCCGATTTACTTTCCTCAGCTTTACAGTTTGCAAATAAAGCTATAACCATAAAGGAAATTACAAAATAATACGATTTCAATTTCATAAAAAAGATATTTAGTATGTTTATTAATTATTTTTTCTTCTTTCTTCTAATTCTGCCTGAATACGTTCGTTTAATTTTTTGGAAATCGGATAGAAAAATAAAGCGCACACGCCGATAAAGAAAGTTGATGCAGGAATAAGACTGGCTGAGAGTTTAATTCCAAAAACGGCAGAATCGGTTTGAATTTGGTTTGGAACAAATCCGAATGCATCTATAATTGACCCGCAAATGGCGCCTCCAACACCAAGTCCTGCTTTCAAAGCGAAAACGATTCCGGCAAAAACAAAACCCGTTGCGCGACGGTGATTCACCCATTCGGAATGATCGGCCACATCCCCCATCATCGCCCAAAGCAACGGAATGGTTGGTGCGTAAGCAAGGCTTTTTAAGATATTGATGACAAAAATGGACTCAATATTTTTAGGTGAGACCACATAGAAAAGAGTGGTGAACAATGCCGTCAGTGCCAAACAGACAATAAACACGTTGCGCTTGCCGAATATATTGGAGAGAAAGCGAGACAACAAGATCACGCCCAATAAAGTAATCATTTGCCCGATCATATTAAACAGACTAAACCCAACCGCAAAAACATCACTGTTATCGCGCGCAATCAATCCGAAAGCATCCAAAAACTGATGCCCTGCACCATAACTCTCCCCCGCTTCACTGATTAAACCAACCTTGCTAAGGAACACAAAAAGAGCATCTTTATCCACCACATAATTAAAGTAATAAGACATGCTGCTCCCCCACATGGCTAATGTGATGAATAGGAATAACGTAAGTACAAACATGGCTTTCCATGGTCTGTTTTGTATGATATCCTTAAAATCTTGTTTGACTGATGTTTTCTGGTTTACCGGAGGTTCGATGCGTTCTTTTGTGGTAAAAAACGTGATCACAAACAGAACAACAACAAGAGCAGCAAAAAGAGAAATGGTTAACAGCCATCCTTTCTGCTGGTCGCCTTGTCCAAATTTCGTCACCAGAGGCAAGGTCAATCCTTGTACGACAAAAGTGGCTATAGTCGCAGTTACAAAACGATAGGTTGAGATACTCGTGCGTTCTTTTATATCGGCGGTCATCACGCCTCCTAATGAGGAATAGGGCGTATTGTTGAAGGAATAAATCGACATCAACAGAACATACGTGATGCCTGCATATAAAATCTTTCCGCGTTCCGAGAGATCGGGAGTGGTAAAAGCCAGAACAAAAAAGATGGCAAATGGCAACGCTGTCCATAATATCCATGGGCGATACTTGCCCCATCGGGAGTTGGTTCGATCGGACAAAATTCCCACTACCGGATCGACAAACGCATCAAAAACACGGGCTATCAGTAAAATCATTCCGGCTGCAGTAGCTTTTATACCGAACACATCGGTATAAAAAAACAACTGAAACATCATTGTCATCTGAAAAACCAGGTTGGCAGCCCCATCACCCAGACTGTAACCCACTTTCTCATACCAAGGCACTTTTTGTGTAGCTGTATTCATTACTCAATTTTTTATAGGGTTAATTAATCATTGTTTGATTTACCAATTATCTGTTCTGAAAGGTGAAGCGGGCAAATTTTCCTTGTTGTAAAGATTGGCATTTGCAGGATTATCTGCCCATGCATATCTCACTGCCACCGGTTTTTCAATTTTGTCGCTCCAAACTTTCACGCTGTTCCCCACAATTTCGGCATTTGCCCAAACGAATTTTTTGTTGGCCCCGGCAATAGCAAATTCTTTGAGGGGTAAATTTCCTTTAGCTATTAATCCGCTACCGATTTCCGTGAAATCAATCCAAATCACATTGCCTTTCACTTCCATCGATTTGTATAGAGGACCTGAACTTACTAAGTTTTTTTCGCCATAAGCAATTTTTTGAGCCGGAAGTGCTAATCTGTCGCCAACGTCCTTTTTTCTCAACGGGTGAATGTCGTTCCACTCGCCCAAATCAATAGCGACTGCCATCCCTGTTTTTGGCACTTTCTTCAACGTCATCAGCTGCGATTCACGCAGAACAGCCCAGTTGCTTTCTGACGGTTCACTAACAGGCGGTCCGTAATTGGGTAATTGCACAAACAGGAAAGGTAACTCTCCCTGATTCCATTCACTTCTCCAGTTTTCAATGAGTTTCGGAAGCAACAGACGATATTCCAAGGGTTTGTCGGCATTTGCTTCTCCTTGATACCAAAGAAAACCTTTGATACGGTAATTTGTTACCGGTGCAACCATAGCATTATACAACCCTACCGGTTTCCAACGCACGAAAGTTTGTCCGGCAAGAGGCGGCATTTTGGCTCCCTGCTTCATTTTCCATTCGCCGCTTAAATCAATCGTATCTTTGTCGATAATTAAGGCATACAGTTTATCGGGAACGAATCCACCTTTCCCCATGTTGCTGATAACCCTTACCACGATTTCGTTTTCACCTTCTCTCAGTAAATTTGCCGGAACTTCATATCGACGTGGTGGATATTGATAACTTGTTGTTCCTACAAATTTTCCGTTTAAATAAACCGAATCGGCATCAACAATTCTTCCCAAAATCAGTTTTGCCGGTTTCCCGGCCAAACGAGAAGGAATTTCCACTTTTTTGCGAAACCAAACCGAACCATTTTGAATTTCGGGATATTTATTCGACCAATAACCCGGAATATTCATGGTCAACCAATCAGAAATATCGATATTGGGCACAAACCACGGCAAATCTTTTTGAAATCCTTCGTCGTGTTTTCTCAAATCGCTATACCATCCGTTTATTCGTTCATTGTCTTTTTGTTCGATTTCACGAATGAGATCGTCGTTTTTGAATCGTTGGGCTTCCTGAAAATAGGAAGGAAATTCCTTTAAAGCCTCTTCGCTCATCCACGACTGAATGGGCGATCCACCCAAACTCGCATTGATAATGGCGACAGGTATTTTATATTTTTCGTAAATATTTCTGGCAAAAAAATAAGCTACGGCCGAAAAATCGAGCACTGTTTCGGGATCGGCCGATATCCATTTCCCATTCGGCAAATCGTTTTCCGGCTGCTTGAAATTGTATCGTTGCGGAACAAAAAATTGGCGTATAAAAGTACATTCCGACGTTTTGATTTCATTCTCATAAATCGGAGCTACGCGCCGCATCGGCAGTTCCATGTTCGATTGTCCTGACGCAAACCAAACGTCACCAATCAAAATATCGTGAAGCGTAATTTTTTCCTTTCCACTTTTCACCTGCATTTCAAAAGGTCCGCCGGCTTTTTGCTCCGGCAATATGATTTTCCATTCGCCTGCAGCATTGGCTACCGTGTGATATGTTTTTCCCTTAAAATCAATCGTAATCGCTTCGTTACTTTTTGCCCATCCCCAAATGTTGAGCTTTACATCCCGCTGCAAAATCATTCCGTCGCTCACCAGTTTAGGTAAACGAAGTTGGGCAAAATTCGGCAGCGTAAACAATAAAATTGAAATGCTCAACCAAAATTTCTTAGCTGTAAAAAGTTTTATTTTCATGCTCTTTCTATTTTATTTTCTGCTTTGCTCATCCTTTTTTATCAAATCTTCCAAATTATTCACCGGGCGTTCCATATCGTTTGGAAAAGGCATTTTGCTGAACTGCCGGAAATAGAGCAAACAGGCATCTTTCCACACTTGTGCGTTCATACATTGTTCTCGAAGTTTAATTTGAACTTGCGAAAATCTTTCTGCGTCCACATACCGTTGCACTTGATCCCACGTTTTCTGAAAATCTCGAACCTGCCGGACTCCTTTATCGTAATGATAGCATAATTCGTCCCAAAGTGTTTGTCCATCTTTCATTATAAAATTCCAAGGCAAATGGTGAACCCACAGCAAATAAATATCGGGACAGGTTTGTGAATTGGAAAACATCGACTGAAGTGGTTCTTGGTACTGACTCACGGCATTGCTGCCGGTTGCAGTTCGGTCAAACCCAATTCCAATCGAATCGGCTTTATGATAATAGGGCGACGTCCAATCTTTTCTGACGCCTGTGGGTGCCCACCACGGACCGGGTCCGTAATGGTGATCAGCAGCAAAAAGGTGGTGTAACCCTAACGGCATCATATAATTGACGGCAGCTTCACGACTGTTCAACATCATTTGCTTGACAGGCTGCAAAAAATTGACCTGCCAATCGGCGGAAAAAATGGAATTTTGAGTATCGATTTTGCCGGAATAATCAGCAAAAGTCAACTTAATCCATTCGTCGGCAATTTGTTCACTCGATAAGGAATTATTCCATGCCAATCTTCCGAAAGCATACCAGTTGGATTGTGCAAAAGGATGACCGCACCAGTTGACGTCTGAACCGATATTCGAAACTCCGGCGATTGCTGTATGCTTTTGCGGGAAAATACTGCCATCGGTACAACGAGCCACTGTACTGCCTTTGCCTTCCTGATAGGTGTCACTTTTTAGAAATTCCTCCCACATTGTCGCCAAGTATACCAGATGAACCGATTGTCCCAGATATTCCTGCGTGATTTGAAGTTCGGGCATGACAGAAGTTTTTTTCATTGCTCCGAAAAGTGGACTGAAAGGTTCTCGCGGCTGAAAATCGATTGGTCCGTTTTTCACCTGAATAATCACATTATCGCGAAACTGACCATCCATCGGCATAAATTCCGAATAAGCTTGTTTCGCTCTGTCTTCATCGGAAGGATTATATATAAATGCACGCCACATTACCATTCCACCAAATGGGGAAAGTGCATCTGCAAGCATGTTTGCTCCGTCCGCATGTGTGCGGCCAAAATCCTGCGGGCCCGGTTGTCCTTCGCTGTTGGCCTTTACCAAAAATCCCCCAAAATCGGGAATCAGACTGTAAATTTCTTTTACTTTATTTTTCCACCATTGGGCAACTTCCGAATTCAGCGGATCAGAAGTTTTTAAACCTCCTATCACTTGGGGTGAAGCAAAATTCACCGACAAATAGGTTCTAATGCCATATGGTCGCAGAACATCGGCAATTTCTTTTGTCTTTTTCAAATAATCGGCTGTCAATATCGAAGGCGAAGCATTTACATTGTTGAGTACCGACCCATTTATTCCTATTGACGCATTGGCACGGGCATATTCCTGCCATAACTGCTTATCCGTATATGTAACTGTTAATGAATCTTTGCCTTTTCTCCAAAATATCGAACTACCGGCATAACCGCGTTCAATGGTTCCGTCGAGATTGTCCCAATGATTGAGTATTCGCCTTTCGTAAGAAGGATTGCAAACTTCTTCGTGAATGTTCTCTCCTGTTTGCTGCCGGCGCATTAATTCGTAAACTCCGTAAAGAATCCCAATGTCTGTATTGGCTTGAATTCTGTTTTTGCCGATTCTAAAGCCATCACCCTTAATTGCCTTATCGGATTTAACGACAAGTTCTATTTTTTCATTTGCATTTCTCTGCCAGCCTTGTTGCAATTCCTGCATTGCAATGCTGAGCGTTGGTGATTTTTTGGAGCAAATCACATTCACGGAATTCGTTCCTTTTCCCCGCAACCACAAATCGTGCCCGTCTTCTGCCTGAAGGTTAAAAGATAACAGCACAAAAAATGAAAAAATAGTTATGATTTTTCTACTCATTTGTTTTAATTTGAAATTTACCATGAAAATATTTCAATCCACCATTCGTTTGCTTTCAGGAGCACCGAGATAACTCTTTTTCAAATTACCTGTATCAATGATTATTTTTTGCAATACGATTCCCGGTTCCAATACTCTAAATCGGATGGTATGCTTTCCGGCTGACTGAAACATGTGCGTCGTAATAGTTTCATTGATGCGTTGTGCCTGCCATTTTTCCAGGAGTTTTGTATCGTATTTTCCATTCATGTTTACAATCTTTTCTTCCTGATTATCAACCGAAATGCCATATCTTAATCCTTTGTTGTTGTTGAAATTAAGCGTTGGCGAAACCAATACGTGTATCGGAAAATTTCCTGTTGACCGGGTAATGACGTCATATTCCAGATAAATGCTGTCTTCCGGTGTTGGATATTCGTTTTGCGGAAAAGTAGTTACACCCGATAATGTTTTTCCCAAATTCGGAATCACTTTCCATTCTATTCGCTCGTTTCCTTTCGCACGATTGAAATGTTCGGCTTCAATGGAAATATAACCGGCACTTTCAACAAATTTTTTGTTTTTTTCGTCGGCTGAAGGTGTTACATATTTTACTTCAGGCATTACACGCTGCTTTGGCTCCTGCCAATAGGTATATCCGATACGAATTTGGTCCATCATGTGCTTCCATTTTCCACCTGCAACTTCAGTGTTGTAATGCAGGGTAAGCAGCGAATCGCGTTCGAAACATTTCTTTACTTCATCAGCCCAAATATTCGCTTCGGGATTATTTTGTTTGGCTAATTGTTTGTTTTTGGCAACGGCAAAATACATTTCGTATAAATTGCTGCAAGCATTGATGGGAAACAAAACCAGTTCGTCAAAAGCATCTTTTGTTTCGTCAGGAATTTGTTGGTAAAGTCTGAATGCATCCAAAGCCAATTTCACATACTCCGAAGTTACCTGCTGAAACTCATTGTAATTTTCCAGACTGTAAATCGTATCGTTCAACAACTCCGGCGTAATGCGGTGATTGTATTTTGTGTAAGTATCAATCAGCCGAGCCGATTCTTTGGCATATTTTTCTCCAAACTGCTCAGTACACCATTTTTCGGTATGTTCCCGCAAATTATTGGCAGTAAATTGGTTGGGATTCCATGCCATATCCAGAAAGAACGAAATCGGATATTCCATCGGTTTCAAATCGCCGACGTTAACTATCCAGAGTTTATCGACTCCGTGCCGATAGGTGAGACTCATTTGTTCCCAAATACGTTGTACTTGACTGACATTGATCCATTTATAATTTCTCGGCCCGCCTACATAATCGAAATGATAATACATTCCATAACCGCCTTTTCGCTTCGGAGCATCCGGTAACGGCAACTTTCTTACATTTCCCCAATTGTCGTCGCAGAGCAGCAAGGTTACATCATCCGGAACGCGCATCCCCTTGTCGTAATAGTCCTGAACTTCCTTGTATAGTGCCCAAACTTGGGGCGTTTTGGCAGCATCCTTCCCGGATATTTTGGAAATAATGCTGCGTTGATCGGAAATGATTTTTTCGAGCAATTTTATATTACTTTCTTCGCTCATCGGTTCATCGCCATCGCCACGCATACCGACAGTAATCAGGCATTCTGTTCCGTAAGCTCGTTTAAAACCTTCTGTCCAGAATCGTTTCAGAACTTTTTTATTCGTCTGATAATTCCATTCTCCTTTTCCGTATCTACTCCATTCCACATGAGCACGCGCCATCGGTTCGTGGTGAGAAGTGCCGATCACAACCCCCATCTCGTCGGCAAGCACCGCATTTTGAGGATCATCGTCATAAAAAGCCTTTCCCCACATGGCAGGCCAAAGAAAATTTCCTTTCAAACGAAGAATGAGTTCAAAAACCTTTTCATAAAAATTGTGATTAAAACCACCAAACGTAGCTCTTGTCCAACCACCCAAAGCAGGTTCTTCGTCATTAAGAAAAATACCGCGATAGGCAACGGCAGGTTCGCCGGCAGTATAAACCTCACGTTTGATATAAATATTTTCGGATTTCCGAACAGGAACATCTGCCCAGTAATACCAAGGCGAAACGCCTATTTGTCGGGAAAGTTCGTAAATTCCATAAACCGTTCCTCGTTTGTCGCTGCCGGCAATAACCAATGCTTCGTCTATTCCTTCAAAGGGATGCTTTACGGTTTGAATGATGAATTTTTCATGTTTGCCCAATAAATCGGTTTTATTTATAATATTTTTGTTGGCAAGTTGGTCGATGAATTTGCTCTTGCCAATCGTACCCACAATGAGTTTAACAGATTTTGTTTTTGTATTGTACGTTAAGGCCGGCTTTTTACCGGCAACTGCCAAAAAATCGTTCTGCAAATTCGCTAAGGCAAGTTGTATTGCCACAAAATCGGCAGAATCCGACAAAATAGAAAATGTTGCTTCGTTTTTAGTCGTCAAAGCAAAAACATCATCTCCCCCTAAAAAACACACCAAGTCCGGTGCATTTTGGGCTTTCCCACTCAAAGCGATTATCACTAAAAATCCAAAATAAATTAATTTTCTTTTCATTTTATTCAGCTTTATAAAAACTTTTCAAAAATGTTTTCGCATTAATTCTATAAAAACATTGTTTATCACCGAAAATCCAATTTATTCGATTTTTAACTTCATTAATAGCACTCATTAATTATAATAGATTAAGAGATTGGTTGCTAACTATAAGAACAACCAATCTCTTCGATTAGAATTTCATAATCTTTATCATCAATATCCCGGATTTTGATAAGCCTCTTTCTCCTCCGGCGTCATTTCCATTGCATCCAATTGCCCTTGAGGTATAGGCCTCAGGTAATGATACTTCTCAATCGTTCGAGTATAAGTTTGAGGTGTGTGATCTCCGTAGTTGCTCCCACAAATTTCATAACTAGAAGCCAGTTCTTCCCATTTCTGTGTGCGTATCAAATCATACCACCGGTAACCTTCGCCATAATATTCGCGGGAACGTTCCGCTAAAATGTAATTAATATCAATTGTGGCCGGGGTTGCAGCTATCATAGCGGCACTATTATCCTGAACTTTTGCCATATTTCCATTGTTGTCCCAGCGCCATTTACCTGCACGTGCACGAATCACATTGATCAAGCCGCGAGCCGTACCATTATTGGCATAAGATCCGGCAATAGTTCTGGTTGTTGCTCCTTTTACAGCGGCTTCGGCTGCAATAAAGAAGAATTCGGAAAACTTGGCAATATTAAACGGACGAGTACTCCCTGCGTTTGGCTGACCTAATCCTCCTGCATTGTCGGTACGATAGGGGCCCAGTTTCCATAAACCCGGGTAAACAATTCGGCTGATACCTCTGGGAGAAATTACATAATCTGCTCTACCGGGTAAAACCCCGGCTCCAATATTACTTTTATAGGTTGAGTTACTGTAGTCTATGTCGGTCTGAGGTTCTTCGTTTAGAAAAGTCAATATAGCTCCGCCTGGATTTACCGTGATATTGTTCCCGTTATATACAAATGGTATGTTGGCATTGTTTGGATTTTTGTTCCAGTTTCCCCGATAAACTGTTGTAAAAGTTCCATCGTATCGTGAATCATTGGTTTTGTCGGCAAAAGTTTGTGTAATCACGTTAATAGTAGGGCACATTCTTGTCCATGGACGGCCCAATGCCTGAACCGCTTCACGTTGAACGGAATTGATGGTTTTAGACCAGTCGGGTAAGGTGGCGCTGGTAATTACGGTATAATTCCATGTCATCATCCATCCGGCAAAATTATCCGGCGCGCCTCCACTACCATATGTAAGGCTACCGCCATTGTAATATTCACTTTTCTCTGTATGATCGGCATAAAGCAGTATTTCGTTGTTCCGATCATTCTGTGCAAGGTTTACATCATAATAAGTAGATTGCAAACCATAAGGACCGGGATTTTCGATAGCCGTTGCGGCAATGTCATAAGCCTGTTGAAAATACCATTGGGCATTGTGTCCATCCGGATCAACGCGATCACAAGCAGGATAAGTTGGAATATTATTTGGATTTTCCAACCACCATGCATAAGTTAAATAAGCTTTTGCCAAATAAAGTCTTGCTACAGTCTTTGTAACTCCTCCGGTGACTCTCGGATTATCCGGCAGATCGTTAACGGCTGTTATTAAATCAGGGAATATTGCTTGGGTATAAACTTCCGGCACGGTATTGCGTACAGAGGTTCGTGAAGGTGTAGTATTAAATTTTAATATGCCACTGCCCAAATCCAAAGGAACACCGCCAAAAGTCTGAACCAGCATAAAGTAATCGAAAGCTCTGAAAAATTTCGCTTCTGCTATCAGGGCATCGGAAATAGTTCCAACGGCAGTAGCATTTTCGATAATTCCATTAGCCGTATTGATATTAGAGAAAGCAGCTCCCCACAACACATCGGCACGGCTACTGCTTGCAGTAATAGAACCTACTCCTGAAAGATCCATATCTTTAAAATTAGCATCAGCACTCTGCGCGTAGGTTGCCTCGTCCGTACCCGTGAGACAAGTATTATAATAATAGGCTTGACCATAGATATATCGGAGATGGCCATATAAGGATGTTATTCCCCCCATTACTCCTTTTTCACTTTTGAAAAAGCCGGGTTCGTAAATACTGCGAGGTTGTTCTTCTAAGATATCGGAACATGCAGTCAAGGCTATTAGGATTGTTCCTATTATGAATTTAAAATCTATTTTTTTCATTATTTTCATGTTTTAGAATGATAAATTAATTCCAATCAAGTAATTACGAGTAGAAGGAGTATTCGTTCCTATCGTTAACAGACGTGATCGATATGTATCTGTAACCGCAACATTTTCATCACCATAGGAATTGGTTTCAGGATCCATGCCGGACTCACTATGGTAGGGCGAGAAAAATACAAATGGATTTTGAACGCTGCAATAAACCCTTAATTGATTGATGCCGGCTTTTTTTACCCAATCTTGCATGAAATTGTATCCCAAAGAAATATTACGTATCTTTAAATAAGAAGCATCAAAATAACCCAGTGTAGTGCCGTATTTTGGATTATCACCTGATAACACACCGGCCGGATTAGGATATTTGGCATCGGTGTTTTCGGGTGTCCAATAATCTACCTGCACATTTCCTCTACGGCCTGTCATCATATTCAAATATCCTGCCGACGAATAGAGGGTACTGATAAGGATTCCTCCACTTTTAAAAGCCCCCACTACGTTCAGGTCGAATCCTTTATAAGCAACGCGCGTATTAAAACCGCCCTGAAAATCGGGATCAACACCCATAATCTGTCGGTCATCCGGCCCAATTTGTCTAACGGGTTTTCCGTTATCATCATAATCGCCTGTGTATTTTACTTTTATCATACCTTCATTTCCACCTGGTTCGAGTATTGAAAGATATTGATAATCCTCATCGGTTTTATTCCAAAGGCCGATCTTTTCGTAATCATAAATACAATTAATCGGATAGCCGACAAACCACCAGTTAGCTTCATCACGTGTTTGTCCGGATGCCAGGGCAACCAATTTGTTTTTATTGCCATAGAAGTTTACTCCGGCTTCCCATGTCCATCCATTCACATTTTCCAATATGGTCCCATTAAGAGACAGTTCCCAGCCTTTGTTTTGAGATTCGCCTATATTCGCCATATAGCTGCCGACACCGGAGGTATTAGGCAAATTCACCCCTAACAGAATATCTTTTGTATTGGTTACATAATATTCCAACGAACCTGAAAGCCGATTATTAAGTAAAGTGAAATCCACTCCATAATTCCATGTTTCAGAATATTCCCAGCCTAAATTTGGATTTGGGAGCTCTGAAACGTAGTATCCTGTGGAATAGGTGTCCCCAAAATTGTAAGGTCTTGTGCTCAATAATCCCAGTGTTGCATACGGATTAACTGCTTGGTTGGAAGTCTGTCCATAACCGGCACGCAGTTTCAGCATATTTATGGAAGAAATATTTTCCATAAACGATTCGTTTTTAATGTTCCATCCAAGCGAGATTGCCGGATAAGTATGCCATTGATGTCCCGGAGCTAATCGGGAAGACCCATCAGAACGCAAAACGGCGGTTAACATATAACGATTATCATAATTATACATAATTCGCCCCATCCACGACTTTAATCCGCTTTGATAATAGTTCTGGTTGTTTGGATTAATCGTAATTTCACCTTGAGCTGTACCCAAATTATAAAATTGGAAATGATCCGCAGGAATATCTTTTGCAGAAATATTAGAACTGTTGTAACTAGTTTCTTCAGCCGAATACATTCCCATTATGTTTAACTGATGTTTTTCGGCAAACGTGTGGTCGTAAGTCAATAAGTTTTCTACGACCCAACTGGTAGTTAACGAATTGCTGATTGAAGCTGTAGATGGAGTGGTAGGTACCGAGCTGAATACTCCTTGGCCTGTATAGCTGCCTCCATTCGTGTTTCTATAATTCAAACCGATATTGATGCGATACTTTAACCCTTCAACACCCGGAATCTTTGCTTCACCATACAATGTGTTATATGAGCCAAATGCTTTGCTCTGGTCTTTCCACTTATCACCTAAATTTTCGATAATTTCTCTCGAATAAACCCATTGTTCATCCAAAGGCATCATGACTGTTCTTTTCCACGTGCCATCTTCATTATAAGGATTGGCTATTGGAGAAAGACTTAAAACACCATACAGCCCCAAGCTGCTTCCATTGTTTACAGAATAATTGTTGTTGGTGGTAATGCCGAAGCGTAAATAATTTCCTATTCCCTGTTCGAGTGCCCCGCGCAATGTAATTCGATTATAGTTTTGTCCCGGAATTACGGCCTCTTCCTGGTAGTAATCTGCGCTAAAATTATAGTTCCCTTGTTTAGTTCCGCCTAAAATTGCCAAATTATGATCGGTTACCATGCCTGTTTTATAAAAAAGATCTTGCCAATCGGTATTGACATCGTCCGATTCGTCTTTTGCATTCTGAAATTTTCCTGCTGCTTTACGTAAAGCCACAAATTCGGGACCGTCCATCATAGGGTATTTGGCAAAAATATCTTTGGCCCCATAATATCCATTGTATGATATTCGAGCTTTTTGTCCTACGGTTCCTTTATTTGTTGTAACTAAAATTACGCCATTGGCTCCACGTGAACCGTAAATCGCCGTTGCAGAGGCATCTTTTAAGATATCGATACTCTTAATATCGTTTGGATTAATATCACCGATTGATCCAGCGAATGGTATTCCATCCAAAACAACCAAAGGATCGTTGCTTGCATTCAACGAACGAGTCCCACGAATACGAATTTGCATAGCTGCTCCGGGTTTAGAAGAAGTTTGAGCCATTTCCACGCCGGGTATTCGTCCTTGCAAGGCCTGAGTAATATTGGAAGAAGGCATTTCTTGAAGAACATCTCCTCTTACAGAAGCTACCGAACCGGTCACGGCTTCTTTTCGCTGCGTTCCATAGCCTATTACCACTAATTCTTCTAATGCCTGCACATCCGACTCCATGACAACATTCAAGGTGGTTTTACCATTGACAGGAACTACAAGGTTTTTCATTCCTACAAATCTGAATTCGAGCGATCCGTCGGCAGGGACATTCGGTAGAATGTATTTCCCGTCTATGTCTGTGACAGTTCCATGTGTAGGGTCACCCGATACAATTACGGTTGCACCGATAACCGGCTCGTTGTTTTCATCGGTTACCGTCCCACTTACCGTGATGTTTTGAGCAAACACACTTAAGGATATTATCCACAGTATTGCGAATAACCATCCTTTTACTTTAATCGACACATTTTTGTTTTTCATTTTTCTCTAATTTGAATAAAATAATACACATTAATTTTCAACACATTAATACTGCAGTTCGCCTGTAAAATCGGCACTTACATCTCTTCCTGCCAAACCATCGGCGAAGCCTTTGTAAGCATGTTTTCTTTGGTAATCCTTATCCCAGAGGCAGGGTGCATCGTTGGGCAACCAATTGACATGTTCATCGGGATGATCCGAAACGCACCAAACTGTTATTCCATACCATTGTGGTTCAGGAATAAATTTTTTATACGCTTCTATCACATACCGATATAAGGCAGCTTGCTGTGCATACTGTTCGGGAGTTGGCGAAGCGGTGCCAATGCGAATATCCATTTCTGAGATTTTGATTAATTTGCCGGTAGCTGCCAGCTTCTGGAACATTTGGGCAATTTTTGTTGTATCGGAAGAGAGTGAGAGATGCATCTGCGTGCCAATTCCGTCAACTTGTGCTCCTTTGCTTTCGATATAGGTTACATAATCAATCAATCCGTCACATTTGGCCAAAGAATTTTCCAAACCATAATCGTTAATAAATAATTTGTCGGTAGGTTTGCCATATTGTCGAGCCAATTTGAATGCCGTTACAGCATAGTCCTTGCCCAAATAGTCCTGCCAATAAAATTCATCTGCTGCCGGTTCAGTTACATTCTTTCCACTGCGAAGTTGACCGGCATCGTTCATGGATTCATTAACAACATCCCAAGCATGAACGTCATTTTTATAATGATCAACCATTTGCGAAATCCAGTTTTCCATTGCTTCGCCAATAATTTGTGCTTTTTCTTCATCGGTTTTATCAACAATGATGGGACCGGAACGAAATGTGATCGAGCTTCGAGTAAGTGTTTTTTCAACAATTTTAATTTCGTCGATATAATAAGTAACATCCGGCAAATAACCCATATCGAAACTTAATTTCACATTTGAAGTGTTGCTTAATTCCACAGAAATCAGAGTCCATACTCCGGCAACAGTTGTAAAAGCTTCACTAGCTCCGCTTCCTGTCCAGTTCATCCAAGGATATTGATTCCCATCAACTCCACCCGGAAATGAAACGCGACCCTTTCCAGCCACATCCGATTTCACATAAAATGAAAAAGTATACGTTTTGGAAGGATCAAGAGTGATCTGATCACTTTCTAGCTGCAAGTCCCAAGCATTTTTAGAAGTGGAGCTTGAAGTCAATTTGACTGAATAAGAACCTGAAAATTTTTCTGAATTCGAAATTTCAATTCCGGCACCGGAGTTTGATGCCGACCATCCGGTTAAATCGCCTGTTTCAAAACCGCCATTATTAACATAATTAACTTCCGCAGGAGCAGCATCCAAATCAATCACGCTGATGGAGTTGATATCGACATAATAAACCCCCGGCACCTTTCCCATGTCGAAAGCAATTTTTATGGCATTGGCTACAGCCGTAAATGGAACATTTTTATTTTCCGAATCGCTCCACACTTCTTTATAAGTAATCTGCGTCCAAGAAGCGGATGTATTAAAAAGCGCACCACCATTTACCCATGGGTAATTGTTTATCATACCCTCAAACGACATTCTTCCCTGCCCGGGTGCTTCAGAGCGAATCCAAAAAGAAATTTCGTAGGCATGTCCTACCACTGCCGGGATTTCAGGACTTGTCAATTGCGTATCCCATTCATTTCCGGCTGTGGTGGTTTCAAAGCGAACAGCCGGTCCGTTGTTCAATCCTGTTCCTTGAACAACGGTTATTCCTGCAGAATTATTTCTGTTCCATCCCGTGAACGAACCATCTAACAAAGCACTAACATCCAACTGACTTTCGCCCGGAGAAGGAATGATTTGCGGAGCAATTAAACTGTTGAGATAACTGGCATTCTGATTTTGGTGCCATACGAGCGTATGACCAAAAACACTTAGATTTGCTTCTTTCAATTTATCGATTAAGCCATCAACTTTTGTAAAATTCAATTGACCGTTGGAATTAACCATTGCTCCGTGTTTCATGTGATATCCTACCGTAATTTCATCAAAATTCTGATTGACAATATTCCGATAAGTTTCATTTTCCATATATAAATCTAAATCAATTCCAATTCCCAGAATCATATCGGTGTAAGATTTCAAAACATCATATCGTGAAATTTTCTCTTGCAATGGCAAAGGCAATTCGGACATAGATACTTCTCCGTAATATGGATCGCGTCCCCATTCCATTTTATCGTCGTAGCACGAAACCAAATTACCGATCATGGCGAACAGAAGGACGAGTTGCAGCAAAATGTAATTTATTTTTTTTATTATTGATTTCATAATTTCAATCATTTAATGGTTAATCTTCTTCATCGGGAAAATCACTGTATGTTGGCGTATTCAGAGGAACCACACGTAGATTATCAAAGTAGATTTTAACATTCGTGGCAACCGGATCAAACACATCGGCCACCCCAATATTATGGAACCACGGACCTGCTTGCTTGTAGCTGGCATTCGCCATAGAGGTTACAACGTCACCAAAAGTTTTTCCATTATAATCTTCGCTGAGGCTAAATGGCAAGGTAATGGTAAACCAGCAGCCGGGATTTTCAAACTGAATAATTTTTTCGTTTACATACCATGGTCGGTAAATCATGCAGTATCTATCTGTTCCGTAGCCATCGGCCATAACCATTCTTATAACCCCCGAACTCCATTCACCTTCAACATAAATATCCATTTGTACGCCACAATCGGAAGTCGGGGTGCTTGCCGGAATCACGGACAAGAGAGCCGAAGGCCAATTGCTGCTGTTTGTCCAGTAACGAATATCGGCATTTGCAGCGATTGATTTTCCATCTTTATTAAAACACTGATATCCACCTTGTGATTTGGGCCCGACTCCATTAGTCGGAATCAATTGAGTGAGGGGTGTGCCGGCGTCGTCAATGCCCGATGCCCACGAATAATTGTTTACGTTGTCAAAATCATGAAATACTCCATTTTTGAAATTGAAACATGCCGGAGAATAAGCTCCTCCATTTGCACCAATAACCAAAAGAGATCCACCATCACCGGAAACACCTTCAGGAACTGTAACAATACAATATTCCCCTTTTTCATTATCAGAAATGATTCCATCGGTTACTACTACATTACCGGGGAAAGTTACACTCGTAATACCCTGTAAACCTGTACCATAGATAATTATTTGGTCACCGGGAGTTGGCATGGTATGCGAAATTTCTGTAACTGCAGGCGCCGAAGCCCTAATTTCGAATGAGTAAACAAAAAAGTTGGTAGCGCTTTTTTCTATCCGAATGGTATTGCGAACTTCCTCCGGAGCTTCAAGTGTAGGCACGTCTTGAGATATCGTGATCCACATCGAATTATCAGTTACAAATACAGGATTAAAATAATTATCGTATCCATTGATATATACTTTTTTTACGCCGGTAAAGCCAGAACCTTCGAGACGAATGGTTTGTCCTAAACGCGCAAATGTAACTTCTCTGTCAGGTACCGCAGATTGAGCATCTTCAAGATAAACCTTAGTTATCTTTACAGGGATTGAATTTGCTTTATCATCGCTGTCTTCGCATGAATTTAGCGAAAGGGTAATCGCAATCAATCCTAAAAATAGACATGTCTTTATAAGATTTTTATAACTTTTATTTTTCATCGGAATATACTTTTTAATGGTTATTAATCGAACAAGTCTGTTATCCTATCCTCCGTAAATGTGTAGGGAACGGGAGGATCGGCAAGTTTGGGATTTTGAATTAATTCAGATTCGGGATATGGAAGCAAAAATATAGCCGGAGTAACCTCACCTACCGCTCTGTTTCCGGGATCAGTTTCCGGATCTATACTGAGGTTATTGGGAGCACTAAACAAATAGGGAGTTATGGTTCCACGATTTTGATTTTTGATGTAGTTGATTACTTCCTGTTGTTGATAGTAAGCACGGCTTAACAGATCATACCAATAGCGTCCTTCCATACAAAATTCAACCCGGCGTTCGTGACGGATATCTTCCCACGTAATACTTGTTTTTGCCGGCAGACCGGCGCGTTTTCGAACGTCGTTGAAATATTTCAATGCCGTATCATCTGAAGTGCTTGTCGCATTACCCAGAATAGCTTCGGCATAATTGAGATAAACTTCTGCCAACCGGAGCATGTAATTATTTAAAGCAGAATTCATCCTCCCGATAGCAGGATTGTCTTTGCTTGAGCCGGTAACGCCTTTTTTGACATTCAGGGTTGTGGAGCTGTTTCCGGAAACATTTCGGTTGTAGGTGATGCCTCCATTAGCCTTATTGATTTCGGGATAATGATCTCCATAACCCATCCATGTAGCTTTACGGCGAATGGTATCATTTTTTTCGTATTCCTTGATCATGTCATACGGGCATCGTGTCCAGTCGCCCCATGCAGCATCATCACCGGTGATTTCGGAACTGTAAGCAAAATAGGCCTGATGTGTGTTAATAACCCCGTATCCGGTACTGCTATTGAGTCCGGGTACCCACTGAAAGGCGAACATCGACTCCGAATTGTTGTTATATTCGATTTTGAACAAATCCGGATAATTATCCATCAACGCAAAAGAACTTTCTTCGATTACTTTTTTAGCTGCTTGTTTTGCCAGATTCAAATAATTTTCATCTCTTGTTCCTACATTTGGATTTTCACCATAGTTAGAAGCAACAAAACCTGAATAAGCCAAATAAAAGCGCGATAACATTCCAAAAGCACTGTAACGATTTACCCGCCCAGCTTGTCCTACTGTTTCGGGTAAATATTTAGCAGCAAATTCCATATCGCGAATAGCAAATTCAAAGGCATCTTTTTGAGTATTGGAATTTACGATAGGGTTGGTTGTCAACGGCGAAGGATCTTCAGTAATAATCACGTTTCCCCATAATGAAGCAAGATACCAATATGCCGTACCACGCATAAATCTTGCTTCGGCTATGTATTGATTCTTTACTTCCTGGCTGGCAGAACTTTCATTAATACTTTTGATAACTTTGTTAGATTGTTGAATGACGACATATAGTGAAGCCCATGCGCTTACCAATGGTCCTGTCAAACCGGTTACCGACAAGTCTGCAAAGGGATATACATAATCGGAATAGGGGGCATATAAGTTGTAAGACATTCCGTCTCCCAATCCAAAATAAAATTTATCGTTGAAATCGAACCAAACTCTGTTATAAAGCGGAGCAGTAAGTGAAGGTAAATTATCGGCCGTCAAACTGCTTCCCGTTATCAGATTGTTGGGCTTGATATCCAAAAAATCGTTGCACGCGGCAAGTGAAAGTGCTAAAGTTACGACGAATGAAAATATTATATTTTTTGTTTTCATATTAGATCGTTTTAAAAAGTTTAGAAAGAAACATTGAGTCCTATCGTATAGATTCTTGGAGACGGATATCTTCCGTTGTCTACACCCATTAACTGATTACCACCACTGTAGGAGATTCCAACTTCGGGATCGTATCCGGTGTATTTCGTGAAAGTATAAGCATTCTGAATATTTGCAAAAACTTTTAAATCCGAAAGGCCTGTGCTGCTGATTAATTTTCTCGGGAAAGTATAACCTAACGATATATTCTGAATTCGTAGATATGAACCATCTTCAATAAAACGGTCGCTGAAGGCAAAATCGTAATCGGATGTAGCTGTGGATAAAGGCAAACGACACATATTCCGGTCGCCACCTACAATTTTCACGTTTCTGTAATCATTGGGGCCGTTGGGATCTATCAAATCCGTTTTGGCATAATTCACGGCATAACTGAATAGGTTTGAAATATTACGACGCGGATTTCCCATGTATCGTCGTGCATAGTTGACTACATCATTTCCGTAAACTCCAGTCAGAAAAATGGTAAGATCTACATTCCCAATCAGGAAAGTGTTGCCAATGCCGTACGTAAATTTTGGCTCGGGATTACCTATGAAAGTGCGGTCTTTTTGATCAATAATGCCATCTTTGTTTTGATCCTTATAGATATAATCCCCAATCCACAGTCCGTTTTGCTCATCTATGGTCAATCCACTCATGACCGGCATGGGTTTTACGTTCCCATTTTCATCTTTATAATAAAAATCGGTTGCTTTTTCGAAACGTCCAATTATCTGATAGCCATAAAACTGCCCGATGGGCTGTCCGACAACTGTGCGGTTGATGATCGTATAACCGGTTGCTCCCCAACTCGAGTCTTCAATCGAGCGAACATCTTCTCCGGTTTGTGTATTAATGGATAAAACTTTGTTTCTGTTCAACGTAAATACAACATTGCTGCGCCATTGAAATTGTTTGCGATCGATGTTTACCGTATTCAGTGTAAATTCGAATCCTTTATTTTCTAATGATCCCAAATTCACCCATGGCCGACTGCTTGAGCCTTGCCCGGAAGTCCCTACATAGGCGGGTAGAGATGCTTGCAGCAAAAGGTTGTTTGTTTTCTTGTAGTAAGCATCGGCTATAAATTCTATTCTGCCCTTAAACAAACTCAAATCTACACCGATATTACTCGAGCTGGTTGATTCCCATGTCAAGTCTTCATTGGGTGTATTGGCGGCGATTAATCCGGAACCCCAATTGGTAGTTGATGTGGCGTATGTAGCCAGCCATGCATAATTGTCGGGAATGTTTTGGTTGCCTACGAGCCCCCAACCTAAGCGAAGCTTCAAATTGTCGATTGCTGTCGCGTTTTTCATAAAATCTTCTTCTGTGACCCTCCAAGCCAAAGCTGCTGATGGGAACCATCCGTCGCGATGTTTTGGAGCGAACTTCGAAGAGCGATCGTAACGTAGGGTGCTCGTCAACATATATTTATCTGCGTAAGAATAAAAAACTCGCCCAAAATCCGAAAGAAGTGCATTTGCACCTGTATATCCGTTGTTGGCAGCAGTGGTCGCATCACCCAGAGTAAGATCTGTAGCTCCATTGGTAGGAAATCCAGTACGCGAACCATTTAGATATTCCCACGAGGATTTTTGCATTTCATGTCCATACATGGCATTTACTTTGTGCAATCCAAAAATAGCATCGTAGGTCAAAATATTTCGCCAACTCCAAAACAAATTGTTTTGCTTGGAATAGGTCCCTTCGTTATCGTCCCTGAATTGTGTTTCCGATAAATAATAAGTTGGTTGAAAGCGATAGGTATTGAACAAATTATTATTGAACGAATATTCGGTACGGAAGGTCAAATTTTTTATCGGCGTCAATTCCAAATAAGTATTCGATCGTAAATCGTAGGTCTTATTGTTGTTGTCAATCAACATGGCCATAGCCATAGGATTGGTTGGCATAAACTGTTCATTCGAAGCAGCAAACGATCCGTCAGGATTACGTACAGGAACGTCTGGTGGCGTTTTAAGTGCGGTGATAACCAATGATTGATCCGAAACGGTTAATTTCTGAGAGGTATTCGAAAAAGCAAAAGTTACTCCCGCTTTTAAATAACTTTTTACTTGCGAGTCGAATGTCCCCGTTAAATTCCATCTTTCAAATCCTGAACCCGCAGCTATTCCGTCTTGATTGGCAAATCCTCCGCTCAAATTGTATGTGTTTTTTTCTGTTCCTCCCGAAACATAAAGGTTGTGATTATGCATCAATGCTGTATTGAACAATTCCTCTTGCCAATCCGTCCCTTTTCCCAATAAATCGGGACGAACATAATTATTGTTATAACTTATTAGTCCCAACTCGGCTAACGTATTTCTGTGGGTAGCATATTCTTGCAAATTCAACACATCAATTTTCGTTGGAATTTGTTGCCAGCCCACATATCCGTTATATCCAATAGTGGCTTCTCCTTTTTGTCCTTTTCTAGTGGTAATAAGAATAACGCCATTCGAACCCCGCGATCCGTAGATAGCAGTCGCCGACGCATCTTTGAGAATATCGACAGATAGAATGTCTGCAGGATTGATTGTAGCCAAGGGATTAGTGTTAACATTCGATGCGCTCGATGATCCTCCTTCAATGATTACTCCATCTACAACATAGATTGGCTCGTTGGATGCATTCAACGAATTGACTCCTCGAATACGAATGGTCGAACTTGACCCCGGAATGCCTGAATTTTGCTGTACTTGTACTCCTGCTGCACGACCCTGTAGTACTTGATCGATTGAGGTTGAGATGGATTGTTGTATCGCTTCACTGCCTACCGATACGACAGAACCTGTCAAGTCGCTTCTTCTCATCTGTCCATACCCAATCACTACGACTTCTTCCAATCCCAAAACATCGGATTCCATTACCACATTAATGACTCTCTGGTTGCCAATTTTAACGGTTTTTGTTTTAAAACCAATGTAAGAAAATGTAATTGACGAGTTTGGAGATACAACAAGGTTGTATCTTCCATTTACATCCGTTACCGTGCCATTAGTAGTTCCAACTTCAATAACGTTTACCCCTATTAAAGTTTCGTTGTTTTCATCGGTAACCGTTCCACTAATCTCAAAACTTTGAGAAAATACATACTCCGGGATAATTAGTGCTAATACCAAAAACCCCAATTTTGTTAATGCTTTTTTGATGTCTTTCATACCAAATATATATTAAAAAAAAGTTTTAGTATTTATTTTGATTATATGTAAATGAAAATTACCGAACAAATTTAAAGGAAGCAGAATAATGTCATTTGCTTAAATATTTCATTTATTTTTCTGTATGTTACATCAACTGAATATTTTGTTACAAAATGTTGTATAATAGTTGCGGATTGAGGGTCAATTAGAAAGCACTATATTGTATAATACATTCAATCGGTGAAATAGGTGTGATTTGTTGGCGTTTAGCATATCATCCGGCTTCGAAGATTCGATGCACCGATTTTTCTTTGTTATTCTTGTCAACAAGCTGAAAATTTGTTTTCTGTGTTCTGGTATTCTACGAATTGACATCGAGTAGCTACTAATATATCGGGATATGTATAAATAAGTTGTGTGTAAATTGAAAATTATCATGTATTTTTGTCAATATTTCTGTTGGTAAGGGTAACATGAAAAAACAATTTTTACTCGTTTATATTTTATTTGGATGTATTGTGTTTGAAGCATACAGCCAGATAGGAATCTTTTATTCCACCGATAAAGATCTATCCAACAGCTTGATCAATTATATTTATCAGGACAAACGAAATTATATATGGGTTGCGACAGAAGATGGATTGAATAAGTTCGACGGCATTAAATTTACGGTTTACAAAAATAACCTCAAAGACACAACATCGCTCAAAAGTAATTATGTAAGATGCTTGTTTGAAGATTCAAAAGACCGTTTTTGGGTGGGTTGCATAAACGGGTTGCAGCAGTTCGACCGTAAAACCAACAAGTTTAAAGAAGTTAAATTATTTTCATCCGACAAACGCATTTATACCCATATTACATCTATCACCGAAAGCAATGATGGCTCTATCTGGTTAAGTACATCGGGTGAGGGGGTTTTAAAAATATCAAATGAGAATGGCAAAATTTTTAACACTGTTTCTGAAATAAATTCAAACTTACCTACCGCTCACCTGACTTTTATTTTTCAGGATAGTGACGGGAGATATTGGATTGGTACCGAAAATTTCGGTCTCTATCTGTATGATGCTTCAACCGGACAAATGCATGCTTTTAACGTACGAAATCGGAAAATCGGAAATAATGAAATATCCGCTATCACCGAAGACGACGACAAGAATATTTTTGTGGGCACACTTTCCGGAGGGCTCTACGTATTCGATCGACAGCACTTTTCTTTCGTTCCACTAAAAGATGCGGCAGGCAACACATCATTGCCGGTAAAAAGCTTATTTTTTGACCGTAAACAAAACATGCTGCTTGTCGGCACCGACGGGCAAGGTCTCAGAAAATTAAACGATAAAACACGGCAACTGGAAAATATAGAGATTAATTCCTCTCCCTTTGATTTCTCGAAAACAAAAGTTCATTCCATCTTACGGGATAAGGCGGGGAATATGTGGTTCGGGCTTTTTCAAAAAGGGGTTTTCCTGGTAAGAAACAATCCCTATCAATTCAATTATATCGGGCATAAATCTTTCAGCCGGAACTTGATCGGTTCAAGCAGCATTGCATCCATATACACCGATCGACAAAACACCCTATGGGTTGGTACAGATAACGATGGCCTGTATCAGCTTGAAAACAATACAAAAAAATCCATTCATCACGCATTTACCAATCTGTCCGGGTCTGTTCCCAATACCGTATCGGCCATTGTCGAAATGGATAAGGGCGAAATTTGGTTGGGATCTTTTTCCCAAGGATTGGCTTTTTTCGACAAAAATACGGGCAGCTGCACTTACTACAATGATATTCCTCCCAATATTCAGTCCAACAATTGGTCGATCAAAATCAACTTTCTTATCAAGGACGATCGCGGTAATTTGTGGATAGCAACTCACGGCGGAGGACTTTATGTGTTCGATACATACTCGCGAACCTATATCAGGCATTACGGTATGAATGCGATTTCTAACGAATGGGTATCTTCGTTGTTTATGGACAAAGAGGGTAGAATTTGGGTTGGGACTTATAAAGGTTACTCCGTCATTGACACGAAAAATTCAATCATTCAAAGCAATATCGCCTCCGAATTGTCAAACGCAGTTATCTATACCATAACACAGGACAAAAAAGGAAATATCTGGATCGGTACTACCGAAGGACTTTATGTGTTGAATGGGAAGAATCAAACCCTGCTCAACAAATATACTCTCGAAGATGGATTGCCGAGCAATGTCATCTGTGGCATCATCGAGGACGAACAAGATAACGTGTGGCTGAGTACTCATAACGGTCTCTCGAAATATAATGTTAAAGAAAACATCTTCATCAACTATTACAATTCCGACGGCCTGCAGGGTAACGAATTTTCGAGAGGGGTTTTCCATAAAAGCCATAGCGGCGAAATTTATTTCGGGGGCATCAATGGCATTACGTTTTTCAATCCGTCGCAAATAAAAGAAAAACGGGAAGAACTTCAATTATACCTGATTGCATTAAATATCGGGGACAAAACAGTTTTTTGTAACAATAAAAGTGAAAAAGGCGAACCTTTATACTTTATATCCGACTTGGATACCCTTTATTTGGATTACAACGACAATATTTTCAATCTCGAATTTTCGACTTTCGATTATGGCATTCCCGAACAAATTTCTTATCGATATCAATTGGAAGGATTCAACAACAATGAATGGATTCATACCGAACCGGGTGTCAATAAAATTCATTTCACCAATGTCAATTATGGCAAATATCGGCTGAAAATTATGGCTTCCGTTCACGATACATATTCGCCGATAAAAGAAATTATTCTTATCATATCTCCTCCGTGGTATCTTTCCCGGCAAGCCATCACGGCCTATATCCTGCTATTCTTGTTAATCATTGCTGGAGTCGTCAAATATATTTATGATCGTATCAAATATCGGCACGAGCTCGTTCGTCAACAGCATATCGAGGAA
The DNA here is from genome assembly GCF_004138125.1 of Seramator thermalis. GTDB lineage: Bacteria > Bacteroidota > Bacteroidia > Bacteroidales > Dysgonomonadaceae > Seramator > Seramator thermalis. Next base: position 174,425 of record NZ_RXHS01000005.1, read on the forward strand.
ATTAACGAAGCCAAACTTCAATATTTTACCAACATTTCTCACGATATCAGGACCCCCATGAGCCTCATCATTAGTCCACTCGAAAAATTAATGACCTCGGAAACGGATGTACAAAAAAAATACATTTATCAGATTATGTACCGAAATGCTAATCGCATTCTTCGACTTATTAATCAGATGATGGACATACGCAAGATCGAGAAAGGACAAATGGTGATGAAGTTTCGCCAAACCGATATTGTGGGTTTTATCGAAGATTTGATGAAAACTTTCGAATATACGGCTCAAAGACGCAACATCGAGTTCAAATTTCTTCATCAGGAGACGCAACTGAATGCATGGATCGATATCGATAATTTTGACAAGGTCATGATGAATGTTTTGTCCAATGCGTTCAAGTTTACACCGGATAACGGAAGCGTCGTCGTTTCTCTGAAATCGGTTCATGACTCTAAAAAAGAAGAGTTTCATACCAAAGATTATCTCGAAATCACGATATCTGATTCGGGCGCCGGAATTGATGAAAATGATACGGAAAAAATTTTCGATCGCTTCTATCAAAGCGAAAACAATTATACCGGTAAAAATGCGGGAACCGGCATAGGGCTACACCTGTCGCGTTCGATAATGGGTCTGCTGCATGGTACAATCACTGCCCGAAACAAAAAAGACGATAAAGGTGCTGAAATTATTATTCGATTGCCTTTGGGTAATGAACATCTTTCCTCAAAGGAGATCGAGCCATCTAAAGTTTCAACTGAAGCCGCTAACGTGCATAAATCGGGAGAGCAAGCCCTCTTGCTTTCAGACGAACCGACTTTACTTAATGGAAAAAAAATCAGGCCTAAAACAAAATATCGAGTTCTAATTGTGGAAGATGACGACGAAATTCGCAATTATCTGAAAAACGAATTGTCCGTCTATTTCAGAGTTGAAGAAAAAAATAATGGAAAAGAGGCTTGGAAGGTTATTCGGGACAATCATCCCGATCTTGTCATCAGCGATATCATGATGCCTGAAATGGATGGCATTGCCTTGTGCAAAAAAATTAAATCGAATGCCGATGTCAACCACATTCCGGTGATTCTGCTCACGGCTAAATCAACCGATTCCGATAAGGCTGAAGGCCTCGACGTGGGTGCTGATGCTTATATCGTAAAACCCTTTAACATTGACCTGTTGATAAAACAAAGCCTGAATTTGATCGAAAACCGAAATCGCATAGAAATAAAACCTCTTGACGATAAGGTGATCAAAGATATGCTTTCGCCGGAACCTTTACAATCGGCAGATCGGCAACTGTTAGAAAAAGTAGTGAAACTAATTAACGAAAACATTTCAAATCCCAATCTGAATGTCGAATTTCTGGCCGAAAACATCGGGATAAGTCGCGTGCATTTATACCGTAAATTAAAAGAACTCACAAATCAATCTCCCAGCGATTTTATCAAAACCATTCGCATCAAACAGGCTGCCGAACTATTGGCCAATCAAAAAGTTCAAGTATCCGAAATTGCTTACGCCGTGGGATTTTCCAACTTATCTCATTTTTCGAATTCCTTTAAAGAGTTTTACGGAATTTCCCCTACCGAATATGCCGAAAAATATAAAAATAAATCCTCTTGATAAATCTTTTCGATGAAGCCTACGACAAATTATGTTTCCGTCGTATTTGCGCCGTATTTGGGTCGAATGAGATTTTGACTTTTTCTACACTTTTCAACTGCCCGTTTAACTCGTGTGCTGACGAAAATAAAAGGTATCTTTTGGTGATTACACAAACCCGACACAATTGCTTGGAAATTTCGATTAAATAATTATTTTTGTTACTTCTAAAAAGTAAACTAAAACGAAAATCAAAATTCATGAACATAGATTACAACAAATTACGAGTCAATCCCGGAGCAAAAGTCGATCTGAAAGATTACTCCACAAGTGAGGATGGGGGTTACACCAAAAAGACGGCCAAAGAGGAGATCAAAAGAAACATCAACGACCTGAACAAGTATCAGGAGATGTTTTATGCGGATAACAGTCATTCGATGCTCATCATTTTGCAAGCACCCGATGCTGCAGGCAAAGACGGCGTTATCCGACATGTGATGTCGGGCATCAATCCGCAAGGATGTCGCGTACACAGTTTTAAGACGCCATCGAAAAACGAATTGGAGCACGATTACATGTGGCGGCACTATCTGGCTTTGCCCGAACGAGGCATGATCGAAATTTTTAATCGCTCGCATTACGAAAATGTGCTGGCCACTAAGGTCAATCCCGAATGGATTCTCAATGAACGCATTCCCGGCTTTGATTCTGTTGACAAAATAGATAAGGATTTCTGGGAAAGAAGATACAAATCGATTAACGCCATCGAAAAGCATTGGGTTGATAATGGAATGGTGATTGTCAAATTCTTTTTGCATCTGTCAAAGGACGAGCAGAAGCAGCGTTTTTTGGATCGACTGGACGACTCCGACAAGAACTGGAAGTTTAGTTCTGCAGACTTGAAGGCGCGCGCTCAATGGAAAGAATATCGGCATGCTTACGAAGAGATGCTCGAAAATACGTCAACCGATTATGCTCCGTGGTACGTGATTCCGGCCGACAAAAAGTTTTTTGCACGTGTTGCCGTAGGCGATATCATCATCGAAAACTTCAAACGACTGAACATGGGCTATCCCCAACCCGAATCTCCTGAAATGCTGGCAAAAGCACGCGAAACGCTGATGAACGAATAAAAAAACGCGTGGAATATGGGTGGGGAGTAGAAATTGTAGCGCTGTTGCAACTTAATGAGCCGATGGGTGTGAACGATTGCGATAGCGTTCGTGGAGGAAAGCATCGAGGCCGGCAATGAGCCAAATCATGCTAAAGATAAATGCCACGAGGAGGATTGTCCAGAAGAATTGAGGCGATTGAACGAGAGGGCTTCCTCCGGTCAGGTATGCTGCGCCGATTAAGAGTGCCAGCGCTGCGTACATGATGCCGAAAATGGTAACGAATTCGCGAACCACATTTCGTTGCGCTTTCGCCGGCAATGGCTTGCCGGATGTCATCGCTTTTTCGGTCTCGATCTGGTGCAGGATACGATATTTCAGATTATCGGGGGCCTGTTTCCGGTTGGTCTGAAGCAATGAGCGGATGAGTGCATCCTCTTTGTCGATATTTTTTTGCATAACGTTATTGTTGTAATTGAAGTTCCTTTTCGGTTTCGCCGTAGCAGGCTATGAATTTTTCTTTGAAAAGCTTTCGTGCACGGTGAAGTTTTACCTTCACATTCGGTTCGTTGAGGCCGATGATGTTGGCTATTTCTTTCACCGAATTGTCCTCCATGTAATAGAGCGTCAGGATGAGTGCATCGCTTTCGGGCATGAGGTCGAGAACGTGTGCCACTATTTCTCTTTGCTCGTCGATCGCTTCCGGCGACAGTTGCAAATCGGTTTGCGAAAAAAGCGAAGCATCATCGATTTCTTTTTCGTGCTCACTGAGCCGGAGGCGCGATTTTGCATGTGTCACGGCCACGTTATAAACAATGCGATACAGCCACGTGGAGAATTTGCCGTCGCCACGATAAGCATGCAGATTGCGGTAAGCCTTTACAAAACTTTCCTGCACGACATCTTCCGCATCCTGCATGTTGTCGCATATCCGGTAGGCTATCGTGAAAGCCATGTCCTGATAGGTTTCGACAAAATAGCTGAATGCGGAAGTATTGCCGGAGAGCACTTGCTGTATCCGTTGTCTTTCGTCCATCGTCAAGGATTAATCCTGTTGATCCCCTTCTTGAATATCTCTCTTTTCGATTTTCTGCGAAAGGAAAAAGTATGCGAGATATCCAATACCCAAAAATACGAGGATGGCAGATGCCATCACGGAGGATTCACCTTTTTTGTCCAATACGAGATTTTCGATAATCAAAATGCCGGCAACGATCCCTATACCCAGTGAAACGAGCACGATACCATTCCGAAGAGAAACCAATCGATCGGGGGCCGATTTCTTTTTCGATGTTTCGGGGGGAATGATTCCTTGATTTATCAATCCCATTCGTTCACGATGTCTTGATGTGATGAACTGATATCCAAGAATGAGGCCGGCCACGATGGGCAAGGTTACTGCTGATAAAATGGCTACCAGACCAATAAAATTATCATCCATGTTCTTAAAAATGTTTTAAAGTAAATAATCGAATTTCAGATATAGGACACCTCGTAGCCAAGTTTGGTTACAAAAATAAGTAGTTTTTTTTGATCATACTGTTTTTTATGCGAATCAACAGATGAATATGCGTATTATCAAATATCTATTGTTTTTTAAGATTTTATTTTCGCAATATTCCATTTGATTTTGTTCCTTTGCATATCAACATTCCTGTCAGGTTATTCAATTTGCACACTGTGAACGAAAAAACGCTCGAAAAACTCAAAATCCTTGCAGGTGCGGCCAAGTACGACGTTTCATGCGCCTCAAGTGGAACTACCCGCGGCAATTCTCGAAGTCAACTCGGGACGACTTCGGGCTGGGGAATATGCCACAGCTTTACTTCTGACGGGCGCTGTGTTTCTTTACTCAAAATTCTGCTCACCAATCATTGCATTTACGATTGCGCCTATTGTGCCAATCGACGCAGCAACGACGTGAAACGTACGGCTTTCACAGCCGACGAGCTCGCCCAACTCACCATCGAATTTTATCGGCGAAACTATATTGAAGGATTGTTTCTAAGTTCAGGCGTGATGCGGAATCCCGATTACACGATGGAACAAATGCTGCGCGTAGTGAAAACGCTGCGCGAAGTTTATCGCTTCAATGGTTATATCCACATGAAAAGCATTCCGAGCGCAAGTCGTGAACTGGTTGTAAAAGCCGGAATGTATGCCGACCGCATGAGTGTAAACCTCGAAATTCCATCGGAAGCCAACTTGAAACTACTCGCTCCCGAAAAAGATTTCGAAAGTGTTTTTGCCCCCATGCGCTACATTCAGCAGGGGATGCTCGAAAGTGCCGAAGATCGTAAAAAATTTCGCCATGCACCGTCTTTCGTGCCTGCAGGTCAAAGCACGCAAATGATTATCGGTGCTACTAACGACACAGATAGGCAAATTCTTACCCTCGCTTCTGCTTTATACAAAAGACCTTCTTTCAAGCGAGTTTATTATTCGGGATATATCCCCGTCAACACCAACGATTCGCGATTACCTGTGCTTGCCACTCCGCCCCTTGTGCGCGAAAACCGTCTTTATCAAGCCGATTGGTTGATGCGGTTTTATGATTTCAAGGCCGACGAAATAGTGGATGACACACATCCCGATCTCGATTTGGATGTCGATCCCAAATTGGGATGGGCGCTTCGCCATCCCGAATTTTTTCCGGTAGATGTCAACGAAGCTCCCTACGAAATAATCCTGCGTGTTCCGGGTATTGGCGTCAAATCGGCCAAACTGATTGTTGCTTCACGCAAATTCGGCAGATTGTCGTCTTCTCAACTCAAAAAGATGGGTGTAGTGATGAAGCGGGCTCAATATTTTATTGTGTGTCGCGAATTGTCCATGCAAACGGTCAACGAATTAACGCCTCAGTATGTTCGCCGGAAAGTCACTCAAAAACAAACAAAAGCGGCGGCCGATCTTTTGCAGTACTCCATCGATTGGGGAGAATAATTTGTCCGCTGCTTCTGCTTTCATCCATTCCGACAAACAATGACACTTTTCATTTACGACCATACATTCGACGGAATCCTTTCATGCATCTTTTATGCCTACGAGCATAAGACGTTTCCCGATGCAATTTTATCCGATGCCGACCAACGGCCTCTTTTCATAGACGAATGGCATCACATCGAAACCGACGAGAAAAAATCGCAGCGAGTTTGGACAGCTTTGGAAAGAAAACTGTCAAAAAGTGCACAAAACATGGTGTTGCTTGTTTGGCTTTCAGAACTTCCCGAAACAGAAATGCTGCTTTTCGGCTATTTCCGAAAGATAATCGACCACCAACACGGATTCGAAATGAATTTTGGCGACAGCGATGTATTGCGCGTAAAGGAAATCGCCCGGAAAGTGAACGGTGAAGCCGAAAAAATCAGACAGTTTGTTCGGTTTCAAAAGACAAAAGATGGAATCTTTTTTGCACCCATCTCGGCGCAATATAACGTTTTAGCCCTTGTTGCGCCACATTTTCGATCGCGTTATCCCGACCAACCTTGGATTATATACGACATCGCAAGAAATTTCGGATTGTATTATGATACTCACAGCTTGCAGGAAGTCACATTTTCACTTCAAGACCTTAAGAGTTTTAAATCGAGAAAACTTGAGAACGAAAAATTATCCGAAACGGAAATCTACTATCAGAATCTATGGAAAGAATATTTCGAAACAATCGCTATTAAGGAGCGATTCAATCCAAAACTTCAGCGTCAGCACATGCCAAAACGTTTCTGGAAATACCTGACCGAAATGCAATAAAAATACCTTCGATTTGGCTGCAAAATCGACGACAATCAGAAACTCATAACTAACGTTTCCTATTCTTTTTTCAGCAAATCGCGAATTTCGGTGAGCAACTGTTCTTCTTTCGAAGGAGCAGGAGGAGCGGCAGGAGCTTCAGGTTTTTTACTGCTCAGCCGATTCATTGCCTTAATGACAAAAAAGATGGCAGTACCCACAATCAAAAAATCGACTACAGTTTGGATAAAAGCTCCATAATTCCAGGTTATGGCTTCGTGAGTTATCTTATCCCCCGAAACAACTGCCTCGCGCAGCACAAGTTTCAGCTGATCAAACTGCGTATTGCCTAACAGTAATGCAATAGGCGGCATCAAAATATCATTCACGAAAGAAGTGACGATTTTTCCGAAAGCTGCACCGATAACGATGCCCACAGCCATATCCGCCACATTGCCACGAAGCAAGAATTGCTTTAATTCAGTTCCTAAACTCATAATAAAAATTTTATTAAAAAAATGAATTTATTTGGTTCATCGCAAAGGAAAGAGAAATATGTTACAATTTTTATTTTGTGGGGAAAATTCTACACAAAAATTTCGGCAATCATGCAGCGAGCTGAGCCACCCCCATTGGCTTCAATAATCGAAAGTTTCGGCGACACGATTTTTGCATAGGTTGCGAGGGTTGATTCCTGCTCAATCGAAAGTGATTTTCGTGCTGTGGCAGACATGATCATTAGAGGTTGGCCGTTCCTGCTTTTCAGTTCGAGCATGTTCCCGGCAAAATGCTCTACCTGCTCCAAAGAAATCTCTACGATAATCTTTCCGGTTGAAATGAGTCTTGCAACAAGTTTTTCGCGTTCGTCGTCGTTCCGAAGTGATTCCAAACAAACCACAGCCACCTGTGTGCCCACTTCCATCATCACATTGGTATGATAGATGGGGTTGCCCTTCTTGTCCACAGCATCAAACACCACAGCATCGAAATTCATCCGCGAGCAGAAATCTGCCAATACTTTTTCGGATGTTCTGGGCGATCGACAACAATAAGCAATTCGTTTTTCGCGATCGAAAATCATGCTCCCCGTTCCTTCCAGAAATTCCCACTGCTTTTCCCAATGCGTAAGATCCACAATTTTTCGATGATTCATCTTATGCAGCAACACGTCCATCACATGCGGTTTTCGTTCGAGACGACGATTCTCGGCAAACATCGGATAGAGCACGAGCTCGCCTCCCAAATGCGACGAAAACCAGTTGTTGGGAAATACCGAATCGGGTGTCCACGGTTCAGGCGTATCCTGCACAACGGTTACATCTACATCATTGCCACGCAATAATTTTACAAATGCATCGAATTCGGAAATTGCAGACTCGTTCACATTTTCGGTATCCGTCCGCTGTTGAAAATAATTGTTACGTGCTGTTTCTTCATTATATGCAAAGCGCGCAGGCCGCACCATCAGCACTTTTGAGGTAGTTTGCATAAGGGTTTATTAAGTTTGTAAAGCTTGAAAGTTTATAAAGTCCGACCTTCAACTTTTTACTATTTCTCCACCATCCCATCACTATTCCAACATCCGAATGGCTTGCTGAATAATCCCGATAGCTTCTCTCAATTCGTTCTCCGAAATCACCAGCGGTGGAGCAAAACGAATGATGTGATCATGCGTAGGCTTGGCCAGCACTCCCAGTTCAGCCATTTTCAGACAAACATCCCATGCCTGCTTGCCGTTATGCGGCTCTATAACAATGGCATTGAGCAAACCTTTTCCTCTCACGATTTTGATAAAAGGACTGTGCATTCGGTTCATTTCGTCGCGAAAAATTTTACCGAGGTATTCGGCTTTTTCACAAAGATTTTCCTCGCGTACCACTTCCAGAGCAGCCATTGCCACTTTGCAGGCAAGAGGGAATCCGCCATAGGTCGATCCGTGTTGTCCGGGTTTGATGGTGAGCATGATTTCATCGTCGGCCAACACTGCCGAAACCGGTAAAACGCCACCCGAAATGGCTTTACCCAAAATCAAAATATCGGGACGTACGTCTTCATGCTCGCAGGCAAGCATTTTCCCCGTACGTGCAATGCCGGTCTGCACTTCGTCCGCAACGAAAAGCACATTATACTGTTTGCACAAATCGTAGCAAGTTTTCAGATAGCCATCGTCCGGAACTACTACACCGGCTTCACCCTGGATAGGCTCAACCAGGAATCCGGCAACTTTGGCGCCTTTTTCTTCCAGAACTTTTTCGAGCGCTTCCGCATCGTTGTATGGAATCACTTCGATGCCCGGCGTGTATGGGCCATAATCTTTATAAGCCTCAGGATCTGTGGAAATCGAAATAATGGTGATCGTACGACCATGAAAATTACCTTCGCAACCTATAATGATGGCCTCATTTTCGGGAATTCCTTTTTTCAGATAACCCCATTTGCGGGTGAGTTTGAGTGCCGTTTCCACAGCTTCGGCACCCGAATTCATAGGCAGCACCTTATCGTACCCAAAATAGTCGTGCATCAACTCTTCGAACGGACCCAGACAATCGTTATAAAATGCGCGCGACGTAAGGCAAAGCGTTTGTGCCTGATCGCTGAGAGCTTTTACAATTTTAGGATGACAATGTCCTTGATTTACTGCCGAATAAGCCGAAAGAAAATCGAAATATCGTTTCCCGTCCACATCCCAAACGTAAGGGCCTTTCCCTCGCGACAACACTACCGGAAGCGGATGATAATTATGTGCTCCGAATCGTTCTTCCTGATCGATAAATTGTTGAGATTTAGGTGATAATGACATCATAATATGTTTTGTTGTGGTTTTTATTATTGTCTTGTTATTCGCTTATCGAAATGTTTCTGAATTGAACGCCATATCCTTCGCTTTGCAAACCTATATGACCTTCGGTCACCGGACTTGTCCCTTCGTTCTGAAGCAAATCGTTGATGTAAACTGATATGTGGCCTTCTTTTATGACGATTTTTGCTTTATTCCATTCGCCGACGGGTTTTTCGTTCGAATTGTTCTTTTTGGGAATAACCGGAAATTTTGGTCTTTCGGTTACTCCTTCGGGCAGAGCATATTCGGCAAGTTGTGAATGATTGAGCAGCACGAAATCCCCTGCATTTCCTGCCTTGAGCTGGCATTCAATTGCTCGGGGAAACGGATTATCGGGTGACTCGATGAGCAGGAATATACCACTATTGCCGGCTTCGCCGAGCCATCGCCATTCTGTCTCGAGGGTGAAATCCGAATATTTTCTTTTGGTGTACATATAACCGATAGGCTTTCCGGTAATGAAAATAGAATGGTCTTTAACTGAGAATACCTCTTCCGGAGGAACGGAATCGGTTTCGATAACAAAATTCCAATTTGACAGATTTTTTCCATTGAAAATTTTGTCCGATTGGCCCGTACATCCGGTTACTATGAGCATGATTGCGCTTACAATAAGAATCAAGGTTTTTTTCATTGTGAACAGATTGAAAGATTTCGTAGATGTTGTTTACAAAGTTAATGTTTTTAAGTCAAATAACGAAAATTCATCGTCGGGATTTTTAGCTCAGACTGCTACAAGTCAAACGGGAGTTTTCGGGGACTACTAAAAAACTGAAAAATGATTGGATGTAAGCGTGGAAATACATACATTTGCTCAATTTTCTGATTGTAAGTGAATAAGGGATAATCGATGAAAAAAACACGCTTTCTGTGGGTTGACGATGAGATAGAGTTGATGAAACCCTATCGGCTTTTTTTGGAAGAAAAAGGCTACGAACTCGAAAGCGCGAATAACGGACGGGATGCCGTCGACCTGTGTCGGAATGAGCATTTCGATATGATTTTCCTGGATGAACACATGCCGGGAATATCGGGTTTGGAAACACTTTCGCAAATCGCCATGATCCGGCCGGATATTCCGGTGGTGATGGTTACCAAAAGCGAAGACGAAGGCATCATGGAGAAAGCTATCGGCAGAAAAATTGCTGATTACCTCATCAAACCCGTTAATCCCAACCAGTTGCTCATCACCATCAAAAAACACCTTGACAAGAATGAAATCATTCGCGAAGCGAATATCATAAATTTCCGCGAGGAGTACCTCCCATTGAACAACGAAATAAATCGTTGTCAAACGGCAGAAGAATGGGCTTATGTATATAAAAAATTAGTACACTGGGAGATAGAGCTGTCGCAAACGTATAGCCCGATGCATGAAATGCTTCAATCGCAAATGATGGAAGCCAACAACGAATTTGTGAAATTTATTCGTCGAAATTACGAAAAATGGCTCCCGGGAAAAGACGAACGCCCGATGTTGAGTTTCGATGTTTTCCCTAAAGTTGTTTTTCCTTTGCTCGACAAGGGTGAAAAAGTCTTTTTCATTTTAATCGACAATTTCAGACTCGACCAGTGGTATGTGGTAAAAGACATTGTTTCGGAATGGTTTTCCTATATCGATAACACCTTTTTCAGTATTTTGCCTACGGCAACCCAATATGCTCGCAATGCCATGATGGCCGGGTTGACGCCAAAACAAATTGCCGACAACTATCCCGAATATTGGGTTGATGAGACAAGGGCGGAAAGCAAAAACGCAAATGAGGAATTTTTACTGCGAAAACAATTGGAGCGTCATCGCCGCGACGAATCATTTTCATATTACAAAATTAATACCGCTGAGGAAGGCGAACACTTACTTCGGTTGTTCCCCGAAATGGCACGTAAGGATTTGAATGTTTTGGTTTACAATTTTTTGGATATGCTGTCGCATGCACGATCAGAATCGGACGTGATTCGCGAATTGGCCTCCGACGAAGCTGCTTATCGTTCGCTTACCCAATCATGGTTTTTGCATTCGCCTTTGTCTCCACTGCTCCGGAAAATTTCCGAAAATGGCTGCAAAGCAATTCTGACAACCGATCATGGTACCATTCGAGTGAAAAATCCGCTGAAGATTGTGAGCGACAAAGACATAAATGCAAATCTGAGATACAAAACCGGGAAAAATCTGACTTACGATCCGGCAAAAGTCGTCGAGACACCTTTTCCCGAAAAGTTTGGTTTGCCTTCGGCAAATTTAAGTTCCCGCTATATTTTTGCTACAGGCAATAATTTTTTCGTTTACCCAAACAATTTCAATCCATATGTTTCACATTACGGCAACACATTTCAGCACGGAGGCGTTTCGCTCGAAGAAATGATTGTCCCGCTCATCACCTTGTCTCCAAAATAGAATTATGTATATAGAAATAAACGATTTATCGGAAATTCATCAAGCCGCACGACAATTTTTGGCGGAGATTGACAATCAAAACGTTTTTGCCTTTTACGGCGATATGGGAGCAGGCAAAACCACCTTCATCAAGGCCGTATGTGAGGAATTGGGAGTTCAGGAACCGGTAACCAGCCCTACATTTGCCATCATCAACGAATATCGGGACAAAAAAGGGAAATCCATCTATCATTTCGATTTCTATCGCATCAAAAAGTTAGAGGAAGTTTTCGATTTTGGCTATGAAGACTATTTCTACAGTGGAAATCTTTGTTTCATCGAGTGGCCCGAATTAGTGGAATCACTCTTGCCTGAAAACGTAGTGCGTTTGTCCCTGCGTCAAACGGAAAATGGGGCTCGAATACTCGAAAATATCCAATAAATTCGGACCTCTTTTAAACTTTTTCAAGCCAAAAACAATCATACCGATATCATTCGGTGATTCATTTAACAAATTGGAGCGCACGAAACAACAATAACAGTATGAAGAAATTTATTCTTATTTTTTCGATCCTTCTCGGCTCGATGACACTGCCGGCACAAATCAACACCGAAAGAGTGATGATGATCGGGCGAAATGCGCTCTATTTCGAGGATTATGTATTAGCTATCCAATATTTCAATCAGGTGATTAACGCAAAGCCGTATCTGGCTGACGCCTATTATTACCGTGCGGTTGCAAAATTCATGCTCGACGATTTTAAGGGAGCCGAAGACGATTGCACCTTGTGCCTCGAACGAAATCCGTATTGGACTGCGGCTTATCAACTACGCGGAGCTGCCCGACAAAATCAGGAAAAATACGAGTTGGCCGCAACGGATTATCAGCGAAGTCTCGAATTTTATCCTGAAGATCAACTAACGCTGGTGAACATGGGGATCGTCAATATTCAAATGAAGCACTATGATACGGCAGGAAAATTCTTCGAAGTATTACTCAAAAAATTTCCCGACTACGTTCCCGGATATTTGACCCGCGCTCAAATGTATCTCGAAACAAAAGATACGGCCAAAGCATTGGCCGATTACAATAAAGCTATCGAGATCGATCCGTATATGGCACAATCTTTCTCTGCGAGAGGATTGCTTTATTTCCAACTGAAAGATTACAACAAAGCTCTTGCCGATTTGGATGAAGCCATTCGTTTGGACCCATACAACCAGGGAAATTATATTAATCGCGGATTGGTTAAATACAATTTGAACGATCTTCGTGGAGCGATGGCCGACTACGACCGCGTTATCGAAACCGATCCCAACAACCTGATTGCCCGTTTCAATCGCGGGTTGCTGCGTGCACAAGTGGCCGACAACAATCGTGCCATCGAAGATTTCAACAAGGTGCTCGAGCTCGAACCCGATAACACAATCGCCGTACTCAATCGTGCGATGCTCTACATCGAAATCAATAACTATCAGGCAGCATTAGCCGATTTGAATATTGTATTGGAAAAGCATCCCGATTTTTTTCAGGGATACTACACCCGGTCGGAGTTGAAACGACGTATGGGTGATTTGAAAGGTGCGGAAAATGATTTTTATATAGCTCGAAACGAACAGGAAAAACTGCAAAAGGATCTCGATCGGGTAGATTCCAATAAACCGAAAGATGAGTTGGCTCAAAAACAAACACGCGAAACATCGGATAATGATATCGAAAAATTCAATTTGCTCGTCGTAGCCGATAAGGAAAGTGAACAAAAAGAAAGATATAAGAATCAAAGTCGTGGAAAAGTCCAAAACATGAATACTCGCGTGGAACTTGAACCGAAGTTCGTGCTGACCTATTACGAGAAATCGTATGAAGTGCAACGCCCCGTTTACTTTTCTAAAGAACTGGATCAGGCAAATCGCGAACTCGGTTTGGCGTGGAAACTTCGCATCACCAACAACGAATCGGCGCTCAACGAGCAGCAAATTCAATCGCATTTCCGCTCGATTAACAACTATTCGAAACAAATCGAACAGCATCCCGAAAACGCTTCATTCTATTTTGGACGGGCTATGGATTATATGCTCGTTCAAGATTATGCCAATGCCTTGCAGGATATTAATAAATCTATCGATTTGAATCCTAATTTGATGCTTTCATACTTTGCGAGAGCGGTTGTACGTTCGAAACAACTCGAATTCGATCCCGAATTGAAGCAGACCAAACCGGAAAGTTCCGATTCGCCGTTGGATATACAGTTACCCTCTCGTAACGAACCTATTACGGCACAGAATTTGCCGAAATTGCCCGAAGTATCGATACAAAAAATCGAATACGATGCTATTCTGAAAGATTACGAAACGATTATCGATATGAATCCCGATTTCTATTTTGCTTATTACAATCGAGCCGAAATATTCAGTATCGAAAAGGATTATCGGGCTGCTATCAACGACTACACCGAAGCAATCAAACGTGAACCGAATTTTGCGGAAGCCTATTTCAATCGCGGCTTGGCGCGATTATCCATCGGCGAAACCCGGCAAGGCCTCGACGATTTGCGCAAGGCCGGTGAACTGGGCATCGTGCAGGCGTACAGCATCATCAAACGGATGCAATGAATGCGATGATATTTACTTTCACATACGAAAAAAACCTCCCGGAATTTCCGAGAGGTTTTTTCGATAAATGGGAGCATCATCCTTATTGCAAAGGTACTTTTTCTATCGAAAGCACATTCAGTTTCACCTTTTCGAAAGCTTTCCGAAGTTTCGTTGTGTCGGTTTTATCTGTGCGATAGGTAACGTTTACGGTATTGTTGGGTCGGTCATAATCCAACGCAGTTACACCTTTTTCGAAAGCAATGTTGCTATCGATCTTTTTCACGCAGTGATCACACATGTCATCGAGTTTCACTTTTACTACTTCTTTCTTGATTTGGTTTTTGGGAGTCTGTGCCCATCCGATGCCTGTTGTCAGGACCAAAATCAGGAATAAAACGCTCATTTTTTTCATATCACAGTTTGTTTTAAATAGGGTTTTTGAAATGTTTAGTGATGAATTTTGTCAAAATCGAGGTACGTTCATGCGAAATCCGGCATAGATTTTTCGTCCATGCACAGGTCCCCACACCATAGTAGCGTCAAAATTTTCGCCTCGCGGATCAACGGCATCGACAATTGGATTTTCCTGTCGGAAATCAAACAAATTTTCCGCTCCGAGATATACCGACCAGTTCCGAAAGAACTTGGTAATTTGGGCATTTACTACTGTAAACGAATCGTATCGATCCTCCCACAAAGGTGTGGTTGCATCCGGAGTGGGCATTCGTCCTCCGCCGTTGAGCTGGGCTGTCGCATCGAATTGCCACTTCTTGAGCGGAGTTTGGTACGATGCCGTGATCAGTCCCTTGTAATCGTTCATTAACGGTTTGGAAAGGAATCTGCTTTCGCCCGTTTCGATGTTTCGATAGTCCGATTTTGATCGGGTGTAGCGATAAGCAGCCGTGAGTGTAAAACCATCGAAAAAAGGATAACTCATTTCGATTTGAGCGTTGCTCGAATACGACTTTCCATCCTCCAGGTTGTAGAAACTGATGGCATGCGGATCGCTGTCCACATCCACAACCACTTGCTGCAGAAAACGGGTGTAATACCATTCTCCGGTGATCGTCAGTTGATTGTCGGAGATCGGGATGTAAAGCGTGGCATTGAACCCTGTATTCCAAGCTTCTTCCTGGTCAAGATCATCAGCAATGTTTATTCTCCGCGAACTGGCCAGCAGGTAATTGTTTTCGGCGAGTACATGAGCTGTGCGAAATCCTTTTCCGATGGATCCTCTTATGTGTACTTGGTCGGTGGGCGTGAATTTTACATGAAATCTTGGCGTAACAAAAAATCCGTATTGGCTGCTGTAGTCGGCCCGAATACCACCCAACAAAATGAGTTGATCGTTTAGATTATAAGTATATTGGGCGTACGCCCCTGTTACGGTTTCGTTGCGATCGTACGAAGCCATGCGCAGCATTTCATCGAAGCCGTCGTGGTTGACGCTTAATCCCGCACTTAAGGCATGTGCGTGCGAAAATTCTTTTTCGAAAATGAGGCTCAGATAGAGATTTTTTTGATTGACGTCGTAACGCGTGGTGTCGTATATCGATTTCTGATCGTGAACCGATCCCGATGCTATAAGGGCAGTACTGGTCATCAAATTGTTCTCGTTCACAACGGAATACGCTTGTTTGGTGTAGAATTCGCCTCTGTTGGTTTTCAGTGAGATGAGATAAGGATCGGGAAAGTCGTGATGTTGGGTATCCTGACCGCCGGTACGATTTTCGTGAATGTATTTTATCCCGTATTGCGATGCATAATTGCCGGTTTGATGATTCCATCGGTTCATCAGGTTGACCTGTTCGGTTTTCGGGTAATCAAGAAACCCATCGTTGTTGCGATCGTGAGCTTTCGTATCGTTGGAATAATGTGCAAACAGAGCTGTCTGTACATGGTCGTTAATATGTATGCTCGCGTCGGCATTTGCTTCGATGCGTCTTGCATCGTTGGCGAAGAGGTTCATAGAAAATTTGTCCATGGTTTGAGGCTTTTTGTATTCCACGTCTATCTGACCTGCCAATGCTTCGTAGCCATTCTTCACCGATGAAGTACCCTTCGAGATGTAAATCCCTTCCATCCACGGACCGGGAACGTAATCCATGCCGAAAGAGGAGGATGCTCCGCGAAAATTCGGATAATTTTCGGTTAACATTTGTACGTAGGTGCCTGCAAGTCCCAGAAGTTTGATTTGTTTTGCGCCGGTGGCCGCATCGTTGTAAGCCACATCGACCGAGGGATTAGTCGTAAAGCTCTCTCCCAGATTGCAGCAGGCATCTCTTCGGATTTCGCCCATCGTTATCTTCTGTGTCTGCAAGATGGACGAACGTTGCGTAACTGTGCCGGGAGTTCGTTTGGTGATAACCACCTCATCGAGCAATCGGGAATCTTCTTTCAGAATAATTTCAATTTGCTCATCGACACCTTCAATATGAATGTATTGTGGAACATAACCGGCATAAGTTACAACCAAATGTTCATGTTGATCTGATTTATCGATTTCGAAATAGCCGTTATTATCGGAAACGGTTCCCTTTTTCGATTTTTCCCAATAGATATTCGCCCCAATGACGGGCTGTCTTTTTTCGTCATACACATGTCCGTGTACTTTGTCCGAAGCAGTTATGGGTAGGGCTGCAACAAATGAAAACAGTATAAAGATAATATTTTTCATAACTAATTGATCTGATGAATAATAAATAAGAAATACACATCAATAAAAATGTGTAGAATTTTTACTTGCCCGAAAAATCAGACAAGTTGTTTTATTCATCAAATAATCAGTGTAGTCAGCAGCGAGAAATATTCTGCTTTGCTTTGGTGAGGAGGTTTTTGAGTAGCCGGATCTACGGAACCGATCAAGGGTGTAACATCCGATAAGAGTTTCGATGAAGGCATCAGGGCAGAGAGAGAATGTGCCAGATAGAAGGAAAGAGGCTCTACTCCTGGGTTATTGTTTGAAGTTGATTCCCAAAGGACCGAAATTCTTTCCACGCCGCACTCTTCAGGGGTACTCGCAAGATGTGGGGTGCAGCTATGCTCGTCGAAATGCGTAATCAATCCGTTCAAATGATGATGATGGTGCAGTTCGCAGCATGTGTCACCGATTACGGCCTCAACACCTTCCGCACGACAATCGTCACAGCAATAGAAAAAAATGTTCACTCCCGAACCGCCGTAGGCGATTAGAGAAGCAAGCAAGACGGCGAGGAATGTGAGGATGTTTTTTTTCATACGGACGCAAAATTATCTATTTAGAGTGAGTGGTAGAATGAATAAAAGTTAAAAATGTCTAATAGAATTTTGTTTTTACCTGGTAAACTTTTCTTAACCCTTCTTCGCCTGACGATTTTCGAATTTTATTTCCAAATCTGCTTTCTATAAATCACAAAATCATTACATTTGCATTCGCAAAAAACAATTAAGGGACAACCGTAACCCAACCTTTGTGGAACACATATTGTTCAATCGCAATCGTCAGGGTTCGAAGAATGAAAAATATGATTAAAATTACTTTTCCCGACGGATCGGTTCGTGAATACAAGGAAGGAATCACGTCGTTAGAAATAGCCGAAAGTATCAGTCCACGACTTGCACAAGAAGTGCTTGCCGCAAGTGTGAACGGAGAAACATGGGATTTGACACGGCCAATCGAACATGATGCAACGGTGAAGTTGCTGAAATGGGAAGACGAAGAGGGTCGTCATGCTTACTGGCACTCATCTGCTCACCTCATGGCCGAAGCTTTGCAAGAACTGTATCCGGGTATCAAATTCGGCATCGGGCCTGCCATCGAAAATGGGTTTTATTACGATGTCGATCCGGGTGAAGGCGTTGTTATCAAGGAATCCGATTTCCCCGCTATCGAAAAGAAAATGTTGGAATTAAGTGCTGCGAAAGAAGAAATTCGCCGCCAAAGCATCAGCAAGGCCGATGCCATTAAGATGTTTTCGGAACGCAACGAAAACTACAAAGTGGAGCTGATCAACGAGTTGCAGGATGGTGCCATCACTACATACACTCAGGGCGGTTTCACCGATCTTTGTCGGGGGCCACACCTGCCCAACACATCGTATATTAAAGCCGTAAAAATACTTAGTGCCGCAGGTGCCTATTGGCGTGGCGACGAAAAACGGCCGCAATTGACCCGCCTTTACGGTATCACTTTCCCGAAGAAAAAACTGCTCGACGAATATCTGATTATGCTCGAAGAGGCCAAGAAACGCGACCATCGCAAAATTGGCAAGGAGCTCGAATTGTTTGCTTTTTCGTCCAATGTGGGAGCAGGGTTACCTTTGTGGTTGCCCAAGGGAACGCAATTGCGTCTTCGCCTCGAGGATTTCTTGAAAAGAATTCAAAACGAATTTGACTATCAGCAGGTAATTACACCACACATCGGAGCAAAACAACTGTACGTAACTTCGGGACACTATGCCAAATATGGGAAAGACTCATTTCAGCCCATCCATACTCCCGAAGAAGGTGAAGAATTTTTACTCAAACCGATGAACTGTCCGCACCACTGCGAAATATATAGAGCTTTTCCGCGCTCATACAAGGAGCTTCCGCTCCGGCTTGCCGAATTCGGAACGGTTTATCGTTACGAACAAAGCGGCGAACTTCACGGACTTACCCGCGTTCGAGGTTTTACGCAGGACGACGCCCATATTTTCTGCACGCCCGATCAGGTGAAAGGAGAATTTCTGAAAGTGATGGACATCATCTTCATCCTTTTCAAAGCTCTCAACTTCGAAAACTTTGAAGCACAAATATCCCTTCGCGACCCCAACGACAAAGACAAATACATCGGTAGCGAGGAAAATTGGGAAAAAGCTGAAGCAGCTATTGTGGAAGCTTGTGCCGAAAAAGGATTAAAAGCCAAGGTAGTACTCGGCGAAGCCGCTTTTTACGGGCCAAAACTCGATTTTATGGTGAAGGATGCGCTTGGGCGTCGTTGGCAGCTGGGGACTATTCAGGTGGATTACAATTTACCCGAACGTTTCGAACTGGAATATACCGGTGCAGACAACCAAAAACACCGCCCCGTAATGATTCATCGAGCTCCATTCGGTTCGATGGAACGATTTGTTGCCGTGCTCATTGAGCACACTGCAGGTAAATTCCCATTGTGGCTTGCGCCTACGCAAGCAGTGGTTTTGCCCATCAGCGAAAAATACAATGAATATGCACAGCACGTAGTGAAGACGTTGAAAAAACATGAAATCCGCGCCGAAGTGGACGATCGTAACGAAAAAGTCGGGCGCAAGATTCGCGATAATGAACTTAAACGCATTCCATATTTGCTTGTCGTGGGAGAAAAAGAAGCAGAAAAAGAAGAAATATCTGTGAGAAAACAAGGCGGAATTGATTTAGGTTCAATAAATTTACTTACTTTTGCACAAAATGTTACTCAGGAAGTCAAAGAAATGATGAACCGGGAGCAAACGAATTAAACCGTTCAAATAAAAAATATCTAAAATAGCGAAACAAAGAAGAGCTGAATGAATTATAACTCCAAAGATTCAAAAGACCTATATCGGATCAACGAACGCATCCGAGTACCCGAAGTCCGTTTAGTAGGAGACAATGTTGAACCGGGAATTTATCCCACTCGAGAGGCTTTGAGAATGGCTCAGGAACAGGAGCTTGATTTGGTGGAAATATCCCCTACGGCGAATCCGCCTGTATGTCGCATCGTCGATTATCAGAAATTTGTTTATCAGCAAAAGAAGAAGCTCAAAGAACAGAAAGCCAAATCGGTAAAAGTCGTGGTGAAAGAAATTCGCTTCGGCCCTCAAACCGATGATCACGATTACAACTTCAAACTGAAACATGCTCAAAATTTTTTGAGCGAAGGGGCAAAAGTTAAAGCCTTTGTGTTTTTTAAAGGTCGTTCAATCTTGTTTAAAGAACAGGGAGAAGTGCTTTTATTGAGATTTGCCAACGATTTGGAGGACTATGCGAAGGTAGAACAAATGCCCATCCTCGAAGGTAAACGCATGTCAATTATGCTCGCACCGAAAAAGGGCGCTGCGTCTGCAAAAAAAGACAAGGAGAAAGAGGCCGAAACTGACGAATGAGTTTCGATTTTTCCGGAACGTGACAAAAGCCGAATGCATTTTCGGCTTTTTTATCGGTAAAATCCTATCTCGTTTTGGCAATCGAAATAAAATCGTTACCTTTGCACACTTTTTCGTTTGAAAGGGAGAAAAAATAATTAATTATCATTAGACAATAGCAAAATGCCAAAAATTAAGACTAATTCCGGTGCCAAAAAGAGGTTCGCCCTTACCGGATCAGGAAAAATCAAAAGAAAGCATGCTTACAAGAGTCACATTCTGACCAAAAAAACCAAAAAGCAGAAACGTAATCTTACCCAGACAGGTCTTGTTCACAAAACAGACGAACGGAACGTGAAGTTTCTACTTGGACTGAAGTAAACACTTTCATTATTAACGATTTATTAACCGAATGTATGCACCAAAGATCGCTATTTTCTGACAGCGACGCTATCATTCAAAACAAGTAAACATTATGCCAAGATCAGTGAATCATGTTGCTTCGCGCAACCGCAGAAAAAAAATTTTAAAACAAACAAGGGGATACATCGGCGCTCGCAAAAATGTATGGACAGTGGCCAAAAACACTTGGGAAAAGGGTCTGACTTATGCCTATCGCGATCGTAAAAACAAAAAACGCAACTTCCGTGCTTTGTGGATACAGCGTATCAATGCCGGCGCTCGCGCCAACGGAATGTCGTATTCGCGCTTGATGGGTGCTTTGCACAAAAACGAAATCGAAATCAATCGCAAAGTACTTGCCGATTTGGCCATGAATCATCCTGAAGCATTCAAAGCCATTGTCGATAAAGTAAAATAAGAAAAAGCTTCGCACCTTTTTCGGGGTAAATGAGGGAAAATCTTCACGGATTTTCCTTTTTTTATTTCAGGATGTATTTTTTTTTGCTATGTTTGTTCTCCTGTTATCGAATCAGCAGATGAAAACATTCTCTATAGAAGAACTCGAACGAGTAGAAACTATCCTGCGATCATGTAAATTATGTTTCGTGGGAATGGCCGATGAAGATGGCTTTCCTTATGTATTGCCGATGAATTTCGGATATGAGGACGGGACTATATATTTGCACTCGGCGCAGGAAGGGAGGTCCATTTCTATTCTCGAAAAAAATCCGCATGCCTGCATCACTTTTTGTTCCGATCCCGAATTGATTTTTCAACATCCCGATGTGGCTTGCAGCTATAGGATGCGGGCCGGTAGCGTGATTTGCGAAGGAAAGATTGAGTTTGAAAACGATTTCGCCGAAAAAGAAAAAGCCCTCGACATCATTATGAAACAATATACCGAAAGAACATTTTCCTATTCTGTTCCCGCAGTCAACAACGTGAAAATATGGAAGATGAAGATTGAAAACATGCAGGCCAAAGAATTCGGAATTATGAAACCGGGAAGTATCTCGTATAAGGATAGAACCGAATTCTGATGCGTGAAGATAAATATGAACGCAATTACTTTTACGTCATCTTATTTTGAATCATTTTAAAAATCATCACTCACTAATTGTATTAAACATGAAGAAAAATCTCTTGTTGTTTGTCGCACTTATTTTTACATGTCCCATTTTTTCGGCAGATCCTCCCGAAAAAAATGCTCCGGCTAAACCCATCGAGCTCACAAAGTCCGAATTTCTGACCAGGGTTTTCAATTACGAAGAAAATACCGAAGTGTGGAAATACAACGGCGACAAGCCCGCGATTGTGGATTTTTACGCTACGTGGTGCGGTCCCTGTCGCATAACTGCACCCATTCTTGCTGATTTGGCCAAGGAATACGGCGAAGCGATCTATGTTTACAAGATTGATGTGGATAAAGAACCCGAATTGGCTTCCGTTTTCGGGATTCAGAGCATACCCACCTTTATTTTCATTCCGCAAAAAGGCGATCCTCAGATGGCAATGGGCGCACTGCCGAAAGAAACGTTCAAGAAAGTTATCGATGATTTTCTTTTGCAAAAAACTTCTCTTCGAGAGTAATTTTCATATTGCATGCATATTTCCAGCCTTCAAAATCCGGCTATCAAGAATGTTGTTAAACTTTCGAAAAGCAAAGAGCGAAAAGAGCAGCAATTGTTTGTTATTGAAGGTGCTCGAGAATTGTCGTTGGCTTGTGCCGGCGGTTATCAAGTAGAGGCTGTGTATGTGTTTCGGGATATGTTTGCCAAAACCGAGTACCCCGATGTGTTAGCCGGCATCGACGATAGACGAATTTTTGATATTTCGCAAGCCGTATTCGAAAAAATTGCTTATCGTGAAAATTCGGACGGAATTATTGCTCTGGCGAAGCCTAAACTCCATTCTATAGAACAACTCCGCGTGAGCGAAAATCCTTTCGTAATTGTACTCGAATCTGTAGAAAAGCCGGGTAATCTTGGAGCTATCCTCCGCACGGCCGATGCTGCCGCAGTGGATGCTGTGATTGTTTGCGATCCGCAAACCGATTTGTATAATCCCAATGTTATCCGATCGAGCGTCGGAACCGTTTTTAGCGTGCAAACCGCCGTATGCTCCTCTCAGGAGGCTTTCGATTGGCTCGAGACACATCATATTGTTTCTTTTGCTGCCGAGCTGCAGGCCTCCGAGTTTTATCAAACGGTCGATTTCAGAGGGCCTTCTGCCATTGTGATGGGAACCGAAGCCGACGGATTGACCGATTTTTGGTTGCGGCATGCAAAAAAGCGAATCAAGATTCCCATGCGGGGGAAAATCGATTCGCTTAATGTTTCGGTTTCTACTGCTATTCTTACTTTCGAAGCGATGCGACAGCGAGGCTTTTGAGAAAAGCAATGGCACATCCTTATCACACTACTGCATTACAGGTACTGCGTGTTTTTCTGGTTGTTGGTTAATATCATATCACGTTGAGCGCGCATCATGTTGATGGATTGCAATACAATGTTTTTCGTTTCGTTCAAAATATTCAGAAACAGAATACTTGTACGCGTTCCCGATTCCATGTTTTTTACTCGTTTTATTTGACGTTTGGTTAGTTTTGCGTAAAGGTCGAGCATATTGTCTCGATATTTCAGTAATGTGTCGAACGACGAATAGTCATGTCGTTCCATCATATTGATAAAAGCATTATACATATCCGATACATTTTTGCTCATGCGTTGCAAGTCTTCGGCCTGCTGTTCGTTAAATCCGGTGTGGTTGTTGTCGATATGCTTGAAACTTTCGGATGTGATAGACTTCAATGCTTTCGTTATTTCGTAGGTATAGTCGATAATCTGCACATATTCCTGCTCGATATCCATTTCCTCGAGGGCGATGCGTTGTATCGTCGGAACCACTTCGTATGTTCGCTTATCCTTGTACAGATTATATAACTCGTCTGCTTCCTTCGAGATCGTCTTCAACAATTTTCTATCTTCATTCAGCAATCCGTCGATATTTTTCTGATAAATATCGAGCATTCGTTCCATTGTATTCCGGACATCAGACGTACAAGCCTTAATGATTTCGTTTTCGTCATTGAGCAAGGTAGCATTTGTTTGTTCTTTCTCCTTTCGCCGCTTGTGAAAATTTGATGATTGGAGTAAGATGAAAAAGAGTAATACGAGGAATGCGAAAATAGCAATATTTCCACCCCAAGAAAGGATTAAGGCGATGATAAACGATACGGAAAATGCGACTATAGCCGTAATAAACCACCCGCCGATCACCGTTAGAACGCCGTTAATGCGATAGACGGCACTTTCTCTACCCCAAGCCCTGTCGGCAAGAGAGGTTCCCATAGCCACCATAAATGTGACATAAGTTGTGGACAATGGCAATTTCAGAGAAGTTCCCAATGATATTAGCAGGGCAGAAATAGTAAGATTTACAGAGGCTCTGACCAAATCGAATGAAGCATTTTTTTCTTCACGTTCGTAGGGAATAAATCTTTCGTTTAGTGCTTTCTGCACTCCCGTGGGAATAATTTTTTTCAGCGTAGAATTAATGCTTACCGCAGAACGCACCACCGAACGTGCAACGGGTGAAGAAGAAAACCGTTCCATCCCGGCATCTTGCCGCGCCAGGTTGACCTCGGTTTCGGTAACAGTTCGCGACTTTTTCGAAAACCATAAAGCCAAAATCATGATAACGCCGGCTGCCAACATATATCGCCAATCCGCTATCACCGGTGCATTCAGTCCTTCCATATACAGATTGTTGAGATCGCCTCCTTGAGAGAGAAAGCTTTGCCCAATCTGAAACGAACTTAACCCCGCCATAAACACCCCGATGAAATTTACCAGATCGTTGCTCGCAAAAGCCAATGCCAGTGCCATTGTGCCTGCCAATACTATGATTCGCAATATGTTTACTCTAAATAAATGCTGAAGAATCGCCATAACGATCGTCCATCCTGCAAAAGTGATCAACAACGCCTGCGTCATGTTGTTGTTGAGGTATTCCATAAATTCGGGAGTGATAATGCTGCTTCCTTTCAATCCCTTAAACACTGCGAAATAGGTGATGGCTGTAAGTGCAAAACCTCCCCATAACGCTCCGAAATACTTGAACGGTTTTTTGTAATTGAATGAAAATATGATTCGCGAGAGATACATAATCAGGCTTCCGGTTACGAAGGCGATGGCCACCGAAACCAATATGGCCGTAATCATGGCGAGTGCTTTGGCCGTATTGATGTAATCTGCGAGATTGCCGCCGTTGTTTTGCCAGATTATGAAAAGAGAAACTCCTACCGCTGACCCCAATAGTTCAAAAATGAGCGAGACTGTAGTCGATGTCGGCAATCCGAGCGAATTGAAAATATCCAGCAGCATGACATCTGTTATCATTACGGCCAGAAAAAGCATCATCACGTCGTGAAAAGTGAACATCTCGGGCCGGAAAACCCCATTACGGGCAATTTCCATCATCCCGCTCGAAAAGAGTGTTCCAAGCAGTACACCTAATGATGCAACCGATAAAATAACCCACAACGGGGCAGCTTTAGAACCAATACCTGAGTTTAGAAAATTGACGGCATCGTTTGCGACCCCCACGGTCAAATCGAGAACTGCCAGAAGTAGTAATACCAGAACGATAATGAGGTAGATTGTATCCATAAAAATTATATGGTTAATTTACAATTGAATGACCAACCATTTCAAATTCCGTCGCAAAAATACAAAATAATTTTTAACATAGGAGACAAATTTATTCCGGAAACGAAAACTTAACAAAAACGTAACATTCGTCATTCTGTCCCGATTCCTCAGGATAAGTCTTTCGTGGATCTTATTTATGGATCAGATATTCATATGTATATAATTATGAATAGTTTCAGTTTGCTTTTTTGGCGTAAACCCTTACATAGTCGATATAGAAATGATGAGGAAACAGCGATTCGTCAATCCCTTTTTGCCCACCCCAATTTCCTCCGACAGCCAAATTCAGAATCAGATGAAACCTCTTGTCGAATGGCCATTCGGCATAACTCCCATGTTCGTTTTGAAATGTGAAATAACAAGTGTCGTCCACATACAGACGATATTCTTCGGGTTCCCATTCCAGTGCATATACGTGATAATCGGTATGGCATGTCGGGACATATATCTTCGCATTTTTCTGTGTGCCGGCAACATGGTTGTAGCTCTTTGTGTGCGCCGAACCCACAATCGTATCGGGGTCGTACCCTACGTTTTCCATGATGTCGATTTCGCCGCTGTTAGGCCACGCTCCGTATTCCCAATCGGTTGGCAGCATCCAGATGGCAGGCCAGGTGCCTTTGCCGGTAGGGAGTTTGGCTCGAATCTCGAATCTTCCGTATAACCAATCGCCCTTCCCTTTTGTGATCAGTCGCGCCGATGTATAGCGTTTCCCACCCATACTGTCGATGCGTGCGGTGATAGTAAGCACGCCGTTTTCTACGAACGCGTTGGCCGAATCGTTAGCTGTGTAGTGCTGCGCTTCGTTGTTGCCCCATCCCCATTGGTTTCCTTCGGTGTCGTAACTCCATTTTGCGGAGTCGGGTAAGCCGATATAATCGAATTCTTCATCCCAAACAAGTTGCCATTCGCCTGTAGTGGTCGAAATGTGTTCGTAATCTTTTTGAGCTGTTTTTTTATCGTGATTTTGATTACAGGCAATTAAAAGAAAGCCGGTCAGCATCCATAATATTTTTCCCATTTTCTTTTTCGGTTTTTTTTAAAGGTAGATTTATGTTTCAATTTTCTGTTTATCTTGCCGATCGTTGTTGCCGGCATGGTTTACTTCACCTGCAAAAATACGGTATTTTTTTCTTTTAGGGTGTTTTAACGCGAGAATATGAACCTCAAACACCTATATTTGTTTTTTCTGTGTTATGAATGAAGACGTTAAAACCTTTCAAATAAAGTTGCTTAAACTTCCCGATTTCTCTCGAAATAATCTTCAGGAAGTGAACGGAATCGAATCTTTACACATAGACGAAAAAAATTCGAAACTCTCGTTTTCCGTTTCCGAAAAGTATGTCGATGATGCTGCCGAAATCGTTCAAGGGCTCGTATCGCGGATTCGCCGGGCGGGAGGTGAAGTGCTTTCCCGACATGCAACTTATCCGGTGCTCAACATGACGTGCGCTTCTTGCGCATCGAGCACACAAAACATTTTGTCGTATGTTCCCGGTGTTTTGGATGCTTCCGTAAACTACGGAAATGGAAAGGGCAATATCGAATATCTGCCTGATATAGTGACTCCGCGAGCGATGAAAACCGCTCTTCAGGATATCGGTTACGATTTGTTGATCGATGAAGCCGAATCATCCTTCGAAAATGTAGAGCATCTTCATGCCGAAAACTATCGCAAACTTCGCAGGCAAACAGTCTGGGCAATCAGCCTTTCGATTCCGCTGGTGCTGATCGGCATGTTTTTCATGCATATTCCCTATGCAAATTATATTATGTGGATATTGGCTACTCCCATTTTGTTCGTTTTCGGTCGTCGCTTTTTCATAGGTGCGTGGAGGCAGGCAAAACATCGTTCGGCCAACATGGACACACTCGTGGCCCTCAGTACGGGCATTTCCTATCTTTTCAGCGTGTTCAATACGCTGTTCCCTCAGTTTTGGGAAAAACAGGGTCTCGAAGCGCATGTCTATTTCGAAGCTTCGGGGGTTATCGTCGCGTTTATTCTTTTAGGAAAATTGCTGGAAGATCGAGCTAAGGGAAATACCTCGGATGCCATTCGCAAACTGATGGGTTTGCAACCTTCGACGGTTACCGTCATGCGCGACGGCAAACCGGTAGAGACAGGCATTGCGGATGTGATGATAGATGATATTGTGTTGGTGAAGCCCGGAGAAAAAATCGCCGTCGATGGTGTTGTCGTCGAAGGAAATTCGTTTGTGGACGAAAGTATGATCAGTGGTGAACCTGTGCCGGTCGAAAAACTTCCCGGTGCCGTGGTGTTTGCCGGAACGATCAATCAGAAAGGGAGTTTTTCGTTTCGTGCACAAAAGGTAGGTAAAGATACCTTGCTCGCCCACATCATTCAAACGGTGGATCAGGCACAGGGAAGCAAAGCTCCCGTTCAAGCCTTGGTGGATCGAATTGCCGCGGTTTTTGTGCCGGTGGTCATGGGTATTGCCGTTATCAGTTTTGTTGCGTGGTTGATTTTCGGAGGCAACAACGGCTTCGTTTACGGACTGCTTTCGCTGGTAACCGTGCTGGTGATTGCCTGTCCCTGTGCATTGGGGTTAGCTACGCCTACTGCCATCATGGTGGCCATCGGCAAAGCTGCCGACGAAGGTATTTTGATTAAAGATGCCGAAAGTCTCGAGCAAGCGAAAGATGTGGATGTTGTGGCACTCGACAAGACGGGAACCATTACCGAGGGAAAGCCGCGTGTTGCCGATATGATATGGACTTCCGACGCTACGAGCATTCATCGCGATATTTTGTACAGTATCGAATCACGTTCCGAACATCCATTGGCTGAAGCTGTGGTTGCCGCCATCAAAGAGGATGCCTCCCTGCTCAACGATGTCTCGGTTGAACATCAAAGTGGGAAAGGGATCGAAGGTGTTTACGGCGGCGTAGAGCGATATTTTGTTGGGAGTGTTGCGTATATTCAGTCGCAACACGTCCACATACCTCCCGATTTGCAATCGAGAATCGATGAGGAACTTGCTTCTGCCCATACCGTTTCTGTTTTTGCTTCGTCCGAAAAAGCGCTTTGCGTGATTTCCATTACCGATAAGGTGAAACCGACCTCGATAGAAGCCGTAGCTCAATTGCATAAGATGGGCATTGAAGTGGCTATCTTTACGGGCGATAACGAACGAGTAGCCGCCGAACTCGGCAAACAACTGGGCATCGCAAACGTGAAAGGGAATCTACTCCCCGAGCAAAAATTGCAATTGGTAAAAGAGCTTCAGCTGCAGGGTAAAAAGGTAGCGATGGTGGGTGACGGCATCAACGATAGCGCGGCGCTGGCGCAGGCAGATGTGAGCATTGCGATGGGCAAGGGTAGCGATATCGCTATGGATGTGGCCAAAATGACCATTATTTCAAACGATCTTACCAAAATTCCGAAAGCAATCCGTTTGTCGGCCGAAACGGTCAAGACCATTCGTCAAAACCTCTTCTGGGCGTTTATTTACAATGTTATCGGCATTCCGATTGCTGCCGGCTTGCTCTATCCCGTAAACGGATTTTTACTCAATCCGATGATTGCCGGAGCTGCTATGGCTCTCAGCTCGGTGAGTGTTGTGTCCAACAGCCTTCGACTAAAATCGAAACGCATCTGATTTTACAAACAGAAGTTATTCCCGAGACGATATCGTGTCGTTCGGTCAAAACGAAACAGAATTTTTTAAAAAAATATAGCAAAATGAAAACCCTAAGATTTAAAACAAATATCAATTGTTCAAATTGTCTGGCAAAAGTTACTCCCTCTCTCAATCAAAAGGAGGGTATTGCCTCATGGAACGTCGATCTCGATAGTCCCGACAAGATTCTCACTGTCGAAACCGAATCGCTCATGCCCGAAGATATCGTCAAAACCGTGAAGAGGGTGGGGTTCGAGGCTACGGAGATGAATGGCTGAAAATATTTCACGTAAGGTAAGAGGAGTACCGCCGAAGGCGGGGAGGTGTTATGAATGAATTGACAATTGACAAATAATAATGGATAATATAGGAGAAGTGAAGAAGTTAGAAATATCATAACCCCTGTGCTGCTTGGCGGCAGTACTTGTCCCCTTATCTTAAGGGGACGGTTTACGTGAGGATCCCATAATTTACTCTCCTCTTAAGGTAAGAGGAGTACCGCCGAAGGCGGGGAGGTGTTATGAATGAATTGACAATTGACAAATAATAATGGATAATATAGGAGAAGTGAAGAAGTTAGAAGTCAGAAATATCATAACCCCTGCACTGCCTGGCGGCAGCGCTTGTCCCCTTATCTTAAGGGGACGGTTTAGATGGTGTAACCCATAATTGCTCCCCTCTTAAGATAAGAGGAGTACCGCCGAAGGCTGGGAGGTGTTATGATGTCGGAAATGAAGAATTGGAAAAATGAGAATTACGAATGCGCTCATCTGCGCTTTCAATCTGCGCCTATCTGCGTGAACTATTTTTCTGATCTTTTTTTCTCGCAGATTTACGCTGATCTTTTCCACTAATAACGCTAATCCTCTGCGCTCCCCTGCGTGAGATGTATTTTTTCTTTCTCTCGCAATACTTATAAAGAATTTACAAATCGGTAAATCCTTCAATCTGCAAATTATCCACTAACCATTATCGATTGATTATTAGAGCTTTATTCAAGACAGGTGATTTATTGTACCTTTTCTACCAACTCATCAAAATCCAATTTGATCAATTCCCATATTTTATTTTTTAAGCAAATCGGATCCATATCGTCATCGGCAAAAGCGAAATTTCT
This sequence comes from Seramator thermalis, assembly GCF_004138125.1. Lineage (GTDB taxonomy): Bacteria > Bacteroidota > Bacteroidia > Bacteroidales > Dysgonomonadaceae > Seramator > Seramator thermalis. The sequence continues at coordinate 204,613 of NZ_RXHS01000005.1, forward strand.
AAATGAATCGAGAATTTGTACCCTATCATGGGTATATTCATGTCTTTGCCTATGAAATTCAAGCATTTCAGGTAAGGAATAATGATCTAACAGTTCGTGCAAATCCCAGAAATCTTTTTTGCGGCCTCCGCGTGAAATAACATCTACTTTCATAGCAATTATATCGGGAAAACTTGCCATACGAATACCCTCTATTACCTCGCAAGGGTCGATTATTTCATCGTGATAAAACAAATCTACTTTCACGCTGTCATCTTCCGATTCTCCTATATAATATGACCGTCCTAAACCTACAAGTTCCGTTTTATCCAAACAATCATAATAATTGTATTTATCGTAGAAATATTTCTCGAAATCTTTAAAGTTCAAACTCCCATAGGGAGCATTGGTAAACAAATCGATATCAATAGATTTTCTATGCCCTAAACGTAAACTCAGCGATGTTCCCCCAACCAAATAAAAGGGATCGAAAATCGGATTTTCCATTATTTCGTGAAGAATCTTTTTCAATAATGGCGTAACCGTTTCATAATGCAATATTGGAAAATTTCTATTGGTCATCTTTTGTCGCTATCTCGGTCGATCGAAGAAATCTTGGTTTAAACTTCATCAAATCGCTTTCCTTTAGTTGATAATATCGGGTGATCTCGTCTATTTCTTTTTTATTCCCTCTCTCCAACACTCTACTGATAACAGCTATTTTATTTCTTTTCCAATCAATTTTATCCATATCCGTATCCCAAAAAACTATTCTTCGGATATGAGGAGCCGTTTGGGGAGGCATTCTTGAATTCGTTTGGTTTTGATTTTGTTTAATATCGTGATAAGTTTGTAGTTGCGACAGAAAGCCTTTGTCGTAACCCATGAAACTTTCAATTTTCATTGCCTGGTCATTAGTCAAATTGCATTTCCCGGCGATAACTTCGTCTATTGTCTGGTACTTAACACCCGTCTTCACAGCCAGAGTTCGCTTTGTTATTCCTCTTTTCTTTAAGTCCCTTTCAATAAGTTTTCCGGGATGAATTCCTTTTATGAGTTCAATGCGATTGTACATACTATTGTCTTTTTGGCAAAGATATGAAATATAAACAGAGATGTTTATTTTGCGACGTTTTTTCTACCGAACTTCAACCGTCAATTGTTGTTCCTCCATTAGTGCAGTATCCTGTATATGTCCAACCAATTACGATGCAACTAAATATTAGAGCCGGTTAGGCGATGTTTTTCTTAACATCTTTGCGCTTTTCCATCTGCGCCTATCTGCGTGAACCTATCTTTTTCTCGCTGATAACATTAATTTTATGCGATCATCTGCGTGAAATACTTTTTCTGAATTTCCCTCCCCGACACCCAAATATTCCCCACAACAACTCTTCTCTTAAGGTAAAAGGAGTACCGCCGAAGGCGGGGAGGTGTTATGATGTCAGAAATGAAGAATTGGAAAAATGAGAATTACGAATGCGTCCATCTGCGTTTTTCAATCTGCGAACATCTGCGTGAACCCATCTATTTCTTTCTCGCAGATTCACGCTGATCTTTTCTCGCTAATAACGCTAATTCTCTGTGCCCCTCTGTGTTTTTATCTGCGAATATCTGTGTTTTCAATCTGCGTCCATCTGCGTGAGATGTATTTTTTTCTTTCTTGCTGATATTTATTCTCGTGATTTAGTAACCATTTCTTTAATCGTTGAAGTAAATTCTTTCGTTAATGCGATTAATTCTTGCGTCATTTCATGATCGAAATAAATAAAATCATCGTAATCACCACTGTGCCTTTTTTCAAAAAGAGTATAATAGATGGATGCCTGATTAATAGAAATCTTTTCGGTTTTAACGTAATGCATACCGAACTGAGTTTTCATGCCACTATGAGTATGCGCTTCAATGTCATCTTTGAGAAAGAGCGCTGAGATAACATAATAACAAGCATAATATAGTCGGTTTACGGCGGCATTGTAAAAACCTTCCCGACATAGCAATTCTGCTTCTTGAATAGCTTCGTCCGATCGTTGACACCTATAACCGATTAACGCATCAATGCTGTTTTTATCCATTTTTTCTTTCATAAAACGATGCCTTCATTCATAATGTTGATTTGGAAAGGTGTTTTAAACGGTCTTTTTTCCCAGTTCTTTTTCAAAACAATCATTGCGCTGATAGGAACACCTGTTTCCATTTCTATCTCATAAAGCGGTATGGTAATTTCCTGCTCTTCTTTTATCGATAGCCGATCTTCATCGACAATAATCAGCAAGTCGATATCGCTGTCCGGCCTGAAATCTCCTCGTGCCTGACTTCCGTACACAAAACTCTGCGCTGTGGGAGCTACCCTCTGCAGCGTTTCTTTAATTTGTTTTACTATTTCGCTTCTGTCCTTCATTGTTGTCCATGTTCGTAATGAAGAATTTTTCGTTCTTCTCTATCGGATTGGCATATAGCTTTATGCAAAGATAAGCATTATAAATTTCTCTTAAAGGCCCGGCAAAAACCGATTTGTTATGACTTTATTTTATCGCGCGATTACTCCTTTAATTTTTCTCGCTGATTTCCGCTGACTTTCTGCGTCCATCTGCGTATTTCAATCTGCGAATATCTGCGTGAAATAATTTTCTGATCTTTTTTCTCTCGCAGATCAACGCTGATTTCTTTCTCGCCGATTTACGCAGATTTTTTTTCTGCGCCCCTCTGCGTGAGATGTATTTTTTTCTCTCCGATTCCGAGCAAACCTACCTCATCTCTCTAAACGATTCACCATTCTTTTGATGGAAGCCTCGATGTTATCTGTATTGAAATTTACCAATATCCCTAATTTTTTCCCGGATAATTTCAAGTAAGTCAACAATTGCTTGTAATGAACTTCCGCCAACTGTTCCACCGACTTTATTTCAATAATCACTTTATCTTCAACCAGAATATCCACCCGATACCCATTATCCATTACAATTCCTTCGTAAACAAAAGGCAGCCCGACCTGTGTCCTGATGGTAAGATTCTCTTTCGCAAGTTCATAAGCCAGAGCCGATTCGTAAGCTGATTCCAACAATCCCGGTCCGGCATTATTATAAACCCTGTAAATGGCTCCCCGAATTTTATAGGATATTTCGTTTTCTGTCATGATGCGGAATATTTTTCTCGCCGATTAACTTTTATTTTCTGCGTCCATCTGCGTTTTCAATCTGCGCCTATCTGCGTGAACTGTTTTTTCTGAATTTTTCTCTCGCAGATTTACGCTGATCTTTTCCACTAATAACGCTAATCCTCTGCGCCTATCTGCGTTCAACATCTGCGCCCCTCTGCGTGAACTAATTTTCTGATCTTTTCTCGCCGATTAACATCCGAAACGGGTTTCGATGAAATTCCTCACATCAAGCCAAATATCGAGGATCAACATACAATGCTTCCCCAAAAGATTCAGTCCTTCTATCACCTCATCGGTTACAAAAGGATATTCGTGGGTAACGATATTCCTCGTTTCGCGAAGCACCATCCATTCGTCGGCATTCGGTATCACATTCAATTCTTCGAGTTTTGCAAGTCTGTCGATAAAAGGTAATTCCCGCACATCTTCACCCAGATTCTCGAGAATAGCGGGAAACAGCTTCCCTCCCATACTATCCTGAAGTTTTGAAAACCGAAAGATCAACTGATTGAAATAACTCAATTCTTCGGGTTGTAAATGTTCGTATTTTTCCTTATCGAGAGGAAAATGCATTTTTATTTTTTCCCGGGCAAAACTCATACGTTCGCTGTGAATCGTGCACAGCTGAACCGCTTCTGTCAGTTTGTCCCGTTTCTCCGATAGTTTTTGCATATTTGTGCGAATTGAAAGTTCATCACAATTTTACTCGATCTCGAATGATCGATCTATAAAAATTTTCTTTTTGCCGTGTAAAGTCATTGTCGAAAACCACATCTATTTTCCGGTCACCGATTTTTGTCTTTAGTTCTGCCAGAAATTGCACTTTTGCCTCGATATTCAATCTCTTTTCATCTTCATTACTTATGAACAGGTCGATGTCTCCTCCTTTTTTATTTTCGTCCGTTCTCGAACCGAAAAGATAAACAGTTGTACCCTCGCCGAAATGCTTCTCCGCAAGTTCCTTGATGGTTTCTATTTCAAATTCGTTTAAACGCATACCGCTTCGTTGTAGGAAAATTTTTATTCGTCATCGATAACAGCGAATCTCTTTTTTATGAGTTCAATGCGATTATTCATATTTTCACTCTTTAGGCAAAGATATGAAATATAAACAGAAATGTTTAGTTTTCGGCGTCTTTTTCATTGATAAGTCGCAACTTCTGAATGAGAATGATAGCTTGTAGTTAGTAGTGGGCAGATGGAGATTAGATGATGAAGGTGGCGGTAGTTGCTTAAGGTCGGGGTGACAATGTGGGACGCTTAATGATTGCAAGATGATGGTGAGGGGAATGGTGATTAGATTTTGGTTTGTGATTCGGATTTCATTTTAACGAAATTTACCGGGGGCAAGAAAATGAGTCCGAGTCCGGCCTTTGCTGTTAGTTGCGAGAAATGCTCTCTTATATAAGGATAAATTATGGCAGAACCATTTATTTTTCCGAATTCTTCTGTGTCTAGTGGCGAATCATCTTTTTTTTCAAAATCTCCAAACATTTTAATAAATGCAGAAACCTCTTCTTCATCTTTGAATGTTTGTTTAAAGGACAAAGATTCGGACACCGATACTTTATTTTCGATGACATTGACTTCAATATCAATAGTGATTTCTCTTTTTATTTCGGGATTGTTAAAAGTAACATTGGGTATTCTTTTAAAACGACTTTCAATTAATAATATATTGTTAATTTGAAAAGCCGAACTTAATTCATTAATTTCTTTTTTTTCCATTTAATTATACGGTTAATGCTAAATTATCAGGGAAGAAAGTTAAGTTATTATTATTATCGGTAAATTTTATGCTTACATTTTTTCGAAAAGAATTGAAAATATATTGTGTATTTTTTTCAAAAGAAATTTTTATAATTTGATCATTTGTTGAATATGTGGGAAAATATTTTGATCCTCTAATCTCAAAATCGACTTTATCGATGCCAACTAATGCATCATCCGATATAAAACAGATGATTTCCGAAGGAAATTGTTCAGTGAACTCGTCAAAAAACTTACTTTCCCATTGAATGTACTTATTGTCGAAATGATAGACTTCGTTAGGGACAACTTCAATAAAGTGGGTATTCGATTTTTCGTCATGTTCATAACGAACACGAGTTCCGGGAAATTCGGTTATAAACGATTTTAATTTTGATATAATGAATTCGCTTGATGTCATATTAATATTTTTTTAATATAGGTCTGATTTTTTTTGATAACTCAATAGCTTTTAAACTATCGTTATGTAAGAAACTCTTATCTTTATAATCGGCAGAAATTCTCAATTTCCTTAATTGACCTATTGTTCCATTTATAACGCGAAAATCGTCCTGATTGTTTTCTTTGATATACCTTTGAATTTCGTTAATCAGCGTTTCGTGACTGCCTTCTATGTTTGCTTTGTTTTCTTTATGCTTATTTATGATAAAATTCAAATCAGTTTCTGATTTCATTAACGAATAAAACCAAATATGAAGTAATAACTGATAACAACTATAATAAGCACAATGAGCAACTGATGGATAACTCCCTCGGTCGTGCAAATATCGAGCCGATTCGTAATTAATTTCCGATTTATTCTGAAGTTCACTCATTATTTACAAATCAATAGTAATAATTCGATTGTTAAGCAAAGCATTATTTTCTACAAAGGTAGATATTTTCGTGTAGGAAAAATAATTTTTTACCTTTTAATTTGCCGCTTGTATGTAGGTGGTTGGGGATGATTAGGAAGAAGTGAGATGAGAACGGGTTGAGATTTAAGGGTTTTAGTAGTGGGATGCGTCGTGTGCAGCTTCGTTGGTACCGGCAACAGGTGTAGCGTATGTTGCGGCATCTCCCCAAGTTGTTTTCGGGGAAGCGTTTGAAGGATAAGTAGCAGCTGCGTCAGAGGTAGCGGTAAAAGGCACGTTGTCAAGCGAAGCGTAAGGCGAATTCAGGCTGTGAAACTCCGGAACAATCTCCTTCATCTTGCGCACCGTCTTCATGTCGTCATATTCATACGACAGTTGAATCAGCTCCTCAATCTCCTTCTTCACCACTTCATATTCGTACTCCCGCACTTCGGCAATCATAATTTTTTCGTGGTGCGTCGGTTTGGTATACTCCTCCACGTTCAGCAACTCCTCATACAGCTTCTCACCCGGCCGCAGCCCCGTGAACCGTATTTGTACCTCTTTGTGCCCCGAAAGCCCGATCATCTTCTTGGCCAGATCCACAATTTTCACCGGCTTGCCCATGTCAAACACGTAAATCTCGCCGCCTTTGCCCATCGAGCCCGCTTCCAGCACCAGCTGGCACGCCTCGGAAATCGTCATGAAATAACGGATGATTTCCGGATGCGTCACCGTCACCGGCCCCCCGTTGCGTATTTGCTCTTTAAACAGCGGAATCACCGAACCGTTCGACCCCAGCACATTGCCGAAGCGCGTGGTAATGAATTGCACCGAGTGTCCTCCCTGCCGCTGCAGGTACTTGGCCAGCGACTGAATATAAATCTCGCAAATCCGCTTCGAGCACCCCATCACGTTCGACGGGTTCACCGCCTTGTCTGTCGAAATCATCACAAACTTTTCCACACCGTATTCCACAGCCAGGTCAGCCACGATCTTCGTCCCCAACACGTTCGTCTGAATCGATTCCGACACGTTCTCCTCCATCATCGGCACATGTTTGTAAGCCGCTGCATGAAAAATATACTGTGGGCGTGTCTCCTCAAAAATCCGTTTCATCCGCGAACCATTCGCCACATCCGCCACAAAAATCTGCGTATCCACCTCACACCATTTCTCCTTCATCTCCAGCCGCATATCGTTCAACGGCGTCTCGGCCTGATCCACCAAAACAATCGTGTACGGATTAAAAACCGCCACCTGTCGCACAATCTCGCTGCCGATGGATCCCGCCGCACCCGTCACCATCACCCGCTTCCCCTCAATGTGCGAAGCAATGTGCTGCATGTTTATCCGTATCGGTTCGCGCGGCAGCAAATCCTCTATCTCGATCTCCCGCAACTGCGACTTCCTCGTCAGTCCCCCCGTCAAATCGCTCAGCGGCGGCGTGGTCAGCAACGCAATGTTCCTTTCGAAAAACCGGTCGAGCAGCGGCGAGTTCATCACCTCCTCAATTTTTTGAGGCGACACAATCACCGTATCCACCCCCTTTTTCTCCATCACGTCAAACAGCCTGTCGTCGTTGGCATACACATTCACCCCCATCAGCGTTTTCCCTATCATCGGCACTTCGTCAGAAATAAACCCCGCAACGCGGTAATTAAATTCGGGATTGCCATTCAGCGAGCGCGCGATGCTTATGCCCCCCTCTTTCGTGCCGTAAACAAACACATTCTGTAATGCTTTAGACTGATGTGTCACGTATTCGTAAAACTCCTTGATGCAAATCCGCGAAAACACCATCAACATCAGGTTGAGCACATAAGTAGAGAAAAACAGCGTTTCCGAAATGCCGAATGAAGGATGACGAAACGAGAACGTTTTCAGCAGAATATACGACAGACCGTAACCCAACGTAAGCGAATAAACGATCTTCAGCAAGTCGGTAAAAGCCGAGAAACGTAAAATTCCGCTGAAGGTGCGAAATACCATAAAGAAGATCATGTTGAATACCACCAGCACCAGGGTAATCCAAAACCCCTCCATGCGCCCATTCGTACTGAATCCGTCGAAGCCGTAACGCAAGAAATACGTCAGCAGGCACGAGAAAACAATCATGATTACGTCGAGAATCAGTATCGAAAAACGCGACAATACCCTGTTCGACAGGTACTCTTTAATTAACTTTCTCATTTGCGCTTCTCTAATCTTTTACAAATATAAAACAAAAATTAATATCATACACCAAACGGAGGATGAATTTCGGGATTAGAAAATAGAGAATAGTCATTAATACATATTCCTGATGACGTCGGCAACGCGTTCGATATCCTTGTCGGTGAGGGTAGGTCCCGAAGGCAGGCAGAGCCCGTCGTCGAACAACCTCCCTTCAGTATTGTCACCGTAATAAGGACAATCGGCAAACACCGGCTGCAGGTGCATGGGCTTCCACAACGGACGCGTTTCGATATTTTCTTCTTCCATTTTCAAACGCAACTCTTCCCGAGTGAACCCGGCTTCTTGTGGATCGATGACGATGCACGTCAGCCAGTAATTCGAATTGAAATCGCTGTTAGGATTGGTATGAAAGGTAATTCCGGGCAGATCGTGCAGGAGCGTTCGGTACAGCTGATTAATTGCTCTCCTTCGGGCAATGTGCTCTTCCAGCACATACATCTGTCCGCGTCCGATGCCCGCGCAAATGTTGCTCATCCGATAATTGTAGCCAATGTGCGAATGCTGGTAATGTGGCGCTGTAACAAGAAATTAGAAATACAGCAAAATCGGTAATCACAGTGCAGCAATAATGGTAACAATAGTACGACAAAAATGGTAACAATGGTGCAGCAAAAACGGTAACAACAATACATCGTTTTTTATTAAATTAATTCCACCTTTGAGTCATAATTTTAAATGCAAAGATATTATGACAGAGAAGGAAAAAAAATTATTAAACCGTTACATTATGCACGACACCATTCACAAGCTCTATCACGAGCAAAACAAATCAATGCGATGGATCGCCGATAATCTTGGTATAAACTTTAGAACAGTACAAAAGTATCTTGACATGGACTCAGGCGAGTTTCAAAAGTATTCCGAAAGTATAAGCAACCGCAAGTGTGCTCTTGACCCTTACAAAAATTTTATTGTCGATCGTCTTAAATTGTTTCAAGATACACCTGCTGCACAGATGCATGACTGGTTAAAAGAGCGCTATCCTTCATTACCTGACGTATCTGCAAAAACAGTTTACAATTACGTGATGAAGATCCGCCAAGAATATAACCTTCCAAAACTTAAACCTGCAAATGAACGCGAGTATGGACCTCTTCCCGACACTCCACCGGGAAAATATGCACAGGTCGACTTCGGTGAATACAAACTGCGCAAAGGCGATGGCTCAAGAATAAAAGTATACTTCTTTGCCATGATACTTGAATATAGCCGCTACAAGTTTATATGGTTCCAGGACAAACCATTTACCAGTGAAAATGCAGTTTACGCTCATGAACTTGCCTTTCGTTTCTTTCACGGGATACCCGGGTTTATCGTTTATGATCAGGACTCTGTATTCCTTTATGATGAAAATATAGGAGATTACCGCATGACGGATGTGTTTGACAGCTATGTAAAGAGCCGTCCGTTTAAGCCTGTCTTTTGTCGGAGGGCAGATCCTGAAAGCAAAGGCAAAATAGAAAACGTTATCAAGTATGTCAAACAGAACTTTTTACTAAACAGGTCTTACAGTAACATTGACAATCTTAATAAAGATGCAGAAAGCTGGTTGAACAGAACCGGCAATGCAATGGTTCATAATACCACCTGCAAGGTTCCCTACAAAGTATGGTGCTCAGAGTGCAAAGATCTGCGACCCTATATGCCCGTAACCTCTTCAGCTATTGAACAAGGTTATAAGGTGTTAAGCACAAACAAGCTCCGTTATAAAGGAAACCTTTACTCGCTTCCCTTTGGCACATACCGTGGTGAAGAGACCAGAGTGCTTGTGAATGAAAAAGATGGCTCTCTGATTATTAAAACCATGAATGGAGAGCATTTGGCAAAGCACCTGATTGCAGCAGGTCGTGGTGAAAACATTGTCAATAATAATCACCGGCGTGACAAATCGGCAAGCATCCAAAAACTCAGCGATCAGGTACAGGGCCAGTTCACGGATAAATCCGGTTCTGAGGCCTTCATTGCTAGGCTAAGAGAGCGTTATCCCCGTTATATACGCGACCAACTGACCGTTATGCTTAACTGCCTTGCAAAATATACACGGCAGGACTGCGATAAAGCACTTGATCTATGCCTGAGTAAAGGACTTTTCAGTGCTACCGACTTCAAATCGATACTCTCTCAGGTTACTCCTATTATTGAAATCAATGAAGAGGTGGAGATTAAACCACTTGGAACACCGCAAACCAAGTTAATGGTTAATATCAAGCCAAACAGATCAGACATTGATGTGTATCAAAACCTTTTTAAAAACAATTGATATGACAGCAGATAAAACAACCGCCATACGAGGATACGCAAAGAGGTTAAGGCTATCGGGATTGACTCTCAATGCTCAGGATATCCTGCTCAAAGCACAACAGGAATCACCAAGTTATGATGATTTTCTTAGCCATATACTGGAGATGGAAATAAAGGGACGTGAAGAAAGGCAGAAACTTTTACGCTTAAAAGCAGCCAAACTTCCGTTGGCACATAATCTGGATCTATATGACAGAAGTATATCCAACGGTCTGAGTACTACTCAGCTAAATCAGCTCAGGGAGCTGCATTGGATTGATGAAAGCTATAATCTTATGCTCACCGGACCTTGCGGTGTAGGTAAAACCTTTATTGCTGCCGGTCTTTGTGCAGATGCCATTGATAAGGGATATAAAGCCTACTTCAGGAGCATGGATGAAATACTGACCACATTGAAACTGAAAGATATAGTTGCCAGTGCAAAAAAGGATTATAAAAATATTACCACTGCAGATGTTATAGTTATAGATGATCTGATGAATATACCTGTCAGCCGTGATGACGGAAGCCTTCTCTTTGTTTTTATAAACAGCATATATGAATCTACCTCTCTTATAATCACAACAAACAAATCACCTGCAGAATGGGCACGTTCGCTTGACGACGAGGTGCTGGCAACGGCTCTACTGGACAGGATTTTATATAAATGTGAGCTCTTGCAGCTGTCCGGAAACAGTTATCGTATGACTAACAGGAAAACTATTTTTAAAAAAGAACAGAAAAGAGAAAGTGAACAAAAAACTAAAATATAGAATGAGAATATTAACGAATAAATTATCTTTGCAACTGATGCACTATTGTTACTAAAAATGCTGCATTATTGTTACCGAAAGTGTTGCAGTGTTGTTACCAAAAACGCTGCACGCGAAATTACCGAAAATGCTGCATTCTTATTTACCGTTTACAGGCGCCTTATCTCGAGCCTGCGTGGCAAAAAACTTGGTCCGTTCTGCCTCCTCCTCCGTACGGCACACCAGTGCACCCCCACCCGATGTAGTGATCATCTTGTTGCCATTAAAGGAGAGGCAGGCAAACTCACCGAAGGTACCGCATTTCTGTCCTTTGTGTTCAGCCCCCAACGCTTCAGCTGCATCCTCCAGCATGCGAATGCCATACTTGATAAATATCCTAAGATCGTTTATCATATTTTCCCTTTCCCGATGTTTCTTCCAAAATAAACAACGTGTAAATGAACTCCTGATATTTTGACTGTCCTAACAGTCGGCCAACCCCATGGGGTTGTGTAAACGAACCTATGATACATTCCCTTGATTAGAACGTAAACGAACTCCTGATACACTTTCCTCGCTTAGAAGTGTAAACGATCTTATGATACATAACAATTAATGTTTAAATGGAATAATGATTTAGCTATACTTTATTAACAATGCCGAATCATGGTTACAATCCTGTATTTGTTACCTTTGATGTTGAATACATAACGGTCATTGCCTATATAGTCCGTTTTCGGGTAAACGGCTTTCAGTTCCGCAAAATTTTTCCATTGGGTGTTTTCAACTGTCGAAACATGCATCCAGAACACATTTATTTCTATGCTGCTTTCAATCCATCTGTTGGTCATTTCGTCCAATTGCGGGCTTCCAACTGCAACGAGAACAGCTTACTCAAAATGGAGGCATACATATCCATGCAGAGCATGTCTCTGTCAGGCGACTCTAACTGAGTCACCTCCCAGGTCAGTGCCATATTATCGAGAATATCCTTTCGGCAAATATCGATTGGTACGACTATGGCACCGGTATCAGGATATCTTCCGGTTGCAGGGGAGCATACGGGCCATCCTTCACTTCGAAATTGACAATGCCGCTTTCCAACACCTCGAGCGTGTGCCATTGACCTTTCGGGATATGGATGCCGTAGGTTTTCTTTTTTGGATCGAGATCGAACGTATTCGTCAATTCTTTCCGATCGTTGTAAAACAACACACGAATAGCTTCTCGAAGCACGATGTACGTTTCAGCCGTATGCTGATGACGGTGAATGGGCAATTCCGTTCCCGGTTCGAGAGCATTAAGCAATCGTTGTGCTTTGGCCTCCGGCGCGTCGTGCAGATTATAGTTCATTCTCAGTCGCGGACTTGCTTTTGCTCTGTCGGTTACTTCATTCAGCAATGCTTCGTTTATGATCATGCGTTTTAGCTTTTTTTGTTTATGATTTCTGTTGTTTCATCAACTTGAATTTTAGGCTGTATATCACAACCAATACTACCGACAGAATGACGAATATTCCCCAACCTATAGAGGGATAAAAGGCTATAATAGCAGCAGAACAGGCAAGTTGCACGATAAAATAAATGATCGACACCCATAAGTGGGAAATTCCACATTCATTGGCCAGTATCTGGTAGAAATGCAGCCGGTGTGCCTCCATGATATTTTGTTTCAGGTAGATGCGATGCAGGATGGTCATCACCACATCCACCCCGTACACCATCAGGAAACCCAGCCATATCAGGTTCTCCGTTTTGATGATCAGCAACAGCAAGAGCGTCACAATCCAGAAGGCGATGGCCACGCTCCCCACATCCCCCGCGAAGCACCTCGCTCTTTTCCGGAAGTTGAAGAAAAGGAACACCACCGATGCAATCATCGGGAACCGGATCAGGTCAGGATGCACAAAGTTGCCGTACCACAGGTTCACATATTGCAGCGATGCCAGTACCGCAATGCTGTAGAGCCCGGTGATTCCGTTGATCCCATCCATAAAGTTATACGCATTCACGATGCCGATAAACACCACGTAGCCAATCAAGATAGCCCACCAGGGGTACGCTCCGAAAACGCCCGCCAGGTAAAAAGCGCAGCTCATGGCCAGCAGGTGGAAGAGCAGGCGTACCTTCTGTCCCAGTCCCTTCACATCATCCCAGAAGCTCACACCCGCTATCAGCGTGATGCCGGCAAAGAACCAGAGCGAAGTTGGGGAGAAATGAAACAACAGGAACAGCAACGCCGCCACCCACCAGATAATGCCGCCACCCCGAATGGTGATGTAGTTGTGCGAGCTCCGCTCGTTCGGTTTGTCGATGATGTTGAACCGCTCCGCAATCCGGAAATAAAAAAGTTCTGCTGCAAGCAGCAAAACCGTGACGAACAAATATGTTGTTATTGCATTCATTCTATCTTTTATCTAAAACTTTCCAGCGTTTTTCGCATCCCTTCCTGTGTCGACACCGGCATCTTTTCGATGCCCAATGCCTGTTTAATCCTGGCGTTGCTTACCACGTAGTTCTCCGTCAGCTTGCGCAGCCGCTCCTTGTTCAGCGGCAGGTGCAAAGCCCCGCCAACCGAAGCAGCGGCATTCATCAAGCCCTTCGGCAGTCTCCAGATGTGCGACTTTTTCCCGACCGATTCGCTGATCAGCCTGATCAGTTCGTTCGTTGACAGCGGCTCATCATCCCCAACGTGGTAGATACCACTCTCAATGCTCTCCTTCACGATCAATTGCTCCACCACGTATGAGATATTATCGATGGAACAAAACGAACGCCTGTTCTCATAGACACCCAATGGCCAGGGAATCCCTTTGCTTACCACGTTATACAGCAGATTCAGATTTCCCTTGTTTCCCGGTCCATGAATCATGCACGGGCGCAGAATATAAATATCCTTAGTCTTGGCTCTTGGCTCTTGCATCTTGGCTCTTATGTATTCTTCTGCCCTGATCTTCGACTCCCCATAGGGACCCACCGGTGCAGGCACCACATCCTCCGTCAGCACCTCACCCGGTACGCTGTCTGCCGCCGCTTTCACCGAACTGAAAAAGATGAATTTCCTCGCACTCGACTCCAGAAAATAATCGAAAATCTTCTGTGTAAGGCCAGTGTTTATATCAAAATAAACCTGCGCTTCACTCATGTTCTTCGTATCGTGCGCCTTCCCTGCCAGATGTACAATCGCATCCGTTTTAGGAATTTCTGTTAGCTGCTCCCAACCGTATATTGCCTTCACTCCATCTTTTGGAGATAGGTTTATATCCAACCCGTAGAGAATATGATGTCCTTTCCACTTTTCGGTGAAGTTGGAACCCACAAAGCCGTTAATGCCGGTGATAAGAATATTCATTATCTAATTTCGAAAATTTTATATAGATATTTTAGTGATATCAGAAGTGGATTTGTCCGAATCCCATATTTTTTACATGCTTTGGCACCTTCTTGGTTCAATATCATTTTGCTATTCAGATTTTTTGTGCTTACTCCACCATTCCGCATCGTAACAAAATCTTTTTTTAAATATTTGTATTTTATTTTATGAATGTGTAGAAAACGGACTAACAGATCGAAATCGGAAGCAATTTGATAATCCAGTGAATAAACGCCATATTTTTCGTAACAGCTTCGTTTGACATAAAAAGAGGGATGGGCGGGCATAAGGCCAAATTTAAATAAAGAGGGTTTGAAAACCGCAGATGAATAATACCTTACACACTTATTCAGATTCTCTGGATTTACGTAGTGCACATCTCCATATACAGCATCGATATCATTATTTTCAAAAGCAAAAACAATCGCTGATATTACATCCTCTGAAGTAAAGAAATCATCCGAGTTCAATATTCCGATTACGTCACCGGTTGCGGCTTTTATTCCTTTATTCATCGCATCGTAAATTCCTTTGTCGGGTTCGGATATGATTAGAGACACTCTTTTCCCGTATTTTTTCACAAGATCCAATGTGTTGTCCTTACTTGCCCCGTCCACAATAATATGTTCAATATCGGGATATGTTTGTGCATTTACGCTCTCCAACGTATCTTTTATGGTGGCTTCACTATTGTATGTAGCTGTAATAATGGATATTTTCATTTCCCCTTTTTGTCTGTCGAATAGAAAAGTTTATTTCAGATTTTTTCTTAGTGGCTGAAGATGTGGATACCTTTGATATCCGTATCGAGAAACCGCCGCAGCACAGCATTCCCAAATGAACCCGTGCCGCCGGTAATAATAAAATCTTGTTTTTAAACATTTTTGTCTATTGAATGTTTTTATTTTCGATAGCGTTTGTGGAATTACTACTTTAGCCTCATAATATGATTATAATATACCCCATAATTTGTACCACGATCTAAGCAAATAAAAAAAGCTTATATTTGTGATATGAACAAGTCAAGAAGAAAACATTCAGCCGCCTTTAAGGCAGAGGTTGCAATAGCAGCCATTAAAGAACGGGAGACCCTATCTGAATTAGTCGAGCCTTAAAAAGCCCATTTTACTCTGGTTTGTAAAATTATACCAACCCTGATTGGGTCAAGTTGCCTGTTCAGGAACAAAAATATCTTTTCCAAGAAGAGCCAAAAAGATGACTTCCACTTGTTCATCATCCTTTTGAAGTTGAATCCGGCGGCTGCGAGCATCACATTGATCTCATCTCCGACAATTCCCTTGTAGTAATTGCGGGAGAGACGATGATCTTCTTTCAGGTGACCGATTACCGGCTCAATACCTGCCCGCTTGCGGAAGTACTTTCTCTCTTTATTCTTTCGATACGCACTCACAGCTTTTGAAAAGGATTTGGGAATGTGGATGAGTGTATCCCTAACTTTACTTCTTCCCCGGTACCCCCTGTCGCAGATACCGTTTCGGGGTTTTCTTTCCGTCAACTTCTCCACTTGCTCGATAGCCTTGTCCAGCGTGTGTCCGTCAAATTCATTTCTAAAACTCAGTGCACCTACAATTACACCGGTCCCGGTTCGTGTGATGGATACCTTATTTCCAAACTCGTACAGTTTATGCTCTTTTCCCTTGCTGATGCATTGCACATCCACCTCGTGCAGGGAATAAATCTTGTTCTTGTCTTTCTTCTTCTGGGCCAGTACCCGCTTGTACAATTCCAATTCATCCCGGTAAACATCAACCCTAGTGCCCAGTTTCCTTTCCACGTCGCGTACCAGCCGTCCGGCTATGGTACGCACTTTCTTATCCGCTTTCCTGGCCTTACCCTTGTTTCGTGGGTGATTGCGGAAGCGTTGGTCGTAGGAAAGATCTTTTAGGATCCGCCTGTAACTCTGGCGCAACTCCAAACCGTTCCTGTCGGCCATCTTCCAGCACCTTTTAATAATTTTCTTTGCCAGCTTATCATCCGTGGGAAAGGTGATGTTCTTCTCCTGGACAGTGGTGTCGATATAAACGTCCTTATCGTTCGAATCTTTACCATTGATGCGGATGCTCTCCCTTAAGATCAGCTCCATACCCTCTTTGCCGATGCGATGACGAAAATGAACCAACTCGGACGCTTCACAAGGTACACGAGCTTGAAACTCCTGTTCCCCGCAAAAGTATTGGTAATAATTGTTTTCACTCCATTGTTCCACCACGCTTTCATCAGAGAGATCGCGAACATGTTTCAGGATCAATAATCCCACCATCAGGCGAATAGGTTTAGCCGGACGTCCGTTATCGGGACAATACAAGGGTGAGAATTCTCTTTCAAACATCTCCCAATCAATTTTATTGGCCAGAATGAATAGCGGGTGCTTATGATTCAATGTGCTTTCCAGTGAAAAGAACAATGAGTGTTGTGAGCGATCTTGTTGTTTTGCCAGCATGATTTTCTGCAAGATTTATATCTCAAATTTACGAAAACTTGCAAAATTAACCAAGAAAAATATATACTATTTTACTGTAATATAGATTATTGAATACTTTTTAAGGGCCGACGAATTAAGTGCCCGTTATGGTATTCACCCCACTGTAATATCTACGTGGAAAAATGAGTTTTTGAAGCGTTCAGAAGAGTTGTTCTTGAAGCATGGCCCCAAGAATGAAGCAGACTTTGAAAAAGAGCGGAGAGAGCTCTATGCAAAAATTGGAGAACTAGAGATGCAACGTGACTGGCTAAAAAAAAAGTCGAAACAGTTGGGCTTGGAATAATGGAACGTCGAATCCTTGTTTCGAAAGATGATTGTATAAGCCTCCAGAGTCAATGTGATCTACTGGTGATCAGCAAATCCGGTCTTTACTATTTGCCAAAAGGTGAAAGTGATGAGAATCTTGAGATTATGAAGAAAATGGATAAGTACCATCATGATCATCCCACTTACGGAGTTCTGCAAATGCAAGACTACCTGTTTGCACCGGGTTTTCTGGTCAATCCCAAGCGGGTGAGACGACTCATGCGTAAGGCCCGGATAACAGCTCAATATCCAAAGCGGAATTTGAGCAAGTTGGGACTGGCCGGGTATATCTATCCCTATCTGCTGCGTAATCTCAATATTGACCACCCCAACCAGGTCTGGGAGATTGACATAACGTACATACCCATGGACAAGGGCTTCATGTATTTAACGGCAATCATAGACGTGTACAGTCGTTTTATTGTTGGCTGGGGCCTTCATAACAGCCTGCATGGAGAAAACGTGATTGAAGTACTTGAGGCAGCAATGCAAGAGCATGGTGTGCCTGAGATCATCAACTCAGATCAGGGGAGTCAGTTTACCAGCCCGGGATGGGTAAACAGGCTCAATGAACTTGGAATCGGCATCAGCATGGATGGCCGTGGCAGGGCAACGGACAACATCTATATTGAACGGTTTTGGAGAACATTGAAACAGGATTACGTTTACCCGTTTCCGGCAGAAAACGGTACCACTCTTTGGAAAGGCCTCAGATGGTTTATGAATCATTACAACAAAGAGAAAACCAACCAGGGGATTGGAAGACGAACGCCGGAAAGTGTGTTCCGGTTAAGCGCATGATTTTTTTATTTGTAAACAAAGGAACATGTATCAAATGAGACATCAAGCTAAATCCCTGTCGGGTTTTTGGAAAAATAGCTTGACTTACTCATTTGCTCCACGAAGGGCTGGTTTACAAATGAAAAAAACCAGAAAAGTAAAAAATTGAGAGAATTATTTTTGTTAAAAACCCCGCTTAGACGGTACAAAGAATAAGGAGTATTAAAGATTGATACATGAAAAATTAATTTTATGATTATCCGCAACTGTTCCTATTATAAATTCTTGATTTGAAATCGGGGGTGTAAGTAACGGCGGCTATGAGCAGCCTGTCAAACTGTTTTTCCCCGAAGTAACGCCTATTGAATTTGTAACAGAACTGGTTGAGATAGTATTGTAAATATTCGGGTTTTATTTTGTAATACACACCCAAGAGCTGTCGTTTGGCATTACTGATTGCCGTATGCACCCAAGGCAGCACGTTGGGAAGTTCCTCGTTAGGAATGACAGATGCCGTATGCGAATGGACATGTTCTTTTAATTTCGTGTAAGAGGTCGAATCATCGGTCGTTAAATCCGCTGTGTTTTCAACGTGGTCTTTGACATTCTTTGTAATTGTTTCGGACTTCAGGTCGCTGATCACTTTCATTTTCAGGTACCTGACCTTCTTGGGCTTCTTACCTGCTTTGGGGTTTTCAACCGTTTTGCTTTCGGCCATTACCAATACTTTGGTCTTTTTCTGACTGCCTCGGCCTCGTTTCAATGGTTTATCCCTGTCTTCAAGGGATATCTCGGTAGAAAAGAAAGCATCGTCCAACTCGATGGCTCCTTCGAGCATGTACTCATCGTCTCGTTTGCCCATCACGTCGCGCAATTTATTGACCATCTCCCATATCGGTTGATAACGCTTGTGTCCTAATTGACGCTGCAATTCTGCCGTGGAGAAAGACCCTTTCGTGGCCGTGAGCAGGTGCATGGCAACGAACCAATAACGGTAAGGAAGGTTCGAATGCTGCATGACAGTACCCGAACGCAAGGTTTGGCGTGCATGGCAACGCTTGCATTCATAGGCCTGCTTGTTCTCAAGCCAATAGTGTTCTTTACAATTACAATGACGGCACGTGACTCCCATTTGGTCTCTTTGTTCTTTGAATTTTTTCCGACAAGTTTCCTCATCGGGGTAATTTACAGCAAAATCAAGGATATTCATAGCTTGTTTTTTATATCGTTAGTGATACAAATATAGTGAATATCAGTGAATTGTGCAAGTATTTTTAAAACTTGTTTATAACTTTCCCCGTTAATTCTTTAGGAAGAATTACGGATAATCATTAAAATTAATTTTTTAGTTGTTATTTTTTTATCGTGAATTATATAATTAATTTGTTATTCATTATTAGGTTGATTTAGAGCGTTTTTCAGCCTTGTTTCAAATTCGTCAATATCATTTTTTATATCAAAAAGTAATTCAAGACAACTTTTTTGATAAATAGTTTCGTCAAACGAGTTTATATATTCTAAAATTTTTTCTCCAATATCATCATGTTCTTCGATAATTAAACCAACTTTATATTTTGATACATATTGGGCATGGAAACTCTCTCTATTTACAATCATTGGTTTCCTATGAATTAATGATAAATAAAAACGATTGGTCATAAGGTTATTATCGATATAACTAATAGGCAATAATATGTTTATCAAATCGTATTTTTCTACAATATCCCCTTCGTCAGCTTTCAAATACCTTCCAGTGAAATAAACATTATTTGCAACTTCGGCAAACTTTTTCAACTGATTTGTGCAAATTCCTTCTCCTACGAAATACAGCTCAAATTCTTTTTTGTTCGTTAATGAATTTATAATTTTCGAGTTCGAAGAGTAATCGCGTATCTGTCCTATTGTTAGAATTTTTATTGGTTTGCCTTGTTTAAATACAGTTAATTGATCCATGGTTCTCATTGCTTCAAGAAGAAGTTTCTTTCTTATATTATGGCTCAAAACATATTCATATTGTCTTGGAAGCCATTGTTTATACCCTGGAGAAGAAATTACACAAAAGACGGAGTGTTCAATCAATTCTTCCACATTCTTCTTAAAAAAAGGATAAAGAGGAGAATAGTCGCGTATATCAAAGATGTATTTCTTATCGAAGTATTTCTTTAAAAATTCATGAAGAAATACCCCCCCCTGAATTGTAAATATTATAATATAATCCACATTTTCAGCTTTTAATACTTTTTTGACAAAACTAGCGAAAAACTTATAATGAAATATTTTTTTTATTTTTGAATTTGTTTCCGGACTTTTAAAATTAAATTCATATACTTTTTTACCAAAATAATTTTCTTGTGATTTTTTGTCTCTTTGCCAGGTTATATAAATCCAATCAATATTTTTATTTTCTTTGAACACATCTGTATAGTAGTCTACAAACGGAGCTTTATCTATGATATTCGGTAAAATTAATGCAATTTTCATTATTGGACAATTATAGATGATTGAACCAGAATTTGTAAGGAATAAACGAAATTTTTTCTAATTGGTTATTTTTGTACGCACTTATATATATCCACAAATAAAAGAATACAATAAAAATTAGCAGAAAAAATATTATTTGTTCTATTAATTTCTGGTATTTAATTGGGAATATTTTCGGATAATAGGGAATAATATACATTAGAAAAATCAAAAAGAACGCGCTAATTCGTGTTGCACTAATTGGTTCAAAAGACAGCAAATTAAATATTACAACACCAAATGTTACAAAAGAAATATATTGTTTATTTGATTCGTTGATTTTTACTAGCCTATCATAAAATAATAAATTTATTCCTGCAAAAGCATAGTATAGGTATTGGAGTAACGTATGGCCTTGAGTTTCTGCATAGATATAAAACTGAAGTCGAGTAGATACTATTGAATCAGGAATGTAATTTGAGAGAAAACTCATGATTATATCTTTCACAAACAACGGAAATATGAATGATACAATAAAAAGTATAATATTTACTATTCTGCTTAATTTCAATTTATATACTATCCAAAGGAAAATACCTGCTATACCCGATAAATGAAATAATGATGCAATTAATATGGAGATAAAAAATTGTAAGTTCTTCCCTTCCTTGAGATATTTGTAAGAATAAAGAATTATTGCTGCCGCCAAAGACTGTCTGATAGTTGATAAAGATGCAAAAAAGAATAATGGCAAAGAGAAATACACCAGCCATGATAGGGTCGGATGATTTGAATATTTTTCGATCGATTTATAAACCAAGAGTAATGTTGGCCATGCAAAAAGGATGAAGGCCAATGGATAGAAATGAAGATTTGCCGCAAGCGTGAGAAATAATTTACTTAATGGTTCATATCTTTCACTAATAACGTTAAGTTTAATCTCTTCTACGTATGCCGAATAATCCCATCCAACATCGTACCGAAAGATACAGAATAATAAAAGAGTAATATAAATAATTTTTGACCTATCTTTTATGTTAAAGACATAACATAGAATGAAAATCAATGCTATACCAATATAAGGCCATAAATCGAGTAAAAAGAATTCATACATAGAATCGAGAAAATATAATGTCGTTAAAACGTACTATGGTCCTATCTTTAATATAGTTATTATCAATTTTCATGCTCTCATACTGATTTATATTGCAGATAAATGATTTTATTGCCGCAGGGGAAGAATCTGTTAATAGGATCCCTAACTTATATTTTTTGACCAACTTCCCGATCAAACCCTTGCCCGGCACAACTACAGGTTTATTAAATTGTGCTGCGTAACCGATTACTCCACTGCTTTGACTGGTCATTAAGTAAGGGATCAATAAAAAATCACTTAATCTACATAGTGAAGCAAGAAACTCATAGCTGCAAAACTCGTCAAAAATATTTATTTGAACATTTCCTCGAATTTCGTTCACGATTTGATAAAAATCCACTTTGATTTCATCATCAACTTTCCCTGCAAAAATAAATGTCAGGTTTTTTAAATCTTTTTCGTTACAAAGCGATATTGCCTCAAGAATATTCAATGAGCCTTTTCTTTTTGCCAGAGCGCCAAAATGTAAAATAATTTTATTTTCTTTGGGAATATGAAGTTTTTCCCTTAGGTTATTATACAGGTTTTCGGTTGGTAATAAAAGAAAAGGATCCGGTAAATATTGGAATACCTTTGTTTTGAATTTTTTATTCAAATAAATGGGAGCTATTTCATCATTCAATAAAAAAACGGTTTTAAATTGTTTTCCATTACTCATTAAGAGATATTTGATGCTATCTTCAATTTTGAGTTTTAAATTTGATTCTTTCCATCGATATAGATATATCAGATAAATAATTCCCGAAATTTTTATCGATCTTGGTAGAACAAAAGAAATTGCAGGCAGTACGCTCATTAACGAAACAAAAAAAACTTCATCTACACAATATTGTTGCGCTATTTTTTTTACAAATTTACTGAGTTCAAAAGAACGTTTGATTTTATTTGTGGAAAAGGGTTGATCTTTAAAAAGATGAAATCTTATATTGTCGGCTTTGTCCCATCTCAATTCACTTTTTGTTTCGAATCCTTCGGGAAGTGCAAATATATAGTTGTTTGCTTTATCTTGTACAGCTCCTGTATATAAATGATGAAGATATTCCAAATGATGTCCGCTCAGTTGGTCGTCGAAAATTAATATTTTTTTTTGATCATTTATTTTAGAATTTCTTTTAAACAAATTGTACATTTATTATTTTATTTATTATTGATGTCAAACCGTTTGAATATACTATATAAAGTATTGCCTATTTTTGATTTGAGAGAACTATTATATTTATTTCCAGTTGAACCAGAAATTCCTCGTAAAAACCTATAAACTCTAAAAGATCCAAAATTATAATGTTCTTTTAATGATTCAATTTTTTTCAAAAATGCATGTTCAAGATAAAATCCATCTTTATCAGAGACTTCAGTGCCAATTTCAGAAAAATGATTTATGAAAAGATTTTTTTCTATTTTGTAGATGATAGTTTCAATATATGGTGGATTTGCTCTTGAAACATAATAGAATGAATTATTCTCGTACGAAGAAAGAATGACAAAATCAAAATTCGATACTTTAATTCTCCCAGTTAGTTTGATAAAAATATCTGATGTGTTAATCAATTCGCTGTGTTTTAATGCATAATTTATAATTTCGATTTCACCATAACCCTTTCCATGGATAGAGGTTTTTGTTTGATTACCTTGAAAAGAAATTATTTCTAGCTCTTTATCATATATTTTTGATAATTCTTTGAGCTTTGTATAGTTGTATAAGTAGTTTGTATTTTCTGCAAATACAATTTTTTGAATGGAATGATATTTTTTAATAGCATATTCGATTGAATCAATATATTGTTGTAGACGTTCTGTTGTATCTGTTAATTTTATATGAGGAATATTTTTATTAATATCAATAGACCCTGTTATAAGTAATACGGCGCTATTTCTGTAATTATTTCTTCCCATTTTATCTTTATAAAAAGTATCTTTAATTATATCAAAATCAAAATTATTACAACTATTTATCAACTTTTTTTGTGCGAACTCCAAAGTATTTTTTTATAATTAAATTATTTTGTTTTATAGAATTGTAAATATCAAAAATCTTAGCAGAAATTTTAATAAAGGGAGTACATGCTAAAAGATAATTTAGTTTACTTAAAAAAGAAATTTCGGTATATTCCATTATGTATTTGTGAGTTTCAGGGAAAATATTTTGCCAAGATTTTAAATCACGAATGTTTTTGTTCGTTAAATACGGAGCCTTTGATGCAAATTTTAAAAATTGTATTAGTAAGTTGTATTTTTTATATTCATTAATTTCTTTATTTTTAAAGAAATTCTCAATGAATTGTGCACATTCAATTTGCTGCTTCACATTATTTTCGTTATATGATTTTGGAGATGAAATTGAATTATTGTTATGAATGTAATGGTAAAGTGGAGTCGAAATAATTGAAATTTTTTTTGAATAATAAACTAATCTGTATGTGACAACCATATCTTCCCACATGGAAATACCCTGAATTGGAAAAACATTATTGCTAAAATATAGTTCTCTTTTGATGAGTTTATTGCATAGTGAAGAGTATTTACCTCCTAGCGGTATTTTAGATAAATAATCCATTTTACTCATTGGTGAAATATGGCTACTAAAAGTGTCAACACTAACTTTCTCGCCATCATCGTAAAATAAACCGGCACATACTATGTCTGCATTTTCTTCTTTAGCTTTACTTAGCATTAATTCATACATATTGGGCTCAACCCAATCGTCGCTGTCGCAATGAATTATGTATTCACCCGTTGCTATGTTTAGGCCGGTTAATCTAGCAGCACTTAGTCCCTTATTTTGTTGATGATTGATTAAGATTATGTTTTCCTTTCTCTTAGGATATTTTTCTATGATTTTATTTAGTATAAATAAACTGTTGTCAGGAGTGCAATCATTAACAAATATATATTCAATCTCTTGCAAAGTTTGTTCAAACAAAGATATGGCGCATTTTTCTATTCGTTCTTCTACTCCATAAATAGGTATGATAACCGATAATTTGGGATTGTTCATTATTTGAATTTGTATTAATTTAGTATATCAAATCTAATCAGTTATGCATCTCTCAATAAAAAGATATTTTGTTTTATCTTTGAATTTTAAAAATAAATCGATGGAGATATCCTTAAATTTCATTGTCTTAATGGTGGGAATTAAAAAATGTTTTATCCAATCTGGATTATTTTGTTTTTTTACTTGCATAATAAAGTTAAATACATCCATTCGATATTTGGTTTTCCCAATTTCTAACAAATAATTATATTTTTCAAGTGCCACTTCAAATCTCGATTGAATGTGATCAAGTTGAGTTTGAGAATCAAGTGAATCTGATCTAACTGTTGAGCAATATAGATAATTCGCGTCTATCAGGATTTTGTTAGCTAAATGACTACTTTTAACGGAAAACATGACATCATTTGCTGTAAATACTTCATCAAATTGTATTTGATTAGCCTTTATAAACGAGTTTGAAAATATTTTTGCCCATGGCGGATTGATGCAGTATCTTACTTCTTCCAGTATTATTCCTTTTTTAAGAGATTCAATCAGCCATTCATTATAAATCTTTCCTCTGCTTTCAATAGGATGCATTGTATCACATTCAACCGAATTCGAAAGGAAAAAAATGATATCAGCATCCACCGTTTGGTACTTATCCATTATTTCATGGAAACAATCATTAAAGAAATCATCTGCATCAGCAAAAATCAACCATTTCCCTTTTGCTTTTGATAAACCGATATTTCTTGCATAGCCGGCACCTTTTCCTTCTTTGGTAAAATATACTTCTATATTTGTTTCATTCAGACCAGGGAATTTTGAAAAATCCACTATTCCCGGATCACTATTATCATCTACTACGATTATTTGGACATCATTTCTTTTTGGTATTGAGTCCAAACAGCGTCTCAATAGTGTAGGAATATTTTTGTGAGGAATTATAATGGAATAATTGACAGAAGACTTATTCATATTTATGATTCAGATAGGGTTTTGATTCAATATATTAGATAGACTAATGCGGAGACTTTATCTTTTTAAATTCGTTTGCGATATAATCGGCTCCTCCATTTTTATTCGTATATAAAAAATGATTATGTTTCGCATCTTCATAAGGTAAAGGAGTATCGATTGATTCTTGTGTTAAATCATCTTCTATAGTAAAAATTTTGTAGCCGTTTTTTGTTAGTTGTTTATATACAAGACTATCTTTAAATAAATATACTTTTGTTCCATTACGTAAACACATATGAATATTACCTAGAGATTGTTGTCTTATATTTCCGAAAATAGCATGTGAACAATTATCTGTAATTGAGTTATATTCTTCTTTTGTGAGAAAATTTTGGAGAATGACATTATTTAAATGTGAAGGTAAATATTGTTTTACAAAGTCAGCATAATTTTGATCTCCATAACTCAAAGGTAATATTACTTGTCGTGATTTCAATGAGAAATCCTTAATGATATTTAATATATCCAAATGGTTGTTTGAGGGAGTTGCCGAATTTCCAATTAATATATTTTGATTCGAAGTAAAATTATGTAAGGGAATATTTTTTAATATTTTTGAAGGACCTCCAGGCAGGAACAATTTTGCATGAAAAAAACTGTTTTTTTTCATTAACTCATATTCAATGGGTAGAACAGGCGAATAATAATCTATTCTACTGATGGCTTTTCCCCTTTTCTTTAAAAAGAAAGGTTTCAGTATCAAATCACGAATAAACTTCATATTTATTGAATCTCGAAACTGTTTAATATAATTTTTAGTAAGAGGTTTATATAGATCTATAGGAATGAGAGCTTTTAAGCCATGTTCGCTATCATAAATATCAAACCCCCAACTCCACCAAATTATAATTTTACCGGGATCTGTATAATTGATTAAGTTGTAGTTATATTCAGGCAATGAATGAAAAAAAACAACATCAAATGATGGATTCGAAAAAAAATTGAGATATTCCTTTCTGTCGTGAACAATTTTCAGTTTATATGTTTTTTTTATATATTTAAATTTATACGAAATATCAGAAATATAAAAAAGATAGGTATTGTGAATCATATCAATTTCGTCAAAAGTATCTGATACGGAATCAAAAAACTTATCATCAGGAAATATATGTAGGATATTCATTAGACATTATATTCATTAAAATTATACAGGTCTCAAATTGAGAGACATTGTGATTCTGAAATTATGTAGGCCGCAAGTAATGAGCATAACTAAATCGTCAAAACCAAACTTGCGACACCTGAAACGTTCTTTGACAATACGACATTTTTTGATTCCGCCAATGGCGTGTTCCACCGGAATACGGAAACTCGATATTTTTCCGTTTTCCTGTTTTTGGGCATGGGTCAACTCTTTGCCTTTTGGCTTTTTTGCAGGCATTTTTACGGTTACGTTTTCCGGCATATGCCCCACAAACCCCGTATCCTGCCACAAGGTGATTCCTTTGGGCAACACCAATGGTTGTTCGTCCATTATTTTCTTGTCGTGAACATGTCCCCCGCAAGTCTTTGACAGCCACAGAATGCGTCTGTCCGGCGTGCAAAGCAGATCATTCTTCACGCTATGAGTTTTTTCTCCACTGTGTAACAGGATTTTTGCCTGTCCGAATCTTGCGGACGTTCAATCGGACTTTTCGTCCCGTCGAGCAATATATCCTCACATTGTCCCGTCAGATATTTAATCCGCAAATGGTTTCTCTCCGGCAATTCCCCAAGGGTTTTAAGCGACTTGAGCAGGGTATCCGATAAACGATGGATCCATTCGTTGCACCGGGGCTGTGTCATGCCGTAGGTTGCATCGTGATACTCCTGCAACGGGTTATTTTTCAGGTAAGAGAGGATGAACAGAAGTTTGTCTCTTATCAGGGGCAATTGACTGCTTTTTCGATTATAGGAAATTCTCTGACGGGGTTTCCCCTTTAATGTGAAACGACTATAGTACTCATTCCAATGATATTCAAATGTAGGAACGAAGGCTTCAAATTCCTCGGGGGTAAAACCTGTTAAAGACAGCAACTGATTCGGATGTTTTCGAACTTTGTCGTATTTCATTTTGTGATATATTTTTTATCGTACCACAAAGGTGTGTAAAAGAACGCTATAATAAATTATTAAAGATAAACTCTATTTTAGGTTCTCTTTTGTTGAATGGCATCTCGAATGTATGGCTCGTGATTATGGGTGAAACAGCAAATACTAGCTAACGGTTCTCTATTAGATTCATTCATATATGGTAAAGCATACTTTACTGATTTAATTTTTCAATAAGATCGTGTTTATGCAGAATTTTTTTTGCCATTTTCACCATTGGCGGACCGATAAATTTTTCGTCTTTAACCGCAACACCTTTACCCAGTAAAACAGCTTCTTCAGATAATTCAAGCATCTCTGTCGCCCAGGCTACTTCTTCTTCCGAAGGTGAATAGTACTGATGTACCAATGGAATTTCTTTTGGGTTTAACACCAGCATTCCTTCAAAACCTAAATTTCTGCCGATAATCAGGTTTCGCTCCAAATCTTCCATATCGTGCACACGTATATGTACAGTATCGATTGGTATGACATTATTCGCTTTTGCTCCCATGGCAATGATCGATCTGGCAGTGAATATACTTTGACTTTCAAGGTCGTGTTTACCTCCCAACTCAGTCATATAATCCTCACAACCGAATGCCACAGCTACCAATCTTTCGGGACAAGCAGTACATATTTCCTGAATATTTAAGACGGCTCCCGGGGTTTCTATAAGAGCTATTATTTTAAATGTATGTCGGGGTATTTTTTTCTCATACTCGATTGTTTCAAGCAACTTCCCAAAAAAGTAAATATCTTCTCCTTTTTTTGATTTAGGATACATAAATCCCTCTATTCCATCCAGGGTTAGTTGATATACATCCTTTAGCAAATGTCCACTTTCCCGGTCATTCACTCTGGGGAAAACTATCTTATTTTTAAATTTCCCTTCTTTGACATACTTTTCAATATTATCCCGGGCTATTTGTTTGTTTTCAACTGGTTGCACAGAATCTTCTATGTCAAGCAGCAGCACATCTGCATCTCTATGTAGAGCACTATCCATCAATTTTGTATTGTGTGCAGGAACAAACATCAAACTGCGCATTAAATAATTATTTATCATAATTTTTCTTTTTTATTAATACGTTTCTTCTGAAACTAATTACATCCTGACCGTTTTGATTGTAGCCAATAGTCTCTACATAGACAATTCCTCTGTCTGTTTTGTTTTTTGATTCCCGCTTACTGAGTATTTTGGTTTTAGCATAAAGTGTGTCGTTGATAAAGACTGGAGCTAAATGTTTCACCTCTTCATAACCTAAGTTGGCAATGGCTTTCCCGCTGATATCGGGGACTGTCATGCCAACAACAATTGAAAACACCAATGTACCTACAACCAAAATTTTCCCATGCTGGTTCTTTTGTGCATAATCCAGGTTTGTATGCACGGGGTGATGATTCATTGTCAACAGACTGAACAAATTATTATCACTCTCGAAAATTGTTTTCGATAACGCGTGTACAATTTCTTCTCCTTCAACAAAGTCTTCATAATAAAGACCTAAGATAGATTGTTTCATATCAAATATTTCTAATGTTTATTTTCACTAAATAGCAACTTTCCCTCAACAATATTTTCGTCATAAGTTTTAACTAGCATACTATTTATATCAGTTTTACAAGAAGAGAAATCAGGCAAATCCCTTTTTAGTGCAGTACAAGCACCAACTATACACTTTCTTCCAACAATTCTATCATCAAAAATAGTAGCATTAATTCCAACAAAAGTTTGTTCACCTATTTTACACCCTCCTCCAACGGTCGATTTAGCGCCAAAGAAGCAATGAGAACCAATTTCACAATGCGCACCAATAAGTGTAAAAGCCATCATTGCAACATTTGTTCCGATAATAGCATCATTTTGAATTATTACATAATCATGTATCCAACAATTATCACCTTCTAGCTTTCCACGTACCTTGGCAGTAGGAGAAATAATATTTGCAAAGCTAAAACCTTTGATTTTCAATTGTTCATATACTTTTCTTCTATCTGCATTCAATCTATTCCAAAGCATCGCAATAAATAGAAGATCTTTATTCTTGTCAATTTTTTCCTCAATTTCATCTATGGCAAATATAGGTAAACCTAAAAAAGTTCTTTCTTTTATATATTCTCTGTCAACGGCAAAACCAGTAATATTGTACAATCCATATTCATTTACAAAATTATAAACATGTATTGCAGTAGTGCTAGTCCCAATTATTACTAAATTCTGTTTTATATTTTTTTTCATCTGTTTAATTTTTTTAAATTGTTTACAATCAGTATTTTACAAAACGTAAAGAAAGGGTTAAAATATTATCTACGTGCTCGTGACGATGCTCTTGTGTTCTTTACGTATGATGTAAGTTTCATTCTCATGTTTTCTTGTAAATCTTGATTATCGGATATTTCAACCTACGGTAAAAAGCGAACTTTGTAGCAAAATATTAATCTTTACCTTGTTTCAATATCTAACTTGCTTTTTCGTAATTTATTCGGTGTAAAGATAAGCTCCATCGGGTATTCCAAAAAATTTGCGTGGGGAATAAAAGGTATTTACACCAGGTAAAGGCATAGAATAAAATGCCTGTGAATTATCTATAATTAGATTTTTGCATTTAGCTGCTACTTCTTTTACCTGATTGTCGCAGATGCCAAGGTAATTGTTATATACAAAAACTTCATCGTCTTTTATTATTGAAAAGTCAAATATGGGCTGAAAGAATTCATCAATTGAATAAAACTCAAATTGTATGTTTAATTTTTGTATGGGTTCGAGCATAACATCACAAGTATAATAAGGTAGATATACTTTTTGGTATGCTTTTGCTCTTAATATATACTCAAAAGCATTTCTTCCTGTATTAAGTCTGATTGCATTCTTGTGATATTCTTCTCCATGAGGCAGTTCCAGTTCAAAATATCCCCCAATAGAATTCATTCGACATTTATTTTAACCCATTCGTCTCTTTTACTCAAAGCAAATTCCATTTCTTCCTGATTGTCAAATTTCAAAACGAGCGTACCAATTGCATCATTTGCTCCTTGGAAAGTTCTGACCGGTTCTCCCTTTTTTACCCAAACATCTTCTTCTATGATGTTATTTCTGTATTTTTCATCAATACTGATTGAAGAAAAGTTACCTGCGACATTAGAATGTAAAATTATTTCTGCCCAATAACTATCGAACACTAATGAATTAATATTTTCAGTAGGCGTGCCAATAGCAGCGCGAACAGCATTCGTAATAAAATCAACGCCCGTACCATATCTAATCATTTCAGAAAGTCTGTTTCCTCCTCCTCTGGGTGAAAATTCCATAATAAAAGGTTTCCCTTGTTCATTTATTCGGACTTCAATATTATATACGGACGTTTTCAGTTCTAGTAACTTTACAAGCCTCTGTAGCTCTTTTTTTAATTCTTCTTCTTGTTTGTTATTAAAAGAAGATGGCCAACTATAAGCAGAAGGTGTGTAAGGATTTGAAGCTTCATCATCGAAATACTGCCGATTGAAGGAAGCACATATCAATTCGCCATTAACTGAAAATCCATCAGAATCGGAGGAAAATCCACTTTTTTCTATGAATTCTTCAACGATTACCTGTTTTGTTAATGAATATGATTTTGCAAATTCAAAGGCATTCTTTAAATCAATCTTATCTGCTACTTTTACCACACCTTTACTTCCTGCAGCATCAACAGGTTTTACGATCACTGGCATTTTTAATCGTTCTATTTCTCTCACCGCCTCTTCGTAGCTGTCAGTCCCAAAGGCTTGTGGTACGTTAAAGTTATTATCAGCCAAAAATTTCCTGAATAGAGCTTTATTTTGTAATATCTGAACAGACTGATATGGACCACAAGAGGGTAACCCCATCTTTTCAGCCACATAAGCAGTAGTTAGTACGCCTGGATCAACAGCAAACGACATAATTCCATCAATTTCCAATTTTTGAGCTAAAGCCAAAACAGCATCTTTATCGGTTATACTAACATTGTGATATTCATCGGAGTATTTATGTGCAATATTATTAGGAAGATAATCACAAGTAATGACATATATCCCTAGTTTGTGAGCTGCTTCAATAACAGGAATTAAATAACGAAGTCCACCCAACAATAAGAGTTTTTTCATCTTACTATCTTTTCTATTATTCTATTTAAATCATCTTTACTTATCTCGTGATGAATTGGTAAACAAATCACGGTATCGGCTATCCTGTTGGCAACAGGTAAATTATCTTTATTAGCTGAAGGTAATCCGCGATAGGTAGAGAAATTACTGATTAACGGGTAAAAGTAGCGACGACTGAAAATATTGTTTGCTTTCAACTTCTTGTACAATTCATCACGTGTAAGTCCGTATAACTCTTCATTTACCAGGATTGGGAAATAGGAATAGTTATGCTTTACATTTTCGAAATCTTCAAAAACGGTAATTCCTGCAATATTCTTTAATGCTTCTCTGTATTGCTGAGCAACCTCTTTCCGTTTAGCGATGGCATCGTCCACATAGTTTAACGACACCAAACCGTAGGCTGCTCTTACTTCATCCATTTTCCCGTTGATACCGGGAGCTACTACCGTTGTTTCGCCGGCAAACCCAAAGTTTTTCAGATAATCGATCCGTTTTTTCGTTTCTGCATCATGACAAATCAATGCACCACCTTCAATGGTATTGTAGGTTTTAGTGGCATGAAAACTTAATGTGGATAGGTCACCTTCGTTTAGAATAGATTTACCGCTCACTTCAACACCAAAGGAATGAGCAGCATCGTAGATAACTTTCAATCCGTACGTATCGGCAATGTTCTTTATTTTCTCTGTATCACACGGATTTCCATATACATGCACCGGCATGATAGCCGTGGTTTTGGGTGTGATGGCTGCTTCGATTTTATCAGGATCAATATTCCCTGTTTTCGGGTCAATATCTACAAAGACCGGTTTAATTCCATTCCACCACAAAGAATGTGTTGTAGCTACAAAGCTGTAAGGCGTGGTAATCACCTCACCGGTAATGCGTAATGCTTGTAAAGCGACCATAATGGGCAGCGTACCGTTGGTAAACAGACTCAAATAAGGAACTTTCAGGTATTCGCACAATGCTTTCTCCAGTTCCTGATGGTAATGTCCGTTATTGGTAATCCATTTCCGCTTCCAAATATCTTCCAGATAAGGAATAAATTCCTCCAATGGAGGCAGGAGTGGAGAAGTTACGGTTATTTTTTTCTGATTGTTCATAACGAGTTATAAAATTAACGAAAAATATCCTATTTTATTTGGTGCAATGTATTCTTTATAAAATTTAGTTCCTTAAATTTGAATATAAAAGCAGTTCCGATATATATGATTATACCCAAAATAGTTCCAACGAATAAACGAATAAAATCCTCGCAATCCGTCATCACATGTGCATCAAACAACCATAAGACACTTCCTGTATACAGACTTAAAAGAATACTTGGCAACAAATCTTTAAATTGATCCCATATTGAATAATGCAAAAATTTGCCACTATAATGGCAATTGATAGTCAATGCTATAAATGAGGTTACGACCATACCCCACAAAAGCCCTATTATACCTAAGCGAAAAGTAAGCAAAAGAACTAAAACGGTGATTATTTTTTTTATAATTTCCAGTTTGAGAAAAAGATCGCTTCTTCCTTTGGTCTTCAAAATGTTCAGATTATAGGAATGAATGGGATATAAAACACCTGCTATACATAGAATTCTGAAATAAGGAACGGCTGGTAGCCATTTTTCGGTAAACAGAAATCGAAATAATGGAATCCCTAAAACACCCATGATAACTATTAAGGGTGTTATAATAAAAATGACCATTTTCATGATTTGACTGTAAACGTGCCTTAATTGTATATTATCTTCTTGAATTTTTGAGAATAAAGGGTAGGTAACCCTATTTAATGCCGAACTTATGTTGATCACCGGCAGTTGTTGCATGGAATTGGCTTTGTTGTAATAGCCAAGTTGGGCGGCAGTATAGATTTTACCGATCACAATTGTATAAATATTTTGAAAAATGGCATTGATTAATCCTGATAAAGCCAATTTATATCCGAAATCAAAATGGAATCGAAATTTTTCTTTGTCAAAGATTTTTTTAGGTCGCCAACCGGAATAAAACCAGAATTGGAGAGAAGAGAGCAAAGTTTGCAAAAGAGCCATTATTACCAACGACCATACTCTAAAACCGCTATATGCCAGTATAATGCCCGTAATTCCTCCTATGAGTAAGGAGGGTAGTTGAATTTTCAGTTGTGTTTTGAAATCCATTTTTTTGGTAAATAGCGTTTGTTGAACGGAGGAAAAAGCTCCAATTGGCAACGAAAGCGCATAAACTCTTATTATTCGGCTTAATTCGGGCATGTTAAAAAAAATCGCAATCCAAGGTGCAACTAAGACTAGGAGAAAGTAAACAAGGATACTTGTGACTAAGTTAAAATAAAAGACGGTTGAAAAATCGGCATCATCAGGATGTTGAGTTCTGATTAACGAATTGGTTAATCCTCCGTCAATTAATACAGAGCCAATGTTCATGAATACTCCAAAAACGGCGATTGTTCCAAAATCGCTTGGCATAAGAATTCGTGCCAGGACCAAGGAAACTATGAAACTGATAATCTGTGTGCCGAATTGTTGTGCAAATGACCATACAATACCCCTTAATGCTTCTTCTTTAAGCGACATGATTTCTTATTTGCCGAATGTGTATATTCCAAATTGGTGCTCAAGTTACAACGATTATTGATTTATTTAATGATTCTTATCGTTGGTGAAGATTATTTCTATTTATTGAAATAATTTATATCTTTACGGCATAAAAAATTAAATCAAATTTATGATAGTTCATTATCGGAAAGCGTATCTCCTGTTTTTATTGATATTCATATTTACCAGCTGTTTGACTGATGCAGGAGAAGATTATAAAACCATCATAACAACAGCTAAAGATATTGCTACATTAACCGCCAATGTGGATTTAAGCAGATATCCTAAAGTAAAAGATACAACGGATTTTCCCATTATAGCATGGTTGGGAGTTCCTCCCAAATATACAAATATCGAACGTTTTCGTGAAGCTAAGGATGCAGGTATAAATATCAATTATTCTTTTTATCCCAATGTTGACAGTGTACAAAAAGCGTTGGATATTGCGAAGCAGGTAGGAATGAAAATATTAATCCGTTGCCCCGAATTGGAGAGTAATACCCTTTCAACCGTAAAAAAGTTTAAAGATCATCCTGCTAATGCGGGGTATTTTATTAAAGATGAATCAACACTTTATGATTTGCCGTACTTGAAAAAGATTATTCAAACAATAGCTTCCGTTGATGACCAACATTTATGTTACGTGAATTTATATCCTAATTCTATACTCGCATCAGATTTGGGTGCACGAAATTATAGTGAATACATAAGACGATCTGTTGAAGAATTATCATTGAAAGTAATATCGTTCGATTTTTATCCTATTCTTAATGGTAACAATATCCGATATGGATGGTATAAAAATCTCGAGATCATTCGAGATGAAAGCAGAGATATGGGAAAGCCCTTTTGGGCATTTGCTTTAACCACTTCTCATGGAGATTATCCCATACCTACTTTGGAACATTTGCGACTTCAAGTATATTCTAACTTAGCCTATGGTGCAAAAGGAATTCAATATTATACCTATTGGACTTATAACAGCCTGAACTTTCAATATTATTCCGGTCCAATTGAAAAGGACGGATCAAGAACTCTTGTCTATGATCATCTAAAAAAAATGAACAGCGAAATAAATGCGTTGAAGTATATTTTTTTATCCGGTGAAGTAAAAAATGTAAGTCATTATGGATCCAACATACCTGATGGAGGGAAACGCTTAGCAGCCTTGCCTGATTATGTGAAGTCTTTGGATATAAAATGTAATACTGCACTTATTTCTGAGATTGAGAATGATTCCAATAGGTTTTTGATGATTCAAAACAATGATTTGCATAGTCCTATTGAAGTAACTATTAAAGTGGATTCATTGACGAAAATTGTTTTGAAAAACGGTTCCATTATCCCTTTTTCGCTTATTAATCAATCTTTTAAAATTGAATCAGGGGATATGGTATTATTTATGAGATGAATGTTTTTTCAAACGATCAATAATCCTTATTTGGTTAATTAGAGTTTGTTTATAAAGTCCTATAAAATTGGAGCCAATAAATCCGGCGCCGCCAGTGACCAATATTTTACTCATTTACTTCACATTTAAGCACACTTCGTGACTACCTGTCACATATGTGTGTGAGGCAGTCCTTTTTTTCGGCAACAAAATTAAAACAAAAAAACGATAAATCTCTCTTTTTTTTTCGTTAAAATCACAGATAGGAAATACGTTCACGGTGAATAGCTCATTAAAATACGAAAAGGGGCAAAAGGCACTGCCGTCGTCACGGGTGCCTCCTTCGCCCATGCCGGATAGAGAAAGAACCTCCCGGGTGAGAACCCGTCGCACGGGCCGGCTCAGGGGCTGGTTCTCACCGCTGCGCCCGGCCGTTGAGAATCTCTCCTCCGTTGGAATGCAGGGCGACCTTATCTTCCAACAAGGGTATCAAGAATCCGCGGCTCTTGCCGTTATGCAGGCATGCTGGATGGTATCCCGGCTTTTTCAATTGAACCGAATGCTTTCCTTTTGCCGTGATGATGAATGGAAAGCTACTGCCGTTATCGTTTACCCCGGGTATTCCCCGTAAAAGGATACCCGCATAGGGGACAAATATGGCAAATTATGGCTCTATGTGAAATAGTGTGGGTAGATAAAAATTGAGGTTGCCTCATGAATTACGGATAACCCGTTCCCTCCCTCATTTCTTTTCTCATTAACCATTCTCCATTACATCATAACACCTCCCCGTCTTCGGCGGTACCCCTCTTATCTTAAGAGGGGAGTTGGATCACACTTGCCATATAACCGTCCCCTTAAGATAAGGGGACAAGCACTGCCGCCAGGCAGTGCAGGGGTTATGATATTCTGAGGACGAAGCCGACTTCGCGTCTTTGCGCCTTCGTGGCAAATAAATGTTCTGCCTTCCAGGCAGGTTTCTGACGACGATTCATGCCGCAGAATAAATTCTGCGGTTATGAAAATCCGGCTTTTCAAGCCCAAAAACATTCTGAAAAACGATGTGTAGCCTTCCTTCGACAATAAGGCTGCCTTTGCCTGAAAGGCAATAACCTTCATAACCGCAGGTCACCGACCTGCGGACAAAGACGTCCCTGCAATCCCTGCCTGAAAGGCAGAACTACTGCAGTTGAACAAACGAATATCCACACCAGCAAAAAAGAACAAACAAGACGAAAACTCGTAATTTTCAATCACCATTTCTAACTTCCCCACTTCTCCTATATTATCCATTATTATTTGTCAATTGTCAATTAATTCATAACACCTCCCCGCCTTCGGCGGTACCCCTCTTATCTTAAGAGGGGAGTCGGATCACACTTGCCATATAACCGTCCCCTTAAGATAAGGGGACAAGCACTGCCGCCAGGCAGTGCAGGGGTTATGATCTTTCTGACTTCTAACTTCTTTACTTCTTTCTTAAATTCTCAATTGTCAATTATCAATTATCCTTTATTCTCCCGACCTCATCACATCAT
This sequence comes from Seramator thermalis, assembly GCF_004138125.1. Taxonomy (GTDB): domain Bacteria; phylum Bacteroidota; class Bacteroidia; order Bacteroidales; family Dysgonomonadaceae; genus Seramator; species Seramator thermalis. The sequence goes on from NZ_RXHS01000005.1 coordinate 241,924, forward strand.
CGGGGCACCCGATCTGCGCAGAGAGCGTGCCGTCAGGCAAAAGACAAGCTGTTTGAGCCGCCGCAAGGCGGCGAGTTATTTGTCTTTTAGCGAACAAGCAGCTATCGGGTCGATGAGGAGATGCAGTCTTGATCTTTTTTGCATACTTTTTTGCATCAAGGCAAAAAAGCATGTGGGGTTTGGGGCAACGCCCCAAGAATCAATGAACCATGTGTTTAGCAAAAAAGCTATTAGCTAAACCTGCGATGTCTCAAAGATAGTGTTTGTACGTTTACCCATACAAATTCATATAGAACCCAAATTAGTTGAAGGAAAGCATCTTTGGGATGGAAATCGATGCAAAAATTTATCCGATCGGCTCCACCATGGAGCTGTGCATCTCTACCGTGGCACAGCCGAGTTGTTCGATACGGATGACGATACTCGACTTGCCGTCGATGGTAACGAGCTCGCCTTCCAGGCCGGTAAGCGATCCTTTGATCACGCGTACCTTTTCACCGGGACGGAGCGGGCGGGTGTCGAAGTTGACGGGGTTCTCGGAATAATCGACCATGAAGCGGAACTGCTCCATTTGTGCTGCAGGGATGACAGTGGGGGTATGTTCGCCGCGGAGTACCATGTAGCGCAATACCGAAGGAAGGGTGATGACGGTGCGTTGCTCATCGGGGTTCACATAGACGAAGATCATCATGGGGATGAGCACCCGCTCTATCTCCTTCCTGCGGTCGCTCCACTGACGCACCTCTTTCTGCACCGGGAGGAAGTTTTCGATTCCCAGCTCCGTCAACCGGTCGCGCACCTTTTTCTCGTGGTGCATCTTCACATAGGCAGCCAACCATCGGCGATTGGTGCTCTCTTTGAAATCTTCAGCCATGATGGTGTACTTTCGAAAATGCAAAACTACAAAAAAATAGCATTCGGTGGTCGGTGTCCTCTCCTTATGGTGATTCCCATTCTTAAGACCACTTTTGGTTATTTCCGGTTATTGACACCCTCCCTTTTTAGGTTACTTTTTTTGTTGATACGTCCGTTTTCTCTCCTTTTCATGCTGCCGGCCGACATAACTCTGCCCGTGTCTTCCTTTCTCATTTCTCTACTTCTTGTTAATTCTCAATTGTCAATTTCTGAATTCTTAATATCCTTAATGTCTTAATGGTTTATATCTTTTTATTCGAAAAACTATCAGCTCGGTTGCAAGCTAATAGTTGTGAGCTAACTTCAATCCATTCGTAATTGGTAACTTGTAATTTGAAATTTCCATTTCTTACTTCTTACTTCCAACTTCTTCACTTCCGACTTCTTCACTTCCGACTTCTTCACTTCTTTTTTAAATTGTCAATTTCTGAATTCTTAATATCCTTAATGTCTTAATGGTTTATATCTTTTTATTCGAAAAACTATCAGCTCGGTTGCAAGCTAATAGTTGTGAGCTAACTTCAATCCATTCGTAATTGGTAACTCGTAATTTGA
>NZ_RXHS01000006.1 GCF_004138125.1 Seramator thermalis
TGTCAATTTCTGAATTCTTAATATCCTTAATGTCTTAATGGTTTATATCTTTTTATTCGAAAAACTATCAGCTCGGTTGCAAGCTAATAGTTGTGAGCTAACTTCAATCCATTCGTAATTGGTAACTCGTAATTTGAAATTTCCATTTCTTACTTCTTACTTCCAACTTCTTCACTTCTCACTTCTTACTTCCAACTTCTTCACTTCTCACTTCTCACTTCCGACTTCTTCACTTCTTTCTTAAATTCTCAATTGTCAATTGTGAATTATCCATTATTTCCCCGACCCCCATCCTCTAACTACCAATTTCTATCCTCTAACCTCCCATCACCCATTACCAACCTCAATCTTCCCAAACCACACTCAGTACCGTATTATAATTCTTCGTAACGATAGCATACTCGTAAAAAGGAGCATTATCATCATACCCGCGAGTTTCGAACCAGGTGGACTTCACAATTTCTTGAGCCGATTCCTCTTGGGAATAAATCGTCTGATGATCGTAAAACTCCATAGCGACCGAATCGTCCGGAACCGGAAGTCGGATTATATCCTTCACGGTGAGATAATAATTGGGCGAATTTTTCCAATACACCAGATTGCGATTGCGCGAATAAAACAGGAAAAGAGGGTGAGGCCCTATTTGCAGGTAGCGAAATGCAGAAGAAGTGATACTCGTATTGAAATAGGCAGCAATTTCGCGCAATAGTTCAGGCGAAAAAGCCCTATCCTGCACAAAGCTCCGAAATTCGTGCTCCGGCATCAATAGTTCCGTAGCAAACTCGTTGGCTTCGTATTCCTGACTGCCATGCTTGAAATAATCCAGTGTAAGTGGAGTATCCTCCGGAAGTTTACTCCCCCGATGCATTTCGTAATGCCCCAATTCGTGAGCGATGGTAAATCGCTTTCGACCGGCATATTGAATTTCGGAATTGATGGAAATCATCGCTTTTGATTTCCCGAACACAATCCTGCCATCGGAATGGGGTAAGGCCTTCTCTTCATAAATAATGTCGCGGGCATGCACCAAATCTTCCACCTCAAAATCGTGAGAAGAACTCAGCCCAAATTCTTCGTAAAGCCGCCGAGCGGCTACCTTTCCTTTATAATTTATCATTTCAGTTTACAAACTATTTTTGGTTCTATGTGAAATAGTGTGGGTAATCAAAATTGAGATTGCTTCATGAATTTCGGATGGCGCACTCATTTCAGATTCTCCCTTCTTTCATTCCTTCCCCATTACACATGATCATTTATCCATTTCTCCATTATTTCCCCGACCTCATCTCATCATCGGGGCACCCGATCTGCGCAGCGAGCGTGCCGTCAGGCAAAAGACAAGCTGTTTGAGCCGCCGCAAGGCGGTGAGTTATTTGTCTTTTAGCGAACAAGCAGCTGTCGGGTCGATGAGGAGATGCAGTCTTGATCTTTTTTGCATACTTTTTTGCATCAAGGCAAAAAAGTATGTGGGGTTTGGGGCAACGCCCCAAAAATCAATGAACCATGTGTTTAGCAAAAAAGCTATTAGCTAAACCTGCGATGTCTTAAAGATAATGCTTGTACGTTTATCCATACAAATTCATATAGAACCCTATTTTTATACTGTCATTCGTCATATCTTAGATTTGAGTTCGGCATGAATTGTCGTCAGAAACCTGCCCGGGAGGCAATCCTTTTCACTATTCGTTCAAGATTAGTGATTGTAACTTGGACGTAAAACAATGGGTAGTTTATATTGCGGTTGTTTCCGGCATAAGTTTGCAAATTTCCGCTGCTTAGGGGGAGAAATAAAGTCGGAAATGAAAATTTCAAATCCCCAATCTCCAAATTTACTATTCCTTATCCGGTTTCTCCAAACCTTCAATAATATCGAGAATATTCTTATCGTGAAATATTTCCTCAATATCGTGTTTGTCCAGCTTATCCAGATTACGATACAAGGCCGGAGCATAGTTCGAACCGAACAGTTGCGAGAGTTTTCCGATCTTCACTTTGTCGCCTGATTCCAAAATTTGTTTTATCTGTTCTTTTGCCATATGGAGCTGCTTTTCGTGTTGATTCTTTTTAACGGTTGAAATCGATTTCAGTCTCATCCGTTTGATATGATTGAGGCGTTCCGTCAAATAGGTGTTTTTATCAATATTTTCTATTTCGAAAAATTCGTCTTCATGACCTTCAAAAGCTTCGAGGGATAAATCGATGAATCGATCGACAAGACTTTTTTCTTCATTTTTCATATTCCATTAATTGTTTACTCTTTTTTATTGTTGAAATAATTGCATATTTTTCGGTGCAATTTCCGCTGTACGACATATACCTTGCGTTTGTCCCACGCCAACAGCGTACAGATTTCGTCCATGTTTTGTGATGCTTGAAGGGCCATAACATACAACGACAATTCCTCATCGCCCTCGCTGCATGCCGCGAGAGCTTCGTCGAACAATCTGTTTTTTTCTTCCTTTTCCTCCTCTTCTTCCTCCCAATAATCCTCGCGATCCGCAAGATTGATCAATTCTTCCGTTTCGGTAGGCACCATTTTTATTTTTGCAGATGACGCTTTTCGGACATTTTCAGACATCATACTCCCTGCGATGACCTGCAGTTGCTCGAGCAGTGTATATTTTTCCTGCTTCCATTCCCATTCGCCGGTGAATAACTTCTCCACGGCTCCATCCACATAATAAGCCGTCGGATTGCCACCCAGGTTGTAGTCCGAATGAGCGCCATATTGGGTTTTGAACCTTAATTTCATCCCCACCCATTTGGTTAATTCGGTTACGATTTTAAGCCACTCTTCGTCTTTTACATCGTTTAATCGAATCGATTGTTCGTTTTTATCCATTCCTTTCGTTTTAGTAAAACAATAATTGGTTATGCACCCTTCATTAAACTATTAACTGACGAGAGGTAAAATTAGTCAATATTGTCGAAAATAATATCGAAATTTTTCTGTTTCCGACCTCTCATCATAACTACCCCGGGTCGGATCACACTTGCCATATAACAGTCCCCTTAAGATAAGGGGATAAGCGCTGCCGCCAGGCAGCACAGGGGTTATGATATTTCTTCACTTCTAACTTCTTCAGTTCTTAAATTCTCAATTGTCAATTATCCATTATCCATTAACATCATAACACCCCCCCGCCCGCGGCGGTACCCCTCTTATCTTAAGAGGGGAGTCGGATCGCACTTGCCATATAACCGTCCCTTTAAGATAAGGGGACAAGCGCTGCCGCCAAGCAGCACAGGGGTTATGATATTCTGACTTCCGACTTCTTTCTTAAATTGTCAATTATCAATTGTCCATTATCCATTAACATCATAACACCTCCCCGCCTTCGGCGGTACCCCTCTTATCTTAAGAGGGGAGTCGGATCGCACTTGCCATAAACTGTCCCCTTAAGATAAGGGGACAAGCACTGCCGTCAGGCAGTGCAGGGGTTATGATATTTCTGACTTCTAACTTCCCCACTTCTTTCTTAAATTGTCAATTATCCATTATTTCCCCGACCTCATCTCATCATCGGGGTACCCGATCTGCGCAGAGAGGGTGCCGTCAGGCAAAAGACAAGCTGTTTGAGCCGCCGTAAGGCGGCGAGTTATTTGTCTTTTAGCGAACAAGCAGCTGTCGGGTCGATGAGGAGATGCAGTCTTGATCTTTTTTGCATACTTTTTTGCATCAAGGCAAAAAAGCATGTGGGGTTTGGGGCAAAGCCCCAAGAGTCAATGGATAATGCACAATGTACAATTGATTGATTTGATGATTTATCGATTTACTGATGAATTCCGATAATCTGACGACTTCGCGTCTTTGCGCCTTCGTGGCGAATAAAAGTACTGCCTTCCAGGCAGGTTTCTGACGACGATTCATGCCGCAGAATAAATTCTGCGGTTATGAAAATCCGGCTTTTCAAGCCCAAAAAATTTTCAATTCACCGTCTCACTTTTGCCTGAAAGGCAATAACCTTCATAACCGCAGGTCACCGACCTGCGGACAAAGACATCACTACCATTACTGCCTGAAAGGCAGAACCACTGCAGTTGCACAAACGAATATCCACACCGGCAAAAAGAACAAACAAAACGAAAATTTGTAATTTAAAATTCTTATTTCTAACTTCTTAAATTCTCAATTCTTCATTACATCATAACACCTCCCCGCCTACGGCAGTACCCCTCTTATCTTAAGAGGGGAGTCGGATCGCACTTGCCATATAACTGTCCCCTTAAGATAAGGGGACAAGTGCTGCCGCCAGGCAGCACAGGGGTTATGATATTCCTCTACTTCCAACTCCTTCACTTCTTTCTTAAATTCTCAATTTCCGAATTCTTAATATCCTTAATGTCTTAATGGTTTATATCTTTTTATTCGAAAAACTATCAGCTCGGTTGCAAGCTAATAGTTGTGAGCTAACTTCAATCCATTCGTAATCGGTAACTCGTAATTTGAAATTTCCATTTCCCCAGCCTCCTGCCTGAAAACTACCGGCTAAGCTGTTAACTTAAAATAATTAGTCAATTTTGACGAAAAAAAACAATATTCAGTTAAATACTTGACAAAGGACAAAGATTGCTTAGGTTATCAAAACGGAAGAATGGACAAACCCAACTTCGACGCAACTCCAAGGCAACTCCCAGTCAACTCCAAGGCAACTCCCACTCGGAACTTTTTCAAAAAAGCGGGGGGAAAGATAAACGAGTTTCATCGACTGATAATACTGTTCAGTCCGTGGTCTATGAAATCTCGATGTATAACGAAACGGACAGGACACAACTATTTTATGGCATATTTTCATTCAAGCACGTTCGGTACCATCACCGGGCGTCATGGCACGGCAGTTGCCGCAATCGACAAAGATGGGAACAATGTGATCAGGTTGTATCGCAAACCGTTCAACCCGAATACGCCCAAACAGCAGGCCCTTCGGCTGAAGTTTGGTATCGTCAACAAAGAACTTGCTCCACTGCGGCAGGTAATAACGATGGGACATAAGGACAGTCGCGCATTCTCGAAAATAGTGGGAAAAGCGATAAGTGGAGCCGTCACGGGCGAATATCCCGAATTCTCGATCGACTTCAGTAAGGTGCCCATCGCTTCGGGAACGCTACAGTCGGTAGTCGGGGTTACCGCAAAAGTTGCAGCAGAATCACCCAACAGTCTCGATTTTTCGTGGGATACTACCCTCGGGTTTCAGTCGCGACTTGGGGCTGACGACGACAAAGTGAACATTGTCTGTTTCGATGCAAGCTTGTCGATGACTATTCCGTTCATGGAGGTTGCCACGCGCAAGGAAGGCTCTGCCGTGGTAACTCTGCCCGAAATCTGGCAGGGCAACGACATCCACTGCTGGCTCTATCTCTCATCAGCCGACGGAATGTACAATTCCGGCAGTGTGTACACCCTACCTGCATCACTTTAAGTTGAATCGGGTATAGTGGATTGAAACCCTGCGGCTGTTTTGCCGCGCACTATTTAATTGGCAGTTCTCGTCCAAAATGTTGACTGACAGGACGGGACTGCTTTTTTTGGTCAACAGCGGTTGGAGATTGGTTATTTAGTTGAAAGTTTGTAAAGTTGGAAAGTTTTTTAAGTTCATAAAGTTCCTGCCTAAAGTTATGCTGCCGCTAAACTTGAACGGATAGCGGTTGAGATAATAATTCAGACCTAACAAGTTTCGAAAACTTGTTAGGTCTCTTCAATAAGAACACAGATAAATATCCGCGACGGCAGAAAAAGAACAAACAAAACGAAAATTCGTAATTTTCAATTCCCATTTCTAACTTCTTAAATTCTCAATTCTCCATTACATCATAACACCCCCCCGCCTTCGGCGGTACCCCTCTTATCTTAAGAGGGGAGTCGATCACACTTGCCATATAACTGTCCCCTTAAGATAAGGGGACAAGCGCTGCCGTCAGGCAGTGCAGGGGTTATGATATTCTGAGGACGAATCCGACTTCGCGTCTTTGCGCCTTCGTGGCGAATAAAAGTACTGCCTTCCAGGCAGGTTTCTGACGGGGATTCATGCCGCAGAATAAATTCTGCGGTTATGAAAATTCGGCTTTTCAAGCCAAAAAAGTTTTCAATTCATCGGCTCACCTTTGCCTGAAAGGCAATAATCTCCATAACCGCAGGTCGCCGACCTACGGACGAAGATACAACAACCGGATACTGCCTGAAAGGCAGAACTACTGCAGTTGAATAAACGAATATCCACACCGGCGAAAAAAGAACAAACAAAACGAAAACTCGTAATTTTCAATCCCCATTTCTAACTTCCCCACTTCTTTCTTAAATTGTCAATTATCAATTATACATTATTCATTACATCATAACACCCCCCCGCCTTCGGCGGTACCCCTCTTATCTTAAGAGGGGAGTCGTTTTGGGATCACACCCATCTTAACAGTCCCCTTAAGATAAGGGGACAAGCGCTGCCGCCAGGCAGTGCAGGGGTTATGATCTTTCTGACTTCCAACTTCTCACTTCTCATTTCTCACTTCTCACTTCTTACTTCCCACTTCTTCACTTCTTTTAAAATGAATTGGAGGCATTTTTTGATGTCCCTTTTTATTCCGAAGGACGGTGTTTCGATTTTTTTCAAGAGAAGGGAATTCAAAAAAACTTTCATAGTTTTTCCCATTTTTACTATCTTTGTGCCTTTCGAATCAATTTAACACAAATTCTCTAATTTATGACGCGAAAAATGATCCTGTCAGTGTCGCTTCTGTTGGTTATCGGAGCGGCGAATGCTCAAAATTTGCAGTTACATTTCGATCCTCGTCATACGTTGTGTGGCAATGATGTAGCGCCGGTCAATTATCTGACGGGAACGTTCGAGATGTTCAAACCCGACCGGTGGGGAACCACTTTTATGTTTGTCGATTTCGATTTCAATTTCGATAAACGCAACATTGGCTTGGTGTACGGCGAAATAGCGCGTGAATTTATGATCGGGAATTTTCCGCTTCGTCCTCATATCGAATACAATGGCGGATTGGGATTGGTGCGGGGTACATCGGCAAGCTATTCGATTCCGAGTTCCTATCTGGCCGGTTTCGGTTACCCGTTTCGGTTGGGTAATTTTTTCATGGGCACTTATGTTGCCTACAAGCTCAATGCATTCCCGAAGAACAGTCATGACGTGCAATGGACGGTTACATGGACGGCCAATTTGTTGAAAAACAAACTATCGCTTGGCGGATTTATGGATTTGTGGACAGAAAATAAAAATTTGACGGGCGAGGGAGACCTTACGGGCAAACGATTGATTCTGTTGAGTGAACCTCAAATTTGGTATAACCTGACTTCTCACTTTTCTGCGGGAAGCGAAATCGAACTCAGTTACAATTTCGTGAACAAATTTACGGAAAGCAGATTTAGGGCTTTACCCACGCTGGCTGCAAAGTGGAATTTTTAATGGAAGAAATCGTTTTATTTATCACCCATCACTCATCACTCATTAACAATGTTCGATAAGATTTTCAAACTCAAACAAAACGACACGACGGTTCGCCGTGAGATTGTTGCCGGAATTATCACGTTTCTCACCATGTCGTATATTCTGGCAGTCAATCCGGGCATATTGGCAGAAGCCGGAATGGATAGGGCTGCTCTTTTTACGGCTACGTGCCTGGCTTCTATTTTGGGAACACTTTTCATGGCGTTTATTCCCAATCTGCCCATTGCTCAAGCTCCGGGAATGGGGCTGAACAGCTTCTTTGCTTTTTCGGTTGTGCTCGGTCTGGGCTACTCGTGGCAAATGGCATTGACGGCAGTTTTCATCGAAGGCATTATTTTTATTGCACTTACTTTTTTCAATGTGCGGGAGATGATCGTTAATAGCATTCCCAAATCCATTAAGGATGCCATCCCCGTGGGTATCGGACTGTTTATTGCTCTCATCGGTATGAAAAATGCCGGTATCATTGTCTCCAATCCCAATACGATGGTTTCTCTTGGCGATATGGCCAATCCTCATATCTGGGTTGCGCTGCTCGGACTGATTGTTACGGGTGTTTTGCTCTATAAAGAGGTACCGGGCTCAATTCTCATCGGTATTGTGGTTTCTACCATTTTCGCGGCTATACTCGGATTGGTGCAGATGCCCCAAGGCGGCTTGATTTCGACACCGCCGGATATTTCGCCCATCTTTTTGAAATTTGAATGGAGTCATATTTTTACGCTCGACATGCTGATTGTAGTATTCACGTTTTTGTTCGTCAATCTTTTCGATACGATCGGAACGTTATTGGGTGTCGCCTCCAAAGCCGGCATATTAGACGAAAACGGCACGTTCCCTCAGATAAAAAAGGCATTGTTTGCCGATGCGCTGGGAACTACTTTCGGTGCCGTTTTGGGCACCAGCACCGTAACATCTTATGTGGAAAGCGCTTCGGGCGTTGCATCGGGAGGAAGAACGGGACTTACGTCGGTATCTACGGCTGCCATGTTTGCTATAGCTCTGTTTTTGGCTCCGCTGTTTCTGATGATTCCTGCTTCGGCTACTGCTCCTGCACTCATCTTGGTGGGTTTGTTTATGATTACGTCGGTGGTAAATATCAATTTTGGCGATTTCTCGGAATCTATTCCGGCATTCCTTACCATCGTGATGATGCCTTTTGCGTTTAGTATTGCGCAGGGGATCGTGTTCGGCATGCTCTCGTTTGTGTTGCTCAAGTTCCTGAGTGGGAAATTCCAACAAATATCCGTCACGATGTGGATCATCTTCGCACTGTTCGTGACCAAACTTGTCCTGGAAGCGATGCATGTGTTGTGAGGTCGATTTGGGGTAAAAATGCACCAACGTTGATAGCCATAGCTTCCGTGCCGGGTAATACATGCTTCGGAATCTTTGTCATTTGCGTTGGGTTTCCGTTTTAAGAACAATGTATTGACTTGCAAATTGTTTTGAAACTTCGGATTAAATAATTACTTTTGCGCTCTCGAAAATTACAACGAATCATATAAAAATTTTTATGGCAACAACAGCTGATTTCAGAAACGGAATGTGTCTCGAATTGGAGGGTCAGTACTACTTCATCGTCGAATTTCTTCATGTAAAACCCGGTAAGGGCCCGGCTTTCGTCCGTACCAAACTCAAAAACGTTACAACCGGCCGTATTCTCGATAAAACGTTTAATGCGGGAGTTAAAGTGGATGAAGTTCGCATCGAACGCCGTCCGTTTCAATACCTGTATAGAGATGACATGGGATATAACTTCATGAATTCCGAAACGTTCGAACAGGTTTCTATCCCGGCCGAACAAATCGACGGTGTGGAATTTTTGAAAGAAGGCGATATCGTGGAAGTGCAAATACATGCCGAAAGCGGAACGATTCTTACCGCCGAAATGCCCCCTCATGTCATACTCGAAGTTACCTATACCGAACCCGGCATCAAAGGCGATACGGCAACGAATACGCTAAAGCCCGCAACGCTGGAAACCGGTGCTGAAGTCCGCGTCCCGCTCTTCATCGAAACGGGCGAAAAAATCAAGGTAGATACCCGTACAGGTGCCTACGTGGAACGTGCGAAGTGATTCTTCGGAAACAATCGACGAAATAGTTTTCGAAAAAAGACATTTCCTTTCGGGGATGTCTTTTTTTCGTTTAACTTTGTCGGCCTCAAAATTCTATTTCATGACGCAATGGCTGAAACAAACAAACTAACCATCAAAGAATGGGCAGAAGAGGATCGCCCTCGCGAAAAAATGTTGATGAAGGGCGTTTCCGCTTTATCGGATGCCGAGTTGCTGGCCATATTGTTCCGCTCCGGAAACAGCAACGAAACGGCGGTGGAATTGAGCCGGCGGGTGTTGCAGAAAGCCGACAACGATCTGAATAAACTGGCCCGGTTCACCGTGCACGATTTGGTTAACGATTTTCGCGGAATTGGCGAAACAAAGGCTGTTACGTTGATTGCTGCGCTCGAATTGGGCCGACGACGAAAAGAGTCGGGTGTGGCGGAACGAAAAAAAATTACTTCCTCGCACGATGCCTTCGAAATATTTTCCCCGATTTTCGCCGACCTTTCTCACGAAGAAACTTGGGCTTTGCTGCTCGATCGTTCCAATTCGGTTATTTCGCCAATTCAGGTAAGCAAGGGCGGCATAACGGGAACCGTTGTTGATGTCCGGCTCATCCTTCGCGAAGCGATCAATCGATATGCTACGGGCATCATCCTGGCTCACAATCATCCTTCGGGAAACAACAAACCCAGTCAGCAGGATATTCAGATTACCCGCAAACTCAAGGATGCTGCCCAAGTGATGGATATTGTGCTGCTCGATCATCTGATTTTGTGCGCTCAATCCTATTACAGTTTTGCCGACGAAGGGTCGCTGTGATCAAGGTCGTTCGGAAAGCGAGATTTCTTAAAAAGGCAATTTCGACAGTCCGAAAACAAACAAAATCGGCTAATTTCGGTTTAAACAGAAAAACCATTTACGATGAACGATGAACTTCAAAGAATACAGGATGAGATCGTGATGATGCTTCGCACGGTTTACGATCCGGAAATCCCTGTAAATATATTTGATCTGGGAATGATTTACGACATCGATATCGACGACGATTTCAATGTGAATATCGAAATGACGTTCACTTCGCCCAGTTGTCCGGCTGCCGATTACATCCTTATGGATGTTCAGATGAAAGTCGAATCTGTCAAGGGGGTGAAAAGTGTGAATGTCAATCTGACGTTCGATCCGCCATGGGACAAATCGATGATGAGCGAAGAAGCCATGCTCGAATTGGGGCTTTTGTGAAGTAATTTGATCGGATTGACGCATGGCGCAGCAAAAAATCTACTTTCTTTCCGATGCACATTTGGGAGCGAAATCGCATGCCGATTCCTTCGAAACGGAGCGCAAGCTTTGTCGATGGCTCGATATGGCCAAAAGCGATGCTCAAGCCATTTATCTGCTGGGCGACATGTTCGACTATTGGTTCGAATATAAGTACGTCGTTCCGAAGGGATTTACGCGTGTGCTGGGCAAGTTGGCCGAAGTGTCGGACAGTGGGGTGGAAGTCCATTTTTTTATCGGAAATCACGATATTTGGCTCGGCGATTATCTTACCCGGGAGTGTGGGATGATTTTGCATTTCGAACCTTTCATTACTACGCTCGGCACCAGGAAATTTTACCTTGCTCATGGCGACGGATTGGGGGATGATTCACTCTCATTCCGCTTTTTGAGGGCATTGTTTCACAACAAGTTTCTGATAAAGTGCTTTGCAGCCGTGCATCCCACGCTCACTGTGCCCTTGGCATATAAATGGTCGAATAGCAGTCGCGAAAACGGAGGCGTTCAGGAATATCTGGGTGAAGACAAAGAACATTTGGTGTTGTTTGCAAAGCAAAAAATCGTCGAAATACCCGATATCGATTATTTTGTATTCGGCCACCGGCACATTCTGCTCGATTTGCCTATCGGACCCCATACGCGGGTGATTATCCTGGGCGATTGGATTCGCTATTTTTCTTATGCCGTTTTCGATGGCGAAAAAGTGGAATTGCTGCAGTTCGAAGAATGAAGTGCATGTTCCCGTTTGAAGCCGTTGTTGGCGAGACCTGTTCGGTCTGAATTGTTAAATCGACTAATTACTCCCCTCTTAAGATAAGAGGGGTACCGCCGTAGGCGGGGGGGTGTTATGAATTAATGGATAATTGACAAATAATAATGGATAATATAGGAGAAGTGAAGAAGTCAGAAATATCATAACCCCTGCACTGCCTGGCGGCAGCGCTTGTCCCCTTATCTTAAGGGGACAGTTATATAGCAAGTGTGATCCGACTCCCCTCTTAAGATAAGAGGGGTACCGCCGAAGGCGGGGAGGTGTTATGAATGAATTGACAGTTGAGAATTTAAGAAAGAAGTGAAGAAGTTGGAAGTGGAGGAATAATATCATAACCCCTGTGCTGCCCGGAATTCATCATCAAATCGATAAATCATCAAATCAATCAATTGTACATTGTACATTATCAATTATCCATTGTTTTTTTCTTGGACGCAAAACGAATGCCGTTGGTAAGCCAGCGCTGCTTTCGAAACAAATTTGAATAATTGTACGATCTTATTTTGTCAAAGCCTTAAAGAAATCCCACATCACAATGCCTGCCGAAACCGAAACGTTGAGCGAATGCTTCGTGCCATATTGCGGAATTTCGATGCAGCCATCGGAGGCATCAATCACACACTGCTGCACACCGTGTACTTCGTGCCCCAAGACGATCGCATATTTCGTACCCTTATCGAACGAAAACTCGTCGAGCATCACACTGTTTTCGGTTTGTTCCACCGAAAAGACGGTATAACCTTTCGCTTTCAGCTCTGCAACGACATCCTGCGTGTGTTCCGCATAGTGCCATGCGACCGAATTTTCGGCTCCCAACGCCGTTTTGTGAATCTCCGCATTGGGTGGTGTTGCCGTAATGCCGCACAAAACGATTTCCTCCACCCGGAAGGCATCGGCGGTGCGAAATACCGATCCGATGTTGTTTTGACTCCGCACATTGTCGAGTACCACCACGAGCGGAATTTTTTTCGCTTCGCGAAAGGTTTCTATACTGATGCGGTGAAGTTCTTCTACTTTCAGTTTTCTTCTTTTCATTCGATGAGCTCTATTTCTCGGGATTGATAAGTGCACGCACCACAAACCACACATGATGCAAAAATGTGGACACGGGTCCGTAGTATTTCGACATGATTTCGTATCGCTCTTTGAGCGAAGCTTTGCGATTGGCGGTGGTCATTCCTTCGTTCAGGTAGTTGATAAGGGTGAGATGCGTGTTGTGGATATGTTTTGCTTTTTTTGTCATGCGGATGCACCAGTCGAAATCGGAAGAAAATCGGTAGGACAAATCGTAAGGTTCGAAAAGTTCCCGCCTGACGATGAATGCCTGATGACAAACGAGCATCCCCTGTTTGTAGCTTTTCCATGTAAGCGTTTCCGGCGCTCGGAGTCGGCGCATGTGAAGGAAATTTCCGTTTTCGTCCACGATGGCAGTCTCGCCATAGAGAATATCGGGAAAATCGTTTTCGCCGAACGAGTTCAGCATCTGTTGCACGGTGTCGGGCGAATGAAACGTGTCGCCGGCGTTCAGAAAACAGAGATAATCACCCGAAGCCGTTGCGGCAGCTTTGTTCATCGCATCGTAAAGCCCCCGGTCGGGTTCACTGATCCATTTGAGCGATGGGCGTTCGTAGCCGCGAATCAGTTCCACGGTTGCGTCTGTCGATTTCCCATCGACAATGATGTGCTCAACGTGCGAACAGGTTTGTTCGTAAACGCTCCGCAACGTGCGTTCGATTGTGCGCTCGGCATTGTAAGTAACTGTGATGACGGAAAGTTTTTTCATAGGCTGCCGTAGAGTTCGAGATAGTTTTGTACCACGATATTTTCGGAGTAGGACGAGAGCGCTTTTTCGCGAGCATTGGCCGAAAGTGTTTCCGCCTCGTCCGATTCGAGTATCCGGCACAAGCCTTCGGCCAAATCTTCGGCCACCTTGTATCGGGCTACGTAGCCGTTCTGTTTATGATCGATCATTTCGGGAATGCCCCCTATTTCGAATCCCACACACGGCGTTCCGCAAGCCATGGCTTCCATGATGGTGTTGGGCAGGTTCTCCTGCAACGAAGGCGTAACGAACACATCGGCGGCATTATAAACGTCGGGCATGTTTTCGGGTGAAACATAGCCTGTGCTGTGTGCCGGCAGCGCAAGTTGCTGCTCGATTTCTTCAGATCGATTGCCGGCTATCAGAAAATGAATATCGTTGTTCCGTTGTGCCATCAAGCGACTCGCTTCGATCAGATAATCGGTGCCTTTTCGTTTGTCCGATGCCTTTACGGCAGCGAAAAGCACAATTTTTTTATCGATTGGCAAATTCAGTTTGTTGCGTGCTGCAATTTTGTCCTTCGGGCGGTAAATATCGGTATCGATCGGATTGGGAATCGACACCACGTTGTGTCCTTTTGTAAGCGGACTTTTCTCGGCCAGCGACTGTAGCCAATGGCTGCAGGCTACAAACGTTATCTTCCCTTTGGCATAAGTTGCCTGTTTTTGAAGAAACACGTGGCGCGACAAGTCGCGTGACGAATGCGAAGCGAGGTAGGGACACGATCCGCACGCTTTTTTGTAGTTGCTGCAGCTTCCCGCATGATGGCAAATGCCCGTGAAAGGCCACATGTCGTGCATAGTCCATACAATTTTTTTGCCGGAGGCAATAATTTTGCCAATTTCGTGGAGGGAAAGCATGCCCTGATTGATCCAGTGAAGATGGACGACATCGGCGTCGCGAAATTCGGGCAAATCCGTTATCGAATTGCCGGTGTTGGCAATGGAGACATCGAAGAGCGTTTGGCGCGAGAATCGGTTTCGGATAAAGATATCGACACGTTCGCGATAAAAATTCAATTTGTTGCGACGGTCGCTTCCAATTTTCACTACAAGGTTGTTGTCCGATTGCTTGTCGCGTACCGCCATGCGGGCGTCTATTCCTGCTTTGGTGAGAGCATTGAGCAGCCGATAGGCGGCAATGGCTGCACCTCCCTGCAAATCGGATGTGCTGACGATGAGGACTTTCATATCTTGATTTGTTTCCGGATTCGGCGAAGCCTTCTGATTGCTTTTGCTGCGAAAGAGTTTGTGCGGCCATAATAACGTTCGAAAGCTTTGCGGGCTTCGATATTTTCTTCAATTTGGCCGATGTCGATTGACAATCTTCCGGTGTAGAGTTCTGTGGCATAAATATCGTCGCTTCCACTGTGGATGCCGCTCCCGTCAAACCCCGTGTTTTGTATGAGCGATTTCCCGGCGTTAAGCGATAGCATGTCGGCCAAAAACAGTGATGCATTCCAGCGAATTGCCCACGAGTCGTTTTCGCCATTCACCTGCCGCCGCAGCATGCGTGTGAAAGGATAATTGCCGTTGAAGTCGAACTTTTTCGACAGCTTGCGTCGTTCGATTTCGTCGAGCAGTGCTCGTCCGTCGGCATTGAAACGGCTCCAGGCTCTTTGCCAGGTTGCCCATCCCCAGCTCCCTGTCCATTTGATCAGGAAAGCGTCGGGAAGATTGGTCAGCGGAAAACAATGTCCGTGAATATGTCCGATTTTTTCCTCGTGTTCGAACTGTTCCAACCCGTCGTTCATGAAAGTCAGGAAATAGGGGGCTGTAACCAGATCGTCTTCGAGGACGATTACTTTACCGTATTCGTTGACAATTTGGGTAACGCCTCCGATGATGTTTTTGGCCAAACCCAGATTATGCGGATTTTCGATGATGTGAACCGCTTTGAATCCTTCCACCGACCGAATCAGCGTACGAACCTTTTCAACTTCGGCTTTGTCCGCTTCGCTTTTGTATCCGTCCGAAAAAATGAAGAGTTCGCTTTGGTCGCTCAGTTTGTTCTGCCTGAGCGCATTCAGCGTTTTCAGCGTATGGGTGGGACGATTGTAAACAAACAACAGAATGGGAGCCGGTAACATCATACTGAGGGGTTAAAAATCGATTTTCGACGAGAGGGTATTTCTTTTCAAGATTTGCAATCCTACATCTTTGCCCACGACAATGCCCTTTTGCAACAGATGTTGCTGCATCGTGTCGAATGCGAGTTCGGGATTGTTGTTGTCGCCACTGAGATGACAGAGCAGGATAGTGCGCAGGTGCGAAGTGAAATGTTCCGCTACGAACTCTGAAACTTGTCGGTTGCTCAGGTGTCCCGATCCGGAGCGGATGCGCTGTTTCAGCGGATAGGGATAAGATCCGTTTTGCAACATCGTTTCATCATAGTTGCTTTCGATTACCAGATGATGTGCCTGTTTGGCATAGCAGGCCACTTCGTCGGTAATGCGGCCTACATCGGTTGCCAGCGTGAGGGTGTGATTGCCGAATTCGAAAAAGTATCCCACATTGTCGGTACTGTCATGCGGCACTTCGAAAGCCGTAATACGGAAATCCTCGATGGTGAAAGAGTTGCCTTTTTCGATATATCTTCGCGATCCGTTGAGCGTATTTTTCACCATCGGACAATTGGCTATCCCTTTATGCACTTCGCGTGTGGCATAAACGGGGATATGCAGCTTCTCGCCCAGATAGCCGGCCGATTGGATATGGTCGTAATGGTCGTGTGTGATGAGCAGCGCCCGAATGCTCGAAAAATCTATTCCGTATTCGGCGAGACGTTTTTTTATGATGCGTGGCCCGATGCCGGCATCGATGAGCATTCCGTAGCGGCTGTTGCCCAAATAATAGCTGTTGCCGCAACTGCCGCTGCCGAGACTGAAAAACGAAAAACCGTCCGATGGAAATAAATCGTATTGCATACTTGCTTGCAAATTTACACGATAATTTTCAATTTACATACCTAAGGTTGAAAATTTGGAAAAGGGAACCGGATAAATCCATTGCAATAAAATCGTTTGCATTTCATGGTTTTATTTCGATGAACGGCATTTGTGTTTCAACAAATGGTATAATTCCATCGGTTTTGTTGTTTTGTGTATACACAAAAGGCCTGTTTTTTCGAATTTTCTCCTTTTGTGTTGCACAGAGGCCGCTCATTTTTTTTCGAACGGCATATTTTCAGCCCTAACTGTCGAAAAATGGAGTTTATTATGGTTAAATCAGCGTATTTAGAAGAGAATAATACGAAATTATGCTGAAAAGAAAAGAAAAATTTAAAAAGCCAAAACACCCTCAAATACAGAAATATCCATTACAGTCGAAGCCTTCAATTCACCGGCTCACTTTTGCCTGAAAGGCAATACCCTTCATAACCGCAGGTCACCGACCTGCGGACAAAGACGTCCCTACCATTGCTGCCTGAAAGGCAGAACCACTGCAGTTGCACAGACGAATATCCATGCCGCCGAAAAAGAACAAACAAAACGAAAATTCGTAATTTAAAATTCCCACTTCTGACTTCCCCACTTTTTTCTTAAATTCTCAATTATGGGATTACACCATCTAAACAGTCCCCTTAAGATAAGGGGACAAGTGCTGCCGCCAGACAGCACAGGGGTTATGATCTTTCTGACTTCCGACTTCTTCACTTCTCCTATATTATCCATTATTATTTGTCAATTGTCAATTCATTCATACCCCCCCGCCTTCGGCGGTACCCCTCTTATCTTAAGAGGGGAGTCGGATCGCACTTGCAATATAACTGTCCCCTTAAGATAAGGGGACAAGTGCCGCCGTCAGGCAGCACAGGGGTTATGATATTCTGAGGACGAAGCCAACTTCGCGTCTTTGCGCCTTCGTGGCAAATAAAAGTTCTGCCTTCCAGGCAGGGTGAGAGCTGCCGATTCATGCCGCAGAATGAATTCTGCGGTTATGAAAATTCGGCTTTTCAAGCCGGGAAACATCCTGGAATACAGAAATATTCATCGCTGTGGAAGCCTTCAATTCACCGGCTTACTTTTGCCTGAAAGGCAATAACCTTCATAACCGCAGGTATGCGACCTGCGGACGAAGGCATCACAACAATCCCTGCCTGGAAGGCAGAACCACTGTAGTTGCACGGACGAATATCGATACTGGCAAAAAGCGAACAAACAAAACGAAAATTCGTAATTTAAAATTCTTATTTCTCTACTTCCCATTTCTCTATTTCTTGTTAATTCTCAATTATGGGATTATACCATCTAAACCGTCCCCTTAAGATAAGGGGACAAGCACTGCCGTCAGGCAGCACAGGGGTTATGATATTCCTCCACTTCCGACTTCTTCACTTCTCCTATATTATCCATTATTATTTGTCAATTGTCAATTCATTCATACCCCCCGCCTTCGGCGGTACCCCTCTTATCTTAAGAGGGGAGTCGGATCGCACTTGCAATATAACTGTCCCCTTAAGATAAGGGGACAAGTGCCGCCGTCAGGCAGCACAGGGGTTATGATATTCCTCCACTTCCGACTTCTTCACTTCTTTCTTAAATTCTCAATTGTCAATTATCAATATATCCATTATTTTCCCGACCTCATCTCATCATCGGGGTACCCGATCTGCGCAGGGAGCGTGCCGTCAGGCAAAAGACAAGCTGTTTGAGCCGCCGTCAGGCGGAGAGTTATTTGTCTTTTAGTGAACAAGCAGCTATCGGGTCGATGAGGAGATGCAGTCTTGATTTTTTTTGCATGCTTTTTTGCATCAAGGCAAAAAAGCATGTGGGGTTTGGGGCAAAGCCCCAACAAGTCCACAGACGAATATCCACGCAGGCAGAAAGCGATAACCATGCTTTTCTGGCGAATCGAATTGGCTGCCGTGGAAAGTGGCACTCCTGCCATTTATGATGCACTCATAAACGAATTGAACGAATGGATGATTTCCTGTCGTTTACTCGTCAAGAGTCGCATTACACGCACTGCCAATCGTAAAGTGTCGGACGAAACAGGTTCTGATAAAAAGGAAGCAGTCGCGATGTCTGCTCAAACTTCCGCGACTGCCTAACGCATAGCT
>NZ_RXHS01000007.1 GCF_004138125.1 Seramator thermalis
TGAACGATTTATTTGCGTGTCCGGCATAAAGCCGAACAGAAGATTAAATGATAAACTTGTTAAAGAACTCGTCGAGTTTGCAGCAATTGCTGCATGATTCGTATATTAAATAATTAACGAACTATTGATGTATACAAAACAGGAAATAATCATCAGGAGTTATCGTGAGGGAAAAAGTCAGAGACAAATATCGCGAGAACTTCAAATAAGCCGCAAGACGGTAAGAAAGTATCTTAGAGAACATGAAGAGGTGTTACGATCGGCTGAGAGTGAAGAAGCCGGTCAGACAAGTAATTTATCGAGTGCGCCCATTTATAAAAAGACAATTCCTCGCACAAAAATAAAACTAACCCGTGAGGTAGAGTCCGCAATAGAGGAGTTACTTGAGAAGAACGAACAAAAGAAGCAGCAGGGTCTGGGCAAGCAGCTGTTCAAGAAGAAAGACATCCTGGAAGCACTTCAAGGTCAGGGTTATGAAATAGGTTACACTACGGTATGTAATTACATTAGTGAAAGAGAAAAGCGTCAAAACAGGAAGGAAGCCTATATTCGTCAAGTATACCGGCCGGGAGAAACATGCGAGTTTGACTGGGGCGAGATTAAGCTCAATATAGCAGGGAAACGTCGATCGATGCAGCTTGCCGTATTTACCTGTGCCTACAGCAATTACCGGTATGCCTTTATCTACGAGCGGCAGGATACGCTTGCTTTCATGGAATCCCATGTGCGTTTTTTTCAAACCATCGGAGGAGTTTTCCAAGAGATGGTTTATGACAACATGCGCGTAGCGGTAGCCCGGTTTGTGGGTCGTCATGAAAAAGAGCCGACTGAAGCCTTACTGGGCTTGCGTGGACACTATCAGTTCCGACATCGGTTTTGCAACATCCGTCGGGGAAATGAGAAAGGACATGTAGAGCGCAGCGTAGAATACGTACGCCGCAAAGCCTTTTCTTCCAAAGATTCCTTTGCCGATATTGAGCAAGCAGAGCAGTGGCTGGAAGCCACCTTACAAAGGTTGAACGCTACCCGCCAGCAGGGAACGGAAAAGAGTGCCGACGAGCTGTTTGGGGAAGAAAGAGCAGCTTTGATTCATCATCCCGCAGCAGGAATGATCTGCAGTGAACAGGAACAGTGCCGTGTAGATAAATATGCCACCATCAGTTACCGGACAAACCGTTATTCGGTTCCGGATCACCTGGTGGGAGAATTTGTAGAGGTAAGTGTTCACAGCCGCAAGCTGGAAATCTATTTTCAGAACAAACGGGTTGCCACACATGTTCGAAGTTACGAAAAGCATAGCTGGAATATCGATATCGAACATTATCTGGACACCTTTAAGAAAAAGCCGGGAGCCCTGGCCGGCAGTCAGGCCCTTGCCGACAACCATTATTTGGGAGCATTGTACCGGAACTTCTTTCAGGATGAACCCCGCGAATTTATCGAACTGCTTGATTACTGTCGCAGGGAAAGAGTGAGTGAAGAAAAGCTGGAGGAATCCCTTCGGCGCTTGTTGGGCACCTCACCCGACGGGGTGAGTGTGGAGAAGCTCCGAGCTCTCGTGGGGAACACTTCCTCGATAAATCCTCTCAGAGCATCAGAAGATAACATCAGTATGAAAGCCAAAGAACAACTTGCCGGCATCACCCGGTTAATGCATCAAACCAATTACAATGGATACCGTCAATCAACAAATAATAACCTACAGTAAGGAGCTTCGCTTGCCAGCCTTCCGTCGAGACTACAAGGAACTGGCCATGGAAGCCGCCAGGGAGAGGCTTGATTATGAAGACTATCTGGTAAAGCTCATGGAGCGGGAATATGATCTCAGGCTGGAGAATCGGAAAAAGGCACAGATAAGAAATGCACAATTCCCTTCCAGAATGTATCTTTCCGATCTTGATCACAGTCAGTTGCCACCGGCCGCACAAGAGAAACTGCCGATCCTGGAGAGATTGGATTTCATAACCTCCGCCCAAAACGTAATCCTTGCCGGCAATCCCGGTACCGGCAAAACCCATATCGCAATAGGACTCGGACTGAAAGCCTGCATGCAGGGATATAAGGTGCTCTTCACCACCGTTCACCGATTATTGACCCAACTGCGTGAATCACATGCCGAGAGAACCCTAAGACAGGTAGAAGCGCAATTCGAAAAATATGACCTGGTCATTTGCGATGAATTTGGTTACGTCTCATTCGATAAACAAGGTGCGGAGCTGCTCTTCAATCACCTCTCTTTAAGGACAGGCAGAAAATCAACCATCATTACCACAAACCTGGGCTTCGACCGATGGGAAGAAATCTTCGGCGATCCGGTATTGACGGCTGCTCTGGTTGACAGATTAACCCACAAGGCTTATCTGATAGATATGAATGGGGAATCTTACCGACTGAAACAAACCAGACAAATGATGGGTGAAAAATGAAAACATCAACATCTACCAAAATAAGAGCGCCCGTTTTATCCTTTTTGGAGGTACCTCCAAAAAGGATAAAACTAACTTGGAATTTATATTAAAATGGTATACTTTTGGATTGAAATACCGGTATACTTTTGGGGTGAAATAAACAAGTAACTTTCTAATATCTTTTTATTTTAGGGTTATGTTTATCTTTTTTCGCTGATCGGGTATTTTTACCAGGCATTCACCGGTGGATGCATTCCAGGACCAGCCCGTAGTGGTGAAGTCGTTCTCTGCACGCTCCTGCAGCTTCTTCTCTTTCATTTCTTTGATCTTCTTCCCGTTGATGATTACCTGCGACGGTTGCTGATCGAGATGAAACGTGAGGATGAAGTTGCGGCTGTCGGATTGATGGAAGCCGTTGTCAGCAGGTGTGATATCCATGCTGTAACCTCCTGCTTGCGTGGTGCAGACAAAGAGGGTGCGCGAAGCAATGTTTCCGAGATAGCCAAGATCTTCACCTTCATCTTCATAAAGCGCAAAGCAGGCAGTCTCCTCCTCGTAATGAGGAAAGACATGGACATAGATCGGATAATCGCTCCTCTCATGGATATACTGCATCACCGGCATCATGGGGATGATGGATCCTTTCTTCACGAAGAGGGGAATGACACTGAGCGGTGCACGGTAGGCGATCTCCTTTCCCCCGAAATAGGTCTGCTTCGGATCGTGGAAGTCGATCCACTCTCCTTGAGGAAGGTAGACACTCCGTACCCGCTCGCCCTTCTTCAGGACGGGGGCAACCAACAGCTCCTCACCGAAGAGGAATTGATCATCGACAGTGAGCGCCTGCGCATCGGAAGGGTACTCCATAAAGAGGCCGCGCATAAGCGGCAGTCCAGTGTCGTGAGCCACACGGGCATAGCTGTAGAGGTAAGGAAAGAGGCGGTACTTGAGTTCGATGGCGGATCGACTGTTCCGTTCGGCTGCCTCGCCGAAGCGCCAGAGCTCCACGGCATTATCACCCTCGTGATGGGCGCGGCTCAGCGGGTTGAAGATGCCAAACTGCATCCAGCGGGTATAAAGCTCGGCCATGGCGGGATAGTCAGCGATATCGCCACAGTAACCCGATATGTCGGTGGTCCAGAAAGGGATGCCTCCCAGTCCGGCGGAGATGCCGATGGCTACTTGGTTGCGCAACTGTGCCCATCCTTCCAGCACATTGCTGCCGTTCCCGCTGTCGCCGCTCCAGCCGAAGGTGTAGCGCTGCAGGCCGGCATAGGCGGCACGGGTCATCTGGAAGATGCGCCTGTTGGGGTTACGTTTTTCGAACTGCTCCTTCACCACCTTGTCCCAAGTGAGGCCGTAGATGTTGTGCACCTCGTCGTGCATGCCAATGTGATGCTGCATGTGGAGGCGGTCCAGGTCCTCCTCGTTGCTCCAGGCGGGCTCACCCATATCGGTCCAGAAGCCGGCAGCACCATCATCGAGGGGCTTCTGTTGGTAGGCGCCCCACCAGTCGGCTACCGCTGGCAGGGTGAAGTCGACCACCCCACAGTTACCACCCCATGGCCAGGGCATATTGTATGCCTTGCCAGTGCGCGCATCGCGCACGAAGAAGCCGAGCGAGTCGGCCTCCGCCCACTGCTTGCGGTTGTTCTGCGAGATGACCGGGTCCTGCGAGAGGATCACCCTGAAGCCCTGCTCCCGGAGCGTGGCAAGCATCTTCTCTGGTTCGTTGTAGTTGCCCTCACGCCACTCGAAGTCCTGGAGGTGCTGAGTCCAGCCAATATCCTGGTAGATGATGTCGCAGGGGATCTGGCGGCGACGGAACTCGGCCGCGATCTCCAGTGTCTGCGCCTCTTTGGTGTAGAGGCCGCGGCTCTGGGCGAAGCCAAACGCCCACTTGGGGGGCATGATAGGCTTGCCGGTGAGGTCAATATAGCGACTTAGAATTTCTTTGTAATCCTTCCCGTGGATGAAGTAGTAGATAAACGGTCCGTCGGAGGCTTCGAAGCTGTAGTAGTTGTCGGAATGCTCGCCGAAATCGAACCGTGTCTTGTAGGTGTTGTCGAGGAAGATCCCGTAGTGGTAGCTGCTCATAAAAAAAGGGATACTCTTGTATAGCGGGTCCTCGGTGGTGCTATAGCAGGGACGGTCGCTGTTCCACATGGTGTAGCTGCGGCCGCGCCGGTTGAGCGGTCCGCTCTTCTCGCCCAACCCGAAGAACAGCTCATCGCTGCGCAGCAGCTTGTAGGCTTTCTTCGCAGTGGAGTCTGATACATGTCCTTTTTCTTGGTAATCGCTGAAGATGAGCTTCTGCCACTTATCGAAGATCTGCAGCTGCATCGGGGTCTTATTGAGGCGTATACGCAACGTGGGGGTGAAGAGCTCATAGGCAGAGGTCTCTTCATGTACCGTGATTTCACTCGGTGCTTCCAGTTGCTCATTGACTATGGCGAAGGAGGGGTTGTTCCGCCGGAAGGTGCCGGCAGGATCGTACCATATCCTGATCACATCGCTGCTCAGTATCGCGAGGGAGAGTTTCGCGCCATCGGTGGCATGAAACACCACGCCGTTGCCGTCTTTTGTATAGGAGGTCACTGTCGGTCCATTGCCAGGCTCTGCCCGCAACAGCATTGGCATCAGGAGCAGCCAGAGGAATAATTGTCTTGCTTTGTTCATCCAGTTTTCATTTATTTATGCATACTCCAACACCACCATATCCCAGTATTTCAGCAGGGGAAGGGTGAAACTGACCGTATCTCCCTGTTGGGTGAACTGTAGCGACACGGCTACTCCGCCCTGATAATCGGGAGAAGCGAACCAGACGTTTTTCACCGGCCTGTGGCTTTTCACGGTGAGGTCTGCATTGGCGATTGCTGCCGGCTCCTTCTGAGAGCCGTTGTTGTCGCGCCACTCCATGCTGTTGGCGTCGGTGAAATTGATCAGGTGGATCACATCGCGTACGGGAAACATTTTACCCGTGACAGCCACACTGCCCTGTGAGGCGGGCCAGTTTTTTACTATCAACTTCTCATCCGCGGAGCTTATATCGAACTGAACCGGCTCACCGCCATCGCGCAACAGATTCTGGTAGGCGGTCATAAAGTCGTAGTAGTGCAGCAGCGACTCCTTCAGCGCGCTCTTCATCTGCAGGTTGTTGTTGGGAAAGTATTCGTTGGCGAGGTAGTGCTCGCCCAGCTCGAGGTGTGCCCCGCCAAAGGAGAAGATGACTGCATTGGCCAGCAACACGCCGGGGGCGTTCACATAGCCCGTGCTGCCTGAGCGGCCGTAGTTGATGTAGGCTGCCAGCACGGTACGCTTGTTGCCGCCGCTTAGCTGGTCGTTGTAGGCGATGACATCCGCCAGGTCGGCGTAACTTTGACACTCATTCCACACCTCGGTGTAGAGAATATCGGTAGCGCTCTGTGCAATCTGCTCCTGTCCATAGCCGCTTACAGCGTTCATCACCAGCCGCTTATTGGGTTGTGCCTGCTTCATGGCAGCGATAAAGGGGAGGTAGCTTGCTGCAAGGTCCACTGTATTGCCGTCGTAGTCATATACTGTGCCGCGGTTGCCCAGCTGGTCGATATGATATCCGTCGAAGTTGAAAACGCGGTACACATCATCGTGCCGCGCAGCCAGGTACGCCTGCCACTCGCTGTTGCCTGGATTGGTTAGGTAGATACTGCTGCGGAAGGGTGGATCGAGGTGATGGTTGTCCTTCTCCCGGTGCTCCTGGTCGCGGTATAGGTGCCACTCCTCGGCAACGCCGTCGGTGGAGGCGTTCTCCAGCGCCCCGTAGGCGAGGTTGTAGAACATCGTTTTCATCCCTTTCGCCTGTGCTGCATCGATATAACCTTTCACTGTGCTGAGATAGTTGGTGCGACCGATCAGGTCGGGCCAGGTGGGCTGTGGTGCCGCTGTGGTGCCGGCCAGTGGACGGTGATGGTCGTGCAACCAGTCGTAGAACTGAATGCCGTTGATGCGGTAGCGGGTGAGCAGGTCGATCTGGTGATCGATCTCGGCCTTGCTCATCTCTCCATAGGAGGAGAGGAAGCCGTAGCGGGGAAAGCGTGTCCAGTCTGACGATACATCAATGGCGATGGTATAGAGCAGCTGCTCTTGACCATTCTTCGATTCATAAAGGGCGGCCATATATCCTTTGAAGTCGCCTTCCGGAGGAGTCCAGCTCCAGCTGGTGTTATCCACAGACTCTTCCTTCAGCAGCGTACCCAGGTGAAAATAACGGACAGTGAGTATGCCAGCAGGCTTCTCCTTCAGGGTGAAGGTGACCGCCTCTCCAGGCCTGTAGAGAGCCTTGTCGGTGCTGATGCCGATGTGGAGGTAAGTGTCGCCGTAGGTGACGGGGTCATTTTTCGTATCGTAATAGTCGTCGCACGCGGCGAACAGGAAAGGGATAAGCACAAACAGTGCGGTAATTTTTTTTAACATCATATGCTTTTTATTTGCATCTGCCATGTCGGGGTGACCGGCACGGCAGAGCATGATTGGATACTATTGTTTCTGTATGGTGACCGTCTCTTTGAGCTGGTCGAGCAGGATGGTGTAGCCCCCTGCCTCGGTGATCTTCCATTTATAGTCGACCCCGGAACCGGGATAGTGGAAGATCATGGGTTCGGGTTGACCGGAAGGATGCTTGTCTGGCTCACTGGCAATGAACCAGGCACCGTTCCAGTCGCTCTGCTTGTCGAGCGTGAACTTGAGTTCGCCGCCCTTGAGGTTACCGCTCCAGGTGAAGATATTGGGATTGTCGGTGCTCTCCATGGGTGTGGCGTTGCCGATGTCCCACCCGTTTGGGGTGGCATCGCCCACCAGGTAAACCATGGGGTAGGGTGTGAAGGGAACGATATCGATCTTCATCTCACGCGTGTCGAGCGTGATCTTGTAGACGCCACCGGTGATGTTCCATTTGTTGTCGGGGTCGCCTGCCCATACCTCCACTTCGAGCCCCTTGCCTTCGGTAGTGCCGTTCACGAGGGGTCGGAAGAAGGGTGCATCCCAGCTGCCCTGTTGTGTGCCTATTTTGAACTCGCCACCGGCGGAGAGATCTCCGTTGTAGTGAAAGAGGTAGGGATCGAGCAGATCGACCTGCATGGGGACAAAGTTCCAGCCGGTGGGGTTGCCCACGAACCAGAGCGCCGTATAGGCCGGCCCCTCACCCTTAGCGATGGTGACGGTCAGGGTGGCGAGGTTGGCCGTGATAGTGTAGGTGCCTGGCTCGGTAATGGTGAAAGGCTCATCGTAGGGGTCGTCGAAGCTCTCCCGCAGGTAGAGGGTACCCTCAGCGGTGCCCTTGTTGTAGGAGGGTACAAACTGTCCAAGCGTGGTAATAAACTTGAAGTTACCAGTGGTGAGCGAGCCGGTCCAGCTGAAGGTGCGCGGCTTGTTGGGCACTTTGCGCAGCTCAGTGGCATTGTCGGCATTCCATCCATTGGGGGTGGCGTCGCCGATCAAGTAGAGGGTGGCGGTGATGGGTTTGTAGGGGGTGATGACAAAAGCGACAGGCTCTGAGGTTGCCGGCTCAATGCCTTCGGCGGAAACAGTAGCGGTGACGCGTGCCTCGAGGGTGACTGCCTCACCTGGGGTGGCATCAAACTCAGCCAGCAGCAAGTTGTTCAGCTCCTCATTGAGGAAACTCTTCTCATAGGCTTCGCGCCCCATCTCAAGGGTGAGACCTCCGGCAAAATGATTACCTGCGCGGTCAATCTGCAGCGTGTAGCTGATGGCAGCGTTGGTGCCGCGGTTGGTGCCGCTGCTCCAGGTGAGCTTCAGCGCCTCAGCCTCAGGGTTGGCGGCATCGAGCTGTAACTGCGGTGCCGATACCGCTATCTCCAGCGGGTTATCACCCTTATTCAACTCCATCAGGTTGTCGTCGCAGCGGGTGAACAGCACTGCAGCCATCAACAGGAAAAAAAGATAACTATTTCTCTTCATAATCGGTTGCTTTTAATGGATTAATAACCAGTGTTTTGTGTCAGGTTGGGATTGGCATCGCGTTCCTTCTGCGGGATGGGGAAAAGGAGGTGCTTCTCCGTAGCGTTTACTTTGCCAATGGAGTGCAGAAAGTTGAGTGCGTACTGGCCATTATCCCAGCGGATAAGGTCAAACCAGCGGTGTCCTTCAAAGGCGAGCTCAATACGCCGTTCATGGCGGATCTTCTCACGCATGACAGCCTGGCTCAATCCCTCCACATCGCTGCGGTTGGTGAGGCCGGCACGCCTGCGTACCTGGTAGAGGGGCTCTTCGGCTTCCGCAGTACGTCCCAGCTCATTGAGTGCCTCGGCCTTCATCAGCAGCACATCAGCAAAGCGAAGCACGATGATGCTTGCCGAGTTGGTGTTGTAGTCGGGTGAGACAGAGAGTGGCACCAGGAACTTGCGCACATTATAACCGGTATTGGACATGGTGGACTTGTAGTTTTTGCCGTCGAACGGGGGACATCCCTCGTAGAGGATGGTCTTGTCTTTGCGCAGGTCGCCCTCCTCATAGCTGTCTACAAACTCCTGCGTGGGCAGGTTCCAGCCGTAGCCTCCTCCCACCCAGCCGCTGTTGCGTGGACCCATAAAGGTGCTGAGCCAGTTGGCCTGGTTTTCATCATCCCAGAAGCCTGCCTTGGTGAGGCCATAGTACTGCACCTCGAAGAGCGACTCGCGCGTGTTCTTGTGACGCTCCTCACCGCCGAAGCAGTCGCTGTAATCGGGGTTGAGGGTGTAGCCCAGTTCCTCGACCAGCTCGCACATCTGTAGCGACTCATCATACATGCCCAGGGTGAGGTATACCTTGGCCAGCATGCCGGCGGCGGCACCTTTGGATGCGCGACCGATATCACTGCCGCTGTAGGACTCCCTCACGGGCAGCAGCTTCACCGCCTCCACCAGGTCGGGAATGATTACCTCGTTGTAGATGGTCGCCCTGTCGGTGCGCGACGGCAACAGGTTGTCACCCGGCTTGGGGGTGGCGATGCTCATTGGCACATCGCCAAAGAGCTGCACCAGGATAAAGTAGTAGTGTGCGCGCAGGAAGCGGGCCTCACCGAGGATTCTGTTTTTGAGCGATTCGTCGATCTTCATATCGGGCACGCTCTCCAGCACAGTGTTGCAGTAGAGGATGCCGGGGTTGGGACCTCGCCAGATATCGAGTGCCGCAGCATTGTCGGCCGTGGCAACGAAGTTGGCCAGGGTAACCGTCTCGATGCCGTCGGTGCCGCCACCGGCACCCACTTCGCTGTTGCCGGCGATGATGTCGAGGGTCCAGATGCGCATGTTATAAAGCTTGGGTCGCTGCAGCGGCTGGTAAGCCCCGTTGATCAGGGCGATGGCGGATGCCTCATCTTTCAGCGCCTCGGCACTGGGATCTTCGTAGGGCACCTTGTTGAGGAAGTCGGAACAGCCAGCAAAGAAGGATGCTGCCGCAAGTAATCCTATATAAATATATTTTTTCATTTGATTTGTTCTTTAGGGTGTAAATGATTCGCTATCATCTTGCAAAACTTACTCATTCATTTAAAATTGAATATTTAATCCCAGACTGACCGTACGAGTGACGGGATAGGTTCCCAAATCCACACCTCCGGCACCTACTTCTGGATCGAAGCCGGAGTAGTGGGTGAGGGTGAAGAGGTTCTGGGCGGAGAGGTAGAGGCGTGCCTTGCTGAGATATGCTTTACGTGTGAGGTCGGCGGGCAACGTGTAGCCCAGCGTCAGGTTCTTGAGTCGCAGGTAGGAGCCATCCTCGATGAAACGGTCGGAGTGACGCACGTTCATGTTTGGGTCGCTGTAGACGGCACGTGGTACGCTGTTGCTGGTGCCCTCGCCCCGCCAGCGGTCGAGCACCTTCGTGGTTTGGTTCTGTGGGATGGACATGCTCTCCTGCCAGATGCGGTTGGCATTGTAGATGTCAACATCGGCGACTCCCTGTAAGAATATCTGTAGGTCAAAATCCCTGTACGAGAGGCTATTGTTCATTGAGAATGACCAGTTGGGGAAAGGATTGCCAATGTAGGTGCGATCATCGGCATTGATGACGCCGTTATTGTCGAGGTCGCGGAAGCGGATATCGCCCGGGGCGGTGCCGCCAGGCACTTGCACGGCGTAGTTGTTAACCTCCTCCTGTGTCTGGAAGATGCCGTTGGTGACATATCCGTAAAAGGTGTTGACTGGCTTACCCTCGGCACTCACCTGCACCTTGGTCATGTTGATGTCGCCGCCGGTGAAGAGGGCGATGCCGTCGTTCATCTTCATCACCTTATTCTGGTTGTAGGAGATATTAAAATCGGTATCCCACGACAGTACACCGGTGAGGTTGCGGGAGGAGAGGGTGAGTTCCACACCCCTGTTTTGCACCTCGCCAGCATTGATGCTCGGCACATAGACATCGGAGTAGCCGGTGGTGATGGGTACCGACATGGGTACCAGCATGTCGCTGGTATTCTTCAGGTAGGCGTCGAGTGTCAGGTTGAGCCGCTGCCCCAGCAGGGCAATATCGGCACCGACGTTGAACTGTTTCACGGACTCCCAGCGCACATTGGGGTTGGGCATCACCAGTGGATAGAGCGTGGGAACAAGGGTGCCGTTGAAGACATACTGACCGGTCTTCAGGCGGGTGAAATAGGCATAGTTATCAATTCCTCCCTGGTTGCCGGTTTCACCATAACCAAGACGCATTTTGACATCATCGACCCAGCGACCACGCTCGAAGAACTCCTCTTCGGAGAGGCGCCATGCTCCGGAGAAGGAGGGGAAGGTGCCCCACCTGTTGGCTTTCGAAAAGCGGGAGGAGCCGTCGCGCCGCACCGTGGCGGTGAACAGGTACTTGTTGTCGTAATTGTAATTCACACGTCCCATGAGGGAGAGCACTGCCCAGTCGTTGCGGCTTCCTCCCACGATGGGGTCGGTGAGCCCGTTGTTAAGTTGGTTGTTGGCATCGCTGAGAAAACCCTGCACGCCGGCGCTCATATAGTTGTAGACATTATTCTGCGCACTGGTGCCGATCATCGCGTTGAGCGTATGCTTGTCGGCCAAGGTGTTGAGATAGGTGAGGGTGTTGTCCCACAAGTAGGTGAGACTCTTATTGGAGGATTCGTTCAGAGAGGACTGCGGCTGTGGTATCGGCTTCCAGTCGTACTTGGGACTGAAGCTGTT
Source organism: Seramator thermalis (assembly GCF_004138125.1). GTDB lineage: Bacteria > Bacteroidota > Bacteroidia > Bacteroidales > Dysgonomonadaceae > Seramator > Seramator thermalis. Next base: position 11,570 of record NZ_RXHS01000007.1, read on the forward strand.
GTTATCCCAGAACTTGAAATCGATGCCTCCGAGCGACTTGAAGGTGAACTTATCGGCCAGTTTGATCTCCGCATAGAGGTTACCCAGCACATTGTAGCCGTTGGTTTTGCTCTTGCTGAGGGTGGCGGTGCCAATGGGGTTGCGGATGTCGCCGTACTGGTAGGCGGGCTCACCGGGCCCGGACCAGCTGCCGTCGTCGTTATAGACAGGCTGTGTGGGCAGTGCGGCCATGGTGGAGCGGATATCGTATGCTCCCTGCTGCTTCACATCGTGACTCAGGGTGAGGTTATGACCAAAGCTGATCCATGGGCGCACCTTCGACTCGCTGTTGAACTGTACCGTGTAGCGGCGGTAGGAGGTATTTAGCACGATGCCTTCCTGATCGAGTACACCCCCGGAGACATAGTAGTTTCCCTTGTCACTTCCTCCCGAGTAGGAAAGGGTATAGTTTTTCATCCAGGCATCCCGGAAGAGCATGTCGAGCCAGTCGGTGGAGCTGCTCCAGAGGGTTGGATCGGCAAAGTCGGGCCGCTGTGCTAACTGCGAGGAGGTGGAGACGGATCTGTTGTAGTTGGCGATCATCTCGTTGTGTAGGGATGCGAATTGACTGGCGTTGAGCATTTGCGGCATGTTGGTAGCGCTCTGCACACCCCAGTTGGTGCTGAAAGCAATGATACCGTCACCACTCTTCCCTTTGCGGGTGGTGATGAGAATGACACCGTTGGCACCGCGTGAACCATAGATGGCCGTGGCGGAGGCATCTTTAAGCACGTCGACCGTCTCCACATCTTCCATATTGAGGGCGTTGATGCCCAGGTCGGTGGGGACACCGTCGATGACAAGTAGCGGCTCACTGTTGTTGATGGTGCTGATACCGCGGATGCGGAACGAGACATTGTCGCCCGGCTTACCAGAGGAGATGACCTGCACGCCTGCGGCACGTCCCTGTAGCGCTTCACCTAAGCTTGCCAGGGGCTTGTCCCTGAGTATCTCGCCCTGTACGGAGGCGACAGCACCGGTGAGGTCTTTCTTGCGCATCACACCATACCCCACAACCACCACTTCCTCCAGCGCCTGAGTATCTTCAACCAATGTTATATTAAAAGATGTTTTTCCTGCAGTATTAATTTCCTGCTCAACATAGCCAATGTACGACACGCGAATTGTCGCATTATCAGCAACTTTTAACGAAAAATTTCCATCCATATCCGTTACGGTTCCATTGGTTGTGCCGACTTCTATAATATTGGCTCCGATAATCGGTTCTCCATTGGCATCGGTCACTTTCCCCGTAATGGTGTTTTGCTGTTGCTGAGCAGATTCAATTCCGTAAACTATTTCTCCTATTTTTTCTTTCGGCGACAGAATGATTTGATTGCCTTCAACCTGATAGGCTACATCTTCCGATGCGAACAGTTTATCCAGTACATCCGAAATGGCCGCATTTTTTACGCGAACACTCACTTTTCGGTCAACATTCACCAGCTTGTTGTTGTACAGGAAGTAATAGTCGGATTTTTCTTCGATGGTTTGCAATACTTTTTCGATGGTCGTATTTTTCATATCCAGCGAAATTTTCGTTTTTTGTGAATACACATCTTCAGCCTGAAGTTGAAATGCGATCAAACAAAGTAAGATCAGGGTTACTCTCATGGCTAATGGTATTTTTTTGATGTTTAATAATTTATTCATATTTTTGCTCTGTTATTAAATTTGTTATGGGTTTAGTAACTTTGCTTATCGACGCGGGGGAGTGGCATTTTCCGAAACGATAAGCGAATTATTTGCGGGGGGAGGATCAAGCTTTGGCTTTTCTTCTCCCGATTTTTTTGTTTGCATTTTTCTCATGTGTTCATAGGCATTCCTCCTGTATGGTTTTATTTGGTAGTTATTTTAATGGTGCGTTTTGTATATGTGCTGTCATTGAGCTGTTGTGGATTGCTGATGGTGTAGGAGATAGGTGTCGATCGTGTGAGCAGATAAAGAATTTCTTCCAGCGATTCGTCCGTGAAAGTAGCGGTGAATATGTATTCTCGCAGTTTTTCATCTTCCATTTGAATATTGACTCCAAATTTTCGCGAAAGTTTTTCGGTGATGGTTTCGAATTTTTCGCGACGAAATACCATCTTGCCATCTTTCCAGGCCGTTTCAGCATAAGTGTCGGCTGAAGCTACCTGCATATTACCGCTGACAGCTTCTATGATGGCTTTTTCTCCGGAAATGAGTGTCTCCTGACTTTTCGAAACGTCTGACGAAACTTCCACGTGTCCCTTGGCCAATGTTACTTCGTAGCGATTCGCGCTCGTGTAGGCATTCACGTTAAATTCCGTTCCGTATGCGCTTACGATTATTTGATGAGGCGTCATCACTTCGAAACGATGCTCTTTGTCGGAAGTTACCTTGAAATAGGCCTCGCCGTTGAGTTTCACGGTTCGAGTTTTTTGGGTGAAGTGTACCGGATAGGTAAGTGTGCTTTGAGCATTCAGCCACACCTCGCTGCCATCGGGAAGCACCGTTTTGGTGACTGTGCCCGGTGCTGAAGTTATGGTAATAGTTTGTTGTATTTTGTTCCGATTGATTTCGGGCAACAGAAAATATTGATAAATCAAAAAAAGTGGAAGAAGAATGGCTGCGGCGGTTCGAGTGAAATTCCAAATCGACTGCATGGTTTTGCTTCTCTTAATACGCCGATAAAGCTGGTCCCATGCCGCTTGCGTATTCACTTCACGTTGCCGGATTAGATTTTCGGATAGAGTATATATTCGGGCAATTTCGTCGAATTTCTTTCTGAGTTCGGGAGACCGCTGTAATTGCAGCTCGAAGTCTCGTTTTTCATCGGCCGATAGATTGTCTTGTAAATACGAAAAAATAGATGATTCGTTATACTCCATTTACACCTTTTATATACTTGACGTTTCATCGATCAAATACCCTATAAAAAAAGTAATTTTTTATCAAACCATTAAATTTTTAAACCATTAAGGAGTTAAGGTTATTAAGGGAACAACGAATCAGACTTAACGGATTCTTAATTTCTTCATAAATGTTTACAAAAAAATAATTTGAAACACTCGAATTTGTGTCATTAAAAAATCAGAAAAAATAAAGGCAAATAGTCTTTCAACTCGACACGCAAAATGCTTAGAGCTTTGCTGATGTAGGCCTCGATGGTTTTTGGAGAAAGCGACATCTGTTGTGCAATTTCGTTGTAGGTCATTCCTTTGAAGCGATTCATTTCGAATGCTTCGCGAATGTTGGGCGGAAGTTTTTGAATTGCTTTTCCGATGATTTGCTCCAACTCATTGATGGTATAGATTTCTTCAGGCGATTGTTCCGATGTTTCCACTGTTGAGGGTGATCGGGTGGCAAAGCGGTCGATTACCGTACGCTTGCGCAAGATGTCGGTGCACTGGTTGCGCACGGCCGTTACGATAAAGTTGCGAAAGGACGATTCCAATTCGATTTTTTTCCGATTTTTCCAGATATTGAAAAACACTTCCTGCACAATGTCGCGGGCTGTTTCATTGTCGCCCACTATGTTGGAAGCATATACGCAAAGCGTCGGGAAAAATTCGAAAAAAAGCTCCTTGAAAGCTTCTTCACTATCCAGTAAAGCTGCTTTCGAGAAAAGTCGATCGTAACGTAAATCTTCCTTCATTTCAGTTTCAATCCGACTTCGGAATGACCGGTATTATCCGCCTGCCCATGTCTCTCGATCCAAATTGCGATAATTTATCGCTTCGGCAAGATGATGGGGCAACACTTTTTCGGAATTGTCCAAATCGGCAATGGTGCGCGAAACTTTCAGAATGCGGTCGTAGGCACGAGCCGAAAGGCTTAGGCGCTCCATGGCCGTTTTCAACAGCTTTAAACCTGCTTCGTCGGGCGAAGCATATTTTTGCAGCATTTTGCTGGTCATCTGTGCATTGCAGTAGATGCCGTCTATATCTTTAAAACGTTCTTCCTGAATTTTCCGAGCCATGATCACGCGTTCGCGTATGGTGGCACTATGTTCGGCCGGTGTCTTGTCCGATATTTTTTCGAACGGTACCGGAATGATTTCGATATGAATGTCGATGCGGTCGAGAAGTGGTCCCGAGATTTTGTTCAGGTATTTTTGTACGGCTCCGGGCGGACAAACGCAAGCTTTTTCGGGATGATTGTAGTATCCGCACGGACACGGGTTCATGGCCGAAACCAACATAAAACTTGCCGGATATTCTACCGAAAATTTTGCACGCGAAATGGTTATTCTTCTGTCTTCGAGTGGCTGGCGCATCACTTCGAGCACACTTCGGTTGAATTCGGGAAGCTCGTCGAGAAACAGGACTCCATTGTGTGCCAAACTTATTTCGCCAGGCTGAGGATATGTCCCCCCGCCTACAAGTGCTACATCGCTGATGGTGTGATGAGGCGATCGGAAAGGCCGTCGCGACATGAGGGCAGTGTTCCCCTCGAGTTTTCCTGCTACGCTGTGTATTTTGGTCGTTTCGAGTGCTTCAGCTATCGAAAAGGGAGGCAAGATGGATGGCATTCGTTTGGCCATCATCGATTTGCCGGCTCCCGGACTTCCAATCATCAAAATATTGTGACCTCCGGCAGCGGCAACTTCCAGTGCACGCTTCACATTTTCTTGGCCTTTGACGTCGGCAAAATCGAGTTCGAACGTTGACTGGTCTTTCAAAAATTCTTGATAAATATCAACCTGTGTGCGATCGAGTTTCAGTTCGTCGTTGAAAAAACCGGTTACCTGACGAATATTTTTCACACCGTAAATATCGAGGCCTTCCACCACGGCTGCTTCCTTTGCATTTTCTTCGGGCAGTATAAATCCTTCAAATCCTATTTCTTTTGCCATAATGGCAATAGGGAGAGCGCCTTTGATGGGTAATATGGTGCCGTCAAGCGAGAGTTCGCCCATCATTAGATATTTTTCGAGCCGATCGGGGCGGAGTGATTCCGAGGCAGCTAAAATACCTATCGCCAGAGGTAAATCGTAAGCCGATCCCTCCTTCCGAATGTCGGCAGGGGACATGTTTATTACAATTTGACGACGCGGAAAAGCAAATCCGTTTGCCTGCAATGCCGAAACAATGCGTTCGTGACTTTCTTTTACAGAGGCGTCGGGAAGCCCGACGAGCATAAATTTGATACCGGTCGAGCAGTTTACCTCGATGGTAATAGGGGTTGCGCTGATGCCATGTACAGCCGCACCAAATACTTTAACTATCATGTTTTAATTGTCCTGTATTATGAATCGGATTTGCCCTTTTTTGCAATTGTGGAGCTAATTTGCGATGCAGCAATGTTGCGAATTTGTATTTTGCCTCCCGGTGAGATCAGAATGTTGTAAGGGACAAACGGAATGTGATAAGAGCGCACAATATCCGATGCCCAGCTCCTTTTTTCGGCAACTGCAATCCAGGGCAATGAGTCGTTTCCGATGGTTGTGATGGGGTAAATGTCCGAATCGATGTAGATCGATAAAAACTGAACGGAATCTTTATTGACTTTTTCGAATTCTTTCTTCAATACTTGCACAGTTTCGCGCGATTCGCTACCGGTAGCCGAAAGAAATGACATGACCAAATATTTGGACGCGAAGTCGGTGGAACGAATGGTTTTATCGTTTATGTCGGTGAGTTGAAAATAGGGCATATAGGCTCCCTCAGCCGATTCCTTGAGTTCTTGAGTATAAATTTTGAGGTCGGAAACGGGTGGCCACTCAAGCGCTTTCCCTTTCAGATATCCGAGTACTCTTTCGAGCGACTGCGGATTTTCGGTATCTCTGAAAAACTCGTTGATCAGAATTGCACTGGCAATTTTTTCGGGATTTGCCTGAATGAATGTTTCGGCGCGTTGCATCAATTCGTGATTTAGGGAATTTATTTTTGCAACCTTTTCGTTCACGCTTAAAACATCGTTTTTCGGATCGTTTTCCGATCGGTAATTGTTGATGATTTCGAAGCGTTGCTTGATCAAAGCTTCGTTCTCTTTTTTAAATGTCGATAAATCCTCGTTTATTTCATTGCCTTTCACCACGATTAAATCCGATAGATTGGCATCTCCGTCAAGAGAAATCTTGTCATCTTTGTCGGCAAAAACTACTGTCGAACTTTGGTAATCGTTGAAATAGAGCGCAAAGGTGGAAAGTGTGTCGATTTTTGTTTCGTATTTGAAGCTTCCTTCGGGGCTTGTTTTTATTGTGTCTATCACTATGGAATCTGACGAAAAATGCGTAGCAATGATATAAGGAGTTTCCAAATTCGAAATTTCACCTTTGATGATCACTTTGTTCGAATTTTTTTTACACGAAACAAATGAGAATGTCACCAAGCACGTTAATAGATAAAGTCCTATTTTTCTTATATTTAAGAATGTCATTATAAGATAGTTTGAATAGATGTTTCGTTGCCTTTTTCAGACCTCTAAAATAGAAATTTATGGATATATTTTGCTACATCCACACAAAGATAATTTCATATTTCGAATATTCAGCTATTTTTGCATATTTTTATTCAAATTTTATTTTATCGTGTTTGTAAAGAACTTCTGCACGCATTGTTTTTTTGTTTAGATTTGTATCCAAGAATCGAAAAAATGCAATTTTCTGTAATTATACCTGTTTTTAATCGTCCCGACGAGGTGGATGAATTGTTGGACAGTTTGACGAAACAAACTTATCGGCAGTTCGAAGTGATTGTGGTAGAAGATGGTTCTACCCGAAAATGCGATGAAGTGGTGAATAAATACCGCGAAAAACTGTCTGTCGTTTATTTCGAAAAGCCCAATAGTGGTCCCGGACAATCGCGAAATGCCGGCGCCGAAAAAGCAAAGTACGAATATCTCGTTTTTTTCGATTCGGATTGCATCATTCCCGAAAATTATTTTCACGAGGTGAATCGATTCCTTTCCGATCACTACGTGGATGCTTACGGTGGCCCCGATCGTGCACTGCCTACATTTACAACGGTGCAAAAGGCAATAAATTATTCGATGACTTCTTTTTTTACGACCGGAGGTATTCGTGGGGGCAAAAAATCGATGGACAAATTTCATCCGCGCAGTTTTAATCTCGGAGTTTCTCGCAAAGCTTTCGACGCGATTGGCGGTTATGGCTCGATGCGTTTTGGCGAGGATATCGATTTCAGTTTGCGCCTCCTCGAACATGGCTTTAGTACCGCCCTCATACCTGAAGCTTTTGTGTATCACAAACGCCGTACCGATTTCAAAAAGTTTTATAAGCAAGTTTATAATTCGGGCATTGCACGCATTAATCTGTATTTGGCTCATCCTTCGTCGCTGAAACTTGTGCATTTGTTGCCTTCGTTTTTTGTAGTGGCGATGTGTTTTTTTGTCCTTAGCGCATTCATCTGCCCTTATGCGTTACTTATTCCACTGCTATATTGCTTGGCTGTTTTGGTCGATTCTTCGGCTCAAAACCGATCGATAAAAGTTGGTTTGTACAGTATTGCTGCCGCCTGGACTCAACTATTTGGTTATGGATTGGGCTTTTTATCGGCAGTTTGGAATCGGTTGATACTTAAGAAAGGGGAATTCGGCGCATTCGAAAAAAATTTTTACGAATAGCCGTTTTCGTTAATTTTCAACTTCTGCTTATCTGCATTCCGGTAGGTGACAGATTCATTTCCACAAAACGGGCTTTTTCGTTAGGACGATTTTCGACGAGAATTTGTTTGATCTTGGCTGCTGCTTCCGGGCTTTTCGCTACCATGTACAGATAGCCCCCGCCGCCGGCACCCGGAAGTTTGAGCCCGAGTGTATAATCTTTCACCAATGTGATGATTTTTTCGATCGAAGCGGGATTTGTCCCACAATCCAAACGTTTGTTTTGTTCCCAGGTTTTTGCCACATACCGGCCAAATTCCTCGAAATTATTTCGCTGTACGGCGTCAGCCAAATCTCGTGCATGTTGTTTCATTTCGGCCAACTGCGACAGCGTTTCCGATTTGTTGAGAAACATGCCGGCAACAATTTCCTGTAAAATGTTTTTCGCCGTGCGTGTAATTCCGGTGTAATAGAGCAGGTGACAGTCGCGGTAGAAGGGGGCATTGAACAAATAGTCCGGCAGCCAGCTTGTCACGGGTGTTTGATCGAATCCGTCGGTGGTACGAAGCAATTTTGCGCCACGCAAAATGCCTCCGTATTGGTCTTGCCAACCCCCGCCGGTAGTCAGCAGCTGTTCGAGTGCGAGCGTGTAATTGCAAATCTCATGTTCCGTTCGATTCAGTCCCAGAAAATCGGAAAGTACGCCAAGAACCGTTGCCGAAAGCACACTGCTTGTCCCCAATCCCGAACCGGCAGGAACAGCCGACAACAGGGTGATTTCGATGCCGCAGCCGAGTACCTGCAATTGCTCGCGCAGCGATGCAAAAGGTTGTGCCGAAAAATCGGGTGAAAAGCCGCATAAAACGAGCGCGGCTTTCGGAATGGAAAAAGGTGAACCTACGGTGTGAAACCGATGTAAAGCCTCGTAATCTTCCACTATTTCGGTTGCTCCCAAATCGATGGAGCGCAGGGTGATATTGAATTTTTTCGACGGTTTGGCGTAAACTTGAATGGGCGGTTGGGCGTTCAGTTCGATAGCCATATTGACCACGCTTCCTCCTTCCATCAGACAATAGGGCGGCGTATCGGTCCAGCCTCCGGCAAGGTCGATGCGTACAGGACTTCGTCCCCAAACAATCTGATCGGGATAGACGCTCATCGTGGGATTGACTTTTTCTGTTAAGACCGAATCGAGAATTCCTTTGCGAAGCAGCGAAAACGCTTGATCTCGATCGTTTTCGAACGTTTTTCCCGAGAGTTGAAGTACACGACTTCGGAACATTCGATTGTGAATTTGCGTCAGCAAATCGGTTTGCACGGGAATGGGCTCGGGGATGGGCAGTTTGTTGGCCGCAAAGGCTTGAGCTTCGGCTTCGAGATCGATCTGATAAAAAATGCTGTTGGCATAATTATTTGCCAATGCTACCCTGTTTTCGTTCAGCAAGGAAGCTCGCGAAGCCAATATTTTTTCGATGTCGGCTCTCGATGTGATTTCGTCGGCCGATAGTCTTTCGTGATTCAGCCAAATTTCTTTCCCTTTTCCGTCGCGCTTATTGCCGATCATCCATTGCAGCACCTCAATGATTTCGTCGGTAGTATCAACAAGTGGAAAGAGTTTTGAGAACTGAATATCGTCGATATTTTCCAACAAAACCTGCGCGATTTCTACTCCTCGATCGGCGAACCACGACAATGCAGATTTTCCCATCCATAGTGTGGTTGCCGAATCTGCGGCTCCGGTGAATTTGTCTTCGAAGCCATAGGGACGAACGGCGAACTGTTGCCCAACGGGTATGATATCGATGCAGATACCGGATGGTAAATTTATCTCCCAATCGTTTGCCGGAATCCCCGTAAGAATGTGTTTTTCGTGAAGAATCCAGTGACTGCCGAGATGGGCATTTTCAATCCAAATCTCCGAATTATTCGACGAAAACGAAAGTTCAACATGCGCATTCTGGACGAAAATGGCCGGATGCGGCTTTATTTTTTTGTGCAGGATGACCTTTTGATTGTTTGTTTGATTTTGTATGGAAAGCGTGGATGAAATCAATTCCTTTCCCGTTCCGAAATGATAGAATTCGGCATTGTCCAATGGCAAAATCGAAACGGTTAATTTGTTAATTTCTTCGTCGATGATGGTCGGATGTTTACCCATCGCCGGACCGAATTGCGAATACAGATCATAAAAACCGATTTCATCGCTTTTGCCCTTCCAACCCGACTTTTTCATCAAAATTTCCACTGCCTTGTCGCTCAGCATCCACAAACCGATATCCATCATAAAATAATGCGATTGCGATAGGCTTTGCAGCGTAGCCGCATCGGGTTTTTGAAGCATGAAATCGAGTTCCGATGAAGATGTCTGGTCAAAAAAGAATACGCCATGCCTGCCGGCAATATCACTGTCCACCCACACGCCGCAACAAACGATGTCGGCATCCGGGATGCGAGGGATTTTGCTTGTATTGTGAATATAAACATCGCCGCTGGCGACAAGTGTGTGAAAAGACAAGGGCGCAGCTTCCATCATTTTTTCGTAGAGAGGCAGCTGCAGTGAAAGGAGGGTCTGGTCGAGTTTTTGTCCACGCGCCCATCGGAAAATCGGAACGGGCAGAAAAATCTTCCCGATAGGAGCATAAGCCGGCAACCGCCTGCTCTGACCTCCTGCATGAATCAAAATTCTTTTTTCGGAGCTTAACCAATCTCCAAATTTCAACGCGCTGTTTTCGCTTTCTCTGCAGGTATCGAGCAACCATGCCGTTCCTCCCCCTGATCCCAATTTTTTGTCTTGAGGATCGGATGTGAAAAAATAATCATTCCAAGTAGGATTATTGTCTTTTCGAAGGTATTCGGCCAGGTTAGGTGGCAGAGAAAGGAGTTTTTTCATCTTGTTCAGTCTTTTATCCCGTACGCCAAATCGCCGGCATCACCCAGCCCCGGCACAATGTAGGCATGTTCGTTGAGTTCGGGGTCAATAGCTGCAGTCCAAATGGTTGTTTTTTCTTCGGGAAAATTGTTCTTGCAATATTCGATTGCTTGTTTGCTGGCTATAATAGTTGCAAGATGAATTTTGTCCGGGTTCCCTTTTGTAAGTAAAGCCTTATATGTCAACTCCATACTGCTGCCCGTAGCGAGCATGGGATCGGTGAGGATCAGCGTCTTTCCCTCGATGCGGGGTGAGGCGATGTATTCGATGAAGATGTTGAACGATTCGTAGCTTTCTTTATACTTGCGGTATGCCGAAACAAAGGCATTTTCGGCCCCATCGAAATAATTCAGAAATCCGTGATGAAACGGCAATCCCGCTCTCAAAATCGTGCCGATTACGATGTTTTCGCAAGGAAGATTGATTTCGCTTATTCCGAGCGGAGTTTGGATTTTTTTTGCTTCATAAGTCAATGTTTTGCTTATTTCGTATGCCATTACTTCACCGATGCGTTCGATGTTTCTTCTGAATCGGAGACGATCGTTTTGAATATCTATATCCCTGATTTCTCGCACAAAAGAGTTAAGGAGAGAGTTGTTTTCCGAAAAATTTATAATTCTCATCAGTAGGAGGTTGTTAGCGTTATTTATTTTTTTTCGGAAAACAAAGGTAATCGTTTTGTCTTGATCTATAAACATTTTGAACGTTATTTTGTTTTATTTTCATCGGTGTGAAGAAATTTATTACGGAAATTTTTCTTTAATCTTTTCTTTTTCTGTGTAAATGATTATCTTTGTCTCGTTGTTTTTAGGCTCACATCTGAAGATTTCATCACTAAATATTTTATCAAATCATTTCAACAACTAAACAAATGGCAAATTTAGATTTAAGCAAGTATGGGATTAAGGGCGATTTCGAGATTGTCCACAATCCATCTTATGAGACTCTTTTTCAGGATGAAATGAATCCTGCAAACGAAGGCTTTGAAAGAGCTAAGTTAACAAAAACAGGTGCTACGGCTGTTTATACCGGAAAATTTACCGGACGTTCACCCAAAGACAAATTTTTTGTAAAAGATGCCGTTACCGAAAACACGTTGTGGTGGGACGGTACGATCAATCGCCCTTGCACCAAGGAGGCATTCGATTATTGCAAAGGTCGTGTTGTTGAACAACTTTCGAAAGCCAAAAAACTGTATGTAGTCGATACATTTTGCGGAACAAATGAGGATACCCGGATGAAAGTTCGCTTCATCATGGAAGTGGCATGGCAGGCACATTTCGTTACCAACATGTTTATTCGTCCTTCTCACTACGAGCTTGCCCATTATGGCGAACCTGATTTCGTTTGCCTCAATGGTTCGAAAACCACCAACGACAAATGGCAGGAACACGGATTGAATTCCGAAAATTTCACACTTTTCGATTTGACCGAAAGAATGCAGGTTATCGGAGGCACATGGTATGGCGGCGAAATGAAGAAAGGCATTTTCTCGTTGATGAACTACTACCTTCCTTTGAAAGGCATTGCTTCGATGCACTGCTCTGCCAATGTGGGCAAGGATGGTGACGTTGCTATTTTCTTCGGACTTTCCGGAACAGGCAAAACCACTCTTTCGGCTGACCCGAAACGTTATCTGATTGGGGACGACGAACATGGATGGGATGATCACGGTATTTTCAATTACGAAGGCGGTTGCTACGCAAAAGTTATTAACTTGAGCGAAGAAAACGAACCGGATATTTGGAGAGCTATTCGTCGCGATTCGCTGCTCGAAAACGTTACGGTTGACGACGAAGGCAACATCGATTTTGCCGATAGTTCGACAACTGAAAACACACGAGTTTCATACCCGATTTATTTTATCAACAAAATCGTTCTTCCGTCACGTGCAGGACATGCCAACAAGGTAATTTATCTGTCGGCCGATGCATTTGGAGTTTTGCCCCCGGTTTCCATCTTGGATGACAAACAGGCTCAATATCACTTCCTTTGCGGATTTACTTCGAAACTTGCCGGAACCGAACGCGGTATTACCGAACCTGTTCCTTCCTTCTCGCCTGCATTCGGCGAAGCTTTCCTTACACTTCACCCGACTATCTATGCACAGCGTTTGGTTGAAAAAATGCAAGCTCACGGTGCAAAAGCTTATTTGGTGAATACGGGTTGGAATGGCACCGGAAAACGTATTTCCATTAAAGATACGCGTGCCATCATCGATGCCATCATTGACGGTTCAATTGAAGAAGCCGAAAAAGTTCATATTCCTATCATGAACCTGACAGCTCCCAAAAAATTAAACAATGTTTCGGAAGGTATTCTCGATCCTCGCGATACGTATGCCGACAAATCGGAATGGGAAGCTAAAGCCAGGAAATTGGCTGCCATGTATATCGAAAACTTCAAACAATATTGCGATAACGATGCTGCTAAAGCATTGATTCCTTCAGGACCGCAATTGTAATTTGAAATATTTCGGTTTCAATAAAAATAAATCCCGCACTTCGACTTGAAGGCGGGATTTTCTTCATAATAGTATAACAGGTTTTTTCATAATAATCGTATCGCAAATTTTTTCAAAAAGAGGATGAAATGTCGGTTGCAACTTCACCGTGCTGAGTAATATCCAAGCCACGTTCTTCCTGCAATTCGGTTACGCGCATCGGCAGAATTAAATTTGTGAGTTTGTAAAGCAGGTAACTGCCTCCAAAAGTGAAGACGCCAACCACGATCAAAGCCACAAGATGATAGAGAAAGATTGTTGGATCGCCGTAAATTAATCCGACATCTTTTGCAAATACTCCGGTGAGTAGCATTCCAACCATTCCTCCAATACCATGACATGGGAAAACATCGAGCGTGTCGTCGATGCTGCTGCGTGATTTTAATCTGACGGCAAAATAGCTAACCAATGCGCCGGCAAATCCTATGAAAATACTTTGACCCACATTGACAAAGCCTGCCGCCGGAGTGATGGCTACAAGTCCGACTACGGCACCTACAGCAGCTCCCGTTGCCGAACGTTTTTTCCCGCGTGCTCCGTCGGTGAGCATCCAGGTGAGCATGGCTGTTGCCGATGCCAGATTAGTATTGATGAATGCTGTTACTGCCACTTCATTGGCTGCTAAAGCCGACCCGCCATTAAATCCAAACCAGCCGAACCAAAGTAATCCGGTGCCTAACAAAATGTATGGGACGTTTGTGGGATTGCTTTCCTCGCCGTCTTTGCGCCTGCCCAGAAATATTGCGCCGCTCAAAGCGGCGAAACCGGCAGAAATATGTACAACCGTTCCCCCTGCAAAATCTAAAACTCCCCATTTGTGCAGAAAGCCTTCGGGATGCCATGTCCAATGTGCCAGCGGAGCATAGATAAAGAGTGAAAATAGAACGATGAACAGCATTAATGATGAAAAGCGAATTCTTTCGGCCAATCCTCCCGTGATGAGAGCCGGTGTGATAATCGCAAATTTGAGCTGGAACACGGCAAATAGCGCAAAGGGAATGGTCGCTGCAAAATCGGGATTGGGCGCAGTTCCCACGTTTTTAAACATAAAAAACGTAAGCGGATTTCCAATGAATCCCCCGATGCTGTCGCCAAAAGCAAGACTGAATCCTACCACAATCCATATCACGCTGATGATACCCAGCGTAATAAAACTTTGGAGTAGGGTGGATACGAGGTTTTTGTATCTGACCATCCCTCCGTAAAAAAATGCCAGACCGGGCGTCATGAGCAATACCAGCGCCGATGCCATCAACATCCATGCGGTATCAGCGCCATTGATGGCGGCGTCGGCAACATGGGGTGTTGTATCATCTACCGGAATCAACGCTATGACTGCTATTACCGATAAAAAGATAAAGGGCGTTAGATATCTCCTCTTTGAGTTCTTTTCGTTCATTTTGTAATTATTTTAGAGCAATGATTGTCATAAAGAAATTAATTCACTGCAAATGTATAAAAAATATTACAATAAAAACATTATACAATACAAAAAGATTTTATATCAATATATATAATTTCAAAATGATTTTTCCGATAAATAAAAAAATCGCTCTGCCTACGTTCGGGCGATTCTCTCAAAATAGATTACAATATGGTTTCGGATGAGAAGATGCAGTCTTGATCTTTTTTGGCATCAAGGCAAAAAAACATGTGGGGTTTGGGGCAACGCCCTAAGAGTCAATGGATAATGGATAATGCACAATGTATAATTTACCGATTGAAGGATTTATCGATTTGATAATTCATTGAAATTCTTATTTCTCTATTTCCCATTTCTCTATTTCTTGTTAATTCTCAATTATCCATTAGTTCATAACTCTTCCCCGCCTTCGGCGGTACCCCTCTTATCTTAAGAGGGGAATAGTTTTGGGATCACGTTTACCGTAGCTGTCCCCTTAAGATAAGGGGACAAGTGCTGCCGCCAGGCAGCACAGGGGTTATGATATTCTGAGGACGAAGCCAACTTTGCGTCTTTGCATCTTCGTGGCAAATAAAAGTACTGCCTTCTAGGCAGGTTTCTGGCGACGATTCATGCCGCAGAATAAATTCTGCGGTTATGGAAATCCGGCTTTTCAAGCCCAAAAAGTTTTCAATGCACGAACTCATCGTTGCCTGAAAGGCAAAAACATTCATAACCGCAGGTCGGCGACCTGCGGACAAAGCTGCAACAAACATACGCTGCCTGAAAGG
Source organism: Seramator thermalis (assembly GCF_004138125.1). GTDB lineage: Bacteria > Bacteroidota > Bacteroidia > Bacteroidales > Dysgonomonadaceae > Seramator > Seramator thermalis. The sequence continues at coordinate 26,764 of NZ_RXHS01000007.1, forward strand.
CAGAACTCTTGCCGCGTTGTACAAATGAATATCCACACCGGCAAAAAGAACAAACAAAAGGAAAATTCGTAATTTAAAATTCTCCCTTCCGACTTCTTCACTTCTTTCCTAAATTCTCAATTATCCATTATACATTCTTTTTGGCATCAAGGCAAAAAAGAATGTGGTGTTTGGGGCAACGCCCCAAAGAGTCAATGAACGCCATGAGTTGTGCAAAAAAAGCTGATACCTCTTAAGATAATGGTTTCGCTTTTTCCCATACAAAGTCATATAGAACCGAAAATTCTCAAAAAATAATTGCTTTATTCGTCTAATATTTTCAGCTCCACTTTTCTGAATTCGCACGGATGACCTTCACTTTGCAGGGAAATCGTTCCCTTGCTCAACATTATTCCGCCGTTGAGTTTCACAAGTTTCGAAAAAGTCGCATCGCGATCGTCCAATTGAGGCTGTTGGTAGGTAATTACGGTGTCGCCGTTCATGATGTGCTTAATGATGCCGTTGCCATGAACTTCAACCTCAGCCGTTACCCATTGATCACCAAACACGGGTTTCGACGATGAGTTGGTGCAATGATCAAGTATCAATTGGTTGTTCATCACGATATTCGTACCGGGTGTGCAGACATTCATATTTGTGCGTTCAACCAGCGAATCGCTTCCCAAAAGTTGCACCTCGATGGAAGTTGGGAATTCCTGATTCTTTTCCATCGATTGAGGTGTCTGTCCATGAATCATGATGCCACTGTTTCGGTAAGCCCATTCGGGAGCACCCGGACATTGATCGCCGGTCAAACGATACTCAACACGGAGAATGTAATGCGAAAATTCATCCTTATAAAAAATGTGCCCAAACCGATTGCGAAGCGAATCATAAGCATCATATCTTACTTTCAGAATGCCATCTTCCACACGAAACGTGTTCCCGAAATTATCTCCTGCATCGTATCCGCAGATTTTTACGGTCCAACCCGACAAATCTTTCCCGTTGAAGAGTTGAATCCATTCGCCGTCGGTGTTCGATTGATTTTTGTTTTGCGAGCATGAAAATAAAATCACTGCCGAAAAAAATAACGAAATAAAAAGAAATGTGTGTTTCATCTGTTTATTTTTTTTTGAATGAGTTGAGGTATTCTGCAAAAATACATACAATTTTTAATTGTTCTACTGGTTACAAGGTTTAATGATGTGAGAAATATGACTTTTTGCACAACAGACCCTTCATCTCCAAATTTACGCGAGAACGATAAAAATGTTTTTTGTTTAGCCGTTTTTGTGTAGCTCATTTGTTGAAATTGACTATTTTTGTATCAGATCAACCTTGTTTATTTAAAATTTCCACAAAATGAGAAAGACACTTTTTCTTACATTGATTTTATGGACAACACTTTTCATTGCCAATGCCCAATCGGCTTGCGACACAACGTTTGTCCGCGTGAAAACTGCTAACGGAACCATTGAAGGTTTTGAATTAATGGGCATTCGATTTTTTCGCGGTGTTCCTTATGCACAACCTCCCGTAGGGGACTTGCGCTGGAAGGAACCTCAACCCCTTCAATCTTGGAGCGGTGTGAAAAAAACTATCCAATTTGGACCGAGAGCCATGCAGCTGCCTGTTTTCAGCGATATGCGTTTCAGATCGAACGGCATGAGCGAAGATTGTCTGTATCTGAATATTTGGACACCGGCTAAAAATGAAGGCGAACGCTATCCCGTACTGGTGTATTTCTACGGTGGCGGATTCATTGCGGGCGACGGTTCGGAATACCGTTATGATGGCGAAAGCATGGCTCGCAAAGGAATCGTAACCGTAACGGTGAATTATCGATTAGGAATATTCGGATTTTTTAATCATCCCGAACTGACGAAAGAATCGGCGCACAAAGCATCGGGCAATTATGGGCTGCTCGATCAGAGTGCGGCTCTGCGATGGGTGAAGGAAAATATTGAACAGTTTGGTGGCGATCCCTCGCGGATTACCATTGCCGGAGAGTCGGCAGGATCTTATTCGGTGAGTGCACAGATGGCAACGCCCTTGTCGCGCGATATGCTGGCAGGTGCGATTTGCGAAAGTGGTTCGCTTTTGGGCTTTCGTCAAATGCCGACGTTGAATGAAGCTGAGTCGCGAGGTGTTGAGTTTGCCCGGAAAATTGGTAAAAAAAATCTGAAGGAACTGCGTTCGCTTTCGAGTGATGAATTGCTTCAAATTTCGGGAAGGCGCGACTTGCCATCGTTTGGCGTGGTGGTGGACGGCTATTTTTTGCCCGAAAACCCGATCGCTATTTTCGAAAAAGGGGAGCAGGCTCATGTGCCCCTTTTGGTGGGTTGGAATTCGATGGAAGGTCATTACAGTGCCGTTTTGGGGAAAGCGGAGCCTACGATTGCCAATTTCGAAAAAGCCATTCGAGAAAAATATCCCGATTTTGCCGACGGGCTGCTTCGAGTCTATCGTCCTGCATCGGACAAGGAAGTGCCCATAGTGGCTTCGGAATTTGCGGGAGATATGTTTATTTCTTTTGGAACATGGAATTTGTCGGATATGCATGCTTCAACGGTTGCTAAACCCGTTTATCGCTATTATTTCACTCATCCGCGACCGGGATATAAGGGGCAGCCCCAAAACGTCGATCCATTGTATCGGGGTGCATCGCATTCGGCCGAAATCGAGTATGTGTTGGGAAATTTGCCGGTGAATGATGTGTACGACTTTCAATCGGAAGATTACTTGGTTTCGTCGCTGGCACAAACATTTTTTGCGAATTTTATTCTTACGGGAAATCCCAATGGAGCCGGCGTTCCCGATTGGAATCCGGTCAGAGCGGGGAAACCGGCCGAGGTCATGATTCTCGATACGAAAAGTTGTCTGCAAACAGAACAACACCGCGATCGGTATCTTTATTTGCGAAGCATTCAAAACAGCTTTAATCCATAAAAAAATCGGAGTTGAAAAAACTCCGATCGGAGTAGCCCGGCCGGGAATCGAACGTAGGAATAAAAATGCCGATATACAATACATTAAGTGATTGAGAAAAGCATATTCCGCGATTAATCCCATAATTTATTTGCACTATTTCGCAATAGATTTCATCGTGTAGAATACTGGTGCGAAGTTAAATACTTTATTCTTACATTACTACTGTTGCGTTAATAGGTGAAACGTTTCAACAAAACAAAGATAATTGGTCTTTGATATTTTGATCGATTCGATTAGGGGTATGTTCAGTCAGCAGCTGGCGTATGGGAGTCTTATCAAAAGCCGGGATTCGTAAAATTTGCATGATTTCATAAATCGATAGCGGGCTCTTTATCAAGTGTTTGATATAAGCAACAATCCGATAGGAACAAATTGCCGTCCACAAATGTATTTTGACGGCATTTGAGGAATGTCCCCAAAGTTTTTTGACTATTAGATTTTGCTCTATCCATTTGAAAAACACTTCGATTTGCCAACGGTTTTGTACAAATATGCCACTTCGAGGGCAGATACATCAAAATTATTAGTCAAAAACAGAAGTAATTCGTCGTTTTCGCTGTCGTAAAACTCAACCGGACGAAGCTTTTCCGGATAAAGGCGTTTCGACTTCGGAACAGTAAGTTCTATGGTCTTGTCGGTTCTCAGTCCCGTCGTTTGGTCAATATCGAAGCTTTGCTCAACAATGCTATATCGCAAGGTTGATTTTGTCCGCGTAACGAAAAATTCACCTGCACTGTTTATTCGAAACAATGCCTCGAAATCGATATAAGCCTTGTCCATCAGATACATGGCGTTTGCATAACACAGAAGTGGCATTTATAACTCGAATTCGGCAAATTCTTTACACGGCATCCGACATTAACCGGCTGTTGGAAGAAAATGACTATCCGGCTTTTGACGAATAAAAGTGGCGGAACCCGGGGAAGAACTGTTTGCATCTCATCCTATCATTTCGATAACATGTTCCGGCAATAAAATATTCTCCGCCGATTTCTTACTGCTTTTCAGAAACAATACAGGAACAATTTTCTTATTTTTCGCGAAGGGAAGTTTTGCACTTTTTTCGGTCAGAATTTTAATTAAGCGCTCTGTATTCTCATTTTCCGACCATTTGCATTCGCCCACCAATAAGTTCTTTCCATCCATAGATTCGGCTACAATATCCAGTTCCATTTGTTCATCACGCGATATATTTCCCCACCAGCGCGACGCCAATCCATAACGTTCTCCCATAAATATCTGTCCGCTAATAGCTTTACGACACAAGTTTTCCCAATGCCAAGCCACATAGCCGTGAAAACGTGTCAAAATTTCTTCCATCACGGCATCGGTGCGTCCTAACTCTATCAGAGAACGGTTTGGAACAATGAAACGAAAATAAAAATCTATAAACGGGTCGGCAATTTTATAAAGTCCCTTTTTACTGTTTTTAGGGTTGTCACCAAACGGAATCTCTCGTTCAATGTAACCCAATGTTATCAGTTTATCCAATGGTCCTGAAAGGCTTGTGACGGGTTTATTCGCCCTTGTTGCAATTTCGGAAATCCGGTTTGCTCCGTTTCCGATAAGTGACAGCAAGGTGGATGCTTGAACAATATTACGCATATCGTCAATAAACAGCCGGTAAGGTTCTTCGTATAAAGTTCCTTGTGCATTTAACAAATTAAAATTAATGGCTTCTTTTAACGAATTGCTTTGCAGACGTATTTCCCAATAACGTGGCACACCGCCCCACACGGCATATTCTTCGACGGCTTCGACGGGCGTACAATTTAATTGTTCACGAAGATATTTAATATTCATCGGCGAAATCTTCAATACCTGACTAGCGCGTCCATATAGCGGCGAGCTGCTGTCGAGTACTAATCCCTGCATCAATTGCTGCGAGGAGCCACAAATAATCAGATTATACTTGAGCGTTTTGGCATCAATCATTTTTTGGAGTAGTGATGGCAGTTCGGGCGAACTTTTTGCCAAATACGGAAACTCGTCTAAACATAAGGTGAAATGTTCTGTTACGCGAAAATTAAGCGCTTGGAACAATGTTTCCCAATCGGGATAAATTACACGGTCGAAGCCTTCAAAGCGTAATCCGATTTCTTTGGCCAGCAATTCAATTTGATGGGGGCGTTCCGTTTGGTCGGCCATATAATATACGTCGTCAGGAGAAATCACTTTCTTTATTAAAGTTGATTTTCCTATGCGACGACGACCATACACTACAATAAATGATGGAGATGCACTTTTTAAGGTTGTAGTGAGCCGTTTTTGTTCTTCTATTCGGTTTACGAATTTCATGCGATTTTTTTTTGAACGTTATGACTATACAAATATTATGTTTTACAAAAATAATGTTTCTAATACATAGTTCAAAACATTTCTGACAAAAAATAAAATTCTAATATTTTCGGTAGATAAGGTGTCACCTTAGTGCACGTTATCATCGACAGACACACTTAAAACTTCAAGTAAGGTTTTGGTTTCTTTATCGACTCGTAAAAGTGATTAGGATTAATTCGGCGGTAGTGGTTTTGCCGGCTGTTTCCAATTCACGATAAATTGGATAAACTTGCGAAAATAGCCACGATTTGCACCCGTACAATATGCTTAAAATGGCTATTTTTTGCCTTTTCCTTAAAAACAAAATCCACCAATAACCTCAGATTATCAGTGGATTGCTTTATTCTTCTCCTATTATCGGAGTAGCCCGGCCGGGAATCGAACCCGGATCAAAAGTTTAGGAAACTTCTATTCTATCCATTGAACTACCGCGCCTTGTGGGCGACAAAATTACGAACTTTTTCCCTTATTGTCAAAAGTTTTTGTAGTGGCATGCAATTAGCAGATTACGGCTTTTAAACAAATGGGGTGTTTAACTGTTTATAGATGGATAACAAAAATTAATTCTACAAAAGATGAACAAAATTGCAATACTTTATGGCTCCTCGGGAGGCAATACTCAATTGGTAGCAAAGCAGGTGCAAGAACTTTTTGATGGCCGGGCCGATTTATACGACGTAGCCGACGTCCGACTCGATGATATAAAAGCCTATCCTTACCTTATTTTGGGTACATCCACCACAGGTGTGGGCGATTTGCAGGATGATTGGGATGGTTTTTTACCTTCTTTTGCGAAATCGGATCTTTCAGGTAAGACCGTTGCCATCTTCGGATTGGGCGACAGTGCGTCTTTCTCGGGTAGTTTTGCCGAATCGATGCGGATAATATACGATGCCATCAAAGATAAAGTGAAAATTGTGGGGCAAGTACCCGACGAGGGATATACGTACGATGATTCTACGGCAGTGATTGATGGTATATGGGTAGGATTGCCGCTGGATGAAGATAACGAATACGATCTTACCTCTCAGCGGTTGCAGGCTTGGGTTGATACATTAAAAAAAGAATTTGTTTAGTCCGTATTCGAAAGTTTTATACAAAAAAAGACAGCTTCAGGCTGTCTTTTTTGTGAAAGGTTTCGTCTTGACTAAATGAGCTTGTCGATTTTTTCTGTGAACAGGTTTTTTGGGCCTGCACCAACCACTTTGTCAACTACTTGTCCATTTTTGATGAATAGCACGGTAGGTATATTGCGAATACCATATTTCGATGTAGCTTCGTCGTTATTGTCCACGTCAACTTTCCCGACAACGATCTTGTCTTTGTATTCTTCGGCAATTTGTTCGATGATGGGTCCAACCATTTTGCAAGGGCCGCACCATTCGGCCCAAAAATCAATTACCACCAGTTTGTCGGTGTTTAATACATCCTTTAGTGTTGAATCTGTAATTTGAAGCGCCATAATTTTTTTGATTTTTATATTATTATTAATTGAGTTTGAAGTCGATGGTCAATTTGTTCTTTAGATAATCGATCACCTGTTTATTGACCCGAATACGGGCAGGACGTGAAAATAGTTGAATACTCGTATTTGTTTCTTCTTTTATAATTTCAAAGTATAACAACGAATCTCCCGAATTGTTTTTTACCAAACTCGATAATTCGGTTATCGTGACCTCGTCAATTTCTTTCAATGGCAGTTGCAGAGTAATTTTTGAGACAAGTTTATCCTTTACCTCCGAAAGCAGATTCATCGAGTTGATTTTTAATTCGAGCTGCTCGGGCTTAAAGCGTCGAGGTTGAACCTTAGCCGTAGCGTAAACCGATAGTCCTACACGGGCAAATCTGCTGAAGTTTAAACACTCCTCTCCAAAAAAGGCCAGTTCTATGCTTCCTGCATAATCTTCGATTTTGAGGATAGTGAATGGAGAGTTGTTTTTGGTGTGTCCTTCGCGCACATTGGTAATGATACCTCCAAATTGCACCTCTTTGCCGTTTAAGGCATCAAGGTCGCTCAGTTTCACGGTATCGGCATTGCACACATAATTCAGAATGAATTCGTAATCGTCGAGCGGGTGGGCCGACAGATAAATGCCGATATATTCGCGTTCTTTGTTAAGACGCTCCAGATCCGACCATTTTTGTAATTTGGGAATTTCGGGATGAGCTATTTGAAACGAGGAATCGTCGCCGAAAAGTGAATTCATCGATATTTGTTTGTCCGCCTGATATTTGTTTCCATAGCGGATCAGCGTATCGAGAAACTCTTCGCCTTTACTGTTAGTTCCCACGAACTGTTCGCGAGCGATGCCCTGCATGCTGTCAAAGGCACCTGCTAAAGCCAGCGCCTCAATCGTTTTTTTATTGCACGAAGTAAGATTGATTCGTTCTGCAAAATCAAAAATATCTTTAAACGGACCGTTTTTTTCGCGTTCGTCTATGATGCTTTGTGCCGCACCCTGTCCGACACCTTTTATAGCGGCCAATCCAAAACGGATATCGCCCTTTTTGTTTACCGAAAATTTCATGAACGATTCGTTGATATCCGGACTCAGCACGTTGATTCCCATCGCCTTGCATTCGTCCATGAATTTCGTGATTTCGGACAGGTTATTGAGGTTGTTCGACAATACCGATGCCATGTATTCCGACGGGTAATTGGCTTTAAGCCATGCCGTTTGATAGGCAACCCACGAGTAGCAAGTGGCATGAGATTTGTTGAACGCGTACGATGCGAATTTCTCCCAATCGTTCCAGATTTTATTCAGCACCTTTTCTTCATATCCGTTTTGTTTTCCTCCGGCAATGAATTTTTCTTTCAAAGCCGTCATTTTGTCGATCATTTTTTTGCCCATTGCCTTACGCAGCTCGTCCGATTGTCCGCGCGTGAAATTGGCAAGCAGGCGCGAAAGCAACATCACCTGTTCCTGATATACTGTGATACCGTAGGTTTCGCTCAAATATTTTTCCATCACCGGAATGTCGTAAGTGATTGCTTCGCGACCATGTTTTCGTGCGATGAAAGATGGAATGTAGTCCATTGGTCCCGGTCGATACAAGGCATTCATCGCGATCAGGTCTTCGAATTTGCTGGGCTGCAACTCTTTGAGGTATTTTTGCATGCCGGCCGATTCAAACTGAAACGTTCCGGTAGTTTTTCCTTCGCAATAGAGCTGATAGGTTTTCGGATCGTTCATGTCGATATTGGAAATATCGACTTTGATACCTTCGGTAAATTCAATGTTGGCTATGGCATCCTTGATGATGGTGAGCGTTTTAAGTCCAAGAAAGTCCATCTTTATCAATCCTGTTTCTTCTATCACCGAACCTTCGTATTGAGTAACGATCAGTTTTTCTTTCGTTTCCTTGTCTTCGGCTGTACTCACAGGCACCACATCCGATATATCCGTTTGTCCGATGATGACGCCGCAGGCATGAACACCTGTGCTGCGAATATTGCCTTCGAGCATTCCGGCATATTTGAGCGTGTCTCTCACCAATGGATCATCGCTTGTTGCGGCTTTTTGCAGTTCGGGAACGTATTCGATAGCTGCCTGCAAATCAATTTTTTTTACATTGGGTATGCGGTCGGGCACCAACTTGGCAAGTCTGTCCGATTCCGATAGCGGAAGTTTATGCACTCGTGCCACATCACGGATGGCCGATTTTGTGGCCATTGTTCCGTAGGTGATGATATGGGCAACCTTTTCGGCTCCGTATTTCTCGGTAACCCAGCGAAGGACTTTTCCGCGACCTTCGTCGTCGAAGTCGATGTCGATATCGGGCATTGAGATGCGGTCGGGGTTCAGGAATCGTTCGAACAGCAGGTCGTATTTGAGCGGATCGATATCGGTAATGCCCAGACAATAGGCTACCGCCGATCCGGCCGCCGATCCTCGTCCGGGTCCCACAGCCACATCCATCTGGCGCGCAGCATTGATGAAGTCCTGAACGATGAGAAAATAACCCGGAAATCCCATACTTTTTATAGTGTCCAATTCGAACTGAAGTCGGTCTTTTATTTCGTCGGATGGATTTTCTCCATATCTTTTTTTCGCGCCGATCTGTGTAAGATGGGCTAAGTAATCCGACTCGAGTTTGATGCGGATTACTTTGTCGTAGCCACCTAAACGTTCAAATCCTTTAGGTGTGAATTCCTCCATAAGCTGTTCGGGCGAGTATTTTGCTTTGTAGCTTTCCTCAGTCCCAAATGCGGGATCGATCGGATAAAAAGGCATCAAAGGTTCGTGGTCGATGGAATAGAATTCCACCTTTTCGGCTACTTCGAGGGTATTGGCAAGTGCCTGCGGGACGTCTGCAAAAATGCGGTTCATCTCTTCGGTTGTTTTTAGCCATTCCTGCTTGGTGTAATGCATGCGATCGGGGTCGTCGAAGTCTTTCCCCGTACTCAGGCAGATAAGTCGATCGTGTGCATCGGCATCTTCCTCGTTCACAAAGTGAACATCATTGGTGGCAATGACTTTCACTCCGTATTTTTCGGCAATTCGCAGCAATTCTCTGTTGACATGTTCCTGTTTGGGATAGGTAGTTTGATCTGCGTCAGTGCGATCGGTTTTGTGCCGTTGCAGTTCGAGATAATAATCGTCGCCGAAAATATTTTTGTACCATTGTACGGCTTCTTCGGCCTGTTCAATTTGGCCTTCGTCTATTTTTCTTGATATTTCGCCTCCCAAACATGCCGAAGATAAAATTAAACCTTCATGATGTTCTTCCAAAAGTTGTTTATCGATGCGGGGACGATAGTAAAATCCTTCGGTCCAACTTTTCGAAACTATTTTGATCAGGTTTTTATAGCCTTTCAGATTTTTTGCCAGAACGATGAGATGCCAACCGCTCGAATCGATTTTATCGTTTTGCGAAAAGCGATCGCGTCGTGCTACATAGCATTCACATCCGATAATGGGCTTGAAGAGTCTCCTCTCTGCTGCGGCGAGCTTGGCTTGAATTTGCAAAACGAGGCTTGAATTTTTTTGTTCATTGGCTTTTCCAAGTTCGCTTTTCAGATTTTTTATTTCGGCTTGTACGGGTGCATTTTTTTTTGAAACGTAATTGATAAATTCCTTGATACCGTACATGGCACCGTGGTCGGTTAGTGCGATGGCATTCATGCCATCTTTCATGGCTTTGTCCACCAGTCGCTGAATACTTGCCTGACCATCGAGAAGCGAATACTGAGAGTGAACGTGTAAATGTACAAAGGACTGCATTATAGTAATATATCTTTATCTGTTTGTTTGATCACGACAAATATACTCAAAAAAACATGCTTTTCCGGAGGGAATAGATGGAAATTCAAGATCGAAATTTTATATATCAATCGTTGAACACATTGCAAAATGTTAAACCCGTAATTATTTTCGGTTGGGTTTTCCGATAATTACGGGTCAAAAAATTTTAGGATTGATAAGATCTCGGTTTATCGATAGATCATCGCAATGGCAATCCGTCACTTTTGATGACTTTGGCCGCAAAGCCACCTCCGGGCATCAAGGTTACGGATAATTGCCGATTGTAGGGAACCAGAAAAATTTCACGTTTGAAATCGCGAGCTGCCCTGTCTGCATTTATCCCGTCACGGAATAGTTCTATTTCATAAGTGCCATCTCCCAAAAACGACAGATCAACCGTAAGATCCCGTTTATCCCAATTGGTGAGCCCACCAACATACCAAACATCATTTTTGCGGCGGGCAATGACGGCATATTGGCCAATTTTTCCGTCTAATGCCTGCGTTTCGTCCCACACGGTGGGGATATTCGAGATAAAATCCGTGCATTCCGGCTCGCGGTCGTAGTTCGAAGGACTGTCGCAAAGCATATTTAAAGGGGATTCGAAAATCACATATTCGGCCAATTGATGGCAACGCGTTCCCTGACTCATCGGTTCACTATTGATCGGACGATAGTTTTCCTTCGTGGCATTGCGCATGGCTCCTTGCGTATAATCCATCGGCCCGGCCAGCATGCGTATAAACGGTATGGTAACATCATATTTCACCATATCAACCGAAGCCGGCGACCATTTTAATTGTTCCAGTCCATGCACGCCTTCGAAATTGATGACATTGGGATAAGTCCGATTCAGCCCTGTAGGTTTGTAGGCACCATGAAAATCGATCATCAGGTGATATTTGGCAGCGGTTTCGGCGCAACGATAGTAAAAATCGACCATCGCCTGATCGTCTCGGTCCATAAAATCCACCTTAAATCCCTTGACACCCATATCGGAATAAGTTTTAAATACATTTTCCATATCTCGCTCTACTGCCATGTACCCTGCCCACAAAATAATTCCGACGTTGCGTGCTTTTCCGTAACTTACAAGTTCTTGAATATCGATTTCGGGAACAACTTGTAATAAATCTGCTTTCAGGTTTACAGCCCATCCTTCGTCGAGAATGATGTATTCGATGCCGTGTTTCGACGCAAAATCGATGTAGTATTTGTAGGTTGGGTTGTTGATCCCCGACTTGAAATCGACGTCGTAAACGTTCCAGTCGTTCCACCATTCCCATGCTACTTTCCCGGGTTTTATCCACGAGGTGTTTTCAATGCGCGAAGGAGTTGCCAGCTGATAAACAAGGTCGTTGTTCATGAGCTCTTTGTCGCTCGACGAAATGGCAAACACACGCCAGGGAAAGTTGCGTGTGCCTTTGCATTTGGCAATGAAATTTTCACGTTCCGTTACAATTCCCTGAAGCATATTATGACCACCTTGTTTGATTTTTTTGGGATGAGGAGCAAAAACGCCTCGAAGCGCTAAATCGGTTGCCTTGTTCAGATAAAGCCCGGGATAACTTTCCAGATCCGATTCCGTGATGCAAAGTTTTTTCCCGTCATTCAATTCCACCACGAGAGGTAGAAACATTAATCGATTCGGTTCCAATTGGCTAATACTTGCATGGGTGTATGTGTTCTCGAATGAGTTGAAAAACTGCTGTTCAAATGTCTTGGGGTTGTCGCCTCTCACGTAGGGAACAATAGTCGAATAATCATTGCCAAATTGCAAATTCACCTCTTCGTTTGTGACAGTGATACTGTCTTTGTTGGAGGACGAAAAACGATAGGCTACTCCCTGATTGAATGCTCTGAAAATTAGGCTGTAATTACCCTTGAAATTTAGAATCAATTCGTTATACGAGTTGCCGATTTCATTTTTCTTGTATATCTGAGGGTATAAGGTTTCGTTGATGCTTTTTGTTTTTTTACCGGTCAATTTTGCTTTCTGACCCCATACTGTCCCATCTGCCAAGGTCATCGAAATGGTAGAAGGGGACATTACTTCGGTTTGTTCGTGATTGACAGAAAAACGAATCTTATCTTCGATTTTCACATTCACGCTTATTTTGCCGTCAGGCGACTTCAAAACATAGGATTCGGCCGCGATCGATGCAACCAAAAAAAAGGAAAGAATGGATAGAAATAAAGTTTTCATGAGCATGTATTTGTTTGTTAAATGGATTTTAAAACGAACAAATATCGGAATTAAATTTTAAAAATCGAAAAAAACTTTTTGATTTTTATGAGACATGGATATAGATAGGTAAAGTGAACTGGGAATTTCAATTACGAATCAGCTTTTGCTTTCTGTACAACCCCAATAGTTCTGCCCTTCAGGCAGGGATTGCAGTATCGTCTTTGTCCGTAGGTCGCATACCTGCGGTTATGAAGGTTATTGCCTTTCAGGCAAAGTTGAGCGGGTGAAATGAAGGCTTCGACTGTGATGAATTCCTGTATACGAGGGTGTTTTTGGCTTGAAAAGCCGAATTTTCATAACCGCAGAATCTATTCTGCGGTTATGAATCGTCGTCGAAAAGCTGCCTGAAAGGCAGTACCTTTATTTGCCACGAAGACACCAAGATGCGAGGTCGAACATTATCCTTACATCGTCCGGAATTCATCGGTAAATCGATAAATCGTCAAATCAATACATAAGACATTATCAATTGTCCATTATACATTGTGCATGATCAATTAATTTGTCTTGCCTATAAAAAAATTTGCATTTAAGTTATATTGTTTATGCGTCTCCGGTGGCTTTTTCGAGCTTTTTCATGATTGAGAAAATGAATATTGCCGAAATCGAACAGCATGCAACCAGTACGCCCCAAACCATCCACAAAGGAATGGGCCCCCACAGGTAGCCGATGATGGAAGTCAGATAATTTCCTATTGCAGTGGCGGCAAACCAACTGCCCATCATGGCTCCTTTGTATTTTGGAGGAGCTACTTTAGATACGAATGAGATACCCATCGGCGAAAGCAGAAGTTCTGCAAAGGTCAGCACCAGATAAGTGGATATGAGCCAATTGGGCGATACGAGCACATCGCTCACCCCACCTACATCTTTCAGTTCGTCAGGCGAAGCCAGACCCATCGACCCTACGGCCATAATGATGAACCCTAATGCCGCGACAATCATTCCATACCCAATTTTTCGCGGAGCCGAAGGTTCTTTTCCTTTTTTTGCCAGCGAAGAGAATATGGCCAACGAAACAGGAGTAAGTGCTACAACGAAAAACGGGTTGAATTGTTGGAATATTTGTGGCGCAATTTCGATCGCAGGAGGCATCGCCATATATTTGATGACCAGCGCTATTAGCGATAACGCTACGATTCCTCCCGAAATAAGTTTGGCACGCGAAGTTTTGGACTGGAAAACCGAAAATCCCGCATATACCGCTATGATGATCAATACCAAATTCCATACATCGAATCCTATACGCGTGATGCCGTCGGCAATGTTTGATGTGTAATCGCGAGCGAAATATGTCATCGTCAATCCGTTTTGGTGAAACGACATCCAAAAGAAAATTACAACCGCAAATACAAGCAGCAAAGCTGTGATGCGTTCTTTGGTTTGTTGCGGAGTCAATTCCGGCTCGTGGTTCACTCCGGCAGCTTTTGTTTGTTTCGAGCTTAGAATGGCGTGCTTGAAAGTGGATTGAAATCCCAGATAAATGGCCATCGAAGCAATGAGCGAGATGCATGCAACGGCAAATCCGTAGTTGTACGACTGCGCCAATTGTTCGATATATGCGGTGCTAAATTGGGCCAAATCGCCGGTGAAATTCTGAGAAATTGCGAGATTGTTGAGTTGCTCGAGTCCTTCGGGTTTTATTTCTCCGCGCAAAAATTGATGAGCCAGCGCCGGAATTTGCGGATTATAGGTAAATCCGGCTTTTGCCATAAAGTAGTTTGTTACTTTGGTGGCCGCAGTAGGCGCGAAAAGTGCTCCAATATTGATGGCCATGTAAAAGATGCTGAACGCGGTGTCTCTTTTTGCACTATACCTGGGATCGTCGTATAGGTTTCCGACAATTACCTGCAGGTTACCTTTGAATAAACCCGTGCCGATGGCTATTAATGCCAAAGCCGAAAACATCATGATTTGCCCCATTCCCATCTTATCAAATCCCGTGGGGATGGCAAGGAGAAGATATCCGACAAACATGATCACGATACCTGCCGTAACCATCTTTCCATAACCGAATTTGTCGGCCAGAATTCCTCCAACAAGCGGCATAAAATACACCATCGCCAAAAATCCTCCGAAGATGGTGGACGTCTGATCGATCGTGAAGCCGAATTTTGCTTGTAAAAAGAGCGTGAAAATGGCCAACATCGTGTAGTAGCCAAATCGCTCGCCTGTGTTGGCTAACGCCAACGCATATAAACCTTTTGGATGTCCTTCAAACATGTTTACATTTTTGTTTATGGTTAATTACATATTTTTATTAGTTCTCGGTAAATGAGTGTGCAAACATACATAAAAATCTCGTAAAAATTTCATCTTTCTAAAAATATCGTTTTAGAATGTACCCGATTTTTTTCGAAAAGCTGCGCATGATCGTATAGTTAGATCCGAAATATTTCCCGAAGGCGATCTTTGGTATGTATGTCGATAATGCTGTTATTCACGAATTTCCTCTTTTCTGAAAATTCTTGACCACGCCACATAGCGTGTGGTTTCGTTCACGGGGGTGAGGGGCAGATATCCGGAAGAAATTTTTCCATGATCGATTTCGAGGGGAAAGGCTTTTTTCTGTTCGCAACAAAATTTCGAGGCCTCTCCTTCGCGCTTGAAATAGCCGATGCGATACATGCCTTCGGAATCCGGATGAACAAATCGATCGAAAAAGCGTCGCGCTACAATCCCCATGTTCATCCGCATATTTATTTCCACGCACGGATGCAGCCGAAAACCTTCTTCCGTTCGGCAAATCATCATATCTACACCCATCGGTCCTTCATATTCGGGAAAATATTCGGCTAAACGGACGGTCAATTCCTCTCGTAAACGGTATAAAACCGAAACGTCGATAAATTTCAATACCTCATCCTCAAACTGTTTGTCGGTGAGTAAGCGATTTCCTGCATAAGCACCGGAGGAGGCCGATTCGAAAAGCGAATAACATTCGAAGTTTACTTTTCGACGATTGGCCGAAAACTCCATTGCCAAGTCGGTTTGTTTGTCATAAACCGGCTCGGCAACTACCCCTCCTTGTGTTGCAATCACTCGCCTGCACCAATCGATCTGTTTGTCGGTTATTTCACCTTTGATCCAAATCAATCCTTTTCCGCTTCCCGAGTTGGGCATCTTTAATACCTTGTCGCCCGAAAACGACGAAAGATATTCCTGCACTTCGTACAATCGGGTGAAAAAAAGAGCACCGCCACAAAAAATATCGTTTTGCGGCAGTAATTCGTGTAGCAACCTTGCAGCATGTTGTCGCCCCGAATAGTCGCGCAAGCGAGATAAGTCTTCCATCGAAGGAAGAAAATCTGACGAAACGCCTGCTTTCATTAATTGTTGTCGCAGCAATGGATTCCAGCCCCAAGGAATAATTATTTCCGATGCAAAGGATGGAATTTCTGTAAAAGGTATCATTTCCGAGTGAATGGGAAGCATCGATTGCAGTGTTCGGAGATAGTCTGCATTCGCTGCACCTTCGGCAACAATATGCTCGCCGTCGGGGGCATACCAAACGGGCAACAATGCCAAATCCGACGCAAGTTTCACTGCCGATTCGGGTGGAGTGTAGTTAGCGCCGAAGTTGCCCAATGCCAAATCATGTTCGGGGTTAAAAATATACATCTCTGCAAAAGTACGAAAAGATCGATTGACTGTTGATACTGAGCAATGGATAATTTACCGATTCGATGATTTATTGATTTACTGATTTACTGATGAATTCTTTATGAAAATAGCTCAAAGTACAGGCGAAAAATTTTTCGCCCCTATTTCCCATTCTCCAATCCCCAACCTCCACTTTTCACTTCTCATTTCTCTTGAAAGTTCACGCAGATCATCGCAGAAAAAAGATTCAATCAGCGAGAAAAAGTTCAGAAAAAGATTTCAAGCAGATATCCGCAGATAATTTTGTAATGATTCACGGTAAATTCTTAGTTCCTATTTCTTCATTTCCAACTTCTTCTTTCAATTCTCCATTCTCAATTATTTTCCCGACCTCCTCTCATCATCGGGGCACCCGATCTGCGTAGAGAGCGTGCCGCAAGGCAAAAGACAAGCTGTTTGAGTCCCGACGTATTTCGTGGGGACGAGTTATTTGTCTTTTAGCGAACAAGCAGCTATCGGGTCGATGAGGAGAGGCAGTCTTGACCTTTTTTGCTAACTTTTTTGTGTCAAGACAAAAAAGTCAGTGGGGTTTGGGGCAACGCCCCAAGAAGTCAATTGTTAATTGATAATGTACAATGGATAATTTACCGATTCGGAGATTTATTGATTTACTGATGAATTCTTTATGAAAATAGCTCAAAGTACAGGCGAAAAATTTTTCGCCCCTATTTCCCATTCTCCAATCCCCAACCTCCACTTTTCACTTCCCAATTTCCACACTCTCCATCACACATACTCTTTTACTTCCACTTCGCCGTTGATGGCAAGCAAGGCATTCTCTGCCAAAGCGCGCATCTCGTCTTCGCCGGGATAAATATAGATAGGCGCTATTTTGAAAACTCGTTCGATAATCAAGTTACAAATCCATCTGCTGTTAGCCATGCCACCGGTTATCAAAATGCCATCAACCTCACCTTTTAGCACCGTTGACATCGCCCCGATCTCCTTAGCCACCTGATAAGCCATTGCCTCGAGCACTTCCGTGCTTTTTCGGTCGCCGTCTTTTGCGTTTCGTTCCACCAGATAAGCATCGTTGGTGCCCATATAAGCCATCAACCCTCCTTTTCCGGTAATCATTTCGGTCATTTCCCCGAGCGTATATTTCCCGCTGAAGGCGGCACGCACCAATGCTCCCGATGGCAATCCCCCCGATCGTTCGGGCGAAAACGGTCCGTCGCCATCCAAGCCTTGGTTCACGTCAATCACCCTGCCTTTCCGGTGAGCACCTACTGTGATGCCTCCCCCCAGGTGTGCTACAATCAGATTCATGTCTTCATATTGCCTCATAATGGATTTGGCATGCGAACGTGCTATGGCTTTCTGATTGAGTGCATGAAAAATTGAAACCCGCTCGAAGGCCGGATGACCCGAATAACGGGCAAGCGGTTCGAACTCGTCCACCACTACCGGATCGGCTATCAGTGCGATAGCGTTGGGCAATTCCTTTGCAATATCGTCGGCAATGAGTGCCCCCAGATTGCTGGCATGTTCTCCCATTTTGCAGGCAAGCAAATCTTGCCGCATGGCCTCGTTCACCCGATAAACTCCCGATGCGATCGGTTTCACAAGTCCGCCTCTGCCAATTACTGCACGGATCAGGTCGAAATAAATATCGGCATCCTTCAGCTCTTGATGAATTTTTTCCTTCCGATATTGATACTGATCGGTTATACGGGGAAATTTAGCCAATTCCTCAGGCGAATGACGAATCGTTTTCAGAAAAACGACTTTTTCGTTTTGATAAACGGCAATTTTCGTGGACGTTGAACCGGGATTTATTGCCAAAATGCGAACATTTTTATCCATATTGTCAACTATTTTTCTAAGTGTTTCTTCAATCTCATCTAATGACTGCTGCCAGAGCTATCGACAAAAGTTTGCTCCTTTCGTCATCCGCTCGCGACGTGAGCACGATAGGAACCGATGCTCCCATCACTATTGCGGCCGATTTAGCGCCGCCCAAAAAGTTGAGTGCTTTGTATAAAATATTTCCGGCTTCGATATCGGGCACAAGTATAATATCGCTGTCGCCGGCAACCGCATTGTCGATCCCCTTGTGCAGAGCCGCCTGCTTATCGATGGCAATATCGAGGGCTAACGGCCCTTCGACGATACAGTCAGTCAACGTGCCTTCACGGTTCATATCCCTAAGCTTGGCTGCGTGAACGGTGGCTTCCATTTTCTGATTCACGGTTTCCACAGCAGCTACCACTGCCACTTTGGGGTTGTCTGTTCCAAGCCTTCGACTCGCTTCTACGGCATTGCGTATGATGTGTGCTTTCGTGTCCAGATCGGGTGCAATATTCATTGCAACATCCGTCAATCCCAACAATTTGTGGTAGTAGGGTGACTCCATAAATGCCACATGACTCAATACTTGAGTTGTGCGTATGCCGTTATTCTTGTCGAGAACCGCTTTCAACAATTCGCTCGTGCTCAAAAATCCTTTCATCAGTATGTCGGCTTCTCCCTTCTTCACCAGCGAAACGGCAATCTCGGCCGAAACTGATGCGCTTTCATCGTGATCTATCGTTTCAATGCCTTTCAAATCGAAATTGATGGATCGGGCAATGTCTTCAATCTCTCTCTTGTTTCCCACCAATATCGGGTGCACGATTTGCAATCCTACGGCTTCTTTCAGCGCTCTCAGCACCTCTTCGTCTGCGGCCGCCGCCACTGCTATCCTGCGCATGGGTTTGTTACGGGCTATTTCTATCAGTTCAGACAACTTGCTAATCATACATGAATGTTATTTTGAAGTAATTTACTAACAAAAGAACAAAAAAAATCGGAATTCTGATTGATTACGGGTGTGTTTTTTGTGACAAATGTCAAGGATGAGATTTGTAATTACCAATTACGAAGAAGTGGAGAAGTTAAAAGTTAAAAGTTAAAAGTAGAAAGTTGAGAGTGGAGGTTGGAGGATAGAGATTGGAGGTTGGAGATTAGAGGTTGGAAAATCAAAAATTATAAAAGCTATTGGCTGTCAGCTTTAAAAGCTGCGTAGCAGCAAAATATTGGTAGTAAAAGAAATTCATCAACACAATCCGGAGCTGCGTGGCAGCGAAATATTGGAGGTTGGCGGTTTGAGAAATGAGAATTACAAATTACGAATTCAATCTTGTTTGTTTTTCCCCGGTGCAGATATTTTCACTTCAGCGGCGATGGTTCTGCCTTTCAGGCAGTGGGGGGAGTGGTGTCATTGTCCGCAGGTCGTTGACCTGCGGTTATGAAGGTTATTGCCTTTCAGGCAAATTCTTTTATTGTTTTTGGCTACAAGTCGTGACCTATTGTTATGGCGATTATTGCCTTTCAGGCAAAGGGGAAAGAAGTGGAAAATGAGAATTACAAGTTACTAATTACCAATTACTAATTACAAGTTGCTGATTATGCGATGTAGAGGTTAGAGGTTTGAGGTTGGAGAATCAAAAATTATAAAAGCTATTGGCTGTCAGCTTTAAAAGCTGCGTAGCAGCAAAATATTGGTAGTAAAAGAAATTCATCAACACAATCCGGAGCTGCGTGGCAGCGAAATATTGGAGGTTGGAGATGAGTTAGAAAGTAGAATTATCAATTACCAATTACGAATTACCAATTTCAAATTTCCATTTTGTTTGTTTTTTTTGTCGGTGCAGATATTCTCCATTCAGCGGCAATAGTTCTGCCTTTCAGGCAGTGGGGGGAGTGGTGTCATTGTCCGCAGGTCGTTGACCTGCGGTTATGAAGGTTATTGCCTTTCAGGCAAATTCTTTTATTGTTTTTGGCTACAAGTCGTGACCTATTGTTATTCCGGCAAAGGTGGGGCGGTGGATTGAAGGCCTCGATTGCGATGGATTTCTGCCTTCGAGGATGTTTTTTGGCTTGGAAAGCCGAATTTTCATAACCGCAGAATTCATTCTGCGGGGTTGATCAACATCGGAAATCTGCCTGGAAGGCAGAACATCAGATATTCATACGTAACCCCACGCTGCCGCACGAATTCTTTCGTGTGGTACTGGAGAATGAAATTGAATTTGTCCCGTAGGGACAACCTTTTGGTAGAAAAAGAACCCGAACCAAGACACAAAATCCTGTAGGGATGACCTTACGACAACAATTTCAGGGATAAAGAATTGTCGCCCCGACGGGGCTATGATATTTCCTCATTTCTAACTTCTCCACTTCTTTCAATTATCCATTATCCATTATCAATTGTCAATTAATTCATGTGGTATTGAATTTGTGGAAGCAGCCGGATACAGTTTGAAAGTTCATAAAGTTAAAAGTTGAAAGTTATAGAGAGATAAAAGCGAGTAGCGTATGAAATTGAATTTGTCCCGTATGGACAACCTTTTGCTAGAAAAAGAGACCGAACCAAAACACAAAATCCTGTAGGGATGACCTTACGACAACAATTTCAGGGATAAAGAATTGTCGCCCCGACGGGGCTATGATATTTCCTCATTTCTAACTTCTCCACTTCTTTCAATTATCCATTATCCATTATCCATTATCCATTATCAATTGTCAATTAATTCATGTGGTATTGCATTAGTGGAAGCACAATTGAATGAAACCGTAATTCATAAACAATCATGCTATACGTATTTTTTGGCTAAAACATGTAATCAGCGGTGTAGAAACCATGACTTTTGGCGCCGGACATGCTTTCTTCACATCAAGATGACAGGTCGTGGCAAGTCAATCGTGTCATTTCAGAGTGAAAACGGGAGGTCATTCCTCGCCGAACGTGTCATCATTGAGCGAAGATGATGGGATTTGATAGGATATGGTGTTAATTTGGCCTCATTATTTAACGATTTTCTACGGATTCGCTTCATCACGAAATGTAGAAACCGCAATTTTCTTGGCTGATGTAGTTTTCCGAAAGTTTATACCCTTTGCCGGCGGAGGTGCTTACCTGTGCCGTTTCTTATCGGTAGCGGCACAGATAGATATCTGCGCCAGCGCGGTGCGAAGTGGGTTAGAGGAAACATGGAGCTACCATGGAGGAAACATGGAGTTGCCTCGGAGCTATGTCGGAGCTATAGCGCAAGAGGGTTATAGATGGATTGGATTGAGATGAAGGATAGGAGGAAAGTTTGCCGGCGCAGGTGTTTACTTGTGCCGTTTCTTATCGGCAGAGGCACAGATAGATGTCTGCGCCGGCAGAAGTTGTTATCTATCAAGTTGTGGTGGCATTCAGACAGATTATTCTCAATTTGAAATTGCTTTTACATCTAACAGAAGACTAATATCCCTCTCAAGTAGGTGGAATAGGAAATCGGGCGGGGATAATATACGTATTCACTAAATCATGGTAAATGTTGCAGTTTACGAATACAAAAAGAGTGTCCGTTCAGGACACTCTTTTTTGAACTATAATTCATACATTAGATATTTTTACATATCTTCAGGCATGCCTGTATAACGATATCCTGCAAGAGTCCAATGTTCATCCCAGTCGGCGGCTGGAGCGGGGGTGTTGCTTCCGGGTTTTAATCGCCATGCATACTTGGGCACTTGGGGATCTTCCCATTCATCTTCTGGAAGAGTATAGCTTTCGAACACAACAAAATCATGATGCATTACAGCTTTTACATATATACTATCTGAAGTATTTCCTCCTATTGTTGTAGCACCTTTAGGAATGATTTTCCCCTCCTCAAGAGTAACCCTTGTATAAAGTTGAATTCCATCAATTAATGTTCCTTCTGAAGTAGGAACACCATAATAGGAATTTGCATTACTCTGACTAAATGAAGCTATTCCGCCGGTAGGTCTAAAAATATAATAATAGGTGCTTGCAATATTTGATACGGTTTCATCCGATTTGAATAAAGAGATGTCGCCAGTAATTTTGAATTTTGCTTTTATGTGAGCCCCAGCTACCTCGGTATCCAACCATATTTCATCTTTTACATTTGCGGCACTGTTGTATATCATCAATTCAATGCCATCCTCGATGGATGTATCGTCGTCTGAATATTCCTCACAAGTTGTGGCTACGACGTAGCGTCCATCATAGGAGGCTGTTTCAGTGTACCAATTATCAAGTTCTTTCTGGCACGAATTAAAACTGATAATAGTTAGGAATATACCCATTAAATAAATATTTTTTCTCATATTTCTATTTTTTATTAAGTACTATAAAGAATTTCATTCCTGCATAATAGGCCGTCCATTTAATGGAGCCATCCTCAGGATTATAAACAGCATCCATTAAATCACTCAACGAATCTCCCCATCCAGAAACATGGCTGGAAAGTAATGCTAATGTATTATCTGGCTTAAGCTGAATTTGACCTTTTGCGGCATATAAACTACCATATTTGGCCCTTTGATCGTAATACCCTCCCAGTAAATCTGAAACTTCGAAGAACCCCGGAGCAATTTTCTTTATTGAAACCTTAAAACCAGGGTAAGGAGTAATTACAGCAGCTTCTCTTCGAGTGCCTTCAACCGTTATATATTCTCCCGAAATATCTGTTGTTATAGATGGATCGGCTACAATTACTGTGCGTGTTCTTGTGGTTTTTACACCATCAGCATTCACTATGGAATAATTTATGGGATAAACACCAACAGTATTTCCGTCAACTTCACCTTCAACCTTTACTGTATTAGTAATATCCTCGCCTGCATAAATTACTTTATAACCAGGTTCTTTGTAAACATTATTCAATGGAAGAAGATAATTCTCACCTTCAAAAAGTTCAAAATACAATATACTTGACACTCCCTCTGTTTCTTTCTCACAAGAGTAGAAGAAAGAAAGAGAAATCAATATAATTGAAATGTATAATAAATTCTTTTTCATATTTTATGTATATATTAAATTTATTTTCCGTTTTTAACATCCCACCATACTTTTACTCCGACATTTGGTTTTTGATTGGGCGCATTATTGTTCCTGAAAATGTAAGAGCTTGGATAAAGAGGTGAAGCCGGCAAATTCCCTTGGAGAAGACCTCTACCTTTGACCGATATAGTTAAATCTCCAATTGGGAAATTAGCATTTGCAACAACTCTATTTGCAGCTATATCAATCTCATTGACAGAAGGATATTTTGTCCTGTTTCGTTCCAAAAATGACTCAATGTGCTGATAATTGGCGTTAGCTACCCATTTTTGCATCGCAATTTGTTTGATCATTGCTTCGGTATTTCCTCCCTGCCATTTGGCATAACCATTCGCTTCAATAATTGAATAATCATCAATTCCATGTTGTTTCAACGATGCAATTACTCCTTTTTCATAATAATCTTTGGCTTGGGCTGCTTGAGATGCTCGCGCATATACTTCGGCAATGTAGAAATTTACTTCCCATTCGGACATTAGCATTAAATCAAGGACCTCTAATAAATTATTTTCTTCAAGTTTTTTTTCATCGAGATTAAATATGGAGGTTGCGTAGGTTTCCTTATCATCAGTTGTCCCGTTGCCATCAGAATCAAACTTAGAATCAAAATCTCCGAAAAAAGCGCCCTTTGTTCCTACAAATAATTTCTTGAGACGCGGATCGTCATTTGTGCTTAAATAGTCAATAAAATTTTTGCAGGCTATCACATTTGTTGAGAAATAATTAGCCCCTCCTAATTGAAATTCTCTCATGGGATGACGCTTGCCTTCCACTTTCTCATCCCATACGGATCCTGGTATCTTAGCGCTTTTGATTAGGAGGTCAGCCGAATTGATAAAACTTAATACGTCTGCATTTTTATACTGAGGTGTTTCAGATAAACGTATCATCAATTTCAGTTTCAAAGAATTGGCAAATCTGTACCATTGATCCAAGTTCCCTTGATAGATTAAATCATATGAAGCATCAATATAAGACTTACTTAAATCTACCGCCAATAATTTATCTACTCTTTTCAGTAAATCCGCATAGATAGCGTCTCCTTTATCCTGAACAGGGTGGAAAACTTCTTCATCACCTTTCAAGGCTTCAAAGTAGGGCATATCACCCCAAACATCGGTTATAATCTGCCAAGTGAAAATAGATAAAGCCTCTGCGACAAAATAATATCCCCTGTTTTCATCATCGGCTGACATCTTTTTAATTCGTTCGAGGTCAGTCATGGGCTCTCTCATCAATGATTGATAAGTGGTGTTAAATTCCTGAGGTAGATATTCGCAGAGTGATTTGAACTGTGAGGCTGTGTAGGATTGGGTCCAGTACTCCACCCAAAAACCACCGCCAAAACCAAAATCCCATCCCATTAAGTTATTAGCAACGCCCACTTCTGCTGCCGGTAATAAAACTTTTGCATCAGGGATTTCCTCCAAGGCATTGGGGTCGTGATTCACGTCGAGCCAATCATTACAACTTGGAATGACAACCAGAGTGATAATAACGGAAAATATAATTAATAATTTATTTTTCATAATCTCTAATTTTATAATAATTAAAATGTCACATTTAATCCAAATACATAGGTTTGATAAGGAGGAGTAGTTCCAAACTCACCAAATTTGGCTGCAATATTATTTCCGAAAGTAGTTATCTCCGGATCGATGTATTGATTCTCTGCCGGAGTCCACAAGAGGATATTTGAAGCAGTGAGAGAAGCACTCAATCGAGTTATACCTAACCTTGTTACTAACGATTTAGGCAATTCATACACCAGACTAACATTTCTGAGTTTTAGATAAGAACGATCTATGACAGCAAAGTCAGAATAATCGAATCCGCCGTTGCTGTAAAAGGTATGAAGAGCCGTAGGATCTACAGGTGTGGTGTTTTCACTATAAGTACCATCTAAATTATCTACAACCGAATTAGGAATGATAAATGGATTTCTATCATTATATACCGTTTCGGGACCACTTCCAACCCAATGCATATAATCTTTTGTATAACTGTAGATGTTTCCACCGTATCGGAAATCAAAAGTGCCTGAAAGTGAGAGTCCTTTGTAGGTAAATGTATTTGTCAGACCCATTCTGTATTTCTCATTAATATCTTTGTTTAGATAAACCTCATTTGGGGTGGGCTGAGGATTGCCATTCCCATCTACTACTGTATGCTCAACCCCGTCGATTTCGACTTTAAGAGCTTTCTGGGACTTAAACTGTCCGATCGGTTCTCCTTCTACAGCATAGATGCCAATTCCTCCAAATCCACCAAGAAAAACTTCCGGTACATCCAAACGTTCAACTTTATTGTAGTTCTTTGTAAAGTTATAAGAGATATCCCATTGAAAATCTTTTGACCGTATAGGTGATATATTCAAAAGAAGTTCGATACCTTGATTTCTCACATCTCCCAAATTAGCCATCTGGGAAGTATATCCGGTAGTAGGATCGATAGGCAGAGTTGCAATAAGCCCATTTGTCATTTTGTTGTAGTAAGAGAGTTCTAAGCCTAATCGATGTTTAAAAAAGTTAAGATCAGCTCCGATTTCAAATTCATCGGTCAACTCCGGCTTTAAATTGATGTTTCCTGCCGTGTTTGAAACGGAGTACGCATTCACTCCTCCGATAGGGAATGTGAGATAATCGACATTAGGATATCCTGGGTTAGATATTTCGGCCGCTGCAAGTCTCGCATTAACTGCATAAAGCCCCGCATCTTTTCCGGTACGACCGTAGGACAAACGTAGTTTTGCAAAGTCAAGAATACCTGTATCTACATCTTTCCCCTTAAGATAGTCAGTAAGTAAGAAACTCAACATTCCGCTTGGATAAAAATATGAGTTCTTTCCTGAAGGTAAAGTAGAAGAGTAATCATTTCTTCCTGTTAGGGTTAAATACAGGTAATCGCGATATCCCAAATCAGCATTTAAATACATACCCCATAATCGATAGAGAGTCGAAGCCTGAGTTGCAGTAGAAGGACTTAGTGAATTTGTGAAATCGTAAAATCCGGGTATGTCTATTGATGTGATCTGACCTCCAATTGCATTGTAGGATTGTTCATTAGTATTGCCTCCGGCAATAGCATTTAATGAAAAATCGCCAAATTGATCTTGATAGTTTAAAATAAAATCATGATTCACTTGTATTCTCTGTCTTCTGGTTTGGTCATACCAACCCGGATTCTCATTAGAAGAGTCTTCATTTGGGGATCCCGGCGAAAATTTAATGGCATCCGAATGTGTGTCGGCAATCGATGACTCATAGTCTCCTCCGAAACGATAAGTGAATTTCAGATTATCTAAAATATCATAATCAAGTTGCACTTTCCCAAAGAATTTGTATTTATTTTGAACTGCTTCCCTTATGTGCAGCATATAGTATGGATTCACCCCATAAGGAGTGAAATAATTATCTACATTGTTGAATTTATTATTGAAATCTTTTAAATCAACAATAGAAATATCTGTTGCAATTTCACTCAAGGAACGATATATGGAATTATCCTGACCAGTTGGAGACACTTCATTTCTTTCAGAACTAAAGTTAATTGAGCTGCTTACAGTAAGTTTATTTGCTTTGTGAGATCCATTAGAAGCAATGGTATATCGTTTATATGAGTCATCGTTCGTTGGAATTGGTCCATCGATATAATTTTGAGATACGGAAGCATGAAATTGTGTTTTGTCGTTACCTCCTGTTAGTGACACTGCATTGTTATAACCAATACCAAAATCATAAAAATCACGAATTCGATTATTTAAGTAAACGTATGGCTTAATTTGTTGACTATTATCAACGATATTTCCCCACACACGCTCTTTTCCATCAAATGGAGCACCCCAGCTACCGTTTTCATCTAACGCACGATCGCCGCTCCAGCCTTGACCAAACATTGTTTGTTCTGTGGGTATTCGGCCGACTTGTTGTACTGTAAGCCCTCCATCATAAGCGATTAAAAATTTCCCATCTGTATTTTTGCCCGATTTGGTTGTAATCATAATTACCCCCTGTGCTGCACGAGAGCCATAGAGAGCAGAAGCAGCAGAACCTTTCAAAACCGTGATGTTCTCAATATCATTTGGATTCAAGGCGTTTATACCTGATCCAAAGTCAGCTTGAGAATTCAGGTCAGTACCGGAGCGATTCTGAGCATTCGTAATAGGAACTCCGTCAACCACATATAGGGGTTGATTATTACCAAAAGAGCTATAACCGCGAATGACTACATTCTGAGTTCCTCCAGGGTTGGCTGATGAAGAAGAAACATCCAACCCCGCAACTTTTCCTTGTAGAGCAGAGATTGGATTTACGGCTTTAGAACGTGTAATTTCGTCTGCCGATACTGAGGCAACTCCATATCCTAATGTCTTTTTTTCTCGGGTTAGACCTAATGCAGTGACCACGACTTCATCAAGCATTTCTGTGTCTTCTCTCAGCGTTACACTGACATTTGGTTGCACAGGTACTTCCTGTGTCCGCATACCCACGTACGAAATCACCAAAGTTCCGTTGGCGGGAGCCGATAAGTTGAAACGTCCGTCGACGTCGGTAACCGTACCCTGCGACGTGCCTTTGATTTGGATGGTTGCGCCGATCACCGGTTGGCCGGTTTCGTCCACAACTGTTCCACGCACCTGTGTCTGAGCGGTTACGATCCCTATCCCGATAATGAACAGGGCTAAAAACATTGTTAGTTTTCTTTTCATAAACTCTACTTTTAGATTAAACACTGATTAATAAAAAATTAAATTATACCATTATAAACGCCCTTAAGATCCATCTCAGGAGCGCATTCGATGGGGAAACGAAAGCGAAGAGAATGGTTGTTCCTAACAGCATTTAGTGCATACCAGCAGTCGATTAACATAATTACAGACTATGTATGACATCGCAAATATATATTAAAATTACATACCGAGTATTTTTTCATAACTTTTTTTTCGTTTCAGGTTGCAATTTTTTATCAATAATGAGTAAAAAATACACTTTCATTTATTATTGCGATGCTAAAAGACCGCCAAAGGCTATCCCCACTTTTAACATTCGGTAAAACTGATCTCTTCTCTATGTACAAAAACACCTAAAACATGTGCAAATATATAACCTTTTTACAAATTGGAATCATATCCGTACGATTTTAACATGTTTGGTATGCAAAAGTTCATAATTCGAGACAAATGTTGGCGAATATGCTCAAATAAAAACAATGCGAACAGGAAATATGCAAAGATTGGAATTACGAATTTCGATTCTGTTTATTATTTGCGCTTGTGAGACATTTTGTCTGTACCACTAATAAGAAACTGCACAAGTAATTACTTACGCCGGCGGGTGCGGGGATGATCGCATGATAGAAATCTTGCGATAGTAAGTTGAACGTGAGAAATGGGAAGTGAGAAATTGAGAAATGAAGAAATAGGAATTAAGACCTAAGAATTTACCGTGAATCATTACAAAATTATCTGCGGATATCTGCTTGAAATCTTTTTCTGAACTTTTTCTTGCTGATTGAAGTTTTTTCTGCGATGATCTGCGTGAACTTTCAAGAGAAATGGGAAGTGAAAAGTGAAAGGCTAAAAATGGAGGTTGGAGAATGGAGAATGGGAAATAGGGGCGAAAAATTTTTTGCCCGTACTTTGAGTCTTAGAGCCTTAGCGGCTATTATTTGCCACGAAGACGAAAAGAAACGAAGTTGGTTTTGTAATGGGCAAAATTATCGTAACTCCCCGTGCATTGTCTTTGACTATTTTCATAAAGAATTCATCGGAAAATCACTAAATCATCGAATCGGTCATTTCTGATTTCTCAACTTCCACTATGCTAATAAGAGACGAAACTAAAATTTTCTCCTAAATGTGGCAAATTTTTTTTTTATTCAGTTAAATAGTTAGTGAAAGCTTACATCAAGTTTGCTATTTTTCTTCTTTTAAGGCAATTACGGTGCAACTCCCAGTCAACTCCCAGTCAACTCCCAGTCAACTCCCAGTCAACTCCCAGTCAACTCCATATAAGCCCCATATACCTTTCGCCAAAAATTTGTCATAAATCGAAAAAGAGATAAGTTTTGTAGTTGAAATAAATTGTTGTGTCGAGGGGTCAGCCTATCCCAATATGCTGTCCATCGAACTTTGGATAGAAGTTGAATCGGTGAATTCGATAACATTTCGGCTATATACCGAAAGGCTCTTTTACTTTAAACCTATTATTTGTGAAATCAACCACATTTTTTTCTCGATTTGATTTTTTTATTCAAAAAAATATTACTTTTGTAGCGTCATTTCATCGAAAACGAACAAAATGAAACACTCAAGTTTTGCCTATTCTTTCTTTTTTTACTTTTACTTTAGCAAGTAGGAGCGGGATTTTATAGGCAAAAATGAAGAAAAAATACTAAACAATCATATTAAGTTCATAAAATCCTGTCGCCGATACGATGGGATTTTTTTTTAAATATACATGGTATAAAATATTTATGAAAAGAGTAGCAATTCAGGGTGGAACGGGTGCATATCACGAAATCGCTGCCCGCCGTTATTTCGAAGGGGAAGAATTGGAAATCGTGGAATGCGTCACGTTTCGCGATATTTTCGAAGAAGCCAAAAAAGATCCTGCGCTTATTGGAATTATGGCTATCGAAAATACGATTGCAGGGAGTTTGCTTCCAAATCATGATTTGCTGAAGATGAGCGATCTGCAAATTGCAGGTGAATACAAACTACGCATTTCTCATACGTTGGCAGCCCTACCCGGACAATCGATCGATGATATGAGGGAAGTGATGTCGCATCCCATTGCACTGATGCAATGCGAAGATTACTTGGAAGGGCTTCCGCACGTCAAAATCGTAGAACATGAAGATACGGCTTTGGCGGCCAAAGAGATTCACGATCGTCAATTGCGTGGAGTAGCCGCCATTTGCAGCAGCCTGGCGGCAGAGATGTATGGACTTGAACCTCTCGCCACAGGCATAGAGACCAACAAGCGTAACTTCACTCGATTCCTTATCCTCGCCCGACCCGAAATGTTGCCCGAAGTGCAAAAAGACAATCATATCAATAAGTCGTCGCTCGTTTTTGTTCTTCCGCACAAAGAAGGAAGTCTTTCGCAAGTGTTGTCCGTACTTTCGTTTTACGGAATCAATCTCACCCGCATTCAATCGCTTCCCATCATCGGGCGCGAATGGGAATATCAGTTTTATATCGATCTCACCTTTTCCGATTACGAACGATATCGTCAGTCGCTCGATGCTATCATGCCGCTTATCGGCGATCTGAAAGTTTTGGGCGAATATCGGGAAGCAAAATATAATATGAATAATAACACAAATTATGAACATGTCGAAGCGAATCGAACCGTCTGAAAATGTAAAAAAAATATCGGAATACTATTTTTCAGTGAAATTGGCCGAAGTGGCACAGATGAATGCGCAAGGTATGGATGTCATCAACTTGGCCGTCGGAAGTCCCGATCAGCCACCATCAGAAGCCACCATTGAAGCGCTGTGCGAAAGCGCACATCAACCCGATGCGCACGGTTATCAGTCCTATAACGGACTTCCTGCTCTACGGCAGGCTTTTGCCGATTGGTACAAGCGCTATTTTCATGTCGATCTTACAACGGACGAAATACTGCCGCTGATCGGTTCCAAAGAAGGCATTCTGCATATATCGCTCACGTTTCTCAATCCGGGTGATGGTGTGTTGGTGCCAAATCCCGGTTATCCTACTTACACTTCGGTATCTGAACTTGTAGGTGCGAATGTCATTCATTATGATTTGATGGAAAACAATCATTGGCAGCCCGATTTCGATGCGCTCGAACGGTTGGATCTTTCGAATGTAAAACTCATGTGGGTCAATTATCCCAACATGCCTACCGGTGCAAGCGCTTCGCCACAGCTTTTCGAAAGACTTGTCGCTTTTGGTAAAAAACATCAAATCATCATTTGCCACGACAATCCTTACAGTTTTATCCTCAACGAACATCCCGAGAGTATTTTATCTGCCGACGGCGCAAAAGATATTTGTATCGAACTCAATTCGATGAGTAAGTCACACAATATGCCCGGTTGGCGTATGGGAATGCTTGCATCGAATCCGCAATTCGTGAAATGGATTTTGCGCGAAAAAAGCAATATAGACAATGGACAGTTCAAACCCATGCAGGTGGCTACTATTGCCGCTCTCGGAAATCCCCCCGAATGGTATGTGCGGATGAACAAGCTTTATGCCGAACGGCGTGTAGTGGCCGAACGCATTATGGATTTGCTCGGCTGCACATACGATAAAAATCAGGTTGGTCTTTTTCTTTGGGCAAAAATGAAGGATGATGAGGCGAGCAGCGAGCAATTGATTAACGATATTTTGCGTAATGCTCACGTTTTTATTACGCCGGGATTTATTTTCGGAAGCAATGGCAGTCGATATATCCGCATTTCACTTGGAGTTTCCAAAGAAAGAATGGAAGAGGCTTATCGTCGAATCGAAACTTATCTCAACAAAAAAGACAAATAAAACGGAAAAAGATATGGAATTTTCATCAATTTTATTGCCCGGTATCGAGGACAAACGTCCGTTTGTGATATCGGGGCCATGTAGCGCCGAAACGGAGGAGCAAGTGATGGCAACGGCCATCGATTTAGCAAATCGGGGCATAAAGGTTTTTCGGGCAGGTGTTTGGAAACCACGCACCAAACCGGGTGGCTTCGAGGGCGTTGGGAGTCCTGCTCTGAAATGGCTTCAGCGTGTGAAACGCGAAACCGGAATGTACACTGCCGTTGAAGTGGCTACCGAAAAACATGTGTACGAGGCATTGAAATATGGCGTTGATATGCTTTGGATCGGAGCTCGAACAACTGCCAATCCGTTTGCGGTGCAGGAAATTGCCGATACGTTGCGTGGAACCGACATCCCGGTTCTGATTAAGAATCCCGTAAATCCCGATTTGGAGCTTTGGATTGGTGCGCTGGAACGACTGTATAACGTCGGTATTACTCGGTTGGGCGCTATTCATCGTGGGTTCAGCTCCTCGGATAAAAGCATATATCGAAATATGCCTCAATGGCATATTCCCATCGAGTTGCAGCGACGTTTTCCCGAATTGCCTGTCATTTGCGATCCAAGCCACATGGGCGGACGTCGCGATATGATTTTCAAACTGAGTCAACAGGCAATGGATTTGAATTTTTACGGACTGATCATCGAGTCGCATTGCACTCCTGATGAGGCCTGGAGCGATAAGGATCAGCAAATTACGCCAAAAACGCTCGCGGAAATTCTGAGTTCGTTGGTAATTCGTGAAAAAGGACAAACGACGGAAGATCTTTCGGCTTTGCGCCAGCAAATAGATGAGATCGATAATCAGATGCTTGAGTTGTTATCGAAACGTATGCGTGTTTCGCGCGAAATCGGGCAGTATAAACTCGAACACGATATGGCGGTTTTGCAGACACGCCGTTATGACGATATTCTGACCGATCGTGCCCGTCAGGCTTCCCGTCTTGGAATGTCGGAGGAGTTTGTTGTCAAAATTCTGGAAGCTACGCACGAGGAATCGGTGCGTCAACAGCTCGAAATCATGGAAAAGGCAGGGAAAAACAATCGTTGAGACAGAGTTTCCTTATTTTTTTAAATAGTTTGAAATGAAGATATTGATTCTTGGAGCCGGCAAAATGGGATCGTTTTTTGCCGATGTGCTCAGTTTCGATCACGAAGTCGCGATCCTCGATACCGATCCGCAGAAATTGCGCTTTACGTATAACACCGTCCGAATGTCTAATCCGGAAGAAGTTCGGGATTTCGCCCCTGAAATGGTGATTAATGCCGTAACGCTGAAATATACACTCGATGCGTTTCATAATATTCTGCCGTATATATCCGAGGCATGCATCCTGAGCGATATCGCCTCCGTGAAAACCGGGCTGGATGCGTTTTATCGCGATTCGAAACATCCTTTTGTTTCTTCGCATCCCATGTTTGGCCCCACCTTCGCCAGCTTGGGCGATTTAAGTTCCGAAAATGCAATTATTATCAAGGAGTCGTCGCATTTGGGAAAGGTGTTTTTCAGAGATTTATATTCGAAACTGAAACTCAATATTTGCGAATATTCGTTTGATGAACACGACAAAACCATTGCCTATTCGCTTTCAATTCCGTTTGCCTCTACGTTGGTGTTTGCTTCGGTAATGAAGCATCAGGAAGCTCCCGGAACTACTTTCAAAAAACACATGAATATTGCTCGCGGATTGTTGTCGGAGGACGATTTTCTGTTAACCGAAATTCTGTTCAATCCCTACACCCCTGCACAATTGATGCAAATTCGCGAAAAACTGAAAGAATTGCTCGGCATTATCGAAGCGAAGGATAGCGAAAAAATGAAAGCTTTTCTTACGCAGGTAAGAAAAAATATAGAATAAAACATTCTGCTGCACAAGAATTTACTCGCGCGGAGTATCGGCATTTAACCGATATTCCATGCGAGAATGCGTTCCATTGCTTCGCGCGTCTTTTCGTGAGTGTTGAATGCTGTCAGGCGGAAAAATCCTTCACCGCAGGCACCGAATCCCTGTCCCGGAGTGCCCACGATATGGCATTCCGTAAGCAGCTGATCGAAAAATTGCCACGAATCGTCCGTATTTGGGCATTTCAGCCAGATATAGGGCGAATTTGTGCCTCCGAAAACAGTCCAGCCTTTTTGCGTGAGCGCTTCGCGAATGGTTTTCGCATTTTCCATGTAATAATCTACAAGTCCGCGAATTTCTTTTTTCCCTTCCGATGAATAGATAGCTTCGGCTGCTCGCTGAACGATGTAGGCCGTGCCATTGAATTTGGTCGATTGACGGCGAAACCATAACCGGTTAAGTTTTATCTCGATGCCGTTGGACGACTTGACTTTCAGCGCTTCCGGAACAACCGTGTAGCTGCACCGCACGCCGGTAAACCCTGCGTTTTTTGAATAGGATCGAAACTCGATGGCGCACATTTGGGCACCTTCTATTTCGTAGATGCTGTGCGGAATGTCCTTTTCGGTAATATAGGCTTCGTATGCGGCATCGAAAAGAATAAGGCTTTGATTTTCCAAAGCATAATCAACCCATCGTTTCAGCTCTTCTTTTTTCATTACCGTTCCGGTCGGATTGTTGGGATAGCAAAGGTAAATCACGTCCACTTTTTCGGAAGGCAATTGGGGTAAAAAATCATTTTCGGCTGTGCAGGGAAGCATGATAAGTTGATCACGATCAGCCAGATTCATCAGATTAGTATCCACATACACGGGATATACCGGATCGGTAACCGCCACCTTATTGTTTCGTCCCAAAATATCGACAATGTTTCCCACATCGCTTTTCGCACCGTCGCTCACAAAAATTTCGGAAGGAGAGATGTCGATTCCGAATGCCTTAAAATCGTTCTCGGCAATGGCTTCCAGCAAAAAATCGTAGCCCTGTTCCGGCCCGTAACCGCGGAAGGTTTCTTTTACGGCCATTTCGTCCACTGCCTTGTGTATGGCCGAAATTACCGATGGGGTGAGGGGTTGGGTTACGTCGCCGATGCCAAGACGAATGATGTTGGCATCGGGATGCGTTGCCGTAAATTGTGCAACTTTTTTGGATATGGTACTGAAAAGATAGCTTTCGTTCAGCAGTAAAAAATTCTCGTTGACGGAAAACATAAATTCTGAGTTGATTCTTTTTGTTAAATTTCTCCTTCGAATACGAAATGTGCATCGCCCGTCAAATAGACCTGATTGTTGCTTTGATCCCATTCAATTTGGAGGTCGCCTCCTTTCAACCTGACCGTAACGTTGCTGTTACAACGATTGTTGATGACGCCGGCTACGGTTGCCGCGCAAGCTCCTGTGCCACAGGCAAGCGTCTCGCCGCTTCCGCGCTCCCAGACGCGCATTTTTAGTGTATCACGATCGATGATCTCGATAAATTCCACATTGGTGCGTTCGGGGAAGATGGGATGATTTTCGATTTTCGGGCCGATTTCCTCTATTTTCATGCCATCGATGCCTGTCGTGAAAATTACGGTATGGGGATTTCCCATGGATACACACGTTATCCGATAGGTATCTCCATCGATGGTCAGCGGCTGATCGATTACTTCCGGCAATGCCGAAACTACCGGAATGCGGGCGGACTCGGTAGTTGCCGATCCCATATTTACGCGGACGGTTTTCACCGTGTCGGTTTCGGGATCGATGTGCAACTGCAAATGCTTGATTCCGGATTTTGTGCTCAGTGCGATTTCTTTTTTACGTGTCATATGTTTGTCGTACAGATATTTGCCTACGCATCGCGAAGCGTTTCCGCACATTTGGGCTTCGCTGCCGTCGGCATTGAACATGCGCATCGAGAAATCGCCCGTGTCGGATGGGCCGATGAGCACAATTCCGTCCCCACCAATGCCGAAATGTCTGTCGCTCAACTGTATGGCGAGCGATGAGGGATCGCTTATTTGTTCTTCGAACAGGTTGAAATAGATGTAATCGTTGCCTGTCCCTTGCATTTTGGTGAATTTCATCCTGAATTGATAACTTTTTTCTTTTTCCGATGCAAAAGTAATGCTTTTTGGTTGGAAAGTAGAAAGTAGAAAGTAGAAAGTTAAAAGTGAGAGGTGGTGGTTGGAGGGTAGAGGTTGGTGGTAGGAGATTTGATGTTTTAACGATTTAGAGATTTGACGATTCGTTGATGGAAACAGCTGATAGCGCTCTCGCACGTGCAGAGCCCCGAAATCTTTGCAGCAAAAGGCCTGGTCGCACCAAAACAGTCTGCGCTCACCGATCTTCGTGTTTTTTCTGCGATCATCTGCGTCGAACATCTGCGATGATTTGCGAGAACTCCTTTTCTGAATTTTTTCTCGCTGATTTACGCTGATTCTCTGCGATCACTTTATAAACGTTCAAACTCATATAATCACCTCATCATTAAATCATCAAATCAATGAATCATTGTTCCTGCCCTCAATCGCCAATAAAAACGCCGGCCGACATCGATGTTGTAATAGCCCGGGTGGATGGCAATGACCCCAAACATCAGGCTAAAATGAAACCGTATCTCGATCCGCAGTCTGCCAAGTCGGACGATATCGCAGGACCTACCCGCTTTCGGTCTGAAGGAGAAATTTTTTATTGCGCGGCATCCATCTTGCGTTTTGCTTCGTTTGTTCGCAAGATCACAGATTTTCCTTTAGTATTTTTATGGAGAAGCTTATTGTTTGTTTGCCCGAATCAGACCTCGTCGAAAATAAGGTGGTTTCAAATTTTTATCATGAAAGAATAGCAGATATCCATCCGAAAAAGAAATTTTGAAATCATATTTTGCTAAAAATTCGGATAATTCCTTCTCATCCTGTTCTTTATGATAAGTACAGAGGGCTATTTTTAAAGGTCTTTGCTCAGACAGAAGTTTTGTAGCTCCACTAAGCATTTTGAGTTCCCATCCCTCGACGTCCGCCTTCAGAAATATACCTGTATCTCCGGAAGAAATAGTTTTGTCGATTGTGGTTTGGTTTGAATCTTCACTGTCTCCAACAAACTTATTTATAATGGTAATTTTTTGTTTCCATGGAGCAAATGTGGCGTTTAAAGGTTCTATCCATTCGGCATCTGGTTCGAATAGAATAACTTTTGAGGCTTTTTCGATTTGACTTAATGCAAAATTGCCTTCCGCTGTTCCGGCGTCAATAAGTATAAATCCTTCGTCAAATTGAAATTGTTCATTTGAATACCTATGGGGGCTTTGTAGGTCTTGTTCTTTCAATAATGATTTGTAAGCCCGTTGAATTCTTTTTTTCCCCCATTTTCTTTTGAAGTATAATTTCTTGCCATCTTGTAAAACATATTTCAACCCATTTTCACTGTTTTTAAAAACTTTAATATTTCTGTCATGATATTGATCTTGAAAAGGATAAGGAATAAATACAGGAGAATGAGTTTTCAAATAATCTAAGATCTTTTCAATTTCAGGAGACAACACTTCGGGATGATTATCATAGTATTCAAAAATTGAACGTCGCAATTTATTTTTTTGGATTTTTTTTTTGAAATGCTTAGGAACGAATATGTTATAAAGATGGATGGCAAAGTTATTCATACATTGTTTTGTTTAAAAAAAATTTATACTGTGTAGTTGCATTTCGAATTTTCACCAAAGTCGTCTTTTTGATTTTTATTTTGATTGTTTCTTTATTTTCAAATTTCAATTCCCCTAAACCCTTACGGAATTTCAACTACTAACTTCCACGAACCCATCGAGGGTTTGTTCCATGTCGTCGGGTACACCAAAATGAAATACAAATGCTTGATGCTTGCCGTTGCTTTCTTCATTCAATGGAAAGAGATCGCCGAAAAATCTTATACTTTATCTCCGCATGAAATTCATAGAGAATGTAATTGAAACTTATTCTTCTAAACCTCTGTATTCTTTTCACAGCGCAAAATTAGTGATTTTTTATGAATTCCAACTAGTAATTTGTAGAAATACAACATCTAATTATTTATCTGATTTTTTATATAACTATCTGATAATATATAGTTTACGATAGATGTTTATCTAATTGTATATCTATCTCATTATTTATTCTCATTTTTAGATAAACTCGACACCCATATCGGATTTCGACTGGTTCCCTTATTGAAAATACTCTTATCTTTCTTCGACATAGAATATACGATGTTTCTTACCTTATTTTCTTTTTGTTTCTGACTCAGTACGGATGGTAATATGTCAATTATCAGGTTATTAATATCCTTTTTGGATGCTTTACCATATTTTGAAATAAATTCAAGTATCATAGATTTGTAGTGGTTGTCTTTGAATCCTCGTTGTTGAATATATTTTGCTTTTTCTTCCGTTATACCTGCCACTTTGGATGAAATAAAAAAATTAGGTTTTCGTCCTTCAATCAGTGATTTACTCTTTAAATATTTAATTTCATCAGGGGTTAAAGGCTTTTTCTTTTGTACTTTATCTATCAGCATGATGTCTTCAAGAGATAAATCTGGCATCTGCGCCAGCTTTTGAGCATACTTTATATCCAACACTTTACCGGTTATGGTAACGGTTACTTTTTCATTTTCAAGAGCATAATCAGGAAGTGGAAAGAATTTATTTTTTTGAATGAGAAACATCTTTTTTATTCCGCTGCCGATAGTGTCTATCATATTTAGATTTACCATTGCATTGGCTAAAAAAGGATTACGGTACCTTACCTCAGGAGCATTTGCCTTAATAACAGATTCTATAGAGTCAGGAATAAAATGTCCCACATTGCTGAAAGTCAGAAAACCATCTTCATTTTCGACGACATTGATTTTTCCGCCTAATGTGTAATCTTGATGTGCAATGCAATTATTCAATGCTTCGCGAATAATGTAAGGATGAAACTGATCAACCTCGTCAGGGAACAGCGTATCGGCTTTCATATAACGATACTTGAGATTTCGTATTTTAGCATAAACATGTTCCACTTCAATTAATAGTGGACAAAAGAAATGCTCATAATCTTTCTCAATATTATTCTTATCCTTTAAGATCCATGTAATTTTTGATGATGCAGGATTTAAAAAATGGTCGGATTCCGGTTTTCCGAGTAGTAAAATTGCGGTTCTGGTTATTTTATTGTTAATTGTAAGTTTGGCTTTGTTTAGAAAAGTCAACTCGTCCCAGTTCATAATTTCTTCTCGTAGCTTCGGATTCTTTTCGATAAATTGCTGACGTGCTTTTTGAATAGCTTCTGGAGATAAATCGCTTATTGTGGCTCCCTGCACTATGGACGCGCTCCAATCAGAAAAATTTCGTTGAGCTCTGATACGATCAATTTTATTGATATTTAGCCCTGTAAGACTTTCGCCATCTCTTGCATAATACATATTTTTCCATGCGATAGGTATTCCGTTTGGAGCAGCAGGAATTTGAAACATTAACACTTTCCCTTGAGGTGTTTCCACAGAATGAACGCCAATAAAATTCAACGTAGGAGAAGTGTTTTCGGCAATATCTTTCTTGTATGTATTGATTTGTTTTTGAGTAATTTTTGTCCCGACAATCGTTTTTTCATTATTTATTCCCAATAACAACCATGCTTCCGGTTTTCCAGCAAGGTTGGCTTCGTTACTTAATGCCGAAAAATATTTACCCAGCTTATCCGAGTCAAACTGATTTTCAGCTTTTTTAAATTCCAAAATTTCTGTTTCAGTGGGGTTTTGAAGCAATTTGTATAATAAATCTTTCATATATTATATAACTTTCTCTTTTTCAATAGCTTTTCTTACAAAGTTACAAGTGAAAAATATAATGAATTGCAAATTTAAATGATTAAGTCTCATAAGATTATATAAGAAACTCATCTTTAGCGTATATATAACTTCAAATGTATGATTTAATTTCAAAATCACGAAGATGGGAAGAATGCAATGGTCAACGCTTTTACATTGCTTCACGGGATGGCTTCCAAAACCATCCCGTGAAGCAGACTAACGAAAAACCTTTTAATATCCCGGATTTTGCATAATATTGGGATTTTTGGCGAGTTCTTGCCATGGAATCGGCAACAACTGTTTATAAGCAGGAATATTCAATACTTCTTCGGCCAAATTATTGCGTTTGAGGAAAGCAAAATAGGTGCCCGTTCCTTTTAATTCGTTTTCCCACAACGATAACATGGCAGACATGAAATCCGTTGTAGAGGAGATGGTGGCAGCTCCTCTGCTTTCAGCCACCTTATTGTAATAATTTACTGCTTCGCTGTTATTGCCAAGGCGATAAGCACATTCTGCGGCCGACATGACGACCTCGGAATATAAAAGAGCGGGAACAATATCCGTCGATTCGATATACTGGCTGTATTCGCTTTGCGGGTCTTGCCTGAATGCATAAATAATTTCTTTACTACCGGAAGATAAGGCATTCGTCCTCGAATTGCTGAGGGTATAATTGCCGCTTTGAATAATTTGCCTCAACAAAGGATATGCCTTGTCGTATTCTCCAAGATACATGTACATTTTTGCTAAAATTACCTTGGGTACAACGTTCGAATAAAATAAGTAAGAGGAAGCCTGCATTGTGTCAAAAGATATATTGTCGGCAGGTAACAATCGAATTCCGTTTTGAAGATCACTTTCCAAAAGGACAAAAAGTTCATCTATCTTCGTCTGAGGAAGGGAACTATTTATATCACCCCCAGGACTTACATATACCACATTACCCCACCAAACGGCCATTTCGTAATAAAACATCGATTCCAGTACGGCAAAAGAAGTATACATGGAAGGTTCGACTTCTTCAATGTGCTTCATTATTAGATTTAAAGAATGAATGGCTTGATAGCTTTTTGTCCAAGCATCGGAAACTAGAAAAGTATTTCCGTTTACTTGATGTTCATATATCGGTTTCCAATCGGTTTTCGAACCATACGAAAAACTTTGAGTGTATAAAGCATCGAGAATATGAAAATTGTTCATTGCATCCCTGCCTTTGGTGCAAAAATCTGCCAAGATGTTGTTTCCGGTCTGAGTCAGTTCCAACGGTTTATTGGGATCCCCTTCCTGCACAAGTACCAAGTCGGCTTTGTTTTTGCCATC
The DNA here is from genome assembly GCF_004138125.1 of Seramator thermalis. Taxonomy (GTDB): domain Bacteria; phylum Bacteroidota; class Bacteroidia; order Bacteroidales; family Dysgonomonadaceae; genus Seramator; species Seramator thermalis. The sequence goes on from NZ_RXHS01000007.1 coordinate 67,666, forward strand.
GAAACTATAAATAGTGAAGGTCGTATTATTCATTATTCTTGATTCTGCCGGCTCAACTTCCAACACAACCTTATCGCTCTCGAGAGATGGTGTATAACTCATATTTCCGGTTTTAATCAAAGATTCAGAGAAATAATTATCTTCAGAAATTACCATAGCAGGGTGGTCTGAAAAAGGAATATTGGCCTCTATCTTCACTTCATACCTTCCTCCGGCGGCAGCCACATGCAGCGTATCGGTTTCGAAACGCAGTATTCTTTCCTTATCCGGATCGCCCAATTCATTGCCGGCAATGCCATCGCCATCCCAGTCCACATAGTAACTCAAGTCTTTTACTTCTATGGTTTTACCAAGATCGTGATATCGTTCGATGATATGATCTTCAATCGATTCAAAAGATAATTGCCTGCTCTTTTTCCGTATTTCATCCTTCACATCATCGGAAAAAGTCCCGGTGTTCTTAAATTCTCCACTCAACCTCATAAGATATTCCGTAACCTCAGCATCCGATTTGCCCGTCAATACAATAGAGGAAATAACGATTAAGGCTGCAGCCTCATTGGTGCCGGCTGTTATCGAATAAGTACTCGCATCTTTATCGGCATACTCTTGTAACGCAAAACAGGTAAGCAATTCCCGCTGAGCCTGTTTGTTTGCATCCTCAAAAGATTTGCCTGCCTTGATCAAGGTAAGAATACGCTCTTTTTTAAGGTGTGTCAAAATATTTACATTGATATCTTGCTGTTTCGACACATCCACAAGTGCATCGAGCGAGAGTCGTCCTTCAGAAAGGTCACCTCCAACTTCGTTAAAATAGTATCCATCAGCAGTCAACAAAACATAAGGAGAAGATACCTCCAAATCGCCAAAATCGAAATCGCCTTCATCGCTTATTATTCGTGTCGTGTAATTTACACCCGCTTGCTTGAGCGAGTTATCGAGTTCATAGAGTTTGACTTCCGATCCTTTAACGAAAGGGCCTTTCTCCACTTTTCCTTTAATTTCGACGATCGTTTTCTGTGGAATCGATTCCTCATCTTCTTTATCGGAGCATGAAGCCACAAGAAGAAAAAAAATCAACGTTAAATAAAGAGTGGATTTTTTCATGTCGTTATCTGATTAAAAAATGATCACACTTGATATATTTTCACATTAACTAAAATTCGTATGGTTAATGAAATTACATCAGCTTAAGCAATAGTGCAACTTTTTGAGAGAGAATCACCTCTGTCCATTTAAAAGAATTTGAAAGATAGTTGATTACGATTTTTTTTTCTAATATATTGATTATAAAACGTCATATATTGGTCGGTCAATTTGTAAATCATGGCCTATAATAAATTAAGACCAAAAGTATGTATCAAATTTCACAAGGTTGTTTATGAGAACTTGGACTTTCAATAGACTTCAAAGATATGATTTTATTTTTAAATTCAAGAGAATTTTGCTTAAAAATTTCAGGTTTAAAAATGAAAGGCTATCCCATAGTTTTCCTGATGGAGACGACCAAACTTTCTTCCAACTCATTTAAAGCATATACGATCTTCTGAGAGCATGAGCTTTTATCGTCGCAGTTTCCCTTTTTTTCCACTTGTTGATGGTCGTAGGGGAAGGACGAAAGGTTTGGGCTAATTGAAAATTTGTCAAAGAACTTTCTTTAATTTGGCGGCGAATGCGTACTTTTGTAATAGCGTTCGAATGATAAACTTGTTGCATAATTTTTTGTTTGAATCCACTCCGAAAAGTCGGAACAGTCGCCCCACGACGCCGATTGCCGTTACCGCAACAAGGACGGCAACAAGGTCAGGGGATACCCGGTGAACCTGCATTTTTCAACAATTTGAAAAATGAGGTTTTCAGAGCGGACTCAACATTTTATTCTATTCGTACATATATGCAAACATTTGATATCGATTTGGTGTATCTTTGGGTAGATGGCAGTGATCCGAAATGGAGAGAGAAAAAAGACCGGTTTACATCTGACAAAACAGACAATTCCGAGGTGAATAACAAAGGTCGCTATATAAATAACGATGAGCTAAGGTATTCATTAAGATCTGTAGAGAAGTATGTACCCTGGGTCCGGAAAATATTTATTGTTACCGACGATCAACACCCTGAATGGCTGAAACTGGATCATCCTAAAGTTCAGATTGTTGACCATAAAGAGATCTTGCCCGAAGAAGCGCTTCCATGCTTTAATTCAAGTGTCATTGAGTATTATCTCTACCGGATTCCTGATCTCGCTGATCACTTTCTGTTTGCAAATGATGACATGTTCTTTCACAAGAAGTTGTTACCCGATTATTTTTTTGATAAAGAGGGCATACCTTACATACGGTTAAAAAAGAAATTTTTGGGTAAATGGCATTATCCTTTAAAGCGTCTGTTCAGAAAAAGATTAGGTCAGTATATCACTATGGTGTTGGAAGGAGCTGCATTAGTAGAAAAACAGTTTGGCGTTTTCTACTCAGGTATACCTCATCACAATGTGGATGCTTATGTAAAAAATGATTACAGGTATGCTGTTGAACATGTTTTTGAAAAACAGGTAAAAAATTCGTTACAGAGTCATATCAGGACATACGGCGATTTACATCGTTCTGCGTTTTCCTATTACGCGTTGGCTGTCGGGAAAGGACACATCAAATATGTAGGAAGAAAAGAATCCATTCGCATCAATGTGTATAAACGCAATTTTATGAAGTACTTAGATACCTATCAGCCGGATTTGTTTTGTTTGAATGACAATCAGCGGGTGAAAGAAGAAGATCGTTTGAAAATAAAGCCTTTCCTGGAAGAACTGTATCCCGATAAATCCTCCTTTGAGAAATAGGAAGATGGGTGGATTTACAACTCAAAGCCCGACTTTTCAGGTAAAATCGTATCAAACGCTTTCTCCAGTTCCTTCATCACTTGCTCATAATTTCTGATATGGGCATTGTCGTTGAGACAGATCAGCTTGTAACGCTGATTGTAAATCGCATCGATGGCCTTTTTCGATTTTAACACAAGCGGGAACATTTTTGTGTCCTGATAGGTATTATATGGCTCAAAATTTCCCTTACATATTTGCCAGGTACGGAATAACTCCTGTGTGTAATCTTCGGGGCTGCGAAAGCGGTTCTCCGAAACGGCTGTGAGTTTATCGCCGGCATAATCCCAGACCTCTTTGAAGGTCGATTTCAGGTAAGGTTGGGCATTGTGCGGTGTGATGAGCGTCACAAATTTGTGGTACGGTTTCAGCAGCCGTGTCAGATTGGCTTTCTTGCCGTAGGAAGGATGAAACCATTTGTCCTGATCACGCTGCATCACTTCACGCTTGTCAAATCGTTCATTGATAATCCGGATATTGTTCTTCAGACATTTCGACCATAGGCCAATGCCGGAGTTATAACGGAATGCAGCTATGTCGTTGGGCAGTCCGCCGGTGAAGAAACGTTCTTCCGTGATGGGTTTGATGATGAAGAAGTCATCGTTGAAATAGACGAAACGATCGGCCAGTCCGGGTATTTGATGCAGCCAGATCTCGATGAGTGAAGAGTTGAACACGGGTAGATACTGAGAGGGAATATAATCGGAATGATTCACTAGTGAGAGTTTGGGATGATCCCTGTTTAACCATGCGGGCTTCTGTCCACAGGTGACGAAATGCACCTTCCTGACCCAAGGCGCAAATTTTTCCACACCTCTGAACCAATACTTCAGAAAACCGTAATCGCGAAAACGGGCTTCCGACACCTCGTTTTTCGTGTTGTCAATCTTGCCGGAATACTTTGCAAAATCGGCTTTCCACTGCGGATCGTTCATATCGACCCAAGTTATCACGAAATCGATCTCAGGGGAGAACGTTTGTTCCATTGTCAGTGCCTTTTTAGTCAATCCTTAAAAAATCCGTTATAAAGCGGATAGTTTATAAAATTTGGGGTGTCGGAAATCTTTTTTCTGACGTCTGTTTTTCTGCTCCTGCTGCGTTTGATAAAGCCCAATCGCCTGCTTTGGCTTCTTCCGAAGTTGTGATTTTTAAGTTCCATATCCGAATAGTAAATTTCCGACTCTTTCTCAAAATAATTCCGGCCTATCATGTTAGCCAACAAACCAATTCGTAGTTCATTTCGATAAAATTACCCGACAAGGGACGAAATAATCCTGCTGTTTTTTCGGTGATTTCACGCTCATTCCTTCAGCATTTATACCGCAAAAGTACTCAATTCTAAAATGTAAACAAACGTGTTTGTTCTATTTTGTTGATATCTAATCGAACAGGATTAATTTCAGGCACGTTGTTACTCCTTTTTCTTCCTCAAAAAGTTGCAGTAATTACTTCAAATTACGGTTTTTGTTTGCGTTATTTGTAACGAATCCACTTCATGATCTCCTTGATTGTTGGTTTTTTACCATACATCAGGATGCCTACGCGATAGATTTTTGCAGCCAACATCGAAATAAGCAGGAAAGAGCCATACAAAATGACGATGGCAAGCAGATTCTGCCATAATGGGATGCCGAACGGAATGCGTACCATCATTACGATAGGCGATGTGAAAGGGATAAATGAGCACCAAAATGCCAACGGCCCGTCCGGATTGTTTACACTGTAGAATCCGGCATAAAAGGCGAATAACAGTAGGAGCGTGATAGGCACCATGAATTGCTGCGTGTCTTGCTCGTTGTCAACCGACGAACCGATCGCTGCAAAGATGGATGCATAGAGCACGTATCCTCCGATGAAATATACGATGAAATTTACAAAGATTTCCAACCAATTGATACTTGCCAGCATCGTCATGATGGTTGTGGGATCGAAATCGCCACTCATTGCTGCTGCCTGTGCGGCCTGAATTTCCATACTTCCGTTTGAGTATCCCATAGCTATACTTCCAAAAGTCATCAGAATACCTATCATGATTCCCCAAATAAAAAGTTGGGTGAGTCCTACCAGCCCGATGGCGATGATTTTCCCAACAAGCAGATTGACCGGTTTTACGGATGAAATCATGACCTCTACGATTCGACTTCTTTTTTCTTCCATCACTGCCTGCATCACCATACTGCCATAGGTCATGATAAACATGTAGATGAGAAAGGTGAAGATCATTCCCACGATGGAGGCTACTGCCGTGGAGGTTTCGGATATGCTGCCGCTCTTGCTCCATTTGAGTGTGGATAGCGAAATATCGTCTTTCGATTCGACGATTTTTCTTACTTGGCTGATCGTTGCCTGATCTACATTGGCCGAAGCCGAAAGTCCTTCGAGACGCTGCTCGGTAACTTTTGCTGAAAGTGTTTTTTCGATATACGATTGCAAGTCCATGGGCGCCTGTTTCTCCGAAATAAGCGAAACGGCTTTGGGGTTTTTGCTTAAGTCGTCCGTAATGGTGAGTATGGCGAAAAGCTCGTCTCCAAGTTGTTGCATGAGGCCCGATGTGTCATTTTGATGAATGAGCTCGAAATTGTATTCCTCGTTTGATTGGAATTCCGAAGCATATATTCCGGTATAATCCGCCACGGCGATTTTTTTCGTTCCCGAATCCTTCAGATTAGCAAGCCACAAGGGCAAAAGGGCTAATGCCACAAAGAGAAACGGCATCAAGATAGTCATCAGGATGAACGTTTTTTTTCGTACTCTGTTGGCATATTCTTTTTCGACGATTAATTTAAGCGTATTCATAGGATATTGTTTTTTCGGGTTCTGTTTCTTTCACGGTTTGGATAAATACCTCGTTCATCGTGGGCAGCTCTTCTTCGAATGAAACTACTTCGTAGTGGTTCATGACCATTTTTACGATTTCCGACATTTCGGTGTTTGATAGTGCCTGTAGCCGAACATCGAGATATTCGTGATATTTTTGTTTCGACAGGACGACAAATCGGGTATCAACCGGATCAAAATCGTCTGCTACCAGTCTGAATCTGAAGATATGTTGTTTGTAGGCATTGCGAATGGCATATACATTGCCATGCAAAACGACTCGGGATTTGTTGATCAGAGCGATATTGTCGCATAACTCTTCCACCGATTCCATATTGTGCGTCGAAAGAATAATGGTTTTCCCTTCGTCTTTCAATCGGAGCATTTCGTTTTTCACAATTTCGGCATTCAATGGGTCAAATCCGCTGAACGGCTCGTCGAAGATGAGCAAATCGGGATTGTGAATGACTGTCGATATGAATTGCACTTTTTGTTGCATTCCTTTCGAAAGTTCTTCCACTTTTCGGTTGTACCAGTCCATGATATCGAACCGGCGAAACCATGCTGTCAATTCGCGATGGGCTTCTTCTTTTGTCATGCCGCGAAGTTGAGCCAGATACAAGGCTTGTTCGCCCACTTTCATCTTTTTGTACAGGCCTCGCTCTTCGGGCAGGTAGCCGATTTTGTAAATGTCTTCTTCTTTCGAAGGCCGTCCTTCAATGAGCACTTCGCCGCTGTCGGGCGCCGTAATCCGGGTGATGATGCGAATGAGGGTAGTTTTGCCTGCGCCGTTTGGCCCAAGCAGGCCGAAGATGGTTCCTCGTGGCACTTCGATGCTCACTTTGTCGAGTGCAAGGTGTTCGGCATATTGCTTGACGATGTCGTGGGTTTCTAAATAAAACATGAGTTGACTTATTATGTTGTTGAGTGGATTGTTTGACGGTTGATGGGGCTAGTATTTTAAAACAATTCTTTCACCAAGTAGTTTCGACAGTTCTTTTTTGATGGTTTGAAGTTCCTGCAATTGAGTGATCAGCATAACGAGTTCGTCGGAGTCGGCCGATTGCATCGTTTTTTTTAAGTCTTTAATTTTTTCGAGGACATAGGCATATTTCAATTCGGTGGTAGCACGAGGAACCAGATTTTCGAGATCGTTTTTTTCGGCAAGACGCGAATCTTCACTATCTATTTCTTCGCCAATCGATTTTGCATGAATCTTGCTCAGGTGGTATTTGTCGCTGAGTAAATCGGCAGCTAAGCGGCCGATTTGCGGATTGGGATGTACGGAAAAATAGCGTGTACTGTCGAAATCTTCGTCGGCTGAATGTTCGCACACTTCTTCGAATATTTGTCTGTAAAGAGGATGGGTGAATGCGATGTGATCGCGTTCGAAGTCATACTTCACAAAATCGATGACGGACGGGCCAATTTCTATCGGAACTTTTTCCTCGGCGATTTCTCGACCGATTTTGCGTTTTTCGAGCTTATATCGAACGAACAACGGAGTTGTAGCGTACCTGATTATATATCGAATGATTTCACGTTCGAAACGGTCGTAAGGATTTTTGGCTGGCGAAGTCGCGATTGTGTTCTCTTCAATTGCCGGCGCAATGGCCTCCGAAATGTCTGTTTGACGATTTTTTTCGGACGCTTCCTTGCGCTTGTCGTAATTGGCAATCCTGATTTTGTTGACCGCACCGATCAATACTTTTTCCGAAACTTCCAGTTGATGCGCACACTCCTGAATATATACCGAACGCTTGATGGCATCGGGAATTACCGAAATGCTTTGGACGATGTTCGATATCAGCCCGGCACGCTTGATGGGGTCGTCGCCAACTTCCCGGAGCAGCAGTTGCGTTTTGAAGCGGATGAAATCGGTTTCGTGCTCCGAAATGTATGTCTGAAAACTCTCGGCATTCTGTTTGCGTGCAAACGAGTCGGGGTCTTCGCCATCGGGCAGGAGCAGCACTTTTACGTTCATGCCGTCTTCGAGCAGCAGGTCGATGCCGCGCAAGGCGGCTTTGATGCCGGCTGCATCGCCATCGTAGAGCACGGTGATGTTTTCGGTAAAGCGATGAATCATTCGTATCTGCCCGTGTGTGAGCGCCGTGCCCGAGGAGGCTACCACGTTTTCGATGCCTGCCTGGTGCATCGAAATCACATCGGTATAGCCTTCCACCAAAAAACATTTATCCTGTTTGACAATGGCGTTTTTGGCGAAATATATTCCGTAAAGTTCGTTGCTTTTGGAGTATATTTCGCTTTCGGGCGAGTTGACATATTTGCCGGTGTTTTCAACTTTTTTCAGGATTCTTCCGCCAAAGGCGACAACTTTTCCGGAAAGGGTATGTACGGGGAAAATCACTCTGCCCCGAAAACGATCGATGAGGGGACTCCCATTTTCGCCACCTGCCGAAAGGCCTGTTTTCAGCAGATAATCGCGCTTGTAACCGGCTTTTTGGGCTTCGGTCGAAAAAGCGTCGCGCTGCTCGAGGCTGTATCCGAGTTGAAATTTTTGGATAATGTCGTCCCTGAAGCCGCGTTCGCGAAAATAGGTCAGCCCGATGGCTTTCCCTTCGGGATGCTCGTGAAGCGTTTTCACGAAATAGTCGCGCGCATATTCGTTGAGGATAAACATGCTGTCGCGATCGTTTTGTGCCGCTTTTTCCTCGTCGGTAAGTTCTTTTTCTACTACTTCGATGTTGTATTTCCGGGCGAGATACTTCAGTGCTTCGTAATACGAGAGTTGTTCGTACTTCATGATGAAGTGAACGGGCGATCCGCCTTCGCCGCAGGCAAAACATTTGCAAATGTTTTTGGACGGCGAAACGTAGAACGACGGCGTGCGATCGTCGTGAAAGGGACACAATCCTACGAAGTTGACGCCCCGCTTGCGAAGCGTAACGAAATCGGATACTACGTCCACTATTTGTGCGGCATCCTGTATGCGGGCTATGGTTATCTGGTCTATCATTTTTTTCGCCTTGCGAAATTACGGATTTATGTTGTTAATTTTGCATTTTCCATAAAATAAATTGTACTTTTGCGAGAAGCAATTCTAAGGCAACTAACTATCTAAAGCTACTATAAAATTTTGCAAAAAATGGATACTATAAATTGGTCGGAATTATCATTCGGCTACATGAAAACCGATTACAACGTCCGGAGTTATTATCGCGACGGCAAATGGAGTGACCCTGAAATCGAATCGTCCGAAATGATCAGCCTGCACATGGCGGCTACGTGTTTGCACTACGGACAGGAAGCGTTTGAAGGTCTAAAAGCCTTCAGGGGAAAAGATGGGAAAGTGCGTATTTTCCGTATGCGCGACAATGCGCTGCGATTGCAATCGTCGTCTCGGGGAATCATGATGGCCGAAGTGCCCGTGGAGCTTTTCGAAGAGATGGTGCTGACTGCCGTGAAAAAGAATATGCGATTTGTTCCTCCTTACGAAAGTGGCGCATCGCTTTACATTCGTCCGCTTCTGATCGGGACAAGTGCTCAGGTGGGTGTGAAGCCTTCCAAAGAATACATGTTCCTTATCTTCGTGACGCCCGTTGGTCCTTACTTCAAGGAAGGATTTCAGCCGACGCCGATGGTCATTATGCGTGAATATGATCGTGCTGCACCACTCGGAACAGGGACTTACAAGGTGGGCGGAAATTATGCAGCCAGTCTGGTTTCGGGCGAAAAAGCACATGAGATGGGCTATTCTGCAGTGATTTACCTCGATGCCAAAGAGAAAAAATATATCGATGAATGCGGCCCTGCCAATTTCTTCGGAGTCAAAAACAATACGTACATCACACCCGAATCAACCTCTATTTTGCCTTCGATTACCAATAAAAGTTTGATGCAGCTTGCCGAAGATATGGGTATGAAAGTGGAGCGTCGCAGAGTGCCCGAAGAAGAGTTGGCTACTTTTGAAGAAGCCGGGGCTTGCGGAACGGCTGCTGTCATCAGTCCGATTTTACGGATCGACGATATCAGCGAAAATAAAAGCTATTATTACTGCAAAGATGGCAAGGCAGGCCCGATTTCGGAAAAACTGTATCACAAACTTCGCGCCATCCAATATGGCGACGAACCCGACGTGCATGGATGGGTAACCGTGGTGGAATAAAACGAAAAGAAATCGCTTGACAGTCGGTTATTCGCCTAAAAATTTCAATAAGGGAGTCACGAACCGATCAAACGCTTCAATGTGAGGGAGGTGTCCGACATCGTCGAGTTCCACTAATTGTGCGTTGGGAATCTGTTGTTGCGTTTTCCTACCCAATTCGTTGTACAACCCCATCGTGGGCTGAATTTCTTTCGGCGCGCGGTCTTTGCCGATAGCCGTTCGGTCTCGTGTCCCGATAATCAGCAGAGTGGGGGCTTTCACGTTTTTGAATTCATGCACAACAGGTTGCGTGAAGATCATGTCGCTCGTAAGAGCTGCATTCCATGCGACAAGGGGATAATCGGGGTGCAATGTCCAGCCGGCAAGCAGATTGAGCCAGCGGTCGTACTCGGGTTTCCAACGGTTATCGTAGTAAAACGTGAGTTGATATTTTTTGTAACTCTCGGCCGTGTTTTTTAATTCGTTTTGATAACCTTCGTCGATGGGTTGATATGCGGCCTGTGCTTGGTAATCTTCCAACCCGATAGGGTTCACCAGAACCAGTTTTTCCGTAGTTTCCGGGAATATCAACGCAAAACGCGTTGCGAGCATCCCTCCCATGGAATGTCCCAGCACGGAAACTTTTTTTAACCCGAGCTTATCGAGAAGGTTTTTCGTGTTGGTGGCTAACTGGTGAAAACTGTATTGATAGTGTTCGGGTTTGGTGGATTTACCAAAACCCACCTGATCGGGAACCACAACACGGTATCCCTTTTGAGCGAGCGCAGAGATGGTTTCTTGCCAGTATGCTCCATTGAAATTCTTGCCGTGCAAAAGAACAATATTCTTTCCGTTATAGTTTTCAGGCTTTACGTCCATGTATGCCATGCGCATGGGTTGATTCTGAGAGTGAAAGCCGAAAAAACTCACCGGATAAGGATATTCTACAGTGGAGAGGTCTTTATCTAAAGGAATGAGGCTGTTCTGACCAAAAAGGTAGCATCCCGATAGGGTTGTCGCTGCGATGAATGTTAATAGAATTGTTTTCATTATGTTTATTTATTGCCATTCTTTATAGGGATGTATCGAAAGGTAGGAGTTGTAGTAGCGAACATCGCCGGTAACTTCTTCCCCAAGCCATTCGGGACGTTCGAAAGGTTCGTCTTCCTGCCGAAGCTCAACTTCGGCAATGACCAGCCCTTCATTTGAACCAAAAAATTCATCTACTTCAAAAATGTGATTGCCCGCGCCCACCAGATAGCGGGTTTTGTCGATAATGCAATCGCAGCATAAGCGGAGCATTTCTTCCGCATCGTCCACGGGAATTTCGTATTCCCACTCATGCCGTGTGATGCTTCCCTCTTTCGGAGCATTTTTGATGGTAATGAATGCTTCCCGGTCTTTCGTCCGAACCCTGACAATGGTTCCCGTAACGGAAAGATATCCCTGTTTGATTTTTATCTGCCGGAACGAATGGGATTTGAAGTCTCCTTTCACCAAAAACTTTCGCTCTATTTCGTAAGCCATTTTGTGGAATTTTTGATTTTCCAAAAGTAGCAAATATTGTTGCGAAAAATGAAAATGGTGTTGGAAAAATGCGGAAGTTTTTTTCGATACCGTTTTGAATCGTGTACGAATAAGTTATCGAATGTTTGATAATGTGAATTTATATTGAAATACCGGCCCTGATTTCACTGGGGTTTCCGTCGTATTTGCTCCATACTTTCCTCGTACTTGCACCGTATCTGTTTTCTATTCAATAATGTTATAAATTGTTTCGGGATATTAATTATCGTTTTACGCGAATTGTCGTTTTTCCCCGATTTTATGCATCTTTGTAATTCAATCTTCAAAAAAACGGTTAATTAGCACAAACATTGTGGATTTCGTATTACATTTGTATTTGCAGTCGGTCGGTTTGTCGCTCCGAAATATTGTTCGGGGAGGAAAGTCCGGGCAACACAGGGCACCATACTTCCTAACGGGAAGCTGTTCGCGAGAGCAGATTAGCGTAACAGAAAACAACCGTTCCGGCTTGCCGGAATAAGGGTGAAAAGGTGAGGTAAGAGCTCACCGGATATCGCAGCAATGCGGTATGCCGTACGCATTATGGGTTGCAAGGCCGTGTATATCGGATAGATGTAGGGTTGCCCGCCCGATGCCGAGGGGTAGGCCGCTAAAGAGCGATGGCGACATCGTCTCGTAGATAAATGACAGACATCCCGACTTGTCGGGAGACAGAACCCGGCTTATAGACCGACTGCTTTTTTTGTCTGATGGCTAAGAAAAAGACTGATAATAAGGATCACAAGAATTACAAACCATCTCGGCTGACCAGATGGAGGGTTCAGTTGGAGGAATTTGCCGAATTTCTCACGCATGACATTTGGCGTGTAGATTCCAAAACGCTTTCCAAAAAAACCAGCATTTATTATAATACGGTCAAAACAGTGATCATGACTGTCCGAAATGTTTCCGAACTCGATTTGGGTTCGCGGGCAGCTTCTCTTACGTATCGTACGGTGCTTTCGATTGTGCCTTTTTTGGCCGTGCTCTTTGCTATTGCTCGAGGTTTTGGATTCGAGAACATCGTTCAGAGTGAAATTTTCAGCTATTTCGGATTATCAAATTCTTCTGATTCTTCGTCGGTTGGTCAAGACACTTTGATGACCCAAATTCTGGAATCTATCAACAATTCGCTCGAATTTGCCAAGGGGAGTGGTGTTTTCGCCGGAGTCGGTGTGGTCTTACTGCTCTATACGGTATTTACTTTGTTTCAGGATATCGAGAAGAATTTCAACCGGATTTGGCAAGTTAAAAAAGGTCGTTCTATCCAGCGTCGTGCGACAGATTACTTTGCTCTTATCCTGTTTATTCCGGTGATGATTATTCTTAATTATGGTATTTCATTGATTCTGAATTCTCCGGGCGACTATTTCGATTATTTTGCGGATTTTTTGAGCCCTCTCTTTGCTCGAATTATCAATATTCTTCCTTATTTTATTATTGTTCTGGTGCTTACGCTGCTTTATTTGTTTATGCCCAATACGCGTGTTAAATTCTTCAATGCGTTAATTGCGGCTCTCGTGGCAGGCACTGCTTTGCAGGTTTTCCAGTTTCTGTATTTGAGCGGACAAATCTGGATTACAAAATACAATGCCATTTACGGTACATTTGCGGCAATACCGTTGTTGCTTTTGTGGATACAACTTTCGTGGTTTATCATTCTTATCGGCGTGGAATTGTCGTTTGCGGCTCAAAATGTGGGGAAATTTAATTTCGATAAGGAAACGCGCAATATCAGTCGTCGATATCGCGATTTCTTCACTTTACTGATCATGACCGAAATCGTGAAAAGTTTCATGGATGACAAACCGGCGCTCACCAACGATGAGATTTCGGAAGCCTGCAGCGTTCCCATCGGATTAACGAACAGGATTATAGACGATTTGCAGGATATGAAAATGATTTGTCCGACACCTTCCGAAAAAGAACCTAAAGTGATGGCATACGTGCCGGCTCTCGATATCAACCTGATTACGGTAAATTATTTGATGAAGAAAATCGATCAGTTCGGATCGGAGGATTTCCGCGTGGATAATAAAGTCGCGTTTTATAATGAGTGGAATGCCTTGATGGAAACCCGCAAGGGTTTCTACGAAAACAATCGAACGGTTTTACTCAAAGATTTGTAATCGTCTTTAGTGCTCGAAAAAATATGCGTAACTGTTGGGTAAATTGTATCGCAGTTTTTTGTCGAGCATCTTGGCATCTTCGCCACAGAAAACGCTAAGTTTTTCCCAAAACTTGGTGCTGTGATTCAACTCCACAGTATGTGTAAGTTCGTGAAGAATAACGTATTCGATCATTTTTTCGTCGAGAAGCATGAGATAAAGCGAGAGGTTGATATTTTTGTCGGATGAGCAGCTTCCCCATTTCGATTTCAGTTTCTTGATAAAGACCCTGCGATAGTTGAGTTTGAATTTTTGCGCCAGCTGCTCGGTTTTAACGGGCAAAATGCGTTTCGCTTCGTGGCGTAATGCTTCTTCTATCAGATTTTTGATAATGTTTTGCGATCGTACGGAGAGAATATCCGCATTTTCAGGAACGAAAACGGTAAGCATACCATTGCGCAGCGTCATCCGAAATTGATTCGAGATTTCATATTTTTTGATGCAGGCCTCGAATGTGAATGTTCGAAATGAAGTGGTTTCCGAGATAAAATGTTCTGCCCGGCGTGGTAGTTTTAGAAGCTGGGGCTTCAGACGGTCTAAGGATTCGAGAATTTTATCGTGCGAAAGGCCTTGCGGTATGGTAAGCTCAATGTGCCCCGACATGGGCCGGGCAATTACTTTTTTTGCTCGTACATTGGGCTTTACAACGATTTCACCAAGTTCGGAATGTTTTATTCTGTACATGCCGCAAAGATAATTATTTTTAAAAATACGAACGCAATTGCGACTTGTTTTCTATAGTTTGAAAACAATAGGCTATCTTTGCGTGTTTAAAAATTCGGCAATATGTCCATAAGATCAACATTAGAAAGTATCGGTGAATATGCGTTGCTGCTCAGGCGCGTGCTGATGCCTCCTGATCGGGCAAGAGAGTTTGCAAAGGAATTTTCGAAAGAAACCTATAAATTAGGCGTCAATTCGATATGGATTGTAACGATTATCTCTCTTTTCATCGGGGCCGTCATCGTCATGCAAATAGCCTATAATATCAACTCTCCGCTGCTCCCGCGTTCGACAGTAGGATCGGTGTCGCGCGAAATCATTATTCTCGAATTTTCTTCCACCGTTATCTGTCTTATACTTGCAGGAAAAGTCGGATCGAATATTGCATCCGAAATTGGCACGATGCGAATCACGCAACAAATTGACGCCCTTGATATTATGGGTGTAAATTCTGCTAATTTTCTTATTTTGCCGAAAATTGCCGCTTTTGTGCTTTTTATGCCCGTGCTTGTTATTTTCAGCACATTCATGGGGCTGTATGGAGGATATGTATTTTGCGCTATTTCAGGTGACCCGAGCCCAGATACTTATATTTACGGCATTCAATTCTTTTTCAGGGAATCGCTTGTTTGGTACTCGCTCCTCAAATCGATGTTGTTTGGGTTCATTATTTCTTCGGTGGCCGCATATTACGGGTACAACGCTCGAGGCGGAGCACTGGATGTGGGGAAGGCAAGCACCGATTCGGTGGTGGCAAATAGCATTTTGATTTTGATGATCGACTTGGCTTTCACTCAATTGATGATGGGTTAACACTTTCGAACCGATGATAGAAGTACAAAATTTAATCAAGCAATTTGAAGGGAAAGTCGTTATAAATAATATCTCGACTAAATTCAAGGAGGGTGCAGTGAACATGATTATCGGGAAGAGTGGATCGGGAAAGAGTGTGTTTCTGAAATGTCTCGTCGGATTACTTCGTCCCGAAGGGGGGAAAGTTTTGTATGATGGAAAAGATTTTCTGAAAATGAAGCAGAAAGATGTAAAGAAGTTGCGCCGAAATATGGGAATGCTTTTTCAGAACGCAGCCCTCTTCGATTCCAAAACGGTGCTCGAGAATGTGATGTTTCCCCTTGATATGTTTTCACGTAAAAATTATCGGGAGCGAAAGAAGAGAGCCGAGTTTTGTCTGGAGCGTGTCGATTTGCTTGATGCCGCAAATCTTTATCCGTCCGAAATTAGTGGCGGTATGATGAAGCGTGCCGCCATTGCTCGCGCCATTGCGCTCAATCCAAAATATTTGTTTTGCGACGAACCCAATTCGGGTCTCGATCCCAAAACGTCGCAACTAATAGACGAATTGATTCAAGGCATCACCAAAGATTTCGAGATTACGACCATCGTGGTGTCGCACGATATGAACTCCGTTATGAACATTGGCGATCATATCATATTTATCAACGAAGGCGTGAAGGAGTGGGAGGGAACGAAAGATCATGTGATAAATTCGGATAATAAGGAGCTGAATGAGTTTGTATTTGCATCCGATTTGTTTAAAAAAATAAAGGAAGCGGAAGAAACCGGTCAAGAAACACGAAATTCTGAGCGTTGAATAGCGTTTCGGCCGCAAATCGACCATCATTATTTTTATTTGCCGGAAGCGAATGATCAAACAATTCGGAGGAGAAAGTTGTTTAAGGTTTTGCAGTTGCTTTCACTGCTTATTATAATAAAACCACATAAATATAAAATTTGAGTGGATGTTTCAAATCCGCTTTTTCAACAGACTAAATATGTCGAATTTACTACAAATAAAAAATTTACATGCCGTAGTAGAAGGCAAGGAAATCCTGAAAGGAATTGATCTGGAAGTAAATAAAGGCGAAATTCATGCCATAATGGGTCCTAACGGTTCGGGGAAAAGTACCCTCGCATCGGTATTGGTGGGAAATCCGAAATTTGAGGTTACTCGTGGATCAATTATTTTCAACGGAAAGGATATGCTCGATATGTCTCCTGAGGATAGAGCCAGAGAGGGCCTTTTTTTGAGCTTTCAGTATCCGGTGGAGATTCCCGGCGTGAGCATGGTTAATTTTATGCGTGCCGCAGTCAACGAACAAAGAAAATATAGAGGAGAAGAGCCCATCTCGGCCAATGATTTCCTCAAGCTCATGCGCGAAAAGCGTGAGTTGCTCGGGATGGATAGTCAATTGGTGAGTCGTTCGGTGAACGAAGGATTTTCGGGCGGCGAAAAAAAACGCAACGAAATTTTTCAGATGGCCATGCTCAACCCCTTGCTTTCAATACTCGACGAAACCGATTCCGGTCTCGACATCGATGCTTTGCGCATAGTTGCTGCCGGTGTCAATAAGTTGCATACCCCCGACAATGCTACTATCGTCATCACCCACTACCAACGATTGTTGGATTATATTCAGCCGGATGTGGTTCATGTGCTCTACAAAGGCAAAATCATTAAAACGGATGGGCCCGAACTGGCGCTCGAACTCGAAAAGAAGGGCTACGACTGGCTCATCAATCCTTAAACGGGATATGTTATTTTTTTGTTTTATTCCGTCTCGGACGGGATAGTTTTTATTATACACCGTAACAAGTAACAAATGACCGAACAACAATATATCGATCTGTTTGAAACCTATCGTGAAGAAATCGATCGGAATTCTTCCGACGGATTCAACAAAGAACGTCAGGCTGCTTTCGAAACTTTCGGCAAAATAGGTTTCCCAACCTCGAAACTCGAAGATTATAAACACTCCAATATTGCGAGAGCATTCGATACCGAATTGGGACTTAATCTGCGTAATATCCCGATTCCCGTGAATCCCTATGACGCTTTCAAGTGTGATGTTCCCAACCTGTCAACATTCGTATATTTCTTGATCAACGAACGTTATTATCGCAAAGCCCAAAATCCGAATAGTTTGCCTGACGGTGTGTTTGCGGGTAGTATGATCGATTTTTCGCAACAGCGCCCCGATATTTTTAATAAATACTATGCGCGCATAGCTGATTATTCGCAAAACGGCGTTACGGCTTACAACACCATGTTCGCTCAGGATGGTTTTGTACTGTATGTTCCCGAAAATGTCGTGGTCGAAAAACCACTTCAACTTATCAATATCTTGCGCGGAGGCGTTGACCTGAATGTAAATCGACGGCTCTTGGTGATCGCCGAAAAAAATGCACAAGTCAAACTCCTCATTTGCGACCATACGGTTGACGAAGTTCAATTTGTTGTTACGCAGGTTACCGAAATCGTAGCGCAGGAAGGGGCGCAAGTCGACTTTTATGAGTTGGAAGAGAATTCGGAAAAAGTTACCCGCCTTTCTTCGCTTTACGCCGAACAGAAGGAGAATTCTTGTCTGGTAACCAGCAGCATTACTCTCCACAATGGATATACGCGCAACAATTATCATTTCAGACTGCTGGGTCGGTATGCCGAAGCACATATTGGAGGATTGGCTATTTGCGACAAAGAGCAGCATGTCGATAATTTTGCTTTTATTGATCATGCCGTACCGCATTGTACCAGCAACGAATTGTTTAAGTATGCATTGCAAGAAAAATCGACGGGCGTTTTCTGTGGGAAAATTCTGGTGGAGAAGGGTGCACAAAAAACGCAGGCTTACCAAAACAATCGTAATTTGTCTACCTCGTCCGATGCCCATATGTATTCGAAACCTCAGCTCGAAATCTATGCCGACGACGTGAAATGTTCGCACGGACTTACTACCGGACAGCTTGATGAGGAGGCGTTGTTCTACTTGCAAGCCAGAGGAATACCCGAAGCCGAAGCACGCATGTTGCTGATGGTGGCTTTCACCAAAGATGTGATCGATTTGGTTCGTATCGACACTCTTCGCGAGCGACTCGAATATTTGGTCAATAAACGTTTTCGGGGCGAATTACTTCGTTGCGGAAACTGCAATGTCGCAGATAAAAAATGGATATAATTGAACTCAGACACGATTTTCCCATTCTTCAGCGGGAGGTGTATGGTAAGCCCCTGGTCTATCTTGACAATGCAGCTACTACACAAAAACCGCGCTGCGTGGTGGAAAAGATCGACGAGATGTACTTCACGCTCAATTCGAATGTCCATCGCGGTGTTCATTTCCTGAGTCAGGAAGCTACCCAAGCTCATGAAAATGCCCGAAAAACCGTGCAAAAATTCATAGGCGCTGCCTCTGAGTCGGAAATTGTGTTTACGCGTGGAACAACCGAGTCGATCAACCTTGTGGCTTCATCTTTTTGCAGAGCCTTCTGCAAAGAGGACGACGAGATTTTGATCACGGCCATGGAACATCATTCCAACATTGTTCCCTGGCAATTGCAGGCCGATATTCGCGGTGTGAAATTACGGGTAGCTCCTATCAACAGCCGAGGCGAACTTTTGCTTGACGAATTCGAAAAAAAAATTTCGCCGCGAACCAAACTTATATCCGTTACTCATATTTCGAACGTACTCGGGACAATAAACCCAATTGACGAAATCATTCGCATTGCTCACGAACATGATATCCCTGTTTTAATCGATGCCGCACAATCGGTTCAACATATCGGTGTGAATGTGCAGCAACTCGATTGCGATTTTTTGGTATTTTCTTCGCACAAGATATATGGACCAACAGGTGTTGGTGTTCTTTACGGAAAAGAAAAATGGCTTAACGCGATGCCGCCCTATCAAGGCGGAGGCGAAATGATTGCGAATGTTTCGTTCGAAAAAACCACTTATAACGAAATTCCTTTCAAATTCGAAGCCGGCACACCTGATTTTGTTGGCACAACCGGCCTTGCTTCGGCACTCGATTATGTTGCCGGCCTGGGCATCGACAACATTGCCGCATACGAAAAAGAATTGCTCGATTATGCGACGGAGCGCTTGAGCTCGATGGATGGAATGCGTATTTTCGGAGAGGCCCAAAACAAAAGCAGTGTTTTATCATTTCTTGTCAAAGATATTCACCCTTATGATGTGGGCACGTTGCTCGATAAAATGGGGATCGCGGTGCGCACCGGTCATCATTGTGCCGAGCCGCTCATGAACTTTTTCGGTGTTCCGGGCACTGTGAGGGCTTCTTTCGCTTTCTACAATACTCGTGGGGAAATTGATCTTCTCGCGAATGCGATAGAGCGAATAGTTAAGATGTTCTGATTTTTATTACCGGAAAAAAAGAAAGCGTATATTTGTCGGGTGTTATTTTTTTGTAATTCCATGGATGCTGATTTCAAATACACACACAACGAAGATAATGCCTTGTTTCTGCTCATCAAAAGCCGAGATAAGGAGGCTTTTACTGTGATTTATCGGAAATATCACGCCTATCTTTACGCATTGGCACTTCGCTATCTGAAAAATACGGACTTGGCAGAAGAAGCGGTGCAGCATGTGTTTGTGAAATTTTGGGAAAATACAAAAGATATAGAGATAGGCATCAATCTGAAGAATTATCTCTATACCATGACCAAAAACTATATTCTCAATCAGATACGCGATCATAAGGACACAATCTCGGTGTATTACGCAAATGCGCAAAACGAAATTGCGGACGACAATCATTTTCTGCAACGCATGGAAGAGACACAAGTTTTAGAAACGCTCTATCGGGCTATCGATTCGTTGCCTGCTCAAAAAAAAGAAGTGTGCAAATTGAAAATCGAAGAGGATATAAGTAATCAGGAAATTGCCGATCGAATGGGAATTTCTGTACACACCGTAAAATCGCACTATCAGGAGTCTGTCAAAATGATTAGAACGTACTTCCGGAAAATAAAATTGATGATATTTTAAAAAAGTGCATTTTACACTCATTTTTTTTCGTTTTCGTGTGTCTATTTATTAAATAGAACAGGTATTTTTATATGCAATCATCCGAAAAAGCAACACTAAAGAAGGTAATCGAGGAAAAGTCGTCGAAGGAACAAGCGCGACAAACTGTAGATTGGATCTCATCGTCTATCGAGGGACAGCAGGCTCTTTCGGAAATGATCGACAGAGATGCATATCTCATGGAAGATGAGTTTCTTAATGTTAAAATATCATCTGTTCAATCCGATAAAATTTTATCGAACATTCTCCGAGATATCAGACGTAAGCATATTCGCAAAGTGACGTATGGCGTTGCGGCGGTAGTAATTCCTCTTGTATTGCTGCTCGGATGGGTTGTTTTATCGAATCCTGATGCGCAAATTTTTGGAAATCCAACTTACGCCGAAATTTATGTCCCGAGAGGCGACAACGCTCGAATTTTTTTTCAGGACGGGACTCAAGCATATCTGAATGCTGACACCAAAATTCGTTATCCCAAAAAATTCGGACTTTTTAAGCGGAAGGTTTTCCTTTCGGGGGAAGCTTATTTTATAGTTTCGCCAAACAAACATCGTCCTTTCATCGTCAATACGGGAAGTGCGGACGTTCGCGTTTTAGGAACGTCGTTCAACGTAAAGGCCTATAACGATGATGAGCAAATAAAGGTGGTTCTCGATGAGGGAAAGATTACCTTTGATACACCAACCAATCGTTACAAAGTTGCTCCGGGACAACAAATTGTTTACGACAAAACTGCCGGTGCCTGTACGATACAAAACTTGCCTCAATCTTCCAATATATCATTGTGGAAATATCAAATCACTTACCTTAACGATACACCCCTTTCAGAAGTTATTCGTACGCTCGAACGCAAATATGACGTATCTTTCCGCATCAAAGACCGTGAGGCCTTAAAATATACCTATACTCTCACTACCCGACAAACATCACTCGAAGAAATCTTGTCTGAACTTCAGAAAATTGCGCCTGTGAAATTCATGAAGAAAGGGACAGAAATAGAGGTTTCGCTTTCCTGAGGCAAATTCGGTAAACCCTAATTTTTTATTGGGGTTGCTGTATTTTTATTTAATGTTTTATTTTTTTATTTATTTCCTAATACTTTTTGCTGCCATTCGTGTCAATACAATAAGTTTAAAAAATCTTCGAGATGTTTTATTTATGAGAATTTAATAACATTTTTTTACGTTTAATTTATTAATACAAAAGACCATGGGAAAAATTCTATCTGGGAAGCGTGTAATGTTGCTGCTTGGAATCTTTTTGTTTAGTTTGAGCGTTAGTTCGGCGCAAAAAGTGAGTGCAAATTATACGAAAACAAATCTGAAAACCGTGCTGGAAAGTATTTCAAAACAAACGGGTTACACTCTGGCTTACAGCAAAGAGGTTGTAAACCTAAGCGATGAAGTAACCATCCATGTTACTGATGGAGAGCTTTCCGATGTCCTTGAGACATTGCTTTCGCCCCGTAATTTGGGTTATGAAATTAAGGATGGGAAAATTTACATCCTTTACAAAAGTCGAGAAAAACAGTTGACATCGATGGACGTCCCATCGCCTCAACAAAACAATGTGCAGAGTGTAAGTGGAATAGTAACTGATCAGAATGGAGAGCCAATCATCGGGGCCAATATTTCGGTAGTTGGTACTACTATGGGTACAATTACTGATGTAGATGGAAAATATTCGATCAATGTACCACGTGGCTCGGTTTTGCGTTTCTCGTACATTGGCTACGTCGATCAGGAGTTTACGATTACAAATCAGACTACTTTAAACGTCATATTACAAGAAAATGCCGAGTTATTGGATGAACTGGTTGTTATAGGTTATGGTGTTCAGAAAAAGAGCGTTGTAACTGCAGCTATTAGTCGAGTGACGTCAGAGGAACTGAATACTGCGCGGCCATCGCGGGTAGAAGACGCATTAAAGGGAAAAGTGTCGGGAGTTCAAATCACACAAAGCTCGGGGCATCCGGGAGCTGAATCTAAAGTTCGCATTCGCGGTATCGGCACTGTAAATAACAGTGATCCTCTGTATATCGTAGATGGAATGCCCGTAGACGGTGGAATAAATTACCTTAATCCGGTTGATATACAATCTGTAGAAGTGCTTAAAGACGCAGCTTCTGCTGCTATTTATGGGGCACGCGCTGCAAATGGCGTAATTTTGATAACAACCAAATCCGGAGAAGGTGCTATTGGGGCCGCAGCAGGGAGACCACTTATCAATTATGATTTCAATTACGGGTGGCAAAATCCCTGGAAGAAAAAATCTGTATTGAATGCCCAGGAATACATGATAATTATGAATGAAGCTCAGATTAATGATGGAAACTTACCAAGATATTCATTCGATCAAATTTCAAATCAAATCAAAGGTACTGATTGGCAAGATGAAACATTTAATTAGGGTCTCCTGAATTCGGTCAATCAATTGATATTTAATAAAATAAGTTCGTATTTTCTTGTTATTTTCGGGAAAAAGTCGTACATTTATGGGCAAAACGGCTACATTATGAAATACAACTCGCAAGCAAAACAACTACGACTTGATATTTTTTCGGGCACACTCGAGAAATCGCTCGATCCATCCAACCGGTGGTATAAATTGGCGAACCTGATGCCTTGGGACAAGATTGAACGCATCTACAATAAGAGTCTGCGCAACCAACATAGCGGAGGAGGCAACAAACCTGCCCGCATGGTAATTGGAGCATTGATCATCAAGCACAAGATGAATCTTTCGGACGAAGAAACCATCCGGCTCATTGCCGAGAATCCTTACATGCAGTATTTTATCGGATTGGAAGAGTTTACGAGTAAACCGGTATTCGATTCGAGTTTATTCGTTTACGTTCGCAAACGCATGAATGTCGAATCAATCAACGAAATGTCGTTAGCCGTGATGGAAGCAGAACGGGGAAAAAGCGTAGAATCGGAAGGAGGCGGAGGAAATGAAAGCGATAATGCGGATAAGAAGAAAGACGAACGGAAGAATGAAGATGACAGTTTTGTCGATGAAGAAGGCATGCTTCACAAAGGGAGCATAAAGATAGATGCCACGTGTTGCGATGTGGAAGTCAGGTATCCCACGGATCTTGACCTGCTCAACGATGCCCGAGAAGTCAGTGAACGTTTGATAGACAAGCTGTGCCGCTTAAGTGGCAGTCCAAAACCACGAACACATCGCAAAAGAGCAAGACACCACTATCTTCAGGTAATCAAGAAAAAGAGGAAGTCGAAACAACTCATCCGAAAGGGAATCAGACAGCAATTGGGTTATCTGTGTCGTAACCTTCGAAGCATAACCGATATCGTATCGAAAGGCTCCACCTCCATGTTCGATTCGCTGACGAAAAAAGAGAAGCAATGGATAGGAACGATCATCAAGGTTTATCATCAACAGAAAGGGATGTATGATACTCACACCCATCAGTGCCCCGACAGAATTATCAGTGTGTTTCAACCCCATGTTCGCCCTATTGTCAGAGGGAAATCCAAATCAAAAGTAGAGTTCGGTTCAAAGATAGGAGTCAGCGTGGTTGGCGGTTACACTTTCATCGATCACTTCAGTTGGGATGCCTATAACGAGTCAGAGGATATGGAGCGGCACATCAAGGCCTATTATGAACGTTTCGGATATCTTCCGACCACCTGTTATGCCGACAAGATTTACATGAACAGGGAAAATCGGGCGCTTTTGAAGCGTTACCACATAAGAGCAGCCGGCAAGCCGTTGGGCAGGCCTTCCAAAGAGATGCAGACAGAAGCCTGCCGGAGGGAAGCAGCCAAAGACGAGGGGAAAAGGAATGAAGTTGAATCTACCTTTGGAACGGACAAAAGAGTCTATCGGGTAAACAATGTGCGGGCCAAACTTCCCGATACTGCCGACGTGTGGACGGCAGCATGTTTCTTTGTGAAGAATGTTATGAAGTTCCTCAAAGGGCTTCTTTTTGTCTTATTCGAAAAGATGATGTTGGAGGTTAAGAAAAAATTTTCTGCCATAAATCGGGAACTTCTCTTCTCCCTAAAAACTGTGGCCTGATATATATGAATTTAAACGGAATTATTCAGTGAACCCTAATTATGATGCACCTGTTCAATCACATCAACTTAGTATAAGCGGAAATTCCGAAAAAATATCGTATTTCTTATCAATGGGTTTCTTTGGTCAGGATGGAATTGTTGGTGGTAATTATGGGAAATCAAATTACGAAAGGTGGAGTTTGCGTACCAATTCTACCTATAAGGTTTTCGAAGAAAAAGATCGAGATTTTGTTAATAGTCTCAAAGTTGGTGTGAATGTCGGCTATTCTCGTGACAATTCCACCGGTATTGAAACTAACTCTGAATATGGTTCGGTACTTGGAAGTGCATTGGCTTTTAACCCTAGAGTTCCTGTATATGCTCCCGAAACCTCTTCCGATCCAGATATTCAATCAGTCGCTTCAATATTAGCGTCTCATCCTTATGCCGTGACCGATAAAAACGGAAATGTATTTTCGATTCCACCCTCAGGATTTCAGGAAATAGCCAATCCCGTGGCGATGCTTAACCAACCACGTTCAGATAAGTGGAATTCTGATAAGTTTGTCGGCACATTTTGGGGCGAATTGGATGTGGTGCCTGGTCTGAAATTTAAGAGTAGTTATGGTTTTGATCTGGCATTTTGGGGCGATGATGGCTATGAATATCCATATTTTTTGGCTACGCAGGGCAAGGATGTGAGCCAGAGTTCCGTTTGGAGTCAAATGAATCGAGGTTTCAAATGGCAAGTTGAGAATGTATTTACCTACAACAAATTATTTAGGGATGTACATAATCTGACATTTGTGTTGGGCCAATCAGCTCAAAAATACACTTATCGTCAGGTAGGAGGAAGTGATTATGATTTATTGGGTAACGATCCTGTATTAGCGACTATTAATGCTGCCACTGCAGATCGAGACAAAGAAAGAATTTATGGTGGCACTGGAGGATATAATTTTACGGCGCTGGCTTCATATTTTGGTCGTCTCGATTACAATTATGCGGAAAGATATATGTTGCAGGCAACTATTCGAAGGGATGGATCGTCAAGATTTGGGCCTAATAACAAATGGGCTGTATTTCCTGCTCTTTCGTTGGGATGGAATGTGTTGAACGAACCTTATTTAGAAGAAATTCGCCCGGAATGGATGGATGCTTTCAAACTTCGTTTCAGTTGGGGAAAAAATGGTAATGAAAATATTGGCAATTTCCGCTATACATCATTGATGGATGGTGGGCAAAATTATTATTTCGGAGGTGGATATGTAGTTTCTTCTGACTCAAAAAACGGAGTGATGCAATATGGAACATCTCCATCGGCTCTGCCAAATCCGAATGTTAGATGGGAGGAATCTGAACAAACGGACTTGGGTTTTGATGCTCGTTTTTTGCGTAATGCCCTTACGTTTAGTTTCGACTATTTCGTGAAAAATACAAACGGAATGCTGATGGATCAACCAATTCCGAGTTACGTTGGTCAAAGTGCACCGATTGGAAATGTAGGCGATATGCAAAACCGGGGGCTCGAATTTGAAATTGGATGGAAACAAACTCTCGGCGAATTTAAGTACAATATTTTGGCAAATGCTTCATATCTCAAAAACAAATTAATAAAACTTGGGAATGCTTCCGGAGAAGCTATTTATGAGACCGCCGGCGCTTCAGGGTTGGGTAGTTTCATCAAAGGTAAAAATGGAGAAGTATGGCCATTCTTTTATGGTTACAAAACTGACGGAATATTCCAAAATATTGAGGAGGTTAATGCTTACGTGAATTCAGACGGAGTGACATATCAGCCTAAAGCTCAGCCGGGCGATGTCCGTTTTGTTGATTATAATGGAGATGGAGTAATAGATGATAACGATAAGACAAAGATAGGGAAAGGAATGCCGGATTGGACATTTGGATTTTCGTTTGGGGCTGAATGGAAGAATTTTGATATGAACTTGTTTTTCCAAGGCGCTCAAGGAAATGATGTATTCGATTTTTCTATGCGAGGGGATATTCCTGCAATGAATCGTCCATCGTGGATATTGGAACGCTGGCATGGAGAGGGGACCTCTGATAAGATACCTCGTATGACGAGTGCCGATCCTAACAGCAACTGGAGATCATCGGATCTTTATATCAAGAACGGCAGCTACTTGCGATTAAAAACGGCACAATTAGGCTATACCTTACCTCAGGTTTTGACAAAGAAAATATCCATTCAGCAGCTAAGATTATATGTGTCTGCTGAGAACCTATTCACATTCACCGGTTATAATGGATTTGATCCTGAGGTTGCAACGGGCGAGTATACCCGTATCGGAGTCGATAGAGGTGTTTATCCTCAATCAAGAACAATTTATCTTGGAGCGAATGTGTCATTCTAACCTATTAATTCTAAATATATAGAAAAAATGAAAAAATATAAATTTATTGCAATCATAGCTACTCTCGTGATAGGAGTTTTTTCTATGATTTCTTGTAGTGACGATTTTTTAAGTGCATCGTCGACCGAAAAACCCGAGTACGGAGGTGCGGCTACGGAAGGATCGATCCTGTCAAATCTTGCGTCTGCATATCAAATTCTTTTGTTCGACAGTTATGCAAATGGCAATTACAATGCGGTTTTATTAATGTCGGATCTGCGGTCAGATGATATTTATAAAGGTGGAGGTAGTGCCGGTGATCAGGAACAATTGTATAAACTGTCGCAATTTACATCCACCGCTGCTTCGACACTGGATGGACTCTGGAGTATCTATTTTACGGGTTTAGCTCGAGCTAACAATGTTATCATATCCTGTGAAAATGCTTCTGGTGTTAAAGAGGAAAAACTGGAACAATATAAAGCTGAGGCTCATTTTCTGAGAGCATATTATGTGCATTTGCTTTGGAAATTTTGGGGTAATATTCCATATTTCGAAGAACCACTTTCCAATCCTCCGTATATGGCCAAGCAATTACCGGCTGACTCAATTTACAATAAAATTTTGAAGGATGTTGATTTCGCTTGCGTTGAAGGAAGGATCCCCATGAAAACCGTTGGAAATGATCTTGGTCGTGTTTCGCGGGCTGCGGCACTTATGTTGCGGGCAAGGGTGGTGATGTATCAAAAGGATGCTTCGCGTTATGCTCAAGTTACCAATGATATGGCCACAATTATCAATAGCGGAGAATATGAACTCTTCGAAGATTTTGATGCCATGTGGAGAGACGAGAACGAATTTTGTAAAGAATCCATTTTCGAAAGCAACCAGCTTCCTGAAGGAAAAACATGGGGAAATTCATGGAGCGGTTATGGCACGAACCTGCCTGCGTTTATTTCGCCAGCCGATCTCAAAGATCCTAATTCTGTATTCAAAGGAGGTTGGGGCTTTGGCCCTGTGCGTCAGAGTGCTTATGATATGTATGAAGAAGGAGATGTACGTCGTGATGCTTCAATTAACAAATGGGAAGATGGATCTTATACCGCTCGTTTTCAAAATACCGGTTTGTTTCAACGCAAGTACGCTGCTCGCGTTGGATATAATCCGCCTCCCGGTGATGTCGATTTAAATTATTGCAACAATTTACGTATTTTCCGCTATGCAGAAACATTATTGAATTACGCCGAACTTATAGTGTTACATGGGCAGTTCGAGGTTCAAGGCATTACCGCCCAAGGATGTTTAGATCAAATACGTAATCGCGCAGGAGTTCCTTCAATTACGGCAAACATAGAAAATATTAAACTCGAACGCCGTCGTGAATTTTTAGGTGAAGGGATGCGTTTTTGGGATTTGGTAAGATGGGGAGATGCCACAAGTGTTTTGACTGAGGATCTGCCTGAACATAATTCTGTACGTACTTTCTCCGAGTGGATGAAATATATACCTATTCCACAAGGTGAGATGGAGAAAACGAAAGGAACCGAATTTGAATTGACGCAAAACGGAAATTGGAATTAATTTTGTTTCTAATTATTTAAAAGATTTGTCAATATGAAAAATATACGAAAACAAGGAATTTGGGCGCTGTTGTTATTATTTATTTTGGCAGCATGTAGTCCACAAGAAGATGATAGATATTCTTTAGGGGAATTGGGGACAGTTACCTCGGAAATTATATCTTTTTCTCAGACGCCTTCTGCTTCAAGCAATAATGTGATTACTTATGAAAATACTTCCAATTTAAACTTCCCTGTCACGGCCGTCTGGGACTTGGGAAACGGGTCTTCTGCAAGAGGTAGTAAAGTTACTGCTTCTTATCCCGAAAAAGGGGATTATACAGTAACACTTACTTTGTATGCAGCCGATGGTTCTATGGCGTCAAAAAGCGTTGTTGTCCACATTGAAGAAGATGACTTCGGCCTTATCAATACCCCGGCATACACCAATTTGACAGGAGGAGCCGATAATCTCAACGGCAAAACATGGGTGTTTGATCAATACCATGATGGTCATTTTGGGGTAGGTCCGGCCGATGGAGATTCCCCTGAATGGTGGTCGTGTCCGGCTCAAGGAAAAGAAGGCTCTTCGCTTTACACGCAGAAGTTCACTTTTTTTCAACAAGGAACGAAAATGAAATGGGAGAACAATGGATATATCTATACCAATGCAGCCGGGGTGCAAGGATTGGGAAATCCGGCAGGTGTAATAGCGAATCCTGGTGGGGTAGGTGATTTCGATGTGCCATTTGTTCCTAATGCAGATGGCTATAGTTTCAAATTGAATGAAGAGGATATGACACTCGAATTAAGCGGAGGAGCATTTTTTGGCTTTTATACCGGAACAAGCATTTTTAAAATATACTCGCTTACCGAAACCGAATTGTATGTAAAATGCGTGAGCACTGTTGAACCTTCAAATTCATGGTGGTTCCGTTTAATTCCTGAAGAGTTGAATGTGGCTGAACCTCCAGTCGAGAAATTACCTAAGGCAATTCCATTGTCCGAAACTTTCGAATCAGGCTCACTTACGGTTGATTTCGTAACTCAAGACATGGGCCCATTGAGCGGCATTGTAGATAATCCGGCGCCTATATCCATCAATACCTCAAATAAAGTGTATCGTTATCAAAAAACGACTGCGTTTTATTCAAATTTATCCTTTACCGCTCCTGATTATAAATTTGATTTGACTACGCAGAATAAAATCCGTTTGAAAGTGTATGTTCCTTCTTATAACGATTATGAAACGGAAAATGATGTGGCGGGGGATTGGATTGCCGAAAAAAGGTTGCGCCCTCAGTTGGCCGTTAAATTGCAAAACAGCGATATGGGGGATAATGCTTGGCAAACACAAACTGAAATAGTAAAGACAAATTTGGTAACTGATAGATGGATTGAACTTGAATTCGATTTTAGTAATGTTGCTGATGGTCAGGACTACGATAAAATTGTGATTCAATTTGGAGGAGAAGGTCATGCCGGACAAGGTTTGTTCTTCTTTGATGATTTTACTTTCAGTGAATAAAATAATAATTTGATAGGGCTGCCGCTTTTCACGGCAGCCCTAGTTTTACTAGTTTGAGATAATGAAGAAAATGATCAATATATTTCTTATTGCTTTTTTTATTTTGGGTGCTTGTTCAGAAGGAGATGATCCAAATACCGAACCACCTGAGCCTGGAAAACAGATTGAAATTACGGTTAATCCTGAACCCGGGGAATTTTCCGGTGACGGAGAAACAAAAAGTGTAATTGTTGCGGCAAATGCCGATTGGGCGGTTACTTCCAGCCAGCCTTGGTGTACGCTTTCTGTAGCAAAAGGGTATTCCGGGCAGACAAGTTTAAAGATCACGGTTTTAAAAAATCCGTTTGAAACACCACGGACTGCAGAACTTACTTTTATTGCAGGCGATGATTTTACTAAAAAGGTTACCATAACCCAACGAAAAGGGCAACCGGAGAATTATGTCCCTGAAGGGTATAATTTGGTGTGGAGCGATGAATTTAACGATATGCGAGAAAACGATGGAAAGCCGTCCATGCCCGGTACAGAAAAATGGTGGTTTGAAACCGGTGCAAGTGGTTGGGGGAATAACGAGCTTCAAAATTATATCGATCGTTTTATTGGCACGGATACTTGTGCTGTAGTAACCGACGGGACGTTGAAAATCATTGCCAAAAAAAAGGGTTCGGAGGTGATATCTATTCGGATGAACACAATTAAAAGTTGGCAATACGGTTATTTTGAAGCCCGACTGCGCATGCCGAGTGGAAAAGGCACATGGCCTGCCTTCTGGATGCTGCCAAAGGATTTTAGGAGTTGGCCTCTTGATGGAGAAATAGATATCATGGAATATGTGGGATACGATCCCAATATGGTACATGCTTCGGTACATACTATGGCCTACAATCATGCCATTGGAACGCAAAAAACGGCAACAAAACGAGTGGAAAATGCTGAAACGGAATTTCATATTTATGCTTTGGAATGGACTGCCGATCGAATTACTGCTTTTATTGATGGACAACAATATTTTTCATTTGCAAATGATGGTAAGGGCAATGTAAATACATGGCCATTCAATAAGCCGTTTTATTTGAAACTCAATTTGGCATGGGGCGGTAATTGGGGTGGAGCCCAAGGCGTGGACGAAAGCAAACTTCCTGCAACGTATGAAATTGATTATGTCCGGGTTTATCAAAAATAAAATTCACGGAATATGCAGAGAGCAAGTAAAGTACTCCTTATCGTTTTGTTTTCGGGAACAATTATTTTTCCCTTGTTTTCACAAAACGAAAGACGCGAGAAAAATCGTTTCATCTCCGTAGTGGAACAAAATTTAGTTACTCCCGACGGGGAAGTGTTTTTGATGAAAGGCATCAATCTTGGGAATTGGTTAAATCCTGAAGGGTACATGTTTCTGTTTCAGGATGTAAATTCTTACCGACTTATCGATCAGGCTTTGAAAGAAATGGTAGGGCCGGATTTCGTCAATCAATTCTGGAGGAAGTTTCAGGAAAACTACATTACCCAAGATGATATTCGTTACATCCGTCAAACCGGCATGAATTCCATTCGTATTCCTTTTCATTACAAATTGTTTACCTGTGAAGATTTTATGGGAAGTAACAATCCCAATCGCGGATTCGAACTGCTCGATAATGTTATTCGATGGTGCAAAGAGGAAGGGCTGTATGTCGTACTCGATATGCATGCTGCGCCGGGAGGTCAAACCGGTGACAACATTGATGACAGTTACGGTTACCCGTGGTTATTCGAGAGTCCTAAAAGTCAAGAGCTTTTTTGTTCCATCTGGAAGCGGATTGCCGAACATTATGCCGATGAGCCTACCGTTCTTGGGTATGATTTGCTGAATGAACCCATTGCCCATTTTTTCGATAACAAAGATGAGCTAAATAATTATCTCGAACCCCTTTACATGAAGGCTACAGAAGCGATTAGAGAAGTTGACAAAAATCATATTGTAATCTGGGGAGGAGCGCAATGGAATACCAATTTTTCGGTTTTCCAAAATCCGCATTTCGACGATAAAATGATGTACGAATGTCATACGTATTGGTCAGATACTACTCAAGCAGCAATTCAGCACTTTCTCGATTTTAGGGAGAACACGAATTTGCCGATATATATGGGCGAAACAGGAGAAAATACGGACGAATGGATTGGCGGATTTCGACGTTTGCTTGAAAGAAATCATATGGGGTGGCATTTCTGGCCGTATAAAAAAATGCTTAAAACCAGTTGCATGGTTTCAATAAAAGAGCCCAAGAATTGGGATCTTGTTGTGGAATATACCCAAAAGGATCGAAGCAGCTTTGCCAAAATTCGCGAAAACAGACCTGACCTAAATAAAGTGCGAAATGCATTGAGTGAATTGCTTGATAATTGTAAATTTGTTGAGTGTGCAAAAAATGACGGTTACATAAAAACATTAGGCATGTAACCGTAAAAGACAATTAAAATTTTATCAAAACGGATAAATCAATGAAACAGAAAAAATTTGTATTTCTCTTGCTGCTTTTGCTTTCTTCAGTGGGATGCGGGCATGGAAAAACCGATGATCAGCAAGTTGAGCAAAAAATCAACGAGTTGATCTCTAAAATGTCCATTGAAGAAAAGGTTGGTCAGATGGCGCAATTCACCATCGATGTCTTGGGTAAAGGTGGAGGTGTTTACGCCAGCGATGAGCCTTTTGAACTTGATCCGGCCATGATGGACACGGTTTTCGGTAAATATAAGGTAGGATCTATTTTGAATACTAGCAACAATAGGGCAAGAACTACCGAAGTATGGGAAAATACCGTTAGAGCGATTCAGGAAAAAGCGCTTAAAGAAATCGGTATTCCTGTGATTTACGGGATTGATGCCATTCATGGGGTTACCTATACAGCAGGGGCAACTTTTTTCCCTCAACAAATAGGGTTGGCAGCTACGTTTAATCCGAAATTGATGGAGGAGGGTTCACGTATAGCGGCTTATGAAACCAGAGCCAGCAATATTCCGTGGAATTTTTCTCCTATCCTCGATTTGGGGCGTGATCCGCGTTGGCCACGTCAATGGGAGACTTTCGGAGAAGATCCTTATCTAGCTAAAGTACTGGGAATGGCGTCGGTTCAAGGATATCAAGGGAAGGATCGCAATCATATAGACCAAAATCATGTTGCGGCTACTTTGAAGCACTACATGGGGTATGGCGTCCCTTATTCGGGAAAAGATCGTACACCTTCCATCATTACGGAAAGTGATCTTCGAGAAAAGCATTTCGAACCGTTTCGCGCTGCTGTCGATGGCGGTGCTTTGTCGCTGATGGTCAATTCGGGTATTATCAACGGTGTTTCCACTCATTCAGACTATCGGTTGCTTACCGAATGGTTGAAAGAGGATTTGAATTTCGACGGTGTCATCGTTACCGATTGGGCTGATGTGCAAAATCTGCTTTCTCGTGATCATATTGCCAAAGATTATAGAGATGCTATTCGCATCGCAATAAATGCCGGAATCGATATGGTGATGGAGCCTTATAATCTGAAATTTTGCGACGAATTGGTTGCTCTTGTCAAATCGGGAGAAGTAAAACAGGAAAGAATTGATGATGCCGTTCGTCGCATTTTGAGGATGAAGTATCGTCTCGGATTGTTCGACCGTCCTTATTGGTCACGCAACGAATATCCCGATTTTGGAAGTAAGGCGCATGAAGCCGCTGCCAAAGCTGCGGCCGACGAATCGATTACGTTGCTGAAAAATGAGGGCAATATCTTACCGCTGCAAAAAGGAGCGCGTCTCTTGGTTACAGGACCCAATGCCAATTCGATGCGCACGCTGAATGGAGGATGGAGTTACTCGTGGCAGGGCGAAAAAACGGAAGAATTTGCTCAGCAATACAATACGATATTTGAAGCGTTGCAAAATAAATTCGGGGGAACAAATGTGAAATACGAGCCGGGCGTGACGTATAAAATGGACGGACAATATTTCGAAGAGAATCCCCCGGAAATCGAAAAAGCCGTTGCTGCTGCTTCCGATGTGGATTATGTGGTGCTTTGCTTGGGAGAAAATTCGTATTGCGAAACGCCCGGAAATCTTGATGAGTTGACACTCTCGGAAAATCAGATTGCATTGGCAAAAGCACTCTACAAAACGGGTAAACCGGTCATTCTTGTGCTCAACGAAGGTCGTCCACGCTTGATTCGTACCATCGAACCCGATGCAAAAGCGGTCGTTCAGGTTTATCTTCCCGGAAATTATGGCGGCGATGCACTTGCCGATATTTTGGCAGGAGATGTCAATCCGAGTGGAAAACTTCCCTACACCTATCCTAAATTTGAACAAAGCCTCATCACCTACGATCACAAACCGAGTCAGAATTTGGCCGAAAAAATGAGTGGTGCTTACGATTACGGAGCACGTACCGATGTGCAATATCCGTTTGGATTCGGATTGAGTTATACTACTTTCGAATATTCAAACCTTACGGTTGACAAAAATGAATTTCTCCCGGGCGATATTTTGACGGTTTCGGTAGATGTAAAAAATACCGGAAAAGTGGCAGGAAAAGAAACCGTGATGCTTTTCAGCAGCGATTTGGTTGCATCTATTACTCCCGATGTGCGTCGTTTGCGTGCTTTCGAGAAAATCGAATTGCAACCCGGAGAAACGAAAAAAGTAGTGCTCAAACTTCCTGCCAACGATCTTGCATTTGTGAACGAAAAAGGCAAATGGATAATCGAAGAAGGCGACTTTAGGTTTCAGATCGGAAATCTAACTGATAAGGTAACTTGTACGCAGACGAAAATATGGGATTCCCCAAACAAGTGACGAATTAAGTCGAAAAAGAAATTCCTGTTTGAGAAGCGGAGACTGTTTCGTTCATGTCATTTTTTTCATAAAACATCGGCATTCGCGAGGGATGTTCGATGTTTATTTTTTTACTTCGTAACAGATTTTGTTGTATTTTCGCTACGTAGAATTAGAAGAATACATACGATGTTCCCTCTCAAGGAAGAAACTGATGATCTTATAGCTCTCCGCAATGGTTCCCCGAAAGCTTTCGAGAGAATTTACCATCGTTATGGCGGAAAGCTGTACAACTTCATCATGACCCTTTCTCATGGCGATCGATACCTGGCCGAGGAGATAGTTCAGTCTGTCTTTATCAAACTCTGGGAGGTGCGCGAGCAAATCCATCCCGAGAAATCCGTTATCTTTTATCTTTCTACCATTGGGAAAAATATGCTCATGAATACCTATCAGCGGCAAACTATAGAATTTGTGTATCGAAAATTACTTTCGGAACAACAAGTCGATTATGATACTACTACAGAGGAGGAAATCGATCGCAAGTGGTTGGAAAATTTTGCGGACGAACTTATCCGACAACTTCCGCCCTCGCGACAGAAAATATTTATTTTAAGCCGCAAAGAAGGTTATTCAAACAAGCAAATCGCCGAAATGCTGAATATCTCTGTAAGCACGGTGGAGACGCAACTTTCGTTAGCGATGAAATTCATGCGAAAAGAATTTCAAAAGAATCGCGATAAACTATTCGTACTTTTGATTTGTCTGTTAATTTAGTATAAAGATATATTTCCGGTTAGTGAAAACGAGATGAGTAATTGTATCATAAATAAGAGATGAAAAAATGAAGGATAAAAACTACACAATCTTGTTTGAAAAATATCTTCGTAACGAGGCATCGGCCGACGAAGTGGCACAATTGCAGGCCATCATGCATCACAATGCGAAAATACAAGCTATTTTTGAAGATGAGTTACGCTACTCCGATTCATCGATGGATGAAAATACCCGACATAAATTATTTCAAAATATCCGCCGGCAGGTTTACAACGAAAAAGAACCCCGTTTCCTTCAAAAGAGTTGGGAAAAAGCGTTATACTGGGCTGCTATTTTCATTTTACCCGTTATCTCGGCATTTTCCGTATATTATTATTTTACTCAAAAGCAGCAGATCGTTAACCATCCCACCGAAATCATTGCCCGATACGGTGAGAAAGCCGAAGTCGTTCTTCCCGATGGAAGCAGAGTATGGATTAATTCCGGTTCCAAAATTATTTATGATGATGCATTTAATCGAAAGCAACGCCCGGTTTTTTTGGAAGGCGAAGCCTGTTTTGAAGTGGCAACGGATAAGGATCGACCATTTGTTGTAAAAACCAAAGCAATGAACATTCAAGCCCTCGGGACAACCTTCAATGTTCGATCTTACGATGATGACGAACAGGCCTATGCCGTTTTGCTCGAAGGGAAAATAAAAGTAAGCGCTTCGGGTCAGGAGCGAATTCTGACCGAAAATCAGCGTGCTACATTCAACAAAAACACACACGTGCTTACGACCGATATCGTTCGTTCGGTTGATTTCGCGCAATGGAGAAATGGAAATCTGTATTTCGATAATCAGACGTTCGAAGATATCGCCCGTACGTTATCGCGTATTTTTAATGTCGATATTCGTTTTGCCTCCGATACTCTCCGCTCCATGCGCTTTTCAGGAACTTTGGGTATGAGCGGCATTCAAAATGCATTGGACATTTTGTCGCTTACTTCGCCCATGCGTTACAAAATGGATGGAACAACGATAGAATTATACCATCGAAAATAATCTCCAAGCGATTTCAGCACACATGGCTTTTTCATCGGCTTAACCGAAACGGGGAACACCAAGTTAAATGCCGTTAATTAAATCTAATACATTAGTGGTTTCCCCATCCTAAATCTGTATTGTATAAAATAGAGGGAATAATAATCAATCTATTCCAATTCAGCAATTGTATCATGTTTAAATTGTTATCAATGAAAAAAAAATCATTTATCAGAAAATGCCACTTCCGGCCAAAGCTTGCCATAATTCTGCTATTAGCTGCTATGGCGATGCCGTCTTTTTCACAAATTTCCTTAAATGTAAGGAATCAACCTTTTCGTCAAGCATTGAAGGAAATAGAAAAAGTGAGTAATTATCGATTTTTTTACAACGAATCGTTGCCTATTTTAGACAAAAACAGCACGATTCAAGTCTCCAATTCCAACATCGATGAGGTTATGCAAAAACTACTTGCCAACACCGATGTTACCTACGAAAAAAACAACAATATCATTGTTTTAGTAGAAAAAACAAACACCAATGCCGATCAGCAACCTAATGCACCCCGGCAAGCAAACATAACGGTGAAGGGAAAGGTTACGGATGTTAACGGCGAGCCAATCATCGGGGTGAATATTTTCGTGGTAGGAACAGCCACCGGCACAGTTAGCGATTACGACGGCAATTATTCTTTGACCGTACCTCGTGGTTCTGTGTTGCGTTTCTCGTATATCGGCTACAGGGATCGGGAACTTACCATCACCGACCAAAATACGCTCGACGTTCAGATGGAGGAAGATACCGAAATGTTGGACGAGTTGGTAGTGATCGGCTACGGTGCCGTGAAAAGACGCGACGTAACTACTGCTGTGTCCACCGTATCGACACAAGATTTGCTGGAACGTCCCGTAATATCTGCAGCCCAAGCTATACAGGGGAAAGCGGCCGGTGTGCAAGTAGTGCAACCCAACGGGCAGCCGGGAGGAGGAATGGTTGTGCGTGTCAGGGGAAATACCTCTATCACTGCGAGCAATGATCCGTTATACGTTGTGGATGGAGTGCCTACCGATAATATAGATTTTTTGGCTCCTGCTGATATTGAATCCATGCAGATCCTAAAAGATGCATCCTCTGCAGCTATTTATGGATCTCGAGCTTCAAATGGCGTTGTATTAATAACTACCAAAGCGGGTAAAGCCGGACAGTCTAAAATTAGTTTTAACTCCTACGTAGGAGCATCTCATGTGATCAAGCAGTTAAAATCTTTGAACGTAGCTCAGTATAAAGAATTGATGGATGAGCTGGGTGCGGTAGTTTTGCCCGAGGGGCTTACGGATCAGACGGATTGGTTTAACGAAACTTATCGTACCGGATTGAACCAGAACTATCAATTATCAATTTCGAGTGGAAACGATAAACTTCGCTACTTGATTTCGGGGGGAT
Organism: Seramator thermalis; assembly: GCF_004138125.1. Lineage (GTDB taxonomy): Bacteria > Bacteroidota > Bacteroidia > Bacteroidales > Dysgonomonadaceae > Seramator > Seramator thermalis. The sequence goes on from NZ_RXHS01000007.1 coordinate 105,275, forward strand.
ATACCAACGAGAAAGGTGTTCTGAATGTATCTTATTTCAAACGATATAATTTCCGTGCAAATATCGAAAATCAGGTACGAGACTGGCTTAATATCGGCGCCAATATCGCTTATTCCGATTATTCGAATAACGGAATAATTTCAGGAACCGGTGCCAATCGTGCCGGAGTTGTTTTATCGGTAATCAATACTCCTACATATGCTCCTATATGGGATCCGGAGAATCCTCGTCAATACTATAATGATTTTTATGGGGCGAACATTACGCATCCGATCGAAAATCTCTCTCGCACCGAAGATAACAAAACGCGTAACAATCGTTTATTGGGTTCATTTAATGCGGAATTCACATTATTGCCAAATTTGAAATTTAAGAGCACTAACTCAATCGATCGGGTTTACTATCACGCGACAACTTATCTTGATCCGGTTAAAACTTCATACGGAAGAAATCAGGGAGGTACAGCGTCGGACAATCGTTCCTTGAGCACCGTACTTACTTTTGATAATATCCTTACTTATGATTTTACGAAGGATGAACATTCGCTAAGCCTCATGGCAGGTACATCCTACACCACTTCACAGTGGAACAATTCGTATATGTCCGGAAGTTTTTTCAGGACTGATTATTCTCCCAAAACACTTAATGCAGCCAATAAGATAGATCCTTGGGGTACGGGAACATCGGCCTCAGACTGGGCCTTGATGTCATATCTTGGAAGAGTGTCATACAACTACGCCAGTAAGTATTTGCTCACTGTTAATTTCCGAGCCGACGGTTCTTCGAAATTGTCTCCTGAAAACAGATTCGGTTATTTTCCTTCGGTATCGGCCGCATGGAGGATTTCATCCGAAGATTTTATGAGTGATGTCGATTGGGTTGACGATTTGAAACTCAGAGGTGGTTGGGGTAAAACCGGCAATCAATCCGGCATCAGTGATTATGCATATTTGCAACTCTATAACATTCAACGAATCCCATGGTGGGAAACAGGTAATGATCGGGCTGTTGTTAACATCACGCCGGCCAACATGCGTAATCGAGACCTTACTTGGGAAACTACTGCACAGACTAATTTAGGAGTAGATTTCACTGTTTTGAAAAATAGACTCACTTTCGCTGCCGATGCTTATTACAAATACACTACCAATTTGTTGATGAATGTTCCGCTTCCCGGTGGATTGGATTTTTCGAATATTTATCGCAATGAAGGCGAAATGGAAAATAGAGGGTTCGAATTCTCACTTAATTCTAAGAATATTCAAAACTCACAATGGACATGGGACACGGATTTCAATATATCCTTTAATCGCAACAAAGTAACCAAATTATCGTTGCAAAAAATATACTATTTTGCAAATACGTCGGAAGCAACCAGTGAAAATGTGGTAAGAATGACGGAGGGGAAACCTCTTGGTATGTTTTGGGGATATATTTCGGAAGGCGTTGATCCCGAAACCGGAGATCTGAAATTCAAAGATTTGGATAATAACGGAAGAATTACCACCAGTGATAAAACCTATATCGGCGATCCGAATCCTGATTTCACTTGGGGTATGACAAACAATGTTTCGTTTAAGAATTTTAATTTAAGCATATTTTTCCAGGGATCGCAAGGTAACGATATTTACAATGCGTCCAGATATGAAACCGAAGGAATGTATAATGGTCAAAATCAGTCAACCGAAGTAATCCGAAGGTGGAGAATTCCGGGCCAAATTACGGACATGCCAAGAGCTTCAAAAAGTACAGACAATTTAAGAGCTTCTACCCGATTTGTTGAAGATGGCAGTTACCTGCGTCTGAAGAATTTAACTCTCTCTTATAACGTTGAAGCTCCGATTTTGAAGAAATGGAAAATCGCGCGTTTGCAACCTTATTTTACAGCTCAAAACCTCTTCACTATCACCAATTACAAAGGTTTCGATCCCGAAGTGAATCAGTATGGTGGTAGCTCAACCGTGCAGGGAATCGATTGGGGAACATATCCGCAAGTGAAGACATTTATTTTCGGTTTAAATATTGACTTTTAAAAAATTATTGCAATGAAAAATAAGATATATCTGACCCTGTTGTTCGTAGGATTATTGATCACTCAATATTCATGCGATTTACAAAAAGACCCTATTTCAGATTTTAGCGAACTTACCAATCCGAGGGATTCTGCAAACAATGAAAACGAAATTACAACCAAAGAACAAGTTGTAGCACTCAGAAATGGCCTCTATTCAACGATTAGAGATTCTCAGGAAAATTGGTATCTTGATTATTTGGTTTATACTGAAACCCATGCCGATAATGCATATCGGGGTACTTCCGGCAGTGAACTTTCATCGCTCGAAGCCCAGTCGCAGGATGGCATCAACAAAAATATCGCTCGCGATTGGAATGCATTCTTAAATTATATCGTCACGGCTAATCGTATCATTTTGAATATAGATGATGTTCCGGATCAATCGCTTACTACGGCAGAACGCAAGCAATGGAAAGCCGAAGCTCTTATTTTCCGTGCCTGGATTTGGTTTGATATGGTAAGATTGTGGGGCGGAATTCCATTGGTAACTCAGAAGACTCCAAATGTAACGGCTGAAAATATTGAAGAAGTTTATCCGTTACTATTCCCTGCTCGTAATTCGGTCGAAGAGGTTTATACAAAAATTATATCCGATCTGCAAGCCGCAGTTATAGATGCTCCGGACGTAAGTGCAGACAACAAATTTTTGCTGTCGAAAGCAGTTGCCAATGCCTTACTTGCTCGTGTATATGCCGAAAAACCGGTTCGAGATTACGAGAAAGTGATTGAATATTGCAACGATGTTCAAAGTGCCGGTTTTGAGTTGGTTGAAAATTACGGCGATTTATTTGCCTTCGACCAAAATACCAAAGATGTGAAATTGCGCAACAGTAAAGAGTCCATTTTCGAAATTACGTATCCTGCCGGAAGTACCAATTGGGTGTGGATGATGTTCGGTCTCAACGAAGCCGACCCCAACAGCGTGTATGATTGGGCTAAATGGATCACTCCTTCGAGGGATCTTATTGCTGCTTTCGAGAAAGAAAACGATACTGAGCGCATGAATGCGTCTATCGTTTGGGGAAACCCAAGTTGGAGCATACATTATCCTTCGAACAACTATCCTTTCATGTATAAAACACGATCGAATTTATCGAGTGTGATAAAAATTCGACTTGCAGATATTTTGTTGTTAAAAGCGGAGGCTTATGCCAATTTGGAGAAACTTGGTGATGCAAAAGCACTTGTCGATCAAATTCGTTCGCGTGCAAAACTTGGAAATTTGCCCGCTTCGGCTACGGCATCGAAAGAAAACATGAAAGCAGCTGTACTCAACGAACGTCGTTTGGAACTTGCCTTCGAAGGTCAGCGTTGGTTTGATTTGGTAAGAAACGACCAAGCTATTCCGGTGCTTAATACTCTCAATAGTAGAGATCCGGGACGAATACCCATGCTCCCGGTTACCGAACAAACTATTCTTCTGCCAATACCGCAGGAGGCAATAGATAAAAATCCGTCTTTAACACAAAATGAAGGTTATTGATCATGAGTAAGATGCGATTATTTTTCGGCGTTGTCTTTATAACCGTTGTTTCCGTGCTGACCGCTTCTTGCGGCAGCTCGGACAATAATGGTACTCAAGAACCACCGCCACCAAACAATGAAAGTGATGTTGTGGCTTATGTTACTTCTGCCTCACAATCGATGCTTTTTAAAAGTGTACCTATTCCATTTAGTAACAAAGACAACATGTCTCCTTATACCGTTACGCTGGATCCGGAGCATAAGTTTCAACAGATCGACGGTTTTGGAGCGGCTTTTACCGGATCAACATGCTACAATCTGATGAAAATGCCGGCCGATAAGAGGAACGAATTGTTGAGAGAAACATTCGATCCTGTAAACGGAATGGGTTACAGCTATATTCGTATTTCTATCGGTTGTTCCGATTTTTCGCTTTCGGAGTACACGTATTGCGATACGCCAGGCATCGAAAATTTTGCGCTTCAAGAAGAAGAAATCAAATACATATTCCCTGTCCTTAGGGAAATTCTTGCGATAAATCCTTCGGTAAAAATAATGGCATCGCCATGGACCGCTCCTCGATGGATGAAAGTGAACAATTTAACCGAATTAAAGCCTTTCAACTCCTGGAACGATGGTCAATTGAACCCTAAGTATTATCAGGATTACGCCGAGTATTTCGTAAAATACATACAGGCAATGCAGAAAGAAGGTTTCAGAATAGAGTCCATCACAATACAAAACGAACCTTTGAATAGAGGGAATTCGGCTTCCATGTTTATGACTTGGCAAGAACAGCGCGATTTCATCAAAACGGCACTCGGACCAAAATTTCGGGAAAACAATATCAAAACGAAGATTGTAGTCTACGATCACAACTACAACTACGATTCTGAAAAGCCCGATACACAAGACCAGGGAAGTTATCCATTAAAAATTTATGCTGATCCCGAAGCAGCACAATATATCGATGGAGCTGCATACCACGCTTATGGCGGCGATAAAAGCGAATTGTTGAATATTCACAATGCACGCCCCGATAAAAACCTCTATTTCACGGAGATTTCCATCGGATTATGGGGAAGCGGCTATCAGTTTGGTGAAGATTTGATGTGGAACCTTAAAGAAGTGGGAATAGGAACGTTGAATAATTGGTCAAAAGCCGTTATTGTTTGGAATTTTATGCTCGACGATAAACACGGCCCTTATCGTCCCGGAGGGTGTGATATATGTCTTGGTGCAATAGACATCAATTCGAGTAACTATTCGACTTATACCAAGAATAGCCATTTCTACGATATTGCTCATTTGTCCAAAGTGATAAAGCCCGGAGCGTACAGAATCCAATCATCGGATTTAGGTATTCCCGGTTTATACTATGTTGCAGCAAAAAATGTCGACTCAACATTTGGTATGGTTGTGCTGAATACGCAAACAAAGGAGCAAAACATTACGATAAACGATGGAACTCATACCTTTAGTTATAAACTGCCGGCACAAACTGTAGCCTCATTTTCATGGAAATAATTTGCAAATCAATTAATTATTAATATCTAAAAAATCAGCATATGAAAAATTTACTCAAATATTTACCTGCATGTATGCTTGCGATTTTCGCTTTTGCTGCCTGCGACGATGAAGCTGAATTTCCGGGGTCTCCCGGCAATCCGGAGATTGTTTCTCCTCAAGTGCCCGCAAGTGCATATTTTGCCGACAGCATTCCGTTTTCGGCAACCGTAAGTGATACAAAAGTGCCTTTGTCCACACTTAAGGCACAACTCTATTATGGCGAAGACAAGGTTTCTGAAACAACTATTCGTACGAAAACAGATGGCACTTATCAAGGCAAAATTTATGCGCCATTTCTGAAAAATGTACCGGATGGAAATGCAACCCTCAAATTGGTTTTGCAGGATATTCATTTCACTTCGGTTGAGCAAACATTTACTATATCATTGCAACGGCCCCAATTCGAATATATTACGTTAATAACTGATTCGGGTGATAGCATCAAGTTGAATCATTCCGGTCCGAATATGTATAAGGGATTGACAATGGAAGATACCCCGAAGCTTTTGAAAGGTATCATTGTCGCTCCCAAATACGGAGCTAATGGAAACGAATTGAAATTCGGTTGGGACAACGGTTCAGTAAAAGAGCAGAGTGAAAGCACTATAACTTTCATCAGCGTTGCAAACAGTCCATATGAGGTAAGTTTCAACTCTCTCACTTATGAACGTAGTCCATTCGTTGTTTACATTCTTAATGGTAAAGAGATGAACTTTGTAGATGGAAATTTCCAAATTGACATAGACCTGAAAAAAGGCGATGTCATAACCACTCAAAACATTGAAAATATTGTTTCCTACTGGATTGATCCGGATTTCTTTGCTGTTTCTGAAAATGAAGATATAACATTCAATGCAATTGATGGTAAATACCGGATTATCGCTACCGAAGGAGAGCTTCCTTATTTTCGAGTACAGACACTTGATGCGAGTGGAAATAAGGCAACACTGAAAGCAGATGGATCGGGTGCCGTATGGATTGCCGGCTATGGCATCGCTAAACCGGGAATGAAGACAGGACAGCCCGGATGGACACCCGGGAATATGTTATGCATGGCGCCCGTAGAGCCTAAAAAATACAGAATGACTGTGGTAGCCAGCGAGGAGAACGGATGGGGCCAAATTCGCACCGATTGGATTGGATTCAAATTTTTCTATCAAGACGATTGGGGTGAAGAATTTACATTGAGTAATTATGCCGAAATTTCCGGGATTATACCCTCGATTATTACAATCAGTAATAGTGGCGATTATGGCCTGGCCGAAGGAAAATCCTTAGAAGCAGGGAAAACTTACGTAATCACATTGGATTGTACCAATGGCCCAACACAAGCGTCTATATCAATAGTTGGAAAGTAAGAAAATGAAATTGGAAAGAATGTTCGGCAAAGTTTGTATCTTTGACCGAACATTCTTGTAAATATCAATGATATGAAATCGAAAAAATTCTTAAATGTAATTATCCTGATTTTATCTGCATTTCCTATTACGGGATTTGCTCAAAATTTTAATGATTCGGGCAAAGATTTTGCTTTGGAGCAGAAAGTTGATAGCGTTTTGTCTCGTATGTCTCTCGAAGAAAAGGTTGGTCAGATGGCTCAATTTACGCTCGATGTACTGGGAAAGGGCGGAGGTTTATATGCAAGTGACGAACCTTTTGAACTCGATCCGACGATGATGGATGTCGTATTTGGCAAATACAAAGTCGGATCTATTTTGAACACGAGTAACAATCGGGCTCGCACAACGGAAGTTTGGGAAAACATTATCACTAATATACAGCAGAAAGCAATTAAGGAAACCGGTATTCCGGTGCTTTACGGCATCGATTCCAATCATGGAACAACTTATACGGCCGGAGGAACGCTTTTTCCACAGGAAATAGGAATGGCTGCCACATTCAATCCTCAGTTGGTTGAAAAAGGTTCTCAGATTTCGGCTTACGAAACGCGTGCCAGCAATATTCCCTGGACATTTAACCCCACAATGGACTTGGGTCGCGATGCGCGATGGTCGCGTCAATGGGAAAGTTATGGCGAAGACGCTTATCTGAATGCCACGATGGCAGTTGCTTCAGTGCGTGGATTTCAGGGAAAAGACAGAAACAGTGTCGGTAAAGATCGGATTGCAGCCTGCATCAAGCATTACATGGGTTACGGTGTTCCCGTTTCAGGGAAGGACCGTACTCCGGCGGTAATATCCGAGAGCGACTTGCGCGAGAAGTTTTTCGAGCCGTTCCGTGCTTCCATTGTCGATGGCGGTGCTTTGTCGCTGATGGTCAATTCGGGTATCATCAACGGTGTTTCCACTCATTCAGACTATCGGTTGATTACCGAATGGTTGAAAGAGGATTTGAATTTCGACGGTGTCATCGTTACCGATTGGGCTGATGTGCAAAATCTGCTTTCTCGTGATCATATTGCCAAAGATTATAAAGACGCTATTCGCATCGCAATAAATGCCGGCATCGATATGGTGATGGAACCGTATAATTTGAAATTTTGCGATGAGTTGGTTGCCCTTGTCAAGTCGGGTGAGGTAAAACAGACGAGAATTGATGATGCCGTTCGTCGCATTTTGAGGATGAAGTATCGTCTCGGATTGTTCGACCGTCCTTATTGGTCACGCAACGAATATCCCGATTTCGGAAGTAAGGCGCATGAAGCTGCGGCCAAAGCTGCGGCCGACGAATCAATTACGTTGCTGAAGAATGAGGGCAATATCTTACCGCTGAAAAAAGGAGCTCGTCTCTTGGTTACAGGACCCAATGCCAATTCGATGCGCCCACTGAATGGAGGATGGAGTTACTCGTGGCAGGGCGAAAAAACGGAAGAATTTGCGCAACAATACAATACGATATTTGAAGCGTTGCAAAATAAATTCGGAGAAACAAATGTGAAATACGAGCCGGGCGTGACGTATAAAATGGACGGACAATATTTCGAAGAAAATCCCCCGGAAATCGAAAAAGCCGTTGCTGCTGCTTCCAATGTGGATTATGTGGTGCTTTGCGTGGGCGAAAATTCGTATTGCGAAACGCCCGGAAATCTTGATGAGTTGACACTCTCGGAAAATCAGATTGCATTGGCAAAAGCACTCTACAAAACCGGTAAACCGGTCATTCTTGTGCTCAACGAAGGTCGTCCTCGTTTGATTCGCACCATCGAACCCGATGCAAAAGCGGTCGTTCAGGTTTATCTTCCCGGAAATTATGGCGGCGATGCACTTGCCGATATTTTGGCAGGAGATGTCAATCCGAGTGGAAAACTTCCCTACACCTATCCTAAATTTGAACAAAGCCTCATCACCTACGATCACAAACCGAGTCAGAATTTGGCCGAAAAAATGAGTGGTGCTTACGATTACGGAGCACGTACCGATGTGCAATATCCGTTTGGATTCGGATTGAGTTATACTACTTTCGAATATTCAAACCTTACGGTTGACAAAAATGAATTTCTCCCGGGCGATATTTTGACGGTTTCGGTAGATGTAAAAAATACCGGAAAAGTGGCAGGAAAAGAAACCGTGATGCTTTTCAGCAGCGATTTGGTTGCATCTATTACTCCCGATGTGCGTCGTTTGCGTGCTTTCGAGAAAATCGAATTGCAACCCGGAGAAACGAAAAAAGTAGTGCTCAAACTTCCTGCCAACGATCTTGCATTTGTGAACGAAAAAGGCAAATGGATTATCGAAGAAGGTGATTTCAGACTGCAAGTTGCTAATCAAACGCAGCAAATCCGATGCATGAAAACGAAAATCTGGGAAACCCCCAATCGTTAAACGTAAAATCCGAACCGAGTTGTGTACAAATTCTTTTGTGAATAAAACTTGGTTTTTTACGATTTCGGTTAGCAAAAAAACTATTGATTAGCAATTATCTATCCTGAAATTGCAACGATTCGGATTCATTGACATCAGGCTCTGTTATGTTGAGCTATGAGGAGGTTAATGAGTTCGAATCGGTTGTTTTAGCAGCACGACCAGGTTAGTACATATTCGGGATGCACTTCGTATGCGATTTCGAACCTTCTCTGCAGGGGCGTTTTGGACTCGGTTGCTTGGAATGTTCCTTTGGCTTCAGGTATAAATTTCGATAGATGGAGATGATGCTTGAAATCGATTTCGCTCTCTTCTAATAGTTTAAATATAGTTTCCTTGGCTGACCAATGCAGCAGAAGATGAATTTTTTCGTGATGCGGATCGATATATTCGTCTTGCGACACAAATTTCGATGCCACCCTGTACACACGATCTGAAATCTCTTCGATGTCGATACCTACGCTTTTCGAAGGATGAATCAGAATAGCCGCATGGTTGCGCGTGTGAGAAATGCTAACGTTGAATGATCTGTCGGTGAGGTAAGGACGTCCATCGCGATGGTGATGAACGATTTTTTCTTCGTTGAGAAGCAAATAAAGCATTAATCTCACGGAGAGCCATTCTGTTGCTCTTTTCACCGATTTAATTTCTTTGACGTGTTTTTGGGCTTTATCCCTTAATGTTTCAGGAAAAAGCGACAAAAGCTCCTCTACACTTTCGGTCATTTTCCAAACGCCGAGAAGGCAGTCATTCGAGAGATTTTCTTTTCGGACTAACATAGGAAACGAGTAATTACGATTTTTGGACTTTTGGAGGAATAAAACGGATTTTTACGATCTTGCGCTTGGTTAGCTCTTCGACTTGAAATTGGTAATCGTTGAAATTAATGATTTCTTTCCTTTTCGGAAAATTACCGTGCAACTCCAGGATAAATCCGGCCAGGGTGTCGGATTCGTTTGTATAGTGTTCGAATTCTTCTTCCGAAAGTCCGGTGATACGAAAGAAATCTTCAAGGGGAGTTTTGCCGTCAAAAAGATATGACCCATCAGGAGCTATGGTGTAGAAAGAAGTCTCTACGTCATATTCGTCGCTGATGTCTCCAACGATTTCTTCCAAAATATCTTCCATTGTGACAATCCCTGTTGTCGCGCCATATTCGTCAACAACGATAGCCATGTGATTTTTGTTGGTTCTAAATTCTTCGAGCAAGTCCTCGATGTGTTTTGTTCCCGGAACAAAATAAGCCGGTCTGATGAGTGATTGCCACTTGAAATTCTCTTTTCGGTTGAGATAAGGAAGCAAATCTTTTACGTATAGAATTCCTTTGATGTTATCGGTATCTTTTTCATAAACAGGAATGCGCGAAAATCCTGCTTCCACAATAAAATCGACTACTTTGTCGAAAGGCAGCGTGATATCAACGGCAATCATATCCGAGCGGCTTACTTTTATGTCGTCCACAATTGTATCTTTAAACCGAATGATTTCTTCGAGCATATCTTTTTCATCCTCATATTCTTTGTCTTTCGAAGTCATCTGTAATGCCCTCGAGAGTTCATCCATCGATAATTCGTGTCGTTGATGATGCAATGTTCTATCTCCTCTGTTCGAAATATTCACTAATAAGGAGGATAAGGGAGAATTGATTTTGTCTATGATATTGATGAAATTTGCCGATCGATATGAAAATTTTTTCGGATTACTTGCTGCGTATAGTTTGGGTGTGATGTCGATCAAAATAACTATCAAAATCGATAAAACAACTATCCATATAGGCTTATTCAGCCATTCCGGTGAAAGCAGATGTTGAAACAAAATAAAAGAAAGGGTAAAAATAAAAACCTTTGAGAAAATATCGAGAATATTGATCGATGCAATAAGTCGATCAGAATTTCTCATCAGATGAGCAATTGTTTTATCACGAGCCCTTTCACTATTGCTCAATTCTTCAATATCGCTTTGCGAAAGTGCAAAGAATGCGATCTGTGCCCCGCAGGCAACGAAATCAAAAAAAACAAAAAGAATAAGAATGGCAAAAAGAAGATAATCGGATAAAGTTGGAGTTGCGATTGCCAACATATTCGAAACCAAAAACGATGAAGGGTCTGATTCCAAGTGAGTTGTTATTAGTGAAACAAAAAGAATGTTTTAAACTTCCTCTAGTGGAAAAAAGATTAAAACATTCCTTACAAAGTTAATGCGTTTTATTTAAAACGGCAAATCATCTATTTGAGCATTGTCTTCCGCATCAATGGAAGGCGTCGGAGAATAAGATGAATCCTGTTTGTCCGAATGGCTGTTATCGCTTGACGTGCTGCGACGACTCAATATTTCGAGTGAATCGGCATAAATTTCGGTGATATAACGTTTCATTCCGTTTTGATCTTCGTAAGAGCGTGAACGTATTTTCCCTTCGATGTACACTTGTGTCCCTTTTTTTACAAATTTTTCTACGATTTGTGCAAGTCCTCTCCAACAAACAATGTTGTGCCATTCTGTTCTTTCGGGTACTTGGGTCCCGTTAGCAGCGGTGTATCCTCTTTCGCTGGTTGCAAGCGGAAAATTAGCTTTCACATTGTCATTGTCGAAATACTTAATTTCGGGATCTTTCCCTACATTTCCTACTAAAATAACTTTGTTTACCGACATAGTATAATAAATTTTTTGGTTGGTTGATAAATCTTTCCAATAGTAGCAAAAGTAGTAAAAGTTTTATAAAAACAGATCATTCAACAAAAAATCTTTCCAGATATTTGTGTATTAATCTCGAAACCGGGTATTTTTCTATATCCGCCATATCGATTTTAATGAACGAAAGGTCGGGCAAATGATCTATTGATTCTTCTGTTTTCACACGATAAAATTCTGCAAAAATACGCTGATGTGAGAGTATATGTTTCATTGATACGACATGTTCGAACTGCAACGAATGGCTTTTCGAAAACCATTTTCCGAATTTTTCTTCGTCCGAGATTTCGATGAGCGAAACTTGTCCGGAGGTTTCGATAAGAGGAAATTCATATAAGTTTTTCCAAACATCGTCTTCGATTCGCTTACGCAGGAAAGTTTCATGTTCATGCATGATGTGGAAATAATTGAAAAAACGATCTCGCACTTTTGTCTTGACAATTTTCGACGGAAAACTCGCAACCGAATGGTGATGGTGTGCCATGCAAACTGTTTGTAATGGACATTCCTCGCATTTTGGGCGCCGGGGAAGACATATTGTTGCACCCAACTCCATCATAGCCTGGTTGTGGATGCCGGGATGAACAGGATCAATGATCTGATCGGCAACGGACTGAAGCTGTTTTTTTCCTTCGGTGGAATTGATAGGATGTTGCACTTCGAACAGTCTCGATATTACCCGACTGACATTGCCGTCAACAGTAGCGTGTGGTTTGCCAAAGGCAAAGGAAGCGATGGCCGCAGCAGTGTAATTGCCTACCCCTTTCAAAGAGAGTATCTTCTCGAAATCGCTCGGAAATACGCCTTCGAATTGGTTAACCAATTGTTTTGCGGCTTGAAGCATGTTTCGTGCACGTGAATAATATCCGAGTCCCTGCCATATCTTCAGCACATCCTCCTCCGATGCCGAAGCGAGTGCCCAAATATCGGGAAATTTTCTAACGAAACGAACAAAATAATCATATCCCTGTTCTACACGTGTTTGCTGCAGAATTACTTCGGAAACCCATATCAAATATGGGTCGGAGGTGTGTCGCCAGGGCAAATCTCGTTTATGCTGTGGATACCACGATTGAAGCAGGATACTGATGGTGTGAATGTTGTTATTTGTGTCAGACATTTGTGATCAAAGTGATTTTTGTTGCACAAATCTACGTCAAAAGTCTTCGATCGAAACAAAATAAGCAAATTTTTTTTTTTTGCCCGTAATTTATTTTTAACCTTGAAAAAAATGCTATATATTTGCAGTCCAAAAAATTACTCTCTACTATCTTAATAATAAAAAAATTATATTATGACAAAAGCAGACATCGTAAACGAAATTGCTAAAAATACGGGTGTTGACAAAGCGTCCGTATTAGCATCTGTCGAATCTTTCATGGAAATAGTAAAGGATTCGTTGGCTAAAAACGAAAATGTTTACCTTAGAGGATTTGGTAGCTTTATCGTGAAAAAAAGAGCCCAAAAAACGGCACGTAATATCTCTAAAAATACGACCATCATCATTCCCGAACACAACATTCCGGCATTCAAACCCGCCAAAACATTTGTTGTTCAGGTTAAAGATGGAAGTCAAAAAGAGAAAAAATAATCATCATCTTTCATAACGAAAGATAAAAAAGAAAGGAGACAATAATATGCCAAGCGGAAAAAAAAGAAAAAGGCATAAAATGGCTGTTCACAAAAGAAAGAAAAGGCTGAGAAAGAACAGACATAAAAAGAAAAAGTAAGCTCAACTAAAATTTCTTTCGATATCACGGGAGCAAACTTAAAACTTTATTTCTTTAAGTTTGTTCTTTGTGCATATCAAGCAGGCAATTCCGGCGGGAATCCTGAAGTCTTCTGTGACAGAAGCCTATTTATAAACATTAAAAAACAAAAAATGTGGTAAGCGAACTAATTGTAGATGTTCAGCCAAAAGACATTTCCATCGCTGTATTGGAAGACAAAAAGCTGGTGGAATTGCAACAAGAGGCACAAGATGCTTCATTTGCAGTGGGGAATATCTATTTGGGACGGGTCAAAAAACTGATGCCGGCCCTTAATGCAGCATTTGTAGATGTAGGGCATAAAAAGGACGCTTTTCTTCACTATTTGGATTTAGGGGTAGAATTCAATTCGGTTTCTTATTTTCAGAAACAGATTGAAGACAAAAAAAAGATACCGCAAATATCGAAACTGAAACTGCAACCCGATATCGACAAGGAGGGAACCATTAGCGATGTGCTTAAAGTTGGACAGGAGATTCTGGTGCAAATAGCCAAAGAACCCATCTCAACCAAAGGCCCACGACTGACTGCCGAAATATCGTTTGCAGGACGTTTCATGGTACTCATTCCGTTTATCGACAAAGTATCCGTATCGCAAAAAATCAAGTCGCGCGAAGAGCGCGCTCGTCTTCGACAGCTGGTTCAAAGCATTAAACCAAAAAATTTCGGAGTGATCATTCGCACGAATGCCGAAGGTAAGAAGGTTGCAGAACTCGATGCCGAACTCAAGATACTTGTTCAGCGCTGGGATGATATGTGCGAAAAATTGACGAAGGCAAAAGCACCATCGCTTATTTATGAAGAGACCGGACGTACAGTAGCTTTATTGAGAGATATTTTCAACCCCTCATTCGAACAAATATACGTCAACGATAAGGACGTGTACAAACAAATCACCGAATATGTCAGCGTAATTGCCCCGGAGCGTAAAAATATTGTTAAACTTTACACCGGCGCATTGCCCATTTTCGATAATTTCGGTGTAACCAAACAGATAAAATCGCTCTTTGGCAAGACAGTCACATTTAAAAACGGAGCATATCTCATTATCGAGCATACCGAGGCTCTTCACGTAATTGACGTGAATAGCGGTAACCGAAACAAATCGAAGATGGGTCAGGAAGACAGTGCTTTTGAAGTGAATGTGGCTGCTGCAGAAGAAATAGCACGTCAGCTGCGATTAAGAGACATGGGTGGTATTATCGTCATCGATTTCATCGATATGATGAAAGGCGAGCATCGCAACAAGCTTCATGCTATGATGCAGGAGTTTATGGCTAAGGATAGAGCCAAACACAATATTCTGCCGTTGAGCAAATTCGGTCTCATGCAGATTACTCGTCAACGGGTTCGTCCCGAGATGGATGTTGCTACCAGTGAAGTGTGTCCGACTTGTTTTGGAAAAGGGAAAATCAAATCCTCTATCCTTTTTACCGATACGTTGGAACACAAAATCGATTATTTATCCAATAAGTTACAAGTGAAGAAATTCTTTTTGCATATTCATCCTTATGTCGCAGCTTATGTAGAACAGGGAATGTTCTCGTTGAAATATAAGTGGAAAAAGAAATACGGAGTAGGAATGAAAATAATTCCGGATCAGAGTCTCGGATTTCTGCAATATGTTTTCTATGATAAAGATAAAAACGAGATAGACCTGAAAGAAGAAATAGAAATGAAATAAGACTTCGAACACGAAGTTGCGAAAATTTAAAAACCGGATTGCGATAGGCAATACCGGTTTTTTTCGTTTTATGCGTCTGCTTTTAATAGATTGGGCGCTGCATTTCAAGCAGGATCGACGTCATAAAAGAGGGTGATGTATTTAAATTTTTGGTTCTTACGCAAGATTGTTTCAGCATGTTTTACAAGGGTACGAATTTTCTGTGGGGACAACCCGATTTCTGTTTTTAGCAGGATATTTCGGATATAATAGGTTTGAATCTTGCCTATTACGGGTTTATTCGGACCCGAAACGCGATCACCTAATGAAGATTTGAGCGAATCTGCCAAATAGCGCGATGCTTCATCTGCTTTTGACTCGCTTTTGTCTTTGATAACGATCGAAATTAGCCGATAATAAGGTGGATATTTGAATATTTTTCGTTCTGACAATTGAGATGCAAAAAAACTTTCGTAGTCATTTTCCACTATATAACGATAAATGGGTTGATCGGGATCATTGCTTTGAATAATGACTTTCCCCTGTTTGCTTTTTCGCCCTGAACGACCTGCTGCTTGCGTCATGAGTTGAAAACCCCGTTCGTAGGAACGAAAATCGGGATAGTTGAGGAGCGAATCGGCAGAGATAATGCCAACCACGCTCACGTTCCCAAAGTCGAGGCCTTTGGATAGCATTTGCGTACCGACCAGGATTTGAACTCGGTTTTTTTCAAAATCGTCGATTATTTTTTCATAGGAATTTTTTCCCCGTGTCGTATCGGTATCCATTCGTGCAACCTTTGCTTCAGGAAACAGACGGGAGACTTCTTCTTCCAATTGTTCTGTACCTTGTCCCAATAGGTCGATGCTTTTTTCGTGGCAAGATGGACATTCGCTTGGCATGGCATAAGTTGCATTGCAGTAATGGCATACGAGTACATTCCTAAATTTATGATAGGTGAGCGGAACGTCGCAATGCCTGCATTTTGGAGTCCATGCGCATAGTTTGCATTCCACGATTGGAGCAAAGCCGCGACGGTTTCTGAAAAGAATCACTTGTTCATTATTCGATAGTGCATGATGAATGCTTTCAATCAGAGCAGGACTGAGGAGCGATTTCATTTTCTTTTTTCGTCTCAGTTCTTTCGTATTTTCGATGATGATTTCGGGCATCTCGATTTCTTCAAATCTCTTGCTTAGCGCAACTATCCCGTATTTCCCTATTTTGGCATTATAATACGATTCGATGGAAGGAGTGGCCGAACCGAGTAATGTTTTGGCACCGAACATGTGCGCAAGCATAATGCCGGTGTCGCGTGCATGATAACGCGGTGCGGGCTCTTGTTGTTTGTAGCTTTGTTCGTGTTCTTCGTCGATGATGATGAGGCCGAGATTCCGAAACGGCAGAAACAAAGACGAACGCACGCCAAGAATTATATCGTATGGCTTGTCGGATAACATTTTTTGCCAAATTTCTGCACGTTCGTTGTCGTTGAGTTTGGAGTGATAAATTCCGAGTTTATCTCCAAATACGGCCGACAATCGTTGCATGAGCTGCGTTGTCAGTGCTATCTCGGGAAGCAGATAAAGAATTTGTTGGTTCTTGGCAATCAATTTATCGATGAGGTGAATGTAAATTTCGGTTTTGCCGCTCGAGGTAACGCCATGAAGCAGACAAGTATCCTTCGAATCGAATACGCTTTCGATTTCCTCAAGTGCCTGCTGTTGATATTCGTTCAGGGGAAATGGTCGGTGTGTCTTTATTTCCGATTTGGGCTTGAGTCGTCCCACTTCAACGCCGATTTCGTTCAAGACATTTTTTTGAAGCAATCCTTTCAGAATGCTCGGTGATGCATCGGGTAGTTTTAATACGTCTCGACGATTTATCATGTCGGTTTTTGATTTCGACAGGATTGTCGAAATTTCTTCGAAAAGAGCAAGTTGTTTTTTTGATTTTCCTATAATAGAGCCAATCGAATTTGAATCAATTTCGGAGTTTAATCGGATAAACGATTCGATTTTCGGAACGAATTTTTGTTCAATCTGCTGATTCGTTTCGATCACTTCTTTTCTCGACAATGAATAGATATGGATATAGATGTTTTTGATATCGAGAATTTTTTCGAGTTTTGAAATTTTCTCGCGCTCGACGGCTTCAAGGTACTCGACAATTTTTCTTTCCGTCGGAGTCAAATTCAGGCTTTCTTGCATCATCGAAGACGAGAGCGAAACAAAAGTTTCGCTTTCCATTCTCAGTTTTGAGGGGAAAGCAGCTTTATAAACATCGCCTATCGGCGAAAGATAGTAAAAAGCGATCCATTTCCACAAGTCAAGTTGTTTTTCGTTGACCATAGGATAGGAATCGATCAGGGCATAAACTTCTTTGAGACGTAGATCGGCAGAAGATGGCTTGTCGTGCAAAGCAACAACAATTCCCGTATAATATTTTCTTGTACCGAAAGGAACAATTACCCTGAATCCACAACCGATTGCCTGTTCCATTTCCATCGGAACAATATAGGTGAAGATATCGGAAAGCGGAGTGGGTAAAATTACGTCTGCCAGCATTGGTTAGAAATAGATGGATGCATTTAGCGTCCACGACGATGATTTACCGTTTAATGGATCATTCCAATTGGGCTTATCTGTCCCGTAATTGTCCGTGAGTTTTACCCCATAGTTTACACCAACTTGGACGAGTTTAAATACTTCTATCCCGGCGCCAATATTTGCCCCGGCTTCAAATTTCTTTGCCTCAATATCTTCTGCCGCATTTCCCGGATTGATTTTGTCTCCATTGATCAGGTATCCGAAATAGGGACCGGCA
Organism: Seramator thermalis; assembly: GCF_004138125.1. Classification (GTDB taxonomy): domain Bacteria; phylum Bacteroidota; class Bacteroidia; order Bacteroidales; family Dysgonomonadaceae; genus Seramator; species Seramator thermalis. Next base: position 123,149 of record NZ_RXHS01000007.1, read on the forward strand.
GCGGCATAAAAATGGATGGGAACCAAAGGAATTTTGCCAAAAAAAATCTTGGCATTGATAGGAAGCATCAAATACTGATTCGAGATTTCTTCCGAAGTCGTGCTTGTCCCTTCCAAATTTTGGATATTCATCCTGCTGTTTTGATATAAAAGCGAAGCCTCGATACCCAAGTCGATAATTGGCACTGGAAGCATTATTTGCAATGATGGCCCAATAGCATAGTCGGTCAGATTATCAACGTTAAGTGCATCGCTGTTGAACGAAGGATTGTTCAATCCTACTCTCGCATTGACACCGAAACGAACCTGAGATGTTGCAGGCAAACTAAAGATGATCACTAAAGAAAAAACGATTCCCTTGATGAGTGTATTTTTGATGTTCATAGCAGATATGTTTTTAATAGTTTCTGACTGTGTAACACCTACGTCGATAAAACAAATGTGAAGCCAAATAGTTGAGGAATGCAGCTCATTTTGAATAAAAAAGCGTTTTGTACATCATTCATGAACAAAACGCTTTATATAAATATAGGTGTTTGTTAATCTTTGAATTTAGCTTTCAGAAATTCGCGATTCAGTCGGGCAATGTTTGAAATGGATATGTTTTTAGGGCATTCTACTTCGCATGCGCCGGTATTGGTACAGTTGCCGAAGCCGAGCTCATCCATTTTTGCTACCATGTTTTTAGCCCGGCGTGCTGCTTCAACGCGACCTTGGGGTAGGAGTGCAAATTGGCTGACTTTCGCGGATACAAACAACATTGCCGATCCATTTTTGCAGGCAGCAACGCAAGCACCGCAACCAATGCAGGCCGCAGCATCCATTGCCATATCGGCTTGCTCTTTAGGAATGGGGATAGCGTTTGCATCCGGTACACCACCGGTGTTCACCGAAATGTAACCTCCGGCCTGAATGATTTTATCGAAAGCTGAACGATCAACCATCAAGTCTTTGATTACGGGAAATCCTGCCGATCGCCAAGGTTCAACGGTGATCGTATCGCCATCGTTGAATTTGCGCATATGGAGCTGGCAGGTTGTAACGTCTTCATCGGGCCCATGTGGATGCCCGTTGATATAAAGACTGCACATTCCGCAAATTCCCTCTCGACAGTCGTGATCAAACACTACCGGATCTTTTCCTTCGTTGATGAGCTTTTCGTTGAGAATGTCGAGCATTTCGAGAAACGAACTTCCTTGTGATACGTTTTGTAGCTCGTAATTCTCAAATCCTCCTTTTTCTTTCGGCCCTTTCTGACGCCAAATTCTCAGTTTGATATTTATATTTTTATCCATGAGATGATCGTTTTTTTTTGAGTTAAGACTTGTAATTACGTTGTTGACGAACTACGAATTCGTAATCGAGTGGTTCTTTATACATTACAGGGGCTTTGTCTTCACCCTGATATTCCCAGCACGAAACGTAAGCATATTCGTCATCATTGCGCAGTGCCTCACCATCCGGTGTTTGAAATTCGGTTCGGAAGTGACCTCCGCACGATTCGTTACGATCCAGTGCATCGTGAGCCATCAGTTCTCCCAACTCGATGAAATCCTGCAATCGAAGGGCTTTTTCCAATTCCACGTTCAGCGAATCTTTGTCGCCCGGGATACGTAAGTTGGTGAGAAAATCCTTTTTCAATTGCTGTAATTTTTCGATCGCAACTTTTAAGCCTTCGGCATCGCGAGCCATTCCGACATATTCCCACATAATATGACCCAATTCCTTATGAATGTGGTCAACAGAATGTTTACCCTTGATACTCATCAATCGGTCGATGCGTTCGTTGATTCCTTTTTCCGCTTCGTCGAATTCCGGACGATCGGTTTTGAATCTCGGTACCTGAATCTGGTCGGCCAAATAATTTTGGATGGTATAGGGCAGAATAAAATACCCGTCGGCTAATCCCTGCATTAAAGCCGATGCCCCAAGTCGATTTGCGCCATGATCGGAGAAATTGGCTTCGCCAATAGCGAAAAGGCCGGGAATGGAAGTCATCAGTTCATAATCCACCCAAATGCCTCCCATCGTGTAGTGGATGGCCGGATATATCATCATTGGCGTTTCATAGGGATTTTCGTCCACAATCTTCTCGTACATTTGGAAGAGATTGCCGTATTTTTGTTCCACTACATCTTTTCCCAATCGCTCGATTGCTTCTTTGAAATCGAGATAAACGGCGAGCCCGGTTGGCCCTACGCCATAACCTGCATCGCACCGTTCTTTTGCTGCGCGCGAAGCAACGTCTCTCGGAACCAAGTTGCCAAAAGCAGGATAACGACGCTCGAGGTAATAATCGCGATCCTCTTCTTTGATGTCGTTAGCTTTCAATTTTCCTTCCCGTATGGCTTGAGCATCTTCTTTCTTTTTGGGTACCCATATACGACCGTCGTTGCGAAGTGATTCGGACATGAGCGTCAGTTTCGATTGAAATTCGCCGTGAACCGGAATGCAGGTCGGGTGAATCTGTGTCATACACGGATTGGCAAAATAGGCGCCTTTTTTGTAGCATTGCCATGCTGCCGAAGCGTTCGAGTTCATTGCATTTGTAGAAAGGAAAAACGTGTTGCCATATCCGCCGGTGGCTATCACTACCGCATGGGCTGCGAAGCGTTCGAGTTTTCCTGTAACAAGATTCCTGGTGATGATTCCCCTGGCGCGACCATCGATAATCACAAGATCAAGCATTTCGTGACGAGTGTAAAGCTTTACTTGTTTTTTCTGAATGGCACGGCTCAAAGCAGAATAAGCACCCAATAGCAATTGCTGCCCCGTCTGACCGCGAGCATAGAATGTGCGCGAAACTTGTGCGCCTCCAAAGGAGCGATTATCAAGCAATCCGCCATATTCGCGAGCGAAAGGAACACCCTGTGCCACACATTGGTCGATGATATTGTTGGAAACTTCTGCAAGACGATAAACATTCGCTTCGCGGGCACGGTAGTCGCCACCTTTTATGGTATCGTAGAAAAGACGATATACCGAATCGCCATCGTTGGGATAATTTTTTGCGGCATTTATTCCACCTTGAGCCGCAATAGAATGGGCGCGGCGCGGCGAGTCCTGAATGCAGAAATTTAGGACGTTAAAACCTTGTTCGCCAAGTGTTGCAGCGGCTGAAGCTCCTGCAAGACCTGTGCCGACTACGATGATATCGAGTCGTCGTTTATTGGCAGGATTGACCAGTTTTTGATGGTCTTTGTAGTTCGTCCATTTTTTGGCAAGTGGCCCTTGAGGAATTTTTGAATTTATTTTATTCATAACATCTAATTTCTTTTGTTATCCTAACAAATTTGAGAAACCGAAGTGAACGGCAATTGCCACGATCATAAATCCGAGACAAATGATGGTAGCAAAAATATTTCCAATAACTTTTATACGTTTCATCCATTTAGTGTTGTTCCAGCCAACGGTTTGAAGTGCACTCCAAAATCCGTGAGTCAAATGCAGCCACAACGCTGCAAATGCTACGATATATATAGCAAGCACCCATCCGTTCGAGAGAACTTCGGTTACGAGCTGAGCACTATCTTCACGTGCTCCGGGTAATTGTAGCAATTCCTTGAATTGCATATTATACCAAAATTGGTATAAATGAACGATAAGGAATAACAGAATGAAAACCCCGAGAACAAACATGTTTTTCGACGACCATGCAACCGGTGTTTTGCTTGCCGAAGCGTATCTGTCCGAACCCCGTGCTTTCCGGTTTTGCAGCGTCAGAATGATGGCGTAAATAATATGAACTACGAAACCGAGTGCTATTACCCCCGTTCCGATGATTGCCCACCAATTGGCTCCTAATATTTCGTTTGCAATGAAATTATAGGCATCATAGCTGAAGATGAGCACGAGATTCATCGACATGTGAAACAGTAAGAACAATACCAAAAAAAGTCCGGAAATGCTTTGTACAAATTTCCGCCCGATAGAGGATTTTATTAACCAACTCATAACATTCTTTTATTTTCAGTGATTTAATTGTTTGTTGTGATACAGCGCAAATATTTGAAAATGAATTTATTTATAAGTAAAAAGAAATTTTCTCCGAATAGCACTAAAACGGATTGCAAAAATACTACTTTTGACCATTAAAAAGAATTATTTACGGAAATTTTTCCGTAATGCTGTTTTTTTAGAATGAATATAATTTAACCTCAGAATCATTGTTTACACAAACATAATGAAAAGTTATTGATTATACAAAAAAGATCTGCCTTCGTTTTCTTTTGTTATCTTTGCACTCTCAAAAAAATATTGTTTCTTTTTGCATCAGAAATCATGGACATAGTTTTAAGTGGTATTCGTTCTACCGGCAATTTGCATTTGGGAAATTATTATGGGGCATTGCGCAACTTCATCCGCATGCAGGATGAGAATCAATGTTATTTCTTTGTTGCCGATGTGCATTCGCTTACGACACACCCTGATCCGCGATATTTGCATGAAAATGTGAAAAACGTTTTAGTCAATTATCTTGCTGCCGGCATCGATCCCGAAAAATCGGTAATTTATGTGCAGAGTGATGTCCGCGAAACGTTTGAGTTATATTTGTTTTTGAATATGCATGCCTATATGGGTGAACTTGCAAAGACTACGTCCTTCAAGGAAAAAGCGCGGAAACAGCCCGAAAACGTGAATGCCGGACTTTTGACCTATCCCACGCTGATGGCTGCCGATATTCTGGTTCACAATGCCGACAAGGTGCCTGTCGGGAAAGATCAGGAACAGCATCTCGAAATGACACGACGTTTTGCCCGCCGATTCAATAATTTTTATGGGGTGGAGTTTTTCAAAGAACCTGTAGCGTATAACTTTGGGCAAGAACTTATCAAAATACCCGGATTGGATGGAAGCGGAAAAATGGGCAAGTCTGAAGGCAATGCCATTTATTTGGCAGACAGTCCCAAAGAAATTGAGAAAAAAGTGAAAAAAGCACTTACCGATTCCGGACCCACTGAATTTAATTCTCCCAAACCCGAATATATCGAAAATCTTTTCACTATTCTTCGCGTTGTTTCTGCTCCCGAGGTAGTGCAACATTTTGAAGATTTGTGGAACAGATGTGAAATTAAATATGGCGATCTGAAAAAGCAATTGGCAGAAGATATTATTAAGGTTACTGCACCTATCAGGGAGCGAATTATCGAAATAGAAAACGACGAATCCTATTTGAGGAAAGTTACTACCGAAGGTGCCGAAAAAGCTCGCGAAAGCGCTTCGAAAACTATCCGGCAGGTGCGTGAAATCATGGGATTCAAACCGTTCTGACTATTTATTCACTAAACATGCACGACGATTCATGTATCCTTGAATTGTTGTGCATGCAGAATCAGCTTTTTTTTTGCTTCCATTCAAGTGTGTATCTTAGCTGGTGATTGTTCACTATATAAAAGGATATAGTTTTTTTCAATCCGAAATGATACCATTTCCAAAATATATTCTCCAATATTTTTTTTGCACTTGCCAATTTTTTCCCGGCAAAACCCCACTCGTCATTTTGCCGAACAACCATTTCACCGTCACATGATGTATTTCCCCTTTTGCGGAACGACCAATCACTAATCGAAAAGGTTACCGGACTGTTAAAGGAACGATAATTTGATGTGTGAAATTACCGTTTGTTATCACGCGGAACGACTTTTGTGCAGACACAAAACCTACTTTCCATTTTGCGGAACAGGTTTTTATCGGTAAATCACCCCTTCCGCAGGATGCGGAGCACCCTGTTTTTGCCGAATTGCCCGCTCTTCATCACGCGGAACGACCAATGTCTGTTTGAATTGTTCACTCCGCAAAATGAGGAACGACCTTTTTCACCCGAAAAAGGTTGTTCGGCGTTAAAAGCAACGACCTTTGTTCGCAGACAAAACTCACTCGTCGTCGCGAGGAACGGCTTTTGTGTCTGCACAAAAGCCACTCCCCCTTAAAAATAGTTATCGAAAACGGCACAACATCCCATAATTTGTTAACGGAGTGGGTCATGTAAATCGTAAAAGGTCGGTCGTCAAAGTGAAAAGCGACCATTTTGGGTTCACAAATGCCATTCCGCATTTTGGAAAGTACGTTTTGTGTGAACACAAAGGTCACTCGTCAAAATGGAAAGGGACCAATGTTATGACACAAAACCCACTCGTCGCGTTAGAAAGTGTAAAAAGTGATATAAAACTGCCGTTTCAACTTAACGACTATATCTAAATGTAAATGAACGTAAACATATTTACGAATCAAAATAAATGTAATATTAAATAAATATTGATATTAAATTTCATAAATTAATAATTTATTTTGAAGATAAAAGCCGATGTAAGGAAACGAGTATCTAACAGTTTTCGAAACTTGTTAGATACTCTGAAATTTCATCATCTTTAAGTAAGAATTTACGATTTGAGAAAATGAATTTACGATTTGAGACATTCTCCATTTTCTGATTTCATACTTTTACATCCAAAATTGAATTGATTGAACGTATTTGGAACGCAGAAAGATGCTGATATATATATTTTATTGTGAGAATTTTTTTCCGATTGCCAAGTATTCATCATTGTTTGTTCGTACGATAATTTATTCTTCATTAAAACTTAAAACAATTACAGAAGACAAATACAAATTCTATTTTAAACCCATTAAAAATTAAACGGTTATGGAGAACAGTCAAGAATTTCCCAAAACGGTTGAGCTCTATGAAGCTCCCGCCATTGAAGTAACGGATATCGAAACCGAGCAAAACATCCTCGGAGGAAGTGGAACACCACCTGATTTTGATGGAGGTGATTGGTAAATTTCGATTTAAATAGTGAGTTTTATCATTTTAATAACAGAATAATTATGAAGAAAATACTAATTTTATCCGTAGTGCTGACCGCTTTAATCGCAGGTTGCGCTGACAATAAAGAAATCGTCGAAGAGCAACAGACGGGGAAGGGGCGCACCATCACTCTTACGGCATCCATGCCCGATGAGGGATCGGAAACTGCACCGGCTACGGGCGCAGAAACCCGAATTGCTCTTACGCCCGATGGGAAAAACATCAAACTTACCTGGCAAGCCAGTGATCAACTTCAACTCTGCTTTGTACAGGGCAGCACAAAGGTGAAACAAACGGTTGCGGTAAGTGATATTTCTGTCGATGGGAAACGGGCTACGTTCGATATTACTATTCCGACAGAAATAACAACCGGAACATTCGATTTATACGGAATGTATGGTGGAGGAGGTTTATCCGACACTGACCCGACGATTGCCATTCTTCCTACGGGACTATCATTGGCCGGAGACTTGACGGGTGTGCAAAACCAAAAACACGTAATGCTCAAGTTTAGCCAAACAGGTATCGATGTCAATAATCCTTCAATATCCGTTACATTTTCGCACCTCGGTTCTCTTTTTTCGGTACGTTTAAAAAACACATCAGCTTCATCCTGGGATGGCATCTCCAAAATAAAAATTATAGCTGACACAGGGCAATGGTTGTATGGAGACGAGAATGGCGGAGTTCAATATAATCTTGTATCGGGAACGTTTGTTTCGGGACCTGTATCTAACAATTATATGGCCTTCAATTTGTCTTCACCCATTAATTTGCCGGCAGGGGAAGAAAAACAATTTTGGGGCTGGTACCCGCCCGTTTCTGATGTTCCTTCATTGAGGTTGGAAGTATTGAACAGTAGTGATGCAATCCTTGCCCAAAGCTCCAATAGCAGACCCTCTCGAGATGCTTCCTCCGGAAAGAGTTACTACTTCTATGCAGTATGGGATGGTACATTGCTGAAGTTTGCAGACGATGCTTTTTCACCCCGTTCGATGATGGAAGATTTGTCCCTTACAGGAGATATCATGCATGCTGCAGAAGGGACCGATTTCATTGGAATCGTTTATTCCAAATCGGGATCTGTTTACTATAATGCCGCAAAATTTGACGGCACATGGACCGGCGAAACTTTGTTGGGTGAAGGAACAGAAGCTCGAATAGCCATCGATGGCGGCAATCATCCTCATGTGGTCTATACCTCCGGCGGGCAAATTATTTACCGTACAACTTCCGATGGCACAAACTGGAATACAGAAAATATTACTTCCAACTATGGAGGAACTTGTTCCAGGCCCGATATTTCCGTCGATGCAGAAGGGTATGCCGACATCAGTTATACAGATAGTAACGGAGATGGAGATGGATACAGAGATATTATGTATGCAGAAAACAGCTCGGGAACATTTGTGAAAACTTTATTCTTTAATGGATATTATTACTATTCGAGTGGATCAAAATCGGCTGCTTATTATGATAAACATTCCTACATTGCATTAGATGGAGACGATCAATTTAGTATAATCACTTGGGCGCACTCATTTTATGGAGGAATAGGGTTTACAGATCATTCTTATTCCGTTGTCATAAAATCATCAACTAGCGCAAGTGGCGGAACAGCCGGAACATCAGGGGACACTCATGATGTATATGATATAGCCTTTAATGGCACCGATGTGGTGGCTCTTTTTAAAGATAATAATGTGAACAAGACCGCTGTTTTGCAGACAAGCGGAACGACCATCAACTTTACCAACTCTTCGGATATTGCTACTACGGGTGTTACCCCCACTTCGTTGTCGGTCAATGCTTCTCATACGGTAGTGAGCGGCTATGTCGGTTCAACTCTTTTTACAAAATACGATACGTATGAAAATACGTATTCCGAAATAACCATAAAATCGGGAACGAAGCCGGCAGTAGCTAATGTTTACGGAATTTTTTATGTAGTATACACCGACAATGCCGGGAGTGTGAAAATTGTGAGGGTGAAAACATCCGCCTGATTTCGCATTCTGAAGGAAGAAATATACATAAATGAATTTCGAAAAAAAAGCGTATCCATATCGGTGAAACAGCGGGTTTATTATCGTATTGCGGGTTTTTTGATTGCCGTTGAATCGGACGATGCGAAAAAAACGGAACGTTTGTTGCCCAATTTTGCTCCCTTCCGGGTAAAAAACGAAGAGGCGACGTGCAAAGGCGGGGAGAATCTGCTGTTCTGCTTATCGTGCAACGAATCGGTTTACGTTATGAAAGACATGACGATTGCAGACGATTTCCGATGGAACGGCATTCGCTATGAGGTATATCGCAACGTTGAGGGTGAACAGCTTATCCGAATGCGTAAGAACGATAACTGCCGTTTACTTCATGCCGACAAAGGTTGGAAATTGCCGGTGACGGATGTGACGTTGAAGGGGGAGACCGAAAACGAATTTTTGAACAATTTTCTCATTGTGAGTTTCGGAATGGCTTCGGCACTGTTTTCCACGTTGAAGCTGCATGCTTCGGTAATCGAAAAAGAGGGGAGAGCGTTGCTTTTTTTGGGGAAAAGCGGTACAGGGAAAAGTACGCACAGCCGTCTTTGGCAACAATATGTACCCGGTTGTTCGCTGCTGAACGACGATGAGCCGGTGGTGCGTGTAAACGAAAGAGACGAGGTGACAGTTTACGGCACACCGTGGAGCGGCAAAACGCCGTGCTATCGGAACGAAAAAGCCCGCGTGGCCGCTTTTGTTTTGCTTCATCAATCTCCGGAAAACCGCCTCACGAAATTGAGCGCGAAGGAAGCCTTTTTCACGTTGTTTGCCTCAAGCAGTATGATGCGCTCGGATGTTCATCATAAAAATGCCGTTTTCGCTACCCTTGCCGCAATACTTGAACATGTACCGGTTTACAGACTCGATTGTCGTCCCGACCGTGAAGCAGTAAGTTTGACAGAATCGTTGCTCTTTTTGTGAAAGATGAAGGAAAAAACGAAAATCGTACGCAACGACATTTTTTTTGATGAAATTGCCGATCGAGTTGCTGCAGGAGAAAAGGTAATCATCAAAGCTAAAGGTGAGAGCATGAGACCTTTCATCCGAAACGGGTGTGACAAAATTATACTGGAAAAACTCGAGAGTGAGGATTTAAAAAAAGGAAATATCGTTTTGGTACGGTTGAGTGACGGTCGTTTTGTTGTTCACCGCATCGAAAAGGTCGAAAAAGAGGGTCTTGTTTTACGTGGTGACGGAAACCTTGCTACCCTTGAAGTTTGTCGATTCCAAGATGTTGTAGCTCAGGCAACGGCAGTTGTCCACAACGGTAAAATGATTACTAAAGGGAGTATTCGATGGAAATGGCAAGGTTGGTTATGGCCTTCCGGCGTTTTTTTACGCCGGCTATTGTTGGGATTGGACAGGCGTTGGAGTCGAAAAACGGGAATAGAACTTGAGACATTAACCGCAGAAAAACGATGAAAATAAAGAAAAATATCAGCATAAGAAAGATAGGGGATGAATATTTATTAATCCTTAATGACGGCAAAAATGCGGATTATACGCGAGTAGTGAGCATGAACGGGTCTGCTGCCTTTCTGTTGCAGCAAACGGCAAACGAAGAATTTACCGTTGACCAATGGGCTGCACTGCTTGTGGAAAAATACGAAATCGATTACGGACAGGCATCCGTCGATGCCGAAGCATTAGCTGAAAAATTGTGCCGGGCAGGCGTAGTTGCATGAACAGGTCGGACATTTATCCACTTTTTCTGGAACTGTTGGTTTCGGCTATTCGGAACCGACCGGTAAAGGAATCCCTATTTGAGAATGTAAGCGAGGAAACCTGGAGTTTATTGGTGCGTTATGCGGGCATTCAACGAGTGAATGCCCTGATTGCCGACGGCGTGGCCAAACTTCCGGAGGTATATGCTCCGCCCCGTTCATTAGCTGTTTTGCTTTTGTTGCATGCCGAAAAAATAGAAGCAGCAAACAGGGAGTTGAACCGGGTTTTAACGGAAATTGTTCATGAGCACGAAGCGGCCGATTTGCCTTTCGTATTGTTGAAAGGACAAGGGAATGCGCTTTATTATCCCAACCCTCTGCATCGCACTCCGGGTGATCTGGACCTGTATTTTTACCGGCAAGGCGATTATGAGCGGGCAAAAAAACAGGTTATCGAAAAAAGATATCCTTTGGAAGAGGAAAGCATAAAGCATCAAGGATACAACCGGGGTGCAGTTCATATTGAAAATCACAAGACTGTTGAGGTGGTTCACCTTAAAAAAATCGACAAAAAGCTGCAACGGAAAGTAAAGGAGATAACGGATAAGGAAAATTTTGAAATCATCCGTATAAACGAAACGCCTATACGTGTTCTACCTATAGAATTCAATGCTTTATACCTTTTTATACATCTTTTTCATCATTTTGTTTATTTTGGAGTAGGCATGCGCCAGATATGCGACTGGGTGTTGTATCTTTCTGCCCGCCATGCCGAAATCGACAAAAAAAAGTTTACGGAAACAGCTCTGGAATTTCATCTGCTTCGTCCGATGCGTGTTTTTGCACATGCCACCGTGAAATATTTGGAAATGCCACCCGAAATTTTTCCTTTCGAGTTGGGAGAATATACGCCTTATTCCGATTTGGTGATGAACGATATTTTGGATGGGGGTCATTTCGGATTTTATCATTCCGGCAAAAAACGTCCTGCAGGAAAATGGAGTGGTAGGTGGTTTTCTTTCAGACATGCCGTACAAAGAAGTTGGGTATATGCTTCCATAGCGCCGTCCTATATTTTTACCATGCCCATTTACAAATTTTCTACGCGATTGAAATTGACATTAAAGGATTTTCGATGCTGAAGTTTTTGCGGCATATTGTCAAAGGTTTTCGTTGGCATTTAACGGCAATTGTGTTGATAGGCATTGCCGAAGTGGGATTGTCATTGCTCTTTGTGTGGTTTTCGAAAATCATCATCGACATAGCCACAGGTGCACGAACAGGCGTATTGCTACAATATGCCGTTTTTCTTATTTTATTGATCGCAACACAGATTATGTTACGGATGTTGGATGTTCGTTTGCGGAACATCACCGAAGTCCGGTTGGGAAATACCATCAGACATACTGTTTTTTCGCATATTCTTTATACAAGGTGGAAAGAATTACCCACATTGCATAGTGGAGATATGCTTACCCGTATTATTCGGGATACGGACGACGTGGTAAATGTGCTTGTTACGGCTTTTCCGTTGACAATTTCCGCATTGGTCCAATTTATCGGTGCAGTGGTTTTATTGTTTGTTTTAGATCCTGTACTGGCCATAATTCTGGGAGTTGCAATGCCGCTGATTGCCTTGTTCGGAAGGGTTTACTACCATAAGATGCGGAAGTATTCGCATGAAGTAAAAAAAGGAGAAAGCCGTATTACGGAATGGATCGAGGAAAGTTTGCTGAATCAATTGGTGATACGTACTTTTGAAAAGCAGGATGACCGTCTTGCCAAATTGAAAACGCTGCAAAATGATCTGGAACAGAGCGTAAGCAAAAAAACAAACGTATCTGTATTGGCCAACACATTAATGAGTGTGGCATTTAACGGAGGGTATATTGCGGCATTTCTGTGGAGTGCATACGGACTGGCGAAAAAAACAATTACTTTTGGTACGGTTACTGCATACTTGCAATTGGTTTCGCGCATACAGCGTCCTGTCTACGATTTGATACGCCTGCTGCCCGGAATAATTGCGGCAAAAGCAGCTTACGATCGGTTACACGAATTGATGAAGTTTGAATTGGAAAATCATGAGGACAAGATTTTTTCGCCGGGTGCTTTGAGGCTAACGATAGAAAATCTTTCCTATGCATATTCATCTGATTATCCTGCTGTTCTGCAAAATTTCTCTTTAGATGTTGCTCCGGGAACAATGGTTGCTGTGGTAGGTAAAACCGGGGCAGGAAAAACAACTCTTTTGCGTTTGCTGCTCGGCTTATTGAAACCGGACAAAGGGTCGATTCTTGTTGGAAACGAAACCCAACTGCTTGAAGTTTCTGAAGTTACACGCCCCAATTTCGTTTATGTTCCGCAACGCAATTTGCTTTTCAGTGGGACAATTCGCGATAATTTATTGATTGGGAATGAAAAGGCCGATGACGGAATGCTGCGAGAGGCATTGATGGCTGCTTCCGCATCATTTGTTTTCGATTTTCCCGATGAGTTGGATGCCTATTTGAGCGAAAATGGATCAAGTTTATCCGAAGGTCAAGCACAACGCATAGCTATCGCCCGTTCGTTACTTAGGCCGGGAAAAATTCTTTTGTTGGATGAAGCAACTTCGGCTTTGGATATCGAAACAGAAAAGAATTTCCTGCATCACCTGAAGCAGGGTATCGGGGACAGAATCGTGATTTTTGTTACGCATCATGTGGAGGTGGTGAAGTGCTGCGATATTGTGGTAAGGATTTAACCGAATCCGTTTGGATTTATCAATTTGACTTGTAGGTCACCCAAAAATTAGATAGCTATGACTCTTTGTTTAATACCAAGGAATAAGTTTTCTTTAAATTAAAAGGTAAATGAAATGGTGATACATAATAACTATACATTTCAAATCTATTCCTAGTAAACAATTTCATGACATGGTTGTTGTTTTTAGTAAACAATCATCAAAACGAATACATGTTAGCATTTCGAAAGATTGAGCTTTCCGATAAACAACTTATCGATTCCTATCTGAAGGGAAATAATTACCGTTCATCCGATTTGTGCTTTTGTAATTTATATTGCTGGCAGGAGAAATTTAAAACCGAGTTTACAACCACCCCCGAATGGCTTCTGATCAGGTTTCGAGACAATGTCGATGGCAATTCGTATCTGTTGCCCATCGGCAAAGGCGATTTGAAAGAGGTTGTCAATCTGCTGAAACAAGATTCGGAGAAATTGGGTACAAGGTTTCAAATAAGAGGACTCACGCAGCAAATGTGCAGCGAATTGCAGGCCGTCGAGCCGGACAGATTCACCTTCAATCTCAATCGAAGCGTTTCGGATTATATTTACACGTCTGAAAAATTGATCCATCTGAAAGGGAAAAAGTTGCAGAGCAAACGCAATCATATCAACCGATTCACGAAAGAAAACAATTGGTCGTACAAGTCGCTGACGAACAATCCCGATCTTGTGAAAGAATGTCACCGTATGTTGCAGCAATGGATGATTGACAATGCAGAGGACAAAGATCCTTCACTGGTTTACGATAACATTGCCACTAAACTGATGCTCGAAAATTTCGAATATTTCGGACTTCGCGGCGGAGTGATTTGTGTTGAAGGGCGGATGGTTGCGTTTTCGCTGGGCGAACCTTTGACGCAGGATACTTTCATCGTACATGTAGAAAAAGCCATGACTGAGAATGTTCATGGTGCTTACGCCATCATCAATCAGCAATTTGTCCTTCACGAAGCGGCAGAATTTACCTACATCAACCGTGAAGAAGATATGGGCATAGAGTCGCTTCGAAAAGCCAAATTGTCATACCAACCCGATATTTTGCTCGAAAAATTTGTGGCTCGCGAAAAAGAGCAGTAGCTTATGATAACGTTTGCAACGGAACATACGAGATCGCTCGTTAGGAAAATGTGGAAAACCTGCTTTGGCGACAGCGACGAGTATTTGGAAATTTATTTCCGCGAAAAATACCGCAACGAAAACACACTCGTCTATTTTGATGACAATCAGGCTGTGGCTTCGTTGCAAATGCTTCCGTATATTTTCACATTCCATCAGACTGAAATTCCGATTGCTTATTTTTCGGGATTGTGCACGTTGCCCGAAGCACGAAAAAAGGGATTTATGGCAGCTCTCATCCGAAAAGCATTCGAGGTGCTTCAGCAACGACAGATTCCGCTTGCCGTGCTTGTTCCTCAAGAGAAGTGGTTGTTGGAATTTTACGAGAAATTTGGTTTTGCTCAAACTTTTGATGCGGGGAACAAAGAAATCTTTTCGCTCAGACAACTATGGGAGAAATATCCGGATAATTTGCCTGCTGCTTATCGTGAGTTCGACAACTATTTTCGCGTGCAGGACATGACTGTGCAGAAAACGTTCGACGATTTTCGGGCAATTATGGACGAAGCCAAACTTTTCGATTTCCCTCCGAAAACGAATCTGACAGGAATGTCGAGAATCATCGATGTCGAAAAACTTTTGACCGTTTTTGCCCGACGTTATCCCGAAAAAACGTTTTCTTTTTTCTTGTCAGACGCAGAAATACCTAAAAACCGATCAAACTTCAGTTTCCGAAACGGATTGGTTGAATCTGATCATAATAATCAAACCACAGAGCATTCATTGGATATCCGTCAACTGTCGCAGTTGCTGCTTGGATACCACACTTCACAAACGGAAGAACCTTTTCGTTCATTGTTTCCCGAAAAGGCTCCTCAAATCAACTTTATGCTGGAGTAGATCCGATTACAGCCATTTCCTTTTTCGGAAGTAATATAAGATGATGGCTACGGATAATACCATTAATCCGATTGCAGCCGGATATCCCCATTTTTCGTCCAATTCAGGCATAAAGCGAAAATTCATTCCATAAATGCTTGCAATGAGCGTTGGAGGCATAAAAATAACCGATACGATAGTGAAAATTTTGATGATTTTGTTTTGATCGATATTTACATAACCCAAAAAGGTATCCTGTAAGTAGTCCAGTCGGTCAAAACTGAATTTGATGTGTTCTACCAGCGAATTTATATCCTTGATAATCATCGACAGTTTGGGTTGCAGTTCCTGTGAAATGAAGTCGCTGCGTAGCATGCTCGAAACGGTGCGCTGTTTATCGATAATGTTTTCGCGCAACATCATCGTTTTTTCCTGCAGGTTTTTGATTTCCGACAGCAAATCTTCATCAGCTTCTTGCAGACTGAGACTGTTACTGAGCTGAGTAATTTTTTGAGTCATGTCCTCAATCATATCGGCGTCGAATTCCACGCGAGTTTCGAATAATGCGACAAGAACATCGGCTCCGGTTTTGTAGTTTTTGGGGTTGGCCGATATTTTTTTTACCGTTTCGTGGAACGAAATAAGTTCCTGACTGCGTACGGTAACCAGAATATTATTTTTGAGGATGAAAGATACCGGATCTACTTCAAAATTCGACAGCAAAAAATTGGAATTGACGACCAGTGTATCAGCGGTTTCAATATACCGAGACGACATCTCTATTTCAATCATTTCTTCTTCTTCCTGAATATAAATCTTGAGGAAATCTTCGAGTTCGTTTTCAATTTCTTCATCCACGTCCATAAGATCGATCCAGAGGAAGTTTTGGATTGGATTGGATTTTAAAAAATCAAGGCTTCGACTTAACCTGATAATGCCGTCCTTCTGATAAAAGAGTTTGATTTCGGCCATGTCAATCAGTTTTTAATCGGTGAATAAATCAGTTCTTTTTCTCTGTGGAGAAAACATCCTTTACCAAAGGTGTCAAGAGGTTGGTGAGCGTTTCGAATTGAGTTATCGAAAGTTGTTCGGGACGCATGTCGAGCATCGGGTGGTCGGGTAAAGGTGTTTCTTCGGGCAGCAATGATTTGATGGAGTTGCGCAGCATTTTGCGCCGCTGATTGAAACTCGTCTTTACTACCAATTTGAACAGCTTTTCGTCGCAGTCGAGTTTTCGTCGCTTGTTTCGAGTGAGCCTGACTACAGCCGATTTGACTTTAGGTGGAGGAATAAAGGCATTTTCGTCAACCGTAAAAAGATATTCGATGTCGTACCACGCCTGAAGCAAAACGCTTAAAATGCCGTAAGTTTTGTTGCCCGGCGAAGCTGTCATGCGTTCGGCCACTTCTTTCTGTATCATTCCTGAACAACAAGGAATCCTATTTTTGTTGTCCAAAACCTTGAAAAATATTTGAGAAGAAATGTTGTAAGGATAGTTTCCGATGATGCAGAACGAACGATCGCCGTAAAATTTCGTAAAATCGAGTTTAAGAAAATCGGCTTCGACGATTCGTTCCTTTAACGAAGGGAAATGTTGGTGCAGATAGGCTATGGATTCGCGATCGATTTCAACGACCGTCAGATCACGTCCTTTCTCGATCAGAAATTGGGTAAGCATACCTGTTCCCGGTCCCACTTCCATCACCGGAAGCAGGGGAAATTCGTCGAGTGTTGCAGCTATTCGGCGTGCAACTTCAGCATCTTTCAGAAAGTGCTGCCCGAGATTTTTTTTCGGTTTTACCCAATCCATTCGTTATTTGATGAATAATCCGTATCTTTATGGCCGCAAAGGTAGCGATTTTATTAAAAAAACTGCCTAAACCTCATTTAAAAAAGCAGATAGTTTGTTTTCATTCCTATGCAAGCTAATGTTGAAAAAAGAATGTCTGCTCAATATTATTTTGTTTCTTGATATTGGGAACAGGAATATCTAAATAATTTTATGACGAAATCGCTTCAGAACTTTTTGAAGATAGCCATATCGTTGGCATTAGGAATGGCTATTATCTGGTTGCTTTATCGCAAAACAGATTTTAATGAATTAATGTCGATTGTAAGAGAATCGAACTTGTCGGTCATTCTCTTTTCGCTTGTTTTTGGCCTTTTCGGGCATATTTTTCGCTCGCTACGCTGGGGCGTTTTTCTAAATTCTCTCGGATATCAGCCTAATAAAGTGAGGTTGGTATTGGCAATGTTGGGTAATTATGCGGTCAATTTTTTGATTCCTCGTGGAGGCGATATCTGGCGGTGTGCTGCCGTCTCCAGATACGAAAAAATACCATTCTCCAAAACGCTCGAAACGTTTTTGGTGGATAAAATGGTCGATTTTGTGACATCGGCCTTTTTGGTGCTTTTGAGTGTCATTTTGTATATCGATTTTTTTATTTCCTATTTTCACGAAAATCCCGATTATGGCAATCAAATTATTCGGTTACTGAATTCCCCGTGGTTGTATGTGGCAATTGTTGTTATTATAATTGGATTGGTGCTTATGTTCACGGTTTTTAAAAATACGCGTCCGGTTCGGAAAATTTACAAATTTCTGAACGAAATTTTGCAGGATATGAAAATTATTGTTCGCATGAAAGAGAAAAAGCAAATCCTACTCTACACCATACTTGGATGGATATGTTTTTATCTGTTCTTCTATGTGTGCTTCTATGCTTTCGATTTCACCAAAAATCTTGGTCCGATTGCGGGACTGGTTGTATTTTCGATGTGTAATGTGGGGATTTTAATCCCTACCCAAGGCGGAATGGGCCCTTGGCATTTCATGGCAATTTCGTCGCTCGTGATATTGGGTGTAGCGTATAATCAGGCAAGTGCTTTTGCCGGAGCGGTTTTCACCATTCAATCGATATGGATTATCGTGTTTGGCGCGCTGGCAATTTTGGCATTGCCGTATGTCAAACGCGATGTTCGACAAGTTCCTGAATCTTCAGAAAATTATGAATCTATAAATTTATCAAAATAATACAATTATGGCTAATGCAGAAATTTTAAATCTGAAACCGCAACGTGTTTGGGCTCATTTTTATGAACTCACCCAAATTCCCCGACCTACCGGTCATATGAAAGAGGTTACCCAATTCATTGCCGATTTTGGCAAATCTCTCGATCTGGAAACTGAACAGGATAAAGTTGGCAATGTGCTTATCCGCAAACCTGCAGCCAAAGGTTTCGAATCGAAACAAACCGTGATTTTGCAGTCGCATCTCGATATGGTTCCACAAAAAAATTCGGATATCAAGCATGACTTTACCAAAGATCCGATCGAAACGTATGTAGATGGTGATAAAGTAAAAGCGCGTTCCACAACTTTGGGAGCCGATAACGGCATCGGTGTGGCAATGATGATGGCTGTTCTTGAAGATAATACGTTGAACCATCCTGCTATTGAAGCTCTTTTTACGGTTGACGAAGAAGTGGGAATGAATGGTGCTTTCGGTTTGCAAAAGGGGGTGTTGAAAGGTACGCTTATGCTCAATCTCGACACGGAAGAAGAAGGAGAATTGTGCGTTGGATGCGCCGGAGGAACCGATGTCAACGTAACATTCCGCTACAAGGAAGATGTCGAAATAGATAAAGGTGACGTAGCTTTTAAGATTAGTCTTCGCGGGTTGAAAGGCGGACATTCCGGTACGCAAATTCACTTGGGCCGAGCTAATGCCAACAAGCTGATGAATCGTTTCTTGAAAGATATTGTTCGCAACTACGAAGCTCGTTTGGCCGGCATTCAAGGCGGAACGCTCCGAAACGCTATTCCACGCGAATCATTTGCTATTATCACTATTCCCGAACAATTATCCGACGATTTGATGGATTTGGTGCAGGAATACGAAGATTTGTTCAACGAAGAGTTTGCCGGTATCGAACAAGGAATTACGTTTGAAGCCGAAAAAACCGAATTGCCAAAATCATTAATTCCTTCCGAAATTCAGGATGATCTCATCAATGCTGTCGAAGGTTGCCCCAACGGCGTAATCAGCATGTTGGCTGATTTTCCGGGTGTGGTGGAAAGTTCGCTTAATCTGGCCATTGTTGAATCGTCGAAAGGTAAAATCGAAGTCAAACTGCTTGTTCGCAGTTCTTCCGAAAGTCGCAAGGAATGGGTTTGCTCGTCCGTCGAGAGCGTTTTCCTGTTGGCCGGAGCCAAAGTGGAATTCGATGGTGCATATCCGGGCTGGCAGCCTAATGCTTCATCGGAGTTGCTGCTTACAATGGAAAAGGTGTATATGGACAAATTCGGGAAACGGCCATCGGTTGTTGTCGTTCATGCAGGATTGGAGTGTGGAATCATTCAATCGAATGTAGATCATCCGCTCGATATCGTTTCCTTTGGACCGACTATCATCGGAGCTCATTCTCCCGACGAATATGTGGAGATAGAAAGTGTTTCAAACACGTATGATTATTTGATTTCTGTTCTCGAGGAAATAGGGTAGATTTTTATCGGTTTATCGCAAATAAAATTTCTTTTCATTTCCGGTGATTTTTTAATCACCGGAAATGTCACAACAAAAGCCTTCGTTTTTTATCTTAAAAACTTATGAAGCAGAGTGTTCGCAGCAAATTATTTCTGGTTGTACCTCTAATTATTTTTATTTATATCGCCACTATGGCTATCATCAGCTATCCTCGTTACAGTCAGTCGGGGAAAATGGAGGAGTTTTATTTTGTCATCGTAACTTCGTTGATGGTATGTGTGCTCTTGTTTTTTGTCTTGAGAAAAAGACAGAAATTGCGAGAGCGAAGACGGAAGTAGTCATTTCTTTTTTCAATAGTATGTTCCCACTTCAAAAGGGAAAATGTTAGACTTTCCCGACAACAAAACAGGAAGGGGTATATTTCGATTATGCATCTATTATACATCTATTCCGAGTGCATTTTTGAGTAGAAATCCGATTACGAAAGAAAAGGCGGCAACACCCAGACTGATTGATGTCATTTCCCAAAAGCGAGATTTAAAATCTAAATCTTTCGCTGTGGCGATGTAGTAATTGAACAGATAAATGATGAGTACCACCGTCGCAATTGTTATTGCCAAAGCCTGTAGTTTATTAGTCAACAGTAAAAAGGGTAAGATCAGCAGTATTACGGTAATGAGATATGCTACTCCGGTATAAACAGCCGATTTACGTGCAGTAACATCTCCTTTTGCTTTTGACGAAAGATAATCGGAGGCAGCCATAGAGAGTGCCGCTGAAATTCCGGTTACAAGTCCTGCCAACGAGATGATTTTTGTACTTCCGAGGGCTAGCGTAAATCCTGCAAGCGAGCCGGTAAGTTCAACCAGCGCATCGTTTAGTCCCAATACCATCGAACCGACATACTGCAGCCGTTCCTCGTTGAGCATACTCAAGACTTGTTGTTCGTGGCTTTTTTCTTCTTCCGAAAAAAGTTTAGTTTCCGGATAAAATTCCGACAAAGTGTCATAAAGCTTCGAACCGGTTCCTTCTCGTTTTTCCATTTGTTTCAGCACGAACGACAAACCCAATATTTTTACCAGAAATGTCGTCATCCAGATTCGTTTTTTGTCGGGACCGACGTCTATTCCGGTTTTGGCCTTCCAGAAATTGTAGTGACCCTTCTCCTGATCGCCTATTTTGCGTAATATTTTCGCATTATCGGTATCTTTACAATTTTGAGCAAGTTTGTAATAAATGTAGTGCTCGGTTATTTCGGTACGTTGGGCCTCGATCGCTAATCGTTTAATTTTCTCTTCCATTGTCGAGTTTTATTCTGCTTTAATTACTTTCAAAAATTTATGGCTGAACTTGGCCTTCAGTTTTCAATAATTCCATCAGATCCTTTATTTGATATTTCAATCGTTTTAACTCCTCTATTTTCTCTTCGTCTTGATCGATGTGTAATCTTTTTAGTAAATTGTACGGTATTTGCGCAGCTTCCTTTTGCATAGCTTTTCCCTTTTCCGATAATCCGATCATCATTTTTCGTTGGTCTTTCGAGGATGGTGAGCGTATGATCAACCCTTGTTGTTCCATTCTCTTCAACAGCGGGGTTATGGTATTGGTGTTGAGGATAAGTTTTTCGCCAATTTTAATTACCGATAAATTTTCTTCTTCCCATAATACCATCAACACCAAATATTGCGGATAGGTGATTCCCAAAGTGTCCAAATCCTTCTGATAGGCCCTGATGATGAGTCTCGAAGCCGCATAAAAAGGGAAGCAGATCTGATTTTCAAGTTTTAGTTGTTCATACATTTTGCAAATATAAGAATATTCTATTCCGTTATGGATAATTATAACAGTTTCTCGATATGTTTCCTGATTTCTTCAGGTTTCACGAAAGGTGCAAATCGTTTGACGGGTTTCCCGTTTCTGTCTATTAAGAATTTTGTGAAATTCCATTTTATGTTGCTGTTAGGGAATCCTTTTAGTTCTTTTTTCAGATATTTGAAAATGGGATGCGCATTGTTGCCGTTTACTTCTATTTTCGAGAACATAGGAAAAGTGACGCCATAGTTGACTAAACATCCTTCGCTAATTTCTTTTTCTGTTCCGGGTTCTTGATGGCCGAACTGGTTGCACGGAAAGCCCAGTATTACCAATCCTCTGTCCTTGTATTCTCTATAAAGTTTTTCGAGACCCTCATACTGTGGCGTTAGGCCGCATTTGCTGGCTGTGTTTACTATCAGCACAACTTTCCCTTTGTAGCTGTCCATTCCAATCTCTTTGCCTTGCAATGAGATTGCTTTCATATCATAAAATTTCGATTCCATATAAATTTTGTTTTTTACGTTTTTAATGTATCGTTCGCGATACAAATATAATGTAAATATATCGTTCACGATATATTTAGTTGGAAATATTATAGTTTTTCGTGAAAGATTAAATATTTTTTCATTTAAATGTGCTGATGTTTTCCCTTCGATAGGTTACTTGAAAAGTAATGCGGATCCGGATGCAAAGGTTGACAATTTATTGAATCTGAATCGCATCAAAAACATACGTGCAATCGTGAGAATGTGTTTTTGAAATAAATTGAAAAATTCAAACGCTCGTAGATTTTTGCATATGAATTCACAAGAAAGACTATGGTCGTATTTGCGCCGTATTTGCGTCGTACTTGGTTCGAATCAAGTCCATGCGATCATGGCATCCTATTGTTTTGATTTATTTCGGGTGTTCTCCTTTGCTCATTCTGTTTTCGATGGCTGCACGCACAAAACTCACAAATAAAGGGTGAGGATGAATGACCGTACTGCTATATTCGGGGTGAAATTGCACGCCAATGTACCATTTGTGGTCCGAAAGTTCGATGATTTCTACCAGATCGGATTCCTCGTTAATGCCACTACAAAGCATTCCTGCCTTTTCGAAGTCTGCTCTGTAGGCATTGTTAAATTCGAAGCGATGACGATGGCGTTCTCGGATTTCTTCTTTTTGATAGATTTGAAAAGCTTTGCTTTCCTTTTTTAGCTTGCAGGGATAGGCGCCAAGCCGCATGCTGCCACCCAGGTTGAGCACATGTTTCTGATCTTCCATCATATCTACCACTTTATGAGGCGTGTTGGGATCGATTTCGGTGGTGTTGGCGTTAGCGTAGCCTAATACATTGCGTGCAAACTCGATGGACATGGCTTGCATGCCCATGCAGATGCCAAAGCAGGGAATATCGCGTTCGCGAGCATATTTCAGAGCTACCAGCTTGCCTTCGATTCCCCGTGAGCCAAAGCCGGGAGCAATGACGATGCCATCCATTTTTTGCAGTTTCTTCTCCACATTTTCGTTCGTAATGTTATCCGAAAGAACCTTCACTATTTTTACCTTGCGGTTGTTGTAAGCTCCCGCGTGTGTAAGCGATTCCGTTATCGAGAGATAGGCATCCTGCAGCTGAACGTATTTGCCCACAAGCCCGATTGTAACTTCGTCGGTGGCATTTTCCAGCTTTTCGACAAAGGAAGTCCAGTCGTTCATATCGGCTTGCGGAACTTGTCGCAAATCGAATCCCATTTTCGACAATACGACCTCATCGAGTTTTTCGGCCTGCATGTTCAGCGGGACACGATAGATCGTAGAAGCATCAATGGATTGCAGAACCGCTTCGGGTTCGATGTTACAAAACAAGGCTACTTTTTTGCGCATTTCGGCAGAAATGTTGTATTCGGTGCGAAGCACCAGAATATCGGGTTGTACTCCTTGCTCCTGAAGTGCTTTTACGGAGTGTTGTGTAGGTTTCGTCTTCAACTCCTTTGCGGCGGCAATGAATGGGACATAGGTTAAATGGATGATCAGGCAATTTTTTCCTTTTTCCCATTTAAGCTGACGCACACTTTCGATATAGGGCAACGATTCGATGTCGCCTACCGTACCTCCGATTTCGGTAATCACAAAATCAAAATTGCCGGTATTGCCCAGCAAATTGATGTTGCATTTGATTTCGTCGGTGATGTGGGGGATGATCTGTACGGTTTTGCCCAAATAATCGCCATGACGTTCCTTATTAATTACGTTTTGATAGATGCGCCCTGTCGTAATATTATTGGCTCGATGTGTCTCAACCCCTAAAAATCTTTCGTAGTGTCCCAAGTCGAGGTCAGTTTCCTGTCCGTCAACCGTTACATAGCATTCGCCGTGTTCGTAGGGATTGAGTGTGCCCGGATCGACATTGATGTATGGATCGAGTTTCTGATTAGTTACTCTGAAGCCTCTCGCCTGAAGTAATTTGCCGAGTGAAGCGGCGATAATGCCTTTACCGAGGGAAGAAACGACTCCTCCTGTGATAAAGATATATTTTGTGTTGTCGGGATTTTGTTTCATAAATGTGCAGATTTTGCTGCAAAGTTACTAAAAACCGTCGATATGTACATCTTTTACGGAACGGCCCGAGGGGTCAGCATTATTTTTGAAAGCAGCATCCCATTCGAGGGCAACAGATGTGCTGCATGCAACGGAGGCTTCTGAAGGGACGCATCGTGCCGCACTGTCCGAGGGGAAGAGTTCGCTATAGATGGAACGATACACGTATTCCTCTTTGGTCATTGGCGGATTGATGGGAAAACGATATTGTACGTTTTCCATTTGTTCGTCCGAAACTTTCTCGTTGGCTATAGCTTTGAGAGAATCGATCCAGCTATAGCCGACTCCATCGGAAAATTGTTCTTTTTGTCGCCAGGCAATTTCTTTGGGCAGATAATCCTGAAAAGCTTCACGTAGAATATGTTTCTCTATTTTGCCGTTGCATGCCATCTTATCGCGAGGGTTGAGGCGCATGGCAACATCCAGAAATTCCTTGTCGAGAAAAGGTACGCGTCCTTCCACACCCCATGCTGCAAGCGACTTGTTGGCACGCAGACAATCGTAGAGATGCAGCTTGCCGAGTTTACGCACTGTTTCTTCGTGAAACTCTCGTGCATTTGGCGCTTTGTGAAAGTAGAGATAGCCTCCAAAAATTTCGTCGGCGCCTTCGCCTGAAAGTACCATTTTTACGCCCATCGATTTGATATAACGTGCCAACAGATACATGGGAGTGCTGGCCCGTACGGTGGTAACATCGTAGGTTTCGATGTGGTAAATGACATCGCGAATAGCGTCGAGCCCTTCCTGTACGGTGTAATGAATTTCGTGATGAATGGAACCGATGTGTTCGGCCACCTTGCGCGCAGCAGCCAAGTCGGGTGATCCTTCAAGTCCAATAGCAAACGAATGAAGGCGAGGCCACCAAGCTTCTTCTTTGTTGCCACTTTCGATGCGTCGTGCAGCAAATTTTTTTGCAACAGCGGAAATGATAGAGCTGTCCAATCCTCCGGAAAGGAGGACTCCGTAGGGTACGTCGGACATCAGCTGACGTTCTACGGCATCTTCGAGAGCTTTACGAAGCGTTTCAACGTTGGAGGTATTGTCCTTCACATTGTCATATTCCATCCAGTCCCGATGATACCATTGTGTGGGTTGACTGTCACAACTGTAGAAATACTGTCCGGGTAAAAATTCTTCGATTTTGTTGCAATAGCCCTCAAGCGCTTTCAACTCCGAAGCCACGTAGTAGGCTCCATCTTTGTCCCATCCCTGATAGAGGGGAATAATGCCGATGTGGTCGCGTCCGATCAGAAAGCGATTGTTTTCGATGTCATAGAGAGCAAAGGCAAAAATTCCATTGAGATCCTCAAGAAAGTTCGGTCCCTTTTCGCGATAGAGTGCGAGGATGACTTCGCAGTCCGATTGGGTGAGGAATTCGTACTTCCCTTCGAAATGTTTGCGTATTTCGCGATGATTGTATATTTCGCCATTTACTGCCAGCACCAATTTTCTATCCTTGCTATAGAGTGGTTGTCCTCCCGATTCTGGATCTACGATTGAGAGGCGTTCGTGAGCCATAATGGCTTTATCGTTCGAAAAAATTCCCGACCAGTCCGGCCCGCGATGACGGATGGTTTTCGACATTTTGAGGATTTGCGGACGCAATGATTCTTCCGGCCGTTTTATATTGAAGGTACAGACTATTCCACACATAAGAAAGTAGTTTTTGTTTGAATATTTTATAAACCGAGATTGAAGAAAATCATTCTTTCATCAGAAATTGATGAATGCCTTCGGCAACTTTCCGCCCCGAGGCAATGGCTCGTACCACCAAACTTGCGCCGGAGGCGGCGTCACCGGCAGCAAAAACTTTATCGACGCTGCTGCGATTTTTCGAGTCGATGGCAACGTTTCCTCTTCCGTCATATTTTACACCCAGCTCTTCAAGCAAGCCTTCGTGCACGGGATGAACGAATCCTAAAGCCAGAAACACGATATCTGCCCTTATTGTACGAGTTTTGCCGGTTGACAACATTTGCATCCGTCCATTTTCGTCCTTTTTCCATTCAACTTCTTCCACCACAACCTCTTTTACCATGCCTTCTTCTCCTCTAAATTCGAGCGTATTGAGCGACCAGTATCTTTCGCAGCCTTCTTCATGAGAGCTCGATGTCTTCAAAACATTTGGATAGAAGGGCCACGGCGTGTCCGGATTTTTGCCGACCGGAGGTTGGGGCATGATTTCGATCTGAGTAACTTTTTTTGCTCCCTGACGTATGGAGGTTCCCACACAGTCCGATCCCGTATCGCCACCTCCAATCACCAATACATACTTGTCTTTTGCAGTAATTGTTTCCGGATTCGTTATCTCATCGCCCATGATTTTCCGGTTTTGTTGCGAAAGGAAATCCATGGCGAAGTAAATCCCTTTCAGTTCCCGCCCCTTCGGATTAATGTCGCGTGGATGTCCTGCGCCAATGGCAATGCACACTGCCTCAAATTGGTCGATTATTTCATTTCCCGATATGGTTTTTCCGATTTCTACATCAGGCTTAAAGATGATACCTTCTTCTTCCAACAATGACAGACGTCGATCGATAATGTTTTTATTCAGTTTGAAATTGGGGATACCATAACGCATCAATCCCCCGATTCGGTGATCTTTTTCGAAAACGGTTACCCAATGGCCTTTCTTATTGAGTTGATCGGCGGCGGCCAAGCCTGCCGGCCCCGATCCAATTACGGCTACCTTTCGTCCTGTTCTGTATTTAGGCGGATTTGCCTTAATCATTCCTTCGTTGAAAGCTACTTCGGTAACGGCTGCTTCGTTTTCGCGAATGGTTACCGGTGCATCATGCAGATTGAGTACGCAAGCTTTTTCGCAAGGTGCAGGACAAACTCTTCCGGTGAAATCGGGGAAATTGTTTGTTTGGTGGAGCACATCGATGGCTTTTTTCCACTCGTTTTTGTAGATCAGGTCTTGCCATTCGGGCATAATATTCCCCAGCGGACAGCCCCAGTGACAAAAAGGTATGCCGCAGTCCATACAGCGCGATGCCTGCAACTTTCGGTCTTCGCGATTGAGTGTTTGTTCTACTTCGCCGAAGTCGTATATTCTTTCATAGACGGGACGATAGCCCGCTTCTTTGCGAGGAATCGTCTTGAATGCCTTAGGATTTCCCATTTTTTGTTGAATTTATATCTTGATTGCGCCAATGGCTGTAGTTTTAACCAGTCTATCGGCCTTATCGAGAATTGTTTATTTTTATTTTCTATCGGATAATTATCGATGAGATTTCTTTCTACTATTCTCGAAAGCATGATTTCTATTTTATAATAGTGAATGCTGCAATCACGAGAATCGTTGGATGTCAATCGATTTCTTAATAATCTCTTTCAACTGTTGCTATTTTTTTGTTGAGTTCCATCATTCGCTCTTCCTGCAACACTTTCTTGTATTCGATAGGAATTACTTTGATGAATTTTTCTACGTATTCGTCCCAATTGTCGAGAATTTTTTTGGCCAATGGACTACCGGTGTAGCGGTGATGCTTTTGGATGAGCGATTTCAATTCTTTGTTGTCGGCCATTTCTTCGATGAGCGAAAGTTCCACCATCTGCATGTTGCAATAGTAGTCGAAATCGCCCTCTTCGTCAAGCACATAGGCAATGCCTCCACTCATGCCCGCAGCAAAGTTTCGTCCGGTACGGCCAAGCACAACCGTCCGGCCGCCGGTCATATATTCGCAGCAATGATCACCGGCTCCTTCCACAACGGCTATGGCTCCCGAATTGCGTACGCAAAAACGTTCGCCTACAACGCCGTTGATAAATACTTCTCCACTTGTTGCCCCGTAAAGCAGGGTGTTGCCGCAAATAATGTTTTCTTCGGGCTTAAATCGGCTGCCCATAGGGGGTGCGACAATGATGCGTCCACCGGAAAGACCTTTTCCCAAATAATCGTTGGAGTCGCCGTAAAGTCGGAAGGTAACGCCTTTTGCTAAAAAAGCGCCAAAACTTTGTCCGGCCGACCCGTTGAAGATGGCGGTGATGGTGTCGTCGGGCAATCCGTCGTTGCCATACCGAAGGGCGATTTCGCCTGATAACATGGCTCCTGTGGCACGATCGGTGTTTCTGATTGGTGAAACAATGCTGACCGGTTGCTTGAATTCGATGGCTGATATCGATTGACGGATGAGATTGCGATCAAGAACGTCATCTATTTTGTGCTGTTGCGGGGTCGTTTTCCGAATGGAAACTTTGGTCGCTTCCTCCGGGAAAAACATAATGCGCGACAAATCGATTTTTTCGGATTTCTCCGATTCAGGATAATGACGGCGCACGAGCAGGTCCGAACGTCCAATAATTTCGTCCAACGAACGAAAGCCTAATTCGGCCAAATGTTCGCGTACATTTTGTGCCATAAAACGGAAGAAATTAACCAGATATTCATAGCGTCCTACAAATTTCTTACGAAGTTCTTCATCTTGTGTGGCAACACCTACCGGACAGGTATTCATGTGGCATTTGCGCATCATCACACATCCGAGCACAATGAGCGCACTTGTCGCAAAACCGTATTCTTCGGCTCCCAACATGGCGGCGATAACTATGTCGCGGCCCGTTTTCAGTTGACCGTCGGTTTGCAATTTCACAACACTGCGCAGATTGTTGATGACCAATGTCTGTTGTGTTTCGGCAAGGCCTATTTCGAGAGGAAGTCCGGCATGTTTGATGGAACTGGCAGGGCTGGCACCGGTTCCGCCTTCCGAACCACTGATTACAATCAAATCGGCTTTTGCTTTTGCCACACCGGCAGCAATAGTTCCGACGCCACTTTCCGAAACGAGTTTTACACTGATTACGGCTCGCGGATTTACATTCTTTAAATCGAAAATGAGTTGTGCCAAATCTTCGATTGAATAGATATCGTGATGAGGTGGAGGAGAAATGAGCGAGATGCCCGGAATGGAGTGCCGTGTTTTTGCAATGATTTTGTCCACTTTATAGCCCGGTAATTGTCCTCCTTCACCCGGTTTCGCGCCTTGTGCAATTTTAATTTGCAATTCGTCGGCATTGACGAGATATTCTGTTGTGACGCCGAATCTGCCAGACGCAATTTGTTTGATGGCGCTTCGGGTACTTAATCCGTCGGCACGTGGTTTGAAACGTTCAGGGTCTTCTCCCCCTTCCCCCGTATTACTGCGTCCGCCGATGATGTTCATGGCCTTCGCCATTGCTTCGTGAGCTTCGATGCTGATCGATCCATAGGACATGGCGCCTGTGCAAAATCTCTTCATGATGTTTTCTATTGGCTCCACTTCCGAGATGTCGATAGGGTTGCGTTTATAGCCGAGCAAATCGCGTATGAAAGCAGGGGAAGATTTTTCGTCCGACAGGCGCGTAAATTCTTTGAATTTGCCATAATCGTTTGTTCGGGTCGATATTTGTAGTAAAGCTATGGTTTCGGGATTCCAAGCGTGATAAACGCCGTCAATGCGATAGGCATAAAACCCCAAATTTTTGAGAACGAGAGGTTCGTTGTTAAGTGCAAAAGCTCTATTATAAGGTTCCAGCACTTCCCGAGCAATATCCGAAAGATCGATTCCTTCTATTTTGGAAGAAATATCTCTAAAGTATTTGTTCAGGACTTCCGAAGAAATGCCGAGAGCTTCAAAAATGTGAGCCCCACGATAACTTCGCAAAGTGGAATTACCCATTTTGGAAAGGACCTTTAGCAATCCCTTGTTGACTGCATGAATATAGTTCTGCTTTGCCGATTTGAAATCCATAGGAAGTTCACCCGATTTTACTTTGTCGCTCAAAAGGGCAAATACCAGATAAGGATTAATGGCATTTGCTCCAAATCCGAATAAAAGGGCAAAGTGCATTACCTCACGTGGTTCGGCACTCTCGACAACAATATCGATTTGCATGCGCTTGCGCTTTTCTACCAGATAAAGGTGAACGGCCGATGTGGCCAGGAGCGACGGGATCGGCGCATGATTGGCATCAACGCCTCGATCGCTAAGAACAATGTAGTTTTTGCCTTCATCTACAGCTTTTTCAACGGCAACGCAAAGTTCATCAATGGCCTTGCGAAGTCCTTCTTCTCCTTTTTTGGGATCGAAAAGCATGGGCAGTATGGCCGTTTGAAAACCTTTGTATCGCAGGTTCGAAAGAATGTCGAAATGGGTATTGGTCAGAATTGGGCTTTTTATCTTGACTATTTTAGAGAGTTCGGGTATATTCCCCAATAGATTTTGATGGATGGCTCCGATATAACCGGTAAGCGACATGACAAGCTCTTCTCGGATAGGATCGATTGGCGGATTGGTTACCTGTGCGAATTGTTGTCGAAAATAGTTGAATAGTCGTTGTGGCTTATCCGAAAAAGCGGCCAATTCCACATCATTGCCCATCGACGAGGTAGGTTCCTTGCCTTCCTGAGCCATTGGCAATATCAGTTTATCCACATCTTCCACCGTGTAACCGAATGCTACCAATTGTCGGTCGAGATCTTTCATATCGTTGTTTACCATACGTCCGGAAGAAAGGTCATCCAGATTGACGCAATTTTTGTTGAGCCATTCTCGATAAGGGAAAGCATTCGCCAGTTCGTCCTTCAATTCTTTATCCGAATGAATCTGTCCTGTGAGAGTATCTACCAGAAGCATCTTGCCGGGCTTCAACCGTCCACGAGCTTTGATGTTTTCCGGTTCTATGTCGATAGTTCCTGTTTCGGAAGCAATGATAATTGTGTGATCGTTGGTTATGGTATAGCGGGCAGGTCGCAATCCATTGCGGTCGAGCATTCCGCCTGCATATCTTCCGTCGCTGAAAAGTAAAGTTGCCGGACCATCCCAAGGCTCCATCAACATGCTGTGATATTCGAAGAATGCCTTGACGCTGTCCGAAATGGGATTTTTGTCGTTGAAGCTTTCAGGAACGAGCATGGCCATGGCGTGAGGCAAAGTTTTGCCGGACATTACGAGAAATTCGAGGACATTGTCGAGCGAAGCACTGTCGCTCATGCCTGGTTGAACAATGGGATATAGCTCGTTGAGATCGCCCAAAACGTCTGATTTGAGAACGCTTTCGCGGCTTTCCATCCATTGGCGGTTGCCTCGAATGGTATTGATCTCGCCATTGTGTGCCAACATACGGAACGGTTGTGCCAAATCCCAAGTTGGGAATGTATTGGTGCTGAATCGTGAGTGTACGAGCGCCAATCGCGAAGTGAAATTCGGGTTCGTCAAATCGGGAAAATATTCTCGCAGTTGTAGAGAAGTGAGCATCCCTTTGTAAACCATTTGCCGTGCAGACAGACTTACGATGTAAAACGAACGTTGTTTGCCGATTGCGGTATGTGCAATGGCGTTTTCTATTTTTTTACGAACAATATATAGTTTTCTTTCGAGCTCTTCGAGTGAAAAAAATCCGGTAACGAATAACTGTTTGATATCTGGTTCATTGGAAGCAGAAATTTCGCCCAAACAGTTGCTGTTGACAGGAACATCGCGCAGATGAAGCAGTTTTAGACCTTCTTCCTCAAGCTTTTCGGAAATGATGTTGAGACAGAGATCTTGATCTTCGGCCTTTTTGGGTAAAAATACAAGTCCCGTTCCGTAACGACCTTCCGCAGGAACTGCAATACCCTGCAGAAGAATAAATTCGTGCGGGATTTGAACTAAAATCCCGGCTCCGTCGCCGGTTTTGTTATCGGCACTTTCTGCGCCGCGATGTACCATGTTTTCAAGTACGCATAATCCTTTTTCGACGATGTCATGCGATTTTTCGCCATCAAGTGTAATAACCAAACCTACACCGCACGCATCATGTTCGTTTTGGGAGGAATAAAGCGTATTTTGTTCAAATTGAAAAATTTGTTGGAAGGGATTATCTTCGTTCATAGTGGAATTTGTAGATTTTATTAAAATAGTGGATAAATCACTTATCCACTATTCCTCATTATTAAACTGAAAAAAATAAAAAAATTGAGGTTTTCTCAACTTATAAAGAGCAGTTCGCGATATTTCGGCAGTGGCCACATTTCGTTGTCAACTATAAGTTCGAGCTTGTCCACATGATACCGAATCGTGTTGAAAAACGGTTCTACGGTATCATGATATGCTATAGCTTTTTCGCGGGCATCTTCTATTTTGTTTGCAACCTTGCGCGCTTCCACCATGGCATCTACGCTGTTTTTGATCACCGAAATATGCGAAGCAATCTGTTCGATGAGAGAGGCATCTTCCTTAGACAGTTCTTCCGCTTTTTTTGCATCGAAAACCGCCCTCATTTTATAAAGATTGTCGAGCAATACCGATTGATATTGAGTGGCAACAGGAATGATATGATTGATCGACAGGTCTCCAAGAACACGCGCCTCAATCTGGATTTTCTTAGTATAGGTTTCCCATTTCACTTCGTTGCGAGCATGAAGTTCTTTTTTGGACATGACATTGATGCTTTCGAACATGTGTACCGACTGTTCGGAGGTATATGCATCGTAGATAAGCGGAACACTTGTTTCACAATCGAGGCCACGTTGCTTGGCTTCTTCTTTCCATTCGTCGCTATAACCATTCCCGTCAAAGCGTATGGGTTTGCATTCCTTGATGTAGATGCGCAGTGTATCGAAAATCGCCTGTTCTTTTTTCATTCCTTGCTTCATCTTTGCATCGATTATTTTTTTGAAATCGATGAGTTGCGCTGCAACGGCGGAATTGAGTGCTATCATTGCCGATGCACAATTGGCCGAAGATCCTACGGCACGAAACTCGAACCGATTCCCGGTAAAAGCGAAAGGAGAGGTCCGGTTTCTGTCTGTATTGTCAATCAAAACTTCGGGAATGTGAGTAATTCCCAACTTCATTTTTTTTAATTCGTCCACCGTAATATCGTCGTCTTCCGAACTGTATTCAATTTTGTCGAGAACAGCAGAGATTTGAGTTCCCAAGAAAACCGAAATAATGGCCGGAGGTGCTTCATTGGCCCCCAATCGGTGTGCATTATTTGCTGACATGATAGACGCCTTGATTAATGCATTGTGCTTATAAACCGCCATAAGCGTGTTTACGAGAAAGGTGACAAATTGCAGATTTTCGTTGGCGGTTTTTCCCGGTGTGAAAAGTCCGACACCCGTGTCTGTTCCTAATGACCAGTTATTGTGTTTCCCCGATCCATTAATACCCGCAAAAGGCTTTTCGTGCAACAAAAGTTTGAAGTTGTGTTTCGAGGCTATTTTTTCCATCAACGACATTACGAGCAGGTTTTGATCGACTGCGAGATTAGTTTCTCCAAAAATGGGGGCTAACTCGAACTGGTTTGGAGCCACTTCGTTATGTCGAGTTTTCAACGGAATGCCGTATTTGTAGGCTTCAAATTCAACTTCGCGCATAAATGCAGCCACACGAGGAGGGATAGATCCAAAATAGTGATCTTCCAATTGTTGGTTTTTTGCACTTTCGTGACCCATCAAAGTGCGGCCGGTTAGGCTTAAATCAGGACGGGCATCGTATAACGCCTGATCTACCAGGAAGTATTCCTGTTCCCACCCAAGATACGAAAATACTTTTTTGACCGAAGGGTCGAATAATTTGCAGACTTCGGTAGCCGCTTTGTCGACAGCCGAAAGACTCTTGAGCAGCGGAGCTTTGTAATCGAGCGCTTCGCCGGTATATGAAATAAAAACCGTAGGAATGCATAACGTGTCGTCAACGATAAATGCCGGAGATGATGGGTCCCAAGCTGTGTAACCACGAGCTTCGAAAGTATTGCGAATACCTCCACTCGGAAAACTCGAGGCATCAGGTTCTTGTTGCGCCAGCAGTTTTCCCGAAAAACGTTCGATGATATCTCCACCCGCAACATCCTCGTAATCGATAAACGAATCGTGTTTTTCGGCTGTTCCCTCTGTCAGTGGTTGAAACCAGTGTGTATAATGAGTAGCGCCCATTTCCATTGCCCACATTTTCATTCCTGCAGCCACGTGATCGGCTATTTCGCGTTGAAGGGTTGCTCCTTTGTCAATAGCCTCCAATACTGTTTTCATCGTCTCTTTCGAGAGATATTTAGCCATTCGTTTACGGTTGAAAACGTATTTTCCGTAATACTCCGATGGAAGCCCATCAGGTGCTGCAATTTCTACGGGAGTGTGCTTGCTCGCTTCCTCCACAGCTTTAAATCTTAATCTTGACATAGGTTGTGATATGAATAAATGTGATAAAATATTATCGTTTTTTGTTTGCTTTGCCAAATTTCATTGCTTTATTTTTGATTCAAATCTTTTGACTAAAAATATCGGTTCGAAATCTTTTATGCTACAAAAGTAATACAATATTTTTTTTTCGACAAAATAAATATCCATTTGTTTGTTGAAAAAGATAATATTTAACATTATGATAGGGAAAATTGAAATATTGTGTCAATATGTATGGTTTGGAGAAAGTGATAAATCATATTGATGTGTTTTTGGGGATATGGGTGAAGAATTAGAATGAAAGAAGAATTCAAGATGCTCGTTCGGTTCTATGAGTTGATGTTTTTTCTTTACAAGTTCTTCTTACTTTGGGTATTATCTTGCATGGAAAATACGTTTTGTTATTTTATACGAGTGATAGGAATTTTGATGATAGTCGTGTACTGAAAATTGATCGAATAGTAGTGAATAGCGTACACGGACAACTTAGTTCGATCTAAATACGACGGAAGTACGAAGCTAAGATGGTATTCGAAAAATGGTGGGGAAAAGGGGTAAACTTCTCCTTGAAAATCGATTAACGATATCGTTGATATTGTTTTAATGCTCAAAATCTGCAAAAGGACAGCCTGTAATTATTTAATTACAGGCTGTCCGGAAAAATATTGAATGTACCCAGAGCCGGGATCGAACCGGCATGGAAGTGAATCCACTGGTGTTTGAGACCAGCGCGTCTACCAATTCCGCCATCTGGGCAACATTGCTTCACAAAGTGTGTGCAAAAGTACGCATATTTTTGAAAATAGAAAAAAGTTGACTTGTTTTTTTATTTTCTCGAAGCAAAAAACCACAGATGGCGGTTTTTTTTCGTATTTTTATTTCCGAAACACAATGTTAAAACAATCGGTAGCGAATGACTGTTATAATTAGATGAAACATATTTGCAATGCTATTATAAACATACATTTATTAACTGACAAAATAAGAAATTCATAATGAGGAATGACAATTATTGCGTTATTATGAGCGGCGGCGTAGGAAGCCGTTTTTGGCCTTTCAGTACCGAGGAAAAGCCCAAGCAGTTTCTTGATTTCTTTGGCATCGGAAGATCTCTTTTACAAAGCACATATGATCGTTTCAGGAAAATAGTGCCGGCTGAAAATATCTTTATCGTCACCAACGATGCCTATGCCTCAATGACAAAAAAACAACTTCCGGAATTGGCCGACAATCAAATTCTACTTGAGCCAATGCGTCGCAATACAGCGCCGGCTATCGCTTACGCCACATATCGCATACGTGCGGTGAACCCCCGGGCAAATATTATTGTGGCACCATCGGATCATCTCATTCTCAGAGAAGAGCAATTTATATCCGATATCAACAAAGGTCTCGATTTTGTTGCAAAACATCCTGTATTATTTACTTTAGGCATCAAGCCCAATCGTCCCGAAACCGGATATGGCTACATTCAAATTAGTGGGGAAAAACTCGATGGGGTCAGAAAAGTGAAAACGTTTACCGAGAAGCCAAATATCGAGCTGGCCATGAAATTTTTGAGCAGTGGCGAATTTGTTTGGAATTCCGGTATTTTTCTTTGGAACGTAAACAGTATTCTGGATGCTTTCAACAAGTACTTACCCGACATTGTTCTTAAATTTAATGAAGGATTGGAGTTATTTAATACGCCTCACGAAAAGAAGTTTATAGACGATTCGTTCCCTTTTTGTCCGAATATATCGATAGATTACGGCATTCTTGAAAAGGCAGACAATGTTTATGTCAATGTATCTGATTTTGGATGGAGCGACTTGGGAACGTGGGGGTCGTTGCACGAAATTGCCCAAAAAGACGAGTTTGACAATGCAAATCTCAATTGCAAGTCATTATTCATCGAAAGCTACAATAATATTGTTACGATGAGTGATGGAAAACTTGTGGTTGTTCAGGGGCTCGAAGATTTTATCGTGGCCGAATCGGATAAAGTGCTCCTGATTTGCAAAAAAAGTGAAGAACAGCGGATCAAACATTTCGTGATGGATGTGAAATTCCGTTTTGGAGAAGAATTTGTCTGAATATACTCAGCCTATTCTTTCATGCAAAAACAGACACGACATAACGGGAAAATCTCGTTTTGTCGTGTCTGTTTTCATCAAGGAACGAGTGTTTCGTTTTTCACTCACTACCGCCAGCTCTTCTTATTTGTAAACCGCAATACTTCTTCCTCCAAAATGACGCAAGGTTTACCCAAAAAGCGCTAAAAGAATAAGAAATTCTGTTCAACCCTACTTTTTTGTTGCTGTTTTTTGCAAAACAATAATTGGGTAATGATTTTTAATTGTATGCTTTTTCGCCGTGTTCGAAGAAATCAAGCCCAATTTCTTCTTCTTTAGCAGTTACTCTGATTCCGATCGTGTATTTTAATAGAGAGAATAAAATAACAGCACACAGAATTGCCCATCCTCCTACTGTTACAACTCCGATTAACTGACTAAGCAATACCTGGGCGTTGCCGCCATACAGAATGCCTAACGAATCAGGATTATTTGAAAAGAATCCTACCATTAATGTTCCAAAAGCGCCGCAGACCCCATGAACGGAAATAGCCCCTACAGGATCGTCTATTTTTACGGTCTTATCGAAGAACTCTACCGCAAAAACAACCAGCACGCCTGCTATCAATCCGATAATGATTGCTCCTCCGGGCGTAACCACGTCGCATCCTGCCGTGATCGCTACAAGTCCGGCAAGAACTCCGTTCAATGTCATACTGAATGTGGGTTTTCCATACCTCAACCATGTTGTAGCAAGAGTGGCTATACCCCCTGCGGCAGCTGCACCATTGGTAGTTACAAAAATATTGGCGACCAAATCGGGATTGGATAAACCGAGGGTCGATCCCGGATTGAATCCAAACCATCCCACCCAAAGAATAAAAACTCCTAAGGCCGCTAAAGTGAGGCTATGACCTGGAATGGCCATTGCTTTTCCGTTTTTGTATTTACCTCTTCGAGGTCCCAGAAATGCAGCGCCAATTAACGCGATCCATCCCCCGACAGAATGAACAACAGTAGAACCTGCAAAATCGTGAAACGGAGTTTCCATCGCCGAAAGCCATCCTCCTCCCCATACCCAGTGTCCGGAAACGGGATAAATGATTGCCGAAATTACCAAACTATAAATTAAATAAGCTTTAAATTTTGTTCGTTCGGCCATAGCGCCCGAGACGATGGTTGAAGCCGTAGCTGCAAAAACAAGTTGGAAAAAGAAAAAGGCCATATTCGGGAGACCAACAGAAGCCCCATGATCAATTTTTGAAAACCACTCGAACTTTCCGATAAATCCGCTTCCGTTTCCATACATGAGTCCATATCCTATAATCCAGAAAACGACGCTTCCGATGCAAAAATCTATTAGGTTTTTGAACAAAATGTTGGTCGTATTTTTTGTACGAGTGAATCCCGTTTCTACCAGAGCAAAGCCTGTTTGCATAAAAAATACTAAAACGGCCGTTATCAATACCCAGACTGTATTTAATGCAGATAATGTTGATGTGTCCATAAGTGTAAGTATTATTTATTTTTATTCTTTGATGTATAATGATTCGGGACCCATTTCGCCGGTCCTGATTCGAATGGATTCCTCGATGGGTGAAATGAATATTTTTCCATCACCCAAGTCCCCTGTCCGCGCTGCTTTTATTATTGCATTGCAAGCAGGCTCAACGAATTGTTCGCGGCAAACGAAAGAAATGACAATTCGTTCAATCATCCTCGTTTCGTAAACGGTAGCACGGTAAATCGAACTCGATTTTTCGTTGCCTACGCCGGTAACTTCCCAATATGTCAAGAAGTCTATTCCTATGTTATGAAGTTCTTCAATTACTTCGTCATAACACGATCTGCGTACGATTGCTTCAATTCTTTTCATATTTTTATTTTGAAATTAATTTGTCTTCTTTAAAGAGTAATGCCTGCTACCACATGAAATTTCCGGGTGTTGGGATTTAAAATGACGCTTCCCTTAAGCGGGAAAGAAAATGTGGTTGATACGGGAATGTTTTTTGTTATGCCAACTCCGATATTGCTTATGTTGAAATTGCCGCTGACGGAATGCCAACCATCGCCACCACCCACGAAAATTCGGAAGTTTTTGTACGTATAGTCTGCCTCGAAATATACATCACTTCCCTGTGAACCTGCCCCGCCGGCTTTGTTTATAACGTAGTTAGCCGCAATGTTAAACCCTGAAATCCCGTAACCTCCGTTTATTTCAAAGGCGTGAGATCCTGTTTCCTCACTCGCGTCAAAATAGTCGTTCCCGTTTTCTATACTTGGAAAGTAGTAATCGGTCAAGCCCAGCCAAAGACCGAAATTAAATTGATATTTGGCGAATAAATCGGCTTCGAGGTAGCCGTCCACTCCTGCTGAACCCCAGCCACCGATCGAAAATCCATTCGTCGAAAAGGTTACTGTCGGCTGGATGGAAGAATTTGACAAGTAAAGTCCTCGCCACACATAGGAACTTACGATATCGGCACTCGCCGACCAATTCGAGGTCGTTTCCTGAGCATAAGAGCCTACCGTTAAAACGGCCAATGCTACAATCAATGAAATTTTCTTTTTCATAACCTATAAACAATTGAAATTACATAATGAAATAATATCGGTGCAAATATAAATAAAATGATAGATATAATCCAAATTTATAATCAAAAAATATTTTTATACTGTTTATATGATATCATAATGTAAGAATGTACATTAAGGTTGAGGTTTAATAACTTTGTTGAAAATAAGGGTTTTAGGGACAATGAAAATAAAAGATGTTTGAAGAAAAAAAAGTATGCCCGAAAGCATACTTTTTTTCGATTGAGATGCGTTTGAGGCGCATTATTCTATTTTCAATGTGTTGAGACAGATAATTTTCGAAAAAATGTCTATGGTAATAAATTTTGAGTAAAAACCTGATCGAACCTGAATAATATTGACAATCTGTCAAATATCAATTTGATGATCAATTGAACGGAGATGCGGTTATTTCTTCATCTGCTCCAATTTTTTTGCCGAAGGCAAGTGAGCCAGAAATGTTTTGTTGGCATGAACTTCCTGTTTCATTTTAACTAAAATCTCACTTTCGATCGGGAGAAAAATATCCATACGCGATCCGAGTTTTATAAATCCGAGAGGATCGCCTATTGTGTAGCAATTTCCTTCTTTCACGTAAGTAACAATACGTTTTGCCATTGCTCCGGCTATTTGACGTGTAAGGATGCGATACCCGTCGGGAGTTTCGATAACGATATTGGTACGTTCGTTTTCACTACTCGATTTGGGTAGATATGCAGCATGGAAATGTCCCATCTCATGCGAAAGATGAATTATTTTGCCGGTCACGGGCATCCAATTTGAATGGGCATTAAAAAAGGACATAAAGATGGAGATCTGGATGCATTCTTTATTTAGAAAATCTTTTTCAAAGACTTTTTCTATGACAACGATTCGCCCATCGGTCGGAGCATTTACCTCTCCGAGCAGCATTCCGTTGTATATCCGTTTCGGTTTCTTAAAAAAATTGAGCATCATTCCATAATAAAAAGCCGAAATCGCAAATATCAGATAGGGAATGACTGTGTGCCGAAATATAAAATGACTCGCGACATTGATGGCAAGCAAAATCAGCAACCACTGCATCAGTATTTTTTTCCCTTCTTTATGTATCAGCATCGAGTTTTTCTTGTTTTATGTGGTTATAGTTGTGGCCGTTGAATCGAGAACATCGCTTTTCCCTTTCGGGACAGATTTTTTCAGTTGTTTTCGATAAGTGTCGGGAACGTACTGCATCCATACTTCTTGGTTGAGATACGGTACTATTGCCGGAACAACGACGCGTACTCTTTCGAAAAAAAAAGAATTTGTTTTTGTTTCCGGTCGAACTATTTTTTCGTTCGTATCGAGCATCAAAACGAGGTTTAACAGCAAACTCAAAAAAGTCATCGATATCCCGATTGAAATGACTCCCCCTAATGTCTTGTTGAAAAAACTCAGATGAACAATTTCGATGAGTTTTTCGATTGCTCTTCCCAAAAAATGAGCTGCCGCCATAATCGCGACGAATGCTAATATATACGACAGCGCCGATGCGACATTGGGCGATATGTCGTGAACATTTTCGACTATCAGGGGTAAAATGTTTTTAGCGACATATCCCGCAAAAACGAGTGCAACCATCAATCCAACCAGGCTGACTAACTGCATTATCATTCCTTTGCGAAACCCCGCAACAAAAGCTATAGAAAGAATAATCAAAACTATCAGGTCGAATGTGTTCATCTTCTTCAATCGATGATCGCTTTTTCCGCATACACTGTTTCTTGCAGAAATAGTGATGCTTGTTGTGAAAATTTTTCGGGTGATTCGGTTGTGAAATATTTGACCGTTCCTCCCAGAGTGCATTTCATTGCTATTTCGGGATGCCTTGATAGATAGTTTTTCAAACTTTCGGCTACATATTTCCCTTGAGCGATTATTTCGGCACTTTTAGGCAAAAATTGCTTTATTTTATCCAAGAGAAGAGGATAGTGTGTGCACCCAAGAATAATGGTATCTATTTCGGGATCTTTATTGAGCAAATTGAAGATATGTTGCTTGACAAAATAATCGGCACCGGGTTTATCGTATTC
Organism: Seramator thermalis; assembly: GCF_004138125.1. Lineage (GTDB taxonomy): Bacteria > Bacteroidota > Bacteroidia > Bacteroidales > Dysgonomonadaceae > Seramator > Seramator thermalis. Next base: position 164,095 of record NZ_RXHS01000007.1, read on the forward strand.
CCGATTTTCTATCAATGGAACCCACATCGGACAGGCTTCGCCGGTGATTATGAGTTGAGGATGAAGTTTTTTTAATTCGATATCGTACGATTCCGACTGAATGGTTCCTTCCGTTCCAAGTACGCCCAAATGGCCTGTTTTTGTCATCTCCGCTGCAATTTCGGCCGTGGGTCGGATGATTCCCAACACGCGTCGATCGGGGTAAGCTTCCGGTAGATTTATTTGTTGGATGGACCGCAACGCCTTTGCTGAAGCCGTATTGCACGCGAGAATGACAAGTTGGCATCCACGTTCAAAGAACCATCGAACTGCTTGCCAAGTAAATTGATATACGACCTCAAAAGAGCGATTGCCATAGGGCGCACGCGCATTATCACCCAAATAAAGATAATCGTATTGTGGCAAAAGTGCTCGAATTTCGGATAGGACTGTCAATCCTCCGTAACCTGAATCGAAAATTCCGATGGGCCCCAATTGGTGGTTAAGGTCATTCTTCACGTTTGTGTGGTTTGTTGCTACCGTTGTTTTATCTGATTCTGAGTTTGGCTTTCACCAGCGGATTGGCATCAACGGCAGAAGGTGTAATAAAAGCAATAGATGGGTCGGAAATGTCGTATATAACGGTGAAATTTTGTTCGATCCCGACAGCATTGATTGCCTCTTTTATCCTTTGCCGAATAGGTTCGAGCAGTATCTTCTCTTGTTCCTCGATGTCTTTTTGCGCTATTTTTATGAATTCCTGCATCTGGTTCTCGAGATTAGTGAGTTCTTGCATTCGCCGGAGTTTGATGTTTTCGGCAAGTGAGGTTTGATAGGTTATGAAGTCAGAATATTTTTTATTATATTCGTTCTGAAGAAGTTGCAATTCCGCCTTGTAACTTTCGCTCAGCGAAGTGAGTTTTTCGGTAGCTTGAGCTTTTTCCGGAACGGCATCTATTAATTCGGCCGTGTTTACGTAAGCAATTACGGGAGTATTTTGAGCTGCAACGGCAGTACAAAACAGAAGAAAGAGTGCGCTTAAGCTATAAAAAAATTTCTTAGTCATCATTCTTGCGGTTTTATGGTTCGAGTATAAAAAATCACTATCCGATTAAAAAAGTGTATGAGACTGTTTGTAATTTTTTATTCTCTGTGTGTTGCGGCAGCATCTGTCGAGGATTGGCAGATGCTGCCGGCAATCAAGGTAGAGAATTTTAAATTTACAATGTCAACTGGTTTTCAAAGATAATAAAACTTCGTTGATTTTACAACGTTTTCTTTACTTGCACTTCTTCATATGCTTCGATGATGTCGCCAACTTTTATATCGTTAAAGTTTTTAATATTCAATCCACACTCGTATCCGGCGGTTACTTCTCTGACATCTTCCTTGAAACGTTTCAAAGAATCGAGTTCACCGGTATAAATTACAATACCATCTCGTATGAGTCGGATTTTATTGCTGCGCTTAATTTTCCCGTCTTTCACCATACAACCCGCAACAGTGCCAACTTTTGTGATTTTAAATACATCCAGGACTTCGAGGTTTGCTGTAATTTCTTCCTTTATATCCGGTGAAAGCATTCCTTCCATAGCGGCTTTTACTTCTTCGATTGCGTCATAAATAATGGAATAAAGACGAATTTCAACTCCTTCGCGTTCGGCAATTTTGCGGGCGGCAAGTGACGGCCTTACCTGAAATCCGATGATTACGGCATTGGATGCGGCAGCAAGCGTAACGTCCGATTCGGAAATTTGACCTACGGCTTTATGGATGACATTCACTTGAATTTCAGGTGTCGATAAACGGATAAGCGAATCGGAGAGCGCTTCTACCGAACCGTCCACATCTCCTTTGACGATTATATTCAATTCTTGGAAATTGCCGATTGCAATTCTGCGGCCAATATCGTCGAGCGTTAGCATTTTTTGTGTGCGAAGCGATTGTTCGCGCTGCAATTGTTCACGCCGATTGGCAATCGAACGAGCTTCCTGTTCGTTTTCCATCACGTTGAACGTGTCTCCGGCCTGTGGCGCGCCATTCAGCCCCAGAATGAGTGCAGGTTCCGAAGGACCAGCCTGTTCTATTCGTTGGTTGCGTTCGTTAAACATGGCTTTCACGCGGCCATAATAAGAACCAGCGAGGACGATGTCTCCTTGCTTGAGTGTTCCGTTTGCAACAAGTACTGTGGCAACGTATCCGCGACCTTTGTCGAGCGACGATTCGATGATAGATCCGGTAGCTCTGCGTTTCGGATTGGCCTTGAGGTCGAGTAAATCGGCCTCAAGTAATACTTTTTCCAAGAGTTCTTTTACACCGATGCCTTTTTTTGCGGAAATGTCTTGCGATTGATATTTGCCTCCCCATTCTTCTACGAGATAGTTCATTTCGGCCAGTCGCTCCTTGATTTTATCGGGATTTGCTCCGGGCTTGTCTATCTTGTTAATGGCGAATACGATGGGAACTCCGGCAGCACTTGCGTGATTGATTGCTTCGATAGTTTGGGGCATAACGTTGTCGTCGGCTGCCACGATAATGATAGCTATGTCGGTAACTTTTGCCCCACGAGCGCGCATTGCCGTAAATGCTTCGTGACCCGGTGTATCGAGAAAAGTGATTTTTCGCCCGTCTTCCAATTGAACATTATAGGCTCCGATGTGCTGGGTAATTCCTCCGGCCTCACCTGCTATTACGTTGGTGTTTCGGATGTTATCGAGAAGCGACGTTTTTCCGTGATCAACATGACCCATTACGGTAACTATTGGAGGACGTGGGACTAAATCTTCAGGATTATCCTGCTCTTCGTTTATGGCCTCTATTACATCTGCGCTTACGAATTGGGTTTTGAAACCATATTCGTCCGCAACGATGTTGATGGTTTCGGCATCGAGCCGTTGGTTGATGGCAACCATAACGCCGAGATTCATACAGGTTGATATGACGTCGGTTACGGGAACATTCATCATGTTGGCTAAATCGTTAGCCGTTACGAATTCGGTAAGTTTGAGAATGCGGCTTTCGCGTTCCTGTAAAAGGGTTTCTTCTTCGTGACGCTGTGAAAAAGCTTCTCGCTTTTCGCGACGATACTTAGCTCCACTTTTTCCGCTTCTTTTTTCTGTTAAACGTGCGAGGGTCTCCTTGATCTGTTTCTGTACATCTTCCTCATTTACTTCAGCTTTGTTGGGCTTTTTGAGAAGTGGACGACGCTTAGCAGAGTGATCTCTTACTGTTTCAGGCGTGGTTGCCCGGTCTATGTTCACTTTACCTTGACGGATGCGTTTACGTTTCTTCTTTTTATCATCGTCTTCCTCTTTTCTGATGGCAGGCTTTTTTTCTTCAACCGCTTCTTTTTTAGTCTGTTTCAGCTGTTCTTCTTTTAGTTTTTTGCTGTCAAGTGCTTTTTGTTGTTCGCGTTCTATTCTTTCTTTTTTTCGCTGTGCTTTTGATTTGCGAGGGGGACGTGTTTTATCGTTTATCGAGTCTAAATCAATTGTACCTTTGACAACTATATTGGGTTCGATGAGATTTTTGTGAATACGAAACACGCCATCTTCGGTTTTCCCCTTCTCCGAAGAATCGATTTCAATCTCTGGCTCTGGCTCTGACTCTGACTCTATTTCTATTTTTTCTTCATTTTGGCCGGGCGCGTCTTCACTTGTCTCGATCTCGATTTCATCTTTCCCCGTTTCATTATAATCTTTTCCTTGAGGAATATTTTCGATTTCTGTTTCTGTCTTCTCCAATGGAAGTTCTATGTTTGGTTGTTCTGTGTCCAATACTTCCAGAGCAGGTTCTTTTTCGTCGATTATTTCCTGTTTGGTTTCGATTTGTTCTTCCGAGGGTTCTTGGACTTTTTTGTTATTTTTGTTCAGGTCGATGTTGCCAATCACGTTCAAATGTGGCTTTAACTCTTCCGGAATTTCTATCTTGATGGATTCCTTTTCAGATTTTTTCTTTGCTGCAGTCTCCTCCTTCGGAAGATCATAGCCTTCGATAGCAATGGTTTCCTTGTTTTCGTGGTGATGCAGTTTTTCGCGTGAACGCTCGATTTCCTCCTTGGTTTTTTTGTCTTTAACAAATTCGGCAATCAATAAATCATACTGTTCATCATCAATTTTTGTATTTGGGTTATTTTCCACCTTGATGCCTTTCTTTTCGAGAAAGTCGACCAGGCTGCTGATCCCTACGTTTAACGTTGTAGCTACTTTACTTAACCTTATTGCCATATAATTTTACGAGTCCTTTCTTTTATTATTTATTATGAACAGTATTATTCCGTTTTTGAAATGAGCGGGCGATTTTTTTATTCGAATTCGGCTGCCAGTATTTTCAATACTTCATCAACGGTATTCTCTTCCAGATCGGCCTCTTTGATCAGCCGTTCGCGATCCATAGAAAGCACATTTTTGGCAGTTGAACAGCCAATTCGTTTGAGCTGGTCAATCACCCATCCGTCGATTTCGTCACGGAATTCATCCAAATATATGTCTTCTTCGTCAACTCCCTCAATGTCGCGGAACACTTCTATGTTGTACCCGGTGAGCATGGAGGCCAGTTTGATGTTGGCGCCCCCTTTGCCGATGGCAAGTGATACTTCTTCCGGATTAAGAAAAACCTCTGCACGATGTTCTTCTTCCTTAACTACGATTGAGTTGATTTTGGCGGGACTGAGCGCACGCTGTATATACAGACTGATATTGTTGGTATAATTGATCACATCAATATTTTCGTTTCGCAATTCGCGCACGATACCATGTATTCGAAAACCTTTCATTCCAACGCATGCTCCCACCGGATCGATACGGTCATCGTAGGCTTCCACTGCAACTTTGGCGCGCTCACCCGGTATGCGGGCAATGCCTTTGATGGTGATGAGCCCGTCTGCAATTTCGGGGATTTCCTGTTCGAAAAGTCTTTCGAGGAAAACCGTAGAAGTGCGGGAAAGAATAATGCGGGGATTGTTGTTTTTGTTTTCTACGCGGGCCACTACCGCACGAACCTGTTCGCCCTTGCGGAAAAAGTCGCTGGGGATTTGTTCTGTCTTGGGCAAAATCAGTTCATTGTGCTCGTCATCGAGCAGCAATAATTCTTTTTTCCAAATTTGATAAACTTCGCCGGAAACGATTTGTCCAACTTTTTCTTTGTATTTGTTGTAAAGATTATCTTTTTCGAGTTCAAGAATTTTGGAAGCGAGGGTTTGACGCAGATTCAATATCGTGCGACGACCAAAATCCTCGAGATGCATCTCGTCTGTAACTTCTTCGCCAACTTCAAAGTCTTCGTCAATTTTGCGAGCCTCCGACAAGGTGATTTCCATGTTGGGATCTTCTAGTTGGTCGTCTTCAACTACAGTGCGATTACGCCAAATTTCAAGGTCGCCTTTGTCGGGATTGATGATGATGTCGAAGTTTTCGTCGGTTCCGTTCATTTTTGCAATCACGCTGCGAAAAGACTCTTCGAGCACACTGATCATCGTAGCTTTGTCTATATTTTTCAGTTCGTTGAATTCTGAAAAGGTGTCTGTCAGGCTTATGGATTCTTTTTTCTTGCCCATTGTTTATTTAAAACTGATTAAGTATTTTGTGTATTTTGTTTCCTCATACGAAAGGCGGATATTTTCACTAACTTCAATTTTGCGCTTTTCACCTTCATTTCTTATTCTTTTCGTTGTCGTGAGTATGAATCCTGTATCATCAGCCTCTTTGAGTGTGCCTTTTAGTTTTTCGCCTTTCTTGGTGAGAGTTTCTATTTCTTTTCCGATATATTTTTTGTATTGTCGAGTGGTTTTAAAGGGTGACGTTAATCCTGCAGAGGAAATCGTCAAATCGAAATCTTCAATCTCTCGGTCCAGATTTGATTCGATATAACGACTCAGAGCTTCACAATCGTTGATAGCAACACCCTCGTCATTGTCTATTTCTACCATGATAGAGTTTCCCGGATTGACGATTATGTCAACCAAATAGTTGTTGCTTTCTTTCAAAAATGCTTCAACCAATTCCCTTATCACGTCCCTATTAATCATTTTTGGCCTACCTATATGAATAAAAAAGGAAGCCGTGTTTCTGCTTCCCTCCTAATTACGCTGCAAAGATATAATTTTCAATCGAATTGACCAAATATTTGCAACTTTTTTTGTCTAAAAGGATTTTGTCTTTTCAATTACGATCGAACGAATGAAGAAAGAACGATTGTGTTTACTTTATACAATGGGAAAATCTTCTTGTATGTTCGACTGATAAATTGTTTTCTTCCCCTTTTTCGCGATTTTGTCTATAATCACAGCAAGTGCTCCGTCGCAAGTCACGTTGCAAGCAGTTCCAAAGCTATCTACGGCCAGATATATCGTGATCATTAACCCGATAAGCTCTTCGTCGAATCCCAATATGCTTTGTATTACTCCTACTGCAGCCATTATTGCACCTCCGGGGACTCCGGGAGCCGCAATCATCGTAATGCCCAGAATGAAGATGAATTGGATGAAGATTCCAAATTCAATCGGCAAATGACCAAAGTACATAAATGCGAGAGAGAATGCAACGATTTTCATCGTGCTACCGGGTAGGTGAATGGTGGCAAACAGTGGCACAGAAAAGGATGCTATGGATTCCCTGACTTTATTGGATATTGTGCATTGAAGTGTAACCGGAATGGTTGCGGCAGAAGAGGATGTTCCCAAGGCCGTTGCATAAGCGGGGAGCATGTTTTTGAGTAGTTTTAGCGGATTTCTCTTTGCAATTGCTCCGGCTATCGAAAATAGTATAAGTGGGATAATGATGTGTAATGCAACTACCACGACAATCACTTTCAAGAAAAGCAAAATTACTGAATAAACCTGACCGCTTACGGACATGCTGAGAAACATACCGAAAATATAAACAGGCAGTAAGGGTATTATAACCGATGAAATGATGAGCATAATGATTTGGCGAAAATCATTAAAGGTGTTTTGAAGGGTTTGTCCTTTGATAAGAGATAATCCGATACCGATACAAAAAGAAAGAATGAGTGCTGACATCACATCGACGATCGCCGGCATGTTGATCGTGAAATAAGGCTCGAGGACGACGCTCAAACTTTCGTTATGTGTTTGAGGTATAGCTTCAAAACCAATGATGGATGGGTATATTGCCTGACATGAAAAATAGGTGAAAAAGCCCGAGAAGAGAGTCGATCCATAAGCAATTAGTGTACTGACGAGGAGTAGTTTTCCTGCTCCTTTCCCCAGCTCTCCTATAGCCGGGGCAACTAGCCCTATGATGATAAGAGGAATAATGAAGGTCAAAAAATTGCCGAAAAGCCCATTGAAAGTTATGAAAATTCGAGTTGCCCGGATTGGCATAAATTGCCCGAAAAGAATTCCACAAACAATAGCTATGGCTACGCGAGCAAGTAATGGCATTTTATGTCGTTGCATTGTAGGGCGAGATTGTTAAAGTGCGTAAAAATACAACTTTTTTCTAATCTTTTCCGCATTCCGGGTGTGGAATATTGTTTTTTGCTTGTCATGTTTTATGCACGGATACTTCTATTCTTATTGTTAAGTGATCTGCTTTTCGATTGAAATGTGGGACGATTTTTGAGTAATATATGCACTCAATCTCATGTTTTTTTATCGGATACAACCGCACAAGTGTGCGCTGATAGCAAAATATTAAGTATTTTTGCGTGTGCAATTTAAGATATACAAAATGGCTCGAAAAAAAACCAATGAAATAATTTATTCTCCTCCCGTAATTGACTTTGTTACGGTAGCTGTAGAGTTTTGTGCTTTTCTCGAAAATGAAGAGGAACGACCTCGTCAAGAATGGTTAGAGACAATCGTTCGTCTCCTCCCGCTTATCTACTTAAAAGCGACATTGCTTCCTGAAGTTGTTTCGATAAATGAGGAAAGTTTGCAGCCCTTCGTACGTGAAGAAGATTATGCGCGTGTTGCCGAAAAAATTACTTTGCTTTTGGGCGAGGACGATACTTATCTCGATGTATTTGTGGAAGATATGAAATACAGCGATACTCCCATCTCGGCATTTATTTCGGAGAATATAGCCGATATTTATCAGGATGTAAGAAATTTTGTTTCGGTCTATCAATATGAACTTACCGAGCAGATGAACGATGCATTGTGTGTTTGTCGAGATAATTTCAGAACGTATTGGGGCCAAAAATTAGTGAATGTATTACGACCACTTCATTCGTTGTTATACACCAATTCCGAACAATTGGACGATGAAGAAGAGGATATCAATTTATATGACTCGTGGGATTAAGTATCACTAAGGAACAGCTCAACCAACTCCCCGCAGAGACATTTAAGGGGAAAATATTCGTTATAGATAACGAAGCTGCCGCCATGAAAGCGGTGCAAAGACTAAGAAACTTTTCGCTACTGGGCTTCGATACCGAAACCCGACCTTCTTTTATGAAAGGGAAAGTTAATAAAGTGGCGCTGATGCAGCTTGCCTCCGAAGACGAATGTTATCTGTTTCGCCTCAATAAAATTGACTATCCCGATGCACTTGACGAAATCATTTGTAATCCTGATATCAAAAAGATTGGATTGTCGCTTCGCGATGATTTTGCTGCCATTCGCAAGCGAAGCGACAAAGTGCCTGTCAATTTTGTCGATTTGCAGCAGTTTGTGCACGAATTCGGAATAGACGACAATAGTCTTCAAAAAATCTATGCCCTCGTTTTCGGAAAAAGAATTTCGAAGAGCCAACGTTTGACCAATTGGGAGGCCGATCAGCTAACCCCTGCTCAACAAATGTATGCGGCCATTGATGCTTGGGCTTGTGTTCGAATCTACAAACATTTGGTCAATTCACAACATCTTATTAAATAATATATGCAGACGATCGTTTTAAAACCCAAAAAAGAAGATTCTCTGTTGCGATTCCATCCCTGGGTGTTTTCCGGTGCTATTGCACACAATCCCGATCCACTAACTGAAGGAGAGGTCATTCGAGTGGTTTCTGCGAAGGGTGATGTGCTTGGCGTGGGACATTATCAGCTTGGTAGCATCGCTGTGCGTATGCTTTCTTTTCGCGATGAAGCGATCGATGCCGAATTTTACCGACGACGAATTTCCGCCGCCTATACTATGCGTATTCATCTCGGTTTAATTCGTCCCGACAATAACTCATTCCGATTGATTCATGGCGAAGGTGACAATCTGCCGGGGCTGATTATCGACATGTATGCCGGTACGGCTGTCGTTCAAGCTCATTCGGTAGGAATGCATCGCGATCGCGAAATGATTGTAGATGCGCTTCGACGAGTTATTCCTGAAGACAATCTTCGTAATATTTTTTATAAATCCGAAACAACTCTTCCTTTTAATGGAGATGTGGACCCCGAGAACGAATATTTGTACGGAGGAACGGATGTGGATTATGTGTCGGTTGAAAATGGATTGAATTTTCATATCGATTGGCTTCGCGGTCAAAAAACGGGTTTTTTCGTCGATCAACGTGAGAATCGTCGTTTACTCGAAAGTTATTCGTTTGGTAGAAATGTGCTCAATATGTTTTGTTATACCGGTGGATTTTCAGTGTATGCTTTGCGTGGAGGTGCATCAAAGGTTGTGTCGGTAGATAGCTCGTCGAAAGCGATGATGCTCACCGACGAAAACGTACGTCTCAATTTTGGCGAGGACCCGCGCCATGAATCTTTTACCGAGGATGCCTTCAAATTTTTGAAAGAAATGCCCGATGGAGTCTATGATTTAATTGTGCTCGATCCTCCCGCTTTTGCCAAACATCGCGGTGCAATCAACAATGCTTTGCAGGGATATAAGAAACTAAATGCTTCTGCAATCGAAAAAATTGCCTCCGGAGGTATTCTTTTCACTTTTTCGTGTTCGCAGGCAATTAGCAGAGAACAATTTCGGCTTGCAGTTTTTAGTGCGGCGGCTCTTTCGCGACGAAAGGTGAGTATTCTTCATCAGTTGACGCAACCGGCTGATCATCCCATCAATATTTATCACCCCGAAGGAGAATATCTGAAAGGATTGGTTTTGTATGTGGAATAAATACCCCATTCCTTTTGTTAATATAGCTCCTAATCTTGGCGTAAAATACTAAAAAAAGCAAAATTATTGACTTTTGTGCTCCAAAGTTATGTTTTATAACATGAAAAGGCGTATATTTGCAACGTGTTTTTCATGGTATTAGATTTAAGGTTAACAATGAAGATTGGTTGTCGTGAGACAACCTTTCCTTTTTTATGGCCATAAGACTTTCTTCTCCAAAAATTTCCGTGATTTACTTGCGCTTTTCAATGCTTTCACAAAATATAAATCTTTATGTGTTCCTTATTGGCTTGTTTTGTGCTATTTTTGTGTTAAATATTGGGAGAATAACATGACAATGGAATTTCGAACAAAAGTTCCGATATCCCGGTCGGATTTTCAGGTCGATCATCACTCGCGACTGATGATTTTCGGATCGTGCTTTTCCGAGAATATTGGGAATCTGTTGCTTGCCAACAAATTCGATGTCGATCTCAATCCCTTTGGGATACTCTACAATCCTTTGTCTATTTCCATCGCATTTGATCGCCTTTTGAGCGGTGAAGCTTTTAATGAATCCGATTTGACAATACGCGAAGGAATATATCACAGCTTTCTGCACCACGGAGCGTTTTCGTCAGCCGATCCCCAGGTTTGTTTACGTCGAATCAACGATCGCTTTGAGACTGCATCTGCAAGAGTTGCACAGACGGATGTGTTTTTTGTGACGTTTGGCACTGCGTATGTTTTTCGTTCGAAAACAACGGGCAATGTTGTTGGCAATTGTCATAAGTTCCCATCCGATTTCTTCAGCAGAAATATGCTATCGGTAGAGTTGATCGTTGCAGAGTGGTCGAAATTGATTGGAGAAATTCTGCAACTTCAACCCGATTCGAAGTTTGTTTTCACGGTGAGTCCCATTCGCCATTGGAAAGATGGTGCACATCAAAATCAAGTAAGCAAGTCGATCCTTCATTTGTCGATTGACGAACTTATGAAAATACATTCTGATTCGGTTCGATATTTTCCTGCTTATGAGTTGATGATGGACGATCTGCGCGATTATCGATTTTATGCTTCAGATATGATGCATCCCTCAGAAATCGCTATTGAATATATTTGGGAACGATTTCGTGAGACTTATTTTTCGGATGAAACCGAAAAAATTCTTTCGGAGTGGCACCCACTGTTGTTGGCATTAAAGCATCGTCCTGTTGATGCAGATTCCGTCATTTACCAATCTTTTTTGAAGAATACCCTTTCTAAGATTCTTCAATTTCAAAATAAATATCCTTTTATTTCGCTTTTTGAAGAAATTAAACAATTGCAAAATTCTGAATCATGTTGATATGAAATATCTTATTTCGAAAATAGTTTCTATTTTGGGTCTGAAAAATTACGATTGGATTGAAGCCGAAATATCGATTCTCCTTACCGACAGTCGGCAACTCTCCAATCCCTCCGAAACACTTTTTTTTGCATTCGAAACCAAAAATAATGACGGCCATCGTTACATAGCGGATTTGTATGCAGCCGGTGTTCGCAATTTTGTGGTGTCCAAAATGATGCCCGAGTGGAAAAACTTTTCGGGATGTAATTTCCTGTTCGTAAAAAGTCCCCTGAGGGCCTTGCAAAAAATAGCGGCTTATCACCGTCGTCGTTTCGATATTCCGGTTATCGGGATTACCGGCAGTAATGGCAAAACAATTGTGAAAGAATGGCTCTATCAGCTTTTACAGGAGGATTTCAATATCGTCCGATCTCCTCGAAGTTACAATTCGCAGATTGGTGTGCCATTATCGGTTTGGCAATTGGACGACAACGCTACGCTTGGAATTTTTGAAGCCGGCATTTCAATGCCCGATGAAATGGATCATCTCGAACCAATAATCCACCCGACGATCGGAATTCTTACAAAAATAGGAGAGGCTCATCAGGAAAATTTTACTTCGCTCCAGCAGAAATGTCTCGAAAAAATGAGGCTGTTTCTTAATTGCAATGTGGTAATTTACGACGAAGATAATCCAATCATTCGCGAAGCTGCCGATCAGATGCTTATTTCACAAAAAGCTTTCACTTGGTCACGCAAACAAACGGATGCTCCGCTTTATATTTCGAAGATTGAAAAAGGGCCGTGTTCAACTTTCATTTATTATTCTTTTCTTAGTTTGGATTATTCGATAGAAATTCCTTTTACCGATGAGGCTTCTATTGAGAATGCCATTCATTGCCTTGCTACTATGCTTTTTCTGAATGTTGCGCCATCGGTTATTTCGGAGAGAATGAAGAAACTCGAACCTGTGGCTATGCGTCTTGAGGTTTTGCAAGGCAAAAACAATTGCATTCTTATCAATGATGCCTATAATTCTGATATCAACTCGGTGAAAATTGCACTCGATTTCATGAATCAACGTAGTGCCGAAAAATCATTGAGAAAGACAATTATTCTATCGGATATCCTGCAAAGCGGAATATTACCCAAAACTCTTTATCATCGTGTATCCGACATGATGATAGAAAACGGAATCGAAAAAATTATCGGCATCGGACACGATATTTCGCAAAACAGTGATGTGTTTGCTATCGAGAAATATTTTTTCCCTTCTACCGAGTCATTCATTCAGTCCGGAATATGGCGAAAATTCGATAGCGAAATTATTTTGTTGAAAGGTGCCCGAAAATATCATTTTGAGCAAATTATAGCGCTTATACAAGAACGCATTCACGAAACTGTTCTCGAAGTAGATTTGGACGCCGTCGTACATAATTACAATTTTTATAAATCGAAATTGCAGCCCGGTGTAAAAATGATTTGCATGGTGAAAGCTAATGCTTATGGCGCGGGTGCAGTAGAGATTGCCAAAACGCTGCAATATCATCGTTGCGATTATCTGGCGGTTGCCGTTACCGAAGAGGGTATTGCGCTTCGTTCGGAGGGTATTTCTTTGCCAATTATTATTCTCAATCCCGAAGTCAACGGATTTGAAGAATTGTTTTCAAACCGATTGGAACCGGAGGTATATAATTTCAGAATTTTGGATGCTTTCATTAAAGAAGCAGATCGACGGGGGATTACCGATTATCCTGTTCATCTGAAAATTGATACGGGAATGCATCGACTGGGTTTTTTACCCGATCAGATTCCTTCATTGATCGAACGTTTGCGTTCGCAAAAAGGGTTGAAAGCAATATCCGTATTTTCTCATTTGGCAGCTAGCGAGAGTTGGGCGTTTGACGAGTTCACCGAAAAACAGATCGAAACCTTACGGAGTAGCGCATCTCAAATCGAAAAGGGAATTGGCTATTCTATATACAAACACATTTTAAATTCGGCCGGAATTGAGCGATTTCCGGAAGCTCAATGGGATATGGTTCGTTTGGGGATTGGTTTGTACGGAGTCAGTGCAAGCGGATTGAAAGGATTGAAAAACGTGAGCACTCTCAAAACCACGATTTTGCAAATTAAGGATATACCCGGTCGCGAAACTGTTGGTTACGGTCGTAAAGAATCTTTAGATCGTGATGCCCGCATTGCGACGATTAGGATCGGCTATGCTGATGGATTAGACCGTAAGTTTGGCAATAGGGTAGGGAAAGTTCTCATAAACGGCCAAATCGCGCCTATTGTCGGAAATGTTTGCATGGATCTTTGTATGGTGGATGTTACGGATATCGATGCCAAAGAGGGTGATGAGGTGATTTTATTTGGAAACGATCTTTCGGTAATCGATCTGGCAGAATCTATCGGCACTATTCCCTATGAAGTTTTAACCTCAGTTTCGCCTCGAGTAAAGCGGGTGTATATTACCGAGTAGCATTTTTCATTTTTCTCATTCAATTCCTCTGCATTCCGAGTGTATCATAAAGATGGGTATTCTTTTCCGTCTAATTCATCCACTCTTCTTTTTTCAATCAAGGATGTAAGCTTGTTTTGCATCGTACAATAAAAAAAGCGTCCCAAATGAGACGCTTTTTTTGTATGTAAATTTCTCTATTCCCGAAGCTTATTCAGTGAAGAAAATAGCAACGCGGTTCCATTCATTCACTTCATAAGGTTGCTCAGTGTCACCCTTCCAGTCAACGCTTACGCGACTGCTGTCAATTCCGTATTCGTTGATTAACGCATCAGCAACAGCTTTTGCACGTTTTTCAGAAAGTGCCATGTTGTATTCCGGTGTACCGGTCAAGCGGTCGGCATAGGCTGTAATCTTAACTTTAGCATTCGGATTTTCTTTCAGATATTGAGCCGTGTTGTAGATGCTTACTTGTTGACCTTTGTCGATTTTTGCTGAATTCAGACGGAAGAATACAACATTCGGAACATAAACAGTTTCTTCCTGTACTACAGGAGGTTGAATCTCAGGACATTCAGGGCAAGAAGCCGGTCGTTTGCTGAGTTCTTCGTTTTCACCACGAAGTCTGTTGATTTGGCTGTTCAGATCGTTGATCAGGTTGTAGTCCATAAGTTCGGCAGGAGTGAATTCTTGTTTTCCAAGACCAAACTTTACTCCCAATACGCCGGACACCATACTGTCCCATTCGTAATCTCCTCCGCGAGCAAAATCAAATGTTTCTTGCATCACGCGGTAACCCAAATCGATGAAAATGCTGAAGTTTTTTGCTACCTGGAAATTGTTGATTAAACCTGCATTCCAAGTAAGCGATTGGTTCTGACCCTTGAAGGTGTCTCCATCTTCATTCGGTTTTTTCCAGTCGACCATTCCATACATATAACCCATTCCCAAATAAGGAATAAGATTCCATACGCGATCCGGATTATAGCCAAACCATGCATTGTTGATGTTGTACATCACATCAAGATGAGCTCCGATCCAATTGTGATCCTTTCCGTTAGGACCGACATTAGGTACATCTGCCACATGTTTGATCAACCCACCATCAATAACACCACGAACACCCCATATTGGAGAAACCCATTTTCCGACTTCAATTTGTCCCATCCATCCGAGGCGATCTCCAAAATCTGCGTCAGCATCGTTTTCACCCTTCGTTATATACAGGTTAGTACCTCCACTAAGCCCGATATACCAATGGTCACTTGCTTTGTCCTTCAGGTACACGGTACCGTTCGATACATTTTGCACGTCTTGAGCACTCATCCCGATTGCTACAAGAGCTGACATTAAAAGTAAACTAAACTTTTTCATAAATTTAAATTCTAATTAAACATTCTATTTACAATAACTCGATAATTTATTTCTCTCATTATATGCATGCACTATATTTTTAGTACGTTTTTTACACTAACTTTTAAAGAATAAACATTTCTCGCGTTAAAATGTTCGTGCGATAATATCGAAAAAATAAAATTTAATTTCTACCTCGCGTCCAACATTTTCTGTTCATTTTTACGGGAAACTCTATTCCAATAAAAAATGAACTACAAATATAACGCTTAATTTTATATAAAGAAAGATTTTAATAAAAAAATCGATAAAAAATTGCTTCTTATAGTCAAATTCTTCCTGATTCTTTTATTTATACATGTTTTTATACAAGAAATCGTTATCCTAAGTAACTTTTCAAAAGTTTACTTCGCGAGTCCTGACGAAGTCTGCGAATTGCTTTTTCTTTGATTTGACGAACTCTTTCCCGTGTCAACTGAAATTTATCGCCTATTTCTTCAAGTGTCATTTCTTGGCAACCAATTCCAAAAAACATTTTTATAATATCGCTTTCTCGTTCGGTGAGCGTGGATAATGCTCTGTCTATTTCTTTTTGCAACGACTCGTTTATCAAGGTACGGTCGGCCACAGGTGCATCCTCGTTAACCAGGACATCCAACAAACTGTTATCTTCTCCTTCGACAAAGGGTGCATCTACCGAAATATGCCTTCCGGATACTTTCAGCGAATCAGAAACTTTATCTACCGATATGTCCAATTCGTCAGCTAATTCTTCTGCCGAAGGTCGTCGTTCATTTTCTTGTTCAAATTTTTGGAATGCTTTACTTATTTTGTTCAACGATCCAACCTGATTGAGCGGAAGCCGAACGATTCGTGATTGTTCAGCCAATGCCTGAAGGATTGATTGACGTATCCACCAAACGGCATAGCTGATGAATTTGAAACCTCTGGTTTCGTCAAATTTTTCTGCTGCCTTAATCAATCCCAAATTTCCTTCGTTGATCAAATCCGGCAGACTGAGGCCCTGGTTTTGGTATTGTTTCGCAACCGATACGACGAAACGAAGATTGGCACGGGTAAGTTTTTCCAATGCTTGTCTGTCGCCTCTTTTAATTGCTTGCGCCAATTCCACTTCTTCTTCTACGGTAATTAAGTCTTCGCGACCTATTTCCTGTAGATATTTGTCCAGAGAGGCGCTTTCGCGATTTGTGATCGATTTTGTAATTTTTAGCTGTCTCATTCTCTATTATCTCTATTCTAATTTATTTTTTTCTCCTCGTTTTATAAGGGGATGCAAAATTACTATTTATTTCTCAGAATTTCCATCAATCCATTATGGGATTTCTATAAACCAACAACAAAGGATAAAGTTGAATTTCTTGACCCTTTGTTGTTAAAAACAAGCTATTTGCTTTTTTGTTATCTCAAAAGTTTAAATTAACACTAATTAATGTGTTATTTTTTTGTTGAAAGATCAATTGCAATATATTGCGTTCTTCCGTTAGGAGGATAAAATCCGGCAACTAATATGACTTTGTCCTGGCTGGTTGCATTTACCGTAGCCACTATTTTGGCAATATCGTTTTGACTGTTCACCGGCATGTTATTGATACGCATGATGATAAATCCCTTATTAATACCATTTTTACGAAATAGTCCGTCATTGGTTACGCTGGCTACTTCAACCCCGCTACTTATGCCAAGTTCACTTTTTTTGCTATCGGGAATTTCTTTGAAGGTAGCCCCAAGCTTTTGCATAGAATCGGTGCTTCGCGTAATTTCCGTATTACCTTGCGTATTTATCAATACTACACTATATGTTTTCTTCGTTCCATTACGATCAACCGTAACATTCACTTTGTCTCCCGGTCGATAGCGATTGAGCTGATTTTGCAATTCGGCAAAATTATGTATTTCCACATTGTTAATGGATTTAATCACATCGCCTTTTTCGATTCCTGCTGCCTTGGCGGGACTTCTGTCCGAAAAGTCCTCCACGAGAACGCCTTGTATTTTGGCTAATTCGCTTGCCCTTTTAGGATCTTGACGGCGGATGTTTTCGATATTTGGAACTTGAATTCCCAGCATTGCACGTTGTACGCTGCCGTATTCTTTCAAATCGGCTGCAACTTTTCCGGCCGTTGAGATAGGGATGGCAAAGGCATATCCTGTGAAGTTACCCGTTTGAGAATATATGGCGGTATTAATTCCTACCAGTTCACCTTTCGTATTCACCAATGCACCGCCACTATTGCCGGGATTTACGGCAGCATCTATTTGAATGAAAGATTGGATACCTTGATCCTGCCCTACGATGTTGCCACGATTTTTGGCACTAACGATTCCGGCTGTAACCGTCGAAGTGAGATTAAACGGATTACCGACGGCAAGTACCCATTCGCCAACTTTCAGCGCATCTGAATTACCAAAAGTAATGTAAGGGAAATCGTCCCCATCAATTTTAAGCAGAGCTATGTCGGTCTGTGGATCTGTGCCCACTACTTTGGCTGTAAATTCACGATTGTCGTTGAGTGTAACGGACACTTCGTTGGCATCTTCGATTACGTGATTGTTGGTGATGATGTAACCATCCTTTGATATGATGACACCCGACCCGAATCCTACTTGTTCTCTTGGTCTCGAATATTGAGGATCACCGAACCCGAAAAAGAAATCGAATGGGCTTATAAACTGCTCTTGGCGAATCGATTTTGTTTTTACGTGGACAACCGCGTGAACAGATTTTTCGGCTGCCACGGTGAAGTCGGGATAACCATCTTCTGTTGTCAAATTGGTAAGGGTCAATCCCTTGTCTTGTCCGAATGTGTTGGCAAATTGCAACATGTTGTCAGACGTTGTATTACCTCCGTTGGCGGTTGCGATGGACTTTTCGAAATTTTTTTTCACGATGACATTATATCCGAATAATGTCATTGCGGAACTAAGTATGGCAACCAAAAGGATGCCCAATACATTTTTTGTGCGTGTGTTCATATTTGAGTTTGTTATAAAAGTTACGGTTTTAACATTTTAATTTTCCAAATATAGTAACAAAAAATATACTCTTTGATCATCTTTTTCTTCGGTTTTAACACTTTTAACTAAATCAAAATCGGATTAACCCGTATTAACCCAAATGCCTCTATTTTAGGACGTTTTTAAGTATGACACGTTGTCATTCCAAAAAAAGTTGATGCCGAAAAATGTCATCTGTGCCGATAATTGTTTCGTCTGTCCGCGTAGCGTTTGAATCTGAAATTGTTTAAGGGTTGGAGAATGTCGAACAAGCTTGTGGACAGGTAAAATTTTCCGCTCTCGGTGAGTTTTGCATTTTTGTGGATGATGATATTCTGCACGATGGCTCTCACAATCCACAAGATAATTCCGGAAATGAGCAGGAAATAGTTCTGAGATGAAAGCCCCATGACTATCGAAGTGATTACCAGGAGATAAAACATGTATTTGGAGAACGTTTCCCATCCGAATATTGATGCACGAGATGTTTTGTAAAATTTCTTAGTATAAAGATATTTCGATTTTAGCTGACGCCAGGTATGAAAATTATCCACTACATCGCTTTCTGTCATACTTTCGGGGCTAAGTATGACGCCGGTGTTTTTGCCTGTCGCAATCCGGTTAATCATTAAGTCGTCTTCGCCTCCTTCGATGTTCAAGATTGGAGCAAAACCTTTTTGCTCGAGATAAAGATGTTTTTTATAAGCCATGTTTCTTCCAATTCCCATAAAAGGTCTGTGGATGATGGCCATCGACAGATATTTAAGCGAATGGATGAGATTATCGTAAAGGATGAACTTGCGCAAAGGGATTTTCTTCGCAATGTGGAGCTTGCAGTAGCCGAGAACTACTTCTTTGCCTCCCACAAATTCGCGTGCGAATTCTCTGATCCATTGGTTGCTCGAAGGTCGGCAATAGGCTTCGGTAAACAACAAGATTTCATTTTTTGCTGCCTTAATACCTACCGAAAGTGCAAGTTTTTTTTCGTTGTTCGTTTCGGCTTCTTGTGGTATGTAGGTATGATAAAGTTGCTTGTATTTTTGCTCAAGTCCCTTCAACAGGATATCGGTTTCGTCTGTCGATCCGCTATTGACGACGATAACTTCATAATTCGGATAATCCTGTTCGAGAATGGACGGTAAATTTTTGGCAAGGTTTTCCGATTCGTTTTTCGAAGCTATTACTACCGAAATGCCGGGCAGCGCTTCATCGGGAATATTCGTGGATTGGTATTGGGCTGCATAAGTGTAGGGCTTTCTGAAGAGCAAAATATAAAATAGCAGTTGAACAATGAAAAACAAAATCAGTGCGCCCAAAACGATCCACTCGAGCAACGAAAACTCGAATAACGACGATAAATCCATAGTAGTTTTATATTTGATCCGAAAAACAGGAAGCCGGCAGGGTTCTGCAATTGTATTGCGATGCCATAGCTTCCCCATACGCGCCGGCAGAGCGAATGGCGATGAAATCGCCTCTCGAAGATTCGTTTAGCTCCACATTTTTGCCAAAAGTATCACTCGATTCGCAAATCGGCCCCACTACGTCATAGCGGGTGTAAGGCAGTTCCGAGCTGATATTTTCGATATGATGAAAGGCATGATATAATGCCGGCCGAATCAAATCGGTCATTCCGGCATCGACAATCAGAAATTTTTTACTGATTCCTTCTTTAACGTAAGTTGTACGGGTGATAAGCGAACCACACGGAGCAACTACCGATCGTCCCAGTTCGAAGTGGAGTGATTGACCTTCTTTGAGTTTCAGATATTTTGCAAATAAATGAAAATAAGATTCGAAGTCGGCTATCGGACAGTGATTGGGATGCTGATAATTGATGCCCAGACCTCCTCCCAGATTGATTATTTGCAGCCCGATGCCTCGACTGTTGAACCAGCTTTGCATTTCAAGTGCTTTGACGCAAAGATTTTCGAAAGCCGACAAGTCAGTGATTTGCGATCCGATATGGAAATGTATTCCGATTAATTCAAGGTGTAAAGAACGGGAAATTTTCTCGACGGCCTCAGACAAATCTTTTTCGTTAAGGCCAAACTTATTTTCGTTGAGCCCCGTAGTGATATATTCGTGGGTATGAGGGTCCACATTCGGATTGATACGCAAGGCAACCCTAACTTTTTTGTTTTTTGCTGATGCAATATGGTCGATGGCATCAAGCTCGGGAAGCGACTCTACATTGAAGCAAAAAATATCGTGGTCAATCCCGATCTCGATTTCTTTATCCGTTTTTCCCACTCCTGCAAATGCAATTTTGGATGCAGGGAAACCACATTCGATTGCTCTCAAAATTTCGTTTCCGCTTACGCAGTCGGCACCAAAGCCAAAGCTCGAGATTTCTTTCAAAATGCGAGGGTTGGCATTTGCCTTCAATGCATAATGCACAAGATAATTCTTATTTTCGGTTTGCTGCCTGATGGCGCGAAGTGTTTCGCGAAGCAAATCGATGTCGTAGTAATAAAAGGGAGTTTCGATAGCCTCGAATTTATCTATCGGAAATTTGCCTTTAATCATTTTGTGTGGAAATTAGGATTGAAAAATAAGTTCAGGTCGCAAGCGAAAATATCGTTAATATCGTTCTTACGATTTTAAGACACAAAAGTACAATCTTTTTTCGATACTTGCTAACCAATTTTTTTGCCTTTTGTGTAAACCGACCACAATTCGAGACACTTCCCGACCTTATCGTCCAATGGCAAAGTGGCATCAATCCAATGGATGGCAAATCCGCGTCGTTCCATTCCTCTGAACCACGTCATCTGTCGTTTGGCAAATTGGTGAATAGCTGTTTCGAGTTGTGCGAACATTTCGTCATACGATAACGAGCCAATGACATAAAGCGTTACAAACTTGTATTCCAAACCATAATAGAGCAAATCATCTACCCGGACACCCGATTGCAGCAACTGTCTCACTTCGTCGATCAATCCTTCTTCGAGTCGTTTTTTTAGCCTCGACGAAATGTGCTGACGTCGAAGTTCGCGATCGATATCGATGCCGATGATCAGGCTGTCAATCGGGTCAAACGTAAGCTGCTCGGCTTGCTGTTTTGCCTGATAGTCGGCGATTTCTATAGCCCGGATAGCCCGTTTTTTGGTGTCGGTATCGGTTGTGTTATGCAATTTCTTGTAGGAAGCCAATATTTCGGTCAATTCTTCGAGGGTTTTTTCCGATAGGGATTCTCGAAGTGTCGGATTTTCGGGCACATCAATCAATCGATAACCCTTTAAAACCGATTCGATGTACAATCCGCTTCCCCCACACAGGATGGGAATTTTTTTGCGACCGGCAATGTCCCGAAAAACTCGATGAAAATCTTGTTGATAATGAAAAAGGGTATATTTTTCGCCCGCATCGCGTATATCGATCAAATGATAGGGAATGTGACGGTCGTTAATCTCATAATCCGAAAGATCTTTGCCTGTGCCAATATCCATTCCTCGATACACCTGTCGCGAATCGGCACTGATGATCTCTCCGTCGAGTTCATAAGCAAGATGCGCAGCCAATGTAGTTTTTCCGCTTGCCGTTGGCCCAAGTATAGTCAATAATGGGTAGTTGTCGAGGTTAGTAGAATTTGTCGCCGTCATTTCCACAATCATTTACCAGCTTCCGCCGGCTCCACCGCCGCCAAAACTGCCGCCTCCTCCTCCGCCAAAACCGCCGCCTCCAAAGCCTCCGCCGCCGAAACCGCCGCCCCAGCTGTCACGGTTACCACTTCCACCGAAAGGCGGCATAAAAATTATGGGGCCTCTTCCTCTATGATGACCATCGTTATCAATGTGTTGATCGCCACCTCCATTGAGAAAAATCAGAATAAAGAAAACGGCAACCACGATAATCAGAATAAGGATTCCAAATGAAAAACCTCCGTCCTCTTCCGGCTGATCGGCATCAAACTCACCCGAAAGGCGGGAAATCATCTTATCGATGGCCGCATTCACTCCACTGAAATAGTCGTTTTCGCGAAAATGAGGAATCATGTCGTCACGAACAATGCGACCGGCGAAGGCATCGTTAATTTTGGCTTCCAGTCCATAACCCGTAGCAATAAAAGCATCGCCACGACTTTCAGCCGTCTTGGGCTTAATGAGAATGACAGCACCATTGTTTTTGCTTTTTTGCCCGATACCCCATTCTTCCCCGAGTTTGAAAGCAAAATCGGAAGCGGGATACCCGCCCAAATCATTCACCGTTACGACGTAAATTTGCGTAGAAGTGGAATCGTTGTAAGCGCGTAATTTTTGTTCGAGTGCGGCATTTTGTGAATCCGAAAAAATGCCGGCAAAATCGTTCACCAAACGCGGAGGATTCATTGGCTGAGGGATATTCTGGCCTAAAACACCCGAAAAATGGCACAATAGCCAAAACATCGCAATAAAATATTTATTCCTGAACCACTTCATCTCCTAATTCGTTTTTGTCATTTTCGAGTATGGGATATTTGTTTTTAATCAGTTCTCCCACTTTAGCTATCGCTTTGCAAATCCCATCGACGACCTGTCCGTCCCGACAGCTTGTTAGTAGGTCATCCAATGCCTGGTTCCAAAATCCTTCATCGGCCATCTTGGCAATGCCGGAATCGCCATAAATTGCCGCTTTCCGATCATGTGGAGCTATGTAAATTAATACGCCGTTATGCAATTCGGTGTCATTCATCTTTAATGACTCGAATTTTTTTGCGGCTTCAACGAGGGGATTCCCTTTGCAACGACGAGCGACATAAACCCGTATTTCGCCGGAAGTAAAGCGTTCAGCTTCGCGAATTGCCGAGGCGATCTTTTCGAGTTCTCGATTGTTCAACATGATTCGGATTAATTTTATCAAAAGGGGATTAAGCGCTTCAGAATTCCACTTTAGGTGCTGTTTCTGCACCCGGAGCCGATTTAAAGTACCCTTTCGGCGTAAATTTGAACCAGCCGGCATAAATCACCTGCGGAAATTTGCGGATGTAGGCATTGTAATCCTGAACCACCTGATTGAATTTGTTCCTTTCTACCGAAATTCGGTTTTCGGTGCCGGCAAGTTCATCCTGCAATGCAAGAAAATTTTGATTTGCTTTCAGTTCGGGATAGTTTTCCTGTATGAGCAACAAGCGTCCCAATGCCTGACTCAGCTGATCCTGTGCCTGCTGATATTGTTGGAGGCTTTCTTCGGTAAGTTGTTCGGGATTTACAGTGATTTGAGTGGCTTTAGCACGTGCTTCGGTAACTTGTCTGAATGTCTCCTGTTCGTGTTCGGCATATCCCTTGACGGTTGCAACGAGATTGGGAATAAGATCGGCACGACGCTGATAAGCATTTTCCACATTTCCCCATTGGGCTGTTACGGCTTCTTGCTTTTCCACCATGTTGTTATAACCCTGGCAACTCGATAAACTAAAAACTCCAAGGATGACAACAATTAATAAATAGCTGAAATTTTTCATTTTAGTCGCTGTTAAGTTTTTGCAAAGATATGAATTTTTGCCGGGAAGCCGAATTCCTATTTGTGTTTTTATCGATTCGCAGTCCGAACAAAGTGATAACAATGTGAGAGCAACATGGGAGCAACATTGGAGCAACATTGGAGTTGCCTCGGAGCTATGTCGGAGCTATAAACAAGTTAGGTGATAGCAAACAGAGAGTTGTCAGCGAACAATTCGGGCTCAGGCATATTTTCAAAATCGTGTGCTCACAAACAATAACCAAGTTCGAACTCTGTTCGTACTTTCGCCGTACCAAGTCCGTACCAAGTCCAAGTAAACACACATCACCCGATATCAGTGTTTGCCGGCATCCCTAACAACCCGATGCTGTGATGTACGGTAACCGATATCGGAATAAAAAACGAAAATGATAAAACTTTTCTTATCTTTGCATATTACAAAGAGCTTAATCATAAAAGTGTCTTAAAAATACTTCATGATGAGATATTTAGCGACTTTCATTGTACTTGGCATCAGTGTATTTGCACTGCACTCGGCAGGACAGGACAACCGGAATCAGAATCTACAGAAACAGCAGACGAACGATACTATTCTTATATTCAACGAAATAACCGATGTGGGAAAGCGGTTGAAATCTTCCTCTGAGGATTTTGAAAGGAATGCTGTTTCCACGATCGTGCTACCTCCCGATACTGCCGTCAGGAAAAGCGTTAACAGATCTACGCTGCTTTCACCTTTACGATATCGCACCAATTATTTGGATTCTCTTTACGAGAGAAGTCCGAGAGGAACTCTTATTGTTCCCCCACGACTGACAATTCCGTTTTCTCCTCAACTCACTTTTAGAGATACGATTATCGTCAATCCTCTATATCTCCCTATTGTATTCAACGGAAAGATGTTGCCGGACGATTTATCTTTTTACCCACCCAAAACCGATTATCGTTACAAGGGTGCGCTGATAGCTCCCGAAAATACGTTTATTCCACTTCTCGAAAAATTTGAATTTATAAATAATGTGCGCCGACAATACTTTATCCAATATCCTCAGCGGGTTAAGCTGTCGGTATTTAATTTAGATACTCTTGTTCCGCCGATTAACGAAAGAGATATGCTCGAAAATTTTAATCCCTTTAGAGAGTTGATAAAAGTCGAAAGAGCAGCCCCCCTCGAGGCTCCGCCTGTTGAGACTGTACAGATCGGCCGTAAATATTGGGTCACATCCGGTGACCATCGCCTGCAGTTTTCGCAAACGTATTTTTCGGATAATTGGCACAAAGGGGGAAATAACAATCTTGCCTTCAACAACTATCATGTAATTAGAGCAACCTATCAAAAAGACAAAGTGAAATTCGACAATACATTCGAATGGCGCTTATCATTATATACTTCGCCCGACGATACGCTGCGAAGCTATAATATCGGTGATGATTTGCTGCGATACTATGGAAGTTTTGGTTTGGATGCATTTCTCAAGAAATGGTCTTATTCCA
The DNA here is from genome assembly GCF_004138125.1 of Seramator thermalis. Taxonomy (GTDB): domain Bacteria; phylum Bacteroidota; class Bacteroidia; order Bacteroidales; family Dysgonomonadaceae; genus Seramator; species Seramator thermalis. The sequence continues at coordinate 189,181 of NZ_RXHS01000007.1, forward strand.
CAAACTTGGAAATCAAGTCGCAATTGTTCAATAATTATCCGGTCAATAGCAACACTTTGCGATCCTCGTTTCTCTCGCCGTTGTATGTGAATGGCGGTATTGGTATGCGTTATCAACTCGACAAAAAATCCGAACAAGTGAGAAATCGAAGGGTAAGACTTACGCTCGATTTATCGCCCGTTTCTCTTAATTATATTTATGTTCTGAACGATGAAGCGGATGAAATACGCTATGGGCTGCTTGAAGGGAAAAAATCAAAATTCGATATAGGTTCGTCTATTAATTCGAGCTTAAAGTATGATCTGACACGCTATATTACTTGGGACTCGCGCTTTAAATATTTTACCGGTTACAACAATGTGCTTGTGGAATTCGAAAATTCCCTCAATATTATGTTAAGCCAGTATCTCTCGACGACACTTTATCTGTATATGCGTTATGACGATGGAGTTCCGAAAGATTCTAAGTATGGCTACTTGCAAATCAACGAGCTGGTTAGTTTTGGATTGAACTATAAATGGTAGGGCTGGCGCCTCGCTCATCTTACTTTTGTTCCTTCTGAGAGCTGAAAACCGTTTAAAAAATTCTTGATATTCATTCTTTTTTTCCCGGCGATCTGCAAATCGAGAATGCGAAGATATCCTTCGCGGGTGGCAATATCCATATAATTTTTGCTATCGGAAATAATTGTGCCCGGAGTTTTGTGGTTTTCTGAACGAACAATTTCCGAGTTGTATATTTTGAGAGTGAATGCAGATTGATCGGGTAAGATTAATTCGGTCCATGCCGTCGGGGTGGGCGAAAGCCCTCGGATGAGGTTGTATATGTTTTCGGCTGTATCCTCCCAATTTATTCGGCATGTTTCCTTAAATATTTTGGGAGCCGGTTTCAGTATGGTTTCATCGGATATCAACTCGCTTTGGGGAATCGTATCGATGGAATTTTCAAGGACTGCATCCACTGTTTTCAATACTAATTCGGCGCCCAGCTTCATTAATTTATCATGAAGGGTGCCCGCATTATCATCATCATTGATAGGCATCTTTTCCCGGAAGATAATTTTTCCGGTGTCGATTTCGTGCGACAGGAAGAATGTCGTTACACCCGTTTCCTTTTCTCCGTTAATAATAGCCCAATTGATGGGCGCTGCCCCACGATACTGTGGCAGGAGTGATGCGTGAAGGTTAAAGGTACCTAATCGAGGCATGTTCCAAATCACTTCGGGCAGCATTCTGAAAGCAACAACTATCTGCAAATCAGCTTTCAATTGTTGTAGTTCATTCAAAAAAACTTCGTTTTTCAGTTTTTCCGGTTGGAGCAATAAGAGATCGTGCTCGAGTGCATATTTTTTCACCTCCGATGCCTGCATCCGGTAACCGCGTCCTGCAGGTTTGTCGGGCGTAGTTATTACTCCCACTACGTTGTATCCGTTCTCTACAAGCGCTTTAAGCGACTCCACCGCAAAGGTGGGTGTGCCCATAAACACGATGCGTAAGTCTTCTTTTCTCATTTGCTTTGGTTGATTAATATAGCCTGAAGTATAACATCTTTTTCCCGGTTTTTATTCATCCGTTTCCGAATAATTTTCCAACAGAATATCTCTATATGCGTTGAATACTGTCGATTGTGAGATTAGTCCAAGATACACGCCGTTGTCATCTACTACCGGAAGGTTCCATGCCTTGGTATCTTCGAAAAGATCCATCACTTTTTCCATCGTCATGTGTATATTAATTTTTGCAGGAGGTCCTACCATAAACTTTTCAACCTTAAATCGGTCATACAATTCGGGACGGAATATGATGTTGCGAATATCGTTCAGATAAACCAGTCCCAAAAGAATACCCTGATCGTTGACTACAGGAAAAATATTGCGATTGCTGGTCGATATTACTTTTACCATTTCTCCTAATGACAATTGTGGCGTTACTACCGGGATATCCGTTTCCAGTATATCTTCCACTTTTAGAAATGTGAGTACGGCTTTATCTTTGTGGTGGGTAATAAGTTCGCCTTTTTTAGCCAACCGGATGGCATAAATGTTGTGCTTTTCGAAAATGATAATTGTGGCATATGCTACACTAGAAACAATCATTAACGGAAGAAAAAGTTCGTATCCACCCGTGAGCTCGGCTATCAGGAATGTGCCGGTGAGAGGCGCATGCATGACGCCCGCCATAACTCCTGCCATTCCCATTAGTGCAAAGTTTTCTTGAGGAAGGCGCGAGGAATAACCCAATTGATTGATGGAATACGAAAAGATGAATCCTACGATACATCCAAGGAAAAGAGTGGGAGCGAAAACTCCGCCGGTGCCTCCCCCACCATTGGTGGCACTGGTTGCGAAGATCTTGAAAATGACAACCAGTGACAGGAAGATCACGATTCCCCACCGGCTCTGAAGTGAATAAAAGAAACTCCCATTCAATAATTCCTTATAATGATCACCCCCTGCCAGCAGTATTTCGATCGAATTATATCCTTCGCCGAAAAGCGGGGGGAAAAAGAATATGAGAATGCTTAGGGTCAAACTTCCCACGATAAACCTCGACCACGAATTTAATTTCTGATACTTATCCTCGTTCCAAATGATGCCTCGCGTGACATAAAGCGAAACCAATCCACAGACTATACCCAGCAGAATCACAAATGGAATGCGATTTAAGATGAACGGTTCCATTTGCGAAAATGCAAACATGGCATCGGTGCCCGAAAGCATATATGAAACTGTGGTCGCGGTGAGAGATGTAACCAATAACGGGAGAATCGAAGACATGGTGAGATCCAGCAGCAATACTTCGATGACAAACAATATTCCCGCGATGGGTGCTTTGAATATTCCTGCAATGGCACCCGCAGCTCCACAGCCCACCAGCAACATCAAATTGCGCTGCTCGAGGTGAAAAAATCTCCCCAAATTGGATCCTATGGCTGATCCGGTAAGCACAATCGGGGCTTCCGCTCCGACTGATCCGCCAAATCCGATGGTGAGCGAGCTGGCAATGAGTGACGAATACATGTTGTGTGGTTTGATTCGACTCTTGCGTTGGGAGATGGCATAAAGAATCTTTGTTACGCCGTGGCTGATATCGTCTTTTACAACATATCTTACGTACATCCCGGCCAGAAGCAACCCTATCGCAGGATAGAGCAGATAGAGATAATTGGCGCCCGAGACTGTGAAATTGTAAGTGAGAAAAGTTTGAATCCAAAAAACAGCTCTTTTCAGCAGAAAGGCGGCAAGCGAAGCAGCAATTCCCACCAGAAAACAAACAAAAAGCAGGAATGTGCGTTCCTTGACATGTTCTGCACGCCAAAGCAAGAATTTATCGTGTATCTGCGAGAGTGAAAATTTCATCGTCAGAGCGTGTTATTTGCGAATGATTTGGATCGTTCCGTTTTTTGTGAGTTTGATGATGCCGGATGGTTTGGATTTTGCCGGATCGTTTTGTCGGAATTCTACTACATAATCGACTGCCTGTATGATGGCAGGATCGATTTCCCGGAATGAGGCAGGTGATGGGTTACCACTGATATTGGCCGAGGTGGATACAATAGGTTTGCGAAACTGACGGCACAGTTCTTTCGAAAATCCTTCGTTCGTAATGCGGATGCCGATACTGCCATCTTCGGCTAACAGATTTGTAGCCAGATTTTTTGCCCCATCGTATATGATAGTGAGTGGCTTATCGGTTAGTTCGATTAAATCCCATGCAATATCCGGCACATCTTTTACATAAACTTGCAGTTTTGCCGGATTGTCCAATAATATGAGCATCGATTTGCTGTCGCTTCTTTGCTTTATCTCATAGACGCGTTTTACGGCTTCTTCGTTGGTCGCATCGCAACCAATACCCCAAATTGTGTCGGTGGGATAAAGTATTACACCGCCTTTATTCATTACTTCGCATGCTTTTTTTATGTCCTCCTGCATGGATGTTATTTTTATTTTTATGTCTTGGAATTAATTTTCTGCATCACTATGGCGTCTTCGAAGGAATGTTGCCACGAAATCCAATCTTTCAAGATGGCTGCGTGGATAAATCCTGCCTTCTCGAAGAGTTTCAAACTCGACGTATTGGTCTTGGGTACAAAGGCGTATAACTGGTGAAGTTTCAGAAAATCGAAAGCATATTTTTCCAGCAATGCGAGGGCTGATGTTGCGAAACCGCCTTGCTGGTAGGCACGATCGATCAGAATACCCACTCCCGCCTTTTGATGAAATGCATCAAAATCATATAAATCCACTGCGCCAATGGGTTGTAAGTCGTATTTGCGGACGATCATCATTCGAAGTTGCCCGTTTTCGTATATATTTTGTTGCTCATGCATGATATATTCCATCAATGCAAATCGTGAGATGGGGGCTGTCGTGGAGCCGTATTTCCACAAATCGGTATCGTTTTCCCATGCATAGAGGGTATCCAAATCTTCGGGCTCTACGGCACGTAGCAATATCAGATCGTTTTCAAGCAATTTGTTCATCTTCTTTTTCCCGTGGAATTAATTCTTCAAGTTCTCGATAGGATGGTTTGCAGAAAAGCAATGTAAGAAAAAGAATAACCGTGAGCCATGCATAGTTTTGATTGTAAGAAATGGCATACAGTATGATGTTGCCCAAAATTACACAATCCAGAAGATAGAGGCGCAGAAAAAAAGCTTTTTTATATGCGATGATAGTTTCTTGAGTTGTCCGTTCTTTATCTCTTTTTCGCTTAATCATATTGGCGAACGTTTTCAAAGCCAAAGGAATAGCAGCTAAAGTAATTAAAATGCCGTATTGCTGCAGCGCCATATTCAGCGGTTGAGGAGTTTCCGAAAATCTTCTGCTCCGGAAAAAGACGAACAGAAACAGAGATCCCAACAAAACATAGCTTCCGTAATAGTGAACACGAAGAGAACGAACGGTTTTTTCCTCGATGGATTGCATCATTGGGTTGAAACGTTTTTATAGGATTCGTCGAAAGGGGTTCGATTAATGATAGATCTGCCCAAAGTAACTTCATCGGCGTATTCGATTTCATCGCCTACAGAAACGCCTCGAGCAATAATGCTCACCTTGACATCGAACGGCTGAAGCTTCCGATAAATGTAAAAATTGGTCGTATCTCCCTCCATTGTCGCACTCAGCGCCAAAATCACCTCCCGAATGCTGCCCTGTTTCACCCTTTCGACAAGACTGTTGATTTCGATATCGGAAGGGCCAATGCCATCTATCGGCGAGATAATTCCACCCAGGACGTGATACAATCCTTTGAATTGCATTGTATTCTCGATTGCCATAACTTCCTTCACGTTTTCCACTACACAAATGGTAGAAGCATCACGAGACTGATCAGCACAAATCGGACAAATCTCGGTGTCGGATATGTTGTGACAGCAGGAGCAATAGCGAACATCGTTCTTAAGAGTAGTTATGGCAGTTGCAAAATTTTCCACGCTCTCTTTGTCTTGTCGAAGTAGGTGGAGCGCCAGTCTCAAGGCGGTCTTTCTGCCAATTCCGGGCAATTTTGAAAATTCGTTGACCGCATTTTCCAGAAGTACGGATGGAAACTTGGAAATCATTTAAATTACGCTTTGATAGACAAAGATAGTACGATTCGTTGGATTGGACAAAAATCTTTTTTCGAAGTTTTGATTCCGTTTTTTATACGAAATTTCGGGTCGAATTTTTACCTTTTTTGTCGAATAAATTCGTACCTTTGCAGTCGGAAAATGCAGTGTATTTTCTAAAAAACCACACTCCAACCTTAAAACAGTTTTTTAAATAATTTTCTTATGAAGAAGTACAATTTTAACGCAGGTCCGTGTGTATTGCCTAAGCCGGCAATCGAGGCTACTATTGAAGCAATTCGTGATTTCGATAACACCGGTATCGGTCTTCTCGAAATTTCTCACCGTACGCCCGGTTGGGAGAGAATCATGAAAGAAACTGCCGACTTATGGAAAGAGTTGTTAAACATCCCCGACAACTATCAAGTGCTATTTTTAGGAGGGGGAGCCAGCACACAGTTTTTCGAAGTTCCGGCCAATCTTCTCGAAAAGAAAGCAGCTTATCTGCAAACAGGAGTGTGGGCTAAAAAAGCTATTAAAGAGGCTAAGTTGTATGGCGAAGTGGAGGTTGTTGCATCATCCGAAGACAAAAACTATTCATATATACCGAAAGGATATACTATCCCTACGGATGCCGATTATTTTCATATTACCACCAACAACACTATTTACGGAACCGAAATTCATGAAGATATTGACAGCCCCGTTACGCTTGTGGCCGACATGTCGTCCGATATCATGAGTCGTCCGCTGGATGTGTCGAAATACGGATTGATCTACGGTGGTGCACAAAAAAATGTGGGACCCGCCGGGGTTGCTTTCGTCATTGTGCGCGAAGATATTCTCGGAAAAGTAAACCGTCCATTGCCAACGATGGTTGATTATCGCACACATATTGGCAAAGAAGAAAAAGATCGGTCTATGTTCAATACTCCTCCCGTTTTTGCCATCTATGTGATGCATGAAACGCTGAAGTGGGTAAAAGCTCAGGGTGGTGTGGATGCAATGTATAAACGGAACAAAGAAAAGGCCGAAATGCTTTATGCCGAGATCGATCGTAACAAAATGTTTGTAGGAACTGCTGCTGTAGAAGATCGTTCGCTGATGAATGTTTGTTTCGTGATGAACGAGGAGTATAAGGACAAGGAAGGCGAATTTCTTGACTTTGCCAAAGCGAGAGGAATGGTCGGAATCAAAGGCCATCGTTCGGTAGGAGGATTTCGGGCATCTATTTACAATGCCTGCCCGATGGAAAGTGTGGAAGCATTGGTGGACTGCATGAAAGAATTTGAAAAAAACAACGGATGACGAAAGGGTATCGACAATTATGAAAGTACTTTTGGTTACCGAAAAACCTTTTGCCGCGCAGGCAGTAAAAGAGATTCAGAAGATTATAGAAGAGGCCGGACATGTGTTCGAGAAAATCGAAAAATATACCGATAAATCCCAACTATTGGCAGCTATTGCTGATGTCGATGCTATTATCATTCGTAGCGATATCATTGATCAGGAAGTAATTGATGCGGCTCCCAATTTGAAGGTTATCGTGCGTGCAGGTGCCGGATATGACAATGTTGATTTGGAGGCTGCAACCAATAGGGATGTGTGCGTAATGAATACTCCCGGTCAAAACGCAAATGCAGTAGCCGAGCTTGTATTCGCCATGTTGCTTTATGTGCAGCGAAATCATTTCGACGGAAGCACCGGCCATGAATTGAAAAACAATCGACTTGGGTTATATGCGTTTGGGAATGTGGCAAAAATGGTGGCAAAAATTGCGCGAGGTTTCGGAATGCCTGTTTATGCTTTTTCCCCCATTCTCACACACGACGATTTGCGAAAGGAAGGCCAATATGGAGTGATTTCGGTATATAGTGCCGAAGAGTTGTTTGATAATAGTGATATTGTGTCGTTGCACATGCCTTTGCTCGAGGATACATACAGATGTGTGAATTATAATTTGCTTTCGAGGATGGGCGATAACGGGATCGTTGTAAATTCGGCCCGTAAAGAGGTAGTCAATGAGGAAGATATGATACGTATTATGGAAGAGCGTCCCGATTTCAAATATATCACCGACATTAAGCCCGACAAACACGATGAGTTTGCATCTAAATTTGGCATGCGATATTTTTCAACTCCCAAAAAATCGGGAGCTCAGACTTATGAAGCTAACGTAAATGCCGGTCTTGCTGCAGCTCGTCAAATAGTTGCTTTCTTTAAAAACGGTGACGATCGGTTTAGAGTTAATCCAAAATAGATAACTCGCTTATTTTAAATTATCTAATATTTTTACATCCCGAGAACTAACATCAGTTTTCGGGATTTAGTTTTATTTAACGCAAAACAATTACGAAAATGTTTGTTCAATTACGAAATTCTCGTAAATTTGTGTCGATATAACAAAATAATAGTGAGAACTGAAATTATGGAACGATTGACCCCTCAAGAAGAAGCTGTAATGCTGCATGTGTGGCAGTTAGGCGAATGTGCTATAAAAGATGTCGTTGACAGAATGGAAGAGCCGAAACCGCCTTATACTACGGTTGCGTCTATTTTCAAAAATCTCGAACGCAAGAATTATCTCACCAAAAAACGATACGGAAATGTAAAAGTTTTTCGTCCCAAAGTTACCGAAGCCGTATATAAACAACATTTCCTTTCGGGTGTGGTAAAAAGCTATTTCGATAACTCCTACAAGGAATTGGTTTCTTTTTTTGCGAAAGAACAAAAAATCACAAAAGACGAGTTGGAAGAAATCATCCGTCTTATCGAAAAAAATCAGGGAGAAAGCAAGACTTGATTTTTAGGTTGCTTAAACCGTTCACTTTTAATTTTCTAAAAAATGGAAACGCTTTTCATTTACTTGGTCAAAGTAAACATTGCACTGGCAATTTTTTACCTCGTGTACCTACTGTTGTTGAAAGAAGATACTTTTATTCGGTTGAAACGGTGTTACTTTCTTGCAGCGATTGTTTTTTCGCTTGTTTATCCGCTTTTTACCATCGAAGCATGGGGAAATATCTTCTCTTTCCTTAGAAGAGGATATGCTGCAGAAGTTATTATCGGGCAACCGGCCATGTCTTTTTTGGCTGCAGAGTCTACTACGGAAAATAATTTTTGGCTTACTCATTGGGAAAATATCTTCTTTTTGGTAATGGCTGTCGGAACGGCATTTTTCCTGGTTCGGTTTATCTGGCAATTGGTTACCATCTTCCGTATTAAACGTAAAAGCGTTCTGCAAAGAATAGGAGCGTATAACGTTTACCATTTATCCGATGAAATATTGCCTTTTTCTTTCTTCAACTGGATTTTTGTCAACACAGAAGCCCATTCTGAAGAAGAGATGAGACAAATACTCTTGCATGAGCAAATTCACGTACGACAGTGGCATTCGCTGGATGTTATGCTGGGGGAATTATTGTGTATTTTTTTCTGGTGGAATCCCTTTGTATGGTTGATGAAAAAAGAAATCACCATCAATCTGGAATATTTGGTCGATAGCGAAATCTTACGCAAAGGCATAAATAGTCGCGACTACCAGTACCACCTTTTACGATTGACTTATCATGAAACTGCAGTTCAGATAGTAAATAACTTTAATGTATCACAATTAAAACAACGAATTATGATGATGAACAAAACCAAATCACCCTCGCGAAAACTGGCGAAATATATAGCCGTTTTGCCTCTGTTCGTATTATTGGTGACAGCAAACAGTGCGTATGCACAAAAGAATGAACCCGCAAAAACTACGACCTCGCCTCAGGACACGACAAAGAACATCAGGCAAAACGATGAAACCTTTGTAGTAGTTGAGAAGCAACCCGAATTTCCGGGCGGAACGGAAGCTATGATGAAGTTTTTGTCCGACAATATTCAATATCCGGAAGAGGCGAAGAAGAAGGGTGTACAGGGGAGAGTAATCTGTAATTTTATTGTCAGAAAAGATGGAAGCATTACTGATGCTGACATAGTTCGAGGAGTTGATCCGTTATTGGATGAAGAAGCTATTCGGGTAATTAATTCGATGCCTAAATGGCAGCCGGGCATGCAACGAGGAAAAGTCGTAGACGTGAGGTATACTTTGCCCATCGTTTTCAGATTGCAAAATGAGAAGAAACCCGCACAAAATACCATAACGGTTACTGAAGAAAAAATGAGTGATCCCGATCTTGGTTATTTGAAATTTATTGCCGAAAATATTAGATATCCAGTCATTGCACAAGAAAAGGGAATAACAGGATTGGTGAAAGCCAAGTACAGTGTTAACGAAAAAGGTGAAATCTCAAATGTAAAAATTATCCAGGGCGTAGATCCTTCTTTAGAAGCTGAAGTTATGCGGGTAATAAAAGCGCTTCCTCCCGATATTGCCTTGGCAAAAACAGGAGGCAAAGCAAATCCCAACGTCGAATTTTCAGCATATTTCCGCCTTCAGAACGATGAATCTCCACAAGTTAGCCCACAAGTTAGCAATATCCAAAGCGACATAGTGGTTGTAGGTTACGGAAAAAAACAAGGTGGCGAATAGAGAGGATCGAAAAGACATAAAAAACAGATTCTATTGGAATGGGAATCAGTATTTTAGAATCAAAGGGGCTTTATTTCCATCTTGCCCCTTTGATTTTTCGTTATGCCGAATAGGAATGTTAATCGAAAATGTCGTCGATGCCTTGGCCTTCTACGGGTTGATTATTCTGATAATACTCGGGTGAGTATTTATCGGGTTCGAAGCATGGATTTCTGAATTGTTCCGGAATTTCGAAAATCCCATCGTCACTGATATGAAGAGATGGATCGGCGTATATTTTCTGATAAAATAGCCCGTGAATGGGCAGTGCCATGCTGGCACCTTGTCCGTAAGCCATTCTGTCGAAATGAATGGAACGATCTTCCCCGCCTACCCAGCTACCGGCCACAATGCCGGGCGTGAACGACATGAACCATCCATCGGAATTATTTTGTGTCGTACCCGTTTTGCCTCCCATTTGTCCTTTCAGGTTGTATATCCTTCGCAAGCGGCTGCCTGTGCCGCCGTCGATGACTGCCCGGAGCATATCGAGCATTTTATAAGAAGTACTTTCGCTGAAAATTTCGTGCATACTAGGAATAAACGTACCGACCACATTGCCATAAGAATCTTCGATACGTGTTACCATCAACGGATCGACGCGAATACCTCGATTGGCGAAAGCAGAATATCCGCTCACCATTTCCGAAACCGAAGCGTCGCAAATACCCAGGGCAAGCGATACGACCGGATCGATCGGACTTTTCAGTCCGAACGATTTGAGTAATCGTGCAAAGGCATAAGGCGAGAACTGTTTCATGAGATAAGCCGTTACCCAGTTGCTGGAATTTTGCAATCCCCATTTGATAGTAACCATTTCTCCCACATTACCTGCTCCGGCATTTTTCGGACTCCATTCCTGACCTGTTTCGGTAATCAGGGTTTGCGGCACGTGAAGCATCTGATCGCAAGGCGTCATGCCTTCTTCCATGGCAAGCGTGTAAAGAAACGGCTTGATGGTCGAGCCGATTTGGCGTTTTCCGGTGCTCACCATGTCGTACTTGAAGAATTTGAAATCGGGTCCGCCCACATAAGCTTTCACATGTCCGGTGAATGGGTCCATAGCCATGAATCCTGCCCTTAAAAACGATTTATGATAGCGAATCGAGTCCCACGGAGTCATCACGGTGTCTATCTCACCACCTTTCCATGAGAACACTTTCATTTCGGTTTTATGATTTTTAAATTCCTTGAGGATTTCATCCTCACTAAATCCTGCTTTTTTCATTCCCCGATAGCGGTCGGTTTGTCGCATGGCGTTGGCGAGCAAGCGATCGACTTCATTGGCGACACTACTCGAAAACGGAGCATAGGGCTTTCCCGCCTTCTCTTTGTCGAAAATCGGTTGCAAGTAGGCCATTTGTTCTCTCACCGCCTCTTCGGCATACTTCTGCATACGCGAATCGATGGTAGAGTAAATTTTCAATCCGTCAGTGTATAAATTGTAATTAGAACCGTCGGCCTTTTTGTTTTTTTTGCACCATCCATAAAGCGGATTTTCAACCCAAGCAATGGAATCTTCGATGAATTGCTGTTTTTGCCAGCTCGCAGGATAATCTCGACGATCGGGTTTATCGGCCATTAACACCATAGCCAAGTGTTGACGATAGTAAGGGGCAGGAATATCGGTATGGTTGGCTCTGTTGAAATCGAGCTTGATAGGCTTGCTGATCAACTCGTTTTTCTCCTCTTCGGAGAGATAGCCGGCCTTCACCATTTGCGTGAGCACAACGTTGCGTCGCTGCTGAGTCAAATCGGGACGTCGGACAGGGTTGTAGAGAGCCGAGTTTTTTAGCATGCCCACGAGAGTAGCAGCTTCTTCTATTGTTAGGTCGATAGGTTTTTTGTTGAAGTAGGTATGCGATGCCAACTCAATGCCAATAGCATTGTAGTTGAAATCGTACTTATTTAGATAAAGATTGATGATTTCGTCTTTTGTATAATAACGTTCGAGTTTTACGGCAATAACCCACTCAACGGGTTTTTGAAAGAGACGTTGGATTTTGTTTTTAGCCCTCGGTGAGTACAGTTGTTTGGCAAGCTGCTGAGTGATGGTGCTTCCGCCTCCACTTGATTCGTGTTGCAGGAGCAAGGTTTTCACTACGGCACGTCCCAGTCCGATGATGTCGATGCCCGAATGCTGATAGAAACGGACATCTTCAGTTGCAACAAGAGCTTGAATCAAATAAGGTGATAGTTGCGAATAATCGGTGAAAATACGGTTGTCGTCGCTTTGCGAATAAGTGAAGAGAAGTTTATCGTCGGACGAAATAACTTGTGAGGCATATTTGTCGATCGGGTTTTCCAGATCGTCGAGATTGGGAATATAGCCAATAACACCTGCAGATAAAAGTCCGAAGATCAATATATTCAACAAAATGAAAATACCGAAAATTCTCCACATCCAGCGGATGATTTTTCGATTTTTCTCGTTTGTCGCTGTGCGAGATTTTTTATTGCGTGGTTCGTTTTTTTTAGCCATAACATTCAATAAAGGAAATCGTTGGAGCCAATAGATTCCGGTACAAATTTACATGATAATTTTCAATTAACATATCATCGGCCGAAATAATGACGATTTATAACATTTGCCGCATGTAAAATGCCCTGAAGATTGGTTGAGAATGAATTGAATGCTTTTTCTGTAGCGAGCTATATCGATTGCTTAATTAAAAAGAGAAAATACATTGTATATAAGTAGTTTAGTTTGATTGATTTTCCTGAAGAAATGTCTGAGCCGGAATGCAACAGTGGGCTTCGTTTCATTCGACCCAAATACGACGCAAGTACGACCCAAATACGACCGAAGTACTAAGCTGATTGCAAAATAACGAATTTGGCGTATTCTTCGTACTTCACTTGCGTGGATGTTTTTGAATATTATAATACAGAAAAAATTTGGGAGAAGGTTTTTTACCTTCTCCCAAAAACAACCCATATTTTATATTCCGCTGAAATCTACACCATCGAATACGAGAGAAGGAATTCGCCAGGACGAATTTAAGCGTGGATCGTTGCCAACTTCGGCCAGTGACGACCACAGACTAAGAAAATTGCCGGTTACGTTCATTTCGTTGATTGGCTGGGTAGTTTGTCCGTTTTCGATGAGAAACCCTTCGATGCCGAAAGAAAAATCGCCTGTAGAGCTATTGCTGTTTCCGCCGTTGAAGCCCGTAACCAATATTCCGTTGTTGACGTCGGCAATGAGTCCTTGCAAATCTTTGTTTCCCGGCTGGAGAATGAGTATTGATGGATCGGCAATCGTCGGTTCTATACCCATTTTGTTGGCAATGTAGGTATCGATGAAATAAGTTTTCAGAACACCTTTATCGAAGATGGTGCGAGGTTGGGTGGCTACACCTTCGTTGTCGAAATAACGTGCACCCATTGCTCCAATGAGATGAGGCTCGTCGCGAAGCGTAAATTTTTCGTTTCCGATTTGTTGCCCGATTTTGTCGAGAAGGAAGGAGTTTTTTTGCTGCAATTGCGATCCATAAAGTGCGCTGATCATAGGGGAAACCAGACGCGAGGAGTTGAGCGGATCGACCACCATCGTGTATTTGCCTGATTTGATTTTCTTTTGTCCCAGTTTTTTGATGGTACGCTCGAGTGCTTTCTGTCCGATGCCCTCCTTGACGAGATCGTCAAGCATGAGAGCCGATTCATACCAATACGACGAGGGGCGGGCATCACCTTCACCTTTCATCGACACGCTTGCGGAGATGGAAAACCATGAATTTCCGGTTTCACCTTCGAATCCATTACTAAAAAGTTTATATCCGAAATTTTCACCATCGCTGTAGGAAGATTCTACTGAGATAATGCGTGCATCTTTACCCATAGCCTCTTCGCCGGCATTTTTTGCCATTTGCACCTTATGGTCAGGATTTATTTTAGAAAAGTTAGGGTCGAGCAGTTTCAGATCGGGCTTGCCTCCCTTGTAGTATCGCGACGGATCGGGCAATGTCTGAGCTTCGTCTTTAGCCAGGTATCGCGTAGAAGCGATGCCATTTTTGATGAACGATTGCAGTTCGGTTTTGTCTAATCGGTTTGTAGAATAGGTACCGTATCGCCCATCGACATAAAGAGCAATCGTCATACCGTTTTCAGAAGCTTGCTGCAACCGATCCATCTTGGCGTCGCGCATCTCAAAAGAACTGTTTGATCCGGCGTACAGATTCACTTTTACTGCTTGACACCCGTTTTTGAGTGCGAAATCCATCGCCCAGCGGGCGAGATTTTTATTTTCGTTTGAGATCATAATTTCGTTGGTTGAATGGAATTTATTAGGTTCGAATTTCATCGGATTTCACCTTAAACAAAAGAAATCGGATGATGAAAAATTTGAAACGACCATCGGATCAACTTTCGCCTCCAACAGTGAGTTTACTTACCAAAGCAGAAGGCATTCCTTGCGAAACCGGGCAACCCTGACCGTCTTTTCCGCAAGTCCAAGTTCCGTTGTCAAGTTCGAGGTTATTGCCAACCATCGTGATATCGGCCAATGCTTTTGGTCCGTTGCCTATAATATTGATATCTTTGATGGGTTGCGTGAGTTTGCCATCTTCGATAAGATAACCCGATTTGACGAAAAAAGTAAAATCGCCTGCGCCGATCTGCACCTGACCATTCGTGAACTGATTGACATAAATTCCTTTCTTCACCGAAGCAATGATGTCGGCCTCGTTCATGTTGCCCGATTCCATGTAGGTTACTCGCATACGTGGAATGGGCACATTTCGGAACGACTCGCGACGTCCGTTGCCGGTAGGCGTCACCCCATAGTGTTTTGCACTTATGCGGTCGTGTAGGTAGCTGTTGAGAATCCCATTTTTGACGATATAGGTTTTTTGGCCATAATTTCCTTCATCGTCGATGTTAACAGATCCGCGGTTGAAGGGGACGGTACCGTCGTCCACTACGCTGATGTTTTCGTTGCAAATTTTTTTATGCAATTGATCTGAAAAAATCGAAATATTTTTTCGGTTGAAATCGGCTTCGAAGGCGTGTCCGATAGCTTCATGAAGTAAAATTCCGGATCCTCCGGCACCCATAACGACGGGCATTTCTCCACCTTTGGGTTTCACGGCCTGAAACAATTTGGCTGTATTTTCTACGGCTTCGCGGGCTACTATGTCCACCAGGTCGTTGGTGAGAAAATCAGCACCTTTACGATAGGCACGCGAGGCATAGTTGTTTTCGATTTTTCCGTTTTCCTCCATGATACACACGGCGGACAGTGTAGCCATTGGTCGATAATCGTAGAAAGTAACTCCTTCGGAATTGCAAAAAAGGATATGAGAAGTGTCGTCGGTGAGCGAAGCGGAAACTTTTTGTACGCGTTTATCTGCGTCGAAGATTCGATCGTTCAGCCGTTGCAAATAAGGCATCTTATCTTTGAGTAACAAGTTATCCCATGGCGTTGAAACTGTGTAGAAGTTTGTTTTAATAGACTTCTCGGTCAATGCCACAGGATTGGCCTTGCGGGTGCCGGAAGCAATTCGTGCAGCAGTGCGTGCGGCTCTCAGCATTTCGTTGAGTGTAATCTCTTCAACATAAGCATAGCCGGTTTGATCTCCCGAAATGACACGAACTCCCATACCGAAATCGATATTGGAATTGCATCGATTCACTTCGCGATCGCGCAGTCCGACATAATTGCTGAACGTATGTTCGAAAAAAAGGTCTGCGTAGTCACCCCCCTTTTCCAAAGCGGCAGCAATAACTTTTTGCAGGTCGCTTTCCGTGACTCCAAAATGTTTCATCGCTTCCGAAACAGCTGTTTTTTCGTTTGTTCCGCCAAAAGGCGATGCAAAAGTCGGGGCAACAACAGATCCTGCAAGAGCCAGACTGCCTGTGCGGATAAAATTTCGTCTGTCCATTTTTATACTATTGAAAATGTTTTTTTCACGGAAAACTATATGTTTTTGGGGCGATGTCTTCTGATAGATTCAATCACCGCGTGTTTTCGTATCATCCACCTGCGGTGGCAATCGAAACAAATGTAAGATCGCCTGTATGTGGGGAATATAAGACTTAGAATCAGAAAAGGAATATATGTCAACCAATTGCCGCTTGTCATTTTGCCGATATTGGACGATCCGCAGAAAGGACATCTTTTTTTGTCCCCGATATCCGAATAGTTTATAATCGCAATTCTTTCAGAAGCGTCTTGACTCTCGTCGAGGATGTTGAGTGAATGCTCCGGTTGATCGGACCCGACCTGTAAAATTGTTTTTCTCGAGTTATCGGTAGAGTCAATATTCTCGAAAAGAAAACATTCGATATTTTCTGCTTCGAGTTTTTTCCGAATGATGTCCGCTTCGGCAGAATCGGCGTAGGTTCTTACGGTAACAAGTGATCCCATCGTTCGTGGATTATGATTGCAAAGATACGATTAAATGCGAATTGTGTTGTGAATTGTCTGAAAAAGATATACTTCGTCGAATATTTTTTTTCTCCCCGAAGCGTATTTTTAATTTTTTTATGAGAATGAGAGGTGGTTGAGGTTATTATTCCGTTTTTAATAATTGCCAACCGATCAGTTTGTCGAAGCGACTCGCGGGAGGACGATGATACACCATGATCAGATATTCGTTGGAAGTATCGTAATAATTTCCTTCGATTTGAGACATGGAATAATGTTCGTCATCCTGAGCCGAAACGTACAGATAGTTATAAAAACCCTGTTTTAATAAAGTTGAGAGTTGATATTTTTGTGTAGCTTCATCGAAGTGAAGAACAAAGTTTTTGGGATTGTTATAAGTGAAATCGCCTATCACATGCAAAGGATAAATGCTTTCTTGGGAATTCAAATTAAACAGCACTTCGAAATAGTCGGCTTCCACGTCCGAATCGTCACCATCGGTTGTACGCAAAAAAAATCTTCCATTTTGATCTTGATCGTATTGCCGAGTTTTGTTGGCTCTTACCTCGTCTGTATTTAACATGGCCACGTAATGTGGATGTGTGTAGCGAATCCATTCGACACCCATGCCGCCATACCTACGACTCTGAATCTCGAATCGGCGGTACTCGTTTCCGGCTTCAAAAATAAGATCCGGATTGTGCTCGAAAACCAGCCGGTTGGGGTAAATATAAGTCGGTTGCACGTTTTTTCGAGCAAAATTGAGGCAATTGTTTTGCAGAACAGTAACCATGATTTCACGCTTGGCATCGTGAAAGGAAAGCCGGGGATGTGAAATTTCGAAACTTATCTGTTGATGAGCTTTATTGAAGTCGAAATCGGTATTGCCCGACACGCTTCCCTGAATGCGAACCTGATTTTCGGTTACCGAAAAACAAGCCTGGAGCAAAGGATCGTCGGGCGCGGTTTCGTAATATACTTCGATTGCATAATTGCCCGAAACTTTTGGACTGACTTGACGGTTTGGGAAATTCAAGTCGTAATGAATATAGCTTACGGTTGTATTTTCAGAAAATCGATAATCTTCAATCAGCTGATTATTAAAACCATTCAAAAAATCGATATCCGTCAAATCACTCTTTTGCCAATTAGCGGTACAATGAAAAATACGATAGCGCAAGCGAGGTTCTTCGATTGAGAGTTTGTCGAATTTCAGTATTATTCTATCGTCTCCTTGCAGTTTAATGATCGGAGGCAAAAAAGGATCATCGTTGACCAGGATTTGAATCGACTTTATTTCGTCCGATAAAGGTTGAGTGTGGATCGAATGTTGAGCAGTAGCCAAGCCAAATGACGTAAAGCAGAAAACGGTCAGAAACAGAATTTTTATGTTCATAGCATGTTCTTTACATTCATAGGAAACCCAAAATTAACGAAAAAATTGTACGGTGGGCAATTTTGTTTGCAGATGAAGTTAACATACAAAAAAACGCCCGCAAAAATTGGGGCGTTTCAATGAAAGTTCATATTTGTTATTTGTCAACTGATCCAGCGGACATAAGCAAAATCCATTCGGTGGGGGAGATCGGGATTTTTAGGGAATACCCGAAGAGCGTATTGATGAGTTCCCGGATCGTTGAGCGCCTTCTTCATTTCGAAATAGAGAACCGATCCTTCTTTTTTCACTAACTCGAACTCATATTTTTCGATAAATTCTGCCTTGTTTTCGGTCGAGTCGTAATCCACCATCACACATTCTACTCCTAAATCGCCGATCATATCTTTTTTATCGATCACCACACTACCGTATATGATTGATTCTTCGTTTTCTTTGATACCGACTTGTTGGGTAGGGTTGAAATGCAATTCCAACACTTCGAACTTATCCCAATTTGCAGCTATGTTTTCTTTCCAAGAAACAATTTCTTTGGTCTTTGCATAATTGTTGGCATGGAGTTTCTTTGAGCGATCGGCGAGTTTGTTGTAAAAACGATTAAAATAGTCGTCCATCATACGTTTTGTAGTAAAATGAGGCGCAATTTCTGCCATCGATTTTTTAATAAACTGTATCCATTCGGTAGAATACCCGTTGCTGTTGCGCGCATAATAAAGCGGGATGATTTCATTTTCGAGCAGCGAATAAATCGTTAAAGCATCGAGCTCGTCCTGAAACACCTGGTTGTCGTATGTACGTTCGGCAGTGATAGCCCATCCGGCACCCGGTTTGTAGCCTTCGTACCACCATCCGTCGAGCACTGAGAGGTTGAGTACACCGTTCATTTCGGCCTTTTCGCCTGAAGTCCCCGATGCTTCCTGCAGTCGGGTGGGGGTATTAAGCCAAATATCTGCACCGGAAATCAGTCGTTTGGCAAGACGCATGTCGTAATTTTCGAGAAAAATAATTTTGCCTAAAAATTCGGGTCGGGCGGCTATTTGCACAATATGTTTGATCAGATTTTGTCCGCCGGCATCGGCAGGATGGGCTTTACCCGCAAATATAAATTGTACCGGTCTTTTGGGATCATTCACGATTTTGGCAAGGCGATCGAGATCGGTAAAAAGAAGATGAGCCCGTTTATAGGTTGCAAATCGGCGCGAAAAACCGATGAGAAGAGCATCCGGATTGATTTGTTCCAAAATAGTTACGATACGAGATGGGTCGGCTTGATTTTTCAACCAACCTATCTGAAATTCTTCTCGGATATAGTCCACCAGCTTATTTTTCAGATGCATGCGAAGATCCCAGAGCTCGTCGTCGGGAACGTCGTAGATTTTTTTCCAAATCTCGGTATTTGACTGATCTTGATAAAAAGAAAGGCCGAAGTGTTTCTCATACAGGGCTTTTACGGACGATGTGGCCCAGCTTGGCAGATGCACACCATTGGTAACATAGCCAACGTGGAGCTCTTCGGGAAAATATCCTTTCCACACAGGTTGGAACATCTCCTGTGAAACTTTGCCATGCAATTTACTCACACCATTCGCTTCCTGTGCAGTATTTAGAGCAAAAACGCTCATTGAAAACTTTTCCTGACTTCCGGGATTAGCGCGACCCATGTCCATAAATTGCTGCCACGGAATTCCCATTTTATCGACAAAAGGCCTCATATATTTACCGATGAGCGCTTCGTCGAAATAGTCATGTCCTGCAGGGACAGGAGTGTGTACGGTGTACAGAGAAGATGAGCGTACTACTTCAAGTGCTTCGTTGAATGAGAGTTTTTCATCGTTCATGTAGTCGAACAATCGTTGGGCGTTGATAAGAGCTGCATGACCCTCATTCAGGTGATACACGTCTTTTTTTATTCCCAACTTTTTGAGCAAGAGAATTCCGCCGATCCCCAACAGATATTCCTGTTTCATTCGATTCTCCCAATCACCGCCATAAAGCTGGTGTGTGATGCTGCGATCAAACTCGCTGTTTGCCTCCATATCGGTATCCATCAGATAAAGATTGATTCTTCCGATGGCAACTTTCCAGATATTGGAATATACGATCCGATCGTGAAAAGGAATCTCGAGAATGAGTGGATTGTTTTGATTGTCCATCACCTGTTCGATAGGCAGATTGCTGAAATTCTGAGCCTCATATTTAGCAATTTGCTGTCCATCGACTGTGAGAGTTTGGGTGAAATATCCATATCGATAAAGCAATCCAACGGCAGTCATGTCAATGCAACTGTCGCTTGCCTCTTTCAAATAATCGCCCGCAAGAATGCCAAGTCCGCCCGAATATATTTTGAGAATGTGCGACAATCCATATTCCATGCTGAAATATGCGATACTCGGACGCGTCGTGTCGTAGGGTTTACTCATATATTCCTTGAAAGCGGCATAGGTCTGGTGTGCCCATTCCATCAATTGCGGATTGTGAAGAATGGATTCGAATTCGTCAGAATTGAGGTTTTGGAGCATTACCACAGGGTTACGGAGGCTCTTGTCCCATTCTTCAGTATTTAAATTTTCAAATAAATCCTTAGCTTGTTCATTCCAAACCCACCAGAGGTTATGAGAAATTTCGTCCAAAAACTTCAGTTCGTCAGGCAAAACGGCACTGACATGGATGTCTCTCCATACAGGAGTGTTAGAATAACTTGATTTAATAATCATCTTTTTCGAATTTTGTGTGGAAATTTATGGATGAATAATGTCAAAAATCATGCATCGTAAAAATTTTTCGTATAAAATTACAACTGTCACAAAAATAGCAATATTATTCGTTTCTTAGTTTATATGGTTTGGATAATCTTAGAAAAGAATTATGCAATGCTTTGCAATATGCTTCCTGATAATGACCAATAAAATGAGCCCAATCGGCCTTGTCGGAAAGTGAGTTGGCGGAATCGCACAACATTTTGATCTGTTCGACGCTTTTTAGCGAAAAATCGAAAATGATTTCTGCAATCTCCTGTGCCGCATCGACGTGATTGAAATCGTCTCGGAAAACCACGTCCACGCCGTCCGACAATCCCGGAACTTCACCCATTTTTTTTATCCATGTCCCAAAGCCTGCCAGTGTTGAAGTGATGGTGGGGACAGAAAAAGCCAGACTTTCGTGTGGAGTATAGCCCCACGGTTCGTAATACGAAGGGAAAACGGTAAGATCCATGCCGATAAGCAAGTCGTAGTAAGTCATATTGAAGATACCGTCGTCCCCATTAAGATAAGACGGAACGAAGATGGTTTTCACGCGTTCGTTTTCCGAATTGCAAAACCCCAATCGCCGGAGTTGGTTCATGATGCTGTCGTGTTCGGGCTCCATAAGTTCATGTGTGACATAAGGACAACTTTTTACGGCTGATTTTGAATGCACTTTACCCTCGTTTTTCATTTTTTCTATCAAGTCGGACTTTGGACCTTTAATCCAGGCCGGAACCATGATAAAAGCAATGACGTCTTTTGACAATTGGGGCATTTTCCGAAGGTTGTTGATGGCATCGATAAAAACATCAATCCCTTTGTTTTTGTATTCATATCGTCCGCTGGTGGCAATCAATAAGGCATCTTTGTGAATGGTGTGCCCCAGCAATGCTTCGGCAACTTCAATAAGTCTTTGACGGGCTTTTTTTCGTGCTTGTTTGTGAGCATTGCCTTTCGGAATAAAATCTTTTTCGAATCCGTTAGGTGTAACGATATCGGGGTGTCTTTGCAAAAGCTGCGTGCATTCCTGTGCTGTGATGTCGCTTACTGTGGTAAAGCAATCCACGTTTAGTGCGGTTTTTTTTTCAACCGAATGTTTTGCAACGACGTTTAGCTGCCGAGCCATTTGGTCGCCATTATACCCTTTCAGATGATTGTAGAGCGGTAAATTATTGCCTGCAATCGATCTGCCAACCGTTGTGGCATGTGTAGTGAATATAGTGGCAATTTTGGGAACGTTTTTTTTCAGATAAAGAGCTCCCATACCCATTTGCCATTCGTTGAAATGGGCAATCACGTTTGATGACTCGAGCTTATGAAAATGATAAAAACTTTCTATCACAACACCAACGGAATAGGCAAACATGCTCGAATCATGATAGTCGCCATATCCGAATATCGAATCGACGCCAAAATCCATCCACATTTGGGCATAGATGTCATCTCTTTTTTCGAAAAACTTATCGAAATTGACCAAAAAAACAATCGGTTTGCCGGGGACATCCCAACGGCCGATTTTAATATCGAGATTTTGATTCCGCCCGGCAAAAATCGACCACTCCGAAAAAAGCTGTGAATCGGCAATAAACCACGGACTTTTTTGTTTCTTCCAAATATCGGGACCGATAAAAATTATGTGGTCTTTATATAAATTTTGAAGCGTTTTAGCTTTGGTTGAAAGAACGGTATAGATTCCGCCCACTTTATTACACACTTCCCAGCTCGATTCAAAGATGTAGTCAGGAGTGTGCTTTACATCTATTTGCATATAACTACAAACAATTTCGTTTTGCGGTACAAACATACAAAATAATAACGAATAATCAGTGTGTTCGTTCAATTTTCTATAATCAATTAGCAATCCGACATCGATTTATTGATTTGAATAATCGGTCTTGAATTGTAAAAAAAGAGCTAACTTTGCATTCGGAACAAATATGAATTCTTTGGAAATATTTCAACTTCAACAGCTCGTTGAAAAACATCCTAACATTGCTGCTGCAGCCGAATTACTGAAAAAATTGAAAGTCGTTTCAGTGCGCGGTTTGCACGGATCGTCGCGTGCTTTGTTTGCTATCGGTGCATTTCATAAAAATCCCCGAACAGCACTTTTCGTATTTAATGATCAAGAAACTGCCGCTTATTTTTATCATGATATCACACAGGTAATTGGTTCTGAAGATGTGCTTTTTTTCCCCTCGGCATACAAAAGAGCATCGAAATATGGTCAGATAGATTCGGCAAACGAGATTCTTCGGACGGAAACGATGAGCAGGTTGCAAAATTTGCATGAACCTGTCCTCCTGATCAGTTATCCGGACGCGTTGGCCGAAAAAGTCGTTTCGAGAGATACTCTCGCCAAAAATACCCTGAAACTCTCGGTGGGTGAACAAGTGGACAGTTCGTTTGTGAGTGAAGTTCTCGATTCGTTCGGATTCAATTTCGTCGATTACGTTTACGAACCCGGACAGTATGCCACTCGAGGCAGTATTCTCGATGTTTTTTCATATTCGAATGAATATCCTTTCCGCATCGATTTTTTTGGCGACGAAGTGGAAAGCATTCGAAGTTTTGATGTTGAATCGCAGCTTTCAAAAGAAAAACTGAATGAAATCCATATAGTTCCGGATTTTGGTAACGCTGAATCACGAACATCTTCTCTTTTCGATTTGCTCCCGGCTGACACCTTCATCGGACTGGAAGATATCCGATGGATCACAAGCCGCGTGGAATCGCTCAACAACGACGAACTGCATATCGATCCGAAAGATGCAGAATTTGTGAAGCCCATTTTGATTTCGAAAGATGAATTCGAGGTTGATATTTCAAAATTTCCCCAACTTCGGTTTGACAGTTCTTCGCTTGATTCCCCGGAAGCTGTTATTGAATTTAAAACGCTGCCGCAACCCCTTTATCACAAAAATTTTGATTTGCTGAGCGATTCACTTCACCGGTTCATCGACCAAGGTTATACCATTTACATCCTGAGCGACAGCGAAAAACAGCACAAGCGTCTTCAACACATTTTCGAAGACAGAAATGATCCCATTCCCTTCGTTGCCGTGAATAGGACACTGCACGAGGGCTTTAGCGACGAAACGCTCAGAATTTGCTGTTTTACCGATCATCAGATTTTTGATCGTTTTCACAAATACAGTCTGAAATCGGATCAAGCCCGTTCGGGCAAAATTGCATTATCGATAAAGGAACTCAATCAGTTACAACCCGGGGATTATGTAGTACATATCGATCACGGCATTGGAAAGTTTGCAGGATTGGTGCGTATGCGAATCGGAGATAAAGTGCAGGAAGTCATCAAACTGACTTATCAGAATAATGATGCGGTTTTTGTTTCGATTCATTCGCTGCACAAGATTTCGAAATACAAGGGACGCGAAGGCGAAATGCCCCAACTCAACAAACTCGGCTCGGGTGCGTGGGAGAGGGTAAAAGAGCGCACCAAAAGCAAGATAAAAGACATCGCTCGCGATTTGATCAAGCTTTATGCGCAACGTCAAAATGAAAAAGGATTTGCTTTTTCGAAAGACAGCTATTTGCAAACCGAACTCGAAGCTTCGTTCATGTACGAAGATACACCCGATCAGATAAAAGCTACCCGCGACGTTAAAGCCGACATGCAGAGCGATCGGCCAATGGATCGACTGATTTGTGGAGATGTAGGATTCGGAAAAACCGAAATTGCCGTCAGAGCGGCTTTCAAGGCGGCTGTCGATGGTAAACAGACAGCAATTTTAGTACCTACAACCGTTCTAGCAACGCAGCATTATCACACGTTTCGAGATCGATTGGCCGATTTCCCTGTGAAAGTCGATTATTTGAGCAGAGCGCGTTCGGTTAAGGAGCAGAAACAAATTCTCAACGATCTTGCCGAAGGCAAGATAGACATTATCATCGGCACGCATCGTTTGGTGGGAAAAGACGTGAAATTTAAAGATCTCGGACTTCTGATTATCGATGAGGAGCAGAAATTCGGCGTATCGACCAAAGAAAAATTAAAACAACTTCGAGTGAATGTGGATACCCTGACCATGACGGCCACGCCTATTCCTCGAACCTTACAGTTTTCGCTCATGGGTTCTCGCGATCTATCGATAATCAACACACCTCCGCCTAACCGCTATCCGATACAGACAGAGGTGCATACCTTCGATATCGAAATTATCAAAGATGCCATTAACTTCGAGATAAGTCGTAATGGTCAGGTTTTTATCGTAAACAACCGCATTCAAAATATCTACGAACTACAGGCTCTTATTCAGCGCGAAATTCCGGATGTTCGCATTGCCGTGGGGCATGGACAGATGGATCCCAAAAAACTTGAGCAGGTAATTTCCGATTTTGTCGATCAGGAATATGACGTTTTGATAGCAACGACCATCATCGAATCGGGAATCGATATGCCAAACGTAAATACCATTATCGTGATTGATGCTCAAAATTTCGGATTGAGCGATCTGCATCAGTTGCGCGGTCGTGTAGGGCGAAGCAATCGCAAGGCATTCTGCTATTTGCTTGCGCCTCCGCTTTACACGTTAAGCTCCGATGCACGACGACGATTGCAGGCTATCGAAAATTTTGCCGAACTTGGAAGCGGCATTCATATTGCCATGCAGGATCTCGATATTCGAGGTGCCGGAAATTTGTTGGGGGCGGAGCAAAGCGGTTTTATAGCCGATTTGGGTTATGAAACTTATCAAAAAATATTGGCGGAAGCCATGCAGGAGTTGCGAAAGGAAGAGTTCTCGGATTTGTATCGAGAACAGCAGGAAGAAAAGGCGCTTGAGGAGGATTTCGTGGAAGATGTGACCGTAGAAAGCGATTTGGAACTGATGTTCCCCGTAACCTATATTCCGAACGATGCCGAACGCGTGGCTATTTATCGTGAACTCGACAACATGGAAACCGAAACGCAGATACTGGACTTTACGACACGTCTCGAGGATCGCTTTGGAAAAATTCCTCCACAGGGAAAAGAATTGATTCGAATTGTCCGCCTTCGTCGTTTGGCGAAATCGTTAGGCATTGAAAAAATTATTCTCAAGAATAATCAAATGACTTTGAATCTGGTTTCCGATCCCGAATCTCCTTATTACAGATCGGCGGCTTTCGAACGGCTTTTGAACTATGTTCAATATCATCCGCGTGATTGCCAATTGCGAGAATCGGGCAAGAAACGTTCCGTAATCATCCGGAACATCCGGACTGTGGAAGCTGCTATTGCGGTTTTCGAAAAAATGGTAAAAATAGATGAAATGAATGAAAAAAACTTATCCATGTCCAGGTGATTTACGAATGATCATAGAACAATGCTAAAAAATATATAACCTGTAACTCGTACTCCGGTTTGAGATCGGTTATTCATCAATGGTGGTGCATAGATGACATGATATGTGCGGTTGATGGTAAGCAATCAATTCGTAATTTGTTTGCCGCTATCATATCTCGAAAAAGCTGAAAGCTGATAGTTGATATGCGACGATTCGTTTTTGAATTTATGAAAAAAATAGTCTCAAAGACTCCGAGTTGCAAAAAACTCAAAGTTCAAAACTGAAAATATGCTATGTGTTAATGAGCATTAGGTAAGTCTCTAATCCGATTACGCGTGCTTAACATTATCTTTACTTTATTGTAACCTTTCTGCAATATTAAATCTATTCCTTTGCATAAAATTTATAAAAATATAAACTTATGCAAAAAATAGTCGCTTTAGTTTTGTTGTTTATTGCAGTGGGTTTCCCTGCTTTCACTAAAGAAAATCCCGCCATTGAAGGGTTGGGATCGCTCACAGGGCGGGTTGTAGATGAAAAAGGTTATGTATTACCCGGCGCGACGGTCGTTATCGAAGGTACCGATATAGGAACTGTTTCGGATATAAACGGTTTTTTTCGTTTAAGCGGACTTAAAGACGGCGACTATCGGATACAAATTTCCTACATCGGTTATACTCCTATTGAAAGAACGATTACCATTTCCGGCAACCGAACTGTCTCCATGGATAATGTGGTGCTGAAAGAAGGGATTCTGATGCAGGAAATCGTAGTAACCGGCATGAATGCCCAGCATAAGGCTATGTCCCAACAAAAAAACAGTATCAACATTACGAACGTAATCTCGGCAGATCAAGTAGCTCGTTTTCCCGATTCAAACATAGGTGATGCATTGAAGCGTATTCCCGGTATCAGTGTGCAATATGATCAGGGTGAGGCTCGCTTTGCGCATATTCGCGGCACATCGCCCGACCTTAACGCGGTCACCATCGATGGGATTCGCGTCCCATCGACTGAGGCAGAGATGCGATCCGTGCAGTTAGACCTTATTCCCGCGGATATGATCCAAACTATCGAAGTAAACAAAGTAGTTACTCCCGATATGGATGCCGATGCGATTGGCGGATCCGTAAATTTGATCACGAAAAATCAACCTGCAACTCGTCGCATTACTTTCTTGGGTGGAAGTGGATGGAATATGATTTCCGAAAAACCCACCTGGAATCTCGGATTCAGCTATGGTGACAGATATCTGAAAGATAAACTGGGAATGATGATTGCTCTTTCTTATCAGGACAATCCGTTAGGATCGGACAATGCGGAATTTGAATGGGAAAAAGATGACAACAACACTGTTTATGTGAGCGATTATCAAATTCGGCAGTACTTTGTCGAAAGAGATCGTCAAAGTTATTCGTTATCATTGGATTATGTGTTTAATGCCGATCATAAAATCGAATTTCAAGGGATATATAACAGACGCCGCGACTGGGAAAATCGCTATCGATTCAAAATTACGGATATAGAACCGGCAGGGAGCAATTTCACCACGTATGAAATCAACCGTGAATTAAAGTTCGGAACCAACAATAACAAGTCTGCCAGACTGGAAGATCAGCGTGTTGAAAAATTTTCATTAAACGGAGATCACTTTTTCGACCGATTAAACCTGAAATGGAAACTAAATTATTCCAAAGCATCGGAAGAGCGTCCCAATGAACGGTATTTGTCTTACCGCATCAAAGACAAAGATGAGGAGGGTTTGTATTCGTTTAAAATGGACCTTTCGAATCCGAGAACGCCTTATGCCTCGATGTTTAATATCGATGAAAACGATTATGAAAATTTTATTTTTGACGAATTTACAGAATCCTATCAATATACGGAAGACCGCGATATTTCCGGCAAGATGGATTTTATGTTGCCCTTCAACGGCTCTGGCGAATGGAAGAACAGCATCCGTTTCGGTGGAAGCTACAAATCGAAAAAGAAAAGCAACAACGAAGATTTCTATGAATATTCTCCCGTGGATGAAGATGCCTTTGATGCCCTTGTCCGAGGCAATCTGAAAGATATGACACGCGACAATTTCCTTGCCGGCGACTATAAAACGGGAATGTTTCCCGATAAAGAAGTTTTCGGAAATATTCTTCTTTCGAATTCTCCCGATTATGAAGAAGAGAAAATCATCGAAAACGACTTTGCCGATTTCGATGCGACCGAAGATATCATTACCGGATACATCAGATATGACCAGCGTTTATATGATAAAGTGGATTTATTATTAGGCTTGCGGGTTGAACACACAGCTTCGAAGTATAATGCCAATACTTGGGTAATTGACGAAGAAGGTGATGAAAGCATACAACCCGTTGAAGGCAAAAACGATTCCTATACCAATTTTCTTCCATCCGTTATCGCCAAATGGGACGCAAGCGATAATTTCAAGGTCAAGGCAGCATGGACCAATACATTGGCTCGTCCGAAATATATCGATTTGACGCCAAGACAAATGATGAATTTCGAAGATGGAGAAATTGAAGTAGGCAACCCTGCATTAAAACCGACAAAGTCCATGAATTTCGATTTGATGTCGGAATATTACGTGGATGGCGGCTTGCTGTCGGCAGGAATTTTTTACAAAGATATCCGAAATTTTATTGTTGACGAAAGGCTGAGAGATAAAGAAATGAACGGAATGGTTTGGGACAGATATATTCGACCCATAAATGCGGGAGATGCCAATTTGTTTGGTTTTGAAATTTCGGCACAGCAAACCTTGACCTTTCTTCCCTCGTTTTTGCGTTATTTCAACATTTATACCAATTACACCTATAATTATTCCGATGTAAAAAATTTCAACTATGAAGGGCGTGAAAACGAAAAAATGCGTTTGCCCGGTACACCCGAGCATACGTTTAATGCTGCTTTAGGATACGATGATCGGAGATTTTCCGCTCGCCTTTCCTATAATTTTGCTTCTAATTTCATCGACGAACTGGGAGAGAGCGTATTTTACGATCGTTATTACGATGCGGTGAATTATCTCGATTTCAATGTAAACATAAAAGTCGGAAGATATGTAAACATTTATGCCAATGTGAACAATATTCTCAATCAACCGTTACGTTACTATCAAGGAAGCAAGGATTATACCATGCAGATGGAGTATTACAATTTTCGCTTCGATGCAGGTGCAAAATTTATTTTCTAATCAAGAAATGATTTAATCAATATGACAAAGAAAAATTTTTTTATTCTTTTTCTTTTCGCCGTCTTTACCAGTAGTATTTACGGACAAAACCATGCGGCGAACACTGAAATCGTATTTGAAAACGGGTATAATTTCTATATCGGTAACGATTTGGGCAGAAACGGATATTTCAAACAGAAAACCGTTGCCGAAGTCATGGGAAATATGGCCGACAGTCTCGATATAGAGTTTGTGGTTGCAGCCGGAGATATTCATCATTTTGGGGGTGTCAGGAGTACTGCCGATCCTTTATGGATGACCAATTATGAGCTGATCTATTCGCATCCTGATCTGATGATCGATTGGTATCCCATTCTGGGAAATCATGAATATAAAGGCAACACGCAAGCCGTAATCGATTATTCCGATATTTCGCGGCGTTGGGTGATGCCCGGACGATATTATACGAAAACAATCGCATCGGAGAATAACGGTGATGATTTTGCCACTGTGCAATTGTTCTTTATCGATACAACACCTTTGGTAGATGAGTATCACGAAGAACCGTCGGAATATCCTGATGTGCAGCTGCAAGATACCGTCAAACAGCTTAGCTGGCTTCGGGAAGAACTTTCCAAATCGAAAGCGGATTTTAAGATCGTAATTGGGCATCACCCAATTTACGTTTCGGAAAAGAAACGGTCGGATGAACCCAGTCTGATCCGCAAGCTCGATCCCATTCTCCGTAAATATAAGGTAAATATCTACATTGCAGGACATTCGCACACCTTTCAGCACTTAACAAAAAAAGATTCCCCTGTGAATTATGTGGTAAATGCGTCAGGTTCTTTAGGGCGGGAACCGATCAAAGGACCCGATACGAAATTTTGTTCGGGAGAGGAAGGATTTTCGGTTGTTTCCGTAGGCAAAGATGTTCTAAAAATGACCTTCATCAACTACAAAGGCATTCCGATTTATCAATTTGAAATAAAACTCTGAGAAACAGCTATTGCTGCCTCATTTTATACAAACAAAAACGATTTCCCAAGGCAGGGGAATCGTTTTTGTTTTGAGGACAGCACCCATTTCAGAACAATCCTTCCACCGAAAGGTACCGTTCGCCCGTATCGTAATTGAAAGTCAGAATGCGCTTGTTGCCATCCAGTTCCGATATTTTTTTGGCGACCGCTGCAAGTGAAGCGCCCGTAGATATACCGGCCAAAATACCTTCCGATTTTGCCAATCGTCGTGCATAATCAAAAGCCTCGTCTTTGGTAATCTTGATCACGCTGTTGAGTACTTCCACATCTAACGTCTCGGGAATAAATCCTGCACCGATGCCCTGAATGGCATGTGGTCCCGATCGTCCTTCGGTGATGATGGGTGAATCGACAGGCTCAACGCCGATGACCTGAATGGACGGAAATTTCTTTTTCAATTCGCGTCCAACGCCGGTGATGTGTCCGCCGGTACCGATGCCGGTGATTAGATAGTCCAGTCCATCGGGAAAATCTTTGATGATCTCCTGAGCCGTAGTGGAAGCGTGGATGGCCGGATTGGCCGGATTCTGGAATTGTTGAGGAATCCATGCACCGGCAATTTCTTTTTGCAACTCTTCGGCACGTTCAATGGCGCCTTTCATGCCTTTCTCACGAGGAGTAAGCACAAGTTCGGCACCATAAAGTGCAATAAGACGGCGCCTTTCGAGTGACATGGATTCGGGCATGACGATGATTACTTTATAGCCTTTAACGGCAGCAATCATTGCAAGTCCTACTCCGGTGTTTCCCGAGGTGGGTTCGATGATGGTTCCTCCGGGTTTCAGAATGCCTCTTTTTTCGGCATCATCTATCATCGCCATTGCGATACGATCCTTAATGCTTCCACCCGGATTCTGTTTCTCCAGTTTAATCCAAACTTCCTGTTTCGGAAACAGGTTTTTTAATCTCACGTGAGGGGTATTTCCAATTACCCCCAGAATGTTATCGAATTTCATACTTTTTTGGGTTTTTATATGACATAATTATCGGGTTCGATGAACCCTTTTACTGTTTTTACTTTTACATCGACTTTGTTATACACGAGCGAATAAGGAATCACACTGTGTGTGAGCCATGCGCCACCTCCAATCACCGAATCGTGCCCGATAACGGTTTCGCCACCCAAAATTGTGGCGTTGGAATAAATAATGACGTTATCTTCGACCGTTGGATGACGCTTGACGTCCGAAAGATTTTTTTCGAGATACAATGCCCCGAGCGTTACACCTTGGTATATTTTCACGTTGTTGCCGATTTTCGTGGTTTCGCCTACGACGATACCTGTGCCATGATCCATAAAAAAGTTCTTTCCAATTTCGGCGGCCGGATGAATATCGATGCCGACTTTGGCATGTGCAACTTCAGAAAACAGTCGCGGAATGAGAGGAACGCCAAGCGAATGGAGTTCGTGCGCTATTCTGTGCACCACAAGCGCGAAGAAACCCGGGTAGGTGATGATAACTTCTTCAAGCGATTTGGCTGCCGGATCGTTTTTTACGTAGCATTGTGCGTCTTTGAATAATCGATTGCGAAGGTTCGAAAAATTGCCAAAAAAATCTTCTACTACTTCATTCGCAAATGTTTCGTCGGTTAGTTTTGCGATATTCTCGAAGAGCGTATTGGCAGATACTTTTAGCTTTTCGCGTACTAAATTGTCGTCCAAACGTGTGCACAGAGGAAACATGGAATCGAATAAATCTATCAATGTTTGTTCGAGTTTACACTTGTCGATAGGCGTGTGCACGGCTTGAGGCTGAAACTTATCGATAAGTTCTAAAATGTTTTTGTTCATAAATGGGTGCTGTGGAATGAAATGGAAAATATCTGTTTAATTGTTCGAAATTGTGAAGAAAAACCTGACCGGTCTCTCATGTGAGTGATCAGCAACAACAATAACAACAGATATGTAAGAAGAATTGTTCCATTTCCGTCAAAAAGGGAGTACAAAGGTATGCGAAAAATCGAAATAACAAATAAAAATCCGATTATTTTACATTTTTTATTCGTTGAATCAGTTCGTCACCCAGTGCTTTTTTTTCTTCGATGTGCTTTAATGTGGTAAGCACAAACGGATTTTTGTCGAATGCGCCGCGAACGTATTCAAAATCCATCGCTTGATCTTCGATATTGCCATCGGCTCCAAATCCGGTTTTGAAGGAAAGAGAAAATTCTTTTTTTGCATCTTCATATATCAATTGATCAAGCTTGATGACACACTCTTTCCATTTTTCGACAATGTTTATTACATCTTTTGCAGAAATGGTCGTTTCATCGACATGGTAATATGATTTTATTTTATCCCAAGCCCATGTCCATTCGTAAGTGTAATATTGTTCGTGGAGTTGACGGAAAACGTCGTTTATTTCTTTTAGTTTTGTCAGTTCACCTTTTTCGATTTTGCAAAGCAACGCATCGATTTCCGTTTTGGGTGCGATTAGTCCTGAAACATCCACCCATTCGCCGAGTCCTTTGTCGGTATTGGGCTTCAATTGAGTACGAATCTCTTCGTTGGTTTTAAATTCTGTTTTTTCCAGTCGTTTAATCAGGGAGTTACCCAAAAATTTATGAATCACGATTTCGTAAAGCGACAATCCTCGTTTGAGAGCCGAATTTTTGATGATGCAACTTTGGTAGGTATAGATTTCGGAATTTTTCCCTGCCGTATCCTGCAATTCATTGAGTAAATCCACACCTGCAAACACTTTTTGAATGGTATAGGGACTAAGCAGATTGAAATTGATGTAATCGAGCCGGTTGGGATCTTTTCGTTTGTCGCGTTCAGGCCATTTTTTTGCATCGCGAATAGTTCCCACGCTACGCAAGTTCACTCCGGGAGCGATGTAGGTTGTATTGTCATTTTCAATTAGATACGAAAAAGGCAAATTGGAAGTGTCGGAATGTTTGTAGTGACGTCCCAAAATAAGCGAATAAGGGCCAACTTTGGCCGGCCAAAGAACATAGGAATCGCTCGTTGTTTTGGCTCCACGTTCGACGATACCTTGATGTATGGGACCCAACTTATACATGTGGTTGCTTTGGTTTGATCCTGAGCCTGCATTCATAAACGAAAACATCCCCGCGATGAGCAGCGTCGATTTGTGGTGAGTAACCGTATAAGGCCCTGCAAATAAAGCGCATGCCTCACCATTTTCGCCTTGGCAATTACTGAAAAACAATGAATCGGATGCCGAATATCCATGATCGAGATGACAGGCTTGACCCACAAAACATCTCGAAATATTGGTGCCTCCGTCTATTCTGGTTCCGGAAGAAATGATGAAATCTTCCGCAATAACGTTGCGGCCAATATGAACCGGCGCAGCTTCATTACTGTTGATACTCCCATTTTTCAGTTTCATGGCGCCGGTTATTTTGGTATAGGCCCCCATTCTTACGTTTTTGATGTACCCAACATTCACAATCATGCTTCCATAGCCGATTTCACCCATGTCCGAAGCATGTTTTTCGCTATAAAAATCGATAATGGATTTCATGCGTTCGATGAGTTGAGGGCGATGTCGATACAGCGAGTAAATATAGGCAAAATGAGCCGATAATTTATCGGTGATGTGCACCTCACGGCCTCCGGTTTCGTTGAGCACATTCACTTCCACGCCATTGCCGAATGTAGTTTTCCCTTCTACCAATATTACATCAACATTTTGTATAAAGCAATCGTCTCCGATAACATAATTGGCAATGTAATTTTGAATATTTTCGATGACGACATTATCGCCAATTCGGCAATTGTGAATTACGGCGCGATTGATACAGGCGTGTTTTTTTAAACCGGGCGTCAATTCGAATTCTTTTTCCAGCACCCCGAGTGTAATTTGTCCGGAGAATTGCGTATCGAAAATGTAATCGGGTTTGAATCCGTCTTTTACTTTAACCAACGACCAATCGGGATGAGAGCAATGATGCGTCTCCAACGTTTCAATTTCTTTCGGAGTAAGTTTCCGTAATTCGTTCATTGCAGGATGGTATTAAAAAAACGAGAAAGTCGCGAGACACTTCTCGTTTGAGAAAATTATTTTTTTTCTTTTAGAGCCTGAAAGATAAGTTTTTCGAGCTCATCGGCGAGTTCGGGATTATCTTTAACGGCTTGTTTTGCGCCTTCACGGCCTTGAGCCATTTTGGTGTCGCCATAACTGTACCACGAACCGCTTTTTTTGATAATACCAAGTTCGGCACCCAAATCCACAATTTCGCCTTCGCGCGAAATGCCCTCACCGTAGGTGATATCGAATTCCGCTTTTCGGAAAGGAGGCGCAACCTTGTTTTTCACCACTTTAACGCGGACTTGGTTGCCCGAAACTTCGTCACCGTCTTTGAGAGATCCGATTCGACGAATATCGAGTCGCACGGATGCATAAAATTTGAGCGCATTTCCACCGGTAGTGGTCTCAGGATTGCCAAACATTACACCAATCTTTTCACGCAATTGATTGATAAATATGCAGGTGGTGTTTGTTTTGCTAATGGTTGCAGTGAGCTTTCGCAGCGCTTGCGACATCAATCGTGCTTGAAGTCCCATTTTCTGATCGCCCATTTCCCCTTCGAGTTCGGCTTTTGGCACCAGTGCGGCAACCGAGTCAATGACAATAATATCGATAGCCGAAGATCGAATAAGTTGTTCCGCAATCTCGAGCGCTTGTTCGCCGCTATCCGGTTGCGAAATAAGCAGTTCGTCGATATTAACGCCCAGTTTTTCGGCATAGAATCGATCGAAAGCGTGCTCGGCATCGATAAAGGCGGCAACGCCTCCGGCTTTTTGTGCTTCGGCGATCGCATGAATGGCAAGTGTAGTTTTTCCGGAGGATTCGGGTCCATATATTTCGATGATTCTTCCTCGAGGATATCCGCCTACGCCTAACGCGGCATTCAGTCCAATGGAACCGGATGGGATGACTGCCACTTCTTCCACTTTTTCGTCACCCATTTTCATGATAGAACCCTTACCGTAAGTCTTTTCTATTTTGTCCATTGCGGCACGGAGTGCTTTTAGCTTTTCACTGTTGGGAGCATTTTCTTTTTCTTCAGCCATGTTTTATATTGTTTGTGTGTTATGTGTTTGTTTAAGAATAAATTGATAAAGAAGCCATTCTATTGTCCGAAAATTTCTATAAAGTAATTTCCAACAGTTGATCGGCATGATTTTTTGTGTCAACATTTCGTCCTTCAATGATATGGCGGATAATGCCGTTTTCATCGATAATGAAAGTAGTACGAACCGTTCCCATGTATTTTTTGCCTGCAAGCGTTTTTTCTTGCCATACCCCAAATTGCTCGACGAGTTTTTTGTCGGTATCTGCAATGAGCGGAAAAGGAAGAGAAAATTTTTCGATGAATTTCTGGTGTGAGGCGGCGCTATCAACACTTACTCCAACGATCGCAAAGCCGGCATTTAGCAAATCCTGATAGCCGTCTCGAAGACTACAGGCTTCAGCAGTACATCCGGGTGTATTGTCTTTCGGATAGAAATACAAAGCCAGTTTTTTGCCGGCAAAATCGCTTGCTTTCCACTCTTTTCCGTTTTGGTCTGTTCCTAAAATTTCAGGTATTTTATCTCCAATTTTTAATGCCATTTTTCTTTTTATGTTTTATCGAATTTGGTTGCCAAAGATATAAAAAATAATTGCAAGCTTATAATGGCTCGCTTAATGATTTTTTTAAAGTAATTTATACATTCCGCCGGGTGAGGCCTGAATAACGTTTTTCATTTCGAGTTCGAGAAGTGTCATAAATAGCTCCGATACAGGAATATTTAATTCGATGGCGAGGCGGTTTACCTGCATTCCATCGGTTCCGTTAAGAGCATTGCACACTTTCTCTTCGTCTTCCGAGAGATTTAAAAATATTTCACGTTGTCTTGGATGCTGAGCTTTTGTTGAGGTTTCCCATCCGAGTTGTTCGAGAAATGTTTGAGTGTTGCGCAACAAGACGGCTTTATTATCGGCAATCAATCGGTTGCAACCTGCCGACATGACGTCCGTATTGCGACCGGGGACGGCAAAAACTTCTCTGAAATATGAGTTCGCGATCTCGGCGGTTATGAGTGCTCCTCCTTTTTCGGCCGATTCAATCACCACCAATGCGTCAGACATTCCGGCAACAATTCGGTTTCGTTTCACAAAATTGTGTTTGTCGGGATTGGTTTGACTTGCAAACTCGGTTATCAATGCTCCTTTTTCGAGCATTTCGATCGCCGTTTTCCGATGCACTGCCGGATAAATTCGATCCAAACCATGAGCCAGCACACCGACTGTGGATAAATTTGCACTCAACGATGCCCGATGAGCACAAATATCGGCACCATAAGCCAATCCGCTTACAATCATCAAATCGGGAATTTTTTCGGACAATTGATGGACAAATTTTTTACAAAATTCCTGCCCGTATTCTGTCAGCTTGCGTGTGCCGACAATACTCACGATCTTTTGCCGATTAAAATCTGCATTTCCTTTTGCATAGAGCAGAATGGGAGCATCTATGCAATTATTGAGTCGGGACGGATAGTCTTCGTCGGTAAAAAAGAGCAGTCGAAGTTTGTTTTTTTCGACAAATGCAAGTTCTTCTTCAGCCCGTCGAATAACTTGAGGATTGCGAATTTCGTCAATGAGACGACGCGAAATACGTGGAATTTTTTCGAGATTGCGAACGCTTTCCCGAAAAATCGCTTTTTCGTCGCCTACAGCCTGCATCAGATTTTTGGCAAGCGTAATGCCCACTCCTTTGATTTGTGTGAGAGCGATGCGATAAAGCGATTTTTCTGTCAACATGATATCCTTACCCGTTGTTTGTTGCCAAAAATAGTTTTCTATTGTGATGTTTTTTATAGGTAATCCTTAAAAGCTTCGTCGAAAATGTCGGGATACGAAAGTTTGCCGTTAATCAGTGTTACTACTTCTATTTTTCCTTTTGCACAGACGGCATTGTCAGATAATCGGATGATTTGTTGATGGAAAATATATTTTAATTTTTCTCGTTCGAGTTTTGAAACCGTACAAATAAATCTATCCATTCCGATAAGCGGGACTTTATATCTGATTTCGACATGCGAAACCACTGCATCTATCCCTTTTTTGTGCAATTGACAGAAGTTAAGG
Source organism: Seramator thermalis (assembly GCF_004138125.1). Lineage (GTDB taxonomy): Bacteria > Bacteroidota > Bacteroidia > Bacteroidales > Dysgonomonadaceae > Seramator > Seramator thermalis. Next base: position 226,441 of record NZ_RXHS01000007.1, read on the forward strand.
CCAACTTTTTCAAGTAGTTCGTGGCGAGTAACTTCGAAATAATGCTGATAGTTGGCATTGTTGACATGTCCCTGAGTATCGCATTCATAGTCACGTACTTTCATTTCATATTCAAAAATATGTTGGCTCATTTCGATCGATTTTTATTGTCGTTTTTCGAGAATCCACTCTCGTGCATTGGCGAAAGCTTCCATCCAGGGTGTAACGTCATGCTTACGATATTCGTAAGGATAATAAGCATTTTGCCAAGGGAAAATGGTACGTTCCAAATGTGGCATCATTGCCAGATGTCGACCATCTTTTGAACAAACGGCGGCAGTGGCATAATCCGATCCGTTTGGATTCCCGGGATATTCATCGTAACAATATTTTGCTGTAATGCAATATTCCGATTCCGGCTTGGGTAATTCGAAGCGACCTTCGCCATGAGCAACCCATATTCCGAGTTTTGTTCCACTCAATGATTTGAACATAACCGATTTGTTTTGTGGAATTTCTACGCTTACGAACGTTGATTCAAACTTGTGCGACGTGTTGTGCCGCATTTTGGGATGTTCGTTCCCCATTTCGGGATAAACCAGCCCGAGCTCCATCATCAGCTGACAACCGTTGCAAATGCCCAAACTCAATGTATCGGGACGCGCATAGAAATTTTTCAGCGCTTTGTTTGCCTTCTCGTTATACAGAAAACCACCGGCCCAACCTTTAGCCGATCCGAGTACATCCGAATTTGAAAAACCGCCACAAAAAACCGCGAACTGTACATCTTCAAGCGTTTCGAGCCCCGAAATCAAATCGGTCATGTGTACATCTTTCACGTCAAACCCTGCAAGATAAAGTGCATAAGCCATTTCGCGTTCGCCGTTGGTGCCTTTTTCGCGAATAATAGCAGCCGTAAGCCCCGATTTTTCTTTTCTTTTCGGATCCAATCCAAGTGACTCGAACTTACCGGAGAAGTGCGGTAAAAAGCTGAATTGTAACGGTTGAGTTTTGTAGTTTTCGAGACGTGCTGCTGCGCATGTTTCGCCGCTTTGTTTGCGGTCGAGCAGGTAGGAGGGTCGATACCAAATATCGCGTAGCGCATCTATATCGAATTCCTGTCGGAAATTGTCTTTTTCGATAACCAGTTTCCTATTCTGTATCGGACGTGCAATGATAGCATAACCGATTTCGTAATCATCCAGAATTTTTTCCACCAGATGATGATGTTTCACCTGAATGAGAATGCCGGGATTTTCGGAAAAAAGTATTTTGATGAGATCGGAATGATGAATCTTGTCCAAACGGGCCTCCAATCCACCCTCGGGATTGGAGAAGCACATCTCGAGCATGGTTGTAATCATTCCTCCGGCCGAAATATCGTGTCCCGCAAGTACCAACCCTCGGTTGATAAGCTCCTGAACGGCATCGAAAGCGTTTTTGAAATATTCCGCATCAGTAACCGTGGGTGCTTCGTCGCCGATTTTGTTCAGTGTTTGAGCGAAAGCAGAACCGCCAAGACGGAATGTGTCGAATGAAAAATCGATATAATAAATATATGTTCCCTTGATGTAAGCCAGATTAGGAGAAACGATTTTTCGAATATTCTTCACTTCGGCTGCTGCCGAGATAATAACGGTGCCCGGTGCAAGTACTTTGTCGCTGCCATATTGCTGCGTCATCGAAAGCGAATCCTTGCCGGTTGGGATGTTGATGCCCAAATCGCATACGAAATCCGAACATGCTTCCACAGCCTTGTAAAGACGCGCATCTTCGCCCGGATTGCGGCAAGGCCACATCCAATTGGCGCTTAGCGAAACGCTTTTAAGCCCCTCGGCAAGTGGCGCAAAAACGATATTGGTCAGCGCTTCGGCAACGGCCAAAATTGAACCGGCAGCCGGGTCGATCATCGCTGCCTGTGGCGCATGACCTATAGAGGTTGCCATGCCTTCGAATCCACGATAATCAAGTGCAATTGCACCTAAATCGCTCAACGGAAGTTGTATTTCGCCCTGACATTGTTGTCGGGCAACTTTCCCGGTAACGGAACGATCGACTTTATTGGTAAGCCAGTCCTTACATGCCACGGCTTCGAGTTGGAGTACATTTTCGATGTATGTTCCCAGATTTTCGATGGAATATTCAGGAGAAGCAAAAATTTCTTCAACCGTTTGGTCGTTCATGATGGTAACCGGTGGTTTGCCGAAAAAATCTTCCAAATTCATATCTATGGGGCAACGACCGTCTGCCTGTCGGAAAGTAAATTTCAAATCATCGGTCGTTTCACCCACCACGTACATAGGCGATCGTTCGCGCGAAGCGATGCGTTCTATCCGTTCGATATCTTTTTGTTGACAGAGCAGTCCCATACGTTCTTGACTCTCGTTACCGATAATTTCTTTGGCCGAAAGCGTTTTATCGCCGATGGGCAATTTGTCCATTTCGATGATTCCCCCTGTTTCTTCCACTAGTTCCGAAAGGCAGTTCAAGTGACCACCGGCACCATGATCGTGGATAGAAACAATCGGATTTTCGTCCGATTCTGCAAGCGAACGAATGACATTCGCTACACGTTTTTGCATCTCAGGATTGGCACGCTGAACTGCATTCAGCTCAATTCCGGAGGAATATTCGCCTGTATTGACGGATGAAACGGCTCCTCCACCCATACCAATGCGGTAATTGTCGCCCCCGAGCACGATGATTTTTTCGCCACTTTCAGGTTTGCCTTTCAGCGCATCGCGTTTGTTGGCATATCCCACGCCTCCGGCGAGCATAATCACTTTGTCATATCCAAATTTTTTGCCGTTTTCTACATGTTCGAATGTGAGCAGCGAGCCACAAATTAACGGTTGCCCGAATTTGTTGCCAAAATCGGATGCGCCGTTCGAAGCTTTAATCAGAATTTGTTCGGGCGTTTGGTACAGCCACTTTCGGGGTTCAATATTTTCTTCCCAAACACGACCTTTTTCGGTGCGGGGATACGAAGTCATGTAGATTGCCGTTCCGGCAACCGGAAGCGAACCCTTGCCACCGGCAAGTCTGTCGCGAATTTCACCGCCCGTGCCGGTAGCTGCACCGTTAAACGGCTCGACGGTAGTAGGGAAATTGTGTGTTTCGGCTTTAAGAGAAAGCACACTCTCTATTTCTTTCGTTTCGAAAAAATCGGGTTTGTCTCCGCTTATCGGGGCAAATTGTTCGACTCGTGGCCCTTCTATGAAGGCTACGTTGTCTTTGTATGCCGAAACGAGTTTGTTGGGATTAATTTTCGATGTGAGTTTAATAAGTTGAAAAAGCGAACTTTCTTTTTCTTCGCCATCGATGATGAATTTTCCGTTGAATATTTTATGGCGACAATGTTCGGAGTTGACTTGCGAAAAACCGAAAACTTCGCTATCAGTAAGGTTTCGTCCCATTTTTTCGCTGACCGATTTTAAATAATCGATTTCTTCGTCGCTCAAAGCCAGCCCTTCCTGCTTATTATAGGCCGCTATGTCTTCAATATATATGATGTCGTCGGGTTGTTTGTCGATATGAAAAATTTGTTGATCTAATTTTTCATATTTTCGTTGGAGCATCGGATCGAAGTTTTCGCTATTGGCTTTATTTGGATCATCCGGAAAAAATTCCTCGATGCGTGAAATTCCTTCGATTCCCATATTTTGCGTGATTTCTACCGCGCAAGTGCTCCACGGAGTGATCATCTCGCGTCGGGGGCCGATAAATGGCGAAGGAATTTCGGTCGCTTCGAGCATTTCGGCGTTGCCGAAAAGCCATATCAGTTTTTGAACCGTTTCGTCGGGGAAAAAAGCATTGGTTTCAACGCCAATAATGCTCTTCGACTGTGTTCTGAAAAAAACAATCATAATCTATATTGTGAGGAGTTACAGCAAAAAAACGATTTATCGTTTGAAGCGCAAAGGTAATGAAAAGGGATGTAAATTGGTAATGGTAGAAATTGTTTTTGCGGGTTGAAGGGATAGGTATTATCTTTGTCTTCACGCAAACTGCTTTTGTTCACTCAAGACTTGATTCATGTTCGAAATAATTTCCAAAGGATTTATAATCGGGTTATTGGTATCCTCTCCGATGGGGCCCGTGAATATGTTGTGTGTTCAACGTACGCTCGATCGAGGGCATTTACATGGCTTGATAACCGGGTTTGGGGCAGTATTATCCGATCTTATCTACGCTTTGATTACGCTTTTGGGGGTCAGCTTGATTTCCGATTTCATTTCGAAAGAGCAATATACGATTCAGTTAATAGGAAGCATAGTGTTGATAATTTTCGGATTTATTGTCTTCCGGACGCATCCGTTGAAAGGGTGGTCACCTCAAATACAACACGAAGAAACACGTTATATTAAAGATTTCGTTTCTTCCTTTTTGCTTACTTTTTCCAATGTAACCATTATTTTTGTTTTTATTTCGTTATATGCCCGTTTCAGCTTTAATCCTTTTGATCATGGATATGGGAGTGTGATAGTTGCAATAATTTCGTTGGCAACCGGTGCTGTTTCATGGTGGATTTTTCTTACGGCTTTTGTTTCGAAACTGAGGCACCACTTCAGCCGAAAAGGCCTTGTCGTACTAAATCGTGTCGTAGGTTCTATCCTGATGATTATCGGATTTGCGGGGTGCTTTTTATCGATGTAGTAAAACCTATATAAGTTTGTTTAGTCGTGTTTTCCCAACTCGATAACTTCCAAGTCGCGAATGTTGCCATTGTCCAATACAAATCGCAATAGTGTTCTCACCCGATGAAATCCGTATTTGCCGGCTGCCCCGGGATTCATATAAAGGCATTCCAACTTTTTGTCATACATCACTCGTAAGATATGCGAATGACCACAGATAAACAATTTTGGAGGATTGGAAAATAATTGCGATTTTATTTTGGGTTCATATCTTCCCGGATAGCCTCCGATGTGTGTCATCAAGACATCTATGTTTTCTGTTTCGAAACGAAGTTTTTCGGGATAGGTGTAACGCGTTGGGTAATCGTCGATATTTCCGTACACTGCCCTAAACGGTTTCAACGATTCGAATCGTTGAGCAAGTTCGAGTGAGCCGATGTCTCCTGCATGCCAGATTTCGTCGCATGATTCAAAATAAGTCTCATATTTCTCGTCCCAGTAATCGTGTGTGTCCGAAAGTAATCCTATTTTTTTCATCTTTGTGTTTGCATCAAAACAAAAGTACTATATTTACGTTTTACAATTTAAATTTTTCGTTAGTAATTTCTATGGGAAACTTGCCTTATAAATATTTCAAACGTGATATCAGTTGGTTATCGTTTAATTATCGAGTGCTACTCGAAGCCAAAAACGAATCTCTTCCCGTATATGAGCGCATAAAATTTCTTGCCATTTATTCTTCGAATCTCGAAGAGTTTTATAAAGTGCGTGTCGCCGGTTATCACAGTTCTTTAATTCACAGCATCAAGCGCGATGAAACGGTGGAAGAAGCTCTACAAACACTTATCGAGATAAACAACGAAGTTACCGCGCAGGAACAGGAATACGATCATATTTTTCACGATATGATTCTTCCGGAATTGAAGCGCAATCATATCATACTGCACCTTTCGCACGAACCGCTTCCTTTTCACAAGGATTTTGTGGAGAAATATTTCAATGAAGAGGTTTTTCCTTTTTTACAGCCGATGATTATCCAGAAGGACGATATACATTCTTTCATTCAGGACGGACGTATTTACCAGGTAATCAGCTTGCGTAAAAAAAAGAAAAACGGCCTTGTGAGTTTCACCACCCGGCTGACTTATGCCATTATGAAAATTCCATACACGCGTCTGCCCCGTTTTGTAGAATTGCCGGAGTATGAGGGTAATCATTATATCATGTTTATCGACGATATCATCAAAGCCAATCTCAAGAGTGTATTTCCCGGTTACGAAATTTTGGATTGTTACAGCATAAAGATTTCGCGCGATGCCGATTTCACGCTCGATGAAGACGATCAGGAAAATATCGCGGAAGAAATTTTGAGTAAAGTACGCAAACGCAAAATCGGTGCAGTAACTCGTTTTCAATATGATCGGGACATGCCCGAATATTTTCTGAAATATTTGTGCGAAGCCTACGAAATAGAGGAAGAAGAACTTTTGCCTTCGGGGCGATATTTAAACTTGTCGGAATTGGCCGAACTTCCAAATCCGGTTGGCGCACCTCTCAAACGATCTTTTCCGCCTCCACTTCGTGTCCCGGAACTCGAATCGAACAATTCGATTCTCAACGTTCTGCGAAGACAGGATGTGCTGATTCACTTTCCATATCAGTCTTTCGACTATGTTCTGCGTTTTCTGATGCAGGCAGCTTTTGATCCTAAGGTACAGGAGATCAAAGTTACTCAATATCGTGTGGCCGAGAATTCGGCTGTGGTCAATAGCTTGATCAGTGCAGCTAAAAACGGCAAGAAAGTTACCGTTTTTGTTGAGCTCAAAGCTCGTTTTGACGAAGAAAACAATTATTTCACCGCCGAGCTTATGCATCGGGCGGGTATTAAAATAATTTACAGTCTGCCCGGATTGAAAGTGCATGCCAAGTTGGCTTATGTCCGCAAACGCAGCAACGATCAGAAGCAGCCATTGAAAGGGTATGCCTATTTGAGTACTGGTAACTTCAACGAAAAAACCGCGCGGATATATTCGGACAAAGGATTGATGACTTCCAATCCCGAAATTCTCGAAGATATCGACGAAGTCTTTCGAGTGCTGGAAGGAAAATCGCACACTCGTGATTTTAAGCATTTGCTCGTTGCTCAATTCAATATGGTGGACGAAATTCTAAGAATGATCGATCGGGAAGTCGAACATGTGAATAATGGGGGTATTGGCCGCATTATTTTGAAAATGAACAGCCTCGAAGACAAGGAAATGATCAATGCCTTATATCGTGCAAGCGAAGCGGGAGTGCAAATAGATCTGATCATTCGCGGAATATGTTGTCTGGTTCCCAATCAGCCATATAGCCAAAACATCCGAATAACACGCATTGTTGACGGATATTTGGAACATGCTCGTGTATGGTATTTTTATAATAATGGCCAAGAAGCTGTATATCTGGCATCTGCCGATTGGATGGAACGAAACTTGCGTCGCCGCATCGAGACTGCATTTCCGATACTTTCGGAATCACTTAAAAAGCAAGTTATCGATATTCTCGAAATTCAGTTGAAGGATAATCAAAGTGCCGTTTGGATCGACGAAAACCTGCAAAACGTTTTTAAGCACGACGACAATCCACCTGTCCGGTCGCAGGAAGCTATCTACGAATATCTCAAAGAGATTTCCGAGTCACATAGCACCATAATGCGTTGAATAAAGTTGGGGAGTATATATCATTATAAATCAACGCACTATAATCAATTTATGATTTTTAATCGAAATCTTTCCGATTATTTAACATATTATATGTTGCAACATATAATGTATAAACATATCTTTGTGCAGCATTTTAAAAATACAGCAATATGATAAAAATAGGAATTATTATTGGGAGTACCCGTCCCGGTCGCAACTCGGAAGCAGTTGCCAAATGGGTGTATCAATTAGCGAGCACACGTAAGGATGCAGAATTCGAACTTGTAGATATCAAAGATTACAATCTGCCGCTGCTTGACGAGCCTATTCCTGCTTCGATGAATCAGTACATGAACGAGCATACGAAAAAATGGGCCGAGAAAATTGGTTCGCTCGATGCTTTTATTTTCGTTACACCCGAATACAATCACGCTCCTACCGGAGTATTAAAGAATGCTATCGATTATCTTTATGCAGAATGGAACAACAAGGCTGCCGGATTCGTGAGCTACGGTTCGGCCGGAGGTGTTCGTGCTGTTGAGCAATTGCGACAGATTATGGGCGAAATACAAGTGGCCGATGTGAGAGCTCAGGTTCAGCTTTCCCTCTTTACCGATTTCGAAAATTTTAGTGTTTTCAAACCCGGCGAATATCAGGAAGCTCCGCTTCATACCATGATCGATCAATTGGTTGCATGGGGAGAAGCATTGAAAACGATCCGAAAATGACCATGAATTCATCCGACAAGTTACCCGTATTCTTTATTCCGCACGGCGGAGGCCCGTGGAATGTGATGGACGATTCGATGGGCGATCCCGAAGGATATGGGAAGCTGACCGAGTACTTGAAAAAACTTGGACAAGAGTTCGGGCAGAAAGCCCGTTCTCTGCTAATTATTTCGGCTCATTGGGAAGAACCGCTGCCAACTGTTCATTTCGGGGAAAATCCCGGTATGTATTACGATTACTATGGTTTTCCCGAGTTCACTTATCATATTCGATGGGATGCCCCCGGAAATCCCGATTTGGCAGCAGATGTCGATCAGTTGCTGCGGGCATCGGGATTTAAAACGGCTCACGAAACAGGCCGCGGCTACGATCACGGAACTTTTGTCCCAATGATGGTGGCTTTTCCTCAAGCCAATATTCCGACGGTACAACTTTCGCTTGTGCAAGGTTTGGATCCCGCCATTCACATAGCCATAGGAAAAGCCTTGGAACCGCTTCGTTCGGAAGATGTTCTGATAATATGCTCCGGCATGAGTTATCACAATATGCGCGGTTTTATGGCAGGAGGTAATTATGTAGGAAGAGTTTCGAAACAGTTTGACGATTGGCTTACTGCTGCCATCGAGACCAAAGATATTGAAAAACGAAATGAGTTGCTGATTCATTGGAAAGATGCTCCTGCCGCTTTGGAATCGCATCCGCGAAGCGAACATCTCGTTCCTCTATTTGTGGCTGCCGGTGCTGCAGGCGAAGATTTCGGATATAAGAATTTTTCGGGAACAATAATGGGGGCAACCGTGTCGAGCTTTAAATTTGGATAAATAAAATCAAAGGTGATGATGGAAACAAAGACGATTACGATAGAATTTTTTCATGATGTGCTTTGCGCTTGGTGTTATGCATTGTCGCCACGCGTGGAAAGATTGAAAAAAGAGTATGGCGACAAGATAGAAGTCGTCCATCGTTCATTTGCATTGGCTCCCGAGCCGGATGGAATTGCACGAATTTTCGGTTCGAAAGAACAGGGAAAAATAGAAATATTGGGGCATTGGCGTGCTGCCAACGAAAATGATGACGAACATCGCATTCATGCCGAATTGATGGCCAAGAAGGATTTCGATTATCCATATTCCACTCCCGGACTGTTGGCTTGTAAAGCTGCAGAATTGCAGGGAGGAAATGCGATGCACGAAAAAATGTTCAACCGCATTCAAAAGGCCCACATGACCGATTGCGACAATATAGCCGATTTTGAGGTTCTGAAAAAATGTGCAGCCGACGTTGGACTTGACATTGAGCAATGGGCAAAAGATTTTCGAAGCGATAAGGTAAAACAAATGCTCGACGAGGATCTATATCGTGCCTATCAATATGGCGTTAATTCGGTGCCAACGCTCATTGCCAACGGAAAGTATAAACTTAGCGGAGCTCAACGATATGAAACGCTCCTAAGATGGATCGAACAAATAAAATGAACGTTCCGGGCCGATAAATGTTATAATGCGTATTTTTAATTACGGTGAATATGAATATTTTAGTAACATTTAAAACGTTTGGCAATCAAAAAGATTACTTAAAAAACATTTTTAAAGATTCGGCGACTGTCTTTTTTGCTGAGGATTATCGTGAGGAAGATTTGGGGGATGTTTTTGCAAAATCGGATATACTCTTGTCATGGAATCCGTCTGCAGAAGGAATCGATAAAAATCGCGTTCCTTTGGGCAATATCAAGTTTGTGCAATTGATGTCGGCGGGATATGATCATGTCCGTCTCGACGATTTTCCCGATGCCTTGCCTATCTCTTGCAACAAAGGAGCCTATGCCGAGCCGATGGCTGAACATGTTGTGGCAATGATGCTTGGTTTGAGCAAAAGATTGACCGTTTATCACATGGATATGTCCAATGGTCATTTCAAGCAAATGGAAAGTCAAACCAAATTTATCAAAGGTACAACCGTGGGAATTGTCGGGTTTGGCGCAATCGGGAAAGCTGTGGCAAGATTGTTGTCGCCATTTGGTGTACACGTTTTGGCAATCAACACATCGGGAAAGACGGACGAGAAAGTCGATTTCATCGGTACACTTTCCGATTTGGATTATGTCCTCAAAAACTCCGATACACTCGTGCTGACGATTGCTCTAAACGAGCATACAAAAGGATTGATAAACCGACAAAAATTGGAATTGATGAAAAACGATGCCGTTTTGGTGAATGTTGCGCGAGGCGATATCATCGACGAAAAATCGTTGTACGAACATTTGAAATCGCATCCCGATTTTTATGCCGGAATCGATGCCTGGTGGATTGAACCATTTAAATATCAAAAGTTCGAGTTGCATTATCCTTTCTTCGAATTGCACAACTTGCTGGGTTCACCCCACAATTCGGCACTCGTTTACAATGCCATGTTGATGGGCACAGAACATGCCGTGCAAAATATTTTCAGATTTATTCATGGCGAAAAGCCCGAAGGACTTATTCGCTGAAACCGGATTCTGACAATTAACAGTAAACATTTAAAATTTCAAGAATAATGACTACCCAACAACCCACAGACTTCAAAATCAAGGTCGAAATTTGGAGCGATGTCGTTTGCCCATTTTGCTATATCGGCAAACGGAAATTTGAACGTGCATTGAACAATTTTTCCTTTAAAGATCGGGTGGAAACAGAGTGGAAAAGTTTTCAACTCGATCCTTATGCCGTAACCGATCCGAAAAAGTCGTCGCTACAACATTTAGCCGAAAGCAAAGGAATGTCGGCCGATCAGGCTGCTCAGTCCATTTCATTCATAACCAACATGGCCAAACAGGTCGGGTTGGAATATCATCTGGATAAAACCCCGGTCGTAAATACATTCAAAGCCCATCGATTGCTGCATTTAGCAAAAAAATACGGGAAACAGAACGAAATGGAGGAAGCGCTTTTCGATGCCTATTTTACGCAAGGGAAAAATATCGACGATGATGCGACATTGCTTCAATTGGCCTCGAGTATAGGATTGGACGATAAGGAAACGACAAACGTTCTGACGACCAATGCATTTGGAGATGATGTAAAGAACGATATTCGTCGAGCTCAACAATTGGGAATTCACGGAGTTCCGTTTTTTCTGATCGATCAAAAATTTGCCGTTTCGGGTGCACAAGACGAATCTGTTTTTCTCAAAGCGTTAAATAAAGCACTCGAAGAGCATCAAAAATCGGATCTGATCGAATTCAACGGTGATGATGCCGGCGTATGCGGTCCGGAAGGATGTGCTATCTAAACTTATCAAATACAACATTTTAAAAATCAAATTAACAATGAAAGCAGCAGTATTATATGAATTGGGGAAGCCCCTTCGCATAGAAGAGGTTCCTGTTCCCGAATTAAGGGACGAAGATGTACTTGTGAAAGTGGAAGCGACTTTTGTGGCGCCATCAATGAAAGATATTGTCAATCCCGGCGGATTTTTTATTCGTCCCACGTTACCTGCGATTTTGGGATCGGATGCTATTGGCACTGTTTCAAAACTCGGTAAGCACGTAAAAGGCCTTTCCGAAGGTCAGAAGGTTTGGGTCAATTCGATGTTGTATTATCCCAATGACGAATACGCACTGAAGGGTAGGGAAGGATTGAGCGATTCGATGGCATTTCAGGGAATGTTTACGTTCAATCCCAACAATGTGGCGTTGATGGACGAATATCAAGGTGGTTTTGCCGAGTATATCAAGGCACCGTCTTATAATATTGTGCCGCTACCCGATGATTTTGCCACGGAACAGGCCGTACGTCTGGGTTATCTCGGCACCGCCTATCGCGGGTTGAAAAGAGCCGGTGTGCATTATGGATCGACCGTAATTATCAACGGAGCTACGGGCACTGTCGGAACCGGTGCCGTATTGTTGGCACTGGCAATGGGCGCGATCAAGGTGATTGCGGTTGCCAATAAAAAAGATCGGTTGGAAAAGCTCAAACAAATAGACCCTTTGCATATCGACACGATTTCGCTTCAGGATGGCGAAGTTACGCCCCGGATCATGCAGCTTACGGGAGGAAAAGGCGCCGATGCCCTTGTGGATTGTCTTTCTTATGTCGACACCAAATCCACTCAGCAATGTATTTTCGGCGTTAAGCGAGGCGGGACAATTGTTTGTTTGGGTGGCGCAACGGGTGATCTGACTATTCCTTATGGTTATTTGTTGGGTACCGAAATTTCGCTTACGGGATCCATTTGGTTCCATTCCTATGAAGCTGCCGAAATGGTAAATATGGCCACTGCCGGTCGCTTGAACTTGAATGTGTTCGAGGTAAGATCGTTTTCGTTGGAGCAAATCAACGATGCCATCGATTTTGCCGGCTCGCGCGTAGGAGGGTTGACAACAACGATGGTAAAATTGTAGTTGACAACCAAATATTCGATTTAATCGTTATTAATTATATTAATTATTAAAACAAATACGACAATGAAAATGAAAAAGAATTTAATGACAACACTGCTTACCGGTACATTTTTTGTGTCGAGTATGTTCGCAGGCCAATATGCAATGGCAAAGGATGAAGCCCTGAAAAGTAAGGAAATTACCTATACTGTAGGCAATCAAAATTTCAAAGGCTATATTGCCTGGAAGGAAGACGGAAAAGCCGTAAAACCCGGTATTCTGGTTGTCCACGAATGGTGGGGTTTGAACGATTATGCAAAAATGCGTGCCGATATGCTGGCCGATTTGGGCTATGTAGCAATGGCCGTCGATATGTTTGGCGATGGCAAAGTATATGAAACGGCTACAGAAGCTCAAAATGCCGCAGGGTATATCTTTTCCCATCCCGATTTGTTGAAAGAAAGAATTACCAAAGCTTACGATATCCTCACGTCACAAGATAATGTCGATAAACAACATATCGGAGCAGTCGGTTATTGTTTCGGAGGCACGGTAGCTCTTAACGCAGCGGCGATGGGATTACCTCTCGATGTAGTGGCAAGTTTTCATGGAGGCTTAACAGGTTTCAAGGCAAGTGAAATGATGAAAAACACGAAAGTGTTGATCTGTAATGGTGCGGCCGATGCTTTCGTGCCACAGGCCGATATTGACAATTTCAAAAGCGAAATGGCCAAATATAATATCGTTTACGAATTTAAAAACTACGAAGGAGCAACCCACGCTTTCACGAACAAATATTCAACCGAAGCCGGCAAAAAATTCAATATGCCCATTGCATACAACGAGGCAGCCGACAAAGCTTCATGGCAGGATATGATTTCGTTCTTTGCAAAGTATTTTCCTGCAAAATAACATCCGATCTTTTTTAAACATTTTGTCATGAGCATCGAACAGGAAATACACGGACGTTTTCGAAATCCTTATCACAAAGGACTGATCAACCTCATATACACTGCGAAACAAGTGAGTTACGAATTTATGCAGTCGCTTAAAAAGCATGATATGACCGACCAGCAATACAATGTGTTGCGCGTGTTGAGAGGTTATCGCGACAAAGGACCGCAAAATATCGGATTCATCAAGGAGCACATGCTCGACAAGCAATCCGATATGAGTAGAATTATCGACAGACTTTATGAGAAGGGAATGGTCAGTCGTGAGGAAAATCCTGAAGACAGACGCCAAAAACTTGTCGAAATTACCGATAAGGGATTGAAACTGCTCGATGAAATGTTTGATTGCGAAAAATCGAGCGATAGACTGTTGTCGAATCTTTCGCTCGAGGAAATTGACCAACTCAACAAATTACTGGATAAAGTCAGAGAAAAGTAGGTTAGTTACTTCTACAGCAATGAAAAAAACCGCATCCCGAATAAACTTGAGATGCGGTTTTTTCGTGTTACGGTCTTGTTATGTTTACCGATAATCAATGGTTCCTCTCAGACGAATGTCGTTGGATGCGGCTCCAATCATTAGAATGAATTCACCGGGTTCGGTATCGAGCTGCATTTCTCGGTTGTAAATTGCCAACTGAGATGGAGAAATGTCGAAATGAATTTTCTTTGATTCTCCTTTTTTCAATCCGATTCGTTGGAAATCTTTCAGTTGAATGGGGGGCGTTGCAACTGAACTTACGACGTCGCGAACATAAAGCTGAACGACTTCTTCTCCGTCCCGATTGCCAGAGTTCGTGAGTGTGAAATTGATGGAAATATTCTCTTCGTTCTGTTCGATATGCAAGTTGTCGTATTTAAATTGAGTGTAGCTCAATCCGTATCCGAAGGCATAAAGCGGAATACCGCTACCTTCCACATAATTGGCCATTTTACCCAACGAATAATAAACCGGCAATTGCCCAACCGATCGTGGAACTGATACTGGCAATCGTCCGGCCGGATTGTAGTTCCCGAAAATTACATCGGCAATCGCGCTTCCACCTTCTTGCCCCGGGTACCATGCCGTGAGCAATGCATCGGCTTTTTCGGACGCATTATTCATGTTTAGCGGTCTTCCCTGAATATACACAACGATAAGTGGTTTGCCCGTTTGAGAGAGCGCATTCATTAACTTTTCCTGATCGCCTAACAAGTCAAGTGATTCACGGTCATAACCTTCGCCCGATTCCATATCGGGAACAATATCGTCTTCGGTTTGCTTAACGGTTGCTGCACCGGTTTCGATGTATTCCGTTTTGAAATCGCGAGCACTCGAGCCTCCCACCACCAGAACGATTGCATCAGATTCCGTTGCCAATGCAACTGCTTCGGCAATATTGCTTTGAGTTGTGTCGCGAATAGCGCATCCTTTGGCATATTTTAGGGTGGCCGATGGAACCGCTTTTCGAATTCCTTCGAGGACAGTAATTATGTTACTTTCGTCTTGTGGTGCTGTGTAATCGCCAAGCTGATTGTATTGGTTGTCGGCATTCGGGCCTATAACGGCAATTTGCCGAAGGTTTTTCGACAATGGAAGGATATTGTTTTTATTTTTCAACAATACGATGCTTTGCAAAGCTACCTCTTTCGCCAAATTTCGATGATCGATGTTTCTGACCGAGTCTGCAGCTAGTGACGGATTTACGTAGGGATTTTCGAACAATCCCATTTCGAATTTCAGCCTGAGCACATTGCATACGGCGCTGTCGAGATCAGCTGAGGAGATCAGCCCTTCTTTGAGGGCTTTTCCCAGATTTTTCCCATAGGCATTTCCTCCCAAATCCATGTCTAAACCGGACTGTAGTGCCATCGCTGCTGCGTGTTTTATGTCCGGAGTTACGTGATGAGTCGTGGCAATGCCTTCGACACTCCCCAAGTCGGAAAACGTGAATCCTTGAAAATCCCATTGATCACGCAATACATCTTTTAGCAGAAAAGAATTTGCCGTACAGGGGATGCCGTCGATAGCGTTGTAGGAAGTCATGATGGTGCGTGCACCTGCTTGAATTGCCATTTTGAACGGCAGCAAATGATCGGAAAACAGTTCCCGCATTCCGATTTGTGCCTTTTGTCCGTTGTGTCCACCCAAAGGAATTCCGTATGCGGCAAAATGTTTGAGTGTGGAAAAAACATGATGTCCATCGTCGAAACGATTACCCTGAAGTCCTTTCACAAATGCGCTTCCCAATATGCCATTCAAAACGGGATCTTCACCAAATGTTTCTTCCATTCGCGACCAGCGGGGTTCTCTTGCCACATCGAGAATAGGTCCATAAGCAATATGTGCTCCCTGCAAGCGAGTTTCGAGCGCAATGACGCTTCCCATTTTTTCAATCAATGCCCTGTTCCAGGTGGATGCCTGTCCTATCGACGTAGGGAAAACGGTAGTCCCGATAGCCATATGGCCGTGAGCACACTCTTCGGCAAAGAAAATGGGAATCCCCAATCGAGTTTTTTCTACTGCATAGCGTTGCAGTTCGTTTAGCGCTTTGGCCGATAGCTCTGGATTCAAACCTGTAATGAGTGTCTTCTTTGTCCATGGATCAGCGCGCAACGTTGCCCAAAATGCACCGAGTGGCATTTGCTGCATTTGGTCGATAAATTTCTCGGAAGGAACGACGCTTTTTTCGCTTGTCTTGGTGTACATCTCCCAACCTAAGGGACAACACAGTTGACCAATTTTTTCGGTTACGGTCATGCGCTCGAGCAAATCTTTAACTCTTGCCTCAATGGGTAGATTGCGATTTTTGTAAGCAGGTTGAGAGAACCCATTGAAAATGGTTAGAATTGCTAGGATTAGTAATAGATGTCTGATGTTCATTTCAACTTTATTTAACTTGAAACGAAAATGCAAGAATACTTCTCTCGTTCATCGTTTTTTTATCGGGATAAACTCGAATGAAATTTCCATGTTGTTGCCATTTCACGGCTTTCCCGTTTTGCAACAGCTTCATTTTTGTGCCTTTCATTGGCAAGTTGTTTTCCCATTCGATGAACGATTTCGGTGCTTCATCCTTCGCCGGGATGAAGATAGCATAACGCGTTTTCTGATCCTTACTTTGTGTAAACCATACATTTCCGCTGCGATAATCGGGTGTGATGCGCGTGTTGTAAATTGCTTCACCATTCATTTTGAGCCAGTGACCAATTTTTGTCAAACGATCCACCACTTCGGGTTGGATAATGCCTTCTGGGGTTGGTCCGATGCCCAGCAGTAAGTTTCCGCCTTTAGCGGTTACTTCCACCAACAATGAAATTACCTCATCTGCCGTTTTGAATTTGGCATTTGGAGTCCAGCCCCAATCGGTACCCAACGTAATGCAACTTTCCCAAGGGTAGGGGAGTTGTTTTTCGGGAATGGACCGTTCTGGAGTAAGGTAATTTTCGTTAGCACCATGCACGGTACGGTCAACAGCTATTAATCCGGGTTGAGACTGTCGTGCTTGCGCAATGATATCGTCCATTTTGATGTCTTGTCGGGGTGCTCTCACCCAACCGCCATCCAGCCAAAGAATATCGATGTGGCCGTAATTGGTCATCAATTCAAGAATCTGATTGGCGGTAAATTTCTGAAACTTTTGCCACCGATCGGGATGGCGTTCTATTTTGTAATTCACGTTACGTGTAGGTGTCGCAAAGTATGGCCACCAATAATATTCCGAATGCCAATCGGGTTTCGAAAAGTAGGTTCCTACCATGAACCCTTTGTTTCGAAAAGCTTCGAGAATATATTTCGTAACATCCGCGTGCGGATTGTCCTTGAAGGCGCCATGAGTGATCGAAAAATTTGTTTGTTTGGTGTCGAACAGGTTAAAACCGTCATGATGTTTTGTCGTAAAAATCATGTATTTTATTCCTCCATCTTTAGTGGCTTGCGCCCATTGTTCGGGATTGAATTGCGTTGGGTTGAACCGATCGATGAGCCCCCAATACCATTTCTTATATTCGTCGTAAGCGATGGTGCTGTCGCGAGGAATCCAGTCTTCATCTTCTGAACAAATCGACCACGATTCTACGATGCCGGGAACAGAATACAATCCCCAATGAAACAAAACGCCGAATTTGAGATCCTGCCACCGGTCGAGTTTTTCGAGCACATTCTTGTCGGTTGGCCACACATATTCCTGCGAAGTTTCGTGAACAAACCCTTGTTGAGGAAAAAGATTTATTAAACATAGAATGAGAAATAGGAATCCTAAAACGTATTTTTTCATTTATAAGTTTTGTTTTTAAAGGAATAGACAATAATGTTATGTTACGATTTATGGGAAGTTAAGCAAAAATCAATCAATTTGATGGCATCAGAAGGGTTATTAAATTCGACTTTATTTTCTTTGATATATTGAAGAATCTCGTTTTTCTTTTCAGGAAAAATTTTTATCAGGTCCTTTTCATTCTTGCAGGTCTGTTGTTCATTTCCAATGCGAAACCAATATTCATTTTTTCTTACAAAATCAACAATTTCCGTTGATTGATTTTGATATTCATCATGAGTCCAATAAGAGGTGTTGAGGGTTTCCACCTTATTTTGAGTAATTTGACCGTATGCCCCCTTATTCCCCCGGTATTTTTGTTTTAAATTCCAATTGATAAGGATGATATTATTATTTTTAGTTTCAACAAATTCGACATATACCTTATTATATGGAATAAATTTTCTATTTGATATATATATGGTATCTACTTCATTGTTGTTTAATAAAATCATTTCTTGTCCATTCTGCTGGTACATCATTGTTTTATTTGAGGTATCATAATTGAGTTGAGTTGAAATCTTTAAACCATTTTTTAGAAGAACACTTCCATTTGTGTATTCATTAAATAGAAGAGTCTTTTTTTTAGTCTGACAATTCAACCGGAAACAGTTCCCGATTATCAATGATGATAAAACAAGAAGAATTATTTTGTATGACATGTTCATCGGTAATAAAGCTAAAAGAACAAGTAAAGATACTTTATCTTGCAGAAATAAAAAAATCAGAGCCAAGAATTCCGGCTCTGATTTTAGAATCATTATATGAATGAATTACATTTTTGGACCTTCTCCATATTGAGGAGCATTTATGTCTTGCCAAACTCTTTCAGAATTTAACAATGTTCCATCTTGATTTGATCCGGGAGTAAATCCCTGACTTTTGTATGCATCGATTAAAATTTGATACATTAAATCTGTTGGAGATGGAGCTGCAACTTCGAATCTGCGAGGCACTGCCGTTTTAGGAACTTTTGGTGCAAAATCTACCCATTCAATTAGAGAAGAGTTTTCCTTAGGGCAACCAGATCTTCGGACAGTGACGAATTGATCGTCTGGAAAAAGAGTGAAATGCAACAATTGTTGAATATAAACCTTTTCCAAATCCGATGCAACATCTCCTGTTAGTTGATAATCAGGGTTACTCATCATTTCCTCTATTTCGCCGGGTTGAAGATCTATTACTTTTTCATTCGGATCATAATCGTATGTTTTACCATAATATGGAATTTTATTCAATCTGGCCAACCGGTCATATTCTTCAACGGAGGCTCGCAAGGCTTTGTTGAAATATTCGGCTGCTGTTTTTGGAAGTGAAGCTCCCAATAATTTGAATTCAGCCAAGTAGAGATTGACTTCAGCTGTCGACATGTACATTCCATACCAAGGATTATCATCTACGTCTTGAATGACAGGGCCTCCTGGAAGGGTGGGCAATGTGAAATCGTAACGACCGATAATCATTTCTTGTTGGAATCCGGAGTAAGGAAGGTAGGTTTTTTCAACGTCACCGATTTTTAGTTTAGAGCGGTTACCGTAATCAAAGTAATCTCCATAATTCTGTGCATCAAGGGCAGCATCCATTACTACTGGTAATCCATAATAACGAACCCAAGGTTCGCCCATTCCTTTCCACGAGATAAAAGTTTTTTTGCCATCGGCCTCAGTGTAATTTATATTGTCCAAAATATATTTAGGAATGTCTTTTCCCTGATCAAAGAATCCTTGAACAATTTTCGAGTTCCAACTATTTTTTCTGTAAAAGAAACGTACACGTGGATCTTTATTCTTAAGCATAAAATCTATCACATGTTTACTTGAAGCCGTACTGCCCAAAAATCCCTGATTCCAATGGTAAACTTTATCTCCATCGTCTTTTGTTATTGCATTTGCTTTGTTGAAAAGGAAATCATCATCACTTCCATCCAAAACTCCACAAGAAGCGTTTGCAACTTCTGAAGCAATTGATAAAGCCTTGGGTTTATCTTGCGATATCAATCTTGCAGCAATTCTCAGTTTTAAAGAGTTTGCAAGTTTCGCCCATTTTGCAACATCTCCCTTATAAACCACATCTTGATTCTGAGGGAATATTTGATCTGTAGCAGTAGTGAGTGTGTTTATGGCTTCATCCAATTGAGTAATCCATAAATCATACAGATCTTCGATCTTATCATATTTAGGAGTCAGTGTGCCGCCATAACGAGCTCTTGCTGCCTCGGTATATGGTCGATCCCCATACATATCGCTGTCAAAAATTCCAAGATAAATACTCAGAATATCTACACATGAGGCCAGGTTTGCATACTTGGCTGATTCTGTTGGATCCAGAGTCGAGCGAACATATTCAATATCACGTGCATATTTTAAAACCGCAATGTATTGACTGCCCTGATCACCTGTGGGAGTTGTTTGGGTGTAGGTTGAAGTGAATCCTCCGGTTGGAACTCCCATCTGACTCCATGCAAAAGTCATCGGTGCATTGTAATACCATAATAGATACCCGCTTGGTTCAAAATTGATTACAGCCTGAGCGAATAGATAAGAAATATTGGCCTCTGTTACTTGAGACGGATTTGAATTTATTTTTGCCATATCATCGCGGCAACTAGTTGTTAACAACAATATTCCGCTCAGGATTGCAGTTAGGTGATATATTATTTTTTTCATCTCTTTTTATTTTAGTTATAAGCCTTAAAATCCAATGTTGATTGTTAACATATAATTAGCTGTAAATGGAGAGAAGGTACGCACACGAAATTCGGATGCCGATGTTCCACGTACTGCTTCAGGGTTCTCTCCATTTGGCATATTATTTAAAAGATATGCCAGATTCCTTCCCGTCAGGGACAAGTTCATACTGTTAGCTTTCATTTTTTGAGCAACTGATTGGGGCAATTTGTAACTGAGAGTAACTTCTCGCAAGGAAATATAATTCAATTCCGAAACCCAATCATCATTTACAACTCCATTTCCCCAGCTATTAGTAAAATATTTCCAAGTAGATGCGTGAGTTGGCTCAATTTTCCCCTTATCATATAACGATTGATAGGTTTCTCCGCCTTCAGTCACAGTGTAATATGTTCCATCAGGTTGTTTGATTTTAGTTCCTGCTAATAAGATTCCATCCGGTATCAATCCGTCAGAATATGTGATATTGTCGAATTTCGATGTCCATGTCATCCCTCCATATTCGGGAGCTGAATATTTCAACGATTTTTCCGTATAACCATATGCGGTCCCATAACGTGATCCATATGAGGCTACATAACCGCCGAATCGCATGTCGAGGAGTGCTCGTAAATTCCAATTTTTATAACTTATGCCCGTCCCTATCGAACCCAAGAAATCAGGTATGAGAGAACCAACGACTTCAGCTTTTCCACTCCGTCTATAATAAGCAAAACGGCGAGTATCTGACCATCCCAATATAGGCAACCCTGTTGCTTCATCAATGGCTTTTTTAGAGTCCGACATTAGAATTCCATACGACTCCCCGACTTTGGCTACTGATCCTATACGATAATTTCCATAGTTTACCGACCCGTCCAGAGAAATATAGTCCGCTACATTTTCGTGAAGCGAGACAATTTTATTGTTGTTTTTTGTATAAGTAAAATCAATAGTCCATTTCCAGTCATTATTCATAAACGGAACAGTATTTAATGCTATCTCGATTCCTTGGTTCTGAATATTTCCGGCATTTATGTATTGATTGCTTATTCCCGAAACGTACGGAACCGCGATCGACATAATTTGATCATATGTATTTTCCTTGTAGTAAGCAAAATCCAGGTTTATGCGATTGTTCACAAAACGCCAATCCAATCCCACTTCCCATGCATTTTTACGTTCGGGTTTCAGGTTTGAATCATATACTGTTGAGGGCAATTCTAATGAATAAACTTTTCCATTAGCAGTCGCCGATGTCCCGATGGAATAAGCCGTATTGATTATATAGGGTTGAGTGTCATTTCCCACTTGTGCCCACGAACCACGAACTTTCATAAAAGAAATCCATTCGGGTAAATTGAACGTGTTGTGTAACAACCATGAACCCGAGATAGATGGGTAAAAGTAGGAAAATGTACCATGACCATCAGAATAAACGAGTGAGGAAGACCAGTCATTTCTACCCGTTACATCTACAAAAACCTGATCAGCCCAACTTGCACTAAATTGAGATGCGATAGAATACATCCTTTTTTGTCCGCTGATATACCCATCGTAACCGACATTTTCTTTTGAGTTGTTAATAAAATATTGTCCCGGCACGATTAGGCCTCCGTTGGTACTTAGATAATTATATTGCTCTATATTGTTGTAATATTCACCTCTAACGAAACCCCCAATCGTCCAATCTTCAAAATTTTTCAGAGCATTGAAAGTGGCATTCAAATTTGTTTGCTCTTTAGTATATTGAGACATCGAATAACTGCCTCCTTCATTGGCATATCCAGATCCCAAGGATTTGTTTTCACTTCGTATATAATAGTAGTTACTAAAGTTTCGCACTTCGCTTTAATCTAAAGAATTCCTCGAGGCTTGCCTCGGGGTCAATCCCATAGAAACCAAAGGTTTCTAAAGATAAAGCGTTATCTTAGTTTGTATGGAAGACGAACATATT
>NZ_RXHS01000008.1 GCF_004138125.1 Seramator thermalis
GCCTCCAGGGGGATGGACAAGGCACAAATCCTTTCTCTGGCAACAGGAAACTATATTCGTCAGGGAGAATCGATTTTGATTACGGGAGCCACGGGATGTGGAAAAAGCTTTATAGCTTCCGCATTGGGTTATCAGGCATGCAAACAGGGATTTAGCGTATACTACTTCGGTATGCAAAAGCTGATGGCAAAAATTAAAATCGCCAGAGTGGAAGGTGTTGTCATGCGGTTGTTTGAAAAGCTGGCCAAAACAGACTTATTGATATTCGATGATTTTGGCATCGGCACAATAGACAATCAGCAGCAGCTGGATTTTATGGAAATAATCGAGGACAGGCATGCCAGGAAAGCAACCATCATAGCCAGTCAGCTACCTCCGGCCAGCTGGTTCGACCTGTTCTCGGATGAAACGATCGCGGATGCGTTTATGGATAGAATGATCCATACTTCACATAGAATCGAATTAAAAGGAGATAGTTTAAGAAAAAAAAGATAACTTTGTCAAATTGATAGTTTCAGCCAGTGGGTGGATATCGCCGGAATCACTGGGTGGGTATCATCGGAATATCAACAAACTCGAACGCTTGCTCCGACTGATGAAAATGCTCACAGCCAACAACTCATTGACCGTGGATGAAATTGCCGACAAACTGGGTATTTCGTCCCGTTCTGTTTATCGCTATATCGACACCTTTCGGGATGCCGGGTTTGTCATTAAAAAACGAATAACTGCCCCAAGCTCGACAAGTCTTCGCCTTATTTCAAAGACATTAGCCGGCTCATTCACTTCACCGAAGAAGAAGACTACTATATCCTCAAGTCCGCTATCGAAAGCATTGACGAAAACAACGGCAGTTGATAAACTGCTTCCCGTTTTGAGACCACGTTACGTTATCGCTAAACTCGAACGAATGGGAGCCGATTTAACAATTCAGACCCAACCAGGTATTCGAGACCTGTTGGGTCTCGCCAACAAGTCCACAGACGAATACCTGCAGCGGTAAAAATAAACCGACAGGATTGAAATTCGTAATTGGTAATTTGTAATTCCCATTTCTCCCTTCTCCACTTCTTAATTCCAAATTATCATGTAAATTTGCACCCCATAACCGAAAAATATGAATCAGAAAATAAGAGTTCGCTTTGCGCCAAGTCCCACAGGCCCGCTACACATTGGCGGAGTGCGCACTGCCTTGTATAATTATCTGTTTGCCAAACAGCAGGGTGGCGATTTTATTCTCCGCATCGAAGATACCGATTCGCAACGATTTGTTACCGGGGCAGAAGAATATATTCAGGAAACTTTCGATTGGTTGGGATTATCTTTCGATGAAAGTCCCCGAAAGGGAGGAAAATTTGGCCCTTACAGACAATCCGAACGGAAAGAAATATACCGGCATCATGTGGATGAGCTTCTCGATAAGGGTGCGGCCTATATTGCGTTCGACACTCCCGAAGAGTTAGAAGCAAAGCGAAACGAAATTCCAAATTTTCAGTATGATGCTTCAACACGCAAAACAATGCGCAATTCGCTTACGCTTTCTGCCGATGAGGTGAAGTCGCTGATCGAAAATCACACTCAATATGTGGTGCGCATAAAAATCGAGCCCGATATTCCGATCACCGTCAACGATTTGATACGCGGCGAAGTGGTTATCAACTCGTCGGTTCTCGACGATAAAGTTATTTACAAGTCGGCCGATGAATTGCCAACGTATCATTTGGCGAATGTCGTAGATGATCATTTGATGGAAATTTCGCATGTGATTCGGGGCGAGGAGTGGTTGCCTTCGGCACCGTTGCACGTGTGGCTCTATAAAAGTTTCGGATGGGAAAATACGATGCCGCAATTTGCACACTTGCCCCTCCTGCTCAAACCCGAGGGCAATGGCAAACTGAGCAAGCGCGACGGCGATCGTTTGGGATTTCCCGTCTTTCCGCTCGAATGGAGAGATCCGAAAACGGGAGAAATATCTTCCGGGTATCGCGAAAGCGGCTACTTGCCGGCCGCTGTGATTAATTTTTTGGCATTGCTCGGTTGGAATCCCGGAACTGAACAGGAAATTTTTTCGTTGGACGAACTCGTTCGAGCATTTTCTTTCGACCGTTGCAGCAAGAGCGGAGCAAAATTCGATTTCGAAAAGGCCAAATGGTTCAATCACAAATATATTCATGCAACACGTGATGAAGAATTGACTGCGATGTTCATGCCGATTCTGAAAGAAAAAGGCATAGAAGCAAATCCGGAATACGTGTGCAAAGTGGTTGCATTGGTAAAAGATCGCGTGAACTTTGTTAAGGAGTTATGGGAGCAATCATCCTATTTTTTTGTTGCACCCGAACATTATGACGAAAAAACGGTCAAAAAACGCTGGAAAGCCGAAACGCCCGATCAGATGCGCGAGCTCATCCGTTTGATTGAAAATATGGAGGATTTTTCGGCCGAAAATCAGGAAAGAATCATCATGAAGTGGATCGAAGACAACCGGTATCACACAGGCAACGTGATGAATGCTTTTCGCCTTGCGTTGGTGGGCGAAGGCAAAGGACCACACATTTTCGACATCACCGTTCTGTTGGGAAAGGAAGAGACCTTGCGCCGTTTACGAAAAGCCATCGAGCGTATCTCGGTGTCGGAGTAGAACGTGGATATTCCTTGCAATTCTTTCAAAAAAACCGATATGCAATTTCCTTATTCATTGCTCTGCCGAACCGAATTGATTCGGCAAATGAATTTTCTCGGCAGTTCGAATATTCCTTTTTTCTTTTTGGTGGACTTCGAAGGACGACATGGATATATGATCGAATGCAGCGATTTAAACAAGGATTATATACGGTTTGAACTGTCGACCGGGCATTGGTCAAAAGGCAGTAACTCCCACAATCGTTCTTTGGATATCAAATGGGAAATTGCTCCGGTTGATTTTGAAACATACCAAACGAAATTTGATTTCGTGATGGATAACATCCGACGAGGAAATTCATATTTGCTCAATTTGACGCAGCCGACATTTGTTGACACCAACTTAAACCTGAAGGATATATACGAGTTGAGTGTTTCGAAATATAAGCTATGGGTAAAAGATTCTTTCACCGTTTTCTCACCGGAAACGTTTGTGAAAATAGAAGAGGGCAAAATTTCAACCTATCCCATGAAGGGGACGATTGATGCTTCGGTAACAAATGCCGAAGAAATGATTTTGAACGATCTCAAAGAACAGGCCGAACATGCTACCATCGTGGATCTTTTGCGCAACGATTTGAGCAAAGTGGCCGAAAAAGTGGAAGTGAAAAAATACAGATATATCGACCGAGTTTATACGCACCGGAACGAATTGTTGCAAACGAGTTCGGAAATTATCGGACAACTACCGGAAAATTATTGTTCTCATCTGGGAGATATCATTTTTTCGATGCTTCCTGCAGGATCAATTTCAGGCGCACCCAAATGCAAAACCATAGAAATAATTCGCGAAGTGGAAAAATATGAGAGAGGTTTTTACACCGGAATTTTTGGACAATTCGACGGCAGAAATCTGGATTCGGCTGTAATGATACGCTATATAGAACAAAAAGGAGAACATGTGATCTTTAAAAGCGGAGGGGGTATTACCTCGTTCAGCGATTGCCTAAAGGAATACAGGGAAATGTTAGCAAAAGTGTATGTGCCGATTTATTGAATCTATAAAACTATTGGATGGCGTTTTCTATCGTCTCGAGTTTCATCAAAAACGAATGAATATTTGTTCCGACTTATTTTATCCGGAGGCAAATCCCATGGATCTGCAATCGGCCCTCAACGATTCTCATCCCCCACAAACCGGCCTATACAAATGCAGAGTGGTGTACGATTCAAAAATTCGGAAAATCGAATATCGGCCTTATCTGAAAAGAGAAATCAACTCGTTGCGGATTGTCCAGGTTCAGATTGAATCATTGCCCTACAAGAAAGCAGATCGCTCCGATTTGGACAGGGCTTTTGCCATGAGGGGGAATTTTGATGAGGTGTTGCTGGTGAAAAATGGGTTGTTAACCGATACTTCGATCTGCAACATAGCCTTATTCGACGGGGTTTCGTGGTTTACGCCCTCCAAACCTCTGATTTATGGAGTCAATCGGGCTAATTTGATTGAAGAGGGGAAAATGATCGAAAAAAATATTCTCCTGGATGATTTGAAAAATTTCTCACATATCCGACTATTTAATGCAATGATAGAATTTGGCGACATTGAATTGGAAATAGGCAATATCCATCTGTAAATCAATTGGAGGCTGTCAATACGTATCATCTTCAGAAATAGGTTGACTAAAAAGGCGAAAAAGACATGACAAAAAAGAATTCCAAATTACGGAATGATCTTAATTTGGAAGCCAAACAGCCATTCAAACATGATTCGCATGTGTCGATACAGGCAGGATTGAAAGATCTCGATCTCCAAATTTGCCAAATCTCCATTTTGGCAATACGGAAAAACAAAAATTGGCCTTCGATGCAAGGATTTGTCATCCCATCATATCAAAAAGTTGCTTTGAAAGATAAGTTCTGCCTTTCAGGCAGGGTTATAGCTGCTGATTCACGCCGCAGAATAAATTCTGCGGTTATGAAAATTCGGCTTTTCAAGTCAAAAAAAGTTTTCAATTCACGAACTCATCATTGCCTGAAAGGCAAAAACATTCATAACCGCAGGTCATCGACCTGGGGACAAAGACACAACAACCAGATACAACCTGAAAGGCAGAACTATTGCAGTTGCATAGAGAATATCTGCGTCGGCGAAAGAAAACCAACAGAATTGAAATTTGTAATTGGTAATTTGAAATTTCCATCTCTCCACTCTTTCTCAGCCTCCAATTCAGCCATAGCTGACAATGATAATCTGATGAACTTCGCGTCTTTGCATCTTCGTGGCAAGAACAGCCACAAAGGCACTAAGGCTCAAAGCAAAACTATCGATGCAAGGATTTGCAAATCCCATCATACCGCCGGTACATCCATTTTTGTGACGACACCGTCATTCGATGTCGGTTATTCAAACAATTCGTTCTTTTCATTGTTAATACTTCATACACACATTCGTCATGGCAAAAAGCAAATTATTTGACAAAAAGAAAATACGGATGAAAACGAGATATTTCGTCCCACTTATTTTCGTTGTCGCCATTCTGCTGATAACATACTGTTTCCCGAGACAGGGAAAGTTTCAGTATTCGTTTAGCGAAGGCCGTCCATGGCAGTACGAATTGCTGACTGCTCCTTTCGATTTCCCGATTTATAAATCGGAAGCACAGTATAAAGCCGAACAAGACAGCATTCTTGCTTATTACGAACCTTACTATATCATCGACACGTCCGTAGAAAAAAATGCACTGGCGGAATTTGATGCCGACATCAACCTGAACGCCAACCTAAGGAATTTGGATCCTCCCTATATAACCTATATCCGACAAAAATTGCTGGAAGTGTATAAGCAGGGCATCATGAATTCGGAAGAATACGATAAGATTGCCGCTTCGCAAACTCGATCCCTCCGACTGAAAGAAGGCAATATGGCCAATTCGCGGAGCATAGAATCATTCCATACCATCCGATCGGCGTACGAAAAAATCCTGAACGAGAGACCGGGTTCACTTAGCGAAAATCTACTGAAGTCGGCCAACATAAATAATTATCTGCGGGAAAACATTATATACGATGCTTCTACCTCCGAAAAGGCTCGAAACGAATTTATCCAGCAGGTTTCGCCATCGAGCGGAATGGTACAGGCCGGTCAACGCATCATCGACAGGGGAGAAATTGTAGATGCCAAAACCTATGCCATTCTTTCGTCTCTCAAGCGAGTAACCGAAGAAAGAAGCGGAGGAGCAACACGCGGCTATTGGACTCTTTTCGGCGAATTTATGCTCGTGTTGGTGCTCATCGGATCGTTTTATTTGTATTTGTTGTTTTTCCGACCGATGGAATACCGAAATCGCCAGCACGTAATGTTTATGCTGTTGCTGATCACTTTTTTTGTGATACTGACTGCGTTTTCGGTTCGATTCAATCTATTCAACGTATATATTATTCCGTATGCCATCGTGACCATTCTGATAAGGACTTTTATCGATTCCCGAACGGCACTGTTTGCCAGCATTATCACCATTTTGCTGAGTTCGCTGATGGTTTCCTACCCCTTCGAATTTATCGTCATCGAAATATCGGTGGCTATGGTCTCGATTTTTATGCTTAAAGAACTCTCCGAAAGGTCACAACTTATTCGCAGCTCGTTCTTTATTTTATTGACGTATATTTTGGTGTATGTCGGACTGTCGCTTTATTCGCAAGGAAGCTTGGAGGCTGTTAATTGGGTAGTTTTGGTTTACTTCCTCATTAATTTTATTTTCATCATGTTCTCTTATCTTTTGGTATATATTTTCGAAAAATCTTTCGGATTTATATCGGGTGTAAGCATGGTGGAGCTGGCAAATATCAACAAACCATTACTGAAAGAGCTATCGGAAAAAACACCGGGAACATTTCAGCACTCCATGCAGGTCTCGAATCTTGCTACGGCTGCTGCTGCAAAAATTGGAGCAAACGCATCGTTGATCAGAACCGGAGCTTTGTATCACGATATAGGGAAAATAATGAATCCCGCTTTTTTCACCGAAAACCAGTCGCCGGGAATGAATCCTCATGCCGGTTTGCCTTTCGAAGAAAGTGCCCGCATCGTGATTAATCATGTGAAAGATGGGGTGAAGATTGCAAAACAAAATGGACTTCCGCAGCAAATTATTGACTTTATTGAGACCCATCACGGAACCAGCATTCCCCGCTATTTTTATGTTTCGTGGAAGAATGCCAATCCCGATAAGGAAATCAATGAGGAAGCCTTTCGTTATCCCGGTCCAAATCCGTTTACAAAGGAAACCGCGATCATGATGATGGCCGATGCCGTAGAAGCTGCTTCACGCAGTTTAACCGAATATTCGGAAGAAACTTTGCAAAATCTCGTAAATCGAATTATCGATACTCAAGTGGCGGAAGGTTATTTTAAGAAAGCTCCCATAACTTTCAAGGATATTGATACGACAAAGGATGTTTTTGTTGAAAAATTGAAAATTATCTATCATTCTCGCATTGCATATCCCGAATTGAATAAACCAGAAGCGAAAAGTTTAGTTTAGATTTGTTGATTTATCGATTTACAGATGAAATGCGGATCCGGCTGTCCCCTGCCGGCGCAAGTTTCTCAGCTTGTGTTGTTTGTGTACAGACAGATGCCTGCGCCGGCAAAAACGAAAATTCAACTTCGCGTCTTTGCGTCTTCGTGGCAAATAAATGTTCTGCCTTACAGGCAGGTTTTCGACAAGGATTCATGCCTCAGAATAAATGCTGAGGTTATGAAAATTCGGCTTTTCAAGCCAAAAACATCCTTGAATACAGAAATCCATCGCAGTCAAAACCTTCAATTCACCGGCTAACCTTTGCCTGAAAGGCAATAACCTTCATAACCGCAGGTTATGACCTGCGGACAAAAACGTCCCTGTAATCCCTGCCTGAAAGGCAGAACTACTGCAGTTGCACAGATGAATATCCGCGCCGGCAAAAAAGAATAAACAAAATTGTAATTGGTAATTTGTAATTCTCACTTCTTATTTCTTAATTTCCTTAATGTCTTAATGGTTCAATTTCTTTAAAACATGCAGGAGTGATGATGACATTAAGTTTGCGAATCAGAGATTTGTGTCATGCCTTAAAAAAGTTGACAGTTATTTGGCAGGGGGTAATAGTTACTTCTGAAGGACGAGACAAAGTAATCTTAATTCATACATCGCCAAACATAACCTTATCGAGGGTTCAATATCCGCTCCAGCTCCTTTTCCAGACTGGCCGGTTCGGTGCTGCGCGCAAGAATGATGCCTTGAGGATCGATCAAAATTCCCGTCGGTATCCATTGAACGGCATAGGTTTTGGCCACTTCACTTTGCCATCCTTTTACATCGATCACTTGCGACCACACAAGTCCGTCTTTTTCGATAGCCGCTTTCCAGCGATCGGGTTCCTCATCAATGGAAACACTCAAGAGTGTAAAATTTTTATCCTTATACTTTTGGAAAAGCTCAACCAGTTGAGGATTGGATTTCCGACAATCCGGACACCAGGAAGCCCAAAAATCTACCAAGACATATTTTCCACGCAATGAGCTTAAAGAAATAGAATCACCGTTTGCGGACGCAAGGGTGAAATCGGGTGCAGGTTTACCTGGTTGAACGTTCTCGAGTGATGCCAACGTGCGGTCGATCGACTTGATATACGGATGATTTTTTAAGGAATCCGAAAAAAGCGAACGAATATTCTTCAACGCCTCGTAGTCGTATCTGTACAACTCGCGCGTCAGGAAATAAGCTGCGACCGGCGACGAAGGATGATTCCGGACAAGGCTGTCAATGTTGAGTGTGCCTTGCCTGCTTTGTGGGAGAAGTCGATGAAAAAGCTCGGAATTTTCCGATCCCTTTAAGTCTTTAACTTCCCATTCCTCATCGAGTGTAATGTGCAGGGGATGATTGTCGAGAAAAACCTGTGCTCGTTGAGATTTTTGCGATGGAACGATGGCATACACCATTGGCTCAGTCACACTGCCCGCGAAAGTGAAAGTGCCATTCGCAATTTCGGCAGAATCGACCGTCGTATATTGTTTGTCTTCGAATCGTTGCAAATAGATCTTACCGACAATGTCGGCAGGCACAGTGCCAAGAATGGAATATCCTTCACTATTTTGGTTGTTACTGCATGAAACGAAGAGCAGTGCAGAAATGACGAAGTAGAAAAACTTTTTCATCGGAGTATTTTTTAGTACAATCTGTCGGAATTATTAAGAGGACTATTCCCACTCGATCGTTGCGGGTGGTTTGGACGAAATGTCATATACTACGCGATTGACTCCCTTCACTTTGTTGATAATTTCATTCGAAACTTTCGCCAGAAACTCGTAGGGCAGATGTGCCCAATCGGCAGTCATGGCATCGGTGGAGGTTACTGCTCGCAAAACGATGGTGTTTTCGTAAGTGCGCTCATCGCCCATCACGCCTACAGAGTGCACAGGAAGCAGAATCGCTCCCGCTTGCCATACTTTATCATAGAGGCCTGCCATTTGCAGATTGCTGATGAAGATATCGTCGGCATCCTGAGCAACACGAACTTTTTCGGGCGTGATTTCGCCTAAAATTCTAATTCCTAATCCGGGACCCGGAAAGGGATGACGATAAATCAGATTTTTCTGCATTCCAAGTTCAAGCCCGATACGACGTACTTCGTCCTTGAAAAGCAATCGTAAGGGTTCGCAAAGTTTCAACTGCATTTTTTCGGGCAGTCCGCCCACGTTGTGATGGCTTTTGATCGTCGTTCCGGTAATGGACAACGATTCGATGATGTCGGGATAAATCGTTCCCTGTGCCAGCCACTTGATATCTTTCAACTTAAGAGCTTCTTCCTCGAAAACATCGATAAATCCCTTGCCGATGATCTTTCGTTTCCGTTCGGGATCGGTAACACCCGCAAGTGCTTTATAAAAACGATCTTTGGCATCGACTCCTATTACATTCAATCCCAAATGTTTGTAGTTTTCGAGAACGGTCTCGAACTCGTTTTTTCGCAGTAATCCGTGATTGACAAATACACACGTCAGATTTTTGCCGATAGCCTTGTTGAGAAGCACTGCCGTCACCGACGAATCGACTCCGCCTGAGAGCGCAAGAATCACTTTGTCGTTACCCAACTGTTGTTTCAAATCGTTAACAGTGGTTTCGATAAACGAAGCCGGCGTCCAATCTTTTTGGCAACCGCAGATAGTAAGAAAATTATCGAGAATCCGTGTTCCCTCTTCGGTGTGAAACACTTCAGGATGAAACTGAACTCCCCAGGTTGGTTCGCCTTCAATTTTGTATGCGGCTATGTGTATATCGCCGGTGGAGGCAATCACCCTGAAAGTTTCGGGAATGTTCAAAATAGTGTCGCCGTGCGACATCCACACCTGCGACTGTTCACGAATATTTCCCAGCAATGCATCCGAAGTATCCTTGATATGAAGTTTTGCTCGTCCGTATTCTCGTGAGGCACTTTTGCCGACTTCTCCACCCGACGTTTGTGCAATGAGTTGGGCGCCATAACAAATTCCCAACACCGGATAATGACTCCGAAGGCGCGTAAGATCGGTTTTAAATGCATTTTCGTCATTCACCGAAAAGGGGCTTCCCGAAAGTATTACACCTTTCACGTTGTCGTCGTCGAAGGGAAATTTATTGTAGGGAACGATCTCGCAAAATGTGTTTAATTCTCTGATTCGTCGCCCGATAAGTTGTGTAGTTTGCGATCCGAAATCGAGGATGACTATTTTTTCGTGTATCATTGTTGGAATGGTTTTATTTCGATTACAAAAGTACATGATAATTTTCAATCGACACACATTCATTCCGATAGAGTGTCAACAATTGTTAGGCAAGAAGTGATATAAATTACAGATTTCTCAATTCTCCCGAACAAAAAAGTAGAAAAAACGGTCGGCATATAAACATTTATACTAACTTTGAACATCGGAATTGATTCTTATGAAATTACGTTCGATTTTATTATTTTTTGCTTTTTCGGCACTTGTCGTTCAGGCACAAACGTTGGACGATGCCAAAAAAAAATTTGGCGAAGGACGATATGCCGAAGCCCTGCCTGTTTTTCAATCCGAATATGCTTCATCTCCCGAAAACGCACAAATCAATCATTGGTTGGGAGTTTGCCTTTACGAAACCGGAAAAATTCTGCAGTCCGAAAAATATCTTGCATTTGCTGCCAAAAAAAATATTCCCGAAGCTCACCTTTATCTGGGACAATTGTTCACGCTGATGTACCGCTTCGACGATGCCGAAAAGGAATTTACCCTTTACGAGAAAGCGAAACGACGCGACAAGGAAGCTCTGGCAAAACTGTCCGAGAAAAGAGCATTCTTGGAAAAGTTGAGAAAAATGGTATCGCGCACCGAAGATGTCCAAATCATCGATAGTGTGGTTGTTCCCAAAAAAGTCTTTTTATCGGCTTATCATCTCAGTGCGACTTCCGGTTCGCTGTTGCCTATGCAGGATTTTTTCGAAAACGCACCCATAAATGATTTTCCCGTTTTTCTGAACGAACGCAAGGACAAGGTTTATTTTTCGTTAACGGATTCATTGAAAAATATCGATCTGTACACGATGGAAAAACTCCTTGACCATTTCGGCAACCAAAAGCGCCTTCCCGAATCGATAAACGATGCCGGCGATCAGGCATACCCTTTCGTCATGTCCGACGGCGTTACGATTTATTTTGCTTCAACCGGACATAATTCCATCGGCGGATACGATTTGTATATTACGCGATATAATTTTGCAAGCGATTCGTATCTCAATCCCAATCAACTGAATATGCCTTTCAACTCGCCTTTTAACGATTATATGTTGGCTGTGGATGAAGAAAAAGGGGTTGGTTGGTTTGCTTCCGACCGATTTCAACCGGAAGATTCGGTTTGTGTTTATACGTTTATTCCCAACAGAGAGGTTACGTTGCTCGAAAATCCCGACGAAATATTTATGGCAAATCGAGCTCGCATTTCGTCTATTCGCGCCACCTGGAAGGAAGGTGTCGATTACTCGTCACTGATTGAGGAGCTTAAGGAAAACAATTCTACAAAAGTTGCTTCGCCGAAAAAAGATTTCGAATTCGTAATTGACGATAGCCGCACCTATCATCAACTTTCGGATTTCAAAAATGCCAATGCACGCAACTTGTATGTAAAAGCCATTAATTTGCAGAAACAGCTCGAGAGCGTCGAAAAGGAGCTTTCCGATAAACGTGACCGGTATGCACAAGCAGGTCCCGCCGAAAAGAACAATTTGGCATCCTCGATTCTTGCACTCGAAAAAGAGGCCGAAGCGCTACATCGTCAAATCGATGATCTTTTCGTTCAGAGTCGCAACACAGAGATAAGAAACACATTTTAAATCGAATTTTTAAATATGCCAATAGATCTTATCATTGTTTCAGTCGTTATCCTCATCGGGATTATATTTTTGTTGCTCGAAATATTTCTTTTGCCGGGTGTTGGCATTGCAGGAATTACAGGAGCGCTCTTTGTGCTCGGAGGAATCGCCTACGCGTATGTGTATATAGGATCTGCACAGGGCAATATTTTGCTCATTTCGTCGGCCATTCTTTTTGGAGGAGGTTTTTTTCTGTTGATCCGATCGAAATCACTGCGTAAAATTTCGCTCACTGCCGAAATCGATGCAACTGTCGATAACAGCGACCTGAAAAAAATCGCCGTGGGAGATATAGGAAAAACCGTTTCGCGTCTCAACCCGATGGGCAAAGTCGATATCAATGGCGTAAGAGTGGAAGGCAAATCTATGGATGGCGAAATGATTGATGAAGATACCGAAATCGAGGTAACGAAAGTCGAATTATCGAATGTGCTCGTAAAACGCAAATCAAATCACTTATTATACAATTAATATCTTATCTTATGGAATTCAGTTTACTTATTATCATCGCAGTCATTGTCATCTTCGTGTTGATCTTCTTTCACTACGTACCCTTTTTCCTGTGGATCAATGCGTTGTCTGCCGGAGTTCATATTTCGCTGGTACAGCTTTTTTTGATGCGCTTGCGCAGAGTTCCTCCGCATACCATTGTTTATGCCATGATCGAAGCCCACAAAGCGGGTCTTAAAAACGTTACGCGCGACAATCTCGAAGCGCATTATCTGGCCGGAGGCCACGTCGAAAAAGTGGTTCATGCACTCGTTTCGGCATCTAAAGCGAATATCGATTTATCTTTTCAAATGGCAACGGCTATCGATTTGGCAGGTCGCGATGTGTTGCAGGCCGTCCAAATGTCGGTCAATCCCAAAGTAATTGATACTCCTCCCGTTACGGCCGTTGCCATCGACGGAATTCAGTTGATAGCAAAAGCCCGAGTGACGGTTCGAGCCAATATCAAACAGTTGGTCGGTGGCGCAGGCGAAGAGACCATTTTGGCTCGTGTGGGCGAAGGTATTGTTTCTTCGATTGGGTCTGCCGTTTCGCACAAATCGGTACTCGAAAATCCGGATTCAATCTCGAAACTCGTTCTCAAAAAAGGATTGGATGCCGGAACGGCTTTCGAAATTCTGTCTATCGATATAGCCGATATCGATATCGGTAAAAATATCGGAGCTGTGCTGCAGATGGATCAGGCACAAGCCGACAAGAATATCGCGCAGGCTCGCGCCGAAGAACGTCGTGCTATGGCTATTGCTCTCGAACAGGAGATGAAAGCCAAAGCACAGGAAGCCAGGGCTAAGGTGATCGAGGCCGAAGCTCAAATTCCGATTGCTATGGCCGAAGCGTTTCGAAATGGAAATCTTGGCATTATGGATTATTACAGGATGCAGAACATCAAAGCAGATACCGATATGCGCGATGCGATAGCCAAACCACAGAGCGGCAGTACGTCAATCGATAACAAATCGAGCATCAAATAAATGAAATTTCAGATGAAATAATCTAATCAATACATTATGAGAATAATACCGGAATCGGAATTTATCATTAACCCCAATGGCAGCGCTTTTCATCTTCATATCAAACCCGAACAACTGGCCGATAAAATTGTGATGATGGGCGATCCCGATCGGGTTGGCATGACGGGAAAATTTTTCGATAGTATCGAATGCGACATACAAAGTCGCGAGTTCCACACCATCACGGGTATGTACAAGGGTAAACGCATTACCGCTCTATCACACGGAATCGGAACCGACAATATCGACATTGTTTTCACTGAATTGGATGCATTGGCCAATATCGATTTCAATACGCGTTGTGTGAAGGACAATTTTCGTCAACTTACGGTCGTGCGTGTAGGCACTTCAGGTGGAATGCAGCCTTACTGCCCCGTGGGTTCGTTTGTCGTTTCCGAAAAATCTATCGGGTTCGACGGCCTTATCCACTATTATGCCGGCTCTGAAGAGGTGCGCGAAGTGGATTTTGAAGAAGAATTTCAAAAACAGGTTAACTGGTCCCCTTTTCATTGCTCACCTTATGTGGTGAGTGCCGATGAAGAACTTATCGACCGAATCGGATTCGATATGATTCGTGGCGTTACCATTTCGGCTATCGGCTTTTATGGACCGCAAGGACGTTATGTTCGTTTGCCTTTGGCCGATCCCGATCTCAATGCAAAAATCGAAGCTTTCCGCTATGGCGATTATTCAATCACTAATTACGAAATGGAAAGTTCGGCTGTTGCAGGACTCGGGAAAATGATGGGTCATAAGGCAATGACCGTTTGTGCCATTATCGCAAACCGGGTTGCGCTCAACTCAACCGCAAACTACCGGGGCTCTATCGAAGAACTTATCAAAATAGTTTTGGACAGAATTTAATTATCATCAATTTCTACATCTAACAATTGCTACAATGCGAAAATTTATTTTATCTGCATTCCTCTCCTTTGCGACCTTGATCATGGCGCAACAAAACCTGACGTTGCCTATCGATCCGCAAGTAAGAACAGGTAAACTCGAAAACGGTCTTACCTACTACATTCGTCACAACAATTTGCCCGAACACAGAGCCGACTTCTATATTGCTCAAAAAGTAGGGTCGATGCAGGAAGAAGACCATCAAGCAGGACTTGCCCACTTTTTGGAACACATGGCTTTCAACGGGACTAAAAATTTTCCCGGCAAAACCATGCTCGAATATCTGCAGAACAACGGTATCAAGTTCGGTTACAATATCAATGCCTATACTTCCTTTGACGAAACGGTTTATTATCTCACCGACATCCCGACGAACAACAAAAACCTGATGGATTCCTGTTTGCTCGTATTGCACGATTGGTCGAATGCGATATCCCTCGAACCTGAAGAAATAGAAAAGGAGCGTGGGGTAATTCGGGAAGAATGGCGCACGCGTGGTGGTGCACAACAGCGTTTGTGGGAACAGCTCCTGCCCGTTATGTATCCTGATAGCAAGTATGCCAAACGTATGCCTATCGGCTCAATCGATGTGATCAACAATTTCAAGCCCGAAGAACTGAGGGGATACTATCATAAATGGTATCGCCCCGATTTGCAGGGGATTATCGTAGTTGGCGATGTGAATGTGGATGAAATGGAAAAACAAATCAAGGATCTGTTTTCTCCGATTAAACTCGATGAAAATCGCGCCGAAAGAATTTATTATCCCGTTCCCGACAACAAAGAGCCCATTGTTGCCCTTGCTACTGATCCCGAAGCAAGGACGGCACAAGTGATGGTGTTTTTCAAACACGATCCGATTCCGACAGAATTGAAAAATACGCAGGCCGGATTTATCACCCAATATGTGATGAATGTTGCTTCTGCTATGCTCAATCAGCGTTTCCGGGAAATCACCCAAAAGCCGGACGCTCCTTTTACTTTTGCTTACGCTTATGACGGCGATTACTTTGTGGCCAAAACCAAAGATGCCTGGACTGAAGTCGCAGGAAGCGCCGAAGACAAAATCGACCTGGCACTGGGCGCTTTGATTCGCGAATCCGAAAGGGTGAAAAAATTCGGATTTACGGCTTCAGAATACGATATTGCCCGAACAAACATTCTCAAGAATTACGAAAATCTTTATAACAACCGCGACAAACAGAAAAACGAGCTCTATTCGCAGGAATATGTCAGATCATTTACCGATGGCGAAGCTATTCCGGGTATCGAATTCGAATATCAATTCATTCAGGCTCTTGCTCCGAATATTCCCGTCGAAGCTATTAATCAAACAATAAAACAACTTATTGGAGATCAAAACATCGTCATCTCGGTTACCGGCCCGCAGAAAGAGGGGCTTGTATATCCCACTAAAGACGAACTTCTAACGGTGATAAAAACAGTGCAGAACGAAAATATCGAGCCCTATAAGGAACAAATCATCAACGAACCGCTGGTGGCTACACCGCCTGCACCCGGAAAAATCGTAGAAACCGAAAGGGATGCGGATATGGACGCTACCATCTGGACATTGTCGAACGGAATAAAAGTAATTTTGAAAAACACGAATTTCAAAGATGATGAAATATTGATGACAGCTTCGGCATTGGGCGGATATTCAAAATTTGCAGAAAAAGATCCTGTCAACTGCAAAGTAATGAATTCGGTGATGAATTTGGGCGGAGTTGGCAAATTCAGTGCTACCGATCTACCGAAAGTGCTTGCCGGCAAAACGGCTTCGGCTTCTCCCAGTGTAAGTCTGACAACTCAAGACATCAACGGATCGTCATCTATCAAAGATTTCGAAACCATGATGCAATTGGTTTATCTTTACTTTACGGCCCCACGTCGGGACGAAGATGCATTCAAATCGTTTATGCAGCGTACCGAAACGCAACTCAAAAATCAGGAAGCCGAACCTATGGTTGCTTTCAGCGACTCGGTTACGAAAGCCATATACGGCGTTAATCCGTTGGTCGGACGTCTCAAATTGCAAGATTTAAGCAGGATCGACTACAATCGCATTATGGACATGTATAACGAGATATTTTCAAATCCCGGCCGGTTCGTTTTTACATTGGTTGGAAATATCGACGAGAGTAAAGTGAAACCCGTCATCGAACAATATTTGGCTTCGATTCCCGGAAAAGCCGAAAAGGGCGATTTCGTGAAAGTGCCCATGTCGATGAAAAAAGGCAAATCGGATAATATTTTTGAGCGCGAAATGAAAAACCCGAAAGCTTCCGTATTTGTCGGCGTATCGGGCGATACCCAACGTTCGCTTAAAAATCAAATTCTGATGAGTATGTTCGATCAGATTCTCGATATTGTTTACACCGAAAAGGTTCGCGAAGATGAAGGCGGATCTTATGGCGTTTACGCCGGAGGCAGCATCGCACGCTATCCCGAAGGGCAAACAATGCTTCAGATTGTTTATGATACCGATCCGGCGAAAATGGAGAAACTGAATCAGATCATTTTCCGCGAACTCGAATCGATGGCACAAAATGGTCCTCGCGAAGCCGATTTCACGAAAGTGAAGGAATACATGAACAAAAAATATAACGAAAACCTGAAAGAAAACAGTTATTGGATGAATGTCCTCGACACCAAGTATTTTTATGGCGAAGACAATCACACAGAATATCTGAAAACCGTAAATTCCGTTACTTCAAAAGATATTCAGGAATTTGCGAAAAAGCTGATTTCGCAGGGCAATCAAGCAACGGTCGTAATGATGCCGAAACAGGCAACGACCGTCAAATAATTTTACATCGTCTCTTCTATACTTTGGAGGCTGTCTCGAAGAAGGACAGCCTCATTTATTTTCTGTTTATTTATATTGCCGTCACTTAAAGTTGTAGATTGTCACAAAAAACGAATACGTATTAACCCAGATTGCAGCTAACCATCGTTAAT
Organism: Seramator thermalis; assembly: GCF_004138125.1. Taxonomy (GTDB): domain Bacteria; phylum Bacteroidota; class Bacteroidia; order Bacteroidales; family Dysgonomonadaceae; genus Seramator; species Seramator thermalis. Next base: position 17,429 of record NZ_RXHS01000008.1, read on the forward strand.
TTGCTGAAAACCGGAAAATTGATTTTTTTTGAATTCCGATTTGTGTACTACAGATTTTCGTTTGACGAAGGGATAATTTCTGTACCCCAATGCCTGATAAATCGTCTTGACTTTTTCGTTTGGATCGGTGCAACGACGCACATAAATGGTTTCACCGAAATTGTTTTTTCCATACGTGGTAACCACCTTTTGCGTGTTGGTTATGCGCACGATTTCCTGCCAGTCATGGTGGATCCCTTTTGCCTTCAGCTGATAGCGAATGGTATTCACCAGAGAGTAGGCAAGCAAACCAAGATATAGATGTGCCAGCGTAGCATCGTCGTTTTTATGATAAACGGGACGTAAATCCAAATCGGTCTTCAGACATCGGAAAGCGCTCTCTACCTCACGAATGGTGTTGTAAATGATCCAGAGGGTTTCTTCTCCTTCCGTTTTCAGAGATGTTCGGATGAAATAAACCCCCAAACGCTCTTCAGCCTCGATAGAGTTTTCTTTTTTCGTCAAAATAATTTCGGTGGCCGTGTCTTGCTCGCTTCTTACCTCAATAGAGTAAAACCGTGCAGCTGAGGGATACTTTTCAATTGCCCTGCCAATGCGTTGATGTACTTTGTCTATCTTCTTTACTCCATGTTTCTTCTCCAACGATTGCCTTATCTTCTCTATTTCCTGCAAAAACCGGCTCTCAAACTGATTTTTCATCGAGCCTTCCTTCAGGGCTTTCCCCGGACTGCTTATTTTCAGCAAATAATCAGTCATGCCAGCCGATTGCACCCTTTCAAGGGTTACCGTCTCATCGTTTTTGGTGTTTACTTTGCATACTTTCCCTTCGGGGCCAATGGCGTAATCCTTTATCTTTGTTCGGCTCACGCACACGTAGTCGTATCCATTGGCCCGGATCAGTGCCAGATTTTCTTCAGTAGCTATACCGGCATCCAGTACAACAATGGCACGGCATTGACTCTCCGCCGTACGTACCCGTATCCTGTCGATGATTCCTGGCAGGGAGCTGCTGTCCGACATATTGCCCTCGAATACATCCGAGTATTTGATAAATCCTTCTGCATTGACTACCAAGGCCGGAACAATCAGCCTGGCATCGCTCCGCTTTTCCTTGCTCCGCCCGAAACGGGCTAAGTTGCTCCCCTTCTTTTCTCCTTCAAAATAGGTGTTGGTCAAATCGTAAAGGATGATCTTGTCCTGCAAATCGAAAAGTTCGTTCGTCCGTTTGGAGAGGTGCGCTTCCAGCCTGTCCTTTACCCGGTATAAGTCCAATGCGCTTTGGTAGAGCTTGTCTTTGGTAATCTTTTCCATCGGATATCCGGTAATCTCGCATACGGCTGAGTTCTCCTGTATCCACCGCGTGGTGCGAAGTTCGGAGTGGGGATAAACGGCCCGACTGATGATTTGCGTAAAGGCTAACCGTATCTGTTCTTCTTCCCATCCCATCTCTTCCAGCTTTTCCCTGAAGCGCAGCTGTTCCATCCCCTGATAGCACATCCATTCCGCTCCTGCTTCCCTGCCATCCTTTAGAAGAAGTTCATCGATGTTTACCATACGCTTCTTTTCCTCATATGCCCTGTCCGACACATCGATCTTGCCGCTTTCGACCAATTGCTGCCAATAGATGTCTGCCCAGCGAACAGCTTCTTCATCTCCTTGTTCAAAAACATTCGGGGTGCGGTTTAACCGGTCGGTTAATATGCGACGGATGTCGTTCAGCTTTTCTACTTCATACGGCAAAAAACCGATCGTGAGCAGCGGTCGGTGACAGATGCGCCCCGATACGTTCCGGTAGCTTTCTACCAAACGATAATATCCTTCGTAACGTGCCGTTTCGGGATTCCTGCGTATGACCGATTTGAAATACATAACGGCCAAAGGTAGTCCGCTTTTTCTTATCAAACAATACCCCCCTGAGTACTACAAACGTCATTAACCCTCCCTGAATCGCTTGAATTATTTTTTCCCGTACCCCCTACGAGAAATTACGGAAAATAAAGTACATCTAAAGCATGATTTTGCCCGTTTTTAACTATAGTTTAACTCAATGGAACGTAATTGCTGCAACTTGGGTTAAATGCTTATAAGGGGTTCGAATGGGGGTTCTGCCGTATTTACGCCGCACTTGGCTCGTATTTGCGTCTTATGAGATTTGGTCCTACTTTCAGCCCAAAAGTGTGATTAATTATCAAAAAATGTGACTTATAGCTCAAAAACATAATTTTTCAGCTGCAATATTTTTAGCCGTTTCATTTATATTTGCGAACGGTCAACCAATTTTCACTTTCGTCGGAAAATAGTTTAAAACTTAAGCCTACGTGTCTCTATGGGTTTACTGATGTGTGTTTTCAGGGCTTCATGTTTTTTAAAAAAACAATGGCAGATATTGAGGATAGCAATATCTAATGCATTTAATGCATAGACCCAATGCCTCAATCTTTGCTCAGAGGTTCTATGTGTTGACAAAGTTTGCGAATTAAATTTCTTCAAAAAACGAATTGAAAACCGGATATCTATTTCGAAAATTCTTTCGAATACTTAAAATGGAGTTTTAAGATTCAATCTTTATACTCGCCTATAATCTGCTTAACACTTTCGGGCGAAACGCGACCAAAAACTCTTTCGCCTACCATAACCACAGGGGCCAAACCGCAAGCACCAACGCATCGAAGGCAATTAATCGAAAACTTTCCGTCGGGAGTGGTTTCGCCAACTTCTATATTCAGTTCCTTTTTAAATTCTTCGAGAATTTTTTCCGATCCTCGCACATAACAGGCCGTTCCCAAACATATCGAAATCGGATGTTCTCCTTTGGGAGTCATGGTGAAAAAAGAGTAAAACGACACCACTCCATAAACCTGAGCAACAGGTATTCGCAAGTTTTGCGCAATCACATCCTGAACTTCTGCCGGCAAGTATCCAAATTCCGATTGAGTCTCGTGCAGCACATTGATCAATTCACCCGGATCATTACCAAATGACCGACAAATAGCATCGATTTTTTCGATTTTATCCGCCGTAAGCTTTATTTTTACCTCAACTTGTGTCGACGATCCGTTATAGGGATATTCGTGTGCAACATTATTTTCTGTATTGGTTTTCGTGCTCATAACTCTTTGCTTTTAGATTACTATCGATGAATCGTTACTTCGTTGCCCTTCGGAAAATAGTGGGTATGCAACAGGCTATGAGCCTTCTTGCTGCCGGGCTCTCCCAAAAATTCGCTGTAGAGGCGAATAATGGAAGGATTCTCATGTGATTTGCGAATGGTTTTTCTTTCGTCTTCGGTATAAATGGCAGCGGCTCTTTGCCGGAGTATTTCGCTATAGCCATGATGATACGGTTGTCCGCCGCCCCCAATGCAACCGCCGGGGCAAGCCATAATTTCGATGGCATGGTAGTTAGAAGTCCCTGCGCGAACTTCGTCGAGCAATTTTCGCGCATTTCCCAATCCGTTGGCAATGCCGATATTCAATGGAAGTCCGTCAAAATCGATGGTAGCAGAGCGAATCCCTTCCAAGCCGCGCAGCTGCTCAAATTCAATCTTTTCCAGCTTCTTTCCTGTATATAATTCATAAGCAGTTCGGCAAGCCGCCTCGATCACACCTCCCGTATTGCCAAAAATAACGCCTGCACCTGAGGATTCGCCCAAAGGATCGTCGAAATCTTCGTCGGGTAAATCCAGAAAGTCGATGTTCGCCAACTTGATAAATGCGGCCAGCTCACGCGTGGAAATGGAATAATCAACATCGGGATTTCCGTTTACTTTAAACTCATTGCGCTGACATTCGTATTTTTTTGCCAGACATGGCATAATGGATACAACCACCAAATCATTCCGATTGACACCGATTTTGTCGGCAAAATACGTTTTTGCTATAGCTCCAAACATTTGTTGTGGCGATTTGGCAGTCGATGGCACGTCAAGCAGATCAGGGAAATTATGCTCAAAAAAGTTCACCCAACCCGGACAGCAAGAGGTAAGAATCGGCAACTTAACAGAAGTATCTCCGGCCATATAGCCCTTGATTCGATTCAAAAATTCCGTGCCTTCTTCCATGATGGTGAGGTCGGCACCGAAATCGGTATCGAACACATAATCGAAACCGAGACGGCGAAGGGCAGCAACCAGTTTGCCGGTAACCAACGTGCCGGGTTCCATTCCAAATTCTTCGCCGAGAGCAGCTCTAACGGCAGGCGCCGTTTGAACGATTACTGTTTTCGAGGGATCGGATAAAGCCCGAATAATTTCATTGGTGTGATCGACTTCGGTGAGTGCTCCTGTAGGACATACCGAAACACACTGACCGCAATAAGTGCAAGGCGAATCCTCGAGATTCATTTCGAATGCCGGAGCAACTACCGACATAAATCCACGATTGATTGCCGACAGAGCTCCTACCGTTTGCACCTGATTGCACATCATTTCGCAACGCCGGCACAGGATGCATTTGTCGATATCTCGAATGATGGATGGCGATGTATCTTTTCGATAAGTCGATTGTTCGCCTTTGTAGGGAATTTCGCGTATTCCGAGTTGAGTGGCCAAATGTTGTAACTCGCACTGTCCCGATTTTGCACAAACAAGGCAATCGAAAGGATGATCGGAGATGATGAGTTCGAGCACCGTTCGTCGTGCATTGATCACGCGGATATTATGGGTGTTGACCACCATTCCTTCCTGTACTTCGGTAATACACGATGGAGCCAGATTGCGACGTCCTTCGATCTCGACAACACAAATACGGCATCCACCCGGCTTATTTTCTATGCCCATGTCTCCGAGTTCGAAGTGGCACAATGTGGGAATATCGATTCCAAACTGACGTGCCGATTTCAGAATGGTTGTACCTTTTTCGACTTCAATTTTTTTATTGTCGATGGTAAGTTTTATCATTTCCATAAAATAGTTTTTTTTGAAAGGTTGGAGAAAAACGATTTGCAATTCTTTTCTATTCAGATGCCGGGTTGAAAATCTTTACACCGAAACAGTTGTAGGTTTATATTCATTTTTCAAATTGATGGCATCGAATTGGCATTTTTCCATACACGATCCGCATTTGATGCAAATTTTCTGATCGATAAGGTGTGGTTGCTTTTTCTCGCCCGAAATGGCATTTACGGGACAAACACGCTTGCACGCGCCACAACCCGTACATTCTTCTTCGTCGATTACATAATAAAGCAAATCGTGACATTGACCCGAACGACATTTTTTTTCGAAAACGTGTTCTTCATATTCTTCGATGAAATTGTTCAATGTCGAAAGTACAGGATTGGGTGATGTTTGGCCCAATCCGCACAAAGCCGTATCTCTGATGACGTTACACAAATTGCGAAGTTTATCGAGATCTTCGGGATCGGCTTTCCCTTGAGTCATGCGTTCCAAAATTTCATACAGACGCTTGTTGCCAATCCGACAGGGCGCACATTTTCCGCAAGATTCCTCAACGATGAATCCGAGATAATATTTTGCAACCGAAACCATGCAATCATCTTCGTCGAGTACGATCATACCTCCCGATCCCATCATCGATCCGGCAGCAGTCAAACTTTCGTAATCTATCGGCGTATCGAGATGTTTTTCTGTGAGGCAGCCACCCGACGGGCCGCCGGTTTGTACAGCTTTGAATTTCTTCCCGTTTTTGATTCCGCCGCCAATTTCGAAAATAATCTCTCGCAGCGTTGTTCCCATCGGGACTTCGATCAACCCCACATTGTTGATTTTACCGGCAAGTGCAAAAACTTTGGTGCCCTTCGATTTTTCGGTACCGATAGATGAAAACCACTCTGCTCCTTTCAAAATGATAACCGGAACATTGGCAAAAGTTTCTACATTATTCACGTTGGTAGGTTTGCCGAGATAGCCGCTTTGTGCGGGAAATGGAGGTTTATTGGTAGGTTCGCCGCGTTTTCCTTCCATGGAATGGATGAGCGCAGTTTCTTCACCGCACACAAATGCTCCCGCTCCATAGCGTAAGTTGATGTCGAAAGAGAAATCGGTGCCGAAAATATGCTCGCCGAGCAATCCGTATTGATGTGCCTGATCGATGGCTACTTTCAATCGCTTAACTGCCAGTGGATATTCGGCTCTTACATATATCAAGCCTTTGCCGGCACCGATGCAATAACCGCAAATTGCCATTGCTTCGAGGACCGAATGAGGATCGCCTTCGAGAATGGATCGATCCATGAAAGCACCGGGATCACCTTCATCGGCATTGCATACTACATATTTCTGATCAGCGGGATTCTTACTGGTGATTTCCCATTTCAAGCCGGTAGGAAATCCTGCCCCACCTCTTCCTCGAAGCCCGGAACGCTTGATGATGTCAATCGTTTGCTCAGGTGTATATTCACTCAATACTTTACCCAAAGCTTGGTAGGCATCGCGGGCAATGGCTTCATCAATGTTTTCCGGATCGATCAGCCCACAATTACGCAAAGCAACACGCAATTGTTTTTTGTAAAATCCCATATGCTTAGAGTCCGAAACATATTCCTGTGTGTCGGGGTCGAGATATAGAAGCCGAGTAACCTTTCGCCCTTTAATAATATGCTCGTCAATGATTTCGGCAGTGTCTTCGGGCTTCACTTGTGTGTAAAAGGTATCATCGGGTAATATCTTGACAATTGGCCCTTTTTCGCAAAAGCCAAAGCAGCCAGTGCGAATCACCTGAACTTCGTTTTTTAGACCTTTTCGCAGGAGTTCATCCTGAAACAGTTCACTAATCAATCCGCTTTGTGAAGACCGGCAACCCGTTCCCCCACACACCAAAATATGCATTTTATACTGACTCATTGTTTGCTCCTCCTCGATTTATTGTTCTTCCTGTTCGATGGTATCATAATTCTGAGGAATAATGCCATCCACCAATTCTCCGTGCTTGATATACCGCTCGATGATTTCGTCGGCACGGACATTATCCACATATCCAAAAACCATTGCTTCTTTGCCCGGAAGTATAACTTCGACCGTAGGTTCGGCGAAACAATAGCCCATGCATCCCGTTTGCGTAACGATGGCATCGATATTTCTTTTTTCGAGTTCTTCCACAAAATATTCCATCACTTTTTTGGCGCCGGCCGCTATGCCACAGGTTGCCATTGCAACTTTGACTTGCACGCGTGCTTCGGGATTTTCGGCTTTGTTGCGCAAGTCGATTCTCGATTTAACTTCCTCCTGTTTTTTTTTCAGGTCAGCTAATGTTTTGATTTCAGTCATGTCGATATTTTGATTTAAAATATTAATTCTCATTATATTGCAGATCTAACAAAGGTAACTGCCGCAAGGTCGTTTTCGAAATAATTCCTCGAAATTGGCAGTAAAAAATTCTTTGAGTGCAAAAAACATTTCGGCAGTATCCAAGTCAATTCCAAGTTGTTTCAGTTCGTCGGAGTCAAAACGAAATTCGTCATCATCTAATCGGTAAAGCGCTCGAAATCGAATTTCCGGATTGGTCTTGAGCAATAAGGCCAGTGTGCCTGCAATATCTCCCAGTGGCAAACAGTCGGGATGATCGGTTCGATAAACAGCTTTTACCCATGCCCCCATTTGGGGCTCAGATTTAACTTCGAGACTTCCTCCCGTTTGCTCGCACGTCATCTTCAAAAGAGGTACACCCAGTCCAACTTTTCGGGTAGTGCGTGTGGTAAAAAACGGATCATCCATTTTCTTCAGCATTTCTTTGTTTATCCCTATTCCGTCATCATTCACAACAAAAGTCAATGTGTGATCTTTTGTTTTTTCTTCGAACAGAATGTCGATCGTTTTCGCATTTGCCCGAATAGAATTTTGTACAATATCCATCAGATGCATCGATAAATCTACCATATCTCGGAGTCGTGATTGAGAATTTCAGATCCAAAAGCATTCCTTTCGAAAGCCGATCTAAAAAAAATCCAGTTCAATTCGGGCATCCGAAAAAAAGTGGTGAGAGTGCCGATATCCTCCAATTGATGTGCATCGGAGTTGCGAAGAATACGCGCATTTTGCAATTCGGGATGCATTTTCAAAAATTCGGGGACAGAATGTCGCTTCGAAATTTCGAGTGCGTCGTATTTCAAATCGAAGGGAATGAACCCCAACTGACTGAAAATGCTATTTTTGAGACGATCGATATGGGCCGGCACAAAAATTCCACCCAACGCGTGAACTTGATTTGCCACATTTTCTATATCATCACGAATTCCCAAATACAGTGATCGCTTTTCTTCAAATATAATTCCATCATCCTCATCCACTGCAACCTGGTATCCAAATAAATCAGGATCATTTTCTATTTCGGGTAACTTTCGGTCGAGATATTTTTGAAATTCCGATATCGCCTCCAAATCGGGAAAATATGCCAAACAATGCACCTCTTCCTGTGTATTTATTTCACATCCGGGAACAACAAAAATATTCTCTTTTTCGGCAATTTCAAGACAGGTTTTCACGTTCCTTGTCGAATTGTGATCCGTTATCGCAATCATATCCAGCCCTTTTTGTATGGCTGCTTGGATAATATTGCGCGGGCTCATGTCCAAATCGCCGCAAGGAGACAGACAGGTATGAACGTGCAAATCGGCCTTGTAAAGATTCATTCCGCTTGATTGAGATAGACGTACAATTTGCCTGCGGTTTCGAACGCAGGAAGATGAGACGAAAGAATAACAACGCCTTCTTCATCGGCATGCTTCACGACTTCGTCGTCAATCTCACGTTCGTTCACGACTATAATGGCGCTCAACTCTTTGAGCGAAGCAACAGCCACAATATTCTTGTGTACTTGTGAGGTGATCCAAAGCATGCCCGGTTGGGCCTTGCCAATGACGTCACTCAACAAGTCCGATACGTATGCCGATTGAGGTATTCGATCCGGCAAATTTATTCCGGACAACGGCTCGAAGTTCAAATCGGCGGCTAATTTTTTAAGATTCGTTTTCATCGGTATATTTGTTAAGTCGGTTCTGCCCCCAAATTTTCTCGATTACCGAAAATGATTGTTCGGGACTTAGTTTATAGTTTTTTTCCATCACGCGTTGCACAAACACACAATAAGAAATGCTTGCTCGGTCTTGGGCAATATCTTCGGCCAGCGCCCTACAGCTGGGCGCTCCACAAGCGCCGCAATCGAAACCGGGCAAAAATGTCATCAGCTTTTTGATATGCTTCATTTTCTGAAGGGCTTTTCCCATATCCTCGTCGAGTTGCAGTCCTTCGCGTGGTTCAACCGCATCGATTTGCAGCTCCCGATGCAATTCCTCCGAAAATTCAAACAGCATATTCGTTACTTTTCCTTCATTTTGGAGTTTCAATTTTTCCAATTTTTTCTGACGTTGTTCGAGTCGTTCCACCGCAAGAAATCGGTTACAGGGACAAAGGATGCCACCGGCACAACCCTGATCACAAGCACGCATTTCCAAAAAATCGATATGTGCCAACTGACCCGATTCGAGTTTATCGAGAAATTCGATGACATTGTTCATCCCGTCGATAGCCAAACTTCTTCCTGAAAAGTATTTTTTTTCGGTTCCCGATAACGACCAGCATACCGAATCCGGACTCATGTTGGCATACGATTTGTGCAATCCCGAACTTTTATCTTCCCGTATGATTTTCGACACCAGATTGTAGATGATTTTCATATCGATAGTCCCGTCGATTGGCGATTCTTTTTCGGCAACAGGATCACGGGCAGCCACAATTTTTGCCGCACATGGCGTGATGTAATAAATATAAATTTCGGATGGCGGAATGCCTTGTCTTTCTTTAGATTTTCTCAGGTAAAGCGCCGCAATGTCGTGAGGCGCTTTCAATCGAATGATTTGATCGGTGAGCGAAGGATAGAGCACTTGTATCAACCGGACAACGGCGGGACAAAATGAAGTAATTGCCGGCCGTTGGTCGATTTCATTTTCCAAATGACGGTATTCACTTTTTACCATATCCACAGCTTGTTCAACTTCGAAAACATCGTCAAATCCAATTTGTCTGACAGCCTCAAGAATTCGCGTGGCAGAATAATCGGAAGGAAATTGTCCGATAAAAATCGAAGGTACAAGAGCGATTCGGTAACCGCTACTTTTGACCGACGCAAGACCATCGTCCTTTACATAAATTGCCCGTTGCGGGCAAACTCTGAAGCATTCACCACAATCAACGCATCGAACCGATTGAATGCGGGCATGTCCTCCGTCAATGCGAATTGCCTCGGTAGGACAAACCCGCATGCAATGAGAGCAACCGATGCACTTATCGGCATCGATCTGAATTGCATGAGTGTATGTGTACTGCTTCATTGCTGCACTTTTTTGGGTATCAGAAAAGAACTTTCATTTTCAAACAGGTTCCTCTTCCCGGAACGGAAGTCAGAATCATTTCGTCAACATTTTTTTTGATATTGGGCAATCCCATTCCTGCGCCAAATCCCATCTGACGAACCGCTTCCGATGCCGTCGAGAACCCTTCTTCCATAGCTTTTTCGATGTCCTCGATACCGGGACCTTCATCTTCAACGATCACACGAATACTCTCGGGTTCGATATCAGCTTTCATAATTCCTTTATAGGCATGTGCCACCACATTCACTTCGGCTTCGAACAATGCAATTGCGATTCGCCGAACAATTTGTGGATCGATGTTGAATTGTTTTAGCAATTTCTTAATTTCAGAACTTGCCTGTCCGGCCGTGCTGAAATCTCCTCCTTGTATTTCGTACTGCACCTCCATTCAATATACCGGTTTGATGCCGTTCATATATAATTTGCCCGAAATTTCGAATACCGTCAGGGGTGACGAAACAAGGGCAATATGATTTTCGGATGCGAGTGCTATCATTTCGTTACTGATTTGTTTTCCACGCGCGACGACTATGCACGGCAGGTTTGACATTTCGGCGGTGCGAACCGTTTGAATGGTTGATAAGCCGGTAATGAGAACGGCATCGTCCATATGGAAACGAAGGACATCACTCATCAAATCCGATGCAAAAGCATATCGATAATCCACTGATTTGACCGGATCATGGAGGATATTGCCTTTCACTATGTTACTCAACTGTTGCAAAGTCATTTTAGGTACCGGTTAAAATAAATCTTTGTCAAAATTCCAAATTAGGATCAATTTAACGGTATATCCGGAATGAATTGTCGTTCGAATGCCGGCATATATATATATCAAAATGCCATTCTTTACTCATAATTCACTCAAAAAAATCGAGAATAAAAATTCCAAATGGCATAAGACAACTGCACAAATGTATAATTTTTCTTTCATTAAAGAAATAATTCTTTAATATTTTTTTCTGATGAACATCAAGTCTATTCACTCCGACATCAAGAATCTGAAAAACAAAAAATTCCACTTTTAAAGAAAGGAAAAAAGATACATAAAACCAAAAGAATGCCAACAATTTTGTATTTTTGTGGACTTTTATGGGAAATCTGCAAAAAGAAGATAGACGAAATGCAATTATTAGATTTAAGCGAACAGGAAATTATACGCAGGCAAAGTCTTAACGAGTTGCGTCAATTCGGGATAGATCCCTATCCGGCGCCTTTATATGAAGTCAATGCCTATTCTACTGACATAAAAGATCAATTCGATGATAGCGGTGAAAAACGACAGGTAAGTATAGCCGGTCGCATTATGAGCCGACGCATCATGGGCAAAGCATCATTTATCGAATTGATGGATTCGAAAGGACGCATTCAAGTATATATCACGCGTGACGATATTTGTCCTGAAGAAAATAAAGATCTTTACAATATTGTTTTCAAAAAATTGCTCGATATCGGCGATTTCATCGGCATCACCGGATTTGTTTTCCGGACGCAAACCGGTGAAATTTCGGTGCATGCGCAAAGCTTAACCGTATTATCCAAATCACTTCGTCCTCTGCCTATCGTCAAAGTGAAAGACGGCGTGGCTTACGACAAGTTTAATGATCCCGAACTGCGATATCGTCAACGATATGTGGACTTATTGGTGAACGAAGGCGTGAAAGATATTTTTGTGAAACGCACGAAAATATTCGATGCCATGCGCGAGTTTTTTAATCGGCATGGTTATCTCGAAGTAGATACTCCTGTTTTGCAAAGCATTCCCGGCGGGGCTGCCGCTCGTCCATTCATCACACACCACAATGCCCTCGATATCGATTTGTATCTGCGAATTGCGAATGAATTATATCTCAAACGTCTGATCGTTGGAGGATTTGAGGGCGTTTACGAATTTTCGCGCGATTTTCGTAATGAAGGTATGGATCGCACTCACAATCCCGAATTTACCGTGCTCGAAATCTATGTTTCCTATAAAGATTACAATTGGATGATGGAATTCACCGAGCAAATGCTCGAGCATACTGCCCTGCAAGTGCTCGGAACCACAAAAGTGAAAGTAGGTGAAAACGAAATTGATTTCAAAGCGCCCTACAAACGAATCACTATGCTCGATGCCATTAAGGAATTTACCGGATTTGATATTGCCGGGATGAATGAAGATGAGCTTCGAGATGTGTGCAACAAATTGGGAATCGAACACGATCCGACAATGGGAAAAGGAAAACTCATCGACGAGATATTTGGAGAAAAGTGCGAAGGACATTTCATTCAGCCCACTTTTGTGATGGATTATCCAATCGAAATGTCGCCTTTGACAAAACGCCATCGCAACAATCCACAGCTTACCGAAAGATTCGAATTGATAGTCAACGGGAAAGAGCTCGCAAACGCCTATTCAGAATTAAACGATCCGATCGATCAACGCGAACGCTTTGAGGAACAGCTTCGCCTTTCTGAAAAAGGTGATGACGAAGCCATGTACATCGATCAGGATTTTCTGCGTGCACTCGAATATGGCATGCCGCCTACAGCAGGAATGGGAATAGGAATGGATCGCCTCACGATGCTTCTTACCGGGCAAACGACTATTCAGGAAGTTCTCTTGTTTCCTCAAATGCGCCCGGAAAGAACGGTAAAAAAAGACAACGCTCATAAATATACGGAACTCGGCATTCCGGAAGTATGGATTTCTCCTTTACAAAGAGCCGGATACAACGAAGTTGCTGCCTTAAAAGGGGTTAATCCGAATAAAATACATCAGGAACTGTGCGAATTGAATAAAAAATACAAACTCGAATTGAACAATCCATCGCTCGAAGAGGTTAAAAGTTGGATAGAAAGTGCTTCAACTCTTGCCTGACGATCATGCCTGAATTTTAAACATACAAAATGGATTCACTCGGAAAAATCTGTGTTTTGGGAGGAGGTACATGGGGTACGGCTCTCGCCAAAATTGTACTGATGAACAACGACCATCTACATTGGTATATTCGACGTACGGAACAGATCGAAGGATTTTACAAGTTAGGGCACAATCCCGATTATCTCACAAATCTGAAATTCAATCTGGCTCAAATTACTTTTTACTCCAGCATCGAAAGAGCCATCAAAGATTCGGATACGATTATTCTTGCATTCCCTTCTCCTTACGTAAAACAATATCTGAAAAGAATTTGGAATAGCGCTTTCAAAGGAAAATTCGTGATATCGGCCATCAAGGGAATAGTCCCCAACGACAACATGGTCATCAGCGAATATCTCGCCTATAACTTCCGAATTCCTCTCGAAAATATCGGAGTGCTCTCCGGCCCCTGTCATGCCGAAGAAATTGCGCTCGAACGTCTATCCTTCCTCACTTCTGCTTGTATCGATACCGAAAAAGCAACCATGCTCGCCGAGGCTATCAATTCGAGAATCATGCATACACGGGTTTCGAACGATGTGGTTGGCATCGAAATGGCATCGGTTCTCAAAAATATTTATGCAATTGCGGCCGGAATATGTCAAGGACTTCAGTATGGCGATAATTTTCAGGCCGTTTTGATGACGAATTGCGCCAAAGAAATGGAGCGTTTTTTGAGTAGCGTCGCTCCGATGGAACGAAATATTTGCGAACAGCATTACCTGGGCGACATGCTCGTAACCGGCTATTCGCAATTCAGCCGAAATAGAACGCTCGGGACAATGATTGGCAAAGGATACTCGGTGAAAACGGCTCAACTCGAAATGGAAATGATTGCCGAAGGATATTATGGTGCAAAATGCATTATGGAGATGAATCAGCGTTTCAAAATTGATATTCCCATTGCCAATACTGTATATCAGATTTTGTACGAAAAACTTCCTCCTAAAACAGGAATTGAAAAATTGATCGAAACATTTTAAACTAAATAAACTCAATTAGTCAATGGAAAAGCTCAAAATGAACATCCAACATGTGTACAAGTTCGTTACCGAAGATGAAATCTTGAAACAGGGAACGAATGCGCTCGCATGCAACCGGGCTCTGCACGATGGTTCTCGTCCGGGCAACGATTTTTTGGGATGGGTCAATCTTCCTTCATCCATAACCGAAGATGCCATTAAAGAAATAGAAGATGCTGCTGTCAACCTCCGCACACGATGTGATGTGGTAGTGATAGTCGGTATTGGCGGAAGTTATTTAGGCGCACGCGCAGTAATCGATTCGCTTTCGAATGCTTTCGACTGGCTTCAGCAAGACCGCAAAAGTCCTGTCATTATGTATGCCGGTAACAATATCAGCGAAGATTATCTGTTCGAACTGAAAGAATATCTGAAAAACAAAAGTTTTGGGATCATCAATATTTCCAAATCGGGAACTACTACCGAACCGGCACTTGCTTTCCGCATTTTGAAGGAATTACTCGAAGAAAAAGTGGGTAAGGGCGAAGCTCGCCAACGCATTGTAGCTATTACCGATGCAACTAAAGGAGCTCTTCGCATGCTTGCTTCGAAAGAAGGGTACAAAACCTTCGTCATTCCCGACGATGTAGGCGGTCGTTATTCCGTTCTCACGCCGGTCGGGCTTTTGCCGATTGCGGTAGCCGGCATCAATATCCGAAAACTCGTTGCCGGTGCGGTTGCTATGGAGAAAGCTACAGCCGATAATATTTCATTCGAATACAATCTGTCGGCAATTTATGCAGTCATTCGCAACGAACTTTACAAAAGAGGAAAGAAAATCGAAATCTTGGTAAATTATCATCCAAAACTTCACTATTTTGCCGAATGGTGGAAACAACTTTATGGCGAAAGCGAAGGAAAAGATCATAAAGGAATTTTTCCGGCAGCGGTTGATTTCACTACCGATTTGCATTCAATGGGACAATGGATCCAGGAAGGTGAACGCACTATTTTCGAAACGGTTATTTCCATCGCACAACCCGATAAAAAACTCGAAATACCTTCGGATAAGGAAGATCTTGACGGGCTGAATTATCTGAGTGGAAAACGTGTGGACGAAGTCAACAAAATGGCTGAATTGGGTACACGCATTGCACATGTAGATGGGGGCGTTCCCAATTTGCTGATCGAAATTCCCCGACTGGATGAAGAATCAATCGGCCAGCTCATTTATTTCTTCGAAAAAGCATGTGGAATAAGTGGTTATCTACTCGGCGTCAATCCATTTAATCAACCGGGAGTGGAAGCATATAAAAAGAATATGTTTGCCCTGCTCGAAAAACCGGGCTACGAACAAGAAACAGCGGCCATCAAAGCCAAATTATAAATTCAAGATTCAATAACATGCCCGTCATTCTGTTGAAAAGCGGTCTGACGGGTTGTTTTTTATATTTTTACTCACAATAATGATCAATCGACAAGAAGCAATTTCGATTTTCGAAACCTATCTTCGTGAACATAATTACACTCGTTTTGATTTGAAAGCCGTCCTCTTCGATATGGACGGAGTATTGTACGATTCCATGCCGGCACATGCCAAATCGTGGAAACAAACAATGGATGAAATAGGAATCAATAATTCGCCGGAAGAATTCTATTTACACGAAGGACGTACGGGCGAATCGACTATTAACATTCTTTTCCAACGCGAATTGGGACGAAAAGCTTCAAAAGAGGAAATCGAGAAAATTTATGCCCGTAAAACCGAACTCTTTACCCGATATAACGAAGGGAAAACTATTCCGGGAGCTAAGGAAGTGCTCGAACTCGTGAAGCGTAAGGGACTGACGCCGGTGCTTGTAACCGGTTCGGGGCAACCATCGCTCATCGATAAACTGAACGATAATTTCCCGGGAATTTTTTCTCCCGACACAATGGTAACGGCTTTCGACGTGAAAAACGGGAAGCCTCATCCTGAACCGTTTTTGATGGGACTCGAAAAAGCAGGAAACTTAAAACCAAATCAGGCAATCGTAATTGAGAATGCACCGCTCGGAACCGAAGCAGCCACAAAAGCCGGAATTTTCACTATCGATGTCAACACGGGGCCTCTTCCGGACGAAATGTTGAAAAAATCGGGAGCACGAATCGTTCTGCATTCGATGAAAGAACTCGAAGAAAAGCTTACTGACTTCCTCGAGATTGCACGTTGTGTGAAAATCGAGTAACCGACGTGGAAAAAGCTTACTCCCAAGCGTGCGATATATTTTCAAAAGGTAAGCAAAAAATTGACACCTCTTCGGGAGGTGTCAATTTTTAACCGGAACTAAATCTGTTTTTTCGCACAATAACAACCTTTACTTATATTCTCCCCAGTGCTTGATTTGGATATCGCCTTCTTTCATCTTGCAGAAAGCTTTGATGAATGCGCTTGCCAAACGGTCGTTGGTGATGAGCGGGATGTTGAAATCGATCGCACCGCGACGAATTTTATAGCCGTTCGTCAGCTCTCGTTCCGTCAGGTTTTTGGGAATGTTGATAATCAAATCGAATTGCTTCTGGGCAATCATATCCGTTACTTTCAGGTCGGCATCCTTATCATCGGGCCAAGCCACATACGTGCTCTCTACGCCGTTGTCGGCAAGGAATTTCTGTGTCCCTCCTGTTGCATAAAGATGGTATCCGTTTTTCACCAACAAACGGCATGCATCAAGAAGCGCCACTTTCGACTTCGTCCCTCCCGAAGAAACCATGATGTTCTTCTCGGGAATGCGATAACCCACCGAAAGCATGGCCGTAAGCAGAGCATCATCAAAATTGGAGCCGATGCAGCCTACTTCGCCGGTGGACGCCATATCTACACCGAGCACCGGATCGGCTTTCTGCAAACGATTGAACGAGAATTGCGAAGCTTTGATTCCCACATAATCGAGATCGAATGCCGATTTTTCGGGTTTTTTCACTTCCAATCCCAACATCACTTGCGTTGCAAGTTCGATAAAGTTGATTTTCAACACTTTCGATACAAACGGGAACGAACGTGAAGCTCTCAAATTGCATTCTATCACCTTGATATCATTGTCCTTTGCCAAAAATTGAATGTTGAACGGACCTGATATCTGAAGCTCTTTTGCAATCTGACGGGCAATGTGTTTGATTCGTCTGACCGTTTCGATATATATTTTCTGAGGTGGGAACTGAATGGTCGCATCGCCCGAATGAACACCGGCAAATTCCACATGTTCCGAAATAGCATAAACCACCAGATCGCCATTTTGTGCTACTGCATCGATTTCTATTTCCTTGGCATGTTCGATAAATTCGGAAACTACCACCGGATGTTCCTGCGAAACTTCGGCAGCCATCGTAAGGAATCGTTCCAGCTCTTCGTTATTGGAACAAACATTCATGGCAGCACCCGAAAGAACATACGAAGGTCGAACCAGCAACGGGAATCCGACTTCGTCCACAAATTCGCGAATATCGTCGAAGGTAGTAACTTCACGCCAGCGAGGCTGATCGATACCCAATCGGTCGAGCATGGCCGAGAAGCGGTGGCGATCTTCGGCGTTATCGATGGAATTGGCCGATGTGCCCAGAATGTTTACACCCGCCTTATCCAAACGTACGGCAAGATTATTCGGAATTTGTCCTCCCACAGATACGATGACACCTTTCGGATTTTCGAGTTCTATAATATCGCGAACACGTTCGTAGCTGAGTTCGTCGAAATACAGGCGGTCGCACATATCGTAATCGGTGGAAACCGTTTCGGGATTGTAATTGATCATCACCGAGCGATAGCCTTCCTTGCGAATCGTATTCAGAGCATTCACCGAACACCAGTCGAATTCGACGGACGAACCGATTCGGTAAGCGCCGGAACCCAGCACGATAACCGAGCGATGGTCGCCCAGATACCGGACATCGTTTGCCGTACCATTGTAGGTAAGATACAGATAATTGGTTTGGGCCGGATATTCTGCCGACAATGTATCAATTTGTTTGACAACCGGTTTGATGCCTCTACCGATGCGGTTGTTGCGTACCGTATCATCCGAAAGCGATTTTTTGAAAATCAGTTTTTCGATTTGATGATCGGAAAATCCTCTCAGTTTTGCTTCTCGGAACAATTCCGTCGGAAATTCTTCCAGCGTATTGTATTGCTCCACTTCACGGGCAATCTCTACGATATATTTCAGTTTGTAAAGAAACCATTTGTCGATTTTGGTCAACTCATACAGTCTGTCCACCGAATAATCCTGCTGCAGAGCCTGAGAGAGATAGAAAACGCGCTTATCGGTGGGAGCACTCAGTTCTTTGTCCAACTCATCGGTAAACAAATCTTTGTTGCCGACAAAACCATGCATGCCCTGCTGAATCATGCGCAGCCCTTTTTGGAATACTTCTTCGAAAGTGCGCCCGATAGACATGATTTCACCTACGGATTTCATGCTGCTGCCCAATTCACGCGAGACGCCGTGAAATTTTGCCAAATCCCAACGCGGAATTTTGCAGACAATGTAATCGAGAGCCGGCTCAAAAAAGGCAGATGTAACCTTCGTAACCGAATTTTTCAGTTCGGGAAGCCCGTAACCCAATCCCAATTTGGCAGCAACAAAAGCCAACGGATATCCGGTTGCCTTGGAAGCGAGTGCCGACGAACGGCTGAGACGGGCATTCACTTCTATCACCCGATAATCTTCCGATGCAGGATCGAAAGCATACTGCACATTGCACTCGCCAATGATTCCGATGTGGCGAATGATGCGGATGGATAATTCGCGAAGCTTGAAGTATTCGCTGTTCGATAGCGTCTGCGAGGGTGCAACAACAATGCTTTCGCCGGTGTGAATGCCCAGCGGGTCGAAATTTTCCATGTTGCAAACCGTAATGCAATTGTCGTAGCGGTCGCGAACCACTTCATATTCAATTTCTTTCCAGCCTTTGAGCGATTTTTCGATTAAAACCTGTGGCGAAAAATTAAATGCCTTCGCCACAAGCATTTTCAGTTCTTCATCATTATCGCAAAAGCCGCTTCCCAATCCGCCCAGCGCATAGGCAGCCCGCACGATGACAGGATAACCCAATCGGTTGGCGGCGTGCAAAGCATCATCGAGATTGGTAACCGCCTCACTTTTAATGTATTTTACACCGATTTCCGAAAGCTTTTGGTTGAAAATTTCACGATCTTCCGTATCGATGATGGATTGAACAGGGGTTCCCAATACCCGCACGTTATATTTTTCGAGCACTTTGTTGCGGAAAAGAGCAACGCCGCAATTGAGTGCCGTTTGCCCGCCAAACGACAGGAAAATGCCATCGGGACGCTCCTTTTCGATCACCCGTTCCACAAAAAACGGCGTAACCGGCAAGAAATATACTTTATCGGCAATGCCTTCCGAGGTTTGCACCGTAGCAATATTCGGATTGATAAGAATGGTCTCCACCGATTCTTCCTTCAACGCCTTGAGGGCCTGCGAACCGGAATAATCGAATTCACCGGCCTCCCCAATTTTGAGAGCACCCGAACCCAGTACGAGTACTTTTTTGATTTGTCCCTTTTCAAAATCCGGAGCCGGATGTTTTACCACCAATTTGGCCTCAAGTTCTTCCTCAATCAGACGAGGTATCGAAGGATTTTTTTCGTCCAGTGTCCGCATAAACACGTCGAACAAAAACTCGGTATCGGTTGGTCCGGCAGCAGCTTCGGGATGGAACTGCGACGAAAACCAGGGCTTTGTTTTATGGCGAACGCCTTCGTTCGTTCCGTCGTTCATATTGACAAAAAGTGGCTCCCAATCGGAAGAAAGTGTCTTGCTATCCACCGCAAAACCATGATTCTGCGAGGTAACAAATGCCCGCTGTGTTCCCATCAATTGCACAGGCTGATTACTGCTTCTGTGGCCGTATTTCAGTTTGTAAATGCTCGCACCGCTTGCCAGCGAAAGCAATTGATTTCCCATGCAGATACCGAAAATAGGTTTATCGGCAGCCATTGCTTTGCGAATATTTTCGATGGTCGGTTTGCAATAAGTCGGATCGCCCGGTCCGTTGGATATAAACAAACCGTCGTATTCCATCTGAGTGAAATCATAATTCCAGGGAACTCTAACCACCGTCGTATCGCGTTTGAGCAGACAGCGAATAATGTTGTTTTTTACCCCACAATCTACCAAAACTACTTTGTGACTGCCATTGCCGTACGTAATCACTTCTTTGCAGGACGCTTTTGCTACCTGATTTTCATCATCGGGATTGACAAACGGAATATCTTCTTCATCGGGGAAAACCAGTTTACCGAGCATCGTTCCCTTTTCGCGAACAAGTTTGGTCAACTCGCGCGTATCGATGCCGTAAACGGCAGGAACTTTGTTTTCGACAAGCCATTCGTGCAGACTTTTCACCGCATTCCAATGACTGTATTCACACGAAAAATCGGAAACAATAAGGCCGGAAGCCTGTATTTTTTCCGATTCGTAAAAAGTAGAAATACCGTTTTGGGAAACATCGTCAGGAACGCCGTAATTGCCAATGAGTGGATAGGTAAGCGTCAAAATCTGACCGAGATACGATGGATCGGAAAGGCTTTCGACGTAGCCCACCATGCCTGTGCTGAAAACAACTTCGCCGGCAACAGGGCGTTCGTAACCAAATGACTTTCCTTTGAAGGTTGTCCCGTCTTCCAGGACAAGGTGAAAGGGTTTATCGAACATTGTTATATGCTGAAAATGTAAAAATTGTCAACTGATGGAAGGCATTCGTTTATGCCTGATTAATCGGTACAAAAGTACAAAAAAGGTTTGAGTAAAACAATCGATAGATGGGTTTTCAAATTGTTATGATTTATTTTTTTGAAAGGCATTTTTTTCTTCATTCTGCATATTTTACGATCAATATGATTATATGTTGTCTAATTTTCATCTCTCTATTCTATTCAAGGTGAATGAAAAAAGAGAAAAAATTTATCGAATGAATGACAACATTTTAGTATCTTTGTGGCGTAAAATAGGTTTCGTATCGACGTTTGTTTTTAGGCAACAATTTACTCACAAATATAAAACACAAGCATTATGCAAACTATGGACTCTTTCAATTTCGCCGGTAAAAAGGCATTTGTTCGTGTGGACTTCAATGTTCCACTGGATGAGAATTTCAACATTACCGACGATACACGTATTCGCGCAGCGATGCCTACTCTGAAAAAAATTTTGCAGGATGGAGGCAGCGTGATTATAGGTTCTCATCTCGGCCGTCCCAAAGGTCCCACTGCAAAATATTCACTTCGACACGTTCTTCCACGTGTCTCCGAATTATTGGGAGTGGATGTGGACTTTGCAAACGATTGCATGAGTGACGAGGCTGCGGCCAAAGCTGCGGCACTGAAACCGGGTCAGGCTTTGATGCTCGAAAATCTTCGCTTCTATGCCGAAGAGGAAGGCAAGCCGGTTGGATTGCCCGAAACGGCTACCGAAGAAGAAATCGCAGCTGCAAAAAAGGCCGTTAAGGAATCGCAAAAAGAATTTACCCGAAAATTGGCGTCCTATGCCGATGTATATGTGAATGACGCATTCGGAACTGCTCACCGTGCGCATGCCTCTACGGCGCTCATTGCCGACTATTTCGATGCCGATCATAAACTGTTTGGCTACCTCATGCAAAACGAAATCATGGCTGTCGAAAAGGTGATGAACGACACTCAACGTCCTTTCACTGCCATCATGGGTGGTTCTAAAGTTTCCTCAAAAATCGACATCATCAAAAAACTGCTCGAAAAAGTGGACAATCTCATCCTTGCAGGCGGCATGACCTATACTTTTACAAAAGCCTTTGGCGGAAAAATCGGAAACTCGATTGTGGAAGACGACAAACTCCAGCTTGCCCTCGAAATCGTGGATCTTGCCAAAGAAAAAGGGGTGAATCTCGTTTTGGCTACCGATGCCAAGATTGCAGACAGCTTCAGCAACGATGCAAAAACAGCTTTTGCTCCCGTAAACGATATTCCCGACGGTTGGGAAGGATTGGATATCGGTCCCGAATCCGAAAAAATCTTTGCAGAGGTGATCAAAAACTCCAAAACTATTCTTTGGAATGGCCCCGTTGGCGTATTCGAATTCGATAATTTCGATCATGGATCGCGTGCCGTTGCCGACGCCATCGTCGAAGCCACTAAAAAAGGTGCTTATTCGCTGGTAGGTGGTGGCGACTCGGTGGCCTGCATCAACAAATTCGGTCTGGCCGATCAGGTTTCGTATGTATCCACCGGCGGTGGCGCTCTGCTCGAAATGATCGAAGGGAAAGTGCTTCCTGGCATCAAAGCCATCAGAGGATATTAATCGAAAGTTACACTAAATATCGAAAGAGGCTGTCCAATTTTTGGGACAGTCTCTTTTCTTTTTCATCGAATTCGAAATAAACTCATCAAAGCCCGATTCCTCTCAATTTCTCAATCCGATATTCGCTATCCTTCTTTCTCTTCACTCTTTCAATGCACCTTTTATTCATCAAAGGCCAATTAAGTTATCAAATATTATCGAATGAAAACAAGTATTTATTTGTGCCGAATTTTTCCATACACTTTCCTCCGTACCAACTCCATACCAACGCCGTACCAACTCCATACCAACTCCATGTATCCTCAGATCAAAAAAATATATAAAATAGCTATAAATTATTAACGCATTCCTAATATTTATTCTCCTCCATGCTACCTTTCCGTATCGATATCCTAAGCCCAACTTAGCGTGCTGAAATTTAATACTCCCTCTCCCTATAGTGGGTGTGGAGTAAGTGATGCGACTTCTCACCCAGTGGTTTTTTAAAGAAGTCGGCATATATTGTGATAATCTCCGGATTTTCATGCGATTTCCGTATCACTTTATGATCGTCTTCATAATAAATAGACGCAGCACGTTTTTCACGCGTTTCCGCATTAGTGGGGATAGGTTGTCCGCCGCCGCCGATACAGCCTCCCGGGCATGCCATCACTTCAATGAACACGTAGGGCGATGTGCCATTTTTGATCTGTTCCAACAAAATTCCGGCGTTCTTGAGTGTATGCGCGACAGCTACTTTAATGACCGTTCCGTTCAAATTTACGTCCGCCTCTTTTATTCCCTGAAAACCCCGTACAGATGTGAAATTAACATCATACAGCGTTTTACCGGTATACAACTCATAAGCTGTTCTGAGTGCCGCCTCCATCACCCCTCCGGTAGCACCAAATATTGCGGCGGCACCGGTTGATTCACCCAGTGGGCTGTCGAACCGTTCTTCCGGGAGACCGGAAAAATTTATTCCCGCTTCGCTGAACATACGCGCCAGTTCACGCGTGGTAAGTGAAAAATCCACATCGAAAAAATGCTCCTCATCTTTCAGCTTTAGTTTCTCTTTCCAATAATGGAATGCCCCATCCATTTCCGGACGTTTTGCCTCGTATTTCTTGGCCGTACAAGGCATGATGGAAACCACCACGATGTTTCTCGGATCGACGCCCGTTTTTTCGGCATAGTATGTTTTTGCCACCGCACCAAACATCTGCTGCGGTGACTTACAGGTGGACAGGTGCCTCAACAAATCCGGATAAAAATCTTCGACAAACTTGATCCATCCCGGCGAACAGGAAGTGATCATCGGTAACTCCCCACCCGTTTTGATGCGGTGAAGCAACTCGTTTCCTTCCTCGATAATGGTAAGGTCGGCAGCAAAATTAGTATCGAACACTTTCGAGAAGCCAAGCCGGCGTAATCCGGCAACCATTTGACCCGTAACCAGGCTGCCGTAGGGCATTCCCATAGCCTCTCCTATTCCGACACGCACAGCCGGCGCGGTTTGTACCAGAACAATCTTTCCGGGATCTTGTAAAGCCGACCAGACTTCGCTTACCGAATTTCTCTCCGTTATAGCTCC
The DNA here is from genome assembly GCF_004138125.1 of Seramator thermalis. GTDB lineage: Bacteria > Bacteroidota > Bacteroidia > Bacteroidales > Dysgonomonadaceae > Seramator > Seramator thermalis. The sequence goes on from NZ_RXHS01000008.1 coordinate 41,528, forward strand.
TGTGGGACAAACCAGGGCGCATTGCCCACAATTTGAACAGGCCACATGTCCCAGTCCCGAATCGAGGAAGGTGGAAATTTTGCTTTTTAATCCCCGTCCCGAAAAATCGATCGCCTTTACGCCCTGCATCTGGCTGCAAACGGCAACGCAACGGCCGCACAGGATGCATTTTTCCGGATCACGCACCAGCGAAAGCGATGTTTCGTCTTTTTTCAATTGCCCTTTCCTGGTGCGAACGAATCGCCTGTCTTTAATTCCTAAGGCATGGGACAGCTCCTGCAATTCACAGCTTCCGTTGCGGTCACAAATCAGACAATCCTGAGGATGATTGGCCAGCAATAACTCAACATTTACTTTTCTTGCCAGCATCGCCCGCGGGCTGTTCGTAGAAATCTCCATCCCCTCGGTAACCTGGGTAATACACGAGCGCAATAACGATTTAGCTCCTTTCACTTCCACCACACAAACGCCGCACGACGCATTATGCGATACATCTTTCAGGTAACACAACGAAGGGACGTCTATACCCGCAGAACGGCATGCTTCCAAAACGGTTGTTCCTTCAGCTACCTGAACAGGCCGGTTATTGATGTTAATTTCCATAATACAGCTTTTTCAGATTAATGTTTCACGTCACACCTCAGGCATCTTTCCACCTCATTGCGGGCCTGCTCGCCCGTAAATCCGAAAGAAATCTCGTTGAAATTATTCACCCGGTCTTTCACCGAAAGTCTTCTCGGAACATTCTTCGAAGCCGGTTTTGGATTTGCGGGCACAACATTCCGGTAATTAAACGGACGCGAGAGCCGGTAAAACCTGTTTTCACCCGTCAATGCCCTGTCCATCGCTGCAGCCGCTTTCTTCGCCATCCCCATCGCCTCTGCCGCCGTCGAGGGGCCGCTTACCGCATCTCCGCCGGCGTAGATTTGCGGGTCGGATGTTTGAAAAGTAAACGGATCTATAACTATTCGCCCGTCCCGTGTAAGCTCCATATTGTTTTCGACAAGGCACCCGGAATCGACCCGTTCACCAACAGCCAGCACAACAGTATCACACGGAATTTCTTCAAATACTCCGGTGGGAACCGGTTTCTTCCTTCCGGAAGAATCGATGCTTCCAGGCAACATCTTCTCTACGCGTAACGCTTTTACTCTGCCCGATTTACCCGTAATAATCCCGCTGGGAGAAGCCAGAAAACGATAGTTGATCATTTCTTCTTCCGATTCCGATATCTCCACGGCGTTGGCAGGCATATCCCCTTTTCCCCGCCGGTAAACGATAGTCACATCCTTTCCCAGTCGCAACAGGCTCCGGGCCGTATCGATGGCCACGTTCCCGCCGCCGACAATAACGACCCGCTCACCCACTTTCGGTGTTTTACCCAGCGCAATCTCTTTCAAAATTTTTGTTCCTGCAAAAACACCTTTTGCATCTTCTCCCGGAATTTTCAAATCGATATCTTTCCACGCACCTATCGCCAGATAAATGGTGTCGAACTCATTTTTCAGCTCGGCCAGGGAAAGATTGTCGCCCAGCCGCTGGTTGAACCTGAACTTCACACCCAGTTTTTTTATCAGCCGGACTTCCTTCCTCAACACATCTTTCGGCAAACGATAATTCGGTATACCAAAACGCGCTACTCCCCCGGCTTCGGACAAAGCCTCGTAAACGGTGATATCATGGCCCAGTCGCACCAGGTAAAAGGCTGCCGTAAGTCCTGCAGGCCCGGCACCTACAATGGCAATCCTTTTTCCGGTAGAAGGAAGTCTCTCTTTAACCAGTTTATTGTAGATTTCGTTCTCTTTTCCGAGCTGGTACATGGTATCTGCCAGGTATCGGTGGATTTCGCCTTGCGAAACCGGCTGATCCAGCATTTCACGACGGCAACGCATTTGGCAATGGAAGTGGCAAATCCTCCCTATCGTTCCCGGCAGGGGATTATCGCGCAGCGTAAGCTCAAAGGCTTCTTCCACACGATCTTCCTTAATCAGCTCGATGTAGCCCGGAATATTCATGTGCAGCGGGCAGCTGTTTTCACACAAAGCCATGAAAAGCGATTCGCACGTCCCTGCATGACACCGTTTCTCCCGGATGTGTTGTTCATACTCGTGCCGGAAATATTTTAACGTGGTCAGAATGGGATTAGGGGCGGTCTGCCCAAGAGCGCAAAGCGACGAATCTTTGATAACACCGCTGAGCAACTCCAGGACGGCCAAATCGGCGAACGTCCCTTGCCCCTGGGTGATGCGGGTGAGAATAGCCAGTGCCTGTGCCGTACCTTCACGGCAGGGTGTACATTTCCCGCACGATTCTCCTGCATTGAACTCCAGAAAATAGCGAGCCACGTCCACCATGCAGTTGTCCTGATCCATTACCACCATTCCTCCCGAACCCATGATGGCTCCAATGCCTGCCAGCGACTCGTAATCCACCGGGGTTGAAAAAAACTCCAGCGGGATGCAACCGCCGGACGGCCCACCGGTTTGCACGGCCTTTACCCGTTTGGAAGTTCCCGTACCTTCCCCGATATTGAACACAAATTGTTCCAATTTTGACCCAAGGGGGAGTTCTACCAACCCCGTATTTTTCACTTTTCCTACCAACGAAAACACTTTTGTTCCGGGACTTCTTTCCGTCCCCATAGTGGTGAACCACTCGGCACCTTTTTCGATGATGACCGGCACGTTGCACCAGGTTTCCACATTGTTGATGTTGGTAGGTTTACCGTACAACCCTTTGTTGGCAGGATAAGGCGGACGCGGAAGCGGCCGACCCGCCTTCCCTTCGATAGAAGCAATCAATGCTGTCTCTTCACCGCAAACGAAGGCTCCAGCCCCTTCAACAATATCCATCTTAAAACTAAAGCCGGTACCCAATATATTTTCACCTAAAAGCCCGAGTTGTTCGACTTGCTCGATAGCCGTCCGAAGCCGCTTTACGGCAAGCGGATACTCTGCCCTCACGTATGCGATGCCCTCACTCGCTCCCATGGCGTAAGCACCTATCATCATACCTTCGAGCAGCATGTGCGGATCGCTTTCAATCTCATTCCGGTTCATATACGCGCCCGGGTCGCCTTCATCGGCATTGCAGATAATATATTTCTGCCGGGCATCCTGTTTCTGCATGATTGACCATTTTACTCCCGTAGGGAAACCTGCTCCTCCCCGACCACGCAGTTTCGACGCCATGACCTGATCGACCACTTCTGCCGGCTTGTAACCCATAATCGCTTTTACCAGGGCATTATATCCTCCCACAGCAATATAATCAAGAATGTCTTCGGGGTCGATAAGGCCGGCATGGCGCAACACCACTTTCTTCTGCCCCTTAAAAAAAGGCACTTCATCCCAGTGAGGAATATCTTCGTAACCCTTTCCAAATTCCACCTCCGAAGTCAGGAAATCCCATTCATCGATACGGCACAATAGCTTGTTTTTGTACAGTTTGTTTTTCTGCAAGTTATCCATGATTCGCTTCACATCCCTCTCATCCACTTTACTGTAGACCAGCATGGGCCTACCCGGCTGATAGAGCATCACCATCGGTTCTTCGGCGCAGAAACCGAAGCAACCGGTCCGCTTGAGTTTACAATCGAGGTTATTCTCCGACAGCTGCTTTTCGAAATGATGATAAACCGCACCGGCTCCGTTACCGATACCGCAGGTCCCCATTCCAACCAAAATCATGGGAGTTGCCGGAAGAATCCTTTCCCTGTGCTGCTTTCTTAAAATTTCAATTTCGGACGGTTTCATAACGATAGGGTATAGTTGCTGAGGATTTTCAGCAATTTTCGGGAATTCATGTTGCTGTAAATAACATTGTCTATGGCCACGACGGGCGATTGCGCGCATTGTCCGAAGCAGGACACCGTCCTGATAGTAAACAGGTTATCGGGAGTAGTATAGGATGATTCGGCATCATCACCGGTATATTTAATACCTAAAATTTTTTCTATATCATCCAGCAAGGCTTTTGAACCTTTCGTGTGACACGCCGTGCCGCGGCAAACGACAATCGAATGCTTACCCTGTGGCTTTAAATTAAAGAAGGAATAAAACGTGGCTACACTGTAGACCTGTGCATACGGCACCTTTAGTTTTTTCGATATTTCGGCTAGCGTTTCACCCGGAAGATACTTCAGGGGGTTTTTCTCCTGTGCTTCTTCCAGGGTAGTGAGCAACATCCCGGGCTTTCCACGGTGCTTTTCGATGATCTTATCGAGTATTTCTCCTGAAACCGGAGCGTTTGTCTGTGTTTCCATACCCATATTTTTTATTAAACAAAATCAACCTTTAAGATTTGTAACAGATTAACAATCATTTGACTAAACACGCATTTCATCCTTGACTCCCCTCCGAAAAGTTTTTTTTACTAAAAGTGATTCAAAACAAACCTTGATTTTCAGTGACTTGTAAACCATCAAAATCAGGTTTCGGGGTTTTCTAAGCAGACGCATCCTTACAAATGTAGTGCATTTCTTCCTGATTAAAGAATTATTTCTTTAAATATTTATGTTTCTTTTTCTATTTGGAATAATTCTACATAAAACACCAGTTACCTATTGCTAAAGAACAGATGGGACATTCTCCTGAGGGAAAAATTAGGATTCAGTTTGCCTAAAATTGAATTTTACAAACAATTTCACTCATATTACACTTGCTACTTGACTCTGTCTATCGCATTTTGAAACAACCATTTTTCCTTATTCCATGAATTTTATGTAATTTTGAGGGCTTTTTTCGGAATCATTCCGAATCAATCAAGGATTACACGCAATGAATATTTCGTACAATTGGCTCAAAGACTATTTGCAATTCGACTTGTCTCCTGCCGAAACGGCAGAAGCATTAACTTCCATAGGCCTCGAAACGGGAAGTGTAGAAGAAATTGAAACCATAAAGGGTGGGCTCGAAGGATTAGTTATCGGAAAAGTTCTCACCTGTACAGCACATCCCAATTCCGATCATCTCCATCTGACAACCGTAGATATCGGCAACGATGAACCACTTCGAATTGTTTGTGGAGCACCTAATGTTGCAGCCGGACAAAAAGTGGTGGTTGCTACTATCGGCACCAAACTTTATTTCGGGGGCGAAGAAATTACGATCAAACGCTCCAAAATCCGTGGCGAAGAGTCGTTCGGGATGATTTGTGCCGAAGACGAAATCGGCATAGGCACTTCTCACGATGGCATCATTGTTTTGCCAGAAGATGCTCCCGTAGGAATGCCTGCAAAAGAATATTATCATGTGGAAAGCGATTACGTGCTCGAAGTAGATATCACGCCTAACCGCTCCGATGCCGTTTCGCATTTCGGCGTTGCTCGCGACTTGGCAGCCTGGCTCAAACAAGCGGGCAAATCTTATTCACTGAACAAGCCTTCGGTAGCCGATTTTAAAATCGATAGAAAGGAAGGTGGCATCGAAGTCGTGGTCGAAAACATGGATGCCTGTCCTCGTTATTCAGGCCTTACCATTCGCAATGTTACCGTAAAAGAAAGCCCCGACTGGCTCAAAAACAAATTGCGCACTATCGGACTTCGCCCGATCAACAATATTGTGGACATCACCAACTTCATCCTTCACGAAACGGGGCATCCCATGCATGCTTTCGATGCCGATTACATTACCGGCAACGAGGTTATCGTTCGCACACTGCCCGACAAGACCAAATTCGTCACACTCGACGGTCAGGAACACGAACTAAGCTCCGGCGACTTAATGATTTGCAATTCCGAAGAAGGAATGTGCATCGCAGGTGTTTTTGGAGGATTGAAGTCCGGAGTAACAGACGATACAAAAAATATATTCCTTGAGTCGGCTTACTTCAATCCGACATGGATTCGAAAGACTGCTCGCAGACATGGATTAAGCACCGATTCGTCGTTTCGTTTTGAGCGCGGAGCCGATCCCAATAACACGGTTTATGTGCTCAAACGGGCGGCCATGCTCGTAAAAGAACTTGCCGGTGGCGAAATTGAAGGCGAAATTCGCGATATTTATCCACAACCCATCGAAAAGCCACGTGTCGAATTGACTTATAATAAACTGAATTCTCTGGTAGGAAAAGAAATTCCGAAAGCAGTTGTCCGCAGCATTCTCGAAAGTCTGGAAATAGAAATCGAAGAGGAATCGGAAGATAAACTCACCCTCCGAATCCCGACTTATCGTGTGGACGTTTTGCGGGACGTGGACGTAATCGAAGATATATTGCGCATTTACGGATATAACAATATCGAGATTGGCGATTCGCTCCGTTCGAGTCTTTCATATCAAACGGCTACCGACCGCAAACATCGTTTGCAGACACTCGTTTCGGAACAACTGACGGCAAACGGATTTTTCGAAATTATGAATAATTCGCTCACAAAAAAAGTTTACTACGAAAATAATGAAGCATTTCCGTCCGTCAATTGTGTTGCACTGATCAATCCGCTAAGCAACGATCTCGGTGTTATGCGCCAAACGCTGCTTTACGGAGGACTGGAGAGCATTGCATATAACCGAAATCGCAAAAATGGAGATTTACGTTTCTACGAGTTCGGTAATTGCTACTTTTTCGATGCATCACAAAAGAATCCTGATAAAATTCTTGCCGAATATTCCGAAGAGACACATTTCGGATTGTGGATATGTGGCAAACATAACCGCAAAAATTGGGCTGCGCCCGAATCGGAAAGCTCGATTTTCGAGTTAAAAGCTTATGTCGAAAACGTACTGAAAAGATTGGGCATTTATCAACAGGTAAAATTCGAAACATTACAATCTCCTATCTTTGCGGCCGGATTGAAAATCGATCTTCGCAATAAAAGTTTGGGACAAATGGGAATTGTTTCCAAATCGATTTGTCGTTCCTTCGATATCGACACCGATGTTTATTTCGCTGAATTAAATTGGGACGTAATTCTCAAAGCGATAGGGAAAAATTCGGTAGAATTTACAGAAATTTCCAAATTCCCCGCTGTGAGCCGCGACTTGGCATTGCTCGTTGACAAAAAAACGACATTTGCCGAAATCGAACAGATAGTTCGCAAATCGGAAAAGAAACTGCTAAAGGAAATCACGCTTTTCGACGTATATGAAGGGAAGAATCTACCCGAAGATAAAAAATCGTATGCCGTAAATTTTGTTTTACAGGACGAAGAAAAAACGTTGAACGAAAAACAAATCGACACGGTGATGCAAAAAATTCGGCAAAGTCTGGAAAAAGAATTGGGCGCAGTGCTCAGATAATTCCTGACAGTAAGGGTCAAGTGAACAAAACGCCGAAATTTGACTCTATTTTCTGACGAAAAAACATTGTGTTAAAACATTAAAATAATTCAAGCCGTCACCAAGCGGCATCAACGCTTCTCACTACGAGAAAACAGGAGGATATATATGGGAAGAGCATTTGAATACCGCAAAGCAAGAAAGCTGAAACGTTGGGGCAATATGGCCCGCACATTCACAAAATTGGGAAAGGAAATCACTATTGCTGCCAAGGAAGGCGGACCCGATCCCGATACCAATCCGCGTCTTCGCGTGCTGGTGCAGCAGGCAAAGAAGGAGAATATGCCCAAAGAAAACGTGGAAAGAGCTATCAAAAAAGCAACCGACAAAGATTATACGGACTATAAAGAGGTTGTTTACGAAGGCTATGGGCCACATGGCATCGCAATCGTCATCGAAACTGCAACCGACAATCCGACCCGAACGGTAGCCAATATCCGCAGCTATTTCAACAAACATGGGGGCTCTTTGGGAACTTCGGGAAGTTTGGAATTCCTTTTCGACCATAAATGTGTCTTCCGAATCGCGCCCAAAGATGGCGTTTCGCTCGAAGACCTCGAACTGGAGCTCATCGACTATGGCGTGGACGAGGTTGAAACTGATGAAGACGAAATTGTCTTGTATGGCGATTTCAAATCGTATGCCGATATTCAGTCCTATCTCGAGTCGAACGGATTCGAAATTCATTCAGCCGAATTTGAGCGCATTCCTCGCGACACAAAATCACTGAATGCGGAGCAGCGGGCACAAATCGAAAAACTGATCGAAAAATTTGAGGAGGACGATGACGTTCAAAACGTTTTCCATAACATGGAAGAGCCGGACGAGGAGGAATAAACTTTGAATGAAGCGTAGCGCATAGCGGAATCGAACCGCTATTGCCTGCGTGAGAAGCAGGATTCCTGACCGTTAGAAGAATGCGCCTCCTGAAAGTTTTTGCAAAGATAAAACAAATTACAATTCGGACAACCTGTCGCCATCAAATTTTATTGCGACGACGATAATACTGTTGCAAAGCCTGATTGGCTGCTACGAAAGAACTTTTTCGAGCCGAAAGCACTTCTTCTTCCAACCGGGGCAAGAGTTTTTCAATTTCTTCATCGCGATAAAAATCGTTTTTCAGCCGTTCATTGATAGTTTCATACATCCAATATTTCGATTGTTCGTTGCGTCGGCGTTCAAAATAGCCGTTTTGTTTCACAAAATCGATGTACCGATGAATCATATCCCAAACTTCTTCTATTCCGATTCCATAATAACCTGAATAGGTAAGCACTTCGGGCGTCCATCCCGATTCGGGTAAGGGATAAAGGTGCAACGCATTTTTGAAATGTCGCTGCGCCATCTTTGCCTTTTCGATATTGTCTCCATCGGCTTTGTTTATGACAATCCCGTCGGCCATTTCCATAATTCCACGTTTAATTCCTTGCAATTCGTCGCCGGTTCCGGCCAATTGGATAAGCAGGAAGAAATCCACCATCGAATGAACAGCCGTTTCAGACTGTCCCACTCCTACCGTTTCCACAAAAACGTAATTGAAACCGGCAGCTTCGCAAAGAATAATTGTCTCACGCGTTTTGCGCGCAACCCCGCCGAGCGATCCGGCTGAAGGTGAAGGCCGAATAAAAGCATTTTTCTCGACGGCAAGTTTTTCCATACGTGTTTTATCGCCCAAAATGCTTCCTTTCGAACGTTCGCTTGAAGGATCGATAGCAAGCACGGCAAGTTTATGGCCCTGCTTGATCAGATACATGCCAAAAGCATCGATAGAAGTACTTTTACCGGCTCCGGGAACACCCGTTATCCCGACACGAATAGATTTGCCTGAATGAGGCAAACATTTTTCGATAATAGCCTGCGCCACGTCCTGATGTTCGGGATTGGCACTCTCCACCAGCGTTACGGCCTGGCTGAGCATAGGAATATTACCCGATAAAATGCCATCGACATATTCATCCACCGTGTATTGGCGTCGTGATCGTTTTTTAAGTTGCGGATTAACGCTGGGTGGCTGAGGAATACCCTTATTCACCTTCAAGCCTTGATATTGAGGGTCGTCTTCGGGATGTTTCATCTCTTAAAATTTAAAATAAAAAAACCGACTGAAATCTTTTCTACAAAGATATTCCATTCGGTTTCGTTCTGCAAATATTGCAGCGATATTTATTTTTTGTCGGGAATCACATTGCCTTTAATGGTTAATACATAAGTTGTATCGGGAACATTGGTGTAAACGGTAATTGTTTTATTGAAATTTCCCGGACGTCCCGTAGTAGAATAACGAGCAGTGATTTTCCCTTTTTTGCCCGGCAAAATCGGTTCACGGCTATATCCCGGCGTGGTGCAACCACAAGAAGCGGCTACACGTTGAATAATGAGAGGCGCATCACCGATATTGGTAAATTCGAACTCAGTAGTAACAGCACCTAACGATTCGCGAACCGAACCGAAGTTATGCTCCGTTCTGGTAAACTGAGCCGCCGGCTTCGATTGTGCAAAAGCTACTCCGCCCAGCATTAAGCAACATAGTAAAAGAAAACTTACTTTTTTCATTATGGATTGGTTTTAAATTGATTTATTCCTATCAAATGACACAAAAGTAGAGGAAAAGTTTAGATGTTGCTCACTCTTTAACATTAATTCGTATGCCACTTGTATGCGAGGCAAATTCGGGAGCATACATGCACCGAATTGTGGTAATGCCGTTCGAATAGTTTCCCACTCGATTGACATATACCGGATATTCCAATACGTAAGTGCCGCGTGGCATGACATCGAAATAAAAATTGGTAGATGCATCTTTCGAGGTCTGATAATAAATCAATCTGTCCTGCCAACGAACTCCCGAAAATTGCTCTATCGGTTCTAAACAGGCAGCTCTCATATCTTTGAGGTGAACAAATTCAAAATCGCGATCGCTGCGGACAGTTAGTCGAACGACTATTTTATCTCCTACTTTCAAAGTACAGTCACTATCAAGCGGAATGAGTTTTTTGCCCGAAGCTTCAATTTTTTCAATGAAAAGTTTTTTCTCTACATCAAGGCCCGCATCGGTTTTCGAAATTTTATCCGTTTCTTCGAAATATTGCCAATAAAGAGCACCCCAAGCCGGGGCTTTACCCTTGTTCTCAATCTTCACGCTTCCCATATCGGGATCGATCTCTTTCCCACTCCACGTCGTTTTGAAATATCCTGTACCCAATTCTTCTTGCTGCGGCTCAATTACTGTTTTGCCGATCGTTAGTTGCACTTCATTTTCAGCCGAGAACCAATCCGTGCCGGTACTCAAAAGAGCATAAACGGCATCAAGCGTGGCTTGAGTCGATTCCCAAAGTTGGGTTTGTTTTTGCTTGAGCAGCCATTTTTTCATTAAATCCATTTCGTCGGCTTTCGAGCCAGCAATTCTGAAAGCGTCCATAATAAACGTATGTACCGAAACTGCCGATTGCGATAGAAAGACGTGCGATCGATTGTTTGCCCAAAACATTCCCTTTTCGGGATCTATTGTTGCATGTTCGCGAAACGATTTCAAAATAGCCGAAGTCAAATCGCTATTTCCATTTCGCTGCATGATTACTGCAATAAGCGAACGTTGATACAAATCGAAATTTGTCCGGTTTTTAATCAATATGGAGGTGTAAAAATCGATCATCGATTTTGATTCGGGCGACAGCTTGTATTGGCTGTACATCGATCGAACAAACATATACTCCAAATCGAGGGAGGGAATAGCCGTTACAGACCTCCAGTTTTTATTATTTTTCTTCAACTGCTCAAAACTACGCAATGCTTGCGCATCTATATAATTCACTGCCTTTTCACTCATAACAGCAATAGCCGTATCAGCCTCGTTCGCGATCAACTCGTCGAGGCGACCCAATCCGTAAAGCACGTATTGCGTAATGCTTCGGCTCGGATAAAACCCTTTGATCCAACTCCAACCGCCTTCATCGGTTTGCAGTTCCTGCAATTTATCAATGGCTGTCCGGGTAAGATTTTGATTCCGATTCAAATCGAAAAGCAGCGACAAGCGTTGTTTTTGTTCCGTTTCATTTTTGGCTTCGAGCACCCACGGTGTTTCTTCGATCAATACATTTTTGAGTTCCTCATTCTTTTCGAGATTCGATAGCAGTGTCTCACTATCGCCTCCTTGCTTTTTCCATGCATCAATCATTGCGGCAACTTTGGGAAATGTTTTCGAAATATGGCTTCCAAGAGTGTTTGCATAGTAAGCGGCAAACCATGAAACGGCATTGTCATTGTCCGGTGCGCTTAAAACGGGCAACGCCTGAACGGCATACCAGGCCGGATTTGATGCAAACTCAAGCGAGAGTCGATAATTTTGCAACGTTGACGATTGGGGATGAAGCAAACGATCCATCGAGAAAACTTTCGTTTGATTACCATTGACATCCATTGGCATACTTTCGGTAACAAGCATCCGATTGGGCAAAACGGCCAACGCATGCTGTTCGCCGTCACTGAACAATTTACTGTCGGCAACGATTCGAACACCCAGCAAATCAATATCGGTTGGCACGTCGAAAGTCCATGAAACACTCGAAGATTCTCCTTTCGACAACAAAAATGCTTGCTTTTGATTCGGAAGAACTATCTTTTCCAAAATACGGTCAGTCAATGGATCGAAAAGTTCCATCGAAACAGTCCCCTCAAGAGTTTTTTCGGAAAGGTTCGAAATTTTGGTAGAAACAGCGCTTTGATCTCCTTGACGAAAGAATCGAGGAAGATTTGGCGTAATCATCAACTCTTTTTGAGAGACCGCCAAAGTATCCGTTGTGCCCACATTCAGATTTCGGTCGTGCGCCAATATGCGAAAACGCCATCGAGTGTTGCTTTCAGGCACGGTAAATGCGAGCCGGACTTCTCCATTGGTATTAGTACGCAATTGCGGATAAAAGAAAGCCGTTTCATTGAAATTTTTTCGAATTTGAGATACAGTAGTTTTTGTTTCCCGCGATTCTTTTTCCGTATCAATATTTACAGATTGCGCATCGGCAACCATCATCACTTCATCAAGATTACCCGATTCCGCTTTGAAAACAGGAGCATTCTGTTTGACTGCTCCGGCTGTCGAGCGTAGAATATATCCACCGTAACCTCCGCCAAATTGCAAGCCAAACCAATTGAAAGAATCGAAAACGAACTCGGGAGTTTTAAATTGCGGTATCGAGCCTGCATAAACCCCATAAATTTTGCCCAATGAATTGTCGGTTCGATAAGAAGGAAGCGAAATATAGCTTCTCGAAACAGGTCTGTTAAATATCCAGTCGGGCGATTTGTAAATGGCATCCAGCGATAAATCGTACATCGAGGCAAGCACTTCAGCCGACACCGGATTTCCACTTGCATCACGCACCGTCATCCGCCATTCTTCTTTTTGACCGGGCAAAAGTTTATCGCGAAAAACATCGAGCTTAATCTTCAAATCGTTCGATTTTTTTGGTGTAGAAAGAATTGCAGAATGCGTATAGAACTTCTGATCTTTCATATAAGTCAAAAAAACCGAAACGCCGTTTTTATAAGTTTCATCATAAGGAATCGTAAAAGTACGAATTTCGTTATTGAGCGTGACCCATTCGCGTTTCAACAACTTTTGTTCCTGCCAAAGTTCGAATAAAACATGAATATCTCTATCCGAAACGCCCAACATGATTTCAGCCGGTTTCTCAGGTGTAAAATCGGCGTTCCGAACAATATACCAATCGTTGGTTTTGATGGGCGGACGTTTGTCGGCATACGAAAACAGGACAAAATCCTTTTCGGCTTCAACCTTGTTGCCGGCATCATCTCTCGATTGTAGTTTCAACCGATATTTTCCGGAAGGCAGCTTTTGAAGTTTTGCCGATAATTCGGGTTGCATACCTGTTCGAAAATCACTCTCGAAAAGTTGCGAGGCAATACTGTCATTTTCGTTTACGGAAAAAAGTCGATATATTCCTTTTGCATCAATCTTCTGCCCGTCGAGATTGGTTGCCGTAATGCGAATGTTGTCAGTTGAGGATTTTTCGATCCGATCTTTGCAATCAACCTCGAGCATCATGCCTATATCGCCCACACTCAACACATAATGTGCCGACTGCGTTTCGCCATTCATATCGGTAATACTTGCTTCGATTGTAAAGGAAAATACCGATGGGGTTGAACGCAAAAAAAGATTGGTTTCGCTATCGGGCTTTGAAGGCTTGAATGTGATATCGAATTTTCCGTTCTCGTCGGTTATCGTGCTGCCTTGTTCGATTTGCTCGGCCGAGCCATTTATACTGCTCCACCACCATAAAGGCGAACGCGTGATGACGTAATCGACGGTTGAATGCTGCAATTTTATGCCCGAATAGTTTTCGGCCTTGCCCGTCAACGTAACCTCATCGCCAAACCTGTAGGTTTTGGTAATAGGTTCGAAAGTGATTTCAAACGTTGGTCGTTTGTATTCCAACACCTGAAAATTTGCCTGAACATTGTCGATTCTGATTTGATAATTTCCCGACAATTTACCTTCGAGCAAAACAAATTCGCCAGAAATGGAGCCAAATTCGTTTGTTCGCAACTGTTTTGTAGCAATCGTCTGATTATTTGCATCTACCAAAATCACCGAATAGGATTTTTCGGCAACCGGCAGAGTTTTTTCGTCCTGCAATATTGTTGCAATCGCTTTGAAATAAACGGTTTGTCCCGGACGATAGATGCCCCGATCGGTGAAAATCGAAATGTTCTCGAGACCTTCCCTATCGTTTTGCCGATAAAAATAATAATTCGGCATATTTTCGGGAAGCGAACCTTGATCGTCCCCTGAAACAACCCGATAAAAATAGGCATACCGATCTTTTTCATCGCCCGGCGAAAATTTCGCCAGGCCATTCTCGTCGGTAATCAAGGTGTCGATTTTTTTGATCTGCTCTTGAGAAGTCTGATAAACCCGCTTAAAAATTTCGATTTGTGCATTTTTTATCGGTTTCCCCGATATGCGATCAACAACGAAAAATTCCGCTTGTCCTTCCGAAATCAGGCGCGAAAACGTGGCCAGATCCGAAATTGCAAACGAATAGGTATTTTGGTTCTCCTCAATCGGTTTATCGGCCGAAAATACGGCAATGTAAGCACCAAATTCGTCAATATCGAGCGTGATGGTGTCTTTCTTCGTCTCGTAGGGTTCGCCTTTGGGCAACGATATGGTTTGTTTTTTCACAAACCGTTTCGCAATGTTTTTATTTCCATTAAATCTATCGATAAACAGATCAGTAGGATTCACTTGATAGATATCGATTTCGAGTTCCGTAATATTTCTGTACGAAATCTCCATTCCCTTTTTCCATCGAAGCGGGTAGGTATTCTGCCCCGAAACGGAAACTGTGGGTTGGGTAAGTTTCGTCAATCTGTTTTGAAGCAGCCCGATGCGCTCATATCGAGGATATCGTTGAACCGTGCGATTGAGCAATTCGTAAATTTCTTTCGTTTTTGCATTTTCCACGTCCGAATCTTCTGTCGAGATAAAATAGGATTCATAATATTCGGCAATTTTATCTACAACTTCCACACTGAAATCGTTGTCGTTCCATTTTGTCAACATAGCTTTGAGGGCAGCCAAAGCATAACTTTTGTACGCCGAAGTCAACTGCCTCAGATAATCGAGCTTGTCAAACTCTACCAAAACTAACGATCGATTCATTCCGCGTTGCATGAGCGATGTCATATAATTGCGAAAGGTTTGCAGCGTCCATAAACCAACATCCTGTTTCTGCGGATCGAACTGCAAGTGAACAAATTCTTCGGCAGGAGCAAAAAGAGATTGCTGAGAAATATTTTTTCGGGCAAGCGAACGACCTAAATCATTGCCTTGCGGCAACCGGCGAAAGAGATCAATTGCCCGCAATGACAGAAAATCGTAGAGAGTGGGGAAAAAACGTCGAGAATCTTTCCCAAGTTCCACAACAGCGGCATAATCTTCCACTTTTGTCTTTAACAACAAATCTCGTTCTGCAATCGATGCGTTGAGATTTTCAACTACTCGGTCGAAGAAAATATTTTTTGTCCATTCTTTCATGTCATCGGGCACAAATCCGATAACGGCAGTTCTTCGATCGATGATCCATTGATTGCTGAAATAATAATTCAGATATAACTCGGCGAGCATCGAATGCAATACCGATTTTTCCACCTCATCATCACTTTTGGAAAGCATTTCATTCACTTTTTCGAAAACCGACGCATCGTTTTCGGCATCGATCTCCAAATCGTATTTTCCCTGATGTATAATGGCTTTCACCGCTTGCGGCGAATTTCCCTCACTGATTGCTTTGCGTAAAATTTTATCTACTTCTTGTGAAGCAGATTTGGGAAGAGATTTTTGTTCAAAAGCCACAACATTTTTCCATAGTTGATCGTAACTATCCGATTTGCCGCCCGTTGATTGTTGGGCATTGAGACTTGAACAGCACACCACAGATAAAAGAATATTAAGAATTGATTTTTTCATTATCTACAGATTAATTGAAGATAAACGTTTTTTACATATTTACATAATAGTGAGATATTAAAAACCGATAAAGGTTGCATGAGCCACATAAAATAACACAAATGTTAACTATTTGTACAACGGTTTAAAATCGCTTTTGTTGAGCTTTGGCAGGATATTTGTCTCTTAGAAATCGAGTTATTATATGCAAAATGCAAGCCTTACAAATGAAATCGGCCACAGCGTTTTTCATTCAAAATCGAATAATGGGGATTACACCGACAGATTGTTCGCAGGTATACTGAAAAGAAAAGACGAACCCGATAACGAGTCCGTCCTCTCTCCACTAAAAAATAATTTTCGATTACTTGCTTTTTAATTGATATCTTCCTGATCCTAATTCGATTTCAATTGCGTCATCGGTTTCGGTCACTTTGTGTATGCCTTTGCCCGATGGTGAAGCAATATTGAGTTGCTTCGGCAGCTTGACGGTGGCAGAAGTGTTCGCAGGAATGACAATATCCCAAGTGAAAGAATTGTTTTCCTTAGTCCATTCGCTTTTGATTTCGCCATACACAAAATTATAAGATGCTTTCACATGCGATAATCCTTCGGGAAATTTCGGCTCCATCCACAGCTTTTTGTAAGCTACACTGCCCGGTGCACATTTGATGCCCGCCAGATCTTCGTAATACCAGATGATCAGATCGCCCAGCAGCATCACATGATTTCCGGAGTTCATAGCAGGATCGGCAGTATCTCCGTTCCAAAGTTCCCAGATAGTAGTAGCACCTTTGCGGATCATATATCCCCAACTCGGATAAGTGTCGTTTGTCGCAATTTTATAGGCCAAATCAACGTTTCCGTATTGTGTGAGCCCCCGCATCAATTGTTGAATTCCCAATACACCCGTACTAACATGTCCGTCGAAATCGACTTCGGTTTTCCTTACGACATTATCGAAAACCTTTTGTTCATATCCTTCGGGAACCAATCCCAGACAAAGCGAAAGGATATTGGCCGTTACCGTATTGTTGTCGTATTTTGCCGAATCGGCATTGAAGTATTTTGCATTGTAGGCTTCCTTGATTTTTGCAGCCATATCCTTAAATTCGGTTGTATCTTGCTGATTACCGGAAATTTCGGCAAATTGCGTCATCAGGTTCAATAGGCTGTAATACATCGTCGTGCTCAGAATCGGTCCCGCCGTTTTGCGTGCCGGATCTTGAGAGTGAATGAGATCTTGTCTTTCGGGAGGCATACACCAATCGCCATAGGTGTCTTTGATAAGGATGTAATCCTGCATGGATACCTGTTGGATGCGCTCCAGATAACGTTTCATCGAAGCATAGTGCTTGATGATCGGATTGGTGTCGCCATACTGATGATAAAGCATGTTTGCAGCATAAAAGTAAGCGGCCGGCCAGGTTACGTCGTCATTATAGATAGTCCAGTAACGCGGCGAGACTACTGAAATGCTCCCTTCCGGACTTTGAGAATCTTCGATATCCTGCACCCATTTGCTGTAAAGCAAGGCGTTGTCGAAAACGAAAGCTTCGCCGAAACATCCCGTGGCGCGATCGCCCAACCAGCCCATGCGTTCGTCGCGTTGCGGACAGTCGGTGGGCATGCCGCGATAATTTCCACGAATGCCCCAATAGGCATTTTTGAAAGTCTGGTTGATGATTTCGTTGTTGGTTTCAAATTGTCCGGTAGTTTCCATTTTGTCGTATATCACTTTCCCGGTGAATGCCGACAAGTCAGGCATTGCATCTAAGCCCGAAATTTCAACAAAACGAAATCCGTGATATACAAACGATGGCTCCCAACTGAATTCTCCGTCTTTTGCGGGTGTATAGATGTCCGTAACTTTGGCTCCTCGAAGGTTTGCCAAATACAGTGTGCTGTCGGGATTGAGCAGTTCGGCGAAGCGCATGGTGATAGGTTGGCCTTTTTTCCCGTTCAGTTTTTCGATTTTCAACCAACCCACCATATTTTGCCCCATGTCGAGGATATATTTTCCGTCAGGAAGTTTGGTAATTTTTATCGGTTTTATTTCCTCCATCACGCGGAGGTTGGGATTGGGTTGTGCCGTAAGTTTTCCTTTCGGAGCCGGCATCAAGTCCGCCTGCAGCCATGAACTGTCGTCGAAAGTGGTTGTGTTCCAACCGGGCATTTCGAGGTTGGCGTCATATTCCTCACCATCGTATTCGTTGTTGGCCACGATAGGTCCCTTTGAGGTAACTTTCCACGATTCATCGCTTACTACGATCTGAGAAGTACCGTCGGTGTACTCTATTTCCAATTGCGCAAGCAAACTCGGCAGTCCGAAGACTTGCAGATTGTCGAAATCGAATGCCGATCCGCGCATACCGAAATAACGTCCGTTACCAAGCTTTACGGCGATTACGTTCGTCTCGGGCGAAATCAAATTTGTAACATCGTAGGTATTGAAGTAAACTC
The DNA here is from genome assembly GCF_004138125.1 of Seramator thermalis. GTDB lineage: Bacteria > Bacteroidota > Bacteroidia > Bacteroidales > Dysgonomonadaceae > Seramator > Seramator thermalis. Next base: position 59,735 of record NZ_RXHS01000008.1, read on the forward strand.
TTTCGGGATACCACGACACCGTTGGAGCAAAAACGTCTTCCGACACCCGTTTCCCGTTGATATAAGCTTCGCTTGACCCCAATCCCGAAATGTAAAGAACGGCTCTTTTTACTTCTTTGTCTGTAGTAAAGGGCTTGCGTAGGTAACGCGCAGCTAACCGCGTATCACCTTTCATGGTTTCGCCGGGATTCGACAGCGAATCTTCGCCGATCCATTTGGCCTGCCAATCAGCATCGTTGAGCAGCGCCATCGACCAACGTCCGATTGCACTCCAATCACTGTTTCCTTGGTTTGTAAATACTTTCACTCTCCAAAAACAAACTTGGCGCGAAGACAGCTCACTGCCTTCGTAAGGAATCAGAATCGACTGATCACTTTTCACCTTCTTTGTGTCCCACAGCAGATTTTTACCCTGCACCAAATCTTCTTCGGAACTTGCTACTTGAATTTGATAAGCACTTTGCATCAAATCCGGAGTGTTCGATGCTATTTGCCAGGAAAATCGAGGCTGCGTGGTGACAACTCCTTCGGGATTTTCCTGCATTTCAACTTTCAGAGAGGAAACTGTTGGTTTTTCTCCCTGACATGCACTCATCACAATAGCGAATAAAATGCTGATAAATAAATAAATGCGTTTCATTGTAAAAAAATTTAATATGTGAATCGATAAATCTTAATTTGTGAATTGGTAATTACCCGCCGAAACTTCGAATAACAGACATCCGTCTTTCTTGCCGATTTTATTTGCCAATCCCGTTTTTTCGTGCACCGTTTTCCCCTTTTCATCAGGAAAATAAATCGTGGCCGTACAATTTGGCGGTACTGTTACGTTTAATTCTGTCTTTCCGTCACTACGTTCCCAATGCGATTTAATTAAACCTGCGGGAGAATCGAATTCGGCTTTCGCCCACGAAATTTGTGCTTCGGTCAAGAGAGGGATGCGAATGATGAATTTTCTGAATCCCGGAATTTCCGGATCACGTCTTATGCCTGCCACGCCATCAACGTACCATGCGCCAGGATAAAGGTAAGAACTGTGTAACAGGGAATGTCCGGGCAAATCTTTTTCCCACATTTCCCATATTGTTGTAGCCCCGTTTTCGCGCATGAATCCCCAACTTGGATAAGTGGTTTGCGATGTCATCGAATAGATAAGATCATCTCGGCCTTCTTCGCGCAAAACCTTGAAAAGCATGGCTCCGCCGGTAATCCCCACATCGATATGTCCTTTCTGATTGACAAGAATTTCCTGCTCGAGCCGTTCCATCACGGCCTGCCGCAATTCTTTTGGCATGATATCGCCATATAAGGCAGCTGCCAAACTTCGCATGGTTCCATCAGAATAATTGTGATCATCGGCATGATAATATTTTGCATGGAGAATCTTGCTCGAAATGTCAGCCTGATGTTCCCACTCCTCTGCTTCATTTGTTTTGCCGATGACTCGCGCAATCTTGGTCGCAGTCTTCAGGTTGTAAATCCAGTAACAATTGTTGAAAAACAGGTTTTCATCAGAGTTGTTGTTCATGCCTTGTTCAGTAGCATGTGGCCATAACCAGTCTCCCAGGAAATCCCAATTACCGCCATAACGCGTGAGCATATTGTCTTTGACTTTCGTATCCAGAAAACTCATCCAGCCTTTGATCATTTCGAAATTTTCACGAAGGACATCGGCGTCTCCCTCATGTTGATACATGAACCACGGTAACGTTACCACAATTCCGCCCCAAGCCGGGCCACCTCCACCATGATAGGTAGGTGCAGTTTGTGGAAGAATGCCACCTCCAAGCAGTCTGCCGCTGCCAACTTGTTTTCGAGCCCAATTCGGATCGTTCATATTGCCGACCATCGGTTCCGTACCCTGTACGTCGCGCCAGTCTTCGAGCCATTTGTTGTAGAAAGCTCCCAACTGATAATTGAACATGCCGGTTTCGGATGTCGCATGCGCATCGCCGCCATACCCCAGCCTTTCGCGTTGTGGACAATCAACCACATATCCGCCGAGCGTCAGATTTTCGAAAGTCCATCGAATGGTTTTGTATATCCAATTTTGTAAAGGATCGGAACATTCGAAGGTTGTTGCATTTTCGTAATCCGTTCGAACGTTCCATCCTTTGATGTCTTCCTTACGAAGTTCAGATTTCAATCCGAGAATCGTGATCCATCTGCCTGAGCTGTAATTGAATCGATTACGAAAGGTACCTTCACCTGTCTGTCCGATAACGAAAGCATTTTGCAAACCAAAAGTCATATCGTTCTGTTCCCGTTCGGAAAATAAGAAGCGAACCGTATCACCCGGATTTCCCTTAACGGGTATCTGCGTCCATCCGGCAAAATTTACGCCCATGTCCACGCGATAACTTCCATCGGAACGTTTTTCAATACTGATGGGCTGAATTTCACGAAACAGTTTATTTGTTTCCACTCGTTGAGCCGACAATTTTAGTTTTGGAGTATAAACGGTTGCTTTCTGCCACGATTGATCGTTGTAGTTTGGCTGATCCCAACCGTCGATTTCCCGATTGGCATCCCAAATCTCCCCGCCATAGCCGCCCGCTCCAAAGTCCCAATTTCCGATGAGCTTGTTGGGACTGGGATGCGTTCGCCAAGATTCATCGGTAATGACTCTGGCAAGTTTGTGGCGGTTGCTGCCGTAAATATCGACTTGAGCAATGACAATGGGTGCTCTGGGTTTATCGGGAGTAGCGTAAGCTCCGAAAATCGACCATGAAGTTCCGAGCCAAAAAACGATCGTGTTTTTGCCTTTTTTCAGTGCGGGAGCAATGTCATAAGCAATATATCGGGCACGTTTGGTATGATCGGTTACTGCCGGTGCAAGCACGTGGTCACCAATTTTCTGCCCGTTCACATACACTTCGTGATATCCGACCGATGCCACAAAAAGGATTGCTCTTTCGGGCTTTTGATTCAGATCGAAATTTTTTCTGAACCAAGGATCGTACATTTGATTGCTACCCCAGTTCGGATCATATACTTCAGAGGTCCCGATCCATTTGGCCGTCCATTCTGCCTGATTGAAATGACCTGTGCTGAAAGTCGCAGTTTCGCTTACGGCGGAAATATTGCCTGTTTCGTCTTTGACGGTTACGTTCCAGAAATAATCCTTATCGGATTGAAGTTCTTTGCCCTCGTAACGAATCAGTTGCATATCGTCGGACTTTACCCAGCCGGAGTCCCAACAATCACCGATTTTTTTGTCGAGATTGTTTGTTGAGGAAGCAACTAAAATACGATAAGCCGTTTGTAATTGGCCGAATTTCTTTTCATCAGTTGCATTCAGTGTCCAGCTGAATCGCGGCTGCGTTACGTCCAAGCCGGTTGGATTCGACAGATATTCGCAAGTGAGACTTTTGGGAATGATTGTGCAGATTTGCTGACCATTAACCATGAAGGCCAGAATAAATGAAATGAAGGATATGATTAAGTATGTTTTCATTGTAAATTAGAATGGAATGATAAAAGAGCAATATCGAAAAGAAGATTATTTTCTTGTCTTTATTTATGTTGTGGAATCTGCAGGTGGGAAATTTATTTTCCCATATTCCGGTATTCTAAAGGAGTCAGGCCGACTCTTTTTTTAAAGAATGATAAGAAATATTCATAGGAACTAAAATTGAGATGATAGGCAATTTCTTTGACCGATAAGTTTGATTCGATTAGCAGTTCCTTAGACTTTCTGAGTTTTAATTCCTGAAAATATTGTGAGGGTGCAAATCCGGTGTATTCTTTAAATACTTTTCTGAACCAGGAATAGCTCGTTCCCAAATTCGAAGCTATTTCGTGAATATCAATTTCTTTATTGATATTTTCGAGCATGATCACTTTGGCCCGCTCAACTATTTGAGTGGTTTCTTTGGAATCAGAATCTTTATTATAGGACAGATAAAGTATAGATCCCAGAATATTGAGAACAATACCTGATAAATGTTGCTGAGACGCCTTTTTATCCTCTTTAGCAACTTTGATTGCTGTCGAATATAAGTCAACCAATTCTTCGCTTACGCCGATGTCGAATATTTGTTTCTCCGTTGATATAAATCCATTGGCAACAATATTATCGATAATGCGGCCTTCGAATCCGATATAATATTCATTCCATCCGGTTTCGTAGGAAGGGCAGTAGGTATGCCATTGACCCGGAAAGAGAAGAATAGCTTGACCTTTCTCGATGGTGGTTTTTTTGGTAGATTCCGAAGTAAAAGTCCCTTTTCCTTTGCTGATATAAAGAATTTGATATTCAGATAATATTCTGCCTCTGCATGGATCAAAATAATAATTTTTAGGATGTTCGGTCGATGGATATAAAGCATGTGGCGGGATTGGTTGAAAACCGACTGTATTGACAGTAAGACCGAAACTTTTATCTTTTTCGTTTACTATCAGGTACTTAAAATCGATACCAAAATCGTTATACCGCATGTCTTCTTGTTGGTTATAAGGTATCATTTATTCATCGACAAATATAAGTAAAAAAACAAAAGCACAATACAGTAATAAACAGATAGTTTGTTGATAACCGTATTGTGCCGAAATGAAAATTGATGATGATTGTATTCGATTACCTAAACAAATTCGGAATAATCAGCGCAAAGATGAGCGTCGCCATTCCTATTGCCAGGAAAAATACGGCTTTTTTGCCGGCGCCGACCCATTCTTTCAGAATGATTCCCCAAACATTGCTGAAAACCACATTCAATGACATGAGAATACTCCACGAAAATGCCATCATCACGCTGTCGGGTTCGAAGAAACTTTGTCCCATTCCCAATCCGAAGAATTGCGAATACCATAAGAGGCCGGCAAGTGCACAAAAAAGCAGATTGTTGATTAAAACCGATTTCGATGAATTTTTGATTTCGCCACCGGTTTTGTTTTTGGAGTTCATATAAAGACAATAGACGAGGTTGGTGAAGAAACCGCCGAGTGTAACCAGCAAAGTAACCGGATTTTGCGCAAACAATTCCGGCGCTCCCATGGCAATGGCTGCTTCCTTTACGGGAATTCCGGCATTCAGCCCCAAGCTGAAGCAGGCGCTCATTACGCCGGACAATAAGGCGATAAGCAGTCCTTTTTTCAGTGCAAAGTCTTTGATGGCTTTTTTCCGTTCTTCTTCCGACATGTTTTTCGAGCGAAGACTGCCAGCATACCCCACCAATGCAATGCCAACGAGTGTTACGGCAACCGCCAACAACAATATCAGCCCTTTGGGTGAAAGCAGGTCGGTCCCGCTAAGCACCGCCGGAATAAGCGTCCCGAAAGCGGCACAGGTTCCCAATGCAACGGATTGTCCCAGAGCAATCCCCAGAAAACGCATGCTAAGGCCGAAAGTCAATCCCCCGATTCCCCATAAAATGCCATATCCAACCGTTGCAAGTACTGCTCCGGAATTTGCGCCATAAATTTGCATAAGCTCCGGAAACGAATTTGCCATCAATGCTCCCAACAATGGGAATACAATCCAGGCAAAAACTCCTTGCATGAGCCAAAAGTTTTCCCACGACCAATCTTTGATTTTATTGATAGGGACGTATGAGCTCGATTGGCCCATACTCCCTATTGCAATAATAATCAACCCGATAATTGTGTTCATCTCGATGATCTTTTTGATGTTACTTCATCTTCGTAGGCTTGAATGCTTGCGATGTATTCGTCGGCAACCGGAACGGCCTGCTGCAGGCAATAATAGTTGTAAACTGCATTCCATGGCATAGCTTTTAGTTCTTCGAGGTAGGCCATGCGTTGGAAGTTTTTGTTCTTCAATTCGAAATCTCTTAATTTTTCTGTTGGTTCGAGCATCGCTTGCAACATGGCTTTTTGAGCCGATCGGATGCCTACCACATAAGCGCCGAGCCGGTTGATGGAAGCATCGAAATAGTCAAGCCCGATATGTACGCGATCGATTTGTCCAGAACGAACAATTTCTTGTGAGAGAGCGAGTAATTCGTCCGTGAGGATTACTACGTGATCGCTGTCCCAGCGTTCGGGACGACTGACGTGCAGATTGACTTCGGGAACAAATAGCAGCATCGATGAAATTTTATCTGAAATCACTTCCGTCGGATGGAAATGTCCCGCATCCAAGGTGAGCATCATGTTGTTCTTGATGGCATAGCCCATATAAAATTCGTGGGAACCAGTCACAAAACTTTCACTACCAATACCGAAAAGTTTGCATTCCACGGTATCTTTCAGATACTTCGTATCGATTTTTTCGGCCAGTGCTTCGTCGAGCGATTGCTTCAGCAATTCCCTGTGTTTCATTCGCGAAACGGTTTTATCTTTTTCGCCGTCGGGAATCCAAATGTTGTGAATGCAGGCATCGCCTTGCTGACGTCCCATTTCTTCGGCTATGCGGCGACAACGGCGCAGATGTTCAATCCAGAATTTTCGGATTTCGGGGTCGAAATCCGAAAGTGTATATCCACTATCAGACTTAGGATGAGAAAAGAAGGTAGAATTGAAATCGAGTTTCACATTATTCTTTTTGGCCCAATCCATCCATACCTGAAAATGTTTAGGTTCGATTTGATCGCGATCAACGAATTGTCCGCCAAAGTCTCCGTAAATGGCATGAAGGCTCAACCGATGTTTTCCCGGAACCAGTGTCAGCACTTTTTCGATATCTTTTTGCAACTCCTCGATGCTGCGTGCTTTTCCAGGATAATTGCCGGTGGCCTGAATTCCTCCCGACAAACCGCCTTCGGGATTTTCGAAACCCAACACATCGTCGGCTTGCCAGCAATGTATGGAAAGGGATACTGTGTTTAATTTTTCGACAGCCTGATCGGCATCGATTCCTAACGCAGCGTACTGCTCTTTAGCGGCTTCGTACGCTTTCTTGATCTGTTCGTCTTTCATTTGATGATGATATTAATTATGTGAAAATCTAAAAATTATGTGTGGCTTGAAGATATTCGGCATAATGCGACTCCCAATTTTGGATGTCTTCCGGCAGAAAGGTTTTCAAATCGAAAGATTGGGCTACCATATTGCGCATTTCCTGTTTGTTGTTGACCAAACCTGCAGTTTGAGCCTGCACGAGAATATTTCCGATGGCTGTTGCCTCCGATGGTCCGGCTATCACCTTTTTGCCAATGGCATTGGCCGTATAAGTATTCAGCATGTCGTTTTGCGATCCGCCGCCAATGATGTGAAGAACATCGATCGGAAAAGAGGCTAATTTTTGCAAATCATTCAACACCTGTTTGTAACGAAAAGCCAGGCTTTCGTAGATGCAACGGGCAATTTCGCCCATCGTTTGCGGTATGTATTGACCAGTTTCGGTGCAGAATTGCCGAATGGCATCGATCATCGAATTCGGACTAGCAAAAATCGGAGCATCAGGATAGATGAAGCATCGAAAAGGCTGAGCTTGTTTGGCAGCATCCACGATATCTTGATAGGATATTTCATCGTTATTGTCCCATTCTTTTTTGCACTGTTCGATGAGCCACATCCCGCAAATATTTTTAAGCAGGCGAACCGAGCCGTCCGCACCACCTTCGTTGGTGAAATTGAGGGCAAATGTGGTGTCGTTAATCACGGGCTGTTCCGATTCGATTCCCATTAACGACCACGTTCCCGAACTGAGGTAAGCAAAATGTTTATTTGCAGCCGGCGTTGCCAGTACGGCCGAAGCCGTATCGTGTCCGGCAACCGCAACTACCGGAATAGCGCCACACCCTGTTTGGTTTTGTACCGATTTCGACAGCGCTCCTATGGTTGTTCCGGCAAACACGATAGGGGCAAAGTGATTTTCGTTCAATTTGATGGCGGAAAGCAAGTCGGCATCGAATTTACGAGTGTATGGATCAATCAGTTGTGATGTGGACGCAATGGTATATTCGGTAACCATTTTCCCCGTAAGCAGATATGACAATGCGTCGGGCATGAAAAGTATTTTATCGATGGACGGGTAAATTGGATTTTGTTCTCTCAATTGGGTGTCCAACTGAAAAAGTGTATTGAAATTCATGATTTGAATACCTGTCTTTCGATAAACTTCCCGACGCGAAATTTTCTCGAAAAATTTTTCGGGTGCACCGAATGTGTGCGTGTCGCGATAACTGTAAGGCATTTTCAACGGTTCGCCATCCTTACCGAAACTTACGAAATCGACACCCCACGTATCGATTCCGATGGAAGCCGGTTCGATTCCTTCGTTTTTTGCTATTTTGAGCGACTTCAAGATTTGTGAATACAAATGAAATAAATCCCAGTATAAACGTCCGTGAATGTCGATGATCGGGTTTTTGAACCGATTGATTTCATGCAATTCCAATGTTCCGCTTTCCACAATGCCTAACATGGCTCTTCCACTCGAGGCTCCGAGATCGATTGCTAAAAAAGATACTGATTTGTTTCCCATCGGGCTGAAATAATAAAGATTAAAAATAAATGTTTTAGGCAAAAGTAAACAATGTAAATTTACTTTGTAATTGAAAAAATGATTTTATAACTGCAATATTTGATATTATTTTATGTGAATTGAATGATTTCGGAAGAAAAAATCGAGTTTCCGATGAAATTATATCAAATATTATAGTCGTTAAATCAATAATTATAACGATTGTTGACTCGAGAATGTCTATTTTTGTAATCACTAAACAGAATTAATATCTGCATCGAAACACTCGTAAAATCTTTATATCGCATATCGTAAAAAAATCTTACTCATGTGTTTCGATATTGGAAAATAAATATAACGACTTAAATCATAAATGAATGGCTGTATCGATTATTATGCCCAAGCAGGGGCAATCGGTTGAAACTTGTATTATTGCAGAAATCAAGAAAAAAGGCGATAAAGTAAAAAAAGGAGAAGTCATCTTTTCCTATGAAACCGATAAGGCTTCTTTTGAAGAAGTGTCACCGCAGGACGGAACTGTGCTCGAATGCTTTTATAGCGAGGGAGACGAAGTTCCCGTGCTGCAAAACGTGATGATTATCGGCGAACCCGGTGAAAATTATTCCGATTTGCTCGCGCAAACCGATATACCGGCTGCGGAAGTAGAAAAGGAAACTCAACAAGCGGTTGCCAAAGTCGAAAATTCTCCCGAACAACCGCCTCTTCCAGAACTTCAACCGAATAAAAATAATGCTCCGGTTTCGCCCCGAGCCAGACATCTTGCCGAGAAAGAAGCAATCGAAACATCCGCTCTTGCCGGTTCAGGCCCCAATGGTCGTATTATCGAAAAAGACGTTCGAAGCGCACTCGAAAATCGTCCCAAACTGACGCCGTTGGCAAAAAAACTTGCTGCCGAAGAAGGGTTGCAACCGACTACATCGGGAAGCGGATTAAACGGAATGGCAAAATCGATAGATTTATCGGCTCCGACAAATGCCGTTTATGGGTTGGATTACGAAGATCGGAAATTGCCCAATATCCGCAAGCTGATTGCAAAATCGATGCAGGCTTCGCTTCAAAACTCGGCTCAGTTGACACACCATTTGGGTGCAGATGCCCGACGCATTCTCCAACTTCGCAAAAAGGCAAAAGCAGCCTTTGAAAGCGGACAGTTGCAGGTGAATATCACGTTGAACGATTTTGTCTGCTTTGCCGTGATCAAAGCTTTGCAAAAATTTCCGAATGTGAATTCGCATTTTCTCGGCGACAGCATTCGATATTTCAAGAAAATTCACCTTGGTTTGGCGGTCGATACCGATCGGGGATTAATGGTGCCGGTTGTGCGCAATGCCGATGACCTTTCCATCATCGGATTGGCAAGCCAGCTTAAGGAAGTGGCAGCGGCATGTCGGAAGGGGAATGTGAATCCGGAGATTCTTTCGCCGGAGGCCGGTACGTTTACCGTATCCAACTTGGGAAATTATGGCGTTGAGATTTTTACGCCGATTATCAATTTGCCGCAATCGGCAATTTTGGGTGTGAACACAATTGTTCTCCGGCCAAAAGATTTGGGAGATGGGGTTTATGGATTTGTTCCTTACATCGGATTGAGCCTCACCTATGATCATCGTTCACTAGATGGCGGCGAGGCTACACGCTTTTTGAAACAGATTGCAGAGGAAATAGAAAATCTCGAAATCGAACTATTTTAACTTTTAATACTTTATGACTGATTTATTAATTATTGGTGGTGGCCCTGCAGGATATGTAGCGGCTGAAAGGGCAGGACATCATGGATTGTCCGTAACGCTTTTCGAAAAGAAAGCCTTAGGCGGAGTGTGTCTCAATGAAGGATGTATTCCCACAAAAACTTTGCTTTATAGTGCTAAAACGTACGAAAACGCCTTGCATGCAGATAAATATGGAGTACAGGCCGAAAATGTTGGATATGATTACGAAAAGATCATCAGCCGAAAAAATAAGGTAGTACGAAAACTGGTTGCAGGCGTCAAAAGTAAAATGACAGCCAATCAAGTAACTGTTATCGAAGGCGCTGCCACAATAGTCGGTCGTGGACAAGACGGGATAGAAGTTTCCTGCAATGGCAATATCTATAAAGGTAAAAACCTGCTGATTTGCACCGGTTCCGAGGCAGCCGTGCCTCCTATTCCCGGCCTAAAGGAAGCGGGTGACGTCGTGGTTACCAATCGCGAAATACTCGAACTGAAACAGCAGCCAAAATCGCTCGTTGTGATCGGCGGAGGCGTTATCGGAATGGAATTTGCCGGTTTTTTCAACAGTTTGGGAACGAAAGTTACGATTGTAGAAATGTTGCCCGAAATATTGGGTGGTCTCGATTTCGAGATTTCGGCGATGCTTCGCGATATTTATACCAAAAAAGGAATTGATTTCCACTTGAATGCGAAAGTGGTGCAGGTGGACGGACATAAAGTGGTTTTCGAAAAAGAGGGCAAAACACAAACGGTTGAAGGAGAAAAAATTCTTCTAAGTGTCGGCCGTCGTCCTGTAACAGAAGGATTCGGATTGGAAAATCTGAACGTGGAACTGAACAAAGGCGGCATCAAGACCGACGAAAAAATGCGCACGAATGTGCCCGGAGTTTTTGCAGCCGGGGATGTTACGGGTTTCTCGCTGTTGGCTCATACGGCAAGTCGCGAAGGGGAAGTGGTGGTCAATAATCTTGTCGGACGTCAGGACAGGATGCGTTACAATGCCATTCCCGGCGTGGTGTACACCAATCCCGAAGTGGCAGGCGTGGGCGAAACCGAAGAATCGGCCAAAGCCAAAGGCATTACCTACAAGATGGCCAAACTTCCGATGTCTTACTCGGGCCGTTTCGTAGCCGAAAACGAAGGAGGCAACGGTCTTTGCAAGGTGCTGGTTGGAGAAAAATACGGCGAAGTTATTGGGGTGCATTTATTGGGAAATCCATCGAGCGAAATCATTTATGGCGCTTGCATGGCTATCGAACAGGAAATGACCGTAAAAGAATTACAGGAAGTTGTTTTTCCGCATCCAACCGTTAGCGAGATAATCAAGGAAACTATTTTTTCGTTTGATTAGTTGAACAAGGTCGAAATGAAACAATTTAATAATGTGAAGATTGAGTCCACTCCGAAAAGTCTCTGACTTTTTATTTTCAATTCAGTGACGCCCGGAAGGGACGGTTTAAATTTTTCAAAAATGCACTAAAATCAGTATCCTAATTGCTTGCATATTAATCTATATTTCAGTATATTAGCGGTATATTTAAAACCGGAAAAATGTTTAAAGAATCCGATAAGAATCCACAAATGGACATGTTTTCATCCCCTGCCGGGATATTACAAGGCACCTCGTTGAAGAATTATCTGAAAAATGACTCCTGGCATAATATGTTCCGCGAACACGTCATAATGCGTGTAAATGAAGATATTTTCAGTGTCCTTTATTCTTTAGATAACGGTTGTCCTAACGCTTCCATACGCGTTCTCGTGGGAATGATTATCCTGAAAGAGGGCCAGGGCTGGAGCGATGAACAACTCTTCACGGAATGCAACTATAACCTGCTAGTCCGCAGTTCTCTGGGGCTTATGAACCTTACCGACACCGCTCCGGTCCCTTCCACTTACTACCTGTTTCGCAAGAAAGTAATGGACTATAACAGGGAAAATGACACGGATCTGTTCAAGGAGTGTATGCAGCAGATAACTAAAAGCCAGATACTTGATTTCAAAGTCAGCGGCAAACAGGTACTCATGGACAGCAAGCTTATAGGAAGCAACATCTCCTGGTATACCCGCTACGAGCTTGTACATGAAACACTTGCCCTGTTCATAGAGGAGCGTTCAGATCATATTTACAAACGCAGCCTGTCACAGGAGGAGTTCGACCTTATCGATCATATCATGGACGAGGAGGGGAGCAAGTTCATCTATCGCAGTAACAAGAAGGAGGTAGATACCTGTTTCGTTGCTTTAGGCAGGCTGATGTATCGTTTTATCAAATTGTTTAAAAGGCATGACTATGGTACTTACCAGACTCTGAAGGCTGTCTTTGAACAGCAGTTTACTGTAACTCCCGATAAGATTGTACTCCCTAAAGAGAATGACGAGATAAGCGCTAAATCTGTACAATCACCTCACGATACCGACTCCCACTACCGTAACAAGGGTGGAAAGAGAGTAAAGGGCTATTCCGCAAACATTACTGAAACATGCGATGATGAACCAAAGGATAGCGAAGGACAGCCTGATGATAGCGACAGGCAGCCATTGAACCTGGTTACCGATGTAAACCTGGATGTTGTCTCAACCCCGGACTGCGATTTTCTTGAACCCTCCATCGAGGAAACACGAAAGCTCCTTGATGATAAGATTGAAAAAGTATATGCTGACGGGGCTTATAACAGTACCGGCACTCAAGATTATGCCAATGAAAATGACATTGATTTAATCCTTACAGGGATACAGGGCCAGCCTCCCAGGTATGAACTCACGCCCGGTGAAGAGAATCCCGATGAGCTGATAGTACTGGACACTAAAACACAAATAATTATTACAGCATGTTTGGCAGCAACAACAAAGATAGACTCACAGACAGGAAAACCTGTAAAGAAATGGCGCGTCAAAACAGATGATGGCAAATACCGTTACTTCACGATAGAGGATGTCCGTACATCCATGCTAAGGCAAAAGCTGCGAGATGTCCCCATCAGGGAGAAATGGAAGCGAAACAATGTGGAAGCCACAATTTTTCAATTCGGATATAACCTCACAAACGGCAAGACACGCTACCGCGGACTTGCTGCCAACCGCCTATGGGCTTACTCCCGGGCTACTTGGATAAACTTCAGAAGAATACTGAAACACGAGATGCAAGCAAGTAAAAGATCGCTTTCGAGTCAAAAAAGACGCTGTTTTTCCATTAAAAAATGGATATGTTTTAAAAATAATGTAAACTCTCTAATGAATAATTTTTTAAACAACTCTCGTCTGAAATATCTCAATCTTTCGCATTTTTGAAAAATGGGGTTATCAGAGGAGACTCAAGATTTATTGATTCAATGATTTCAAAAGAAAATGAAATAGTTAAGGTAAGTTTTGATTTTGCTATGCAAATTGTCTCTTATTGTGAGATTCTGGAGAAAAACAAAAGATTTGTTGTTGCTAATCAATTATTGAAATCAGGTACTTCAATCGGAGCAAATGTTCGTGAAGCCCAAAATGCAGAAAGTATTACGGATTTTCTACACAAAATGAAAATTGCAGCAAAAGAAGTAGAAGAAACTGAATATTGGCTTCTGATATGTGATAATGCTGAAAATTATCCTCCGATAGCCGATTTATTGCCAACACTGAACAGCATTAAAAAAATACTTGCAAAAATTATATCTTCCACTAAAAAGAAAATTAACGAATCATCAAATCAGTAAATCAGTAAATCATCAAATCAAAAAATAATATGCCAAAAAGTGAATTTATCGATCCCAATCAAGTACGACAACCGGGATTTATCGAATTTCAAGCTATTCCTGTCAACCAGTATCAAAAAACGGTGAAGGATGAACGAAACAATTTTTCAGATGGCGAATTTAAGGCCATGTATCATGATATGGTTTTGATTCGCGAGTTCGAAACCATGATCAATCTCATCAAAACCAAAGGCGAATATAACGGAACGCCCTACAACCATCCCGGACCTGCACACCTTTCCATTGGTCAGGAATCGGCAGCAGTCGGTATGGCTTGGACACTTACTGTTGAAGATTTCATTTTTGGGAGTCATCGTTCGCATGGAGAAATTCTTGCAAAAGGGATGTCGGCAATTCACAAACTCGACGATGAGCAATTGATGCAAATCATGGAGAATTTCTTCGACGGAACCATTTTGAAAATCGTTCAAAAAGATTTCAACGGAACCACAAAAGAGCTCGCTCGCCGATTTTTGGTTTATGGAACGCTGGCCGAAATATTTGCGCGCGAGACGGGCTTCAACAAAGGGTTGGGCGGATCGATGCACGCATTTTTCACGCCCTTCGGCGTTTATCCCAACAATGCCATTGTAGGTGGTTCGGGCGATATTGCCGTTGGTGCAGCGCTGTTCAAGAAAGTTAATCGCAAACCCGGTTTGGTGGTTGCCAATATCGGCGATGCTGCACTTGCCTGTGGCCCCGTGTGGGAAGGAATTACTTTCTCGGCTATGGATCAGTTCAAGCAGCTTTGGGAAGGCGATATGAAAGGCGGATTGCCTATCATTTTCAATATCATGAACAATCAGTACGGTATGGGCGGACAAACTTGTGGCGAAACAATGGGTTACGGCATTGCTGCCCGCATCGGCGCCGGTGTTAATCCCGAACAGATGCATGCTGAGCGCGTGGACGGGTATAATCCGCTTGCCGTAATCGATGCTTATAAACGAAAACGGAAAGTTATCGAAGAAAAAAACGGTCCTGTTTTGCTCGATGTACTTACGTATCGTTATAGCGGACATTCGTCATCTGATGCTTCTTCGTATCGGACAAAAGAAGAAGTCGAGGCTTGGCAACAGCACGATTGCATTGCTTCGTTCGGCAAGCAGATGATTGAGGCCGGAGTGGCTGCGCAAACCGATTTGGATAATGTGTGGAACGATGTAAAAACCCTCATTTACGAGTTGTTTTTGAAAACTATCGATGACAATATTTCGCCACGCATGAAAAATCCCGAGCTGATCGGCGACCTGATGTTTTCGAACGGCTCGGTAGATTCTTTCTCCGATGCGAAGCCGGAAGTATTGATGCCTTTGGAGGAAAATCCGCGGGTTAAGAAGATTGCTGCCAAAGAGCGTTTTGCATTCGATGCCGAAGGCAAACCTTTCAGCAAGATGAAGCAGTTTCAGTTGCGCGACGCCATTTTTGAAGCCATCATGGATCGGTTTTATAAGGATGCCACCCTTATTGCCTACGGTGAAGAGAATCGTGATTGGGGTGGTGCTTATGGCGTGTATGTCGGCATGACGGAGGCGTTGCCATATCATCGGCTCTTCAATTCACCTATTGCCGAGGCTTCGATCATTGGAACGGCCGTCGGATATGCCATGTGTGGCGGACGTGTTATCCCCGAACTGATGTACTGCGATTTTCTGGGACGCGCAGGCGACGAAATTTTCAATCAATTGCCCAAATGGCAGGCCATGAGTGGAAATGTGCTGAAAATGCCCGTTGTAGTTCGCGTATCAGTCGGTTCGAAATATGGCGCTCAACATTCGCAGGATTGGTCTTCACTTTTGACACATATTCCGGGAATCAAAGTTTGTTTTCCCGCTACACCTTACGATGCCAAAGGGCTGATGAATGCCGCCTTGCAGGGAACCGATCCGGTTGTATTCTTCGAAAGTCAACGCATTTACGATATTGGTGAACAGTTTCACAAAGGTGGAGTACCGACCGGATATTACGAAATTCCATTGGGCGAACCCGATATCAAAAAAGAAGGAAAAGATATCACTTTTCTTACGATCGGCTATACATTGTATCAAGCTTTGGAAGCTGCCCGTGAGTTGGAAGAAAAATATGGCATGAGTGCCGAAGTCATTGACGCACGGTCGTTGGTTCCTTTTAATTATGAAAAAGTAATCGAATCGGTGAAAAAGACAGGGAAAATAATAGTCGCGAGTGATGCATGTGCAAGAGGTTCATTCCTCAACGATTTGGCTGCCAATATCGGTTCACTCTGCTTCGATTATCTCGATGCTCCGGTGTGTGTGTTGGGATCGCGCAACTGGATCACTCCGGCTCACGAACTCGAAACGGCTTTTTTCCCGCAACCCGGTTGGTTTCTCGATATGATTCACCAGCGTATCCAGCCGCTCCAAGGATATATTCCGTCGCAGAACTTCACCGATGGTGAAATGGCAAGAAGAGCGAAAAAAGGAATCTAAAAGAATAATTTTGAATTACTTATATTACTTTTGTGACAGTTCAAAAAAACTGGATATTAATAAAAGTAATTGTTTCACCCTAAAAATTTTATGTAAATATGGAACAGCCGGTATCCGAAAAAAATACGAAAGCTCAGATTTTGGAGGCTTACGAAAAACTGTTGAAAAAAGTGGAGCAAAAATCGAACGACAATCCCAAAGAAGTTCAACAGCGAAAGCAGGATGTGCAAACGGTAGAAAAGGCAACCAAAACGACCGAAGGCGATATTGAAGCACAAATTGCGAAAATTAAATCGGAATTTGTCGCTGCACTCGAAATTATCGAAAAAGAATTGGCTGACGAGCGTAAGAAACTCGAAACGATTCAAAATGCCATTCGAATTGAGGAAAAACGACTTGATGATCTGTATGGCATCTCGGTAAATGCCGATTCGCTTTCGGCTATCCTTTTGGCACAGAAAGAGCAGAAAGAGCAATTCGAACAGGAAATGGATGCCCGAAAAGAGGAGTTGTCTTCGCAAATCACACAAACCCGCGCGGCATGGGAAAAAGAGAAGGCCGAGCATGAGGCTGTGCTGAAGGCGGAAAAAGAAAATCTTGCCAAAATGCGTCGCCGCGAGGAAGAGGAATATGCCTACACTACGCAGCAAAAGCGAAAAAAGGAAGAAGATGAATATCTTCAGATGAAAAACCGTCAGGAGGCTGAGTTAAAGGAACGGAAGATTGCATTCGAAAAGGAAGTTGCCGAACGCGAAAAACAGTTGAAGGAGAGCGAAAACGAGCTCGCATCTCTTCGGGCACAAGCGGAAAATTTCGAATCGAGATTGTCCGAAGCCGTTCAAAAAGCTCAGGCAGAGACCGAGAAAAGATTGCAGTCTGTTTATGCTTACGAAAAAGAACTTCGCGAGAAAGAAGTTCAGGGAATTATCAATCTGAAAGATCATCAGATTCAGACACTTCAATCCAAAATCAAGGAAATGGAACAGCAATTGAAAGAAGCATCGGCTAAAGTGGATGTTTCGGAAAAAACGGTGAAAGATATCGCCTTGAAAGCCATCGAGAGTGCGAACAAAACGCAGTTCATCGAACGCGAAAAGGTGAAGGAATGAAAAGATTAGAGAAGTCAAAAGTAGAGAAGTCGGAAATAAAGAAGTAAGCTTTGTGTTTGCTTTGTGCCTTAGCGTCTTTGTGGCTATTTTTTATCACGAAGACACCGAGACACAAGGTACGCGAATCGATATTGCATTTTTCATGTAAGATCACAAAAATGATTGTCGTTCAACGATCGGCAAAATAGCCCCCGATCCATTAAAAAATGAATACGGAATTGGAAAATAATTTCTTTCGAGATCGTTCTTCAAACGATCGAGGTGAGGCAGTTGCCAATGTGAATGCCCATCTTCATACGCCCTATTCCTTTAGCGCTTTTCGCGATATCGACGATGCGCTCGACAGAGCTGCTGCCGAAAATGTGAAAGTCGTAGGGATCAACGATTTTTACACGACGGCCGGATACGACGAGTGGAATGATGGCTGTAGTAGAAGAAGGCTGTATCCGCTTTTCGGAATCGAATTTATTGCTTTGAACGAGGATGACCAAAAAACCGGTTTGCGTGTGAACGATCCGGCTAATCCGGGTCGTACGTACATCAGCGGTAAGGGTTTACATCAACCTTTCCGCCTCAATGAACCGTTTGACTCACAATTGCAGGCTGTTCGCGAAGCTTCCAACAGACAGGTGAAGGCAATGTGCTCCAAGCTCAACGAAGTGCTCGAGCAGAAAAAAATCGGCTTTGCGCTCGATTTCGACCAAATTGTTCGCGAACTGACGAAAGGATTGATCCGCGAACGACATTTGGCAAAGGCGCTTCGGATGAAGGTTTACGAATATTGCCAAAACGATGCAATTAAAATCCAATCGGTTTTTGAACTGCTTTTCGACGGGAAACCGTTGAAATCTTCAGTGGACGATTGGGCAGGTGTGGAAAACGAAATTCGTTCGAATTTGCTCAAGGCCGGTGGCGCTGCATTCGTCCCCGAAGAAACGACGGCGTTTCTTCCCGTTCAGTCGGTTTGCAACATTATTCTGGCCGGCGGGGGAATTCCTACTTATCCGTTTCTGGCCGACGATGCAAAAGGTAACTATACCGATTTTGAAAACGATTTGGAGCGAGTTTCTCGTCAACTTACCGAAAGAGGATTTCATTCGGTAGAGTTTATTTCGACCCGAAACGATCTGCACTTACTCGAAAAATATGCCGAATATCTTTATGATCAAGGCTTTGTGGTTACTTTCGGAAGTGAACACAATACACCGGCTATGGAGCCGATTTTGCTTTCGACCCGAAATGGAATTCCGCTTTCGGAAAAATTGAAAAAAATCAACTACGAGGGTGCCTGTGTAATTGCTGCGCATCAGCATTTGGTAAAACAAGGTTTGCGCGGTTTTGTGGACGAAAACGGTTTTGCCGATCGTTCCAAACGTTACGAATTTGTGAATTTGGGAAAAGAATTAATTGATCGGGTTTTGTGATTTGGATTAAAGCATTTTGCGCCACGAAGACGCAAAGGCACGAAGAAGCACAAAAAATTAGAGAAACTTAGCATAAGTGGTAAAAAAATAAAAATGAAAGAGATAGAGCAACTGATAGAAATATCGCAATTTTATGGCCGAGACAGTCGGTATGTGATTGCAGGGGGAGGAAATACTTCATATAAAAATGCCGATCGAATTTGGGTAAAAGCAAGTGGTGCGTCGTTGGCAACCATTACCGAAGAAGGATTTGCCGTGCTCGACAGGACAAAGCTTCGTCCGATGTCCGAAAAGAAATACAGCGACGATGTCGCGCAGCGCGAGGAAGAGGTGAAAAACGATCTGGCTGCCGCAACGCTTACCAAAGATAAGCGTCCGTCGGTAGAAACTTCGATGCACAACATCATCGAATACGCTTTCGTAGTGCATTTGCATCCCACGCTCGTTAATGCGCTGATGTGTTCGAAACAAGCCGAATCCGGTCTGAAAAAGCTTTTCGGCGAAAAAGCGCTTTATGTGGAATATACCGATCCGGGTTACGTGTTGTTTAAAAAAGTAGAAGAAAAAATCAAAGCGTTTCGTGCTGCCTACAACGAAGAACCCCATGTCATCTGGTTGCAAAATCACGGAATATTTGTGGCTGCCGATGCCATCGAAGAAATCGGGAATATTTATTCCGATATTTTCGGCACACTCGAAAAATCGGTACAAAAATCGCTTCCTTCGGACGAAACGCTCCCGAGCCGAGATGTAGAGAAGGTGATTCCTGCTGTCAGGATGATGCTTTCGTCCAACGGACTGAAAACCCTGAAAGTCCGCAACAATGCACTCATTGAATTTTTCTCGGAGAACGTCGAAAACCGGCAACTGATTGTAAAACCTTTCACTCCTGACGAAATTGTGTATGGCAAATCGAATTATTTGTTCTTCGACAGCGATTCGGAAGAAACTTTACTTCGAGAAGCAGGGGGAAAAATCCCGTTTTTTATTGAAAAATATGGCTATCATCCGCATGTTTTGCTGATGAAGGGAATCGGACTTATTGCCGCCGGCCTCAATGCCCGGCAGTGTGAAACCATCCTCGACGTGTTTGAAGATGCCATGAAAGTGGCTTATCTTTCGCAATCGTTTGGTGGAGCACATCCCATGACGCAGACTCAAATCGATTTCATCGATCATTGGGAAGTCGAAAATTACCGTCGAAGTGTGTCAACCGCAACATCGAACGGTCGCGCCGAAAACAAAACCATCGTGATTACGGGTGCGGCGCAAGGCTTTGGCGAAGGCATCGCTCGTTGTCTGGTGAAAGAAGGTGCCAATATTGTGGTAGCCGATTTGAACGAAGAGACAGGTCAAAAAACAGCCGGCGAATTAAATACGCTTTGTAACGGCAATCGGGTCGTTTTCGTAAAAACGGATGTAACGAATATTTCAAGTCTCGAACGTTTGGTACAGGATGCAGTTTGCAGTTTTGGCGCCATCGACTGCTACATCAGCAATGCGGGGGTATTGCGTGCAGGGAGTCTCGACGAAATGTCGCCCGAAACGTTCGATTTTGTTACCCGAATCAATTATTACGGATATTTTTATGGCGTAAAGGTCGTGAGCCGCATCCTGAAATTGCAAACTCGGTTTGCACCAAAAGATTATTATGCCGACATTATCCAAATCAATTCCAAATCGGGATTAAGAGGCAGCAAAGCCAATTTTGCTTATGCCGGTGGCAAATTCGGAGGAATCGGCCTTACACAGTCGTTTGCTCTCGAACTGGCGCCGTTCCGCATCAAGGTCAACAGTATTTGTCCGGGCAATTTTTACGAGGGTCCGCTTTGGAGCAATCCCGAAAATGGGTTATTTCTGCAATATCTCAAGGCAGGCAAAGTTCCCGGCGCAAAAACTATCGAAGATGTTCGCCAATATTACCTCTCACAAGTTCCCATGAAAAAAGGGTGCACGCCGGCCGATGTTACCAGAGGTGTACTGTATTTGATGGAGCAGTGTGGAGAAACGGGGCAGGCACTTCCGATCACGGGAGGGCAGGTGATGTTGTCTTAGACAGCAGTATCAAGACGCAAGATTCAAGAACCAAGAGAAAATTGAAATGCATAATTTTAAGAAATTGGATATTGGGAATAAATCGGTGGCTTTTGTCTCTGATATCTACCGACTTGTGAATACGTTTCCCCAAACGGAACGTTTCGGACCGGTTTCGCAAATGCAAAGAGCTGCAGTCTCTATTCCTACCAATATTGCCGAAGGTTCGGCGAAGTCCGGCAATAAAGATTTTGCCCAATTTCTCGAAATATCACTTGGTTCAACATTTGAATTGGAGACAGAATTAATTGTATCGCTAAATCTTTCATATAAAGATAAATATAATGCGAATCAGTATTTAAAAAATTAGATAAATGAAAGCGATGGCAATTTTGCCCATCGTATGAACAAGTAAACCTTTAGTGGATCTTACTTTTTGTGCTCTTTGAATAGTTGTTTTTTCATTCAACCAGTTGAAGAATGACTCTATGGGTTGCCTGATTTTGGAAACAGCCGTAGAGAACAAGTCGTTATAAGCTTTTTGGCGCTGCTTTTCCTGTTCGGATTGTCCCTTAATTGCCTTGACAGGAGTATACATTTCAATATTCTGTTTTTGTTTTTTATCATCGTTGAAGTATTCAAAATCGGAGTATATCTTGTCTCCAAAAATTACGGTATCGGAGATATAATCACCCCAGGCCTGTTTAAAAACCGTCAGATCATTATCTTCGGCAAGAGTGACCATCAAGGATTTCGGAAAGGGGATTGTTCCCTCCCTGCGCAGGGTCAGCGCATGAAGTTTCAACCCGTAACAATACATGTTCTTTGTTGAGCAATATCCCTTGGCGGTTATTTCCCGGGCCACTTTTCCTTGCCTGTTCCTACCCGCACAAGTTATTATGGGAAGGGAATCGACAAGGGATATGCCCTTATTGCAATCAGCCGGCATGAATGAAGATATCAATCTGGTGGATAATACCCGAAAGGCTTCATTAAGACGGTTTAACCTGAGATTAAAGGTCCGGTATGAAGGTAATTTGGGAAACCATGAGGAAAGATATTCTGATGCAAAATTGTATATATCCTTGATCCGGAAATACTTTTGACAGTGTCCTGCAAACAGGTAAATTGTCATTATTTCCTGGTCTGTGAAAGCGGGATTGGAATTATTGCTGTATCTTTGGCAATAATATTTCAATTCCTCGTCGTATAAATCACATATATACATATAAATCTGTATCAGTTTAAACTCTTTCTCGCTGGGAATCATACTTGAAAAATAATGGGTTTTATTCTTCTAAGTTAATGATTCTCAGCGGATTGAGCAAATATTCAGCGCATTTATTTTATTGATTTTAAATACTTTAACTACATAAACTCGCAATCAGTTTCAACTACTGATTCGCATATATAATTATTTAGAAGAAAAATTGAGTGAATTTCAAAAAATGAGTATTGGTTTTAAGGAAAAATTAAATTAAATAAAAATCCGGGAATCTAAAGAAAAGAAGTTTGGTTAATGTCTTGACTCTTGACTCTTGACTCTTGGTTCTGAAAATATGAAAACAAAAGCAGTCAGATTATACGGCAAAAAAGATCTTCGTCTCGAAGAGTTTGAATTGCCCGAAATCAAGGATGACGAAATCCTGGCCAAAGTAGTTTCCGATTCCTTGTGTATGTCGTCATACAAGGCTTCTTCACAGGGAGCCGATCACAAAAGAGTTCCGAAAGATGTTGCCGATAATCCGGTGATCATCGGACATGAATTTGCAGGAGAATTATTGGAAGTAGGCGCGAAATGGGCACACAAATTCAAACCCGGCGACAAGTTTTCGATACAGCCCGCACTGTATTACGAAAATGGACCTGTAGGTATTTTGAGTGCTCCCGGCTACAGTTACAAATATATTGGCGGTGATGCCACCTACGTCGTCATTCCCAACGAAGTGATGGAGAAAGATTGTCTGCTCGCTTTTCACGGCGAAGGATTCTACCCCGCTTCGTTGTCCGAACCGCTTTCATGTGTCATAGGGGCAATGCATGCCAACTATCATACGACGCCGGGAAGTTACGTGCACAAAATGGAAATTGTGGATGGCGGCAAAATGGCTATTCTGGCCGGAGTAGGGCCGATGGGACTGGCCGCCATCAACTATGTGCTCCATCGCGAAGATCGCAAACCCGCATTGCTTGTGGTTACCGACGTCAATCAGGTACGCCTCGACAGGGCTGCATCCATTTATACCGTCGAATTTGCCGCTTCACGGGGTATCGATTTGCGTTATGTCAACACCGGTGCGTTGGAAAATCCCGTTGAGGAATTGCGAGCGATTAGTGGTGGAACTGGGTTCAATGATGTATTTGTGTTTGCACCCGTGCGGCCGGTAGTGGAACAAGGCGATGCCATTCTCTCATTTGACGGATGTCTCAATTTTTTTGCCGGTCCGAGCGATCCCAGTTTCAGCGCAATGTTCAATTTCTACAACGTGCATTACGCCTATACACATATCGTGGGAACGAGTGGTGGAAACAACGACGATATGGTAGAAGCTTTGGACATTATGAGCCGAGGTCTCGATCCGGCCGGCTTGGTTACGCACATCGGGGGATTAAATGCTGTGCCCGAAGCTACAAATCACCTGCCTGAAATTCCGGGAGGGAAAAAATTGATTTATACGCACATCGAAATGCCGCTTACGGCCATCGACGATTTTGCCGAATTGGGTAAAACCGATTCTTTCTTCAAAAGTCTGGCAGAAATCTGCAAGCGCCATAAAGGTTTGTGGAGCGTTGAAGCGGAGACGTTTCTGTTGAACAATCATCCGTCGTTACAAAATTCAAAATAATTTTTCAATGAAACAATTGAACGTTAACCTGATGCATCCCGTGGAGCAAATCTGCGTGATCATCGGACGTATTTATCGGAGTGGAATGACCACCACTTCAGGTGGAAATATTTCCATCCGCGACGAAAATGGCGATATCTGGATTACTCCTTCCGGCGTCGATAAGGGAAATTTGACCACCAAGGACATTATGTGTGTGAAAAAAGATGGAACTGTGATCGGACCTCACAAACCCTCGTCGGAATATCCGTTTCATAAAGCGATTTACGAAGCACGTCCCGAACTGACGGCCATCATCCATGCACATCCGCCTGCATTGGTGGCATTCAGCATTGCACACGTAGTGCCCGACACCAAGATTGTTCCCCAAGCCCATAATATTTGCGGCGACATTGGATTTGCACCTTATGGTTGTCCGGGAAGTGAAGACTTGGGACGAAAAATTGCAAATGAATTTCGAGACACACGTTTCAAGGCAGTGATTATGGAAAATCATGGCGTTGTATTGGGTGGAACGAACATGATGGATGCCTATCAACGTTTCGAAACACTCGAGTTCTGTTGCCGAACGATTCTGAATGCAAAACGTCTTGGCGGGGTCAATTATCTGACAGACGAGGATGTGTCGCGATACTCTGAACATATTCCGGTCAACGTACCTCATTTCATGGATATTAATTATCCGTCGGACGAACGAGCCATACGTACCGAAATGGTAAATATTATCCGCAGGGCGTGCGATCAGCAGTTGATGATTTCTACCTATGGAACGGTTTCCGTTCGTTGGCGAGGAGACGATTTTCTGATTACTCCGCGTGATGTGGCACGTTGGGATATCATGCCCGAAGATATTGTTCAGATAAAGAACGGAATGGCCGAGGCGGGCAAGACTCCCAGTCGTGCAGTAGCATTGCATCAGCGCATTTTTCAACTCAATCCGCACATCAACTCCATTATCTGCACCCAGCCTGTCAATCTGATGGCGCATGCGGTAAGTGGAACCAAATTCGATGTCAGAACCATTCCCGAAAGTTGGATTTTTCTTCAGGATGTTCCTTCGATTCCTTTCGGATTACTTTACAACGAAATTGACAAGGTTGCCGAAATGTTCAATCACCATCGGGTAATCCTGGTCGAAAATGACAGTGTTTTCGTAACCGGAGACAAACTCCTGAATACTTTCGATTATCTTGAAGTGGCCGAATTTTCGGCAAATTCGCTTGTGATGGCTAATGCAATCGGCGAATTGAAACCGATCGGAGACGAGGAAATCGAAGAGCTTCGTGTGGCTTTCAACGTGAAGTAAGTGGTATTGAATCCTTATATTCAAAAACGTTCGATAAAACCATTTTTTCGGACGTTTTTTCTATTTTTGCAACTATGAAAGTCATTTTTTCTCCATCCAATAATCCGTCATTTAATCTTGCCGCCGAACAGTATCTTCTGACAGAAAATGAAGGAGATTTTGCGTTGCTTTATGTGGATGAACCCAGCGTGATTATCGGGTTGAATCAAGCAGTTATCAATGAAGTGGATATGGATTTCTGCATCGAGAACGGAATTCGTGTTTTTCGACGTTTGTCCGGTGGTGGGGCAGTTTTTCATGATGAGGGCAATCTTAATTATTGTTTTATATCGGACAAGACAGAGCATCCTCTGGGTACGGATTTTTTAACCCCGATTATCGAAGTGCTTGCATCGATGCATCTGCCTGTAACATTGGGAAAGCGAAGAGACCTTTGGATGGAGGGTTTTAAGGTTTCGGGTACGGCATCGCATGTTTCAAAGAATCGTGAGTTGCATCACGGAACGTTACTTTACGATACCGATTTGGCAATGTTGCAGCGGGTTTTGTCTCCTTCACATCCCAACTTTATCGCGAAAGCATCAAAATCTGTGCCCAGCCCTGTCAAGAATCTTCGATCTTATCTTCTCAAAAACGGCTTTTCGGCGCCTCCGGCGAATGATTTTTTTGCAATCTTTTCGCAAAAACTGTTAGCCTGTTTCGGTTTGGATGCTCTTTCGTCGTTAACCAAAGAAGACATAGCTCGAATCGAGGCGATTCGAGTCGAAAAATTTGTTCGTCGAGAATGGAATTACCGAATGTGAAAGACTTTTACTTCAAAACTTCTTTTCCTAGCAATGTTCCCTGCAAAATGCGCTGCCCCATTCCGATGCCGTCACGCAGATTGCCGGCGATGTGCAATCCTTTGTATTGCTTTTCGATGTTGAAAAATTGCATTCTGAAATCACAGGAGTACCGCTTGGGAATTCTCCAACCCAAATAGATTTGGGGAGTAATCGTTGCCTGAATTTCTTTCTCGGGATCAACTTTGTTAAACAATTCATTAACCCAACTTTCCACGCATCAGGCCGAACTTATTGCCGTACAGCAGGATGAATATTCGGTCGGGTAAGTTTGGGGAGTACAAATTTTTCGTCGTTTGAATGGCTGATGTTGATAATTCAGGGCATCGTATATTTCGGCGACCTTGCTCTCCGGTAACGTGCAGTTGCGGAATGTAACCCTCTCCCCCGGCTTATTCACCGCCGTAGTTGTCACTGCTTTTTGCGTGGACATGATCCGTGTCAGTTCCGTCCAATGATGTCTGATTCCCTTTTGTTTGAGTTGATGTCGGATGGTGTTCACCACCCAATAAGAGAGCAATCCGAAAAACAGGTGAGCCTCGCAAGATTCATCTTTTTGATGATAGATGGGACGAAGGTCGAGATCCGTTTTCAGGCAGCGAAAAGTCGCTTCAATTTCGCGAATAAGATTGTAATAATCCCGGGTAGTTTTTTCGTCCAATCGTTCAACCGATGTACGCAGAAAATAGGTACCCGAATCGGCATCCATGTCGCACTCCCGTTTTTTGACCCATTGCATGGCTGTTACCACCTCTTTTTCATCTTTTTCAATGTCAATCCGGTAGAACCGATGAACGGAGGGATAACTCTCCTGCGCCCGTCCGATGCGCATCAATACGCGGTCGTATCTCTTTATGCCACCTTTTTTATGCAGTGATGCCTCTATCTTTTGTAACGATTCCTCAAAACGATTACTGAAGAGTTCATTCATCGAACGTTCTTTAAGTTCCTTTTGCGGACTTTTTATTTTCAACCGGTATATCAAGGGTACCTTTCTCCTGTATCTGTAACCAATACTTGCGGGCAAATTCAACCACAACGGGTTCGTAATCTTCTTCTATGGCAAAAACAGAGGCTTGACGGCGGTTGTCTTTCCAATAGGTAAGCAGCGTGGCTACCTGTTTGCGCTGCTCACTGTCCGGTTCAGGGATAAAGCCGGGAGTAAGCAGGATACGAGTGCGGTTTACTCCTGCAAAATCGCGGTAGCTTTCCTTGATGCGAAAATACGATTCGGGCATTTTCGTTACCGGACTGTGGTGGACGGACAAATCGAAATACATGATGGCAAAGGTCTGTATTCTATGGCGTTTTGCCAAATCTGCGGGAGGAGTACAAAATGGTTTTAAAAAACACTTGTTGAATTTCAATTACTTATGTTTTTTACCTGACTGTTTTAACGTTTTAACCCTCGAAAATAGCTGTGACTTTAACTAAAATTTAACGCAATGAAAGAGGGTACTGGAAAGTTGGGTTAAGGATTTAATTAAAAATAAATATATTAATCAGTTATTAAATATAGTCGCTTCAAATGAGACTATAGCGACTTTCACTAATATTTTATCAGCATTTGTGAAATAAATGCTCGGTATTCATTGGGTGTCCTTCCCTTTTTCTTTTTAAATATTCTTATAAAATTCGACATGTTATTAAATCCACACGAGTAGCAAATTTCAGCAACATTTGAAGTCGTTTCCGTTAACATTTGGCAAGCATGGGCAATCCGGATATTGGTAAGAAATTCTATAAAAGTACAATTTGTCTTTTTCTTAAAAAAATGACTGAATGCAGATTCTGACATACCTATTAATTCCGCTACGTCATTTAGTTTAATTTCCTTATCGTAATTTTTTTCGATATAATCGCATACTTTTGCAATTCTGCGGCTTTTCGTGGTTTGAATAATAGAAGAACTGTCAAATTGATTACTCACCAAAACACGTTTATCGGCAACCGATAAATCATGAAGTATTGAAAAAAATTCAAGCACTGTATGGAATCCTTGCATTTTGGTAAGGCGAAGAATTTTTTCACTTACAATTTTTTTTGAAGATTCTGCAAAATCCAAGCCTCGCTGAGCATCAAAGAGCAATTGTTTGATTGGAACAAATAATCGTTTTTCCAAGATGGGCAATTTCAAAATTTGATCCGAAAACTGAATTGTGATGACGTGATTGCCTTTTATGATTTCTCCTTTCCATGCATGAGGCACATTTGGACCTATCATTATCAAATCAAGCCCATCAAATTCTTCCACAGAATCTCCCACGATTCGTTTGCCATAGGTATTCAATACTAAATTGATTTCAAAATCAGAATGATAATGAACCGGATAATCAAACATAGCATTCGGATGATCCAACACGATAAATAAATCATTATCGGAAATAGGGGTTATTTCTTTTTGTATCTCCTTCATCATTAAAACATTTTTCTATGGCAAATATATAAATAATAATGAAAATGCACGATTTTATTCAAA
Organism: Seramator thermalis; assembly: GCF_004138125.1. GTDB lineage: Bacteria > Bacteroidota > Bacteroidia > Bacteroidales > Dysgonomonadaceae > Seramator > Seramator thermalis. The sequence continues at coordinate 88,066 of NZ_RXHS01000008.1, forward strand.
ATAATATAACTATAAAACAAAATAATGCAAAAATATTGTCATGTTTTTCCCTACTTTTGCTTCCACAAAAATAAAAGCGAACAGCGATTATATGAAAACAATTTCAGTTGGAATCATCGACGTAATCATCGTATTTGTTTATTTAGGTGCAATCATTTGGTGGGCTTTAAAAAAGGGCAAAAGTGCCGATTCGCAATCCTATTTTCTGGCAGGACGTTCCATGCCATGGTGGATTGTGGGATTATCACTTTTTGCGGCAAGCATTTCGAGTACAACACTCATCGGTCAATCAGGTGACGCATACCACACAGGCTTGGCTGTTTTTAACTACAATTTAACAGGGGTTGTCGTTATGGTATTTTTTGCCATATTTTTATTACCTCTCTATATAAAATCGAAAGTATTCACCATTCCCGAATTTTTAGAAAAACGCTATGACGAACGTTCAAGATATTATTTTTCAGCAATTTGTATTATTGGAAATATTTTTCTTGATGCAGCCGGTGCACTGTATGCCGCAGCTCTTATTATCAAACTCATTTTCCCTGTTGCCGATCTCCAATTGATCGTTATCATATTTGCGTTGATAGCCGCTTCTTACACCATTCCGGGAGGATTGTCATCAGCCATTAATGCCGAATTAATACAAGCCATTATTCTTATATTAGGTTCCGTTTTATTAACCTATTTTTGTTTTATCCAAGGGGGAGATTATTTCGCAGAGCTGTTTCAAAACAATAACATCTTAACGAAACTTATACGTCCTTTAGATGATCCTGCAACACCATGGCCGGGACTTATAGTGGGAATGCCGATATTGGGAATTTATTTTTGGGCGAATAATCAAACATTGGTACAACGTGTTTTAAGTTCCAAATCGATTGATGAAGGCCGCAGAGGGATTATTTTGACAGGGTTTTTAACCATTAGTACATTGTTTATTATCGCTATTCCCGGAGTAATTGCCGGAAACTTATTTCCGGGCTTGGAAAAGCCCGATATGGTTTACCCTTCCATGATATTGAATTTAATGCCTGTTGGTTTACTGGGTATATCATTAGCCGCATTACTATCTGCTTTAATATCGACATTAAGCGCAATCATGAATGCTACATCTACACTATTTACCATGGATTTTTACTCGAAATTTAACAAACAATCCGATTCAAAGAATTTAGTTAAAATTGGAAAGATTACTTCTTGTATAGTAATACTAATTGCAGCTGTTTGGGCACCTCAAATTGGAAAATTCGGTTCATTATTAAAATATTATCAAGAAATGCTCTCCTATATTTCCCCGCCCATTGTGGCAGCATTCATATTAGGTGTATTCAACAAACGGACCAATGCCAATGGTGCATTTATCGGATTAATGGGCGGATTAGGTGTCGCTGTGCTCTTATTGTTTTTCAAAACACATATATTTGGCAACCTGCATTTTCTTTTAATTGTCCCCTTTCTCTTCATGTTTAGTTTGATATTAATATATATCACCAGTCTTTTTTCATCGAAACCTAGTAGTGAAAAATTAACAAATACCACATTCTCTAAAAAAGATTTTATTGAAGAATATTATTCACTGAAAGATGGAGCTTGGTATAAAAATTATTTAGCGTGGTCTATTATATTATTGATAATCTGTGCTTTAATATGGCTCATATTTAGATAAACACATAATAAGTTTTAATAATCAAATATAAGAATGAGGTATGAAATTAAAAAAATTTGAAGGAAATCCGATTCTAAGTCCAAAAATTGAAAACAGTTGGGAATCCCTAGTTACTTGTAATCCGGGGGTTTATTACGATAAAGGTGTATTTTATATGCTATACCGGGCAGCGGGAAATGACAAGGAACATGTTATTCGTTTTGGACTGGCAACAAGTAATGATGGTATAAATTTTGATCGTCAATCCAATTTGCCTGTTTTCTCCCCTAGTCCGGATGGTCCCGATGCAGGTTGTGTTGAAGATCCACGAATAGTAAAGTTTGGAAATACGTACTATATCACTTATGCATACCGTCCTTTTCATCCGGGACAATATTGGGAATTTGGTCATGATGAGGTCTTATTTCCGGAATGCGATAATGAAGCCCCTCAAGTATTAAAATATAATTTGGCCAATTCGGGGCTGGCTCTTACCAATGATTTCCGCTCATTCAGGAGATTAGGCCGTATTACTTCACCCATATTTGATGATCGAGACGTTATTTTATTTCCGGAAAAAATTAATAATCAATATGTGATGATTCACCGCCCAAAACAATATGTCGGCGAAACGTATGGTGTTGAATATCCGTCCATTTGGATTAAATTTTCTGATGATCTGCTGAACTGGGAAAATAAAGACAGTCATCTGCTTCTAACAGGAAGAAAAGGTACCTGGGAGGAAAAAGTGGGTGGAGGCGCTCCCCCTTTAAAAACGGATAAAGGATGGTTGTTCTTGTATCATGGGGTCGATAAAGGCGGATTAGGTTGTTATCGTGTGGGAGCATTATTGCTCGATTTAAATAATCCTCTCAAAATCATAGCCAAAACCAACGATTTTATATTAGAACCCGAATTCGACTATGAGTTTGATGGGTTTTATAAAGGATGCGTATTCCCAACTGGGAACGTTATTGTTAACGATACTTTATATGTGTATTACGGTTGTTCCGATAAATACGTAGGATTAGCTACATGCTCCGTTCGCGAATTGATCGATTATTTACTTAGCAGCTTGCAAAATAGATAGTACAATTAATACCGGAAATCGACATAAAGTGGACCAAGTATAATATTCAGAAAAAAAATTATCTTATTCAAAATAGTATAATTAATTAGCAAATTATTTGAATGAAAGGATGATAGAAATATCTACTTTTGGAAAATAGAATCCGTCTATTGTTTAGTAACCGCTGATAATTTAAAATGAACATGAAAATGAAAAGAAAAAAACAACCATCCTTATTATTATTTTATTGCCTGGCAATCATGCTGTGTTGGATTACTCCTCATGTTACCTTTGCCTCTATCGAACAAGAGGGTGATCCGATAAATGTGTCGGGGTACGTTAAGAACAGTCAAGGAGAAGTTCTTATAGGGGCAACAGTAAAGGTGAAAGGGGAACCCATGGGTACTGCCACCGATATTAACGGTTTTTACAGTCTGAAAGGTGTGCCAAAAAATGCCGTTTTGGAATTTTCCTACGTCGGTTTTCAGTCACAAGAAATACCGATTGAAGGCAGATCAAGAATTGATGTGGTTCTGGTGGATAATTTGCAATTGCAGGAAATTGTGGTCGTGGGATACGGAACAGTAAAAAAGAGCGACCTCACAGGATCGGTTGCAAGTATAAAAACCGATGTTGTTAAAGATATTCCGGCCAATTCCATCGAAGGATTATTGCAAGGACGCGCAGCCGGTTTACAAATTGTAAATTCTTCGCAAGATCCTGGTGCAGGCTCAATAGTACGTATCAGAGGTGCCAGTTCGCTGCGAGGTTCAAATTCTCCGTTAATTGTTGTAGATGGATTCCCCTTAGGTGAAGCAGGCGATTTGAAACAAATAAATCCAATTGATATCGAATCGGTAGAAATTCTAAAAGATGCTTCAGCCTCTGCAATTTATGGATCTCGGGGAGCAAACGGTGTCATTTTGGTAACCACTAAAGAAGGGCGCATAGGAAAGCCTACCATACAAATCAAGCAGCAACTGGTTATGTCTGAATTTACTTCCAAACTCAATTTATGGAGAGATCCTGTTCTTATGGCTTTGCTCAATAATGAGGCAAGAACCAATGCAGGCCTGTCCCCGCTTTATGTTGGAGAAGTAAGCTCTACCGGTATCTATTATCCTTCTGTCGAAGAACTTATGACCACATGGAAAACGAATACCCGATGGGATGAACTCGTATTCAGAGATGCTCCTCTATCGAATAATACGACCCTTTCTTTTGCCAATTCAACTGAAAGAACCCGTATTAATTTTAGTGCAAACTATTTTACGGATCAAGGTGTATATATCAAGGATAATTACGATAAATTGGGCTTTAATTTGAAAGTCGATCACAAGCTATATGACAATCTAAATCTTCGTTTTTCCGATATTTTATATTTAGGAAACCGAAATACCAATAACGATTTGGCATATTGGCGAAATCCCATATTTCCTGTATATGATGAAAATGGAGATTACTATTTGACGAGCAGCAACGATTACTCACATCCCATAGCGATCTCGGATCATAGGAAAAATCAAACGAAAATGTTTGATAATATCAGTTCGGCAGCCCTGGAATGGCAAGTATTCCCATCGCTGCAATTAACATCGCAACTCAATTATAAATATGGCAAATCTACGCAGGACGCCTATTATCCCAAAAAATATACCGAAGCCGGTACATTTAATAACGGACAAGGGGTGATAAATAATTGGGAAGGACAAAATTTTGTTACAGAGACGTATGCTAATTTCCAAAAACTAGTTGCGGACCGACATGATATCGGTGTAATGGTAGGACATTCCTATGAATATTCCATGTCTCGAAGTTCGTATCTTCAAGCAAATGATTTTGTAAATGAAGCATTGAAAAACGAGAATATGTCGGCAGGGAATCCCGAAAAAAATGTGATCAGCAACGGTTACTCCGAATCGAAACTGTTGTCTTACCTGGCAAGAATAAATTATACTTACAATAATAAGTATTTACTGACATTCACTTCCCGTGCCGATGCATCCTCAAAATTTGGTAAAGATAATCGATGGGCTTTTTTCCCTTCCGGTGCAATCAGCTGGAAAGCTCATGAAGAGAATTTTGTCAAAAATTTAAACCTGTTTGACGAATTGAAATTTCGTTTCAGCTACGGCATTTCAGGAAACCAAGGTATAAGCCCTTATCAAACATTGAGCAGATACGGAACGGGGAAATATTACAACGATGGCAATTGGGTAACCACTATTGGTCCGGGTTACGTATCCGGATGGACCGGACCGGGATGGATTTATCGCGTATGGAGCGGGATACCCAATCCGGGTTTAAAATGGGAAACTACGGCTCAATCGGATTTCGGAATTGATCTCGCTTTTTTTAATCGAAGATTGAGAGTGACGTTTGATTATTATAACAAATTAACGTATGATCTTTTACGCGAACGTAATTTGGCTCTTTCCTCGGGTTACGATAAAATGTGGGTGAATGATGGTAAACTTCGAAATCGGGGTATCGAACTTACCGTCGATGGTATAATTCTCGACAACAACGATTGGACGTTGTCTGGGACTCTCATCTTCTCAAAAAATAAAAATAAAGTACTCGATTTAGGAAATACACTCGAGTCGGGTTTGATTACCAATGAAAGAACCGATTTACTTTTCGAATACAGTGGCAATAACTTGGAACAGTATAGGGGATACACCAATATATTGGCCATAGGTCACCCTGTAAATGTTTTTTATGGATATAAAACAGACGGAATCATACAAACCTTGGCTGAAGGCTTAGAAGCCGGACTGACCGGTGAGTATGCCATGCCCGGAGAATATAAATATGTCGATTTGGATAAAAATGGCGCAGTCGATGAAAACGATAAAGATGTTATTGGAGATCCCAATCCCGATTTTACCGGCAGTTTATCACTGAATGCCCGATGGCGGAATTTTGATGCCGAGATTTTCTTAAATGGGGTTGTGGGTAATGATGTGGTCAATACACAAGCATTTAATCAACCTAGTAACCAACCCTTGCGTTGGACGCCGGATAATCCTACAAATAAATACCCGAGTTTGAGGGATGGTAGGCAAGTTATGTTTTCCGATTGGTGGATTGAAGACGGTTCGTTTTTACGCGTTCAAAATTTAACACTGGGATATACGGTTAAGTTGCCAAGCGAAAAAATAGTTGCCTCAAAACTCCGTTTATATGTAAATGCTTCCAATTTGTACACCTTTACCAACTTTAAAGGATACGATCCTGAAGTCGATTTATTGGGGGTATATTATGGTGGATATCCACGTTTAAGAAATTGGACTTTTGGTATCGATATAACTTTTTAAACACTATTATTATGAATACTAAAATAAAACTCGTTATCTTTTTTTCTATCGCTCTCTTTACGGCTTGCAATTTAGATGAATACCCTTACGGATTTTATTCTGAAGATAATTTTTTCAAGACAGCCGAAGATGCAGAAGCCGCTGTTAATTATGCATATGGTACGCTAAATTATTTGGAATATTCACGATCGATATTTTTCCTTGGCGATATGCCTACCGAAATGTTAACAACAAAATCCGATGCGTCGGTACACAATCAAGACTTGAATAATTGGAAAGTGATCAATTTTAAAACAAATGAAACACTCGAAAATTTTTTCAAATATGCCTATATCGGAATTAACCGAGCCAACGCAGTAATCAAAAAAGTGCCGGATGCAGATTTTGATACGAAACTGAAAAATCAATATTTAGGGGAAGCCTATTTTCTTCGTGCCTGGAATTATTTTAATTTGGTTCGCAACTTTGGTCTGGTTCCGATGCACTACAGCCTTGTTGAAACGTTAGAACAGACTTCGGCCGGTTTGGCTGCCGATATGGATGAAGCATGGGGAATTATTTTTACCGATTGCCGCAAAGCCATCGAATTATTGCCTGTTTATGAACAACCCAAAATCGGGCGTGCCGATCGTGTTGCAGCTCAGTCCCTATTGGCAAAAGCCTATTTATATGTTGCCAGCGCAAAAGAAAACAACGTACTTTTGTATCGCGATATGAAACGCGACGTTACCCAAATGTACGATAGTGCGGCATATTTTGCCAATGAAGTAATTACCAAGCAAAATACGTATGGATTTGAAGATAATTTACTAAGCATATATGATGTTGAAAATCCGCGGGGCAAAGAAAAAATATTCATCATGGGAATGGATAGAACCGGACAAACCGAAGGAGAATATTCTAAAATATCGAAAATGTTCATTCCTTATATCGATGGAGCGACCATTTATTTGAAACAAGGCGATACCGATGAATTTATTCCATCGCATGATGGTTGGGGAGAATATCGTACAGAGATTGATTTTTATAACGCGTACGATGCTAATGACAGACGAAAAAATCACCTGATAGTGAATAAAGTATATGATGCCAACGGGCAGGTAAAAAGTGAATATCCCGGTGATTTGTTATATCCCTTCTGTCGTAAATATATCGACCCTGAATTTGAAGGAGACAAAACAAGCACCCGCCCTTTTTTGATCCGTTACTCTGATATAGCATTAATTTACGCAGAAGCTGCAGGTCCGAATGATCTATCCTACAACCTGGTTAATTACATTCGTTCACGGGCCGGTTTAGGAAATTTGCGCCCGGGTTTGAGTACTGCCGATTTTAGAAATGAAGTAAGGAAAGAAAGAAAATTTGAAATGGCTTTCGAAGGCGATTATATGTATGACCTTCGTCGTTATAATAAAATTGTGGAAATCAAGGAAGTAGTTGATGCCGGATTAACCGAAAATCAATATACATTTTATCCGATACCTCAAGCCGAAATTAATTTGAATGGTGAATTAAGATAATAAAAAAAATATGAAAAAGATAATAATAGTTGTCAGTCTGATCGTAGTTACCATTTTTCAACAATCCTGTGTAAAAGATCCGTTAGCCGATATAGAAGAAGGTAAATGGAACAATGAGCGATCTGTTTTGAGCATTAAGTTCAAAAATCAAGTTGGAACAGCCGAAATCCAACGAATCGATGAGGAGAATGGTGAAATTTATATTAAATTGAATGTGGATGCGATACCCGATTTATCAAAAGTTGAATTGGAAAAGATTTTACTCTCTTACCGCGCCACCTGTTCAATCCAACCCGGCAGTACACTCGATTTTAATAATGCAGAAAGGAAAGCAGCGATAACGGTCACGTCACAGAATGGAAAAACAAGGGAATACACCATATATGCAACCGAATTTTCGGAAACACTGATTGGGAGATGGACCATCGACGATTTAGTCTTATATGGAGGAACCGGTCCTGAATGGTGGGGAGGTGCGGTATTGTCTTTATTGGATAAACCATGGTGTTGGGTAGGAGAAAATTTACCACAAGCCGAATGTGACAATACCCTCACCTTTACCATGACCGAAATTTCGGATGAAGGGAATACTTCCGGAATATGTGTCAACGATCCGGGTCCTGATGGTAAATATGCCGATTTTATCTTTAATGGCAGTCAAAATCCGGAAAATCCGGGAATCGATATCGACGTAAATCATTTTTATCGTCAAATTCCAAAGGGAGAAAGTCATTGGGTGAGAAATTATTCGGCAGGAACGATTACTTTTACCGATATGGATGGAAAAACAACGATAAGTGTATTGGAAAATCCGGGTACTTATATGCTTTTCAAAGATAACATTGGTAATAATATCGAACATTGGATAACCATCCCTCATAACGCTTTTTCATTCCAACTATCCGGAACTGATGATTGGGATCACATTTATTCCGATTATGATAAATTTGTAAAAAAAACCCGCAAATTTTTCATAATGGTGACAAAACAATAAATTCACAGGTAAAAATGCAGGGATGATAAGTTGATTCCCTGCATTTTATTCCACACTAAAAACAGATGAATAATATGACAAAACACATTCTCTTTCTATCGTTACTGTTCATTTCATTTGTACGTTGCAACAGCGAAAAAAATGTTACCTATGTAACGATTCATGCCGATACCTTAGTCAGTAAAAATTATATCGGCAACGGTGTTCAATGGGATCCCTATCAACTGGATTACGGAGAAGTGAAACTGGAAATATCCCCATCGGATTGGGAAAAATTATATGCTCGTCTCGATTTCATGCGCCCTCATTTTATCCGAGTGATGCTCAATACCACTTCCTTAGTTGAAAACGGAATTCTCAACCCCGATAAGAATATTGAGAATATCAAACCTATTTTGGATTATTGCCAATCACGCAATGTCAAGGTTATGTTTGGTGATTGGGGTTGGGGATTGATCGATGAATCCGATATAAATGAGCGGAATATCAAATATGCGGTCGATTATCTGAATTACTTGGTAAATGAAAAATCGTTTTCATGCATCAACTATTACAATTTGATAAACGAACCCAACGGGTATTGGGCAGCCACTAACGGCAGTTATCCGGTATGGAAAAAAGCCCTTCGTTTTTTCCATGACGAAATGGAAAATCAAAATTTGACAAAAAAAGTAAAAATGGTTGGACCCGACATTGCGATTTGGGATACGAAAGAAACATGGTGGATCGATAGTTGTGCGACCCATTTGTCGAAAGAAATTGGTCTTTACGATATTCATACGTATCCATCCAAAATTACGGTAAATTCCGGAAAATACAGCGATATCATTCGAGCCTATCAAAAACAAGTTCCTAAAGACAAGCAGATCGTCATGGGCGAAATAGGCCTTAAATTTGTGGAAGAAGCCGATTCCGTCTATAAAAAAGAAAATATCAGTCGGGCACAATCAAAAAAGTATGCATCGAAAGACGATTCCCAACTGTTTGTTTACGATTATATGTATGGAATAGATATGGCCGATGCTTTAATACAAACGATAAATGCAGGGTATTCGGGGTCTGTCGCTTGGATGCTGGATGATGCCATGCACGCTAACGAATCCCCGGAAAAGTTGAAAATATGGGGTTTTTGGAATATATTGGGAGAAGAATTTTTTGGCAAAGAAGAAGAGAAAGTTCGTCCCTGGTATTATGCATGGTCATTGTTGTGTCGATATATGCCCACAGGATCTGATGTATATAAGGTAAGCGTGACCGGGAATCCGGCTATAAAAGCCACTTTTTCGGGGAAAGACAACAACTATATGTTGGCATTACTCAATATTTCAAACGAAGTTCAACAAGTGAAAATCCGGCACTCTTCATTGGCCGGGTTGGATCACGCAAAAAAATTCGTTTATTCACAGGGTAACTTAAAAACAGAAGGCGATCATGTACTGTTGCCCGATGAAAATAACTTGACGTTACGATGGGATAAGGGAGAAATCATCACTGTGCCGGCAAATTCGTTGGTTGTTTATACTACTTTTGAATATTAAATTATATGCGTTTTGGATACTGTGGATACCGAATTAAATACTCCAACTGCAAAAAGCAATTTAACCGATTGGACGGCATAATCTTTCAAATTTACAAATAGTAATTACTTACTGCACAATGAAAAATGACAAGGTACTTTTAGCATTTTTATTGATTCTTTTTACCGTTTCCTGTTCAAAATCGGAAGACGGAATTGAAAATACGGAGAATAATAATACGGAAGAAATAACCGAATTATACATGGCCGATAAAAACGCCACGTTGGAAACCAAAGCATTATATGCCAATTTATGGGAAATACAACAAAAAGGATTTATGTTTGGACATCATGATGATCTTTGGTACGGACGTAAATGGTACAATGAAGCCGGGCGTTCCGATACCAAAGAGGTATGCGGAGACTATCCTGCGGTTTTCAGTGTCGATTTTGGTCCCATTATGGATGATCGGTGCCTCACTGAAAACAGCATTCGCGAAAATGACATCCGAAGGAGAGTTATATTGGAAGCCTATGGACGCGGAGAAGTAATCATAGCTTGTATGCATTTGAATAATCCGTTAACCGGGGGTGATTCGTGGGATAATTCGCGCAACGATGTAGTAAAGGAAATTCTTAAGGAGGGCAGCGATACAAATAAACGATTTAAAAGTTGGCTGGATCGTTTAGCTGTATTTTCATCCCATCTAAAAGGCGATAAAGGAGAAATAATACCGGTAATTTTTCGCCCTTTTCATGAACATACACAAACATGGTCATGGTGGGGAAGTTCATGTACCACTCAAAATGAATTTATCGATTTATGGCAATTTACGGTCAACTATCTTAGAGACATCAAGGGAGTCAATTCTTTTATTTATGCCATCTCACCTCAAATGGATTCACCCAAAACAACCAATGATTTTTTGTATCGATGGCCGGGAAATGACTATGTTGATTTTGTCGGAATGGATTCGTATCATGGATTAAATCCCAATACGTTGACAATTAACGCTCATGCCCTGAGCAAATTTTCAAAAGACATAAAAAAGCCTTGCGGGATCACAGAAACCGGAGTAGAAGGCATCCGTTATCCGAATGGATCTCCGGTTACGGATTATTGGACCAAGCAGCTGTTAACCCCGCTTGTTGGTCAAACCATAAGTATGGTGGTAATGTGGAGAAATGCCTATGATCCGGCAGAAGAAGGCGCGCACTTTTTTTCCGTTTACAAAGGACATACATCAGAAAATGATTTTTTGAGGTTTTATAATGATCCGAGAACTTTTTTCTCACAGGATTTACCCGATATGTATTCCATGCCAAAACAATATGTTGTCCGGTAAAACCGGGTGTTTAAATTTTTGACACTATTTCACGGGCTTTCAGCCCTGTTTTTCGTGAGTTTCTAAAAGTAAGCCCCCTCCCATTGAGGAAAGAGCGAATATTGATCCGTCATTCCTTTTTGACGAGCCTTTTGCTCTTCAATAAGTTCCTGCCAAGTTTTTTCAGGATTCTCAAAGAAGCTTCCGGCATTGATCTAACTCATCAAGTGCTGTCTGATTACAGAAACCATGTTTGGAAATGCCCATTTCCGCTTAATTTAGCTTTTGAGTATCATCAGTAGCAAGTTGGCTGGCATAACGGACCAAATTTGTATGATAATAGCGTTCTCATTGTCTCCCGGAAAATACTTCAAAGGAAAGTTCTTCTTTAGCTGTTTAAAAAGCAGCTCTATCTGCTATCTTTTTTTATAAATCTGCGCGATTACTTCTGCCGGAAGATCCATGTTATTGGTGATGAACTCAAACAGTCACCCATTGGTGGAATCCCAATAGGCAATACGTCTGGAAAGATGCTTTTCAGATTTGTTCTTACCGTAAGAAAGCTCAATCTGTTCGTCTTTCAGGACACCTAAATCTGCATCATCCGGGATATAGAACTCTTTGCGTGCCTGGTAAAGGGCGTTATCCTTTCGGGTCACGTATCATATCCTTTTACGAGTGAAAACCTCATACTGTGCGTAATCCACATGATTTACCTCCTTTAGCAAAAGATGGTCGTGTTTTGCGGCCTCTGTATAACGGATGAAACATGGCCGGTTATCTTCCGAACGGATGATGGTGTGGCTTTGATACTCCCTTTTTTCTTTCCATTATCAGGGTTACGCCCTACGCCTTTCAGAATGTTCTTGAACAGCGTTATCGTGGTCGAATCCATGATGTAAAGCCGCTTCATATCCTGTTTACTCAAGCTGCCGTCCGCTAAACTACCGGAGTAACGTCGATAGGTATCATAATATACCCGGGCAAAGATATCGGGTGTACGACGGGCATCGGCCTCTGAAAGAGTGCTGCGCCGGACAACATAATCAAGGCCAAGGTGCCCGAGCCTATGTGCATTGGACAGCAGACCCAATACAGTCTCACGAATGGAGTTGTAGCCCTCGAAAGCAACAAACAACATCACAACAATATGTTTATAGCCGGTGAATCGCTTCACATACTTATCAGCTCCCAACTACTTGAAGGCCTTTGATATTTTTGACTTGTCCAATAAATTTAACAGCTGTGTAAAGATCGGCTGTCCGCTAAAATTTGTACCTTTGCCCATGTCGGTTATCTTTTTTGTTTTGCAACTATAAAGGTAAACCTTCCGGGGGAATTACCGAAAGGGGTTCTCCTTCATTTTAGCGTATATTTTTTGTCGGACACTATATAAACAATCACTCATCTGTCTTCTTTTTTGTAATTGGCTATCACATACTCAGACAATCCAAATGAGTGGCAAATTCACAAATTATGATTAATGTGATTTAAATCTCTATGGACGTATGGTTCAGATATGGAAATCACTTCAAAACTTCTTTTCCCAGCAATGTTCCCTGCAAAATGCGCTGCCCCATTCCGATGCCGTCACGCAGATTGCCGGCGATGTGCAATCCTTTGTATTGCTTTTCGAGTTTTTCTACGGTTCTAAATCGATCTTCCGACGATTTTTCGTATTGCGGAATGGCATATTTATGCCGAAAAATCCGAATTAAATCGGGTTCTTTGGTTGCCGGAAATTTCAATTTCTGATGAAATCCCTTCAGTACTTTATTCTCGATTTCGGAATCAGGCAATTCGGTAATGCCGATTTTTTTCATTCCTCCCATAAAAAACGAAAAAAGGGTTCCGTTTTCGGGACTTCTGTTCACAAAACAAGCCGAAGGGAACAAAATTCCCAAAAAATCTTCGTTGTCTTTCGAAGAAAACAATCCGCCGAAAGCGTTGAATTTCAATGGACGCGAATCTTTTACTCCGACGGCAACCTGCACAACCGGCGAATAGCGAAGATTGCTGATTTTTGACATATCGTCGGCATCGACAAATGGCAGCACCGATGGCAAAGCATACGAACCGATGGTAGTAATCACTTCTTTCGATTTGATTTCAACCGGTTGACCATTTTGAGTTCCTTTCACGACCCAGTAGCCGGTTTCGCTGTCGGGAACGATGGAAATATCGTCAGTGGAAAGAAACAGATTTTCTTTTCCGATAAAATTAGCCATTGCTTTAGGCAATTCTTCCATTCCGTTTTTGGTGGAAAAGATGGCAGAACTGCCGCTTGTCTTGGGCTTTTCTTTGGCTTTCTTTGCCAATGCGATGGAGCCGCGAATGAAGCTGCCATAGTTTTGTTCCAGCTCATAAAGTTTGGGCAATGCATGACGGGTTACGAGTGCATCGGCATCGCCGGCATAAATGCCCGAAAGAAAAGGATCGACTGCATAATCAACGAACGATTTTCCCAGTCGCCGCGATGCAAGCGAACCGACCGATTCGTCGGGATCGGTTCCTTTGGGGCGCCAAGGTTCGCCCAAGATGCGAAATTTGTCCGAAAGTGTAAAAAGCGGTGTGGTGATCCCACCCCACAACCCGCTTGGAAGATTATGAAATTTTCCGTTTTTCCAAATCCATCGGCTTTCGGCTTCTTTGGTAGCATATTCAATTTGGCATTGATCCGAAAGCAAATCGTAAAGGTTCATCAGTTCTTCGGACATTCCGGAACCGGTATTTGGGCCGGATTCGAAAGCAAATCCATCTTCGTGATAAGTGCGAACTTGTCCGCCGGAACGATCCGACTTCTCGAGAACCGCAAACGAAACGCCTCTTCTCTTCAGTGCCACGCCTGCCGAAAGTCCCGTGAGTCCGGCTCCGATGATGGTTACATCTTTTTCCATGTCTTGTTATATAGGTTTTGAAAACAATTTATTGCTGTTGATGAGCAGTTTGTCGAGCGATGCCGCCACATTACGAAGAAATGGCGAACCTTTTTCTTTCATTACAAGATGGTTTTCGTCGAAATCGATAATTCCGTCGGCGGCAAATTCCTGCATTTTCTGTTCGGAATAGGCTGTGGCAGCTTTTACTTCTGCTATCGTAAGATTTAATCGCGAGGCAATTTGCTGCCACTCGATTTGGTCGTTGCACATCAGGTCGGTAATCACTTCACGCGTAATTTGTTCGTCGTTGTTGAGTCGATAACCTTTTTTCACGGGAATGTGTCCGCTGTTTACCGTTTCGACGTATTCCGAAATTACTTTTGTGTTTTGAGCATAAGCTCCGGTCAGTTGACTGATGCCGGTAACGCCGAACGCATAAACCTGACCGGTGGTGCGACGTGTGCAATAGCCCTGAAAATTTCGACTCAGATTGTGCATTTGCCAAGCTTCGAAAAGTTCATCGCTTTCGCGGACAAAATGATCGAGGCCGATTTGTTTGTATCCGGCTTCGAGCAAAATTTTTTGAGCGGCATGATACATCTTGTCCTTTTCGTTTTCCGAAGGAAGACCGAATCTTTCCAGAAACTTTTGACGCGGGAAAAGCGAAGGCAAGTGGGCATACGAGAAAGTTACCAGACGGTCGGGGAAAAGGGGAACTGCTTTTTCGATCGTTTTCGAAAAACTGTCAGCTGTTTGCAAAGCCAACCCGTAAATGAAATCGAGATTGATGCGTATGCCTTTGCTACGAAGCAGTTCGAAAATCTGTTCGATGGGCAACAAAGTCGGTATCCGGTTTGAAGCTTTCAGAACATTATTGTCAAAATCCTGGATGCCGATGCTCATTCGGTTGAAGCCGGCATCGATCAGGCTTTGGAAATCTTTCTCTGTCAAATATCCGGCATGACATTCGATAGCAATTTCGGGATTTTCGATACAATCGAATTTGCCGAGAAGCGAGTCGTTGATCTTTCGAATCAAATTGAGATCGATGGAACTCGGAGATCCGCCTCCATAATGGATTTGAGCAATTTTTCTACTTTTGTCTATTTTGTCGCAAACCAATTCTATTTCTTTCAATACCGCTTCTACGTAAGCTTTTTCGTCGGCTTCGCCGGTGCGTGGATAGGAATTGCATCCGCAATAATAACACATTCGCTTGCAATAGGGGATGTGAATGTAAAACGAGATATGATGGGGCCGTTGAGAATTCGATTCTTCAATTGCCTGCAACAAATTCCTTTCCGCGAAATCGTCCCGAAAAAAGTTAGCCGGCGGATAACTTGTATATCGCGGTACAGGAACGTTATATTTTTCGAGGATATGCTGATTCATTTTAAAAATTCCTTTTCTACATCCAAAGTGTAAGGTCTTGTAAACAATACAAATATAAGCGAAATTGCAGCAATAACCAATTCCATGATAAACAAACCTTTAAATCCGAGCACATCGCCTACCTTGGCACTTACCAGTGTAATAATCATTGCACCCAAGTGTGTCAATACAATTTGAATGGTGAAGTCCGTACCTTCGCGCCCGTCGCGCACAATGTCCATCGCAGAGGTGTTGATGAGCGTCGATGCCATTCCATAGATAGACCAGACGAGTGCCACGCCGGTTAATATCAATCCATAACTCGGCTTTTCGTTTGAAATAAGCCAAATGAAATAAACGGCAGGAATGAGGATGAAAAACGCAATGATTTTTCGAGCTCTTTGTTTCCCTATTTTTCGAATAAAAATTCCTGAAACGAACGAGAAAAAGATTCCCGTGGAAACCCCGAAAATGCCTACCATTGCACCAATTTCCTTAATATTATATCCTTTATCGACCAAAAACGGACTGAGCGACGACAGGATGCCGATAAGTCCGGCATAAAACAAAACGAGAAAAACAATTTGTCGCCAAATCCCTTTTTGGGTGAAAAACAAAAGCATGTCTTTTGGCGAGGCTTTTTTCGTGTTTTTTCGTTCACGAAGTTGAATCTGTTTATTGATGACTAAAGGAATCAATGCAATCAGCACAAAAACGGCAACCCAAGGAAGCATCTTCGTCCAGCCCATTTGATGAAACAGCAGAAGCAGAAAACCCCCGCCAACCATGCTTCCGGTGAATGAGCCCATCGACTGAATGCTGTTCAGCAGACTGCTGTCTTTCCGTTCGAAAGCACGTGCTGCCATTGCATCGGTGGCAATGTCCTGTGTGGCGGAGGCAATGAATGCCAATAGGATGAGCAAAATAATGAGCGAAAAATCGGTTTGAATGTCGAGCATGGCTACCACAAAAATGATAGCGGCATACACGATTTCGGCACCCAATATCCATCGTTTGTATTGTCGTGTAGTGTCGGTGCGGGAATCAACCAGCGGCGACCACAAAAATTTCACGATCCAGGGCAGTTTGATGAGTTTGAGCAGGGCAATGGCAAAAAGCGAATAGTTACCTTGTCGCATCAACACGGGAAGTGCCGTCGCAAAAAAACTCATCGGAATGGATTGTGCGATGTAGAGCGAAAAAAAGGTGAAAAGATTGTATGTTGTGGTTCCCGATTTCGATTTCATTCCACAAAATTATAACGAATAGCTCAAACTTACTCCTGCCGTGAACGGTTTTCCCGGTTTTCCCAACTTTCGACCGGAACTTACGAAGTAATAACCTAAATATTTGGTATCGGTCATGTTTTTAGCCCACAATGTGAAATCGACTTTCCCTTTGTTCGTGCCCAAGCTGGCATCGAGTGTGCCATAAAACGGTTGTTTCGTTTCGTTATTCTCGCTCCAATAAATCTCTCCCATTCCCGTGTATCCGACATTGAACAAAATCTGATCCGAAATAGCCGATCGATAGGGGAAAATTTTTTCAAGATTTATCGAAAGGGTATGTTTTGGAATGAATGGAAGAAAATTTCCGGCATAATTGACGGTACTGTTGTAAACATAATCCTTGAAAGTGGCATGGGTATAGCCATAAGATGCACTCAAACTCAAATTCCGAATGGGATTGGCTCTCAAAGACAGTTCAGCACCTTTACTCACCGTATTGCCCGCATTGTGCACTTTCAGACCTTGTAAATCGAGCAATTGTTTGATCTGTTGATTCTTGATGTCAATGTAAAAGAGTGCGGCTTCAACAAAAAGTTTTTTTTCGAAAAAAGATGTTTTCGCTCCGATTTCATAATTCCAACTGGTTTCCGGCCCAAACGTACGTTCGTCCTCCGATTCGAAAACCGTATTGAATCCGCCTGTTTTGTATCCTTTGGCCACGGTTGCATACACTTGATTGTCACTGTTGAGCCAGTACTGCAGCGAAAATTTGGGTGTCCATTGCGTGAAAGTGAGCGGCGAATCGTATTGATTGTTGAGCTTTGTTTCGCTGCCTGTAACTTTGTTTTCAATAAAATCGGAATGGTCGTGTTCGTAATCGTAGCGAATTCCGGCAACAAAGTGCAGCTTGGGAGTGATTTGAAACTCCGATTGATGATAAACGGCAAAGCCACGACTGTAATCGTTGTAGCGTTTGACAAGTTTGTAAGGCGGTTTTGCCATGTTCATAAAGACATCCGTACTTCTGTCGATGTTGTGGTTGAATGCAAAAAGACCGAAATTCCAATTATACCGACTCTCATTCAAATTTTTAATGTTGATTTCTTCCGAAATCAATCGCTGTTTTTCGCCCTGAACGGCGTAATACAAATCTTTTGCCGAAGCATCCTGATCGACGTTATATTCATCATTCAGCAGTTGGAAAGAGGTTTGTGATCGCAACCAGAAAACGGAATTATGATAATCGATTTGCAATCCTGAATCATAAATTTTGCGATCGTAATAACTGTCGTGGTCGAGACTTACGCTGTCCACGTAATTTTTCACCGTATCCACGACGCCGTAGGCAAAAGCTCCCTGTCGGGTATATTCAAACCCATTAAGGAAACGCACGCTCAAACTATTTGTCGGCCTCCATTCAAGCCGAAGATTAAGCGTACCGGTGTTGAGTCGGTCGGCTTTTTCGTTTTTATAGGTATTTTCGATAAAACCGTCGTTATGATTGTAATTTCCGGAAACTCCATAAGCAAACTGTTCGTTGATTTTATCCAGATGCGAAAAAGCAATCATTGCATCGTTGTAGCTGCCGTAGCGAAGTTTGATGGTCGTTCCCTGACGAACAAAAGGCGAGGTCGTGTTTACCAAAATAATTCCTCCCATCGCATTTCGTCCGTAAAGTGTCCCTTGCGGTCCTCTCAAAAATGTAATATTGTCGATTTCGGCAAGATTGATGTCGAACGACGATTTTTCGAAATGCGGAACGCCATCCACATACATGGCCACCGCCGGTGTGTTGATCAGCGAACCAATGCCGCGTATAAACACAGATGATGTCAATCGCGTATCGCGATTGACCATGATGAAATTTGGAATCGTAGCCGAAAAATCTTTCATGTCAACGATTTGTCGGCGTTCCATTGTTTTGGCATTCATCGAGGTGGCAGCCACCGGCACAGCCCAGGTTTTATTAGGCAGTTTGAAACTCGAAACGACAATACTGTCGAGGGTGTATTGACGAAGCGTGTCCAAATCTTCCGCATTCGAGCGAAATGTCAAAACCTGTAGGAGGACTATAAACAGCGACAATCGTCTGAAGATTGTTAATGGAATGTTGTTTTGTTTCATTTTTCGATCTGTTATCATGGGAAAGCTACAAACTTTCGACTATTTCGACTGCAAAGAAATAGAATAAAGTGGTGCAAATCAATCACTAATTGTAGTGATTTTTTTAATATGCTTCGCAAATTTGTTTTATCGAGCTCGTTGCATTATCGGCATTTTTATTTTTTATCCTATTTAGCTTTTATTAATAAGAATCAGTCTAAATTAGAATGAACAAATAAAATCTTGATTCGTTATATATTTACGAAAGCAGAAACAAAAAAAATAATTTTATAAATATGAAAATTAATCACAGCTATTGGGTTCTTTTGATCGCTTCCATCTTACTGATCGGGAGAAGTGATTTAGTGAAAGCTCAAAATTCAGAAATCAATTCATCTAAAAACAAAAAAACTATGACATTCGAAAAAGTAGCATTACCTTACGCAACCGACGCATTGGAGCCGGTTATCAGCAAACAAACCATCGAACTCCACTACGGCAAGCATCATCAGGCCTACGTGGACAATCTGAATAAATTTATAGTCGGAACAAAGTTTGAAAATTCCGATCTTGAAACCATTGTAAAAGAAAGCGATGGAGCTATCTTCAACAATGCAGGACAGGTGTTGAATCACAACCTCTATTTTACTTCTTTCTCACCCAAAGGTGGAGGCGAACCTAAAGGGAAACTTGCCGAAGCTATCAATGCACAATTCGGCTCGTTCGAAAAATTCAAAGAAGATTTCACTGCAGCCGGAGTCGCCTTGTTCGGTTCGGGATGGGTTTGGTTGGCTAAAGACGCAGATGGCAAACTTTCAATCGACAGCGAAAGCAATGCCGGTAATCCCGTTCGAAAAGGATTAACTCCAATTCTGGGATTCGATGTATGGGAACACTCTTATTATCTCGATTATCAGAATCGTCGTGCCGACCACCTGAAAGAACTGTGGAAGATTGTTGACTGGGACGTTGTAAGCCAACGTTATTAATTGAAAGCAGTCATTTCCGGCAAACCTGAACATTTTTTTAGTGACAGGGAAAGGAGCGAAAATCATCAAATTCGCTCCTTTTTTTATTTCAGCATAATGCCACAAAGCATTCGGCCACAATGCACACTCTGGCGGCGTGCCGAGAAAAACAGATCGGGATTTTCGTATGTGCAAAGATCCGCTTTCTCGATATGTTGGAGGAGAATTCCCATACGGAGTAGTTCGAGACGATTAATTTCTTTCAAATCGATGTGCATTTTTCCGGTAATCTCATTTTTGATGGAAGCCGACGATAAATCGAAACCTTGTTGACGAAAAATTTCCACCACCTCATCCCCCACTTCGTAATGTTGCATGCAAATGGCAGGGCCGATGGCTGCAACAACATCAGAAGCCGAAGACGAATATTGCTCTTGCATAAAGCGAATCGTTTTCTCCACCATTCGATCGCTTGTCCCTCGCCAACCGGCATGAACAGCAGCAACAACACCTTTAGCTCGATCATATAGCAAAATGGGAACACAGTCGGCTACGGTTACGCACAAAAAAAAGTTTTTCAGCTGCGTCACGGTTGCATCTACGCCATACAGAATTTCGTTTTTTTGCGAGAGAGGCAACGACAAAAAATGCTCATCGATAGCCAAAATACGGCTGCCGTGAGTTTGGTGCGGAACGATAAAGACCGAAGGGTTCATGTACCACATTCGAGCCAGAATGGTCAGATTCTCGAAAATGGACACCGGATCGTCATCGGAATAATTTCCCAGATTAAGCGATGAAAATTCCCCTTTGCTTACGCCACCGCTTCGCGTAGTAAAAAAATGTTCGATTCCGGGTTCAGCACTCAGCAAATCGAATTGCAACAAAGTCGGATATTCGGGATGTGGATGCATATAGGGAATCTAAAAATCTTCTTCGAAATAATCCGTATCATCCTCATCGTCTTCGCTCTCGTCATATAAGTCGTCATCGAACTCATCGGAAACATCTTCTTCGTCTTCATCAAAATGAAGAGACCTGACATCGAGCTTTCGATGGACAATCGAATCTCGAGAAACAGAAAATTGACTCACCATATCATCAGCATTAAGCTCTCGCCAAAGCAAATCTTTGAGTGCCGAAATTCCGTAACCGGTGACGGATGAAATAAAAACGTAGGGAATATCGGCCGGCAACGAAAACGACATTTCGTGAATCAGTTCGTCATCGAGCATATCCGATTTGGAAATGGCAAGAACCCGACGCTTATCAAGCAATTCGGGATTATATTGAGTGAGCTCGTTGAGCAAAACTTCGTATTCTTTTTTAATATCGTCCGCGTCGGCAGGAATCACGAAAAGCAACAACGAATTTCGTTCGATATGGCGAAGGAATCGCAATCCCAATCCCTTTCCTTCGCTTGCACCTTCGATGATGCCCGGAATATCGGCCATCACAAAAGATTTTCCGTCTCGATACGAAACGATTCCCAAGTTGGGTTCGAGTGTGGTAAAAGGATAATTGGCAATTTTGGGCTTGGCAGCCGAAACCACCGAAAGCAATGTGGATTTGCCGGCATTCGGAAATCCGACCAAACCGACATCAGCCAGCACTTTCAATTCGAGAATAACCCATCGTTCCTGATACGGTTCGCCGGGCTGTGCGTAACGTGGCGCCTGATTGGTGGCACTTTTGAAATGCGTATTGCCTAATCCCCCACGACCGCCTTTCAGCAAAACAACTTCCTGCCCGTCATCGGTGATATCGCAGAGGTATTCGCCGGTGAGAGCATCGTAAGCAACTGTTCCACAAGGCACATCGATTACCCTGCTTTCACCTTTCCTGCCTGTTCGTTGACTGCGAGCCCCGTTTTCGCCATGTTCGGCAAAAATATGTCGTTCGTATTTCAGATGAAGCAAAGTCCAATAATTGCGATTACCGCGCAGAATGACGCTTCCGCCATCACCTCCATCGCCACCGTCGGGGCCCCCTTTGGGGATGTACTTTTCGCGCCGGAAATGAGCAGATCCGCGCCCGCCTTTTCCTGAACGGCAAAAAATCTTGACATAGTCAACAAAATTGGTTTCGGCCATGATTATATTATTGGGCAAATGAATCAATCACTTTCTCCATCGCGGCAAAGATATCGTCGATGGAGCCTTCGCCGTATATTTCGTGCAATTTACCCTGCCGGCGATAAAATTCTTTCAATGGAGCTGTCTGGTCGTAATAAACCTTCAGCCGCGATTCTATCGTTTCGCGATTGTCGTCGCTTCTTCCCGATATTTCGCCACGTTTCAGCAAACGTTCAACGAGTTCTTCGTCTTTAACCTCCAAACTGAGAACAAGCGAAATGGACTGACCGTTTTTTTCGAGCATTTCGTCGAGCGCTTTCCCCTGCTCCAAGGTTCGAGGGAAGCCATCGAATATGAACCCCTCGACATCGGAATTTTTCTTGATCAGTTCGTCCAACATTCCGATAACAACCTCATCCGGAACAAGCTGCCCCTTCGACATATAGGATTCGGCCATTTGGCCAAGCGGCGAGTTTGCCTTTATTTCTGCCCTCAACAAATCTCCGGTCGAAACATGTTTCAATCCGTACTTTTCGATTAGCTTAGCGCTTTGTGTACCTTTCCCCGATCCGGGCGCCCCAAAAATAACAATGTTCAGCATATATTTAATATTTTGATAAATAAGCATAAGGAACTGCAAAGATACGAGTTTTGTAGCGTATAGCGAAGTTTTAAGGACGCATACCCCGTCAAATTTTTGTATTTTTCATATTTTGAACCAAATAGCGTCCTAAGCGATTTTAAAATTAGAAGAATGATTGAGTTGGCAATCGTCAAAGGAAAAAGAAAGTATGGAACTTGTCCGTTCTGTCATTTAATTTTATGTCGTGGTACGCTTGCCGCAAACGTTCCGAGGATATCTGAAGTCCTGCAAAGCAGGATTTGGGATAGAGATACGTCTTTTGTTAGGCGACGCTGCAATTACCTGTTTTCTTTTGGCCTTATCCATGGTCGGAATAGAGGATGTTTAGTCTTTATGCCATATACCGGAAGTAGTTTTTGGGCAATGAGCTCCCTATTTATGAGAAAGATCACAAAAAATACAATCTGAACAAGATACTGATTAATACCAAATCCCACTACAATACCTCCGATGTCTCCCCCATAGATAAAAGGACCAATGGAGAGATTCAATGCATCCACCAGCAAAAAAAGTACAATCAGCCAGTAGCCTAACGAACCAAAAAAGGAACTTTGTAAACGTGCTATCTTCACTCTAAACAAGAACATTGAATAGCCCAACACAATCGTAATGAAGTTGCTCATTCCTGAAATAAAACCCCACTTGATGCCTTGCCTTTCAGCTACAGGAGTTTTGAATATAACTTCCAATCCGTAGGGATGAACCTGAAATGCCTCATACTCTTCAAATGCCATTGCCATAAGAGCGTGAGTACCCTCATGAATAATGGCAAAGATAATTATCGCTAATATGACGGTCAAATATTTCCTCATTGTCAATCATTTCCTCCTAATTTGCCATTGTCGACTAACGGTTACGTATATGTGTCGTAAGGAATTGAGTGGTAGTTTCTTGTCAAACCGCTTTGTAGTTTGAGCGGGATACAACGCTTGAATACCCACTGAAACCCTTATGGCATATAACCTTTAATATAAAATCCTATGTTCCCGTAAATTAAGTAATCGTTAATTTGCTTGTTCAAGCAATTCGGTTACAATCATATCTATAACTACTAAGGTTCATAAAGAAAGAAAGTAAGTTGTTGAGGAGAACTTGAATCTCTTTCCGGCTTCAAATGTATTATTTTATTTTTAAGTTCAAAAGGATTTTTTGTAAATTTCAAATCCACATATTCAACACTTTTAACTTTACGAAGTTTATGAACTTTTCTCGATTCCGAGAGGCTGGTCTGTTTTTTACCAATTTGGCAAAACCAGTAACTCAAAAATCATTCGAGATGCTTAAATTTCTTCTTACTTTTTTACCTATTTCGGACACTCTTGGTTTTGAACTTATAGATGCGATTCGACGTTAATAGCGTAACGATTAAATTAACCAACTAAATGCATTCGCGATGAAAAAAGAAGAATTTAAAAACAAGGCTCAGAGTGTGCTGGACGAACTATCGAGCAGAATCGACGAAATGGAAACAAGAGCAAACGAGATTGCCGACGATGCCAAGGAGGAATATTACAAACAACTCGATAACCTGAAAGAGTTGAAATCGCAACTATCCACCAAGTTGGATGAATTCGACAAAATTGCCGACAGCAAATGGGACGTCGTGAAAGAAAGTGCCGGAGAATTCTTTAATTCCGTGTCATCGGCCTGGAAAGAAAGTTATGCAAAAATTGTAGATGCTTTCAAAAAGAAAGAGCACGATTAACAGGCGCAATTATTTCATCTTCGAAAAAACACAACAAGGGATATCCGTTTTTTGTAAGCTCCACCTACTTTTCGCATCGTACTTGGCTCGAATGAAAATTCGGGCTATATTTTTCACTCAGAATTTCCTCGGTAGCAGGTTTTTCCAATGCTTCATAATCTTCACAAACACTCTTCTTTTTCTGCCGAACGACCATTGTATGTATCACTTGCCCGAAATTTTTTTCAGGAATGGCATTTGTGTTTCAACAAATGGTATAATTCCATCGATTTTGTTGTTTTGTGTATGCACAAAAGTCGCTCAACGTTAAAAGAATGATAATTGTTTGTACGCAGAGGTCGTTCCGCCGAAAAAACAGGACTCTTGTTTCGCACAATTGATTGGCTCACTTTTGCCTGAAAGGCAATAACCTTCATAACTGCAGGTCACGACCTGCAGACAAAGACGTCCCTACCATTACTGCCTGAAAGGCAGAACTATTGTCGCTGCATTGATAAATATCTTCGCCGGCAAAAAAGAACAAATAAAACGAAAATTCGTAATTTAAAATTTCCACTTCTTTCTTAAATTCTCAATTATCCATTATTTTCCCGACCTCATCTCATCATCGGGGTTCCCGATCTGCGCAAAGAGCGTGCCGTCAGGCAAAAGACAAGCTGTTTGAGCCGCCGCAAGGCGGCGAGTTATTTGTCTTTTAGCGAACAAGCAGCTATCGGGTCGATGAGGAGATGCAGTCTTGATTTTTTTTGCATACTTTTTTGCATCAAGGCAAAAAAGTATGTGGGGTTTGGGGCAACGCCCCAACAAGTCCACAGACGGATATTCAGCGCCGGCGACGGAAAGGTACTGCCTTTCAGGCAGGTTTCCGACGACGATTCATGCCGCAGAATAAATGCTGCGGTTATGAAAATTCGGCTTTTCAAGCCAAAAACACCCTCGAATACAGAAATATTCATCGCAGCGGAAGCCTTCAATTCACCAGCTCACTTTTGCCTGAAAGGCAATAATCTTCATAACCGCAGGTCACGACCTGCGGACAAAGACGTCCCTGCCATTGCTGCCTGAAAGGCAGAACCACTGCAGTTGCACAAACGAATATTCATGCGGGCGAAAAGCGAACAAACAAAAACAAAAATTCGTAATTTAAAATTCCCACTTCTGACTTCCCCACTTCTTTCTTAAATTCTCAATTATGGGATTACACCATCTGAACAGTCCCCTTAAGATAAGGGGACAAGCGCTGTCGCCAGGCAGTGCAGGGGTTATGATATTTCTTCATTTCTAACTTCTTTTCTTCTCTCACACTCATCCGTTCTCCCTTATTTTCCCGACCTCATCTCATCATCGGGGTACCCGATCTGCGCAGAGAGCGTGCCGTCAGGCAAAAGACAAGCTGTTTGAGCCGCCGTAAGGCGGCGAGTTATTTGTCTTTTAGCGAACAAGCAGCTATCGGGTCGATGATGAGATGCAGTCTTGATTTTTTTTTGCATACTTTTTTGCATCAAGGCAAAAAAGTATGTGGGGTTTGGGGCAACGCCCCAAAGAATCAATTCAAAATGGATAATGTAAATTGATTGATTCGATGATTTATCGATTTACGGATGAATCCGGGCAGTACAGGAGTTATGATAATCATTTAAGTTCATAAAGTTAGAAAGTTTCATTTTCATCTTGTAATTCGTAACTCGTAACTTTCAATTCCCATTTCCAACTTCTTTCTTTCTTCACTTCTTATTTCTCATCATATATCCGAAAATTCTGCGTCACTTGTTTAATGCAAAAGATTAGAAACGTCAGAAAAAGAAAAGAGACTGTCCTGAATTGAAGACAGCCTCTTTTTCGTGAGGTACCTGGCGGATTCGAACCGCCGTAAGCGGTTTTGCAGACCGTTACCTAGCCACTCGGTCAAGGTACCGTTCGCGCTTAAAGCGGGTGCAAAGATAATACATTTTTTTGAGTATCAAAAAAGAGGATACCCTTATTTACGAAAACAGGAGACGAAAAGCATCCGTCACTTTTTTCACCGGTTGTATTTCAATATGCACTTTCGACGAAAAACCTTTCAGATTGTTAGAGGGGATGAGGATGCGCGCAAAGCCCAACTTTTCGGCCTCCAAAATGCGCTGCTCGATGCGGTTTACCGGCCTGATTTCGCCTGAGAGCCCAACCTCGCCACACAAACAGGTGTCGCGCTCAACAGCAATATCGAGACTCGACGAAAGCACCGCACTGATTACGGCCAGATCCAATCCGGGATCGTTCACCTTCAGGCCTCCGGCGATATTCAGGAACACATCTTTCTGAGCCAACTTAAAACCGGCACGTTTTTCGAGAACGGCCAGCAACATGTTCATCCTTCTGATATCGAATCCCGTTGCCGATCGTTGAGGAGTTCCATATGCCGCCGTGCTCACAAGCGATTGCGTTTCGATGAGAAACGGACGAATGCCCTCAATGGCGGCAGCAATGGCTACGCCACTCAACCCTTCGTGATTTTGTGTGAGCAAAAGCTCCGAGGGATTGCTTACTTCACGCAACCCAGACTGATGCATTTCGTATATGCCCAATTCGGCAGTACTGCCAAAACGGTTTTTGATGCTGCGCAAAATGCGATACATGTAATGTTGATCGCCTTCGAACTGCAAAACGGTATCGACGATATGTTCCAAAATTTTCGGACCGGCTATGCTGCCCTCTTTCGTGATGTGTCCGATGAGAATCACCGGAATTCCCGATTGCTTGGCAAACTTCAAGATGGAAGCGGCACATTCACGTACTTGCGAAATGCTTCCGGGCGACGATTCGAGTGCATCGTCGTAGATGGTCTGAATGGAATCGATGATTACAAGTTGGGGCGACGTGTTTTTGATGTGCTTAAATATTTCGTCGAGATTGGTTTCGCACAAAATCAGACAACTCTCATTGCGAATGCCAATCCTGTCGGCACGCAGCTTCAGCTGCCTTGCACTTTCTTCACCTGAGACATACAGTGTGCGAAAGTCGTTCAACTTCAGCATCGTTTGCAAAACGAGCGTCGATTTTCCAATTCCCGGCTCTCCTCCGATAAGTGTTACCGATGCCGGAACAAGTCCTCCCCCCAGCACACGATTCAATTCGCCGTCACGCAAATCGATGCGGGGCTCTTCCTCAGCCTTCACCGCAACAAGTGGAACAGGCTCGCTTTTTACGCCAATAAAGGAACGTGTGTCTTCGGCAGGAGCTGCAGCATCTTTTCTGACCAATTCTTCCACAAAGGTTCCCCACTCGCCACACGATGGACATTTACCCATCCATTTTGGCGATTCGTAGCCACAATTATTGCAAAAATAAACCGATTTGAGTTTTGCCATTCTAATTCGAGTGAAATTCAAAAAATTGTTCTGTTTTTTTTACAAAGATAAGGATTATCAGCCTCATCAAAACAATTTTGTAATTTTGCATCCATAAATGTTCAAAACAATGTCATCCATTCATACCTACATTTCCGACACATTGCAAATTTCGCTCCCGAGTATCGAAAACACGATCAAATTACTCGACGGCGGCGCAACCATTCCTTTCATCAGCCGTTATCGCAAAGAAGCGACGGGGGGACTCAATGAAGTACAGATTGCACGGATCAGCGAGATGTACGATAAAATGATCGAACTCGAAAAGCGAAAATCTTTCATCCTGAAATCCATTGACGAGCAGGGAAAACTGACTGACGAATTGAAGCAGAAAATCGATGATTGCATGGAGGCAATCGAACTTGAAGATATTTATCTGCCCTACAAACCAAAACGACAAACGCGCGCCGAAATTGCCCGACGAAAAGGATTGGAGGGATTGGCCAAATGGCTGATGTCACAACCGACAGTTGCGGTTGAACAAAAAGCTGCAAACTTTATAAACGCTGAAGTTGCTGACACCGACGAGGCATTGAAGGGCGCCTGCGATATCATAGCCGAATGGGTGAACGAAGACGAAAAAGCACGACAAACCGTAAGAAATATCTTTGCGCGCGAAGCCGTTATCACCTCTAAAGTCGTCAAAGGAAAAGAAACGGAAGGTGAAAAGTATTCGGACTATTTCGATTTTTCGGCAATTCTTTCGCGCTGTCCTTCTCATCGACTTTTAGCCATTCGCCGTGGCGAAGCCGAAGGTTTTTTGCGTGTTTCCATTTCGCCTGACGACGACAAATGCATCGAGAAACTTTCGGCTCGCTTTGTACGCAACCATTCCGAAGCGGCCGAATACGTAAAAAAAGCGGTCATCGACGGCTACAAACGATTGCTGAAACCTTCTATTGAAACCGAGTTCGCAAATCTTGCAAAAGAAAAAGCCGACGATGAAGCAATTTCGGTTTTCGCCGACAACCTTCGTCAATTACTTTTGGCAGCACCATTGGGACAGAAACGAATCTTGGCTATCGATCCCGGATACCGCACAGGCTGCAAAGTAGTTTGCCTGGGCGAGCAGGGCGATCTGCTCCATAACGAAACCATCTATCCGCATCCGCCTCAAAACGAATTTTCGAAATCGGCTGCCAAAATCACCAAACTTGTCTCGACTTACAAAATCGAGGCCATTGCCATCGGAAACGGCACTGCAAGTCGCGAAACAGAGCGCTTTATCGCAAATTTGCAATACGACAGGCCGGTGAAAGTTTTTGTAGTGAACGAAAACGGCGCATCGATTTATTCTGCTTCCAAAACGGCTCGCGAAGAATTTCCCGACTACGATGTTACGGTTCGCGGAGCCGTTTCGATCGGACGACGATTGGCCGACCCGCTTGCCGAATTGGTCAAAATTGATCCGAAATCAATTGGCGTCGGGCAATATCAGCATGATGTAGATCAAGCAAAGCTGAAACGTGCTTTGGATCGTACCGTCGAGAGTTGCGTCAATTTGGTGGGCGTCGATCTCAATACGGCCAGCAAGCATCTGCTCACCTACGTTTCGGGATTGGGCGAAACCCTTGCACAAAACATTATCGACTACCGATCCGAGAATGGTCCTTTTGCTTCGCGCAGCGAATTGAAAAAAGTTCCCCGTTTGGGAGAAAAGGCATTCGAACAGTGTGCCGGATTTCTCCGCATATCCAACGCCAAGAATCCGCTCGACAATTCGGCCGTTCATCCCGAAAGCTATGCCATCGTCGAAAAAATGGCTGCTGATCTGCAATGCTCCGTAAAGGAATTGATCGGAAACAAATCGAAAATCGACTCGATAGATCTGCGCCACTACCAATCCGAAACTGTGGGAGAAGAAACGCTGACCGATATCCTGCACGAACTCGAAAAGCCGGGACGCGATCCGCGTCATACGGCACAAGTGCTCGAATTCGATCCTAATGTACGCACCATTGCCGATGTACGTGAAGGAATGATTTTGCCGGGAATTATCACCAATATCACCAACTTTGGATGTTTTGTCGATTTCGGCATCAAGGAAAACGGACTGGTGCATATCTCGGAATTGGCAGACCGTTTCGTATCAAACCCTACCGACGTAGTTTCGCTTCATCAGCACGTAAAAGTCAGAGTTCTTTCGGTTGATATGCAGCGAAAAAGAATTCAACTTTCAATGAAATCGGTATAAGAAAAAAGAGTAGCAGTCATTGATTGCCAAAATCAGAAAAATGCAGAAAATTTCGAAAACAAACGTCGCCCGACTTTTGGATAGCGCGAAAATCCGATACGAGCTTGTTCCTTACGAAGTAGATGAAAATGACTTGTCGGCAATGCACGTTGCCGAGCAACTGGGCGAAAATCCGGAACAAGTTTTCAAAACATTGGTATTGGAAGGAAATAAAACCAACTATTTTGTCTGCATCGTGCCAGGCGATAGCGAAATCGATTTAAAAAAGGCAGCTATCGTTTCGGGCAACAAAAGTTGCGCGCTCATTCATCAAAAAGATTTACTTTCGGTGGCCGGATACATTCGCGGAGCCTGCTCGCCAATCGGTATGAAAAAACATTATCCGACCTACATCCACCACAGTTGCGAGGAATATCCCTATATTTTTGTCAGCGCCGGTCAACGTGGATTGCAGCTAAAAATCTCGCCCTCCGACCTGATCTCCGTGACAAAAGCACAAATCTCCGATTTGATTTAAAAAAAAGCGTCGTCGCCTTTTCTAAGGATATTGCCCGAAGTCGATATCCAATTGCGGCTCTAGTAGCCGAAAACTTTTGCGGTGGTAAGGTGTGATGCCGTATTTTCGAATCGCTTCGCGATGTGCTTTAGTCGGATAACCTTTGTTGCAATCCCAATCGTAGCGGGGAAATTCTCGCGCAAGATTCGTCATATACTCGTCCCGATAAGTTTTGGCCAATACCGAAGCAGCCGCAATGGACAAATAAATGGCATCGCCACCCACTACGCAGGTATGGGGAATTTGTTCGTAGTTTCTGAACCGATTGCCATCTACCAAAATATGTTGAGGCATGATGACAAGTTTGGATAAAGCACGATGCATCGCCTCAACGGAAGCCCAAAGAATGTTCAACTCATCGATTTCCTCATTCGAACACATGGCTACGGCAAAACTCAGCGCTTGCTCCTCGATCAACGGGCGCAAACGATTACGCTGCTTTTCCGACAATTGTTTCGAATCATTTAACTCATCGCATTCAAAATCGGGAGGTAATATCACGGCTGCCGCAAAAACGGGTCCGGCAAGACAGCCCCGACCGGCCTCATCGCATCCGGCCTCAATCATATCGGGATGCATGGATTGAAGAAGCGGTTGATGCAATCTCATTCTCTTTTCAACGATAAGGTCAAATGATTGTCTGCAGGAGGAAAGTCCAATTGAAACGATTTCGCATCAAAATTTTCATCACCTACCGATTCTGCCAATTTTTGAATTGCTTCAGTCGTTTCGGCATCTACTTTTTCGTCGCCGGCGACATGCAAAATATTAATCTGCGAAAGTAAATCGGACAAAGCTCGACGTGTTTCTTCCGCAAGTGGAATTTTCAATCTGCTCAATTGTGCCTCAGCCGAAGCTTTGGCATACCTTTCCATTTTCTCTTGATATTTTTCCTGCAAATTAGGCACACCCTCGACGGATTGAATAAAATGAGAATCGATTTTCAGGGTGTTGCTATCTATCTCAATTAAACGATAGGGCAGCGGATATTGCGACAAGCTGCCCGTTTCCACATCGTAAATTGTGTTTCCGTTAGCAGAAGTCAGACTCGAAATATCATTCGCATGAAAATGCCCGGTGAAAACGACGGGCATACCGGCATCGGCAAATTCGGTGGACAATTTCTTCCAATCCTCTACCAGATAATTCGGGAAAAACGTAGCCTGATAGGGCATGTGTTCCACCAAACCATGATGCATCATTCCCAAAACCGTTATGTTTTTGCTTCGTGCTTCGCTCAAAATATCCATCGCCCATTGCACCGTTTGGGGCAAAAGCCGACCTCCCGAAATGGAAGTCGCAGTATATTCATTATACCGATTCGAATCGAGCGAAAGCAGCCAAAGTGAGTCTGTGAGCGCAGACAAATAGCTCAATGATGCACTATCGCGCCGTATGGCACCACTATAGCCAAAAGGTGCATATAATTCGGCAAATTCTTTTGCCGAAACTGTTTGAATAGGTGACGATTCATCGCCGACGTAAGCTTTGGCATCCGGAATATTCACATCGTGATTGCCCGGAATAACGTAAATTCTTATTCCTTTTTGCTTCAACGAAGTCAGTTTCCGAATCAATTCCAAATGACTTCCGCGTTCGCCATGATTGGTAAGGTCTCCACAAATCAAAAGCGCATTGACAGAGGCAGCTTCAATTTGTTTCAATGTTTCATCCAAAACAGCATGTAATTCGTTCACATTTCTTCCGGTAGCATTTTCATACTTCGTCAAAGCCTCTCCCGATTGTGCCAAATCGGTTCCCAGAAAGTGAATATCGCTCATAACGGCAATCTTTAGCGCATTTTGCGAGAACAGAGAGAAAACCGTTAGAGAAAAAAGAAGGGAGAATGACAATAGCTTTTTCATATAAAAAACTGCAACCTGAAATTGAAATATTATTGAAAAATAAACTTTCCAAAGTTAGTGGAAAAACAAAAAAAGCAGAAATCGCTTCTGCCTTAAATATCATAAAAAACGAGAAATTCAGTGACTATGAATTCAACATTCGCTCTATTTGTTCCAGATCCGAACGGAACCCTTTGTCCACCTCGAGCAAATCTTTCACCGTATTGCAAGCATGAACAACCGTAGCATGATTACGTCCCCCCACTTGTGCTCCAATTTGTGAAAGAGACAATTCGGTATGCTTTTTAATAAAATACATCGTAACCTGACGTGCCTGCACAATTTCGCGCTTTCGCGATGCCGACTGAATCAAATCTTTGCGTATATTGAAGAAATCGCACACTGTTTCTTGAATTTTTTGAACGGTGATACGTTTTCTTTCAAACTTCAGATTTTGCTCCATCACCCGGCGGGCAAGATTAAGATCGATATCGCGGTTGTTGATGATGGAATGAGCCATCAGGGAAACGATAATTCCTTCCAAATCGCGCACATTGTCGGTAACATTCTCGGCAATATAATCGATTACTTCGTCCGAAATCGATAATCCGTCAACAAGCACTTTATGCTTGAGAATCTTTTTTCGCAATTCTTTGTCCGGTCGCTCAAGACTGGCTGTCAGTCCCCAACGAAAACGTGTCAAAAGTCGCTCTTCCATCCCTTGCATGTCCGTAGGAGCACAATCGGAAGTCATCACCAATTGTTTATTGTTCTGATGTAGATGGTTGAAAATATGAAAGAACGTATTTTGCGTTTTTTCCAGTCCCGAAAGTTCTTGAATGTCGTCGATTATCAAAACGTCAATTCCCTGATAGAAATTGATGAAATCGTTGATGGTGTTGAATCGACGCGCATCCGTAAATTGGACTTTGAATAAATGCGCGGACAAATACAGCACTTTTTTATCGGGATAGAGTTCCTGAACTTTAGCTCCGATTGCATGACAAAGATGAGTTTTGCCAACGCCCGAATTCCCATGTACGAAAAACGGATTGAAAGCGGTTTTGGCCGGATTCTTGGCCACAGCTTCAGCCGCTGTGCGTGCGAGACGATTACTTTCGCCTTCGAAAAAATTATTGAACGAATATTTAGGATTAATCTGCGAATCGAACTCTGCCGTTTCTACTCTGTCGAAAGGGCTGGGCGTTTTTACCGAAATCTTTGCCGATGTCGGTTTGTTTACAATCGGCTTTGCTTCGCCCCGAAGTTCCACCGCCGTATTGTTTTCAGTCTCTATCAATACCCGATAATTGAGAATGGTGCCTTCGCCGATTTCGCGATAGAGTGCCTGTTGAATCAAATCGATATATTTTTCCTCGAGATATTCGTAGAAGAATTGGCTGGGCACCTGTACCGTAAGCACATTATCTTCGTACTTTAACGGAATGATGGGTGCGAACCATGTATTGAACGCAACTTCGGAAATATTATCCCGAATAACATTCAAACATTTACTCCACAAAAAATCGAAATCTTGCTCCATTTAATTACGCAATCAGTTAATTCCTCCTATCTTATCTTTTGACTTTTCGAAACACAAATTTTGGAATAATTTTCCATATAAAAAAATCTCTCTATCGCACTCTTTCACTCCACAAAAACACAACTTTCATTATCAACCGCATACATGTAATATACTTATAATTAAATGGATAGATAAGCATCGTTTTTTCTAACAAACTAAGTTTCAACATGCTTCAATTAGTGTATTTTTTACAATCGGAAATCAAGAAAATTAAGTTTATGTTACATAAATACGCGGAAATGAAACAATTTAATTCATGAAAGCGATAATATCGTTATTTAGAATAAATCTATATAAGTATTCTTTCTCGAAATAACAACGAATCTCTTAGAAAAGTCGTACCCTCACATCCAAATATTTTTTCGGATCTTTTCGGATATCGTTCAAAAGGTTCGTAACACTTTGAATGGTTACATTCAAACTGTCATGAAATTCAGGAGTGTTTAGCAGCTTTCCAACAGAGTTATCGGGAGAATTGAGTTTACTTGTCAAGAGTTCCAAGTTGGCCACCGTTTGATCAATGTTCTGAAGTGTTTTATTGATATCCATCGAATTGATATCGTTCGTAACATCTTTCAGGTTGGATGAAACCGCATTCAAATTCCCTGAAATTTGAGGTAAGTCAGCCTGTAAGTCGCCTAACATCATATTTAATTTAGATGTTGCAGCATTCAATGAAACTACAGTTTGCTGTACATTTGTCAGCGACTGTTGCATGGCAGGGTCTTTCATAATGGAGTTCAAGGCGAGTACTACAGAATCGACATGTGCCAAGATTGAATCGGCCTTAGGCATTATTTGGGCAACGCCATCCATAAGCCCTCGCGATTTGGTTCCGCGAATAGTATCACCTACATTTAAATATGTCGTAGATTCATTATCCATTAACAATTTACAAGCCGATCCGCCCAGCAATTCAATGTCATATTCGAGATAACTTCCACTTTTCAATTTAAAATTCTCTTCAAGTCCTATTTCAACCGCTATCTTCACCGGATCAGTGCTAATCATTTTTATGGAGTTGACCAATCCAACCTGATAACCGTTTAGATAAATCGGCGAAGAAACAACCAATCCTGTTACATCATCGAAAACGGCAACATAGTTATTTTGTTTTTTCAAGACATTAAAGCCTTTCAAAAAATTCACTCCAAAATACAACATCATCAACGAAGCTAAAAATGCTAATCCGATAATGACATTTTTTCTCAAATTATTCTTCATACAATACGTTTTCTATTGTTATTATTTAATACGTTTTCCGTCACGGAACTCAACGACAAAAGCATCGGGGAATTTGCGTCGAACTTCTTTTAATAGGTTAAGTATTTCCTTTTGGTCGGTTGACGAACCATAGGTGTATTTAAACACTTTTCCGTCCTTATAATAACTCACCGGGGACAGCCCTTTGAATCGAGACGAATTAACAGGGATTTCTTTGGAAGAAATAAGAAACTGAATTCTATATTCCGTAACTCCGGCTACTTGATCCTCAGTCGCTTGAACGGTAGAAGTCTCGGACAAATTTGGGTCAGAATCGAAAATCCCGATTGATTTTTTGTCGAAGTTTTTTTTGTATTCCCTAAAAGCCTGATAAATAGATTCGGCCATAGAGCTCTGACCCGAAGCACTCATCAAATATTGCTCTTCGTTTCGGTTGCTGATATACCCCAATTCTATAAGAATGCTTGGCATTGCCACTTCGCGAAGGACGAGAAATCCTGCCTGACGAACATTCCGATTACGACGACCCGAAGAATTGACGAGCCTTCGCTGAACCAGTGAAGCCAAATCCAGGCTCTGCTTCAGATATTGATTAGACATATATTCGAAAATAATGTACGATTCCGGTTCGGAGGGATCAAAACCTGCATACTTTTGCGAATAATCGTCTTCGAGCAAAATCACCGAATTCTCTTTCTTTGCCACTTCCAAATTATCCTGGCTGCGGTGCAACCCTAATATAAACGTTTCAACCCCTTGAGGCGAAGTTTGTTTTCGAGATAAAGCATTGCAATGCAGCGAAATAAAAAGGTCGGCCTTTGCATTGTTTGCAATAGTGGCACGTCGATCGAGTGGAACAAAAATATCACTCTTGCGGGTATAAATTACTTCAACATCATCGTGATTTTTTTCGATTAAAGTCCCTAATTTTTTTGAAACGGAAAGAACGATATCTTTTTCCTTACTCCTTGCCCCAATAGCACCGGGATCTTTCCCTCCGTGTCCGGGATCGATAACCACCGTAAACTTTGTGGACTTAGCCGAAACAGGCATTCCTATCAGTAAAAATACCGATAGAAAAGCACCCAAAAGCCTGATGAAGGAATTCATTCCAAACATTTAAAGTATAAAAATAACGACACTACCCTGCCCTTCTGACAAATATAGAACGAAGAAAGTGTCCCGACATGTTGAAAAAAGTTTGCAAAATTCATCTCAGTCAAAACCTGAATAATGATCTTGTTTTTATCGAAAACGTGACGCTACACCCAAAATTATTTCAAAGGACAAAAGCCGTATTTCACCTGATGCAAATACGGCTTTCATTTTTTTTTAATAGATTATTGCAATAGCTCGGATAGTTTTCGATCCAATTCATCCCCACGTAAATCTTTGGCGATGATAATGCCGTCTTTGTCCAGCAACACGGTATGAGGAATTCCGTCGATAGCATATAAATCAACTACTTGACTATCCCAGAATTTAACGTCGGACATCTGCGGCCACGTGATGTTCAAATCCTTAATTCCCTTAACCCATGCATCATGATCTTTGTCGAGAGACACACCCACTATTTCAAAACCTTTATTTTTGTATTTGGCATACGCCTTCACAACATTTGGCATCTCTTCCCGACACGGGGGACACCACGATGCCCAAAAATCGATAAGCACATATTTTCCTTTACCGGCATAATCCGACAGCGAAACATCATTGCCCGAAGGATCTTTGAGCGTGAACTCTACAAACTTTTTCCCAATCGAAACCCGTTCCTCATTCTCCAGACGACGAATCATTTTTTGCACCGAAGCCTGTTTTTTGAACACATCGTCGGTAAGCGCGAGCAGTTGTTTTTGTTGTTCGGAATCGAACATTTGTCCTTTTGTGGCAAAAATATACCGACCCAAACTATTCGAAATATTGTTTTTTACAAAATCGAAGCTAAGTTGTAACCTTTCGGAAGCCAATGCATCGTAGGCCTGATTGATCTGAGCATCGAGGGAGTCATTCATCGCACCTTGGGAAGCAGCTTCGTTGTACTGAACCGAGAGGGCACGCATTTTGTCTGAAATATCGCGGATCTTCAATCGATAATCGGTATATGTCTGATTGACGGGTGTACCTGTTACTATAGCTATCGTATCGAATGCAACCCGGATTGTTCCCGATTCGAGTAATATTGCAACCTCGGTATCATTTTTAGAATCGATACGTTCATCAAGCATAAGAATGCGGACGGACGAGGAGTCGGAGTTGGTCTTTATACTAAAGTTTCCGTTACGAATGATAGCCGAGTCAAGATTTACAGAAGCGGTATCTTTCAAAAAAACCATTTTTCCTTCGAATGCAGGATCCATAACGGTTCCTTGTATCGAGGTTTTATTATCGTTTTGGCATCCAACGAGAAGAATTGCCGTTAGAAATAAAAAGAGTATTTTTTTCATTGTCGCTGAATATTGGGTTTGTAATTAGGTGTAAAGATAAGCATAAAACTATTTCAGACATTATTATAAAGTGAAAAATTGGCTTTTTAGTTTGAGATTCATCCACAAATTATCCTCGACAAATGGTCAATTGTGTCGGTAACAAGCTCCCATCCTGTGAGTAGCTATTGATTTGATTGTAATATTAAACATCAAAATATCAAGCATATAGACTATATTTCATTTTTTTGCCTGACGAGCGTTTCTCGCAATTGTTTATTCGATATTTTAAATATTTTTAGTATTTTTTCGAGTACTTCTTCGAATACCCTTTGCGTCGTATTTCAGTCGTACTTGGCTCGTATTTGGTTCGTATCAAGTCCAAGCGCTTTTTTGTTTAAAATATGGTTAAAACACCGGAATAAATGGCATCTCAAATGTGATATAGGTCATTTTGATCAAACGAACTCGATGGAAAACTTTGAAAGTAGATCATTCAAAATTGGGAGCTGTAAATATTTCGTGCCGGATCAAAAACGTTGCAATTTCAAAAAAACAACGTAGAAACTGCTTTCGAGAATTTTTTTTACTAATTTTGGCAAAAAAGAAAAACGATGAACCATAAAGTAGCTCCATCCATTTTGTCGGCCAATTTTTTGAATTTGGGGAAAGAGATCGAAATGCTGAATGAAAGCGAAGCCGATTGGATTCACATCGATGTGATGGATGGCGTTTTCGTACCGAACATCTCTTTCGGTTTTCCGGTATTAGATTTCGTAAAAAAAACAGCTCGCAAACCGTTGGATGTGCATTTAATGATTGTTGAACCCCAAAAATTCATATCTGAGGTAGCTGCCACAGGCGCTTATATGATGAACGTCCACTACGAAGCATGCACCCATCTGCATCGTGTGGTCCAGGAAATCAAAAAAGCCGGCATGAAAGCGGCCGTAACCCTCAATCCACACACACCGGTGCTGTTGCTCGAAGATATTTTGGCCGATCTTGATATGGTGCTGTTGATGACCGTAAATCCCGGATTTGGCGGACAGAAATTTATCGTACATTCTATTGAGAAAGTAGCCGTACTAAAGGAAATGATTCTGAAAAAAAATCTGAGCACGCTCATAGAAGTGGACGGCGGTGTTAATCTCGAAACCGGAAAACAATTAATCGAGGCCGGTGCCGACGTGCTCGTCGCCGGAAATTTTGTTTTCTCTTCCAACAACCCAAAAGACACAATCCGTCAACTGAAAAATCTCTAACACAAAAAAACAGAATCGCTCATAATTTACCGATTATGAGAAATATCATCGGCAAAGCTCCATTCGTTTTTCTGTTGATGCCCGTTGTTGCTGCAATTGTCATCAACGATCTGATGCCGGGCTTCATATCGGTTTTCCTGTTAGCTACGGTTGCGATTATTCTGATGGGTATTTCTTTTTTCGTGCCGGCCGCACATGCTTACCGACTGCGATGGCTGTTTGGGGCAGGTGTGATGGCTCTGATCTTTTCTATTACCACCCTGAGATACAATCAAGAAAAGCAACAAGCGGAGTTCAATTTTCCGAACGGAAACGCTCTATACCAAGGCTACGTAACCGATATCCCACAAGAAAAGCCAAAATCGATTCAATGCAATATCGCGCTGAATGTTCCAAATAAGAAAAAAGTAATTGTCTATTTTCAAAAAACAGACAAAAGTTCATCATTAGTTCCCGGTGATGTGGTTATATTCCGAGCTCGGATGCAGCCTTTTAAAAATTTCGGGAACCCCGACGATTTCGATTACGCCCGATTGATGAGGAACCGAGGATTTGCAGCCTCGGGTTATGTTCCCGAAAATCAATGGATGAAAACAGAGATTTTGAATCGTACACCCTATGTAATTTCGCAACAAATCAGGCTGAAAGCTCTCGAATTTTACAAATCGTTCGGACTCGAAAATGACGAATATGCATTTATTACGGCCTTAACCATCGGCTATAAGGAGTTTCTTCCTCAGGAAATGGAAGAAGCGTTTCGCGCATCGGGCACATCGCATGTCCTTTCGGTAAGCGGGTTACACGTAGGCATCATTTATCTCGTGATTACTTCGATGTTGTTTTTTCTCAAAGGATCGAAACGAAAAAACATACTCAAACAAATCATTATCATTCTTTCTTTGTGGGCTTACGCTTTCATCACGGGGCTTTCGGTTGCCGTCATCAGGGCAGCAATCATGCTCAGCATATTTTGTGTGGGCAATATGTTCAATCGAAAAGGATTTTCGTACAATACGGTGGCTATAGCGGCATTTTTTATTCTGCTGTCGCGCCCGTTCGGATTATTCGAAATCGGTTTTCAAATGAGTTTTATGGCCGTAATGGCAATTCTGTTTTTCCAGCCTAAAATCAATCGACTCTATATGCCTCAAAACAAAGTTCCGGCTACCTTGTGGAGTCTTTTTACACTTTCACTTGCAGCGCAAGCGGGCGTTTTTCCACTTGTACTTTATTATTTTGGAACATTTCCGACTTATTTTTTCATTACCAACCTGCTGATAGTGCCACTAACGAATCTGATTGTTTATGCCGTCATTCCCGTAGCCGTCTTTTCGGCTGCAGGAAGTATCGGATTTGCCGTATTCGATTTTCCGGCAATGCTTTGCCAATGGCTATTTGATAAGATTTGTCGATTCACCCTATCGGTCGTTTATTTTTTCGAAACTCTTCCTGCAGCACAAATCAAAGATCAATACCTCACTTTTTGGGGTATGATTTTGGTCTTTCTTATAGTGATATCATTTTTCATAAGGTTCGAAAACAAAAAATTCGCTCCGATTTTTATATTTCTGTCAGCGGCACTCGGACTTTTCTCTTTACAAACGATCGAATCAATCCAGCCGAAACCGCTTCAATTAGTCGTGTTTAACAGACCATCTGCTAGCGAAATAGCATATGTGCACGGACGCCAAAAAACAATATTTCCGAATTCGGGGAACACAATCATACCCCACCCCACGAAACGAATTGTGAAAATTTCGAGCAATATCTTCGATAATAAAGTTTCAAAACAACCTTTCGTGAGCGATTATCTCATTCTTTCGGAAGACAATTCGTTTTCGATGTACACGCTGAAAAATCATTTCGTCACGCGTGAAGTAATACTCGACAGCTCACTGTCAAGAAGCGCTTCAAAGCGATTGATACGACAATGCCGAGAACTCGGGATCAAAGTTCATGATATTGCAGAATCGGGAGCATTTATCGTTAATTTTTAGTACTTTTGTCGTGTAAAAAAATTATTTGAATGTTAGCAACGCCCATCACCCCATTAATAGACGAAAAAAACTTAAGACACGTTCGAGACTTAATACTTCAATCATCCAATATTCTTATCACTACGCACGTTTCACCGGATGGCGACGCACTGGGATCTTCGCTTGGGCTATATCACCATTTGCTAAAGCGGGGTAAAAAAGTGCGGGTGATGGTTCCCAACTCATTTCCTTATTTTTTGAAATGGATGAAAGGATCGGAGAACATACTTATTTTCGAATATAATCCGGAAGCCGGAAAACATATTATCGACGAAGTCGATTTGATTTTCTGCCTCGATTACAACATTCCTAAACGAATCGGGAAAATGGCCACACACGTACAGAATGCGCATGCAAAGAGAATCTTGATCGACCATCACCCCTATCCCGAAAAGGCCTGTGACGTGGTGATTTCGCATCCCGAAAAATCGTCGACAAGCGAGCTGATTTTTCGACTCATTGATCAATTGGGCGAATACGAGAGCATGAATCATGCCACGGCTGAATGTATTTATTGCGGCATGATGACGGATACAGGAGGTTTTACCTACAACTCAAACGATCCTGAAATTTTTGAGATAATCAGTCTTCTCCTTAAAAAAAAGATCGATAAGGATGCCATATATTCCAACGTTTATAATAATTACTCAAAAGATCGCTTCCTTCTGTTGGGGTTCACATTGTTACACAGGATGAAAATTTATGACGAACTACATTCGGCTCTGATTTATCTGTCAAAAGAAGATCAAAACCAATTTAAATACAACAAAGGCGACACCGAAGGATTTGTCAATTATCCGCTGAGCATCAAAGACATTGTCTTTTCCACTTTCATTCGTGAAGACGAAGATTATATCAAAATCTCATTCCGCTCGCAGGGAAATTTTGCATGCAACGAATTTGCATCCGAATTTTTCAACGGTGGAGGTCATCGTAATGCTTCAGGGGGAGAATATTACGGTACGATGAAAGAAGTACTTGAAATTTTCGAAAATGGGCTTCAGCAATACGCTCAAAAACTGCAATCCTCAAAGAGATAACAGACTCGGCTTTGACTCAGGAATTTATTTTAAGAATAGATAATAGTTTATTGCCGGGAAAATAACGTTTATTTGAAGTTGATTCCTTACTTTTGCACTAACTAAAAAATGCATTGCAACAAATGAGAAAAAAAAGTTTTAGAATATCATTCATGATAATCGTCCTTCTATTCACCCTATCTTGTAATGACACGGCCACCTACATCGATCGGTTGAATGACGAAAAAAAAGCCATTAAAGCATTTATTAGCGAGAATAACATTACAGTTTTAAAAGAATATCCTTCCGATTCGGTATTCGCACCGAACGAATTTTATTTGGACCCCACAACCGGCGTTTACTATAACGTTATCGACAAGGGCAGCTACAAACCAAATCTTGGGGATGAGATATACATCCGTTACAAAGATGTCAGATATATATCCGGTAACGACACAACAGTATATGACGGAAACTACTTCAGCTTGTATGGCCCGGTGGAATTGATTTACGGCAATTTAAACACCTATCAGAGTACCGGATGGGTCGCCCCCATCCCAAATGTAGGTCATGAAGCAAAAGTGAAAATGATTGTTCCTTTCAATAGTGGAACCACATACGACCAAAGCTATTACTATACAGTATATTATGGATTGATGGAATATCGAATAGGACAAAACTGATAAAAATCGAAAATTAAACTGCCAAAAGAATGACGCTTATCAAATCAATTTCCGGAATTCGTGGAACAATTGGAGGAAAGTCCGGAGAGGGACTGACGCCACTCGATATCGTGAAATTTACGGCCGCTTATGCCGTATTTATTTCTACTCATCTCAATGATAAAGAAAAGAAAATTGTCGTCGGTCGTGATGCCCGACTTTCCGGCAACATGGTTCATCAAATTGTATTAGGAACTCTTACGGCGATGGGATTCGATGTAGTGGACATCGGGATGGCTACCACACCCACAACCGAATTGGCGGTAGTTGGCGAAAACGCGGCAGGTGGAATCATCCTCACCGCAAGCCACAATCCGAAACAATGGAACGCTCTTAAACTCTTAAACGATAAAGGTGAATTCTTAAATGCAGAAGAAGGTGACCAAATTCTTTCTATTGCCGAATCGGAAGACTTCAACTTTTCTCCGGTAGAGCAGTTAGGTAAAATCAGGTTTAAACAATACCTTCAAGAACATATTCACAGTGTACTTTCACTCGACTTGGTAGATGTGCGGGCAATTAGGGAAGCCGATTTGCGCGTTGCCGTGGATGCAGTCAATTCGGTAGGGGGAGTAGCCGTTCCCGAGTTGCTATATGCTTTGGGGGTCAAGGAGGTTTTCAAACTACACTGTTCACCTCATGGCAATTTTTCGCACAATCCCGAACCACTTCCGCAAAACCTGACAGAACTATCAACCTTGATGAAAAGCTCGAAGGCCGATGTAGGCTTTGCGGTTGATCCCGATGTTGACCGTCTGGCCATTTATTGCGAAAATGGTGAGCCATTCGGCGAAGAATATACCCTCGTAGCCGTTTCCGACTACATCCTACAA
Organism: Seramator thermalis; assembly: GCF_004138125.1. GTDB lineage: Bacteria > Bacteroidota > Bacteroidia > Bacteroidales > Dysgonomonadaceae > Seramator > Seramator thermalis. The sequence continues at coordinate 131,521 of NZ_RXHS01000008.1, forward strand.
CATACACCCGGAAACACTGTTTCGAACCTGAGCTCCAGCAGAGCTTTGCGCGACGTTACACTCTCGAGAGGGGGAAAATATTACTCGGCAGCCGTGGGTGAAGTGAACGTCGTAGCTAAAATGAAAGAAGTAAATGCAGTGATTGGAGGTGAAGGTAACGGAGGCGTAATTTATCCGGCATCACATTATGGTCGGGACGCATTGGTAGGAATCGGACTTTTTTTGACTCATTTGGCCAAATCGGGGAAAAAAGTCAGCCAATTGAGGGCTTCATACCCCAATTATTTCATGGCAAAACAAAAAATAGAACTCACGCCCGAGATCAATCCGGATGCCATCTTGGCTAAAATGAAAGAAAAATTTGCCAATCAGCAGGTTACAGATATAGACGGCGTTAAAATAGATTTTGAGGATAAATGGGTTCATCTGCGAAAATCGAATACGGAACCCATTATCCGGATATATTCAGAAGCAAAATCGATAGAAGAAGCAGAAGAAATAGGTCAACAAATCATAGATATGATTCGAGAAATGGTTTAACGGAATCGTTTTTTCGATAATCTTTAACTCAAAAACCGGATTGCCGTAAATTTTTCAACAATCGAGAATATTTACGGCTCTCTCGTGTTCAAACAGTTTCAAAAATATAAATGAAAGAAAAGCTAATCAGTCCTGAAGATATTCGATGCCTACATCCAATTTTTCAGGGAAAATACGGAGATAAACTCATTAAATTCGGCGTAAAGTTAACCGCTCTTGATGTGGCAAATGCCGTATATGATGGATCGAAACATCTTTCGGGTCATGAATTTTGTACAGATTTGCTCGACAAGATGCAAGTTAAGAGGATTGTAAAAAATGCAGAAATACTGGAAAGCTTTAAAAACAAACCTTTCATTACAGTTTCTAATCATCCCTACGGACATATCGACGGCATCGCATTGATAGAGACCGTCGCTTCACGTGTTGATCATTACAAAGTAATGGTAAACTATATTTTGGGACTGATAGACACCATGTCCGAAAATTTCATCGCCGTTTCACCCTATAAATCCGAACAACCCGACAGTAAATCGCTTAACGGTATCAAAGAATGCATTGCCCACCTCAAGAAAGGATATCCCCTCGGATTTTTCCCTGCAGGATCCAATTCGCGATTAAAGTTTGTAAACGGTATTTTACGAATCTACGATCGTGCATGGCAACAATCGGTTATCAAACTGATTCAGAAAGCCAAAGTCCCCGTCATTCCGATTCACTTTTCGGGTCGAAACTCGCTATCATTCTATCTTACCCGTATCATTTTCGGATGGAGGGTGCAACCGGTTCGATTATGTCATGAGTTGAAAAATAAAAAAAACCATACCATGATCATTTCGATTGGGAATCCCATTATGCCCGAAGAAATCGCACAACATCCCAACGCTGACCAATTGGGAAATTTTTTGCGCGACAAAACGTATGCCTTAGCCAAAAACAAATAAAAATGTTTTATCTTTGAATTCGTTTCGTCACAATTTCGGACAAACAAGGGAAAATATTTATGGCAAAACAAAACATACAGCAGGTTAAACAACGTTTTTCGATTATTGGCGCTTCTCCCGAACTGGACAGAGCTATTGATATTGCTTTGCAAGTTGCCCCCACCGATTTATCTGTTTTAATTACCGGCGAAAGTGGCGTAGGAAAAGAAAATTTCCCCCAAATTATCCATCAATACAGTCGACGAAAACACGGCCCGTATTTCGCCATCAATTGTGGATCAATACCCGAAGGCACTATCGACTCCGAACTTTTTGGACACGAAAAAGGCTCATTTACAGGAGCTACAGCTACACGCAAGGGATATTTTGAAGTGGCAGACGGCGGCACCCTTTTCCTTGACGAAGTTGCTGAACTTCCACTCCCTACGCAGGCTCGACTGCTTCGCGTGCTTGAAACCGGAGAATTTATCAAAGTAGGTTCGTCGAAAGTCGAAAAAAGCGATGTACGAGTTGTAGCTGCAACCAATGTCAACATAGTCTATGCTGTAGAAAACGGGAAATTTAGAGAAGATTTGTATTACCGTTTAAACTCAGTACCCATTCGCGTGCCGGCTTTACGTGACCGCAAAGAAGATATTCCCTTGCTTTTTAAAAAATTTGCCAACGATTTTGCCGAAAAATACATGATGCCCCCCATCACACTAACGGACGCGGCTAAGGAAATGCTGAAAGAATATCGTTGGCCCGGAAACGTAAGACAACTGAAAAATATCACGGAACAAATCTCTATTATTGAGCAGGAAAGAATAATTACTCCCGAAATTTTAAAAACGTATCTTCCCGAAAACGAAGTTGGTATGCTACCGGTTGCTATCTCAAACATACACGACGCCGAGCAAAAAACATTTGCCAACGAAAGAGAAATTCTCTATCAAGTACTTTTCGATATGAAAAAAGACATCATGGATTTAAAACATGTGGTAAAGAATATCCTTTCAGGACAAACTGATCCATCTGCAACAAATTTGGACAAAACCGACACAAGAACCGGATATCCTTTCGTTGAACAGGAAACGGAAGCCATACCCGCTCTGCCTGTTAAATACAAAGAAACACCATCATCGTCGAGAGAAACTACTCCAACGAAAAAGCAGGTGGAAAACGATATTCTTGATGCCACAGAATATGAAGAGCAAGCATTATCGCTCGAGGAAGTCGAAAAAGATATGATAAAACGCGCCCTCGAACGACACGGTGGCAAAAGAAAATTGGCCGCAAACGATCTGAAAATATCCGAACGCACCCTTTACAGAAAAATCAAGGAATATAATCTGGAAAATCTATGAAAAGGGCTCTTCTTGCTTCAATAATTTTTATACTGCTACAATCGTGCTCCATCTCGTATAAATTTAACGGAGCATCTATCGATTACAACTTAACCAAAACCCTCCGTTTGGCTAACTTTCCAAATCAGGCCCCTCTTGTATATCCTCCGCTGGAACCTCGCTTCAATGAAGAACTAAAAGACATTTTTACGCGTAACACGAAACTGCGTTTTGTAAACCAAAACGCCGATATCGAAATCGAAGGTGAAATCGTTGGATATCAACTTACGCCTATGGCCGTGCAAGAAGATGCTCTTGCCTCCGAAACTCGACTGACGATGACCGTTCGAATGCGATATATCAACAATAAAATAGATGGTCAAAATAAAGAGGAAACATTTACCGCATATCGCAATTTCCCAAGCGACCGCGTTCTTACAGATGTTCAGGATCAGTTGATTAAAGAGCTCATTGACGATATCGTCGATCAGATTTTCAATTCTACCATGTCTAACTGGTAACTAATCAGCTTTGAGCCATGATGCAAAAAGAAGATTTAATGGAATATATGGCACATCCCGAAAAACTGGATCACGACTCATTGAGTGATTTGGACGATATCCTTCGTGAATGGCCATATTTTCAAACTGCAGATCTTCTAAAACTAAAAAATCTTCACAATCTGCAACATCCCGACTATGAGAATCAGCTAACTCGAACAGCTATTTTTTGTGCCGATCGTAAGCGGTTATTCTATCTGATAAACGATACTCGATTCGGACATTTTATCAATCGAACATCTGCAAATAAACCCGCCGAGCCAACTCAACAAGTCGATCGAACACAGAAACTTATCGATTCGTTTCTGGACACATATACCGATTCGTCAGAATTCTCTGCCTCTTCGTTAACCGATCCTGAAGCTAATTTGGCTTCGATGGACTACATCGCATACCTTTCAACCGTCGAGAATAGACAGTGGGATACGGAAGAAGAAGAATCGAATCCTCTTCAGCATCAGCACATGATCGATAGCTTTATCGAAAAAGTTGCCTCGCACGACATTTTTGCTTCTTTTCCCCAAAATGAAGAGGAAACAACTTCCGGAAAAACGGATAATCAAATCGACGAAGGCATTGAAGATGAGTTTCTGACGGAAACTTTAGCCAAAATTTATATCAAACAAAAAAAATACGAACCGGCACTTGCAATTATTCAACGATTAAGTTTGAATTTTCCAAAAAAAAGTGCTTACTTTGCAGACCAAATTCGATTCTTAGAACTTTTGATTTTCAACGAGAAAAATAAAAAACAATCTTAACATGTATATTTTTATTACAATTTTAATTTTGATCGCCTCTATTTTGATGATTCTCATCGTTTTGGTGCAAAAATCAAAAGGAGGCGGACTAGCTTCGGGGTTTGCGTCGTCAAACCAAATCATGGGTGTTAGAAAAACTACCGACTTCCTCGAAAAAACAACGTGGATTTTAGCAGGCACAATTCTCATATTGAGTATTGTCGCCGCAAAATTGACAACCTCGCAATCCAATGTTCCAAAATCGGAGGTCGATATTCAACAACCGGCTCCGCTCAATCCTGCTACCGCGCCTGACGTAACTGTGCCTATTCCTGCACAAACACCCACACAGCCGGCTGATGATCAACCTGCAAACGGGCAATAGCCCCCTCAATCGACAAATTAACGAAATTAATAAAAGACAAATAATAGAAGGCTGTTTCGGGTAGATACAGCCTTTTTTGTTTATCACTATTTTTACATCCAAATTTTAAAGAATTGTTTTTCAATTCTCTTTCTAACGATATTTTTGCTAAAACAGACAAAGATGAGAAAATCTGCAAGCATATACCTTATATTGTGCTTTATTCCGATATTTATTCAGGCTCAAAATAATTTCAGGCTCGACACTGTCAGGGTAGATAAAAATGACAGTCGCAACATCCACACCTATAAAAATAACGGCACAACCTCAGATGCACCGGAAAAAACAAACAAAGTAATTACAAAAAGCAACGAAATTAATGGTTTCGATAAAACGAAATTACGATTCGGCGCAAATCTCGGCCTTTCTCTCAGCAGGAATTATACAGTTCTCGGTTTGGGACCACAGATTGGCTATTCGTTTCGCAACCATTTCATGGCCGGGGCAGGCATCAAATATTATTATACCAAAACAAGGGCTTATGATTATGGAGATTCGTACTTGTATAAAAACAACCTTTTGGGTGCGAATATTTTCGGATACATCTACCCGATAAAATTTATTACGATATTTGCGCAGCCCGAATTGAATTATCTATGGACAAGTGTCGAAAACGAAACAACCAATGAAGTTTCGAAAGACAGCGGAATTGTGCCGTCAATAGTTGTGGGAGCAGGATTTAGACTTGGATTCACGCATATTACGTTCAATTACGATTTGATTCACGAAGTGAATTCGCCCTATCCGGAAGGATTATTTTTAGGCGTTTCGGCATTTTTTTGATTTTTTGTTAACGCAACACGATATCTTTTACCACATTCATCCCTGCCGCTTCGTTCAATTTGTCGATCAAATTTTGTTTATTCATTTGCAATTCGGCACGCAACACCGACGAAGATAGTTGCACATATAACACATTACGCTTCAGATAAACATTGCGTGTATACTCACCGACGCCCGATCCGAGCAATGTTTTCCAAGCTTCTACAGCCCTTCGTTCGGCAAGATTGGTTTTCAATACCGCATTGCCATCGAAATATTCGGATAAAATATCGCCTAACGATTTAGATTCTTGTTTTCTCATAACTTCATCTAAATATGGTTATTCAAAGACACGCGAAATATCGCCATTTTCCACCTTATAGATATGATAATCATGATCCGTTGCCGACAATATTTCATCCAACGACTCACGATTGGTATCCGAAATGAAAATTTGTCCAAAATCAGAACTCGAAACAAGTTTCACGATTTCTTCCACGCGCGAAGTATCTAATCGATCAAAAATATCATCGAGCAACAAAATAGGCGTAGTATGGGACATCACGCGCAAAAAACGAAATTGCGCCAGTTTAAGAGAAACGAAAAACGTCTTGTTTTGCCCCTGAGAACCGACTCTTCTGATCGGATAACCCTCGAGGAGCATTTCCAAATCGTCGCGATGAACACCCATTGTTGAATGTCCGAGAATCATGTCGCGCTGTCTTCCGGCTTTAAGTTGACGCGCAAAATCCGAGGCATGGAGTTGCGACACATATTCGAGTGATACCGATTCGCCTGAACGACTTATCTGTTTGTATATAAGATCAAAAATAGGAATGAACTGTTTGACAAAAGCGTTTCTTTTTTCGAATATGGATTGTCCTTCCTCAACCATTTGCTCCTCCCATAAATCGAGTAATGTCGGATCGATCTGTGAGGGTTCGTTTTTCAACAGAGCGTTTCTTTGCTGCAAAGCGTTGTTGTAGCGAATCAATGCATTCATGTATTCTTTGTCGAATTGCGATATAACCATATCGACAAATCGGCGACGTTCATCGCTTCCTCCCAAAATAATTTCGTTGTCGGCAGGCGAAATCATCACCAACGGAATAAAACCTATATGATCGGAGAGCCGGTCATAATCCTTTTTGTTTCGTTTGAATTGCTTTTTTTGATGTCGTCTGATAGCGCAATAAATTTCCTCGGTTTGCCGATTAGAAACATAATATCTCCCCTGAATCATGCACACATCGGCATCGTGACGTATGATCTGCGAATCGACGGGATTGATATGACTTTTACAAAAAGAAAGATAATATACGGCATCGAGCAAATTGGTTTTTCCCATGCCATTGTTGCCGATAAAGCAATTTATTTTTGGAGATAATTCGATATCTACTTGTTCCAGATTCTTGAAATTGAGGATGGATAGTTGTTGAAGAACCATAGCAATCTTCTTTTAAGTTTCGTCAATAAGTATTTGTTGCAATTCCTCCGGCGTTATATTCATCCTCAGCCTTCCCTGAGAAGCAAAAGTGATTCTTCCCGATTCTTCCGATACGATGATCACTTTGGCGTCGGTTTCCTGTGAAATACCTAGCCCCGCTCGATGACGCAACCCCAAATGCTTGGGGATGTTGGGATTTTGTGAAATAGGCAAAATACAACCGGCTGCTTTTATTTTTTTACCGACGATGATCATAGCTCCATCGTGCAACGGGCTATTTTTGAAAAAAATATTTTCTATCAGCCTCGACGAAACGTCGGCGTTAATGATTTCCCCCGTCTGTTCATACAAACTTAATTGAATGTCTCCTTGTATCACGATCAGTGCTCCGGTGTACGATTTTGCCATATTCATACAAGCAAGTACGATGGAGGTAAGATACGAGTTATCTTTCTTTTGTCTTTCGGAAGGAGCAAATAATTTATACACAAACCGCCATCCCTTACGAGAACCGAGCGACATCAGAAATCGACGTATTTCGTCTTGAAACAAGATGACCAGCAAGAAAAGCCCGATGCTCACAAACTGATCGAGGATCGATCCAAGCAGCACCATATTGAACACCTGCGACACCAACACCCAGATAATCAAAAACACCAGAACGCCCATAAACAATGGCCGCATTCCCGAAATTTTCACAAGGTGAAAAAGATAAAAAAGCAGAAGAGCAACTAGTACTACATCAATGAAATCCTTTATGCCGAAATGTGCAAACATACGATAAGGGTATAATTTATTATTTTTCGAATTTCTTTATCTCGGATACAATTTTGATACACTCTACAGCTTCCTTCACATCGTGAACGCGTAGAATATCGGCGCCATTGAGCAAAGAATAGGTATTTAATACCGATGTACCATTCAAACTCTCATTAGCAGATGTTTCGAGCAGTTTGTAGATCATCGATTTTCTTGAAATTCCAACTAAAATGGGAGCTTCGAAAATTTTGAAATAAGAAAGATAAGACATCAACTCGTAGTTCTGAGACAACGTTTTACTGAAACCAAAACCGGGATCAATGATAATGTCATTCACTCCCAACTGATTTAAAGAAGTCGTTTTTTGAGAAAAATAAAAAAGTATGTCCTGCAAAAAATTTTCGTATTGAGTCAATGACTGCATTGTTTGCGGTGTTCCTCGCATATGCATCAGAATATATGGGAGATTAAGTCGAGCAACCGTGTTAAACATACGTTCATCGATCTGTCCTCCCGAAATATCATTGATAATGTCCACTCCGAATTCCTCTGAGGCCATTGCCGCCACATCCGAGTAAAAGGTATCAATCGATAAAACGGCATCGGGAAATTCACGCCTCACACTTTTCAACGCGGGCCTAAGTCTTGCCATTTCTTCCGAAACACTCAAAAAGGGAGAAGAAGGAGCCGTAGATTGCGCACCCATGTCGATAATTAAACCACCTTCTTCCAAAATTTGGGCAACACGTTCTATAATCTGTTTTTCGTTGGTCTTTCGACTCTGAGCGTAGAACGAATCGGGAGTTATGTTGACTATTCCCATTACAATCGGAGTAGAAAGATCAACCAATGACCCACGTATATTAATACTCTTGCCCATATCACAAAGAAGAATTAGGTAATCGGTCAGGATAATCGATGGTATAATGCAAACCCCGACTTTCTTTTCGTTCTGTAGCCTGCTTTATGACCAGATAACTTACTTTGATAATGTTTCGCAATTCACAAATATCCCGCGAAACGACCGAACGCTGAAATAAATCTTCGGTTTCGCGAAACAGAATGTTGAGCCTGTCCATCGCTCTTTTCAAACGTAGATCGCTTCGAACTATGCCAACGTAAGACGACATGATCTCGCCCACTTCCTTATAGCTCTGCGTTACAAGCACCAACTCTTCTGGCCACGTAGTACCTTCGGCATTCCATTCGGGAATGCCCTCTTCAAAAGCATAATTTTGAAATCGCGGAATAGCATGCTTGGCTGCTGCATCGGCAAATACTACGGCTTCGATCAGTGAATTGGACGCTAATCGATTAGCTCCATGTAAACCTGTGCAGGCACATTCACCATTAGCATACAACCGACCGATACTCGATTCTCCATCCAAGTTGACACGAATTCCTCCGCACAAATAATGTGCAGCAGGTGCAACCGGAATGTAGTCTTTTGTGATATCTATTCCGTATGACAAACACTTCTCGTAGATTGTCGGAAAGTGTTTCCGAGTTTCGTCCGGATCCTTATGGGTTACGTCAAGATAAACATGATCGTCCCCGCGAATTTTCATTTCGGTATCAATAGCACGAGCAACAATATCACGTGGCGCGAGCGATTTTCGAGGATCGTATTTATCCATGAACTCTTTGCCGTCTTTCGTACGCAGAATGCCCCCGTAGCCACGCATTGCTTCACTAATCAGAAACGAAGGCCGATCGCCCGGATGGTAAAGAGCCGTTGGATGAAACTGCACAAACTCCATCCCTTTAATTTCGCCTTTGGCACGTGCGACCATTGCAATGCCGTCGCCGGTGGCAACCAAAGGATTCGTCGTTGTGTGATAAATGCAACCTATTCCGCCGGTAGCCATCATCGTTATCCGAGAAAGGAATGTATCCACCCTGCCTGTGGCCTGATCAAGAATATAAGCCCCATAGCATTCGATGCCTTGCGTATGACGTGTGACAACCCTCCCCAAGTGGTGTTGTGTTAGAATATCGATAGCAAAATGATTGTCGAAAACATCGATGTTGGGATGACTTCGGACGGTATCGATCAAACTCACCTGAATTTCGGCACCCGTATTATCCTTGTGATGAAGAATTCGAAATTCTGAATGGCCACCTTCTTTATGCAGATCAAAATGACCGGTTTCGTCCTTATCGAAATCGACCCCCCAACTAATGAGTTCTTTTATTTGATTGGGGGCTTCACGAACGACTTTTTCCACGGCTTTTACGTCGCAAATTCCGGCACCCGCATCCAGTGTGTCGGCAATATGTTTTTCGAAATTGTCCCAAGGATTGGTGACCGAAGCTACTCCACCCTGAGCAAAATATGTATTGGCCTCTTCGAGAGAATTCTTGGCGATAATAGCTACTTTACCATATTTGGCAACTTTCAGGGCAAAACTCATGCCGGCAATTCCTGACCCGATCACTAAAAAATCATATCTGTAAACCATCTTGGGAATCTTAAATCTTTTACATCTACAAATTTACGCAATTAAGTTCAATTTAAAAGATACAGCATTCGAATAATGTTTTCACAAAACATAAAACGCCATAAAAATATACGCAAAAATATTGTGTTAAATTGCTCAATTATATTGTTTTATTGCAATTAAAATATTTTCTTTGATACAAAATATTTTTGAAACGTACAAATCAATCCAAACTCCTATGAAATCACACCTATTCATCTTGCTATTAACACTCTGCTTATTCACTGTTATGGGATATGCAAACGAAGCGACTCAAACGAACGATTCAGTTGTGACGCTTCGCGGGAGAGTGCTTGGCGCAGACACCAATCAGCCATTGGTTTATGCAAGTGTAACGGTAAAAAATTCCAACATATCGAGTGTTACCAACCAAGATGGCTACTTCTCGATACGTGTTCCTTTATCGGCGAAAAATTCTCAACTTATCATTCGCCATCTTAGCTATGCAAATAAAGCCATTCCGATAATCACTCTTATCGATAATCCTAACAATCACATATTGATGAGCCCATCATCAATCCCGTTGAAGGAAATTGAAATTGTTTCGGGAGACGGGGCTCCTTTGATAAAAGAAGCACTTCAAAAAATACCTGTCAACTATTCTGATGAACCGAACATGATGATTGCATTTTATCGTGAATCTATCAAAAAGGGAAACAATTATATTTCACTCGTCGAAGCGGTTCTTGATATTTATAAAGCACCTTACCACTCTTACAGCGATGATCAGGCGCGTATTTACATCGGACGCAAAGCCACGGATATAACTCCGCGCGATACCGTAATGCTGAAATTTCAGGGAGGGATCAGTGATGCACTCTTACTCGATGTTGCCAAAAATCCGGAAATAGTTTTCGGAAAAGAAGGGGAAGAATATATTTTCAATATCGAGGGCACTACCAATATCAATAATAAACCTCAATACATCATTTCGTTCTTGCCAATGGTCTCCGGTCAAGATATCCTCTTTCGTGGCACGATTTATCTGGACGTCAATAGCCTGGCTTTTTCGAGAATAGACTTTAACATGAATGTAGAAGGACGAAAAGATGCATCGAATATTTTCATCAAACGCAAACCGGCCAAAATGAAAGTAAATATGGAACATGCGGCCTACACTGTAAACTACATCGAGAGCAATGGAAAATGGTATTTTAATTACTGCAAAACCGACGTTGCATTCAAAGTGAGATGGACCAATCGATTCTTCGGATTGTTTTCAACCACCTACACTATTGGCTCCGAAATGGCAATTACCGATCGTTACAGCAACGGTGTGGTAAAATTTCCTCGTCAGGAACGTATCAAATCTACAGATGTGATCGCGGAAAAAGTGGAATATTTTCAAGATCCCGATTTTTGGGGCGATTACAATGTAATCGAGCCTGATCAGGAAATCACGAAAGCAATCAAACGACTGAGCGAAAAACTTCGTCGCCGCGAATAACAAAAATCATATTTTCAGAATTGCTTGTCGAATAAAAAAATAACTCTTATCTTTGCAACCCGAAAGTTATTTATTTAATAAACTCAACATGTATTTAGACGCAGAAAAAAAGAAAGAAATCTTCGCCAAATACGGAAAGTCTAACACTGATACTGGCTCACCTGAAGCTCAGATTGCATTGTTTTCATACCGTATTTCGCATTTGACCGAACACTTGAAGTCAAATAAGAAAGATTATAACACGGAACGTTCGTTGAGAATTTTAGTAGGCAAACGCCGCCGGCTGCTCGACTATTTGATCGAAACAGATATCGAAAGATATCGCTCTATCATCAAAGAATTGAACATCAGAAAATAATTATTTCTCACGAAAAAATTGAATGAGAGGCTGCCGAGCAAAATGCTAAGCAGCCTCTATCTATTTTGTCATACAAAGCAATTATGCCGCAAAAACACAATTGGATTCCTAAACGCAATATTACAACATCTTATTTTTCAATGCTTTTATGTAGTTAGGTAGTTAGAGCATCAATATCGTGATCGTTTGTATTCTGTCCAAAACGCTATTTATTCCCACTCATTTCTCCCTCTTCCATTCCTTTTCCATTCTATAGCTCCGAGGCAACTCCATGGCAACTCCCATGTAACTCCAACGCAACTCCTACTCTACGCTGATGAGTATTTTGTAGTTATTCAACAATATTGTCCTTCCATAGCCGCAACGGACACACTGGTCATTTCTGAGCAGTTTTCCTCCATTTCTCGAAAAAAATAACAAAGGCTGACATAGCAAAATGCTAGTCAACCTCTGCACATTCTATCAATTTTGTGTTTCGCTGCCGTTATCCGCCAAATGCACAATTGGGCTGTGTCACCACTTTAAAAAAGTCGTTTCCTTTGTCATCCACCAGAATAAATGCAGGGAAATCCTCCACTTCTATTTTCCAAATTGCTTCCATTCCCAATTCGGGATATTCCACACATTCGAGACTTTTAATATTGTTCTGAGCCAAAATTGCAGCAGGGCCTCCAATGCTACCCAAATAGAACCCGCCATATTTTTTACATGCATCGGTGACTTGCTGGCTACGATTACCTTTAGCCAACATAATCAGGCTGCCGCCGTGCGATTGAAATAAATCGACATACGAATCCATACGTCCTGCAGTAGTTGGACCCATCGAACCGGACACATATCCCTTTGGCGTTTTGGCCGGACCGGCATAATAAATCGGATGATCCTTGAAATATTGCGGGAGGTCTTCTCCCCGATCCAGACGTTCTTTAAGTTTGGCATGAGCCATATCGCGAGCAACGATAATTGTGCCATTGAGTGACAAGCGTGTCGAAACAGGATATTTTGTCAAATCGGCCAAAATCTCTTTCATCGGACGATTCAAATCTATTTTCACGCCACCGGCTTCGCCTGCCTGACGATATTTTTCGGGAATCAAACGACCGGGATTATCTTCGAGTTTCTCAATCCAAATGCCATCTTTATTGATTTTTGCCTTAATGTTGCGGTCAGCCGAACACGAAACTCCCATTCCGATAGGACACGATGCACCATGACGCGGAAGTCGGATCACGCGGACATCATGAGCAAAATACTTTCCGCCAAACTGTGCCCCCAGTCCCAATTTTTCGGAAGCCTTCTTCAAGCGCTCTTCCAGCTCGAGATCGCGAAATGCCTGTCCATATTCATTCCCTTCGGTAGGAATATTATCGTAATATTTAGCCGATGCCAATTTCACGGTTTTCAGATTAGCTTCAGCCGAAGTACCGCCAATGACAAATGCTATATGATAAGGCGGACAGGCAGCTGTGCCTAACGATTGCATCTTTTCGATCAGATAATTTTCGAGTTTACCGGGGGTAAGCAAGGCCTTCGTTTCTTGATAGAGATAAGTTTTGTTTGCCGATCCGCCACCTTTGGCAATACACAGAAATTTATATTCGTTGCCTTGAACGGCATACAAGTCGATTTGAGCAGGCAGATTACACCCTGTGTTTACTTCATCGTACATATTGAGAGGCGCATTTTGCGAATAACGCAGATTTTCGTTTACAAACGTATTGTAAACACCATGCGAAAGTGCTTCTTCGTCATTGCCACCTGTCCAAATTTGCTGACCTTTTTTACCGATGATGATTGCTGTACCTGTATCCTGACAGAATGGAAGTATGCCTTTGGCCGCAATTTCGGCATTGCGCAAAAATGTGAGCGCTACGAATTTATCGTTTTCGCTTGCTTCCGGATCATCCAAAATTTTCGCAACTTGTTGCTGATGTTCAGGACGAAGCAAAAATTCCACATCGCGAAAGGCGGTTTGAGCCATTAGCGTAAGCCCTTCTGGCTGAATTTTTAGAATTTCTTTCCCTTCGAATTCCGAAACCGAAACATAATCTTTCGTCAACAAATAATATTCGGTATCGTCTTTCGATATCGGGAAGGGCTCTTGATAAACGAATGGTTTAGTTGCCATAAATTAATTTTTAGTGTGTTGGATTAGTTGTATTCCACTTTGCACAAAATTACGAATAAATTCACTTTTCCTGAAATCGCTGCGATTAAAAAAGCGAAAATCGAAGAAACCGATTTATTATTGAATCGGATAAGGATATACAGATTTTCCGTTTTTTTAGAGTAATTCTTAGAGACATTTACCTAAATAGCGCTAATTTTGTACCAAACTTCTGAAAGGCTTGTTTATGACCGACAAAATTAAGCATGAATGCGGGATAGCACTTATCCGCCTCTTGAAACCCCTCGAATATTATTACGAAAAATACGGCACGTGGCAATATGGCCTCGAAAAGTTGTATTTGCTTATGGAAAAGCAGCACAACCGCGGACAAGAAGGCGCGGGGCTGGCTTCGGTAAAGCTTGATGCAGCACCGGGAACCGAATATATTTTCAGAGAAAGGGGTTTAGGATCGAATGCGATTCCCGAAATATTCGAGAATGCACAGAAAAAATTTCGTGAGGTCGGTGCAGAAAAACTGAATGATGCGGATTTTGTCAAGAAAAACGTTCCTTATGCGGGAGAGCTGTTTCTGGGGCATCTCCGCTATAGCACAACGGGGCGGACAGGATTGACCTACGTACACCCATTATTGCGGCGCAACAATTGGGCTTCTCGTAGTCTCTTGCTTGCCGGAAATTTCAACATGACCAATGTGGACGAGATGTTTATTCAACTTATTTCGGAAGGACAACACCCCCGGGATACAGCCGACACGTTTGTCATACTCGAATCACTGGGACATTATCTCGACAGGGAAGTTCAGTATCAATACGATCACATTGAAAAAGAAGGTCTTACAGGGCAACAAATCAGCAATTTGATCGAACAGCGGCTCGATATCTCATTTTTGCTGAAACGCGCCTGCAAAATCTGGGATGGCGGTTATGTGATCAGCGGATTGATTGGTTGTGGAGACGCTTTCGCAATGCGCGATCCGTGGGGCATTCGTCCTGCTTTTTATTATCATGACGATGAGGTGGTTGTGGTAGCATCCGAACGTCCGGTAATTCAAACAGCTTTCAATCTGAAAAAAGAAGATGTGCACGAACTACAACCCGGCCAAGCACTTATCGTGAAACGCAACGGGCGCTTCATTTTGGATCAGATTGCCGAAAAAAAAGAAAAAATTACACCTTGTTCTTTCGAACGTATCTATTTTTCGCGCGGATCGGATTACGACATCTATCGCGAACGAAAGAAACTCGGAGAATTGCTGATCCCGAAAATTTTGAAAACTATCGACTACGATTTCGATCATACCGTTTTTTCATTTATCCCGAATACGGCTGAAGTTGCATACTTTGGAATGCTTGAAGCACTCGAAAAATATTGCAACGAACAAAAAGCAAAGGAAATTAGCGAAAAAAACGGCTCGCTGACGCAAGCCGACATTCAGCAAATTCTTTCGCGAAGGGTTCGTTCGGAAAAAGTGGCGATCAAAGATATCAAATTGCGAACCTTTATTGCCGGCGGCAATACACGCAATGATTTGGCAGCACATGTTTACGATATCACCTACGGATCGCTGCGTCGCAATGAAGATACACTGGTTATTATTGACGACAGCATTGTGCGAGGAACTACCCTTAAACAAAGCATCATTAAAATCCTCGATCGACTCGATCCGGTAAAAATTGTCATCGTATCATCGTCGCCTCAAATTCGATATCCCGATTATTACGGCATCGACATGTCGCGCTTGAGCGAATTCATCGCATTCAAAGCAGCTATGCAATTGCTGAAAGAGCGAGGAATGCAGGATTTAATTGACGATGTCTATCGAAAATCTCTGGCTCAAAAAGACAAGAAAAAGGAAGAGATTGTCAATTATGTGAAGGAACTTTACGCTCCCTTTACCGACGAAGAAATATCCGACAAAATTGCACAAATGCTTACCCCTGAGGATACGAAAGCAGAAGTAGAAATCGTTTTTCAATCCATCGAAGATCTGCACAGGGCTTGTCCCGAACATGCAGGCGACTGGTATTTTTCGGGAGATTATCCTACACCCGGAGGGAACAGAATGGTGAATTATGCTTTTATAAATTATATGCAGGGACAGGAAAACCGACCTTACCAATTTAAGTTGAATTTTTAAAAAGGCGAAATGATAGAACGCATCCTGATACTCGAAAGTGTCGATCCCGTTATATTTTTCGGCATCAACAACATCAATTTGCAATTGATGAAAACACTTTTCCCGAAATTGCGCCTTGTAGCTCGTGGAAACGTCATCAAAGCAATTGGCGATGAAGAAGAAATTGTCCATTTCGAAGAAAAAATTCATGAACTGGAAAAGTTCAGTATCGAAATGAATCTGTTGCGTGAGGAAGACATTCTCGACATTGTGAAAGGCAAAACACCGCCCATCGTGAATCAGGATAACCTCATCATTCACGGGCTCAACGGAAAGCCAATTGTAGCACGAACGGCTAACCAAAAAAAATTGGTGGAGGCTTTCAACGACAACGACTTGGTATTTGCCATTGGTCCTGCGGGCTCGGGAAAAACCTATACGGCGATAGCCCTCGCGGTACGCGCACTGAAAACCAAGCAAATTCGAAAAATCATTCTCAGCCGACCGGCAGTGGAAGCAGGCGAAAAACTCGGATTTCTTCCCGGCGATATGAAAGAAAAAATCGATCCATATCTGCAGCCCCTCTACGATGCGCTTGAAGATATGATTCCTCCGCTCAAGCTCAAAGAATATATCGAAAACAATATTATTCAGATTGCTCCGCTTGCCTTTATGCGTGGTCGCACGCTCAACGATGCAGTGATTATTCTCGACGAAGCCCAAAACACTACGAAACCGCAAATAAAAATGTTTCTTACACGATTGGGGCTCAACGGCAAAATGATTGTCACGGGCGATATCACTCAAATCGACCTTCCACACACGCAGCAATCGGGATTGATTCATGCCATGCATGTGCTCAAAGGCATAAAAGGTATTGCTACAGTTGAATTCAACAAAAAAGATATTGTTCGTCACAAGTTGGTGCAACAGATTGTGGAGGCATACGAAAAGGAAGACGAACAAAACAAGAAGGACAAAAAAGAAGCAAATTTAATTTGACTGATACTAATTTTCAGTTCTTCTGCAATTTCAGATTAAGATTGACGAATAATAAAATGTTCTGTCAGAAAAAACAAGTTAAATCATTTTTCACATTAAATTATATGAACAATACGTTAACAAAGACAGATTACCACTTCCCGGGGCAAACAGCTGTTTACCACGGAAAAGTGCGCGACGTGTACACCATTGGCAGTGACATGTTGGTGATGATTGCCACCGACAGAATTTCGGCATTCGATGTCATTCTTCCCGTAGGAATTCCTTATAAGGGACAAGTGCTCAATCAAATTGCGTCTAAATTTCTGGATGCAACTGCCGATATTGTGCCCAACTGGAAACAGGCTTCACCCGATCCAATGGTTACCGTGGGTATGAAGTGTGAACCTTATAAAGTTGAAATGGTTATTCGCGGCTATCTCACCGGAAGTTCGTGGAGAGAATACAAGAATGGGATTCGCACACTTTGTGGCGTTTCACTTCCCGAGGGAATGAGAGAAAATCAGAAATTCCCCTCACCCATCATCACGCCTACGACTAAAGCACAAGAAGGACACGACGAGAATATCTCGAAAGAAGAAATCATTGCACAAGGGCTGGTAAACAAAGAAGAATACGAACAAATCGAGAAATACACCTACGCCTTGTTCGAACGCGGCACACAAATGGCTGCCGAAAAAGGGCTGATTTTGGTGGACACCAAATACGAATTTGGTAAAAAGGACGGCAAAATCTACCTCATCGACGAAATTCACACTCCCGACTCATCGCGCTACTTCTATAGCGAAGGATATGAAGAACGATTCGAAAAAGGAGAAGAGCAAAGGCAGCTTTCGAAAGAATTTGTTCGTAAATGGCTTATGGATAATGGTTTTCAAGGGCAGGCAGGTCAAAAAGTACCCGAGATGACTCCCGAGTTTTGTGAGAGTGTTTCGGAGCGATACATCGAACTATTCGAAACTATTACGGGCGAAAAATTTGTAAAAGCCGACACAAAAGATTTGGAAAAGCGTATCGAGAAAAACGTTCTGGAATATCTGAATAAATAAATTTATCCCTCAAACGGAAATCAACTGTTTTCATTAATGGCATACAAAGTAGAAAAAATACATCCTTACAACACAGTTGAGTCGAAAAGGGAGCAAGTATCGCACATGTTCGATACCATTGCTCCCAACTACGACAAACTCAATGGGGTTCTATCGATGGGAATCGACAAATATTGGCGCAGAGAGGCCATGAAAGTACTATATCAATTTAGGCCGAAGTATGTGCTCGATATTGCCACCGGTACAGGCGATTTTGCCATCATGGCAGCAAAAATAGTTCGTCCGGATCAGGTAATCGGAATCGATATTTCCGAAGGAATGATGCAAATCGGGCGACAAAAAGTTGAAAAACAAGGGTTGAACGATGTGATTTCGTTCGAAAAGCAGGACTGTGCCAACTTACGATTTCCCGATAATACGTTTGATGCGGCTATTGCAGCATTTGGCGTTCGCAATTTCGAAGATATCGACACAAGCTTTCGCGAAATCTTGCGTGTACTCCGTCCGGGAGGAGTATTCCTTTTTCTCGAACTCTCCACTCCCGAAAAAACGCCGATCAAGCAACTATATGAAGTCTATTCCGACTATGTGATGCCTCTGATGGCAGACCTGCTCGCTACCGAAAAACGCGCATATGAATATCTGCCCGAATCGATTGCTGCTTTTCCCCAAGGGAAAGAAATGATGCAGATTCTCAAAAAAAACAGATTTACCAAAATTCGTCTCCGTCGGTTAACACTCGGAATTTGTACGATGTACATTGCAGAAAAACCCATAGAAAAAGGCCTCAAATACTGAACGGAATGGACACTTACGGCTTAATCGGATTTCCGCTGAAACACTCTTTCTCGGCAGCATTCTTCGCCGAAAAATTTAGTCGTGAACATATCGACGCCGAATACCTTAATTTCGAAATCAACGATATTCTGCAACTTCGGGAAGTGATTTTGTTCAATCAGCACCTCAAAGGTTTGAATGTAACTATTCCATATAAGGAAAAGGTCATTCCGTTTTTGGATGAAATTTCGGACATTGCCGCTACGATAGGGGCAGTGAATGTTATCAAAATCACATGCGAACCGGGCAATATGTATTTTTATCGACTTGCAGGATACAATACCGATTATATCGGATTCAAAAAATCGATCGCGCCACTCCTGCAACCTCAAATTCACCGAAAAGCACTGATTTTGGGAACAGGGGGAGCATCGAAAGCCGTATCCAAAGCTCTTTTCGACTTGGGATTGGAGCATCGTTTTGTTTCTCGGTCAGCAGGCGAAAACAGATTTACTTACGATGAATTGACACCCGAAATCATGAAAGATTTCACCGTCATTGTCAATGCATCGCCGGTAGGCACTTTCCCGAATGTGGACGAATGCCCTCAAATTCCCTATTCGCTTATCACGTCGCAACATTTGCTCTACGATTTGGTTTATAACCCAGACGAAACATTGTTTTTGAAGAAAGGTAAAAGACAAGGCGCTGCCACCAAAAACGGTCGCGAAATGCTCGAACTTCAGGCATTGGAATCGTGGCAAATTTGGAACCAGCAGTAGAAAAAGGAATTACCCCTTTAAGATCGCCCTAAAGAGGTAATTTGCATAGTTAAGGTTTGGTTAAATCACTTGTACCTGAAAGAGATAGGAAAGAGAAGATATATAGAGACGATTGTGTAAATTGTCATAAATCCGGTTGATTATTCCATGCCTTCGCTCGTGTTTTGAAGCGGCTCTGAAGATTGATCCATCGTTGTTTCTACACCATCCTTATCGAGATAGAAAGTTTTCTTCGATTGATCATCCTTCTTGGTAGCCTCAACCTTGGTGATTTGCTTTTCGGCATTGTACTGCAACGAGTTGAGCTCGTATGTCTCACTTATCGTCCGAACCGCTTCCTGTTCCTTTTCATTCAAATCTTCTAATTTAACTTCCACAAAACCGTCATCCTGCATTGCATACATCGTTTCGATGGAAGGAGCTTGTGTGCCGGACGTAATTTCGACATTCTTTTCGGAAGACTCCATTTCAATTTCGTTTCCTTCTGCATCCAAATAGAATGTTTTTTTCGAATTGTCATCCTTCTTTGTAGCTTCCACTTTAGTAATCTGCTTTTCTGCATTATACTGCAAAGCATTCAGATAATAAGTTTGATCGATCACACGAACGGCAGCTTGCACTTTCTCGTTTAATTCTTCGAATTTGACATCAACAAAATCGCTGTCCTGGCTCGTTTCAAACGATTCTACCAAAAGTACATTTGGCGATGTAGCGGTATTACCTGCATCCGTCTTTTGTTCTTCGGCCGGAGCTTCCATTTTTATTTCCTTGCCTTCGGCATCGAAATAGAAAACTTTTACGCTCGTGTCGCTTTTATTGGTAGCTTCAAGTTTGGTAATCTGTTTTTCGGCATTGTATTGAAGAGAATTCAATTCATATTCCTGCAAAATAGCATTTATCGATGCCTGCACTTTCTCATTCAGCGAGTCCAGAGTTACATCTACATACCCATTGTCCTGCCAAACGGTAATCACGTTAGCCTCATCGTTCGATATATTCGAAGCATTGACACTTGTTAATGTGCCCAACCCGGCTATTACTGCAAATGATAAAATAACTTTTTTCATAACGATAAATTTTTAATGTTTAACTTCACTTACTTTGATCTGAAATCTTAATTTCATCTGTCTGCATTTACATCTACAAATATCATACAACACAAACCTTTTTTTCGTCTGATAGAACATTACATATTTGATTATCTGAATATTAAAAACATTATATCGATGTGTGCCAAAACCCGGAATGTGTGGAAGTAATGTGGAGGATGTGGAATTTTTCCACACGCAGAATCCGGAAAATCCACATTTGTTTCGTAATAAAGATCAATCTATACGATCTCGGTAATAAAAAAAAGAATAGTTACCACCAAATTTGATTATATTTGAACGGCCAAAATAAGAAAACATGAGCGACGAAAATTCATTAGAACGTGGAATAAGAATAAAGATCGGATTGATTTTTCTGATTATTGCACTTTATTTCGCCGGCGTCCTTGCTTATTCGTTACGTCTGAAAACGAGTATTGATGAACAATCTCAAAATGTTGACACCTCCTATCGACTACTTGCTCAAACGGGCAATCTCATCAACTCGGTTCAGCAGGCGCAAGATCTCATGAACTCATATCTGCTTGCACCTCAAGATATGGACCGAAATCTCTATGATTCGATTTCAACGGACATTTTGCGACAAATTGCAACCATTAAAAAGGAAAGTATCCGCCAAGATCAAAATCGGTTATTGGACAATATCGATTCGTTGTTGGTGGAAAAAAACGAGATTGTGGGCCAGCTCATTCGTCAGTTCAAGGCACAAAATCCGCTGAAGAAAGTCGATAAAAAAATCGACACATCTTATTCCGATATCGTGAAAGATTCCGTTTCGGTAACCACATACAAGGATACTACGATAGTCGTGAAAAAAGAAAAAAATTTCTGGTCGAGATTGAAAGGCGTTTTCAATCCAAAACATGCACCTGATACAACCATCACTATCACTCGAACGAAAAAAGACACGGTTCTTACGTCGAAAGCCGACACCCTATTTTATAAGGACCTGAAAGATATCACGCACGAAGCATCACTCAGCTATTCCTCCAACATTAGAGACATCGAAAAACAGGTGCAGAATTTAATTCAGGCCGAACAGTCGATATCGCTTCAAATATCCGAACTCCTGACTCAATTATACGATAGAACGGTGGAGGTGGTAAAACTGAATACATCGAAAAACGAAAATCTGACACAAAAGATTTTTCTCTTTGCCGTTGCCGTAGGCGCTTTTTCCTTACTGCTCGTCGCAACCATCATTTTGTTTATCATAAAAGATCTCAACAGAGGCCAAAGAGCCCGACGCGAGTTAGCCGAAGAAAAACGACTCACCGAAAGCCTTATGGAAAGTCGGCACAAACTGCTTTTGTCCATCTCGCACGATATGAAAACGCCTCTCAGCTCTATTATGGGTTATCTTGAGATGTGGAGCAGACAGGAATCCGATCCCGAAAAAAAACATCAGATGATTTCGGCTCAAAGCTCCGGCAAATATATGCTGAACATGCTTTCGAATCTGCTCGAATTTTCACGATTGGAACAAAATTCCGGAACACTCAATATTAGTCGATTCGATCTGATAGAACTCGTAGAAGAGGTTGTCGAGATGTTTCGTCCGCTTATAGAAGAAAAAAAGCTGGAGATTGTATTCGAAAACCTCGCCGAGCCAACCTTCCCAACAGATTCTGACTATACCGTCGTCAAACAAATACTCACAAATGTGGTCTCGAATGCAGTGAAATATACTACGAGCGGGAGCATCCACATCACATTGGAACATCACGAAAAAGTTGTCTTAGCAATTACCGACACCGGTATCGGCATCGATAACCGGAACATCGATAAAATTTTCAAACCTTTTTCGCGGATGGAAAATGGTTTGAAAACCGAAGGAAGCGGATTCGGCATGTATGTTACAAAAGGGTTGGTAGAATCCCTGCATGGCAATATTTCGGTAAAGTCCCAAAAAGGCAAGGGTACGCAAGTAGCCATCGAATTTCCTTTCGAAAGAATGGAAACTCCGAATATTCATCCTGAGGATGCAGTCGAAAAAAGAGACCCCGAACTTCGTAATATTTTAATTTTCGAAGACGATGCGCCGCTGGGCAATATGATTTCGGAATACCTGAAAAAACGTGGATGCAAAGTCGTTCTTTGCAGAAATGCCGAAGAAACGGATCGGTTGTTAAATCAAATTTCGAATTTCGATATCGTTTTCACCGATATGGAAATGATCGGCATCACCGGAAAAGACATTTTGGAGGCCATACGTCGGCGTGATTCACGAATCCCGGTTTGGATTATGACGGCTCACGACGACTATTCTATGGAACAGGCTTCTAAAGACGGATTCGATGGTCTCATCACCAAACCCATTCGATTGAACCAGCTCGACCAAATTTTGCATCTCAACAACATATCGGAAATACCTACACCCATCAATCAACAATTTCCTGCGCTCGCCTCACTTTTTGGCGACGATGAGGCAACCATTCGCGAGATTCTGACAAATTTTGTAGAAACCTCCGAAAATGATACGAAGCAGCTGCGTAAGTTGATTGAAAAGGACGATTTCGAAAATGCACAACGACTGTGCCATAAAATGCATCCATTTCTGGCACAACTCAATGCCGATTATTTATGTGATGTATTGATAAAAATGGATAAGTTGCGCGGACAGAATGAATCGGCGTATCCCAACTGGAAAAACGAACTCGCCGAAACAGTGAAAAAAGTGGAAAAGTTTACGGAATTGGTAAAAATCAATTATCTGAAAAACGGGAAATAAAATTGAGAAAAAGGTAAACCCGATTGCTATCAAAAAAAGGCCAAAACTGCAATCAAATCTCTATACCATACAGGTGCAATTTATTGTACAACGTTTTCCGATCGATACCCAACATGCGGGCTGCCTGAGATTTGTTGCCGTTGACTTTTGCCAGGGCGGCTTTGATTTTTTCTATTTCGGTTTCGGGATTTTTGTTTAATGAAAGCTGCTCAGGCAACAATTCATCCGAATCTGTCGCTTTTTCGGTCGGCAAATAAATAGACTCAGCTCTGATGACATCCTCTGTAGCGAAAAGCACTGCTCTACGAATCACATTCCGCAATTCGCGCAAATTTCCGGGCCAGGAATAACTTTTCAATCGGTCTAACGCATCTTTTTCGATGAATCGCACATGTTTGTTGAGCTCGACATTCGCTTCGTTCATAAAATGTTCGGCATACGCGCCAATATCCTCCAAGCACTTTCGCAACGGAGGAATCTGAATCATAAATTCATTCAACCGATGATACAGATCTTCGCGAAAAGTGCCGGCCGCAATAGCTTTTTCAAGATCCTCGTTCGTTGCCGTTACAAGGCGAACATTCACCTCAATATCTGCATTGCTTCCTACCGGGCGAATTTTCTTTTCCTGCAGAGCCCGCAACAATTGTTTCTGAACGCCATAAGGCAAATTGCCTACTTCATCCAAAAACAAGGTTCCGCCATCTGCCTCCTCAAAAACGCCTTTTTTGTCTTCAACGGCTGAAGTAAACGAACCTTTTTTATGGCCGAAAAGCTCACTTGGGGCCAATTCCATCGATAGAACACCACAATCGACCGCCACAAAAGGTCCGTTCGCACGATCGCTTCTGTCGTGAATCATTCGGGCAGTATGTTCTTTGCCTGTTCCACTCTCACCGACAATCATTACAGCCATGAGTGTGGGAGCCACCAAATCGACATAATGATGCATCTGGACGGTCAATGGCGACTTACCTTCTACAAATTTGCTTTCGGCGGATTGTGTATCAACCGGCGTTACCCTCTTTTTCGAAACATTTTCGTCGGGGTTGGGAGCGCGAAGAATTGCTTCGATTTTTTCTTTCAAGACCGAAGGATTAAGAGGCTTTTCCAGAAAATCGGAAGCTCCGAGTTTGATGGCAGAGACTGCAGTTGAAATCTCGCCGTAACTCGTCATGATGATAACCGGCGTATCCAAATGTCGCTCTCTCATCCAATTGAGCAAAATAATTCCATCCCCGTCAGGAAGTCGTAAATCGGACAAGACGAGATCAAACGAAGCCTTCAGCATTTTTTCCTTTGCCGACTGCATTTCAGAACACAACACCGGCGAGAAATTGTTTCTTTCGAACCATTTTTGCAACATGGTTCCAAAAGAAGCATCATCTTCCACAATCAATATTTTCGAATTCATTGAACGAAATAGAACAGGTAAAGATAAAATTTTTTCTTCGAAAATGAAAACGAGTATCGAAAAGATAACCTTTATGAATACCGATTAATTTCCTTTGGACTTCATTCACGCGCGTTAACAACAAAAAGTTGGAATATAGCTTTCATGAGAAATTAGAATGACCTGAAATTGTTGATGGTCGGGTAAAATCTCGATTGGTTTTTATTCGAACCAAATACGACGCAAGTACGACCCAAATACGACCGAAACATGAACGGAAAAGTATGCTCGAAAATGACTAAAAATCGGCGTATTGATTTTTTTATTGATCTGTGTATAAAAATCATTTTTTTGATATAAATTTGCGCACGAACAGAGTTATTTATTTAATATCTAATCGATCATGAGCAATAAACTTTCCAGAAGAGATTTTCTAAAGACCGCAACAGTGGGGGCAGTCGGAGTTGCCGTGTTTCCTCAATTTTTGGCCTCGTGTACACAAAACAAAAAAAACGATGACGAAATCATCCGGCTCGGATTTATCGGATTAGGGCAGCAGGCCATGTATTTGCTCAACGGATTTATCAGTATCCCGGGAGTTGAAGTGGTGGCTGGCAGCGATGTGTACGGTGTGAAAAGAGAGCGTTTTTTAAGGCGGGTAAACAATCATTATGCCACTTCACAACAGAATGTTGCAGTAGAAACATATGGCAACTATAAAGATCTACTTGCCCGTGAAGACATCGATGCAGTTGTGATAGCTACACCCGACCATTGGCATGCTTTCATAGCAATGGATGCCTGCAAGGCAAAGAAAAATGTTTATCTCGAGAAACCGCTGACATTCACCATCAAGGAAGGACAGGCGTTGGTTAAAGCCGTTCGAGATAATGGGGTGATTTTGGGTGTCGGCAGTCAGCAACGCTCCGATCCTAATTTTCAACACGCAGTGCGAATGGTACAGGAAGGTAAAATCGGGAAAATCGAGCGCGTGAATGCTTATGTAGGAGCGCCTCCCAAACCCTATGATCTACCGGAAGAACCCGTTCCCTCCGACTTAGATTGGAAGATGTGGTTAGGCCCTTCGGAATATGTTCATTACAATTCACAACTAAATCCACCCATAAGCCTTGATCCCGAACAAAACGAACAGTTTTGGGGCGCATGGCGTTGGTATAAAGAATTGGGCGGAGGGTTCACTACCGACTGGGGTGCACACATGTTCGATATAGCACAATGGGGACTGGGCATGGATAACAGTGGTCCCGTCGAAATCATTCCTGCCGGCTACCGGGACACAAAATTCCTTACCTACAAATATGCAAACGGAGTGGTAATGACGGAAGAACCATTCAACGAACAGAAGACCAAAGGCGTGAAGTTTTGGGGAGATAAAGGGTGGATTGAAATATCGAGAGAGCATTTTCTGGCTTCAGACGACAGTTTGCTGCCGCCAAAAGTAGAAGAAACCGAAGGTGCTTACGAAACCAAAATACCGCATCTGGTCAACTTTATCGAATCGATAAAATCGAAGACCGATCCGGTTGTTCCGGTTGAAATAGGACATCATTCGTGCACGGTTTGCACATTGGGTAATATCGCCTACGATCTGATGCGCCCCATCAGATGGAATCCTGAAACGCAAACTTTTGTAGATGATGAGGAAGCGACGAAAAACAGACTCTACAACAAAACCTACAGCGAAGGATATTCTCTTTGATGAGATGACACCGGCGTTTATAAACAACAAAAGCTGCCCCGCGGGGCAGCTTTTGTTGTTTGATGGAGTAAACGATATTATTTCTTTTCTTTGATCATGATTCCCAACTCGTCCAATTGTGCTTGATCAACTTTCGACGGTGCATCGAGCATCATATCGCGTCCCGAATTGTTTTTGGGGAAAGCAATGCAATCGCGAATACTGTCGAGTCCTGCAAAAATGGAAACAAGCCTGTCCAATCCGAATGCGATTCCTCCGTGAGGCGGTGCACCGTATTGAAAAGCGTTCATCAAAAATCCGAATTGTTCTTGAGCTCTTTCTTCCGTAAATCCGAGAGTGGCAAACATTTTTTTCTGCAATTCGCTGTCGTGGATACGAATAGACCCGCCACCAACTTCAACTCCGTTGATGACCATATCGTAGGCATTGGCGCGGACTTTTCCCGGATCGGTGTCGAGCAAAGGAATGTCTTCCGGCTTAGGTGAGGTGAATGGATGATGTTTCGCAAAATATCGTCCCAGCTCTTCATCTTTTTCCAACAGCGGAAAATCTACCACCCACAGACATTTGTAATTGAATTTGTCTCTCAATCCGAGGCGCGTGCCCATTTCTAAACGAAGTTCCGAAAGTTGTTTTTGCGTTTTTTCGGTTTCGCCGGCAAGTATCAACAGCAAGTCACCCGGGTTGGCATTGAAGCGGTCGATCCATGCTCGCAGGTCGCTTTCGCCGTAAAATTTATCTACTGACGATTTGATGGAACCATCTTCGTTGTAACGAACGTATATCAAACCTTTGGCTCCAATTTGTGGCCGTTTCACGAAATCGGTCAACTCGTCGAGCTGTTTGCGGGTGTAATTTGCACATCCATTTGCACAAATGCCTCCGACATATTCGGCCGAATCGAAAACGGAGAAATTGTGACCTTCGGTCAGATCCTTTAGTTCAACGAATTTCATGTCGAAGCGAATATCGGGTTTATCCGAGCCATAATATTTCATGGCATCGGCGTAACTCATACGTGGAAATTCGGGCAGATCTATATTTTTGATCGTTTTGAACAAGTGCTTGGTCAATCCTTCGAAAATATTCAGAATATCCTCTTGCTGCACAAACGACATTTCGCAGTCTATTTGGGTAAATTCCGGTTGACGGTCGGCCCGCAAGTCTTCGTCTCTGAAGCATTTCACAATCTGAAAATAGCGGTCGAATCCGGCTACCATCAACAATTGTTTAAGCAGCTGTGGCGATTGTGGTAATGCATAAAACTCGCCTTGATTCATACGTGAAGGAACGATGAAATCGCGAGCGCCTTCGGGAGTGGAAGCCACCAGGACGGGAGTTTCGACCTCCAGAAAACCATGTTCGTCCATATATCGGCGCGTTTCGAAAGCCATGCGATGCCGAAGTTCCAAATTTTGACGAACAACAGTCCGACGCAAATCGAGATAGCGATATTTCATACGCAGATCGTCGCCACCGTCGGTATCTGTTTCGATAGTGAAAGGCGGAGTTTTGGAAGGATTGAGCACGATGAGTTTCGAAACAATCAGTTCGATGTCACCGGTCGCAAGATTCGGGTTTTTATTCGAACGCTCTTTCACGGTTCCCGTAACCTGAACAACCCATTCGCGTCCCAGTTTGTTGGCTTGTTCGCAAAGATTGGCATCCACTTCCTGATTAAACGACAATTGAGTAATTCCGTATCGGTCACGTAAATCGATAAAAGTCATCCCCCCCATTTTTCGAATTTTGTGCACCCATCCGGCAAGTATCACTTCGCAATTGACATCGGCCAATCTAAGTTCGCCGCACGTTTTAGTTCTATACATAAGGTTTTAAATTGTTTTTTCGCGAGTGCAAATGTACTGAATTCTTGTGTGAAACATGCACGAAGGTAAAAAAAACAGGAAATGTTTTGAGATGTGGGAGATTCGTTGTAATTTTGCGCCACAATTCAACGGAAAAGAATTTTCGGGGTGTAGCGCAGCCCGGTTAGCGCACCTGCTTTGGGAGCAGGGGGTCCCAAGTTCGAATCTTGGTACCCCGACATTAATTTAACGACGGCAATACGACGTCCGAAATCAAAAGCGAGAGAATACAATTTTATTGTTTCTCCCGCTTTATCTATTTTAGTGGCTATTCGAGCATCTAAATCGAAGGGAACTCATATTTGAAAATCATTTTACTCTTAAATTGAATTGAGTACATTTCTTCGGCAATATATTTTTCGGTTTTAACGTCAATAAAACACAAAAACAGGTAAACAACTGAAATAAAAGCAATATTTTTGCATTCGTATTAAAGGCTTTGGAGAATTTCTCCGCCTTTTAGGGTAATCGTTTCGAACAATAAAAAACAAGATGATGACGAATTTCAAACAAATATTCGATTTTCTCTCGAAACTTCAAGTACACAACGACCGCAACTGGTTCAACGAGCATAAGGACGAATACATGGCGGCTCACCGGGAATTTGCCGGATTTGTCAATGCTCTCATCGTCCCCCTAAGTCAACTCGACGAAAGTATCGGTACGGTAAGTGCCGAAGAGTGCATTTTCCGCATCTATCGCGATGTACGCTTTTCGCACGACAAATCTCCCTACAAAACCAATTTCGGAGCATTCATTGCCAAAGGCGGGAAAAAAGCCGAACGGGCGGGATACTATGTTCACATCCAACCCGACGAATCGATGCTGTCGGGCGGCATCTACATGCCGGCTCCCGAAACACTCGAATCCGTTCGCAACGAAATATACCATCATCCACAAGAAATCAGGAAAATACTCGAAAACAAATCGTTCAAAAAATATTTCGGCACTCTGTCTGAAGAAGACAAACTGAAAAATCCGCCCAAGGGTTATCCGAAAGATTTCGAAGAAATAGATTTATTGAAAAACAAACATTTCGTTACCGGCTATCCTGTGCCGAACGATTTTTTCATGCAAGAACACCTCATAGAGCGCATCATGGATGTTTTCAAAGCACAATATCCACTCAATGCGTTTATCAACAGAGCACTCGATAAATGAATGATCGATAAGAATTATCAAAAATACCGTTTTATCCACTAAACATATCAAATTTTACACTTGTTTGTAGGCGAAAAAGTTTATCTTTGCGAACATCGAACAACAACAAATTGCTCAGTTGTATCTTTAACGTTGAATTCCATAACTTATTTACATAATTTTCTTTTATGAACGATAAATCAATCATGCAAAAAGCAGCGGACAACATCCGCATTCTTTCGGCAGCAATGGTCGAAAAAGCAAATTCGGGACATCCGGGCGGTGCCATGGGAGGCGCCGATTTTATAAACGTGTTATTCAGCGAATTTCTCGAATATGACCCCGAGAATCCCCATTGGGAACATCGCGACCGCTTTTTTCTCGACCCGGGACACATGTCGCCCATGCTCTATTCGGTACTCGCATTGAGCGGCAAATTCACCCTCGACGAGTTGAAGGAATTCAGGCAATGGGGCAGTCCTACTCCGGGACATCCCGAAATTGATGTGAAAAGAGGCATCGAAAACACTTCGGGCCCTCTTGGACAAGGTCATGCTTTTGCGGCCGGAGCAGCTATTGCCGCCAAATTTCTTGAGGCACGTTTGGGAAACATCGTCAATCATACGATTTACGCCTACATCTCGGATGGCGGCATTCAGGAAGAAATATCGCAAGGCGTGGGACGCATTGCCGGTCATTTAGGCTTAAGCAATCTGATTATGTTCTACGATTCGAACGACATCCAACTCTCCACCGAAACCAATGCCGTCACCAGCGAAAATGTGGCTAAGAAATATGAAGCCTGGAATTGGAAAGTTATTACCATCGATGGAAACGACGTGGATGCGATACGCGCGGCACTCAACGAAGCCAAAGCCGAAACCGAGCGGCCAACCATCATCATCGGAAAAACCGTGATGGGAAAAGGTGCCAAAGCTGCCGACAATTCGTCATTCGAACGTAAAGTTTCCACACACGGACAGCCATTGAGCGCTGCCGGCGCCGATTTTGCGCAAACTGTACGCAATTTGGGAGGTGATCCCGAAAATCCGTTTGTCATTTTCCCCGAATCAAAAGCGCTATATGAAAATCGTAGAGCCCAATTGAAAGAAATTGTTGCCGCCAAAAAAGCGAAACATGAGCAATGGGCTGCTGCTCATCCGGAATTAGCCGAAAAGGAACAACAATGGTTCTCGGGCAAACTGCCGGATATCAAATGGAACGAAATTGCCCAAAAGCCTGACCAGGCTACTCGGGCAGCTTCGGCAACCGTTCTCGGTTATTTGGCTCAACACGTCGAAAATATGATAGTAGCCTCAGCCGATCTGTCAAATTCCGACAAAACCGACGGATTTCTCAAATATACTCATGCTTTCAAAAAAGGCGATTTCACGGGTGCGTTCCTGCAGGTTGGCGTTTCGGAACTCACAATGGGTGCATTGTGTGTGGGTATGAGCCTTCACGGAGGCGTGATTCCGGCATGTGGAACATTTTTCGTATTTTCGGATTACATGAAGCCCGTTGTCAGACTGGCAGCCATCATGGAAAAGCCGATCGTTTTCATCTGGACACACGATGCTTTCAGAGTGGGCGAAGACGGGCCTACCCACGAACCTGTGGAACAGGAAGCCCAAATCAGGCTGATGGAGAAGCTGCAGAACCACAGCGGACGAAATTCGGTGCTTGTGCTTCGTCCTGCCGATGTGCACGAAACGACAGTTGCATGGAAACTGGCGTTGGAAAACAAAAATACGCCTTCGGCTCTCATCCTTTCGCGACAAAACATCAAGGATTTGCCGGCCACAACCTCACGCTTCGAAGAAGCATTGAAAGCCGACAAGGGTGCTTATGTGGTGGAAAGCGACGAAAACTACGATGTGATCCTGTTGGCTTCGGGTTCTGAAGTTTCGACCCTTGTTGAAGGCGCTGCCTTGTTGCGCAAAGAGGGCATTGGCGTCCGCATCGTATCGGTTCCTTCCGAAGGATTGTTCCGCAAACAAAGCATCGAATATCAGGAATCGGTTTTGCCGAAAGGCAAAAAGAAGTTCGGCTTGACGGCAGGACTTCCGGTAACTCTCGAAGGACTTGTAGGCGCCGACGGCAGCGTTTGGGGATTGAATTCGTTTGGCTTTTCGGCACCCTACAAAGTACTTGACGAAAAGCTCGGATTCACCGCCCAAAACGTATATCAACAAGTAAAAAAATTGCTCTAATCATACATTTATTGTGTTTCGGAGAAACTTTTTCTTCGAAACACAATTATATTTGCAAGAAAATAAAAAAAGATGTAAACAATGGCAACCTTGTTCGACGAAGCCGAAAAACCCATCGGATTGGCATCCGATCATGCCGGCTATCAAGCCAAACAATATGTGATAAAAGTTCTTGAGGAAAAAGGAATTCCCTACAAGGATTTTGGCACTTATTCGCCCGAAAGTTCCGATTATGCCGATTATGCACATCCGTTGGCTACGGCCGTAGAAAACGGAGAATGTTATCCCGGTATAGCCATTTGCGGAACCGGCAACGGCATCAACATGACCGTCAACAAACATCAGGGAATAAGAGCCGCCTTGTGCTGGATTCCCGAAATTGCTTTTTATGCACGAGCACACAACGATGCTAATATCCTTTCTTTGCCGGGTCGCTATCTTTCCGAAGAAGAAATATACGACATATTGGTTACATTTCTGAATACACCATTCGAGGGGGGAAGACATGAACGCCGAATCAACAAAATTGCGTGTGGATAAACACAACAAAAGTCAATTGTACTTCGGAACCGAAAATGAGCGCTCGCACATCTGCAAAAAATAAATCGAAAAGAAACAGAAGAAGACACAGAACAATTAAACGGAAACAACGAAAAATCATCAGATTTGTCTCTGCCGGCTTCTTGTTCATCCTCTTGTCGGTTATTATCATTCATTTTGTTCGTCTGCGAAATTCGGTTTTTCACACATTCGACGATTCGGAGTTTTCGGATAAATATTTCGTTCGGGGAATAGATGTTTCGCATCACAATTCTTTTATCAACTGGGAACAGTTGCGAGATGAAAATGTTACATTCGTGTATCTGAAATCCACTGAAGGCATGAGTCATAAAGACAAGAACTACAAAAGTAACTATCGCGCCGCAAAAACAGCGGGGCTGAAAGTAGGAACCTACCATTTTTACATCTTCGGGTTGAACGGACGACGACAGGCCGCACATTTTATCCGCAACTCCAACATTCACTCCGGCGATTTGATTCCGGCGATAGATGTCGAACATTCGCGTATCAATGTGGATTCGCGCAACAAATCGTCGCGTGCCAAAATGCTGACCGAATTGAAAAACATGGAACAGGCAATGTTTGAACATTACGGCAAACATCCGATTATTTACACCAACAAAGATTGCTACAATGCCTATATCGAATCCGAATTTCCCGACAATCCGATTTGGATTTGCGATTTACATCAAGAACCGACTGTCGCCAGGGATGAATGGGTAATCTGGCAGTTTTCGCACACAGGCAGACTTGCTGCCGCTGCCGATGATATTGATTTGAATTATTATCGATATTCGTTTGCCGACTTTCAACAACTGCTCATGCCATAAGATAAGATATGAAATCGAAAAATGTTTTGATGGGTTTGATCGTGCTTTTTTGCTTTACCGGATGTCGAGACGAATTGATGACATTCGAAAATTCGCCACGAGGCAATTTTGAAGCGTTATGGTATATCATAGATCGGAATTATTGTTTTTTCGATTACAAACAAATAGATTGGGATTCGGTCTATTTAAAATACAGTCCCCGCATAACGGAAAATATGAGCAGCGAATCGCTTTTTAACCTACTTGGAATGATGCTTGAAGAGTTGAAAGACGGACACGTAAATCTAATAGCATCGCACGATATATCTCGCTATTGGAAATGGCAAGAAGATTATCCTGCCAATTTTGATCCAAAGATTCAAGAAAAATATTTAGGTAACGATTATTCGATAGCCGGAGGCATGATTTATAAAATACTGGAAGACAATATCGGATATGTATATTATGGCAGTTTTTCGGATGATGTGGGAGAAGGTACTCTTTCGCAAATCATAAGCCGCATGGCTATATGCAAAGGCATGATCATTGATGTGAGAGACAATGGCGGGGGAAGTTTGACCAACGTTGAACGTATCGCCAGCCGATTTTTCAACGAGCGAACGCTGATTGGATACATTTCGCACAAAATAGGTCCGGGACACAACGATTTCTCTGGGTTGTATCCCAAATATATCGAAAGCTCACCTTATGTTCGCTATCAAAAACCGGTAGTAATCCTCACAAACAGAGGCTGCTATAGTGCCACTAACGAATTTGTCAGCATTATGAAATATGCTCCACAAGTAACTGTGGTTGGCGACAAAACCGGTGGAGGAAGCGGTTTGCCTTTTTCGTCGGAGTTGCCCAACGGATGGTCGGTACGTTTCTCAGCCAGTCCGATGTTTAATGCCGAAAAACAGCATATCGAATTTGGAGTGGATCCGGATCTCGAGGTGATGATGAGTGAAGCAGATGCCAATAAAAAAATCGATACCATTATCGAAACCGCAAGAACAATTATTGAAGAAAACTCGGTTGTCAGTCAATAATTTTTCACGCGTTCCCAAATATTTCTTAACTTTTTCAAATTACTATTCCACTTTTGACCGCAAATTTATTACTTTTGTGAGCAATGCCAAACAAATGGACATGAAACATCTGTAGCTCATGACAAATTCACAAAAGTTATCGGATACCATTGAATGACAATCGATTAATATTTATTGTCGAACACATTACTTCAAAATATTTACCAGATGAAAAAAATTAGCATTTTAGCGTTCACCTTGTCAGCCATTGCTTTAAGTGTGTCCGCACAAACAAAACAGCCTATGGAAATGAAACCGGAAATGACCGAAATCTGGGAACCGGAAGTTCCTGTCGTTACTCCCGGTCGAACTGCAGCTGATGCTCCTTCGGATGCCATCATCCTATTCGATGGCAACGACCTCTCCAAAGAATGGACAAATGCCGAAGGCGGCCTGCCCGGATGGAAAGTAGCCGACGGATGCGTTACCGTTGTCAAAGGAGCCGGGATCATCAAGACAAAAAAAGTTTTTGATGATTGTCAATTGCATATCGAATGGCGAACACCCACCAAAGTGGAAGGCGAAAGCCAAGGTCGCGGAAACAGCGGCATATTCATGCAGGAACGCTATGAGGTTCAGGTGCTCGACAGCTTATAACAACCGAACTTACAGGAACGGTCAGGCAGGAAGTATTTACAAACAATACGCGCCGCTGGTTAACGTTTGCAAAGCGCCCGGTGAATGGCAATCATACGATATCATCTACACTGCACCCCGTTTCAACAACGATGGGACTTATTTTACACGTCCTGCCATTACCATTTTGCAAAATGGCGTTTTGATTCAAAATCATGTCGAATTACGTGGACCTACACAATATATCGGCATTCCGGAATATTTTGTCGAAAAGCACGGTGCAGCCAGCATTGTTTTGCAGGATCACGGCAATCCGGTAAGTTTCAGAAATATATGGATCAGAAAATTATAAAAGCCAAGTTGTTGACTAGATGTTATGTATCATAAGATCGTTTACACTTCTAAGCGAGGAAAGTGTATCAGGAGGTTGTTTACATTCTAATCAAGGGAATGTATCATAGGTTCGTTGACACAACCCCATGGGGTTGGCCGACTTGTTAGGACAGTCAAAATATCAGGAGTTCATTTACACGTTGTTTATTTTGGAAGAAACATCGGGAAAGGGAAAATATGATAAACGATGTTGTTTCTCGAGACCGTTAAAACATACTTTTCGATGACGATTCGTGCGATTACGTATGAATATTTCAATTCTTCATCAACACTAAAAACCGAATCGAGGATACGCAATTTACAGTCGCTGCGAATGAACCGTATAAAAATCAGAGAGCCTTCTTCAATAAGGATCTTGGCATTCATATCCCATTCCGCAGATAGTCTGGATCGTTTTTCTAAAGGCTCGACGGCTTGCTCCGGCGTTTTGTAACCGATGCAGCCGTAGCGATGATTCCGGTTGTGAAAATCGCTGAAACGAATGGCTTCATTTTTCATTTGTTCAAAATCGGAGAAGATATGGGCGGTATAAAACCGTTTCTGTACATTATCGTTGAACTTCTCGATTACGCCGTTTCTCCAGGGCTCGGCCGGAGGAATGAAAATGGGAGCAATCCCGTTTGAAAGCGCCACCTTGAGCAGTAATCCCAAACTTCGGGGATGCTTGTTGCTCCCTCTGAAAGACAACTCATTGTCCATCTGTAAAAAATCAGGCAACTGATAATCGCTCCAACAATCTATCAGGCAGGGTACGATGCTTTTGGCGGACTTGTTCTTAACCGGGTAAACACGGGCGTAATGCGAATCCACATCCATGATGGAAAAGAAGTAAAATTTAAACCCGCCTTTCAGATAACGCGGACCGATGAGATCCATCTGTTGGACATTGACAAATCCTGCAGGGTATTCGGCCTCTTTGCGTAGCACCGTCGTTTCTCTATTGTGTAGCCCGTTGCGTTTGATGATGCGATTTATGGTGGCCGTCGAAGGTGTCTGAATACCCATTGCTTCAAGCCGGTAGAGAATATTGATCGCCCCCCTCTGATGATAAGGCTCTGAAAGGAGTTCCTTGCGAATGTTTATAACGGCCTTCTCAATTTCCGGAGATACTTTGTTTCTCACTTGCTTGGGCCTTCGGTTGCCACTCTTGTACCAGGATTCGGATGAACCGTTCCTTTCATACTGTTTGAGCCACTTGTGAACCCATTGGCGGCTGCGATTCAACTGTGCACTTATATCCTTTACGGATACTCCCTGAAGGTGCAGTCTTACTGCTTCTTTTCTTAATATTTCTTCCTCGTTCATAATACTTTTTTGTATTACGAACAAAAATGTAAACAACTTGTCAAAGATCTTTTTATATTTATGTCAACGAACTTATGATACAAAATCTACATTAAGAGGTAAATGATCTTATGATATGAAATGCCAATTAGCATGTAAACGATCTTATGATACAAATAGGTAAACGATCTTATGATATTTATCAACTAGAAAAAGATTCAGAAAAAATTATTGGACAAGGATAAATTAAAATTAATTTGAAAAATAAAAAAAACTTATTACTTTTGCGAAAACAAGAGTATTTTTTACACTTGGGGTAGAGGTTCAGAATGAAATAACTTATTTAATTTAACTATATCATGATTTACTGCTCAGAAACAATTAACCATAGATGTTTTAAGATCTTTATTGTTTAGTTTCACCACGTTATTGGGTGTGATGATTTAGATTTCCCGTCCTCGAGGGCATGAAATCTAAATTCGGAAAAAATAACTTGCTTGGTAAATTATTCACCACAAAAAATGTACAAAATGAAACAAGTTTATCATTCCATCGAAATGACTAAAGTACACATTCGTTTCGCGATTCAAAAAGTAATTTGCCAATGAACCATCCGGCAGAAAAATATAATGTGTCTGAAAACCCGGTGAGCAAATGGAAGCGTAGGGATGAACTATATGACCGCGGTTCCGGACCGCACAAGATTTATTGCTCCCTTGCCGATATAGAGCAGGAAGATATTAAGACCGTTCGCAGAAGCATGCGGTTGCCACCGGATGAAATAGAAGAAATGGCACGGCAACCCAATCCATCGGCATCACGAAGTGCTGTCTATAGAACGCTGTTATCGGCAGGGTTAAACAAAGTACCGGAAAAGGAGAGAGAAAAGGCAAAAAAGTTCAAAGAGTATGAACCCCGTTACCTGCACGTAGACGTAACCTATCGGCCAAAAATTGATGGTGTAAAACAGTATTTGTTCGTAGCTGTTGACCGTGCTACACGAACACTCTTTTATCAGAGGTATGATGCCAAAACAGCCGAAAATGCAGAGAATTTTATGAACAGGTGTGAAGAGTTTTTTCCTTTCAAGATAACTCATATACTTACCGACAACGGACTTGAATTTACCAATGCGTTTTTGGTGTTAAAGAAAGGGCGATGCTGTGAAAACCCTCTAAAGTAGATGAGTTCTGTACAATAAAGAATATTGATCATCGTCTTACTAAACCCAATACACCTAAAACAAACGGTATGGTGGAGCAAGCCAATGGCATTATCGAATCAAACACTATTTTCACAGAACAATATGCTACAAAAAGAAGAAAAGGATATACACCTGATGAATTCTTTGTGTTTTACCTTTTGTGGAGAAGACACGGTAGTTAAAAAAAGAGCTAAATATTAAAGTTCCTTTTGAGGCGGTTGAAAAATGGTTTAAGTTAAAAACCGGAAAATTTTAAAGAAAATATTTTGTAATTTAAAAATAAAATATTATTCTTGCATCATTGCGAAACTTGACAGTTAAAAATTTAAAACATGAAAGAAAAATCAAAGAATATAACGCGTAGAGAGTTCCTGGGCAGGTCTGCATTAGGATTGAGTGGATTAACCATTTTGCCCAGCTGGACTATAAATGGAGTAAAAATTGCACCGAGTGATCGAATCACATTAGGTTTTATTGGACTCGGAAGACAGGGAATTAGTGATTTCCATGCATTTGCCCAATGCCCCGGAGTACAAGTTTTGGCTGGTAGTGATGTTGACTCTATGAAACGTGACCGGTTCAAAAATGTAGTTACCGGATGGCAAGAAATAAGTCGACTTCCCGTTAAATGTGAAACGTATGAATTTTATGAAGATATGCTGGAAAGGAAAGATATAGACGCCATTTCAATTGCAACTCCGGATCACTGGCATGCACTGACAGCTATCCATTCGTGTCAGTCAGGAAAGGATGTCTATTGTCAAAAACCGTTATCATACACCATATCTGAAAGTCTATCCATGGTAGAAGCTGCCAGAAAACACAAACGCGTTTTTCAGGTTGGAAGTCAGCAACGCTCCAGCTCAGAGTTCCAAAAAGCTGTTTCGTTAGTGAGAGAAGGTAAAATTGGACATATTGAAAAAGTCTTCGTTCGTATCGGCGAACCTCCAAAACCTTTTGATTTACCTGAAATGCCAGTTCCCTCAAATTTGAATTTCAGACATTGGCTGGGTCCGTTGAACGACCCTAAGGTACATTACCATCCTTCCATGTGCCCTCCTATATCACCCCCTGATTATCAAGAAAAAGGAGAATGGGCGACATGGCGTTATTATCGGGAAACGGGAAACGGTTTTACCGGAGACTGGGGCGCTCACCATTTCGATATAGCACAATGGGCTCTTGGACTGGATGGTTCGGGACCAATAGAGTATATTCCGGCAGGTTATAATGGAACTAAATACACAACGCTTAAATATGCGAATGGAATAGTAATGACAGAGCAACCATTTCGTGAAGACAAGCCGGATGATAAGGGTATACAATTTATAGGAACAGATGGATGGATAAAGGTTGCTCGAGGATACATCGAGTGTTCGGATCCCTCGCTTCTGAAAAAATCGGAAAAAGAGATTGAAGCAGGAGCTTTTGAAGTAAGCGCTCCACATATGCAGAATTTTCTGGATTCCATGCGTTCTCGTCAAAACCCGATTGCGCCTGTGGAAGCCGGTTGCAGCACAAATATCCTTTGTTGCTTGATTAATATCGCAACCGAGTTGAACAGACCGGTAAAATGGGATCCCGTAACTCATAGTTTTGGCGATGATAAGGAAGCACAAGCTCACAGATTGTATTGGTATGATTACAGAGAACCTTATAAACTGCCGTATTGGTAATTGTACTAGTCAGGTCTATCAATAGTTCGTTAATTATTTAATATACGAATCATGCAGCAATTGCTGCAAACTCGACGAGTTCTTTAACAAGTTTATCATTTAATCTTCTGTTCGGCTTTATGCCGGACACGCAAATAAAT
>NZ_RXHS01000009.1 GCF_004138125.1 Seramator thermalis
ATATTCAGCTATAAAAATACAAAATATTTTGCAATTACACAAATCGTTTATCCTGTTTTTTCCCTGTTTTTTATGATATTTCCCAACTAAAAAAAGAGACTGTCCTTACTTTTGAGACAGCCCCTTTGTTCCTTTTCGACAATATAAGTATGCTGAAATTACCTCTCAGCCAAATTATTCTCTTTAAACCTTTGCTAAAGCTTGCTCGAGATCGGCAAGAATATCATCGATGTTTTCAATACCAATTGACAAACGAATCATATCGGGAGTGACACCGGCAGCTTTCAATTCTTCATCATTGAGCTGCGCATGGGTTGTCGTTGCCGGATGAATGACCAACGATTTAGCGTCAGCCACATTTGCCAAATGTGAAAATAATTCGAGCGAATCGATAAATTTGGCTCCTGCTTCTCTCCCACCCTTTATTCCAAAAGTGAAAATGGATCCTGCTCCATTTGGAAAATAACGATCGGCCAATGCTTTGTACTTATTTCCCGGGAGATTGGGATAATTTACCCAACTTACTTTCGGATGATTTGCAAGATAGTTTACCACTTTGCGAGTGTTTTCGACATGCCTTTCAACGCGCAACGAGAGTGTTTCGATTCCCTGCAAAAGCAAGAATGATGAAAGAGGTGAAATGGCAGCACCCGTATCGCGCAACAATTGTGCCCGGATTTTGGTAGTGAAGGCTATTTCTCCCAAATCACCGAAGACCAGTCCGTTGTAATGTGGATCGGGCTCGGTGAATCCGGGAAAATTACCGTTTTTCCAATCAAATTTTCCCGATTCCACGATTACACCTCCCAGCGTTGTCCCATGTCCCCCCAGAAATTTTGTTGCCGAGTGCACTACAATATCGGCGCCATGCTCGATGGGCCGAAACAAATAAGGAGTACCAAAAGTATTGTCCACAATCAGCGGAAGACCATGTCGATGAGCAATTTCGGCCACAGCCTCTACATCGATGAGATTGATGCCCGGATTCCCAATTGTTTCGATGAATAATGCTTTGGTTTTTGACGTAATGGCCTTTTCGAAATTTTCGACGAAGTCTGGATCGACAAAAGTAGTCGTTACTCCCAATTTGGGCAATGTTACGCTGAAAAGGTTGTATGTTCCTCCATAGAGTGTGCTCGCAGCAACGATGTGATCGCCACTATCGGCTATATTGAGAATTGCATACGTAATTGCAGCAGAACCTGATGCAACCGTAATTCCGGCAGTTCCACCTTCGAGCTTCGCTACACGTTCGTCAACCACCGCAGTAGTTGGATTTGTCAAACGGGTGTAAATATTTCCGGCATCGGTCAGCGCAAAACG
The DNA here is from genome assembly GCF_004138125.1 of Seramator thermalis. Classification (GTDB taxonomy): domain Bacteria; phylum Bacteroidota; class Bacteroidia; order Bacteroidales; family Dysgonomonadaceae; genus Seramator; species Seramator thermalis. The sequence continues at coordinate 1,324 of NZ_RXHS01000009.1, forward strand.
ATTTGCGGCCTGATCCGCACTCTCAAAAACATACGATGTTGTCTGATAAATAGGGACCGCTCTTGAGCCCGTCGGATCGAGTGTTTGTCCTGCATGCACCTGCAAGGTTTCGAACTTAAAATTTTTTTCTTTATTTGCCATAATAAGCTGTAATTATTAATTGAATTTTTGTCTGAATTTCTCTACTACAAAATTAAGACAATATAGTATAGAATTTAAAATGTATCGACAAATAAAGATATATTTTCTATATTTGCAGTCTTATATAGATAGACTATACAGTAGAATAGCAAAAATAATCGATTAGCAGAAAAAAATTTCTTTTCAATGTATCAACCCGACGAAACAGATCTCAAAATCTTAAAAGCTTTGCAGGAAGATGGTCGACTCACAACCAAAGAGTTGGCAGCGAAAGTAAATCTGTCCGCCACACCCGTTTACGAAAGAGTACGTAAACTCGAAAAAGAGGGCTTTATCAAAAAATATGTAGCGATTCTCGATTACGAAAAACTCCATCGGGGCTTCGGCGTATTTTGTAACATCAAGCTCAAACAAATTAACTCGACTATCGCCAATGATTTTGTGAATTTTGTTGCACAAATTCCCGAAGTTACCGAGTGCTACAATATTTCGGGAGAGTATGATTATCTGCTTAAAATTCAGGCTCCCGACATGAAATATTATCAATCGTTCCTTATTAACACGTTAGGAAAATTCGATCACATTGCGGGCATTCACAGTGTATTTGTCATGGATGAAATTAAACAAAGCTACGGCATCGTTCAGAACGATTGAAAATGTGGCAAAAGAATATCGTTTAAATTGGTGTTACATCAAAGCACCAATTCGTTAAAAAGCCGATCGAATGTAGCATCCAAATCGCTCGATTTGCCCGGATGAGCCGACGATGACTGTATCACGGTACTTCGCACTGCCGTCAGCCAACGAAAACGTTCCGATAAATCGAGTGCGGCAATCGGACCCGCTTGGCTATTTCCCAACGAAATATCCTTCATATTGGCAAGGACTGTTATCACTTCATCGTATTCCGGACCTGATATACAAATCGATTTGTATTTTTCGGCACATAACCGATACTCCATCCGAATATATCGAGCTTTCTTGGAATACATGATCAGTCCAACATTTACAAATTCTTCGCGCTCTACATTCGGCACAAATCGAATCACAGCATACTGAAAGATATTCAAGTCGTTAGCGGGCATTTTTGGCAACGTTTACGAAGTTTGAAGAATGAGCAAATCGCGTTTTGAGAAAGGCAAAATACATATCTCTGATTTCGTCAGGTGATTCCGAAGAACCATTCCAATGAAGCCAATCGTCGGGAATCATGCGCACAATTTCTCCCAAAAAATCGTCCGAAATCATTTCGTGTGCCAATGCATCGGCCTCATCAAGCATCGTCGCCTGTGGTAACAAAATGTGATCCTTAATATAGGGAAACGGATTGAGCGCCTGTTTTTCGAAATCCTTCCACGAATGATGAAAGTAAAACGAATCGCCATTGTCGATAATCCACAATTCCTTGTGCCACCATAAAAGATTGGGATTTTTGACGGTTCTGTCAACATTTGTGGTGAAAGCGTCGAACCATACGATTTTAGAGGCAAGCAATGGATCGGTTTTTATCGCAGGCTCGTAAGGCAAAGCCCCTGACAGGAAATGCATTCCCAAATTCAGACCTTCACTCGCTCTGAGTAAATCCTGAATTTCCTCATCACCTTCCGACTTACCAAAATCGCTGTCGAGATATGCAAAAACCAGTTCGGGCAGCTGCAATCGAAGTCGTGAAGCAATTAATCCGCCCAACAATTCGGAAATCAACATTTTCACGCCGTGGCCTGCACCTCTAAATTTGAGCACGTATTTGAATCCGTCGTCTGCTTCTACCAATGCCGGCAAAGAACCTCCCTCGCGCAATGGAACAACATAACGCAAAACATGAACGGTTCGCAGCGAAATATCTTTTTCAGTCATTTGATAAGTGTCTTCGTTATTTCTCCGGATACATCGAATTCCACCAACGTGCATCGTTTTTGAGCCATTTGTCGAACCATGCGTAGATGGTATGATTCCATGCAATGCGTTTTTGGTAATCGTAGATAGCGTGATTTTCCCCTTCTACTTGGATAAATTCCACAGGTTTCCCGAGCAGCTTCAATGCAGTGAACATCTGAATACTTTCGCCGATTGGTACGTTGGTATCGGCAGTACCATGCAACAACAGAAGAGGTGTCTCTATCTTGTCGGCATGAAAGAGTGGGCTCTGATCCACATACAGTTGCGGGTTGTTCCAAGGATAGCTTCCTGCACTAGCTCCGGCACTATACGTATATCCCCAATAACCCTCGCCCCAATAACTAGTTATATTGCTAATACCTGCATGCGACACGGCAGACGCAAACAGATCTGTTTGCGTGAGCAAGTATTGAGTCATAAATCCGCCATACGACGCACCGATATTACCTATTTTCGTGCTGTCCACAAAGAAATGTTCGGCCGCGAATTTCTTCGTACCCTCGATGATTTCTTGGGCCGTTTGTTTTCCCCAGGCATTAACGTGACGTGCCGAAAATTCCTGACCGTAACCGGTGGTACCACTCGGTTGAAGCGTGTAAACAACATAATCTTGAGCTGCATACACGTGCAATGGATAAGTGCTTTCGAAAATACGTTGCGTAGGGCTTGTACCACCATAGTAGTAAACGATGAGTGGATATTTTTTTGCAGGATCGAAATGAGGTGGAAGATAATATCGCCCTTCAATTACGTCACCAAAAGAGCTGGTAAAATTCCAATCTTGCACATCTCCCAATTCCAGTTTTTCGAGTCTTTCGGCATAAGGATCGCACAGCAAGGTAGATTTCATCGTTTTTAGATTGAAAAGATATGCTCGGCTCGAATTCGAAACGCTCATTCCGGTGTATGTGGCCCATTCTCCGTTTCGAGCAATATCGAACGAACGAATCACATCCTCCTGCAAAGGCAACATTTCAAATTTTTTCGTTTTGAAGGAGTAACGGTACATGTTTTCGCGATCGCCATCTTGCGTGCGATAATAGATAAATCCATCCTTGTAGTTCCATTGCTGCGAATCAATGGTGGGATTAAAGTTTTTAGTAACGGGTTCGATGTGTCGAGTTGCCAAATCCATTATAAAAGATTGCGTATCGTAGCTGTTGGCTGTCTGTTCGGGACGAATATTCAGTCCGATACCACCGAAAGCCTCGGGTGCACCGTGTATGAGTAATTGCGTACCCTCGGGTGAAAATTGAGCCGAGTAGGCAAACGGTTCGTCTTCCCAAATCGTGTCGAGATGCATCGTTTGCAAGTCAAGCAAATACATCGATGTTTTGCTGAAGGGACGTTGACTCAAATCTTCTTCCGAAACGGAAAATAGTAATTTGCGGACATCGCTTGTGATATCGTTGAGCGAAGCCGTTTTTTGACCAAAAGTCAATTGTTGGGACAATCCCGAATCGAAAAAATGCCGATATATATAATAGCGATCACGATAGCCGGGCTGTCGATCTTCGGGAGAAAGCAGTCGTTTGAGTCCGGATGGATTGCTTATGATTTGCGATTTTTTGGTAGAGTAGAACATCGATTTTTCATCAGGCGCTATGTTAAATTTTTCTTTCGGCAAATTCTCTGCGAGGATTTTGTTCTGCATAGTCAATGGATCAATCGTGTAAAGCGTTCGTCCATTCTCATTGTCTGCAACATAATGCAACAGATCAGATTTTGGCATCCATCCAAGTTGTTCACGAACCGAATTTTCCGAAAAAATGATGCGCTTTTGTTGTGCATCATACACCTCGACAGATTGGATACGACTGCCTCCCGGCAATGTTTCGGTATAGATCAACAATATAAAACGTCCGCTCGGTGAGATTTCGGACGAAGTAACACGTTTTCCGTCGAGAATATCCTCAATTGTGATGCGTCGGTGTTCCTCCGTTCCAAAGGTGTAGATAAGCAAAGAATCTTCCTTGTCGGGTTTCAATTCAATTTTAAGAGAAGGATCGAGTTTATCGCTTGCAGATGCAAGTATTTTTACGACAATGCGATTCCCATTCGTAAACCCATTTAGCGAAACATCAACAGTGCCTGCTTGATGCAAACTGTCATTGCGTTGCGTCTTGCTGCCACGTCTGTCATCATCGACATAGAGTTCGAGCATATTGGGAGAAGTTATAGTCAGTTTGCCTTTACCGTAACGACTACCGGAAACAAAAAACGAAACAAGATACAATGCCTTGCCTTCGTCAGGTTTTTTCAGATAAAAATTACCCGCTGTATCCGGTTCTAATTCCATCGGAAAACGATTGATGGGCGGCAGCGCCATTGGGAAAGCCAACAAAGATTCATCGGTAAATTTTTTTTCGTTGATATCCACACTATCGAGCATCACAGGCTCCTCTACGGGTATAGGACCCAACATGCATACCTTATTTGGTGTAAATATCTGCTGGGCAAAAATTGCCTTATTCACATTGATGATTCCTAATATCAATAGGCAAGCGATGCAAATTCTTCTCATTATCTGTCTATTTTTTTACAATTTGTTATCAAAACTGTTGCTCTTCACCCTTTACTCTTCGATCCACACAAAACAATCGCCAAAGTTTGGCTTAACGGGAACATTGCGTTCGAAAAGAGCATATACCGATGATCCGGAACCGGACATCGACGCATATATTGCACCTATATCGTAAAGCTTTTGCTTAATGGCACCAATAGCCGGATATTTATCCAGAATTGGAGGTTCAAAATCGTTCTTCAGCAGCCGTTTCCATTCCGATACAGGTTGTTTTGCGACTTCGCGAAGCGAGATTTCCGGAACGTGAGGTTCTACCATCGCATAGGCTTCGCGTGTGGAAACTCCAAAAGGAGGCTTAACTACCACTATACGATATTGGCTTAAATCGAGATCTATCTGTTCGATTTGGTCTCCAACGCCGGTAGCCAATGCAGAGCGGTTATTCACAAAAAACGAACAGTCGGCCCCTAACTGTCGGGCAAAAGCAAGCAGTTGTTCGTGCGTATAATCCAATGCAAATGTTTTATTGAGCAGGGTCAACATAAAAGCACCGTCAGCCGATCCACCTCCCAGTCCGGCTCCGAATGGGATTTTTTTCAACAAATAAATATCGATGTCCGGTATTTGTTTTTGCGATTTGATCAGATGCAAAGCTTTCACCACAAGGTTGTCTTCGGGATGGGAATCGACGAGAATACCACTGACAAAAAAACGGTATGGCTGACCAACATCAGAAGGAATAATTTCAAGCGCATCTCTCATCCCTATAGGATAGAAAATGCTTTCAATATTATGGTAGCCATCCGTTCGTTTAGAAATAACTTGAAGACCTAAATTGATTTTTGCATTCGGAAAACAGATCATCAACAGCGGGTTTTTCGCAAAGATAAGGAAAAACGATTAAAAAGATGTCCAAAAAAAAAGGAAAATAACAGGATATGCGAAGGTTCAAAACGAACTTGTAATTGCAGATTCAAAGATAAATCTACATGCTATAACTAATGCCTCTCACTATTTTTTGAATATCAACATGCTAAAGTTTCGCACTTCAGAAAGGGCTGAAAATAAAGGAGAAAAAAGAGATAAAAAAGAAAAAAAGCAGCATATTTTGTCTAATATATCATTAAAAATGAGTATATTAGCTGCATAATTACCAAAACAGAAAAAATATGCTGCCGGACAAAATTAAAGAAAAAATTCTGAAATCGGAACAGATTTCACTGAAAATAAATTGGAGAGCATAAATATTTTGAAGGGTTTCAAGGCGTTGAAAAAACCTGTAGTACTCCCCAAAAATTAGACCACTTGTTAAGTTGAAAAAAATGAACTTACAGGCAAAAGAAATAACGAGAAGAAAAGGTATTAATAACCGGAAATAACTCTGCGAGTTATTTCCGGTTATATAACACCTCATCATCATTATCATCAGAAATTATGATAGAAATTCAATTAAGAAATGACCAAAAGTGGTCCTAAAAATGGGTAGTACTATAGTATATATATCCCTTTTTCTATGGCATCGTGTAAAACAATGATACACAATGCCTATCTGCTTGAACGATTTATTTGCGTGTCCGGCATAAAGCCGAACAGAAGATTAAATGATAAACTTGTTAAAGAACTCGTCGAGTTTGCAGCAATTGCTGCATGACTCGTATATTAAATAATTAACGAACTATTGCTTGTTCATACGATGGGCAAAATTGCCATCGCTTTCATTTATCTAATTTTTTAAATACTCAATAGTTCGTTAGAAAAAATAGCTATTACGCAGCTTTAATGCCGAAATATAGAAGTTCTTTGACAAGGTGGCGACTTTTTAGGGTTTTAGGTTTTACACCGAAAGCCTCAATAAATCGATTCAACATAAAAGCATTGTGATACAATAGTTTATAGTTGGCGATTGAGAATGGTTGTTCTGCGTTCATTTTATTGCTCGGATGAATAATCTTTGCAATATTGACCGTTGTAAGTGATGCGTTGAAGTGAAAATAGAGTTTGTCCAAGTCTCTTGCCTGAGAATGATTCAATCCGGTAGCCTGTTTGGCATCTCTGAAATTGAATTCCATTTGAAAACGACAGTGATAATACGCTAAAACATCAAGCGCATTCATTTTGGTATCGGTGGAGAATATCAAACGTTGTATCGTTTTTCCGTTTTTCTCCGTTTTTTGTTCGACAACCAATAAAATGTCTGTTTTCAAAGATTTGGAGTTGACAACGGCATAAAAAGCCTGTGTGTTTTCATTGATTTGAATTTGAGTAAAAACATTCATATTCAAATTCTCAAGGTCAACTTTTCCTGCCCATTGGGTTGGCCTTCCTTTACCGGAGTACTCACCCGTAAATTTATAACGCAGGTTGGCATCGTCCCTTAGTTTGGATATTACGTGAAATCCGTTTTTCATAAGAGGTTGAATGAATGTTGTTTTCGAAAAGAATGCATCTGCAACAACGATATTGGATAATTTCTGCAGTTCTTCTTTTCTCTCGATAATAGAAAGAGCATACCAATCGACTAAAGACATGGAGACTGTTTTTAATGTTTTTGAAGGAACACTCTGTACGGCTTCCAAATGAAAGCTTTGGTTCAAGTCGATGTCGATTAAAGCGATTTGTGCAATTTCAAGCCCCTTTTTGGTGCATTGGTCGCAGCCCGACCAAAATGAGCCGAGATAAGGTGTCTTATTACCCGATTTCTCGATATAGCTTGGGTCAAAGGAAATGGCGATTCGTTTGCCGATATGGGGAGTGATCAGTGAAGAGTTGAATGACATGAAATCAAATCTTTCTTTAAACCGATTCCGAAAACGTTGTTCGCAGTGCTTGCTGTAACGGCTCATTTGCTTAAAATTAATTCGACCGGGAATACAGAGATACAACATAAAGATTTCCAATAAAAAGTCACGTCGCCATTTATTGCGTGATAACCCTTTCAAAGCGTTACCGACAATTGAATTAAAGATGCTGACTTCCCTGAAAATCATACTTTATAAATTAGTTGAGTAATCTATAAAAATACTGATTTTCAGGGAGTTAACCAAATAAAATATAAGATAATTTATTGATTTACAGTTATTTAACTATAAATATAACATAGTATTGTTAATAATAAAGCAAAAAATATAGGACTTTATAAACAAACTCTAATTACTTACCTAACAACTAAATTAACTCCCTCTCTTTTACGCCTTCATAATGCCTGGAATTATTTTTCTTTAGCCACTTAAGAAGACACTTTCGTAATTCTTCAGCCTTTTCCTGGTATAACCCCCTTTGGGGATTGTCGCCAATCAAATTGTTCATTTCATTTGGGTCGCTGTTTAAATCGTACATAGCATTGATAACCTTTGAGCTTTTGGAATAAGGAATGATTAGCTTCCAGCCATCTTTTACAATCATGTAATTTGATTCGATGTCTCCTCTGTAGTCCCATTCAGCTACCACATATTTACCATGCTTTTTATCTTTTCCTTCGATTAAACCACGCAGGCTCTTGCCGTCTGATTTGTGTTTCCCAACTTTCAGATAATCAAGGATTGTGGCAAAAAGATCGATATTGGAAACATATCCATCCACCGTTGTTTCCGGCTTTATGTGGCCAGGAAATCTGAGCATAAGCGGAATATGTGCTGATTCTTCGTAAAATACATTCTTTTCCCTCATGCCATGGGCGCCCAGCATTTCTCCGTGATCGCTGGTGAAAATAACAAGTGTATTATCGCTCAATCCAAGTTCATCCAACTTTGCCCGAATTTTCCCCACCCAGTCGTCAATCTCCTTCACCAGTCCGTAATAATTGGAAATCATGTACTTAATCTTTTGAGGATCCGAATATTCAGGCAGGTACAACCTGTCGTTGGCCTTTTTATAAGGCGAGTTTTCCATATCATCATGTAAACTCGCAGGAGGTGTCATGTTTTCTGCTGGGTACATGCTGCAATAGGGCTCAGGCGGCAACATGGGCGCATGTGGAAAATGAAACGAACAGGTAATGCTAAATGTGCTATCCTTTAACCGTTCGAGCGCCTTCATGGTTTCTTTCGCCTGAAAAGCCGTTAAGCTATACTCCGCGGGAATCGTTGAACAGCCATGCAGATCAGGCTGACTGGGTTTCTTTTTCGATTTTTTGATCTCCTCATATTTTCGTCCGTAAAAAGTGTCCAACGGGTTGGGCCTGTACGGACTTGCCGTGAACCCGTCGTAAAATTCACCGGGTTTTAACCCCCTTTCCGGGACATGCTCATCAAGATAATCAAGATATACGAATCGTTGTCCGTCGTGAGCAAAAACGGATTTTCCCTCTTTTGATACCTGTTTGGGATTTTGGTAAACCCCTGTGTGCGAAGTCTGGCTGTGCCATTTCCCGTAATACTCGCAATGATACCCGTTTTCCGAAAGGATTTCATCGAAGGTGGGCATATCCATAACGACCTCTTCATCATAAAAATAGGCCCTGTCGTTGGTGCAGACCCCATGGTGTTCGACTGTCTGCCCGGTAAGGATGGACGACCGTGCCGGGGCACATACAGCACATGACGTATATGCATTTTTAAAATAAACTCCCTGCCTTGCCAGGCGATCGAGGTTTGGGGTTTCAAGGACACTGTTCCCGGCAATACTCAATGCATCGTATCGCTGCTGATCGGTTATAATAAACAAGAGATTCTTCTTTTGTTGCGCATGTGCATTACCAATCAAAAGAAGCACCAATGCCGTTGAGCTAAGTATCTGTTTCATATTTAAATCCGTTTAATATTCAACTTTGAGTCCACTTTAAATAGTGGCAATTTGAAGTTTCAAAAATAAGTTTATTGATTTTACTTTTCCGGTTTTTGTTAAACGAGGAAGTAAAAAAAAAATAAAGAAAAAAAGTTTCTCCACAATAGAGCTCTTTATATAGCGAAAATCGGTTATCAAACCATTTTCATGCGCTCTTTGACCTGTTGTTACCGGATAATTTCCAAGACGGACATGATTTATCCGTAAACATCGGGTGAAAGGAAACAATTTGTGTTTGAGTAAACCTCTGTATCGTGTTTTGTTGTTCCTCGTATGAATATGAAAACAATACTGAAAGATGGTTGCCTCCACGTTGTTTCTTATGTTCTGTTCTTGCTGAGGAATGGCAGCCGGTTTACGCCTTAGTTCGGCTGTTGCTGTCCGTTCGTCGGTAAAAAAAATTGAGGTACTACCCATTTTTAGGACCACTTTTGGTCATTTCTTAATTGAATTTCTATCATAATTCCTGATGATAATGATGATGAGGTGTTATATAACCGGAAATAACTCTGCGAGTTATTTCCGGTTATTAATATCTTTTCTTCTCGTTACTTCTTTTGCCTGTAAGTTCATTTTTTTCATCTTTATGCTGCCGGCCGGTATAACTCCGCAGGGGTCTTCCTTTCAATTCCCTGATGATGCAATTCGTAATTGTAGTAGTGCATATATTTCTTTAAACCCTTATACAGTTCCAAACCGTCGCCGGCAGGATGCAAATATACATAATCGTACTTCAATGATCTCCAAAACCGCTCGATAAAAGCGTTGTCGATCGCTCTTCTTTTACCATCCATGCCGATTTCGATTTTCTCGCTCTCCAAATAGTTTATCCACTCTTCACAGGTAAACCGGCGTCCTTGATCGGAATTGATTATCTATCTCCGGCTTGCCGTAATCTTCTATGGCCTGCTTCAAGACTGCAAGGGATGCCTATGCTTCAAGCGTATCGGATATCCCCAACGATGTACAGATCGATAATGGCCGTTAAGTACAGAAACCCATCCTTCATGGGAATATAGGTGATATCGATAGCCCATACCTGATTAGGACGTTCTATCTTCAATCCCCTTAGCAAGTACGGACGAATGTATTTACTCAGATTCCTTTTTGGATATGTCGCCATCAATCCCATCAGACGAAGTAGCCGACGAACCCTTTTGTGATTGACCACAAAACCCAGTGCAAACAAAAAATCCCGGGCACGAATGACGCCTTCGGTGGGATAATCCAAATAATGCTCGTCTATCTTGCGCATGATCTCCGGGTTTTCTTCCGATTCCCCAACCGGTGCATAATATAAGCTGCTTCGATTGACAGACAAAATCTCACACTGTTTGCGAATGCTCAAGGCGTCCTCCTTGTTCACCAGATTCCTGCATGCTTTCATAGACCGACTTTCTTTAAGTTTTTTTAAAAAAGTCGTTCTCCATATCCAAATCCAACTCTCCAATCTTGGTATAGAGCTTCTCCAAATCGACCCCGTCCTCAACTTCTTTTTTCTTTTCGAATACTTCTGATGAGTGTTCAATAAATTTCTGTTTCCATTTGCTGATCATGTTGGGATGTACTTCAAAACGTTTGGACAGCTCGGCAAGTGATTCCCGCTCTTTGAGCGCCTCAATGGCGACTTTGGCTTTAAAGCCAGCTGAAAATTTTCTCCTTGTTGCTTTCATAATTGCCACTAATTTAGTCATTTTTTTCAACTTAACAAGTGGTATAATTTTGAGGGAGTACTACATTGATAGCCGCTGTCACGTATGCCCCCGATTTCAAATCAAAAATTTATAATAGGAGTAGTTGCGGATAATCATGAGATAATTTCATTCAAATGAAGTCATTAATTGATGAATAAATTCAGGCTTATTGTCGCTTTTGAATCGAACGGACACGTTATTGTCCTTCGCATTTTGGACACTGATACTCAAATGATTCCATCCTTGTTTAAGGGGGACTGTGCTAAACAGGCCTTTTGATCCTTCTATTTTGTTGCAATTGATAAATAATTCACTATGCTCTGCTGGTTGTACCGCGATATCAAGCTTTGGCATATCAGGCTCTATCAGCAGATCATCCAGGTCTCTGGGGCTCCACACCATGAAATTGTAAAGCGTTTTATTCCCTCGGCGAATGGAAGGCAGGTTTGCAATATTCACGGTTCCGTCTTTGTTGATCAGCGTTTCGGAGATCTTACTTCCATTGGTTGGAATGCCTGCACCGGCAAGCAGCTTTCCGAATGTGTCATATCCCTTTGAGGACGAAACAAACCGGGATAATGTACTTACAAAAAATGTTGCATTTTCATTTTGATGTTTCACCAGTACTGCTGCGGCTCCTTTCTTTTCATTTTCACTGCGGATAACAGCTGCCGTTTTCAACTCTTCGGGACGCTGATTCCACGCTCGCCAGTTGGTGTTACACGCCTCAAGGAGAACGATCCCTTCGTCTACAAAATCTGATCTCAACCCATAATCAGATGTATCTTCCAGCTGAATCTCACAAAAGTAGAAATCTGAATTGTGTAAACCTTTTGTCCAGGATTTATCTTTCGGTAAATAAGAAGATGCGTTTCGACTGTCGAGTTCCAGTTTTGCAGGCAACACCTTGTTGTAAGTTTCGATTGTTTCGGGTGTAGGCCCCCACAACCACAAATCTGCACCACGACCAGTCAAATCTTTCAACATCTTTACATCCTTTTCCGAAGGGATTGTCGCACCATCCGCAATGATGATGGTACTATTTTGGGGATCCGCCTTCTCCTGGAAGACCACGCCACTACTTTCAAAGATCTGTTTAACGGCAGAGTCAGCACTTCCAAAAAATAAAATTGTTTGATAATCCTTATCTGCTTTTATGATTTCTTCTTCCGGTTTCTCCGGCATTACCGCCCATGGGCTCCATGCGGGCCCACCCGGGGCATTGGCCGCTTTTACCGCATCAAACATAGGCCAGGTACGATATAACGGTAGCGTGGGATCATAACCGGGATTAAACGTAGAACTATACGCTCCCATTCTTTCGGGTTGTATTCCTGGCTTTCCTTCTTCATATTCAGCAAAATAAATGCCATCGGTCAGCTCCGGTTTTGTAGAAATATCCCGCTTGCCGAACGGTAACGGCTGAAGGCCATACCACGCCAGATTGAATACCGATACATAGGATGCACCCAGATTGCGCTGTTGTGCAATCAGATCATAACATTCATAGGCCAATCCCTCCATGCGTCCCAACTGAGACTCAAACGCCCGTTCGCCGTTATATTTGGAGACTTGCAGAGGTGTACCGTAATAGGCCATGCTATGCTCACCAATTCCCCAAGGTTTACCGATTTCCTTCCACCTCCTCATGGAGTTATGATCGCCGTAATGTCCCACCGTAACCGGAAGAATACCATCGCCATCGTCCTCTCCGTCACTGGATATCCAGGGCCTGGTGGAATCATTTTCACGCACAATATCCCGCCAGTCGGCCCATGCCTGTTTTTGCATCTCCATCCATTCGGGTTTATTGAAGACGTGCAGGATCACCGGCTTATTTTCGTTGCTTACACTCCAGCCGAAAACACTTGGGTGGTTGCGGTCTCGCAATACCATGCGGCGTATGTGTTCCTTGCAATTTTCCCAAAAAGCGGGTGAGTCCATTTTAGGACCTCCATCGCTGGCCCATATGGCTGTTTCGGCCAATACACAGATTCCCATTTCATCAGCCATATCGAGGTAGAAACGCGGATACACCTGGGCGTGAAGACGAACGGCATTCGCATTCGCATCTTTCAGCGCAGTAAACCATGCCCATGCATAACGACGTGTCATTTGCGGTACGCCCATAAAATGCCACGAATCGCCCCTCAGCTCAATCGGTTTTCCGTTCAGAAACTGTTTGGTTCCGGAAATCGTCCATTCCCTCCAACCGAAACGCTCATACTTAATATCACCGATCTTGTTTTTATCTCCCAGAGTCAATGTAAATCCATATAAATTGGGATGCTCGGGAGTCCAGTAGTCCAAATCTCCCCCTTTCACCGGTATCTGGACGACGATGCGCCGTGTTCCTTTTGAAGGTATGGTTATTTTTTGCTTGGTCAACAGGAGTGAAGGCGAATCAGCCAATTCCCAATCGGGCACCGGTGCCGTATTTACATCCCTGCCTGCTTTGTTTATCCATCGCCTGACATCCCCTTCCAGCGTAGTGTGAACTTCCCCGACCGTATTGTTCTCAATCTCGATTTCCGCTTCCAATACAGATTCAGAGACCAACGGCTTCACATACACATTCCGGATATGTACGGATGGCACTGCCGTGAGAAAGACATCCTGCCAGATTCCCGACACATGACATCCCCACATGGAACCTGCGGGCACAATGCGCCTTCCTTTTGTACTGTTGTCCTCAAACAACGATTGGCTACGGACACCGACCCATATTTCAACATTTTTTCCAGCCTTCACGTAAGGGGTTATATTCGCGTCAAACGGAAGAAAAAGGTCGAAGTTTTCAGCAACCTTGTTGCCATTGACATACACTTCGGCAAATCCTGCAACCGCTTCGAAATGCAAGCCGATTTGAAATCCGTCCCATTCAGCGGGTATCTGTACCGTACGACGCATCCACGCCATTTTAACCTCGTTCCATTTGTCAGGGTATGAGGGATAATTACGATGATCAGGACCTTCCAGGTTTCTGTTTGCGAACGAATTGATGTTCCATGGAGATGGTATTTTTATTTTTGTCTTATCACAGTTGTTCTGATCGGGAAGCGGCAATTCAGGCGCAACGCCTCCTCCTTGCCGGTAACCTTCGGGTAAGGGCATTGCCTGGAACTCCCAACGTCCGTTCAAACAGATTTCTTTTCTGATATCCTTCTCAACTTTGCTGAAAAGCCCTTCGGAAGGAGCAAAAACATAGGGATAAAACAGCTTGTCAGCAGAAAACAGCGAAGATGTTATAAACAACGAAAGTACGAAAAACAAGCTTTTATGACACTTTTTCATGTGGAATTGATTCATTTAAAATTTACAGATTGGAATATAAGTATGTTCAAGTTGTGCGTTGTTAATTTTTATAAGCCGGTAGCCCGGTTGTGCGTTTCCCAAAGGTTTTCCGGCAGCATTTGTAGTGACCATAAAAATAGTGTTGTATGATGCTTCTGAACTATTGTGCAGATGTCCTGCGAATATCGCATCAACGCCATACTTCTCAAATAATTTAAAATATTTAATGCGTTGCCTCATACTTTGGTTGCTGTATGTCTCTTTCTCCCAAAAATTGTCAATAAAAAAAGGATAATGGGTAAACAGAAGAATGGGATCAGCCGGGGCAGCCTTCTTCAATTCTTTTTGAAGCCAGCTAAATTGTTTTTTTTCTTCTTTTCGGCTCTTATCGGATTTTATGATCACCGAATTGAATCCAATGAAGTGTGCATTTTTATGGCGAAAAGAAAAACGGTCAGACCCTTTCCCATACACCGAATCATACCATTCAAAATCCTGTTTTGTCGGATTCAGTGCCAGATCGTGGTTACCGGGACTCAGATAAACAGGTATGCTCTTCTCTATGCATGCAGTAATCCTTTTAAATTCATTTATTTGTAAAGTATCCCTGCTGTTATTCACAAAATCACCTGTGATAACCACAAAATCGGGCTTGATCTGATTTATCTGCCTGACTGCCTCCGCATACAGCTTCGTCTCTTTTTCAAAGTTAGCATTTTTTGCAAAGAAACCGAACTGAGGGTCTGTAATCTGGACGATCAACAAGGAATCCCGCTGGGCATAGGAACCCAAAAAGAGCATTTCCATGCAAACAAGAAGCGACAGTCGCTTCGGGAAATTTTTCAACTGAATAAATATTTGTTTCATTGTCATTTCAAAAGATCCGAGATACAGATTCTTTCATAAGGGGTTTTGTTCACCCCGGCATGGTATTCCAGAAATATCTCTTCCCCGTAGGGATTTGTTGTAATCAAACCATAGCCTGCAAGGTCCTGTTGTTTGAAAAATGAGACATACCTGCTTTCTTCATGAAGCAGGTGTATTCTCTGAATCAAAGTAGAGGTTTCGCATTCGGGATGATCGGTAGCCAGTTTCTGGCCATACCTTGTATGTACTTTATCCGAAGTTTTCCTATCCAGATCTCTTACCACACTGTTGAAGGATAGCTGAACCACAGGTTCGTAATCGGTCTCCCTGCGAACAATGGAGTAGAGATGCAGACGTGTGGTTAAAACCACAGCCCCGTTTCTGGCAATGATCTCAAGCAACCTCTCTCTCTTCCGGGGTTCGTCTCTGTATAAATACCAGCAACGCTCATTGATGGGAATGACGGGCACGTGGACTATTAAGAACTTGAATCTGGCATCCGGGGATGAGAGGTTCTTATCCAATTGATCCAGCACACCTTCGCTTTTATCCCATGGATCGAAGGCGACAAACAGATTCTCCCCAATCTGATGCGCATAGCCGGATGAAGTGACATCGTTTCTTTTTAATTGCTTCTGCAACAGGGGAATATAGTGATTATGAAAAGCTTCCACGGCACCCAGACCGGTGATATCGTGGTTGCCTTTGATGATGATCCAGGGTACGGGCATGTTCACCGCTTCCACGGCTGTAACGACCGCACGCGCCATTTGATCTGCCTTTTTCTCACTTCCGGCCAGTCTTTCCGAAAGATCACCCAGCTGCACCACGGCTTTTACTGCAGGATCGTGCTGCAATGTTCTTTGACGCAGGTGGCTGCTGAATACCGGCCAGACCTCTTTTGTGATCTGTGTGTATTCTTTTACCTGCCTCAGATCATCGGGTTTCTTCGACAGCCAGGTCATGTCGTGATCCTCCATCCGGTCGTAATGGATGTCTCCCAGGACCAAAAAACTCTGCTCATGCGCGATGGTTGTTGAAGCAATCAACAACACAAAAAAACAGATCAAACTTCTTTTCATGTTCCTTGTCTTATATTCCCCAGTTTCGGTTGGCTTTGTCACCCATTTCAAACACAATTTTTCCACCTTTCATGATCTCGTCGTGGTGGATAAAGGGCTTGTTCAGGGGCTTGCCGTTCAATGTGGCCGACTGGATATATTTATTGCCAGGTGCATTGTTGACCGCTTCAATTTCAAAAAACTTCCCGTTTCCCAAATCAATCTTGGCATGATTGAAGAACGGACTGCCGATGCTGTATTCCGGACTTCCCGGGGTGACAGGATAAAAGCCCATCTGCGAGAAGACGACGAAAGAAGACATGCCTCCCCCATCTTCATCGCCCGGCACGCCCATCAGGTCGTTACGAAACCACTGGTGGATGAGGGTCCTGATCCGTTTCTGGGTCTTCCAGGGCTCGCCGGCATAATTATACAAATAGGGGATGTGTAGGGAGGGTTCATTGGCCATGGAGAATTGTCCTACATTGCCGGTATGGTCGGGCAGCTGGCTGTAAAACTCGGGCTTGCCCTTTCCCAGGGGAGTGGCAAACATCTGATCGAGATTGTGGACAAACGCCTTCTTTCCCCCCATCAGGTCGATCAAGTCGGGTATGTTGTGTTGCACATCCCAACGATAAATCCATCCGTTGTTTTCTCCATAATAACCGCGTGCACCCATACCTCCCGAATAACGATAGTCGAAGGGCTGGATGAATTCTCCGTTTTTATCTTTGGGATGGAAAAAACCGGTCTCCTTGTTGTAGAGATTGCGATAGTTAAAGGATGCCTCCGTAAAGTAAGCATGATCTTCCGTCAGCCCCAGCTCCTTCGCCAGCTGTGCCAGGCACCACTGATCGTAGGAGGTACCCAGCGTCACGGCGACAGGCTGCCGGCGTTCGAAACCATGTACCTCCGGAATAGTTTCCTCCTCCCCTTCCCTCAATGCAGGTATGTATCCATGTTCTTTATAAAATTTGTCCAGTTCTCCGGCCGGTTTACCCGACCAGGGAGCCAGGGTCTTTTCCATGATCGCACCTTTAGCCGCAAGATATGCTTTCTCCAAATCAAAATTGCTCAAGCCCTTGCGATGAGCGTCCAGTATGGATGCTACACCGTGATTGGAGTTCATACGGCGGCTGTCGCCGGTAATTTCCGGAAAAGTAGGCATCCAGAAATGCTCCATCTGCTCTGCCATCAACACAAATGAATGTAAAATGTCTTCTTCCCTTTCCGGTTCAATGAGAATGCGCAGCGGATGATGTGCCCTGTAGGAATCCCAGATCCAGTCGTCGGTATAAAACGGGCGTCCCCCATCCTCGTGTACTTTTCCGTCGAAAGCACTGTAATAACGTCCATCTTCCGAAATGGATACCGGTCGCTCAAAGCTGCGGTATAGTGAGGTATAAAAGACCGTTTTGTCGTTTTCCAGACCGCCTGACACCTGAATCTTATTCAAGGCTTCGTTCCATACTTTGCGACCTGTTTCACGGAGAGAAGCCAGGTCTTTTCCACTCAATTCCCGCTCCATGTTCTTTTGTGCCTGCGCTGCATCGATAAAAGAAATTCCATAGCGCAGGGTGAGCTTTTTGCTGCCGGCGGGGTAGCTCATGATGAGACACGCATTTCTGCCGGCGGCGGATGTTTTGTTCACCAGATTTCCCTCTTCCAACAGCGATACGCTCTCCGGCAACTGCTCGGGAAGAAGATAGAGATAGACTTTCGTGTCGTTCTCGATCATCTGGAATCCCGAGAAGGCCGTTCCGTCCCAGGTAAGCTCTCCCCTCCGGGAATTAAGCGCCACCCTGACTGCTTCCTCTTTTTCGAAAAGAAGCTCGTAGATCGCAGATTGGTGAGAAAGTCCATACTCAACCGATATTCCCTCATCATCCAGATAAACCGAGTAGGAATAGGGTGTTAACTTTTCATTGTCATAACTATAGGCAACGACGGGCTTGACATCTTTCCTGCTACCATAAAAAGGACTCAGGTTGAACGCCGAGCTGCCCCTGTGGCTGGTAACCACGATAGGGAGTCCTTCCAGCACATCGCCGGTAAAATCGCGCCGTTCGGGATACACGCGTAACATACTATGGGGCAAGTGAATAGTTGGAAAAGTAGGTACCAGTAAATGACTGATGTTTCCCATATAGGGATTCACATAATCAACCGGCTCCTTTGCTGATTGGTTTTGGACGGACGAACATGACAGAAGCAGGATCATTATCCATATCGCCGATATGGGATAATAAATGATTGAATTTCCGAAAAATGACGAATGTTTCATTGTGTTTGAATACTAATTGTTTTTTTAAGATCTTTCTAAAATGGCACTTCCTTCCGTGATGCCACTTTCATTAAAGGCATCAATTGAAAAATAATATTTTGAATCACGATTGAAAAAACGACCTTCGAATTGGTTTTCAAAGACCATGACGGCATGATCCAGTTGCTCTCTTTTTACCCCCCAGCGTAGAATGTACCCAGTGGTATTATCCTGGGTGTTCCACCGAAAAGTGATTTTTCGTCGGTCGCTGTCCCGCGAGACATTGAACTGAGACACCGCCTGGGGAAGGTCCTTGTGCCCCTTTCCGAAAACCCTGAAATCGGATATGGAAAATTTTCCTTTCATCTCTTTCGTGTTGGTGATGCGAAGAAATTGCATTTTCCTGCCGGCATTAAAAACAAGCAACTCATGGGGCCTGTCGTTTTCATTTTTCGACTGGTCGGTCAGCACTTTCCACTGATCACCATCATTCGAATATTCGATCAGATACTGGTAATTGAAAAATGAATCGGGTGCTTTCTTGTCAAAATCCTGGTCGGCAAAGTTGACCTGCAGGGCATGAACGGTCATTGCCTCACCCAAATCTACCTGCCACCACTCCCCTCTTTTACCGGTCCGAGATGCCCACCACGTTTCAATCTGCTCATCATTGCCATATTCAGCTTCATGACCGCTTAATGAAGACGAAGCAAGCACTTTCTTCCGATAGGAAAGCAGGTTCCAGTTCATGGAAAGATCGTGGGTCTCCAGATCAATTTTCTCCCGGGGTATTCGGTAGGGATAATCGGTAAATACCGTGTGGGCGTGGAGGCAACTGTCGTCTGAAAAATAGACAGGAAACAGGCCCAGACGCCGCTCAAAGGGATGTCGGACAGCAATGCGCATGGTGGCTACATGCCAGTAATTGTCATATTTATCCCGAAAAGTGTGTCCATGGCCGGCACCCCCGATAAAGCCCCCCGGTTTGAAGGAAAAAGGGCTGTTTTCTTCGTAGGTGTATGGACCAAGTGGTTTGTCGGCCACGTAGGTACCATCGCCATAGACCCGGAATTCGGTACCCGGTGACGCATAGTGCAGGTAATATCTCCCCTTGTACTTGATGAGACTGGGGCCTTCGTTCCACCCATCCCTTTCGTTGTCGTTGTTGTTTCCGGACACCTCCCAACCGTACTTATCGGAATGGTGTGCGATTAGTACAGCTGCTTCGCCGATCACGTTGAAGCCGTCTTTGGGATCCACTTCCACTCCAATGATGGGATCTTTATCCGAACAACCCCAATAAACATAGACCCGCCCGTCATCGTCCTTGAAAAAAGCAGGGTCGACCGAACCGCCTAAAGGATAACGGAATTTTGTATCCACTTCTTCCCAATTGTCGGCATCAGGATCAGCGGTTTTATAGATCCTCGGCTCACCCGAACCCATATAGTATAATTCATCATCAAGGGCAAGGATAGCGGGAGCATACTCTTCTATGTTGCCAATGGATTTACAGGGAATGTAGGTCCATTCACACAGGTCTTCCGAACTCCAGTATCCACCCGATTTAGAGGCAAAAAGATAATATTTGCCTTTAAATAAGACGATGACGGGATCGGCAGCTTCTCTCCTTGATGGCTCATCAAACTGAAACCGGTAATTCAGGTTCATCGGATTCGCAACAACATTGCCAGCGTTTTGCCGAACTTCGAATCTGGCACAGCCAAGCATCAAAACAGACAAGGTTGCTATACAATAGAAAATTGATTTCAACGCTATGTATTTTGTAATCCTGTTTCTTTTTGCCATAACATATCTATCCTTTTTATTTTACATTTTATGATTATCCGCAAGACGTGCAGTTTATATTTTTGACCTGTCTATAGAGTATATGATTGAAGTCGGATTTATATTTGTAGTGACCACTAATAGCCTATCAAAAGGATTCGGCTGGATTCTGATTCGGTTCATTTTATAGCAAAACTCATTGGGATAACTTTGGAGAAATTCAAGTTTTACTCCGTGATGCATATCTGATAGCAGCGTTTTGGCATTACTGATTGCAATATGTACCCAAGGTAATGCTTTACTTATCTCTTGAGGTGGAATAACCGAGGCATTATGTTGGGCAAAATAATTGGCAAAGGCGGTATAAGAAGTAGAAGCATCGGTATCAATTACAGCCTCCTGTTCAATACTGTTTTGAGCAACACTGTTTATTGTTTGGGCTTTTAAGTCAGGAATAACAATCATTTTCAGATGATTGACGCTTTTAGGTTTCTCCGTATTCTTTGGGTTATCAACTTCATGACTTTCAATCATAACCGGAACCTTGCTTTTCTTCTGACTGTCACGTCCACGTTTTAAAGGTGTATTGTCATGGTCATCACGCCCGGTGGAGAAAAAATCTTCGTCCACTTCTATCATACCGGATAAGGTGTACTCTGAATCTCGCAGACCTATTACACTTCGTATCTTGTGGCATATTTCCCGAATGGATTGATAGCGTTTGTGACCTAACCGGCGTTGTATCTCTAATGCGGAAAAGGTCTTTTTGGGACTTGTCATCAGGTGAATGGCTTTGAACCAATACAGAAACGGAAGTTTGGAACTATGCATGATAGTCCCCGAACGTAATGATTGAAGATGATGACAGCTCTTACATTCGAAATGCATCGAGTCGGGAAGCCATAAATGTTCTCTATGTCCACAATGAGGACATACAACTCCCGATTGAATGCACATTTCTTTAAAACGTATTATACAGGACTTTTCTGTGGGATAATGCTTGTCAAAATCTGATAGTTTCATCTTTTTTTAAGCTGTTGGTGTACGACTTTAAGATACAAAAAATATTTCAATTATTGGGTTAATTACGGATAATCATTTTACATTTTATCATTTACGGCCCCATTTGTCATGTATAAATAACAAACTGAAGATCGCTTTACATGGGAGCCGAAGGATCTTTTCCCGGAACTGGCACCACTCCTTCTTGATAATCTGGTAAAGGACCCATTTCATAATGCTCCGGACCATATCTCAAGGGGGAAGCCATAATTTCATCCCAAGAGATTGCTTTCCCGGTATAAGCAGCTTCTCTTCCCATAATTGCAACCATATTTGAGTAAGCCAAGTCCTCTGCCTGATTAATTTTCTTACCCATTCTTATAGACTCAACAAGATGAATATGCTCCTGATTATAAGGATTGTTTACAGGTTTGTTTTCATAGTCATATTCCCACAACAGATTCCCGTTCCAATCCAAAATCTTTATTTCACCACGATCATTCAATTGTGCAATACCTTTTGTACCCATTACCTGTTCTGAGACATTGCCGTCACATCCATCAATTTGTCGTGCAGTATGCAGCATACGTTTATTGTTGTTATAGTAATAATCAACACTAAAGAAATCATAAATATCCCCTGTAAGTCTGCGGGCACGACCACCAAAACCAACTGCTCTAAGTGGCATTTCTCCCATGAACCATGTTACTACATCAATATTATGAATACCCTGATCCAGTATATGGTCTCCGCTCAACCATTTTATATTGAACCAGTTACGTATACAATATTCCATGTCACTCCACTCCGGACGATGTTTTTTATTCCACCACGCTCCCTGATTCCAATGAGAAGTTGCGGATATTATATCGCCAATAATTCCGTTACGTACCTGAACATATGCATCCCAATAATCACGACGGTGTCTACGCTGATTTCCGGTTATAACGGTTAACCCTTTTGAAGTAGCAACTTTAGAAGCTGCTATTACGGTACGTATCCCTACCGGGTCAACGGCACAAGGCTTCTCCATAAAAATATGCTTTCCTGCTTCCACGGCAGCCTTAAAATGCTCAGGCCTGAAGTGGGTAGGAGTACACAGCAGGACAATATCTACATCCTGCATTTCCATTATTTTTTTATAGGCATCAAAACCTAAAAGGCATCTGCTGTCCTCAACATTATTACTGAATCTATCCGCAAGAATTTTACGACATGTATCCATTCGGTCGGAAAACAGATCTGCAAGAGCAACTATTGAAATATTAGGACCCGACTCCAGAAACTGAATTGCGGCACCCGTACCTCGGTCACCACATCCAATTAATGCGGCTTTAAGCGGGTCACCATCAGGAGCGATATCTACGAAGGAGAACGTTCCCAGTTCTTCTGGTGTATATTTTTTGCCGGACTCTTTTTTTCCTTCGGTTGAACAAGATGAGATAAAAGCGGGAGTGGCAATGCCTAACGGTACAGATACACTCAGTATTGCTGAATTCGATAAAAAATTGCGTCGTTTCATAGTCTTGTATTTTTTTTGGAATATTGTTTCTACTTGATTTTTTTATTTTGGTGAAGATATTTATCATTCTCTTTCAGGCATTTTCATGGATAACGGTTTCTCGCTACGCAGCATCCGGGCGGCTTCGCCGGTCAGCCACAAGTAATGGTCCGAAGGCTTTCCATCCATCCCCACAAATTTGGCATGCTCGCTCACGGGCGGGTTGTCGGTGCATTTAAAGATGGCTGTTCCCTCGTTTACTTCATCAAACATGGCCACATAAATCATTTCGGCTCCTGAACGAATCGCAGTCGACATCTGTTGCCAGTAAAAACGTCCTCCCTGACGGGGTATGGAGCCCGAAGGTTTAATGTCATCGGGGAACTCGAACCGGCTCAGGTTATGCCAGCTGAATCCCGGTGTTACACAGGGCACGTAATCGATCTTATTTTCTTTGCACCATTGGATATCACCTATTATGACATCGCGGTAACGATCCATATCGTTATGAAGCAGGGGGGTAAACCGCTGCACCATCCAGGGGAGTACAATATCGGCACTCCGGATAATGTCGTGAAGGTAAGGATCAGGAATACAGTCGGCGTTCAGGTCTCTCCAGAAGGTGGGTACGCCCAGCATCACGCTACATCCCCCGTACACCGGGTCGTTCTTCAGGAAATTAATAAACCGCTCGATGCCTATATTTCGAATATTGTAAGGACGATCGGGAAAACCTACCCCCCAAATGGCCACCAACGGCTTGCCGTTATGATGGAGATAAGTTTTGGCTCCTTTCTGGTTTGTTACTTTAAGCGAATCAACCAGATACTTCCAGTCTTCTATGAGTGCTGAGCAGTCTTCCCCTTCTCTCTTCAACCCGGACAGATCGTACATAATCGCGATGGCGCGGTCGTACTTCGATGCAGCCTCAAAGGCGTGAGTCAGCACATCGGTGGCGTGTCCTTTCCGGGCGCCCGGTCTTGCGGCACTGAAAAAACGTTGCATGAACACCCCGTCCACCCCATATTCCTGCATCCAGCTGAAATGGGTGTCGACGGTGCTTTTATCGGCCGAATTAAAAAAGCGGGCGGTGCTGCCATCGGCATGTTTCAGGCCGGTGGGATAGGTCTGCTTGTATTCACTCACATCGGGCCACATGTCGATGCGGACTTGTTTTTCATCGGGGTACATCACCCCATCTGTAGGCAGACGAAACCAACCCTGGTAACCGGCCATCACAAGGCCTTTATATGACGGGTACTTTGTTTCTGTAGCATGTTTGCTTCCTGCAAAAATGCTTGACGCGAACAACAATGTTGCGATAAAAATCAGCTTTATTTTTTTTCTCATGCTGCTATGTTTAACTTGGTTACACTTTTCTGATAGAAACCTTTATGCTTATTTTTGATATTGTGTATAGATTGATTTCTGTTACAACCAGAACTCTTTTGTCAGGTGAATATCTTCGGATGACGAACCTATCATGAAGGTATACTTGCCAGCGGGTGTCACAAAATCACCCGTCTTTTCGTCCCAATAACGCAGCAGGTCTTTCCGGACCTTGATTTTCACGCGCTTGTTTTCTCCTTTCCGGATGGTGGTGCGTGCAAACCCTTTCAGCTCCTTGTTGGGGGTGACGACCCCCACATCAGGCAGTTTCACGTATACCTGGGAGACTTCATCCCCGTCGTACTTCCCTGCGTTTCTGACCTCGAACGACACGAGCAGTTCTTTGCCCAGGTCTTTGATCTCCGGTTTGCCATACTTGAACGTTGTATAGCTCAATCCGTACCCGAAAGGGAAAAGCGGTTTTCCCGTGAAATACTGGTAAGTGCGTCCCTTGGTAATATCGTAATCTCCAAAGGGAGGCAACTCTTCCAGCGAGTTATAATAGGTCAGCGGCAATCTCCCGCCCGGGTTATAGCGACCGAACAACACTTCCGCTACGGCAGTTCCTCCCTGCTCCCCGGGGTACCATGCATTCACAATGGCAGGGAGGTGATCCTGCATCCAGTTGATAGCAAGCGAGCTCCCGGCAACGAGTACGACCACCGTGTTGGGGTTGATCTTGTAGAGCTCTTCGATAAACTCCTGTTGATCTTCGGGTAAGAAGATGTCTTCCCGGTCTTTGCCTTCCCGTTCAATGGTTTTATTGATCCCCAGCACAGCAATAACCATGTCACACGTACGGGCTGCATTTCCGGCTTCGCCGTACAATTCGATCCGTTCTTTCTTCCCTACTTGCGGTACCCGCCACTGCAAACGTGCCAGGGCATAGTCCCGATCGTCATAGTATTCGGCTTTCAGCTCGTAATCCTTCCCCGCTTCAAGGTAAATACGCACCGTATCCTTGGAGATCGCGGCACCCCGCCATCGATCGATCAGCAGCTTGCCGTCGATACTCAGTCGGGCTCCATCGTCGTAGCTAAAGCTGAACGTGTAGTTCCCCGAGACGGGTGGGCGCAACGTGCCGGTCCATCGGATAGAGAGCGGGGATGCGGGCAGGAAAGGATCGGGTGCCTGGTTGGCCGGTTCAAAGTTGATCCACTCTTCGGTACGCACCACGGGATCTCCCTCCAGTTTCATGTTGTCGAAATACTCAGCTTTCAATCCGTTGGGGAAGCTCGCTCCTTGAATAAGCTCCATGCCGTCTTTGGCCGATTTCCAGGGGGCATGCACGATCCTGACCTTGTCGCCCACCAGGTTTCGGATACCCTGAAGAACGGATATGGGCTCATTGGCGGGGGTTCCGCTGTAATCGCCAAACTCCGCGTTGGCCGCGTTGATTCCTACCACGGCGATTGATTTCACCTTCTTCGTATTGATGGGAAGGGTGTTGTGGCTGTTTTTCAATAGCACGATGCTTTGACGGGCAGCTTCCAGCGCCAGCTCTTTGTGTTCTTTCGAGCCGATCACGGATACCGGGATCTTGCTATAGGGGTTGTGATCGGGATCATCGAAGAATCCCAGTTTCACGCGGGCACGCAACACGCGATAGGCAGCCGTGTCGATATCGGCTTGCGTGACCATGTACTGCCGGTATGCGTTGAGTAGGGGTGCCATGTAGACATCGTCCCCACACTCCAGGTCGAGGCCCGCCTTGATAGACAATGTGGCAGCGGCCTCCTTTGTCTTGACGTACTTCATGGCCGAAACCAACAGGCTGGGTCCTCCGCAATCGGATACCACGTAGCCGTTGAATCCCCAGTCGTGTCGCAGTACCTTGGTGAGCAGCCAGGGATTTGCCGTACAAGGCAGATCGTTGATGGCGTTGTATGCCGACATGATTGAGGCGGCCTTTCCATCCTTCACACTCATCTCGAATGCCGGGAGATAGTACTCCCGCAGTTGCCGTTCCGATATCCGGGGGTTGGCGGTAAAGCGATTGTGCTCCTCGTTGTTCGCAGCGAAATGCTTGGGTGTGGCGACAATCTTCAGGTACAGGTTATCGTCTCCCTGAAGTCCTTTTACGAATGCCGTACCGAGTACCCCCGACAGATAGGGGTCTTCACCGTAGGTCTCGGGAGTGCGCCCCCAGCGAGGGTCTCTCGCCATGTTGATGGTGGGCGACCAGAAGGTCAGCAGATCCGTAAAACGGGCAGTCTGCAAGCGGCCCTGTTCGAGCTCGTTCCACCGTGCACGGGCCTCATCGGAGATGGCTGTAGCCACTTTCTGGTGCAGCTCGGGGTTCCACATACTGGCAAGGCCGATTGCCTGGGGGAAGACCGTAAAGCGTCCCGGACGTACCACACCGTGGAGTGCTTCGTTCCCGTGATAGTATTTGGGAATCTGCAGCCGCGGTATACCGGGAGAGGTGGCATAGAGCAAGCTTATTTTCTCTTCCATGGTCAGGCGGGACAGCAGGTCCATCACCCGTTCGTGCGTGGGCAGGTTCTCGTTTCTGAAGGGCATCTCCTCCTGGGCGTGGATAAGTGGCATCGCCACTCCCAATACAAGCACGAAAAGCAAAAGTCTCTTATTCATCTAATTCATTGTTCTATCCTCGCTTGTGATGTGTTTACAGCTAACCCGTTTACCCATTTAGCGGTACAATCACGCGCGAAAGTTCAGTAAGTTATTTCGATCTATCTATTCGTTTCAGCCGGGCGTCCACCTTGATTGTTTCTCCCGGCTTTGTGTTGTATGTTTTTTGGATATTCCTGGCTCGGAGATACAATTTGCCTCCCAATTGGGACTGGACCTGTGCTTCGGTTACCGCTCCATCTTTCCAGGAGAGGTCCACAGTGAATCCACCTCTGGCTTTCAAGCCTTTTACCGATCCGCTTTTCGCCATCGCCGAAGGGAGGGACGGGAGCAGATGTATTTCAAAACTTCCGTTTTTCTTTTTCAGTTGGCTTTGAAGGAACATCTCAGCAATCGCGGCCGTGGCTCCGAAGTTCCCGTCGATCTGGAAGGGCGGATGGTCGTCGAATAGGTTGGGTAACGTTTTCTCTGCCAGCAGCACGGAGAGGAGTTTAAAGGCATGATCGCCATCGTAAAGACGGTTCCACATGTTGATTTTCCAGGCTAACCCCCAACCAGTGCCCCCATCGCCACGGGCGACCAGGGTTTTGCGGGCAGCTTCAGCCAGTGCGGGTGTCCCCACCCTCGTGATCTGGGTTCCGGGATATAAACCAAACAGGTGGGAAGTATGCCTGTGGTGCGGTTCCGCTTCCTCGTAATCTTCGGCCCATTCAAGGATACGACCAGTTCTTTCGCTGACGCGGATACCGGGGATCCTTTTCAAGGTAGCTTCGCACTCTTTTCTGAAATCGGCATCCACTTTCAGTATGTTAGCAGCCTCGATACAGTTCGTCAATAAGTTATGGATGATCTCCAGGTCCATGGTCGCTCCATAGGTGAACATTGAGTGTTCCCCGTTGGGCAGGATAAACGTATTCTCGGGAGAATAGGAAGGGTTGGTCACCAGTTTTCCAGCGTACGCTGTGCCAGCCGGTGCTTCCACCAGGAAATCCATGATGAAGCGAGCCGCTCCTTTCATGAGGGGCCACGCGCGTTCCGCGAGGAACTCTTTATCTCCGGTGAAGCAATAGTGTTCCCACAGGTGCTGTGCCAACCATGCTGCGCCCATGGGCCATATTCCCTGGGGACCATCGGCGGGAGCAGTAAATCCCCAGGCATCGGTCAGGTGGTGAACCACCCATCCTCGAGCCCCGTAGATAACCTTTGCACTCCTCTCCCCCGGTTTAACCAGCATATCCATTAAATCGAAGAGGGGCATGTGCATTTCCGACAGGTTCGTGAGGTTGGACGGCCAGTAGTTCATCTGGAGGTTTATATTCGTATGGAAATCTGCGTTCCAAGGGGCATTCATCTGCCACGCCCAGAGTCCTTGCAAGTTTGCGGGCATCCCTCCCGGCCGAGAAGAACTGATCAGCAGGTAGCGTCCGAACTGGAAATAGGTAGATACCAGTTCCAAATCCGGTTGTCCTGTTTCTCGTGCCAGGTCTAATCGCTCGTTGGTTGGCAATGCATCAATATCTGCCGAAACTGGTCCAAGATCAAGGTCTACCCGTCCAAAATACTGCTGATGATCGGCAATATGGTCAGACTTAATCCTGTCGTACGATTTATGAATCACCTTAGTGATTATTTCGGCACATTTTTCCCGGGAGTCTCCCGAGAAATCGGTAATTCCTTTGGCAAGGTTCTCCATACCGGGATAATTGGTCGCTCCTGTAATATACAGCGTGAGGGTATTGGCATCGTTCACCTTCAGCAGGTATCCCTGATCGACGCTTTCCACCACAGCTACATCTCCTCCGTCGGCAACGGCTTTCACCTGGGCGGCAAAGCTTATTCCACGTGAATTCCCATCCTTGTCCTTCCTTGCAATCTGCCCGTTGAGCAGTAGCCCGTCATTTCCTAGTTTCTCGGTTTTCGCATCCTGCGCTCTTTTTAGGACCAACGAAAGGTTTATGTTGTTCTTTTTGTCGGCTGTAATTCGCACCACGATCACGTTATCGGGTGCCGAGGCGAAATATTCGCGCGTGTAATTTACTCCTTTGGAACGATAGTTCACGGTAGAAATGGCCGTCGAAAGATCCAGAGTTCTCACATAATCTTGTGCGTTAAGTTCAGGAGTATCAAACCACAGCTCTCCCAATGATTGGTACGACCTGATGTTTTTGGGATTTCCCAACATGGTGGCTTCGGCTAGTTTAACGGCTTCGTTATTATGATCTTCAAACAACAAACGTTGAATTTCGGGCAAGGCTTCCCGTCCTTCAGGGTTATTGGGATCCAGTGGGTAGCCGTCCCACAGGGTATTTTCATTTAATTGAATTCGTTCGTCTGCCACTCCCCCGAAAACCATTGCACCCAGGCGTCCGTTGCCCAGGGGCAGCGCTTCCTCCCAAACTTTCGCCGACTTACGGTACCATAATACATTTTTTGTGTTTTCAGGTTTTTTCCCTTCACCTGTAAATTCAACACGGTCAAACCATTTGGCATTAATTTGCACGTTCCTCTCACTGGCGCCCAATCCAGAAGTTTGAATCACTTTTTGAATTGTCCCATCGGGATTGTAATAGAGCTTATCAAAACAGATGGAGCGTAACCAATCGCTGGGCTCTCCATTTACCCGTGAAAGCATGCTGTTATGATAAAAGGCATACCACTGCCCTTTGTACTCGACAATTGATCCATGGTTGGTATAGCTGTCGGTAGGATCCATATAGACCCCCTGGTGTTTCCAAGGTCCCAAGGGGTTATCGCTGGTGGCATACCGCATCCGGTTATCCCCTTTTACGCCCTCCTTGTCGTTATTTTCGTCGTGGTTATCGGAGTAGGAAAGGTAATAAATGCCGTTTCTTTTGTGTACCCACGCTGCTTCATGAAAATCATAAAGTCCTTCCATAGGCTGAAGTTCACCATCCAATTCCGTCATATTGTCTTTCAGTTTGGCTCCAAAGCATCTACCTCCACCGCCATAGTAGAAATAAGCCTGGCCGTCATCGTCGACAAACACGCAGGGATCAATTTCTCCGTTATCCGGAAGGCCTTTCAACCAATGGTCCAAAACAACAAAATCCGAAGCAGGTTTGTCACTAACCGCAATTCCAATCTTCCAGTTCCTGTTCCATGGATCCTGGCTCGGATGCGGAAAATAGAAATAATATTTCCCGTTTTTGTATGCACAATCGGGCGCCCACATAAATTTTGCATCGTTGGCAAGCGGCTTTCCCCACGGGACCTGACTTGCACGAAGTATTTCTCCATGATCTGTCCAGTTCACCATATCATCGGTGGAAAAGACGTGGTACTGATCCATCAGGTCGCATCCTCTCGGTGGAGCAATATCATGCGATGCGTAAATATACAACCGGCCATCATTCCACACTCTTGCAGAAGGATCAGCTGTGTACATATGCCTGATAAACGGGTTGTGGTGTAGATCTGCTGATTTACCTTGTGCTGTAGAAAGCATTGGACACATCAAAAAGAAGCCAACGAGCAGTAAGCACGTGAAAAGAACTGTGCGTTTTTTCTTATAAGAACATGATTCTTGCATGATTATATAATTGTTAAGTTTGTTATTGGTTACTCCATAACTCCTTGATGGTTTCTTCCACATTCAGGCCATCAGGATTTTTTGCTGATTTGTTATTTGCACGGTATTTCCCTCGCCCTTTTCCTTCGCATAAGCTAACCAGTCGACTCACGGGCATTTGTAAAAAACCATTCGGATCATTTTTCCGTATCCAATCATATGCGTACCTCAACCACTCTCGTCGATATTGTTCACTTTGCAGATAAAACCAGGTAATTTCATCATAACCCCATATGAAATGACTGTCGACAGTTGCTTCGCCCGGAGTGCGGCTACAGCCAAAATTATCGAACTCAACCAGGTAGGGCAGCGACTGGCAATGCCAGCCACTTGGGGTGGTACCTCCTTTACTCTTGAGATACAAGGCATCCAGATAACCCACTTCCAATAGGGCCTGCCGAGGTTTGTCAGGGATTTCTTTTATCCGCAACGGAAAAGAATTGAAATCCAACAAACTCACTCCATCTACGATCATTCCCCCATACGGCACATGGGCATCCAGCAGTACCCATCCCCGACGAGTGGCTGTTTTAGCATATTTCCTTAGTTTGTCAATAAACGACTGCCAGTATAGCAAATCGGGATCGGCCATCCCCATCAGAGCTGTCTGTCCCAGGTGAAGCGCTTCGCATCCGAGATCGAAATAAGTTCCTGCAAGAAAAATGAACCACAACTGGGTTTCCTGCCTCGTGATGTCGGGAACGCTTGAACCTTCACGCCAATGATTCACGAACTTCCCATCAGGATTTAGCATCAGTTCATAACTAAAATGCCGGTCTTCGGCGGGCACCCCTATTGCCTCGAATACCCAGGCAGGAATGGGAATTTTTTCCACATTCCGTGTGATAATTTCAAATAGCGATGCTTGGAAAATGATATCCTTATCGTAGGCATGCACCTCTTCGACTATTTTTCTTGCCTGTTCTATATAATCAGGAATGATCAGGACATCTTCTCTCCCCCACCGGTAAATGGCTCTTCCTATAAATTTTGCGCCAATATTTTTTATCAGCCGGACATCGTCTTCTTTGTAGGGATAGGGACCATCATTCGTGTAAGGGTCAACTGCCAGGAATTCGGTCATGGTAACCGATCGTTTCAGGTAGTTTTCCAGTACCGGTCGTGAGATACCCGATTCGTCAAAATAGTAAGGACCGGGGTTGGCGGAGCATGCCTCATCTTTTGTAAATTCAAATCCCTTGGGTATCACTCCAAAGTTTTCGTTTCCAATATTTTCAAAAATCATATTACAATATGTTGCTTCTCCAACAGCATTGTTGAAAGAGATACCATATCTTCCTGTACCATTGATGTAAATATTTTCAAAATGAATGTTTTTCATCATTTTATCCTTGCTGGTATCAAGATAAATTGCATCAGATCTTGAATTAAAAATATCTATATTTGAAAATTTCACATTCAACAAATCGTAATGAGAATAACTGGTAAGATGTATTGCCCCTGCTGTTTTTCCGCTGATAAAATCTCCCTTCAAACCCAATGGGCCCTCTTGTGCACCACAATTATAGATGGAAATGTTTTCGTAAAGATGTAAACCTTCATCACTGAAAGGTTGACCTGGAAAGTCTGTTGTTGCTCGCAGGGCTGCTTCCATGGCATCCGTGATGACAAGATTCAATGCTTTATGTTCTTTTCCTCCAAAAAAACCGACACTTGATGCTCTCCAGTTATTTTCTGCCGTACAGTATTGGTATGTGTTGTTCTCACACATATTTTTACCACTTGACCATGAAGCCATGTCGTCATCCCCATTGTTGCGAAAACTACAATATTCAACGAGGGAATTTTTACTCCCTGTTGCTAAATTTAATCCATCAGCATAATGATTCCGAAAGCGACTATATTGAACAGTAAGATTATTTGTCCCTATGATCCAACCTCCACACTCAAAATGCTCTATCCACACGTTTCTGATGATAGAATTTGAACCAAATGAACCCATAACCCCTTTTCCTACTCCTCCATTCCGTCCATCAGGCAAAACAAAATAGCGCCTGTTATTAGCCGATGTTATATACAATCCATCAAGCAGTATATTGTTTTGATCAGTTTGAATACCTCTTTTTGCATATGTCTCTGCATTGTCAGACGAAGAAGCAAAATAAATCTCGGTGTACCACATACCCGCACCGATAATTTTGGTATTTGGTTCATGTATAAAAATTCTCTCGAAAACGTCATATTTTCCTGCGGGAATATAAATGGTTTTCCCTCCATTGTTTCTAATAAATTCGTCCAAAGGACCATCCGATAAACGATAACTTACTTTATTTTGATCTGTGATTGATTCGTATGTTACCGAAGACGGGATAGGTTCCAGTTCAACGAAATCAATCGTATAAGGAATTTTATTATCGTCAACCTTTACCAATTTAAAAGTAGCTTCCCGGGGTATTTTCTTCGTGAGTTTAACCCGAATATCGTCGAATCGCATACGGGCAAATTTGTTTGCCTCAGGTATATTGTCGGGATACATTTGGCCTGTCATTAAAGCATATTGCCATGCCCAATAGGAATCGAGTGTGATGTTTTCAATAAATTTTTCATCGATGTACAAAGCAATTACTCCTTTTGTCCCTCCTCCATTCTTGCCATCAGGAATAGAAAAACGAATGACCATTCCATCAGCTGCCTCTTCATTCTTCCACTGAATATAAGAGTCTTTCTCTATAAGTTGAGTTGCCATAGAATTGGAGGCTTCGCTCTGCAATTCCGATTGCACAGAAGTGGGAAATAGAAATAATCCAGTAGTGAAGCATTTCCCTGGTTCTGCTTCATAACGCTTGTATGGTCTATCGTAATATCCACGCTTCTTGGTGTCATCCGGGAAAAATACACTTTGTGAAAACAAACCGGAAAAACTTAGCACGAATAATGAGCAAAATAAAAAAGATCTTGCTTCCATGTCCATAATTATTGTTAATTGACGGGTCCATCCATTAATAGATCATGATCCTTTTTATTTTCCTCGTTCATCCATTCGGATACCGGATTTAGTTTGACGCCCATTACCGGAAATAACTTTCTCCAGAAGGCGAACGTTTCTTCTGTGCTTATGGCATAATCCAATGCTGATACAATATAGGATGTATTGCCGACTTTTAGGGATACTAAGGCTGCACCTTCGGGTTTTTCCAGTTGCTCGTAGAGAACTATCTGCCCGCATTTTCGATTTTCGGGAATTTCATTAAACAGAGACCAGTCCGTTCGAGAGGCGGTCAGTATTATTTCTCCTTTCGCCGTAAAATCTCCCGCGAGCCCGCATTTCAGGATATGTTTATCGCCTTTGATCTCGCTGAAATAGATAGAAGGCAAATCGAAATGTTTGCCCCATGCACTTTGTTTGTTGCTTTCCAACGCGGTAGCCTCTCTGTTCGTGAGTTCCATGCGTTCGGGCAACAGCGTCCCGATTGCCGGGCTTATATCCTGGTTACGAAGCATCAACAGGAGGACTCCACCTTGTCTTTTGACATCTTCGATCAGTTTATCTTGTCCTCCCTGGTAGGTATGCGCATCAATAATCAGCAGCTGTGACGGTTTTTCTGAAAGGCTGACTCCTATTTTCTTCAATTGACGGTATAATGATCCGTTTTCATCACCTAAAAAAAGAGCATTCCCGTATTGATAATCATGAATCACGGGTTTTTCGGAGTATTTATATTCGGTGTACGTATCCCAGGGCGATGGTTCTCTGGCTATTGCGGCTTTCAGGGCTTCGAACATCGGCAATGGTTTGTAGAGGGGCTTTTCTGGATCGATCCCCGGATTGAATGTGGATACATAAGGAGGAATTCTTTCAAACTGATAACCGGGCTTTCCTTCTTCATACTTTTTGCCTGCGAAAACACCATCATGTAGATTCGGTAAGCGAGAATAGTCATTGTAGCCGAGACCCAGATGCTCGATTCCGAACCAACAGACCTCAGACGGCGAGAAATAAGCCAGGTAGGGACGTGCCATTTTCGTCACATTCTGGTATAAATCGACAGCCAAAGCTTCACTTCGCCCGTAGTATGATTCATAAGCTTTGTCACCTGCAAAAGTATACAATTGTGCGGGCTTACCGTAGTAAGTGGCACCACATTCACCCACGATTAATGGTTTTTGTAGGTCTTTCGGTAAATCCTGTAGATGTAGGCCATGTCCAAAATGTTTGCTCCACACAGGAAGACGCCCGTTCATATTCCCGTCGCCATCTATGGTGATAAAGTCACGGGTAGGATCAATTTCTTTAGCAGTAAGTGTCATGGCTACCATCTTGTCATCCCATATATCTGAAACTGATTTCTCGGCTTTGTTCAGGAGCGCGATCGCGAACATCTCGTTTCCGGCACTCCATCCGATTACTGACGGGTGGTTTCTGTCGCGTAGAATCAACCGGTGAAAGTGTTCTTCCGATCGTTGCCAAGTAATCTCTTCTTCCAGATTAAGGCGTATGGAACTTCCAAATAGCGCAGTTTCGTCAAGAACCATCAGTCCCATCTCATCAGCCAGATCATAATAAACTCTTGGCCATGGTTGTGCATGAGGGCGCACAGCATTTCCGCCAAAGTCTTTGATCATGGTGTACCATGCCCAGGCAAAACGTCGTGAACAGACATATGGACCAAAAGGATGCTGGATATCTCCAAAGCACTGTATTTTGCTTCCATTAAGATGAAATTCATCACCTACAATTTTAAATTGTCGCCATCCGAACCGGGTAGCTTTACGGTCGTACGTTTGTTTACCTTGTTTTATGTCTAACAGAAGGGTGTATAAATTGGGGA
Organism: Seramator thermalis; assembly: GCF_004138125.1. GTDB lineage: Bacteria > Bacteroidota > Bacteroidia > Bacteroidales > Dysgonomonadaceae > Seramator > Seramator thermalis. The sequence goes on from NZ_RXHS01000009.1 coordinate 36,503, forward strand.
ACTCGGGTGACCATGTGTCTAATTTGTTGTCAACTTTTGTCGATAGATGAATAGTTTTTGTTTCGCCCGGTTTTAATTCTATCTTTTGTGAGTTTATTTTTAATGCGGAAGCATGGCACAACTCCCACGAAATTTCCGGAGCAAACAGCGGATCTTTAGACTGGTTGTTATTGATCCACTTGCGTACATCCCCATCCAAAACTATCTTTTGTTTTTTCTGAGAGCTGTTTGTAACAGTTACTTCAACGTCCAATTCGTTCCTGTCGAGCCAGGGTTTCACAAAAACGTCGACAACCCTTACTTCCGGCAATCCGAGCAAATAAACATCCTGCCATATTCCAATAAGATCGTCTGTGTAGGAACCGGGAGGATAAACCGCCCCGAACTTATCATAAAGAGGATGGTGTTTATCAAATAGCTTGCTATGTCTCAGTCCCAATAGTATTTCTGCTTTTTCACCGGGTTTAATGTCTCTGGTAATATCCACTTCAAAGGGCAGATAGGAGTCGAAGTTGGTATAGACTTCTTTGCCATTAATATACACAACACATTCACCGGCAACTGCTTCGAAATGAAGTACGACCTGCTTCGATTTCCAATCTGAGGGTATTGTTATGTTTTTACGTAACCAACCCATGCGCGCATTTACCCAATGTTTTGGATAACTGGGGTAATAAACCGAGCCTGGGGCATAGGGGAAACGGGTGCCTTCTCCAACGTCCTGACCGCCGCCCCAGTTATTCACGTTAATGGGCGAAGGAATCTTTATTTTGGTTTTCTCCCATTCTGTATCAACAGCCTTGGAAAGTATGGGTGGAACACCGCTTCCGTTTTTCCAGCCGGCAGGCAAATGGATGATTTGCACATCCCAGTAGCCGTTTAAACAAATCTCGTCTCGAAAATCTTTTTCATACTTATTTACTAATCCCTCCGCGGGGGAAAAATCTCTTTGAAATAAAACCTGCCCCTGCACATGTAGATAAGAAACAAGAAAGAACAATAAACTATAAATTAATTTTGATATAGACATATCCGTTGTTAAAAGATTTTATTCATTTCAATCTTTTTAATTGCAATTATTTTGGTAAGACATCTGATCCAAGGATATCCTTCGCCCCTTCGTTATTGATTCTCACTCCTGACTGGTAATAGTTGTTCGTGAGTTCTATGGATTTGCCCGTCGATCGAAGTCGTACGTACACATTATCACCCGCAGGAACTCCCGTTAATGGTTGTGCGAAGTACGAAGAATATACGTATGCCTTCCCTCCTCTGACATCTACACCCGGCGTACCTGTACGTTGAAAATTGGCTTGTTGAAAACGTGCGGTACCATTATTGATAATGGCACCTACGGTAGGGCTACCCCAAAATGCGCTGTTGTAGAGTATCAGCTGCGCATCGGGATGAACATTACCGGTATTTATCTCATCTCCCATGAGTACATATGATCTGACAGGTTGTCCCTGAATTCGGGTATTCACCAATTCGGAGTTGATCGCTACGATTTTGCTTTTTTCATCTGCATTTTCCACAAATAAAGCATACGTGCAACCATCAGAGCCATGACCCACCATCATCATCTCTCCCGGATTTTTACCGGTGATCGCATCTTTCAAAAAGTGAATGCCATATACCGATCCGTATACAAAATTGTTGAAGATTGTCTCGTGCTTCACATCGGCAAATTTGAAAGCGCTGCAATTTGCCTGAACAAACCGCCCCAAAGCTACACGTGGGTATCCCTGTCCTCCACGAGGAAGTCTTGTTCCATAATGCGGATTAAATTGTATGTTTCTGATAAATCCGCCCGCAGCACCGCCGCCTACCCAGATACCTGCTCTGGCAAGTACACCGGCAAAATAATCCACATAATGTCCGCTGGTGTTGTATGATGCGAGATCGATTCCTTTGTCTCCGGCAGGAACCGTTACATTGACAATATAAACATTTTCACCCCGCCCCTGAATCAGAAAAGGAGTTTTCCTCGGATTGCTAACGTCAAACTCATCACTGGCTATGTTCAGCTGTACAATATTCATCCCGCGTATGCCTGCGTTTGCTTCAAGCTGTATGAGTGAGGTACCCTTTTCCCCGACACCGCCTCCCGCATAATTTGTGAATATTGCTGTACCTCCGCTTTGTGTATGGTGTTGTACATCCCAGGTACCTCTTAATTCAACTCCCGAAGGAATGGTGACAGGTTTGTCTACTAGGTATCTCCCGGCAGGCATGAAAACGGTGCCACCGCCTGCATCTTTCATCCTGTTGAGTGCGGTCTGCAATGCTGCAGAAATGTCTATTGTCGGCTCATCGCCATTAAGGCCGGCCGCTTTCGGCAAATCGACGCGCAGTAATTTGTTCGATACCGGTTTGGGATGTTTGGCAATATCGGTCTTGACATTTTTCGGAATCGGGTCGAAGAGATATTGATCATCGGTAATGGACTCCACGTACGCCCTCTTACCCTGTTTTTTCACCTTTAACTTACGATGATACCCTGAATTGATCGATTTTAATGTATCCACCTCTTCGGTCAGGTAGACATGGTTGCCAGGTTTCGAAAATTCTGTCTGACTAAGCAACACATTTCCGTTATTTATTTTAAGCGCGTAATCTTTGTAGTCGGCGAATGTACAATTTTCAAAAGATATTACCCCGCCACCTCCATCACTAACGACAGAACCATGGAAATCCACACCGTTGAATTGTACGGAAGAACTAAAATGATTGTAGAAATAAACTGACAGTCCATTCTTATCTGCGCCAAATTGAGAGTTGGAGAAGAGCAATCCGTATGGATTGACATCCTGAACATAGAGGCCTACTTCACAATCTTCAATATTTATCCAAAAAAACTGCGCGTTGGGAGCATCGGTAAATCCGGGCTCTCTTCCTATCCACATCCCTGTTTTATATCCGGATATATTCAGATAGGATACATACTCCCAGTCGGAACGATGCATCTGAAACCCCGTACCGTGTGCTTTTGTAAAGGCAGTTACCTCCTTGAGAGAAGGCGCCCCCGGTAGTCCCGAATTTGCCCAATAGGCAGGATTGATCTTCACGTTTTCGATACGCCCTATGTCTGTACATACATGTACCTCTATCCCAGTATTTAGTGCCGTCATGTAGCTGTTAAGAACATAATGCAACTCGCTAGGTGCTGAATAAAAACCGTTGTAAGAGTTTACCAGCGTTACATTTTCGACCGTTGCACTGTTACCTGTGGCCTGATACAGCGACCATGGATAAGGTCTCACATCCTTTATATCCTGTTCCGGATACCAGATTGAAAGGTTGGTTACGCCGGTACCTTCCCGCATGTCGATGAATCTGTCGGCTATGCTGGTATAGGTCGTGTGGAGCACGTTATTTGCCTGCGGATCGTTCCACCAACTTTCTACCGTTCCATTGTGATTGGGCGAATCTTTTCCGGCGTACACTTCCAGAATCGTTCCGAGCACCTTTCCCCCATGCAGTTCTGGGTTTGCCCAATCGCCGCGAATCTGCACACCCGGGGGAAGTTGTAGAACATACTCATAATTGAAATCTTTCATCGATTCTGCCCCCCCCTCGCGTACTCTGACCCTACTTGTAGCGGTTAGGGTACTGTGAAATTCATAATTCCCCGCTGGGATGTACACCACACCACCGCCATCATGGTATGCGGCGTCGATGGCAGCCTGAAAAGCAGCTCTGTTGTCGAACCCAGGTTCGGTTTTCGCTCCAAACATCGGGTCAGTTACCACATAGTCGGATATTACCCAATCTTTTGTCGGATAAATGGTTGTGATGGCATTTTTCATTTCTTTTTGAGCCTGTGAACAATTCACAATAAGAAAGAGAAACCAAATACCGAATAAATATATTTTTTTATTCATGATATATACGTCTTACAGATGAATATTAATTATTTCTTTACCAAAACATCATCAACAAAGCGTTATCTCGTTTGTTGTACCATTTGAATGGTTCCGTCCTTATTAAAATACAACTTATCCACACAAATAGAACGGAGGTTGCCGCGTCCGGAAATATCACTGCTATGATAGAAAACATACCACTGCCCTTTGTATTCCACTACTGATCCATGATTGGTATCACAGCTTGTTGATCCCAGAAAGGTACCCTTATAAGTCCAGGGGCCCAGCGGTTTATTGCTTGTTGCGTACTTCATCCGGTTGGCACCTCTTCCATTTTCGGTATGATTGTCAGAATAAGTAAGATAGTAGATTCCATTTCTTTTAAAAACCCAGGTAGCTTCGTGGAAATCCACAAGCCCTTCCATGAAAGTTAAAGGTTCTGCCAATTGAGTCATGTTGTCGTGCAATCTGGCTCCGGCGCATCTACCTCCACCGCCATAATAGAAGTAAGTTTGACCATCGTCGTCAATGAAGAGGTTCGGATCGATCATGGCAAAGGTGTCATCTCCCAACCCTTCGAGCCAATGATCCAGGACAACGAAATCGGATGCGGGTTTATCACTCACAGCGATTCCGATCTTCCAATTATCGTTCCAGGGATCATCGCTGGGATGGGGAAAATAGAAATAATATTTTCCGTTTTTATACACACAATCGGGTGCCCACATAAAAGTCGCACCTCCAGCAAGAGAAGGTTTTTTGGCCCAGGGAACGTCTGCTGCTTCCACAATTTGACCGTGATCCGTCCAATTCACCATATCGTCTGTCGAAAAAACATGGTACTTGTCCATCATATCACAACCCTTCGGAGGATCAATATCTTGCGACGGATACACATATAACCGCCCGTCTCCCCAAACACGGGCAGAGGGATCGGCTGTGTAAAGATGGGTTATAAACGGATTAGGCCCCAAAACAACAGTCTCAGTGTTCTCCTTCTGGGCTTGGCAACTTGCCAATGTAAAAACAACCACAGCTGTGGATAATAAAAGTCTTCTCATAACTATCTGTTTCTAATTATTTTATATCGTTTTATTTCTCAATTTATTTTCTTTCCGGCAGTGACTGTTTCAAAGGAATTTCACCCCTTAACATCTTCCGGCCTTGTCCGGTAAGCCAAAGGTAATGATCTGTAGGCAAACCGTCTTCTATTCCCTGGAAAGTCACATTCAGTTCGCTGGCCAGCTTGCACCAGTCGTTTCCCGTAAGTCCGGTTACTTGACTGGTTCTGATGCTATACTTTCCGTTCTGATACAGCACCCAGTAATCATTCTCGGGGTCATTACCGGGCACATCACGCTGATTTAGGCATTTATAAATTGCCGTTCCTTCATCAATCTCATCAAACATGGCAATGTACAGCATTTGTGCACCTGACTTAATACAATGATAAATCTGGTTCCACAAAAACTGCCCCCCGTACCGTTTATTGATGGCATTATTTGGATGCATATTACGGTCCGAGGATCCCGGAAAACAAAGAGGTGCATATTCTACACTGTTGCTTCTGCACCAAGCAATATCTTTTTCGATCAACGTGTGAAAGTCGGCATAATTACTCATCCCATAGCGTCCTACGAACCAAGGCATTACAACATCAGAAGCCTTAATCAATTCGTGCAGTTTAAGGTCAGATACGGCATCGTTTCGTCTTTCTCGCCAGAAAGTAGGAACCCCTAACATAATACTGAAACCTTTTTCTCTTAATCCTTTCATGAGGTTTTCCACATCTGTAAGAGAATAAGGCCGTCCATCATTAAAACCCACTCCCCATAATACAATTAGAGGTTTGCCGTTCTGGTACAGATAAAACTTTTGCTTTGTTCTATCTTTTAGCTGGTATTTATCCATAATATTCTGAGCATCAGCCAGTGTTTTAGTCAGCCTGTCCGATAAAAACCCGCCTAAATCGTACATCACACAAATTGCACGCTGATAAGTATTGGAACCCTCCATAGCAGATTCTAAAACCTTATCGAAATGATCTTTTCCATCGGGATTATCTATCACTTCACCTACAAAGCGTTGCATAAAAACACCATCGGTACCGTAGTCCTTCATCCATTTAAAGTGAAGCAAGACACTCGATTTATATCATAAGCACTATATACACTGGCCTTTTCACCGTTGGGAAGAATAAATTTTCCTGGCGTATATTTTTTTTCATATTCCCTAGTATCCGGCCAAAAGTCGATAGAATTTCTCAGCACACCAGGTTCGAACATTTCATTTTCTCGGTAATGATACCACTCGGTATTTTTATGATTACCATGTGAACAGCCGCTACCAGGCGCACAGAACCAGCCTTGATAACCAGCCATTACCAATCCGCGATAAGTATCAAACGGTTCCCCCTCTTTATGAGGTGTAAAATCAGGTTTATTGAAAATATCATCAGCTACAGGAGGCTGTTCCGGCGGCTTCACCGGATCCGTTATTTCTCCTTCTCCGCTATTACAGGCAAATAAGCATAACAGGACGTTCAATAGTGTAAGATTGCAAAAACTTTTAATCTGCATATAATTATTTTTAATCATTTTATTTTTTATTTTTTTAGTTTAATATCATTCACCCTTATCATCGGATGATTACCTCATGACTCTAAGTATAATCATCAATAATCAATCGTTAACTTTTTATACTTTGTAACGAATGTCAGATTTTGTATCTCTGTATTCTTATCAATTTCAAAATTGATTTTCGTTTCTTGGCCCGGGTCCAGTTCAAAATGATGTACCTCATCCGATCGGTTGTCGTTCATGTAGAGATATATTTTACCCGTATCCGTTAAGTTCCCTTTATTTTTAACCGTCACAAACACATTTTTGTTGTGGTTCACGAGATTCTCTTCCATACCCGTGTACTCGATATCAAAATCGGCAGAATAAGACAAGGGATATTCAATTATTCCATTCAGTCCCTCTGATGTATGCTGAAAGCCCACACTGTCTTTGATCCTGTCGGCAGCTTTGTAGGAAGGACTTTTTCCTCCCACCATGATTTTAAATTCACCCGGTTCAACTACACGATCCATTTTGTCATTCAGCAAAGAGAGATCGTATGGCGACAGTTTAAATATCACTTCCTTGGTTTCCCGGGATGCTAAAGTTATTCTTTCAAAATCTTTCAACTCCATTACCCGCGTTTTCACAGTCGCATACATATCGGTAATATATAATTGTACCACTTCGTCACCTTTCCGCTCGCCGGTATTGGATACCTTCACTTTTACAATAACGCTCCCGTCTGATAGCACTTCGGTTTTCAAATCGGCATAGCTGAACTGCGTATAGCTCAATCCATATCCGAACGGATAAAGCGGATAAAATTCCATATCCGAATATTCATACCTGCGACCCGATGTTTTAAAATTATAATAAAGGGGTAATTGTCCCACATGACGTGGAAAAGTCATAGGTAAACGTCCTGCAGGATTATAGTCTCCGAAAAGAACGTCGGCTGTAGCATACCCACCCTCTTGTCCGGGAAGCCAATTTACCAAAATGGCTTCACAATGTTCGGCTGCATAAGAAAGATTATAGGGTCGTCCGGCTTGTAAGACCAATATTACGGGTTTTCCCGTTTTGCAAACTTCCTCCAGCATCTTTTGTTGATACCCTTGTAAGACAAGTGTAGCTAAATCGTGATTTTCTCCTGAGGTCTTTACCATTCCCTGCATATTCTCACTGTTAGAACAATCACCAAGAACCATTACAACAACATCTGACTTTCCGGTTACAGCCAATACCTTGTCAATCTCATACCTTTCTTGGCTAAAAAACTCACAACCTTTTTCATACAGCACTTTCGTATTTGGGCCTACGGCTGCCTTAATACCGGTTAAAACAGATTTCAACTGGCCTGGTTGCAATTGCTGGGTGTAATCTCCCGGCTGGAGATCATCGGCACCAGGACCGATAACTGCTATTGTATTGATTGATTTTGACAGGGGCAGGATATTGTTTTTATTTTCAAGCAATACGACAGCCTGCCGTGCTGCTTCTCGTGCTACATCTCTATGCTCGGGACTATTCCATCCCGGGTATGTCTGATCCCAATCTAAAGGTTTGGAGGGGTTATGCTCGAAGAGTCCGTTTCTAAATATCACACGCAGCAGACTTCGACAAACGTTGTCGAGGTTTTCCATATTTAGTTCTCCCTTTTTTGCGGCTTCGATCACATCCTTGTTATTGTATGTATCCCCACAGTTGGTGGCAATACCTGCCGCTAAAGCTTGATTAGCCGCTTCGACAAAATCTTTTGCGGTATAATGCTTTCTGCTGGTAAGGTTACCCAAGGCGCCACAATCGCTGACTATATAACCATTGAATCCCCACTCTTCACGCAAAATGCCATGAAGCAGCTCCTCGCTTTTGGCTATGGGAACACCCAAATAGTCGGAATAAGCTATCATGATAGACTGGCAATCGTAGTTCTTCACCACGTGGCGAAATGGAACAAGATGAATCTCACGAGCCTCTCTTTCCGATAAGCCGATATCATGTGAATCCCTTCCCCCCAATGGTGCTCCATGCATTCCAAAGTGTTTGGGTGTAGTCAACAACCCTTTGGACTGGTAACCTTTGATCCAGGCTCCACCTATTTGAGAAACAAGTACAGGGTCTTCGCCATAGGTTTCCTCACACCGTCCCCAGCGAGCATCCTGGGCAACGTCCAGTACAGGTGACCAAGCTTGCAGTGTATGGGCACTGACTGTTTCATCTCCAATAATCATGGCCACTTTTTCCACCAGCTCTTTGTTCCATGTTGCACCCATGGCTATGGACTGGGGAAATATGGTCGCACCGCTTCCATAGGAGTAACCATGAATCGCCTCTACTTTATTTAAAAAAGGAATTCCTAAATGAGGAATACCCGGTATACCCCATCCTTCACGGAGTAATTCCATCTTATCTTCCGGAGTCATGGCGTTCAGCAGCAACTCAACACGTTTATCTACGGGAAGTTGCGGATCTCTCCAGGGTTGTTCTTTCATTTCTCTTTGTACCCTTTTCTTTTCATCGTAAACAATATCTATCTCATTTATAGATATGCTCTTATTTACAATACCGCCTTTGAATGATATTTTCACATACGCTCCGTATTTGGGAAGAAAATTTATTGTAAACATATTATTTTCCCCCCCTACAGTGTATTTAACGGCATCTCCAAAATTCATCGGATCATATGTTACAAAAATATCAATCAGATCTCTTAATTCTCTGTTCGTAATACCTACCGACTCAATCACCAATCCTTTCACATCACTCGGTGTTTGCAATGAAAACATCAAGAAATGGTCGTCCTTCACATTCTCTGCAGTGAGCATCCAACTTGTAGAAGAATTGCCATCTAAAGTCAATGCCGACTGGTTGGCATTGACAGAAGCTGATACGGCTATAACTCCTTTTTGTTGGGGAAAAACTGCATAATAAGAAACTACCGAATATATTATGATACACAAAATAGTTTTGTTCATGTGATTTAGTTGTAAAATAATTCGATCTATATGGGTGCCTGATATCATGGCATCAGAACAGTTTTATTCGTAATAATCACCTCAAACCAATTTCTCATAAATTGAAAACACTGATTCAAGGTGATTATTCAACTTCTTACATCTGGAATTTAGTTATTTGGAACTTCAATTTTGACAATCGGTGAATAAACATGCCTGCGATAAGTATCATCTACGGCAGCTCCGGCACGAACATAATACGTATATCCTTTTTTGACCTCCATCAAATCGAATTCATACTCGGGAGTTGTATTATCGCCAGGACCATTGCTGATTAAATTATCCCAACTGTTTTCCCAATTATCAGCAGGGCGAATCCTGACGTAATCATTGTACTGGGGTACACCGATACTGCTATCTGCCCCGTTTCCACAATAAGGAGTGAGGCTCAGGAAAGGTCTCAATTCGTAAAGACGAGGAAGCACTTTTCCATCTTTTTCCAATAAAGGAGCTTTTACCTTAAAGGCCATCTTTACGTAATACTTAGCATCCTGCGAAACCAAGTCAGCTTTGAAATCCACAATCTGTATGTACGGAATAACCGTGAAGTTATACTCCAACGTTTTTTTCAATTCCAAATTTTTAATCGTATCCATAGGCCAAAAAGGGCCATTATAGGGAAGCATATCATAAGTTCCGGCGAAAAGCTTGGTGTTTTGATACGTTCCATCCTGCTTTATCCGCAAATCTTGAAAATTGGATGCACCGCCTTCCAATCCAGTCCAAGATCTTTCCCAAATACGGATTTGCCAGTCGTTCTGTGACGAAAGTAGAGGTTCATTGGTATATGAATCTATTACGGTTCCCTTCCAAGTGCAATTGGGCTCATCCCAATTATCCACCTCAAAACAAGAAGAGAAACTAATTAGAACTACTCCCATTAAAAATAATATTTTTTTCATGAATTTCTAAATTATAAATGATACATTAACGGAATGGATTTTGAGGTAACAGGTTGGGGTTTTTATTGATTTCACCCACAGGAATTGCCTGATAATAACAAGTTCTATTGGCAGTCCAAGTCCGATCACCCATTTCACGCTCATCCAGATAAATATATTTATCTTCGTCCAGCACATAATAACACGAAAGAATTCGGGGTCTGAACTGTTCTAAAACTTTGTCTGCAACTCTCCAGCGTCGCAAATCCCACCAGCGGTGATTTTCACCCCATAATTCACGATAGCGCTCATCACGAATAAACTGTAATTCCACGTCAATGGGATAAGCAGTTGTTGTTTTTTCATAATCCCAAGGAATAACATCAGCAGGATTACTTGATATATCAAGGTTTTTACAACCTGCTCTTTCTCGAATTTTACGTATATAGGTATTAGCTTCATCCTTATAGCCCAACTCATAAGCAGCTTCTGCATGATTCAGATAAACTTCGCCTAAGCGGAACACTACCCAAGGTTGGAAACTGGCGTGTTCTATAATCCTACCTTTTTCCATTTTTGGATTGATGTATTTTTGAACGTATGCACCCGTAAGGCAATTGTTTTCTCTACCGGTGGAGTTTCTTGTCCCGTGTGCCCCAATAACGTTGATGTAATACGTACCACCTTCTTCTTTTACCTTAATGTTTTTAATATTGGCAGCCTCCTGAGCGGTAAACGTATACCTCGTGTTATAATCATTACTCAGTAAACGATTACCATTCGTATTGTGCGGCGATTCATTATTAAGTCCATCTATTACAACGTCGGCTTTCCATGGAAAAGTTTTGTATAAACCGCGACGAATTTCAAATTCTACATCCTGAAATACATCACCATTAAAAAACATACTACCGCGCATACGTGGTTCCATGCTATTCCTAATATCAGCAGGGCTGTCCCAACGTTTGGGGGTACCATCTTCAGCAACAAGATTTGGGAAACCTTCAAATGACCGCATGGTCGTTAAGGATGGATAAGCCTGGGCACCCACAAAATTTGACATGCTGGGGTTCGGAAGCATCAATGCATCCCAGTTGTGTCCTATCAGGTAAGCATTACGATCAAATAAATCGTGGTGGATATAATTCTTGAAGAAGATCGTTTCCTTTGACTCAGTATCCAAAAGCATTTCGTGGAAATTTATCGCCAGATCGGAATATTCATTGTATAATTCATAGGGCCCCGATTCGATGAGTTCCTTGCTGGCATCATATGAATATTGGAAAAACTCGTTAGCCTTGCTTGCATCAATTCCTGCAAATCCTTTCTCATACGCTTCCTCACCTGCAAAAGGTACATATTGAGTGTATTTTGCAATCGTTGCGGCGTAAAGCATCAGACGGGACTGCAGGGCAAGAGCGGTCCATTTGGTACCACGATATTTATCCGCCTTTTCGGTCATGTTCTCTGAAGCAAACTTCAAATCTTCATAAATAAACTTATAGCAGTCATATTCGGTGTCACGCTTCACGCGCAAAGTCTCAATATCACCCATAGGATCTTGGACCTCTGTTATAATGGGTATTCCACCGTATCGTTTTACCATTCCCGAAAAAATGAATGCGCGCAGAAAACGTGCTTCACCTAACAATTCGTTATATTTTTTCTCACTATATAAATGCTTGTATTTTTCAAAATTATTAATGAACGTGTTCACATCGCGAATACGATCATAACGCCAGTAATCGTTACCATCATTATTCACCTGGGGATCTCCCACGTATTCGGCCGACATGGTTGCCTGTTGTTGTTTCGGAGACTCCCATGTGCCCCACGCGTCACCGGGGCGATAACCGTTATTCTGTTGATAATGAAAATCCTCAATGGGCAACCATCCGTATAAACCGGCAAAATAGGTTTGTACGCCTGCCTCCGTACCGAAAAATTCAGCTTCAGTAAACTGCCCTTTAGGTTCCAAATCCAAATCTACACAGGAATAGAAACCAATACAAAAAAAGGCTATGCAGATAATAATTAAATTTTTTATTTTCATATTGTTCAGTTATTTAGAATTTAAAACTTACTCCAACGGTATAAGTTTTGTTGTTAGGATACACATACTGATTAGCTGCACCACCCGGGGAACCTCCGGCTCCTGAGGTGACAGCAGGGCGTTCCGGATCAATTTCTTTATCCAGTTTTGAGAAAGTTAACAGGTTATATCCGTTTAGATATATCCGTACGTCTTTAATTTTCGCTTTAGCCAACAAGGATTTGGGCATAGAATATCCTAATTCCAGCGTTTTTAAACGAACGTATGAAGCATCCATTATCGCATTTGAATTCTCCCGGCGGGAACCACCGCCCGTAAGTGGATAGTATCCCGGAATCCATTCGGTATCCGGATGCCAATAGTCGGCATTCGGATCTACGGGATGCCATCTGTCAAGGAACCAGTTTAAACTGTTTTGTCCGCCAAAAGGCAACGGTTCGGTAAAGACTTCGGATAAATCCATATAAACTTTTTGAGCACCCTGAAAATGAGCAGCCAGGTCAAATCCTTTGTAGTTTGCAGCCAACGTAAACCCATAATTAAAATACGGTAACCCTTTAGTGGCCATTGGGCGGCTATCACCTCCGTCTATAATACCATCACCGTTCCAGTCAGTTAGATACCAGTCGCCCGGCAATGTGGCTTGACCAATGGGATATGTTGTAAAGTTGCGAATTTCTTCTATACTTGTAAACATATCTTTTGATTCAATCGACCACCACATATCTTCACTTGGAAATCTTCCGTTGTAACGGTTCCGCCAGTGATCATACGAGTTGCTGGCAGGTGTTTCTTGCAGATACAACCACTTTCTGCGTGTCGATGAAATCTGGCCTGAAACAGAATAATTAAACCCTTCGATGCGATCGCGATAAGCCAATTCAAACTCCCATCCATAATATCGGTCACTATTCATGTTTACTTGCGGCAAATTTGCACCTACGGTTCCGGGAATAACTGCTAAATTAGTAGCCATCAAACCATCGCGGTCGCGTCTGAACAGATCAAAAGTTCCACTAATTTTATTTCGTAAGAAACCGAAGTCCAGAGCCACATTCTGAGAAGTAATTTCTATCCAAGTTTTTTGTAGGTTAGGAATAGCAGTGGCACGCACTCCTTGTGTAGGTGTACCTTTAGAGTAAATCCATCCAAAATCACCATGGGTTTGATATCCCACGAAAATTTCTGGGTAATTGCCGGCATTTGCTTCATCTCCTAATTTACCGTATGAGGCTCTTAACTTAAGGTTAGACACGAAATCAAAATTATTTTTAATAAAATTTTCTTCGCTTAAGCGCCATGCAACAGCTACTGATGGGAAGAATCCCCAACGTTTATTTGCAGGCCAGCGTGAATTTCCTTCATAGCGGCCAATAAGGCTTAGCATGTATTTCCCGGCGTAATCGTAGTTCATCCTGCCAATATATGCGCTTTGAGACCGATCACCAGGAGTACCACCAGAGCCAGTTTGACCATTAGTTTCTCCAGCAAACAGATCCTCTGCATTCAATTTTAATATACGAGAAGCATTGAAATTATCCCATTCCGAATAAATTTCTTCATGAATTATTTTTCCGTCGACATTGTGATCCCCAAAAGTATTTTGATAAGCCAATGCCAATTGCAAGGTCGTTCCGGTAGAATAGCTGGCGGAGCGTGTCACGGTATTATTAGGCCCGTTCTCCAATTTCGCCAAAACATATGAGTCCGTTTCCTCTATATATTTATACGTCTCATACATTTTTTTGTACGTTTTGGTGTCCGGCGTATTCTCATAATAATCATAAAATGCAGATGCCGACAATCCTTTCACTCCAGGTATATCATAATTTAGAGATAAAGATCCGTTCATTCTCCGATCTTTTCTATGGGTATATCCGGCGTACTTCTCATCCATTTTCCCTATCAGATTTGTGAACTCGTTGTTCCATGGAGTGTAACCGTTCAGGTAATCAGGGTTATCATTCGCGTAAAACGGAGTACCGGGAATTACGAGAAATGCCTGTTTATAGTTGTCCCACAGACCTCCAGCTGGTTCATGGACGGCTCCTATAATAGCTCCCAAAGAGACTCTCATGCTCAAGCGATCGGAAATTTTTGCGTCGACGTTCGTGCGCAAATTGTACTTGTCGGACCATAATGAGCCACTAGCATATGAACCGTCCTGTTTCAGATAACCTAAACTGAAGAAATAACGAAGTGTTTCTGTTCCTCCATTAACACTCATGTTGTGCTGAGTTTGAGGAGTAAGTTTGTTGAACACTTTTTCCTGCCAATTGTACTCCTTTGCATTCAGTGCTTCAGCCAATTCTTCATCGGAGTGAATAGGTGACTTGCGAGAGAAATACATATTGTTGAAGTCTCGATAATTTTGTTCGTTCCTCAACATTTTCCACTCGTAAACGGTATAGCCTCCAGGTATAAAAAGCATTTCTTGCATCGAAACATTTCCAGAGTAGCTAACATCTACCTTCCCATTCTGAGCAGTACCACTCTTAGTGGTAATCAACATTACACCGTTCGCTGCCCGAATACCATAAATTGCAGCCGACGCATCTTTCAACAAAGATATGGATTCAATTTCTTCCGGATTCATTCGAGCAAAATCATCTTTGCTCCGGGCTACACCGTCAATTACAAACAAAGGTTCGCCGAAACCACGAACATCAATCACAGTATTGTATTGCCCCGGTTGTGATGATCTTTGTGTGATACGCAATCCAGGCATTTTACCGGCCAACATGTTAACAACGTTTTCATTTTTCGTAATAGTCAATTTTTCGCTGTTAATTGATGAAATTGAACCCGTTAGTGTCGCTTTCCTTTGCGTACCATAACCCGTAACAACTACCTCTTCCAAAGCTTGTACATCTTCCAACAAAGTGATGTTGATGTTTGTCCGATCATTCACATTTATTTCTTGAGGAATATACCCCAAGAAGGAAACTACAAGAGTTGCATTCCCTGGTACGTTCAAGGTAAAATTGCCATCAATATCGGTTGCCGTTCCTATTGTCGTCCCCTTTTGGGTAACGTTGGCTCCAATGATAGCTTCTCCTGTGTTGTCCGTTACTTTTCCAGTAACTTTAATGTTTTGGGCAAAGGCAGATAAAGAAATTGTACAAAATAATATGTACATAATTCCTCTTGATAGATTTAAAATTTTTCTTTTCATTTCATTGTCTCATTTTTTTAGATTAATAAATTAATAATGCGAATCTGAAAGGAAACCTTTCATTTTATGTTTCAAATTCTGGTAATAAAGATCTTTTTTAAACGTATTTAATCATTAATTTTTATTACAAAGAAAAACCGATATACTTAATAGAGTGATTAAAATTTCGATTAATGGCAAGATTATTTTTATAACTTTTATTTTTATAACTTTTATTTTTGATAACAAAAGAAAGAGAGGTCTATTTAAGGGATTATTTTCAAGGGTAAAAGAAACATTAAAAGTAAACTCACTGAGATTATTTAATTAAATCTTCAAAAGTTAGTTTTGGTTTTTCAGCAAGTAAAGTTTCGTAATCTGAGGAGAATTTATTAAAGGAATCCAATGCTTGTTTCTTATGTCCCATGTGAAAGAGGGCGTAACATTTCATTGAAATGGCATCTTCATCGATATTATCGTGTAATAAAATAACATCTGCCATTTTTACCAACAAAATTAAATCCTTTTTTACCTCAGCATGTTCCTTGTATTGAAGCATCGTATCTATCAGGACATTTGTGTATTCTGTTTGGTATGATTCAAGCCACTCAAATTGTGCAAATGGTAAAAGTGTACCGGTTAGAGCCAAATCGACCAATTCCACTAATACCTGTTTATTGAAAATGGGGTTATTTTTTAGTAAGTTGATCAATGTCTGCACCCTCATATAGTCACAAAAAATAAGATCAAGACCCTGTATAGCCTGATACCCACCGTCATTAATTATTTTTATCTCTTCAAACGATTTTAGAATTGACCTTAATTTGTTAATATATACATTTCGATTATTTCGGGCGCTGTTATCGTCCTTGTCGAACCACAAAATATTCTTTAGCTCCTGAGAAGTAGTCCCTTTGCCTTTTTTGATGGTGTTCATCAGCATCAGAAAAAACAATTGAGTAGTAGTGGGTGTAAAACTACCGGTGATATCGTTGCCTTCGCTGTCAATCACTTTAAAATTTCCCAATAAATAGATGGAGGCTGGTTTGTTTTGCTCAGGTAGCTGGATGAGTTCTGTATAATTCGAAACCACGGGTACATCGTAAAAAAAAGGGGCTCTACGACGTTTCCTCATCAATACGACAAAGAGTATGCCAGCTAAGAGAAACAAAATGAAGACTCCCCATAACAGATGTACCACCGATATCTTTTTTCCTGCTTTTTGCAGAATTTCCTGTTTTAATTTAGGGGGATAGGCGATGGAGAATATTTCCACCTTTGATCCGGTAGTAATATAGGTAATTAATTCTGATCTCTTTTCATCCAGAAAAAGGGAAGTCCATGACTCAACATCCAGAAAGTTATACGGGATAGAATCATTAAACACCACATATTCCCCATCATCAATATTGAACCGGGCTAACCGGAGATGGCTATTGTGTTGCATATTGTTATATATCAGGGTATAAAAACAATTCTGACCTTCATCATATACCAATGTTTCAATGGGAACAAAAGGCGTTTCAGGAGTAGGGAGTGTCCAGATTTTCTCAAAAGTATACTCATTTAAATCAAAATAAAACAGATCATAATAAAATTTCGGTGATAGTTCCTGATGACCGGTCTGACTACCATAACCTCCGAATACCAATGCCTGTTCATCACTTATTACAGAAGCCCCGCTCAGGTAACGAGGGCCTATCTGATCTTTTCTGTCGATCTTTTCCCATGATTTTGATTGTTTGTTGTAGTGGTGAACAACACTCGAATACATGTAATGACCATATCCGGCTATGGTAACCAATGAACTATCTACGGGAGAAATAAGTTTATTCTGATGGGCATACAATGATTCCACCGTTTTGTCGGAATTTTCAGACCAAGTATGAGTATCAAAATTAAAAACATTAATTACATTTGTATCAAAATCAAAAGACCATAACTGATCGAAATATTCATTGTAAATAATTTGCCGCGCAAGCCTATCTTCGTAAGGTTTACCTTCCAGATAAGGAATCGTATCCACTGCGAAGGAATCCATATTCACACAGTATATTTTCTTGTCATTCAGAAAAAAAATTCTTCCGTTTCGCGCATCATGCGTGCTTCCCATCAGGTCATCGACTTGAAATTCCTTTATCTTCTTCCATTTGACGTGTCTGTCGATGATCCAGATGGGATTGGAAACCCATGCTTCAGCATTTTTAATTTCATCGTACACTTTATCATTGAAATGTTCCGACAATTTCCAGTATCTACAAAGCTCACCATTGTTAAATAATTGCACATTTTTCAATGACATGGGGCACACATCCACACTAATAAAATCCTGATGATGAAGCGCCCCGAAAACAACATCAAACAGATGAGTTCTGACTGATTCAGGGAAAGTAGCCTCCTGCTTTACATCATTGATGGACAAAGAGACACGGGAGTTCGGTATATCCATGTCGAATCTGATTTTCACCCATTGATCATAACCTGCACCCAGCAGTTGCTCCCATTTGAAGGAAAGAAGTGTCTGTTCTTTATATACCAGCCAAAAGTTAGAGGTGGTGGAAGCAAGGTTCGATACCAAATCAATATTGGTTGCATCATCTCCCAACAATCTGAAAATATAACCGTAATAGCCATCTCCCTCTCTGAAGCTAGCTTCAAACTCAAGTGAAAACTGATCAGAAAATTTAAAAAAATCACGGGGTGTCAGATTTAAAGAAGTGCGTTTGTCTTGAATCACCTCGTGGGAAGAAAAATACAAACCGGAGAACATATCATTTTGAGCCGAGGCCTTCAATGAGCAGACAAAAAACAACAGATAAATTACTGTTTTACACCAATTCATATTTTGAAAAATCATAAACAAATGTATAAAAACAAAATGGTATGCTTTCTTATGTCCGCATTTAAGGCAAAGATAAACTATTGTTGTGTTAATATAAAATTGACGGATAAAGTCTTTTTAGCTTGATCCGTGCCTGGTCGTTAGTAAACTGCCAATTAATTTTAGCCGTTTTATTATTTCTGTGATTTACCCATGCTTCAACTTCCGAGGTTATTTTCCCTATTGAATCGATATGTCGGTTTAAACATTGTCCATTCAGGACATGTAATTCGATTTCTGCCATATTTAGCCAGCTCCCGTGCTTTGGGGTAAAAACAAACTCAAATCTGTCCCATAGCCGTTTGGCTTCTTCCGGGACAAAGGTTTCGTAGAAAGCCGAGGCATCATGTGTTTTGAAATTATCCATGACCAACCTTATCTTTTTTGCCGTTGGATGCATTTCATCAGCTATCCGCTTCATAAATTTCGCCCAGTCTTTCTTTGTTTTGTATTCCGTAATTTTTCAACCAACCTTTTACCCTTAAGTGGTTCATTTGCCATGAAAATATTGACCATTCCATGTCTTATATATTCGTAGTCCACTCGGGTGTCCTGTCCGGGCATGATGGGGGTTGATGCCACTTCTTCGATCAATTGTTTGGGCGACTCGTCCATACATACAACCGGATAATCTTCATCGTACGGCAGCTTGTATATATCCAGCACATGCTCCATGTTGGCTACAAATTCGCTGCTTTGTTCCGGTGGGATAACCCACCCTTTTACTTTCCAAGGCTTAAGTTCGTTTTTTTTAAAACCTTCCTCACGGTTACATGAGAGATATAGTCGATATAATTCAACTCTACCATTTTATCAGCCAAGAGTCTGAGTGACCATTTGGCAAATCCTTCAGGTGGCTCACTGCAACAGAGTTTTACCAATTTTGCTTCCATATCTCCATCGACCTTTTTGATATAATTCTGCGGCGATGCCCGTCGTTCCGGCACACTTTCAAATCCTTCCTCGATAAACTTTTTCTTTACCCGATCTATTGTCCTTTCACCTACTTTGAGAATCTTGCAGATTTCTGCATTCGTGATCTCTTTGTTTTCTGAAAATTCGCCTTTATCACAGTTTAGTAAAATGTACGCTGTGCGAAAGACTTGCGAGGTATGACGCCCTTTGTTAATGATATTATTGAACTCTTCTACCTCATTTTTATTTAGCTTAATTGTGTAATGTGCCATTCGTCGTTTTTGACCTAAAGATATAAACAATATCCGTCATATCCAAATTAACTTAACACTATCTTATTTGTCAAATTTCACAAGGTTGTTTATGAAAACTTGGACTTTTATTCGGTTACAAACATAAAATTTTGTTTTTAAATATGAAATGATTTTGTTTAAAAATTTCAGGTTTTAACATAAACCATTTTTCGACAGCCCGAAAAGGGGTTTTTACGCCCGGTTCTTTTCTCACTCCGCCATGTCTTCTATCATGTAATATACGGGAAAAGCCATCAAAGCCTCATTCATTTCTTCTTTATTTCGACTGTGCTCAATATAAATATTTACGTAATTTTCTTTAAGAATGGTTCCCTTTTTAATTATTTATGCGAATCAGTATTTCAATACTATGTTATATTTATAGTTAAATAACTGTAAATCAATAAATTATCTTATATTTTATTTGGTTAACTCCCTGAAAATCAGTATCTTTATAGATTACTCAACTAATTTATAAAGTATGATTTTCAGGGAAGTTAACGCCTTTAATTCAATTGTCAGTAACGCTTTGAAAGGTTTATCACGCAATAAATGGCGACGTGACTTTTTATTGGAAATCTTTATGTTGTATCTCTGTATTCCCGGTCGAATTAATTTTAAGCAAATGAGCCGTTACAGCAAGCACTGCGAACAACGTTTTCGGAATCGGTTTAAAGAAAGATTTGATTTCATGTCATTCAACTCTTCACTGATCACTCCCCATATCGGCAAACGAATCGCTATTTCCTTTGACCCAAGTTATATCGAGAAATCGGGTAATAAGACACCTTATCTCGGCTCATTTTGGTCGGGCTGCGACCAATGCACCAAAAAAGGGCTTGAAATTGCACAAATCGCTTTAATCGACGTCGACTTGAATCAAAGCTTTCATTTGGAAGCCGTACAGACTGTTCCTTCAAAAACATTAAAAACAGTCTCCGTGTCTTTAGTCGACCGGTATGCTCTTTCTATTATCGAGAGAAAAGAAGAACTGCAGAAATTATCCCGTATCGTTGTTGCAGATGCATTTTTTTCGAAAACAACATTCATTCAACCTCTTATGAAAAACGGATTTCACGTAATATCCAAACTCAGGGACGATGCCAACCTGCGTTATAAATTTACGGGTGAGTACTCCGGTAAAGGAAGGCCAACCCAATGGGCAGGAAAAGTTGACCTTGAGAATTTGAATATGAATGTTTTTACTCAAATTCAAATCAATGAAAACACCCGGGCTTTTTATGCCGTTGTCAACTCCAAATCTTTGAAAACGGACATTTTATTGGTTGTCGAACAAAAAACGGAGAAAAACGGAAAAACGATACAACGTTTGATATTCTCCACCGATACCCAAATGAATGCTCTTGATGTTTTGGCGTATTATCACTGTCGTTTTCAAATGGAATTCAATTTCAGAGATGCCAAACAGGCTACCGGATTGAATCATTCTCAGGCAAGAGACTTGGACAAACTCTGTTTTCACTTCAACGCATCACTTACAACGGTCAATATTGCAAAGATTATTCATTTGAGCAATAAAATGAACGCAGAAGAACCATTCTCGATCGCCAACTATAAACTATTGTATCACAATGCTTTTATGTTGAATCGATTTATTGAGGCTTTCGGTGTAAAACCTAAAACCCTAAAAAGTCGCCACCTTGTCAAAGAACTTCTATATTTCGGCATTAAAGCTGCGTAATAGCTATTTTTTCTAACGAACTATTGTATTAAAAAACGATTTTTTTAAAAAGTTTTCCTTTTTAAATTTCATGTTTTACAGTTTTAAACCTACTCATGCCGGGTAATTTTTAATTATATACATTTATTGGTACAATTTTACAGAGTTCTTTGACGTCTTGACACACTAATCCCTATGTTGATTTTCTTTATAAGACTTTGGATGCGGTTTTTCCTATTCCAACATCCTGTTCACCATTACTCGGAGATTGTATCCCAATATACTCCGGGCAATTTTTGAACAGAATTTCTCGAATCCCTCCCATAGTACTCTTTGCAGATCGAATCCTCTTTTGAGGTTGGATATGACCGCCTCGGTAGTTCCTCTCCACTTTTTGAGCATTCTTTCCGTTTTCGGTGAAATGACGATGTTTTGCAAACTTTTGGTTACTTTGGTAAATACAATATTGGTTAAGTACCAACTCTTTGCATTTTTCAAGGTTTTCCCGGCTGCAAAAACCACCATCGGCGGAAGAACTCTCGGGGATACGGGTATAATTGGTTTTAATTCTTGTAATACTCGGAATAAGCAAACTTTTGTCGCTTGGATTCCCTTCAAATACATCATGGTCTGATATCATGCAACTTGATCCTCTTGAAATCAAAACTTTATGACCAAATTCAACTTTTCTTTGACCTTTCATCAGAATGTCGGTATGGGTTTCGAAAACCGAAAAGACTTTATCCGAATTCGCAACCTTTTCACCTTCTATCTGAAGTTTACAGGCATTTCTGTACACTTTTATCATCAGTGGCAAAAATGTTTTCAATTCCGATTTTGCTTTGATATGAGTTGAATTGTCTCTTACTGTAGTCCATGATTCCGAAATAAGACTCTTCAACATGTCCAAATAAGGATCGAACAAACTTGGCAAGTTTTCCTTCTTGCCGTTGTTTATATCATAGTTGAGTTTCTTGGCTGCTTTGCGTTGCTCGTCCAATCTGTCATTGTCATCTTTTTTGTCTTTCTTGATGCGTTTCAACAAACGGGTAGCAGTTTCAATACAGTCAAGCACCAAACTGTTGTTGGTCGGATAATGAACATTGGTCTCAATATTGGTGACATCGGTACTTGTTTTATCTACCGTTTCAATGCCTTCCGATATAGCTATATTGTTTATTTCCAAAATGATAGACCTGATAGACTTTTCGCTGATTTTGGATATGTATTTTTGCATTACGGAATAACTGTAGCCCTGATTATCTTCCAGTCTCAAAAACACGGAGCATATTCTCGAATCGTACATATCTATTTCCAATTCTCTGTATGTGAGACGTTTTATCTCTTTGTATATGGCAGCACGCAGTACTTGTTCCACCGTAGGTGAATCTTTGCGACCAAAACTGCTTTCTTTGATGTCCGAAAGAATATCGCTGCCGACCAATTTTACAAAATGAGGGTTTCTGTCCAACAACACATCGAAAAGGGCTAATTCGGGATGTAAACCCCAAATGGGTGTGTCAAAACGGAGCTTGAGTTCATTATACAGTTTCATTTTGCTTTAATTTTTAGCTAAGATAATAAATATCAATCATATAAACAAACTTTTAACCAACTTTCCGACTAAAAAAACATACTCTAATTAAATTCGCCATTTTAGCGTAAAATATGTTGACAGATATTAGAAACAAACCCATCTGCGAACTTAACAAAACACCCATTGTTCAACAAAGTGCTTTTTGGTCGGTTGTAAAGAACCGATTGGGAAGTAAAACGATCGCTATCAATTTCAAAGCACGAAAATCGGATTTGTTTACACAAATCGACGAAGACATACCGATTTTATCGGATTTGCTCATTATTCTGCAACACATCGATCGCAACCATACCATTGCTTACGTTCCTTATGGACCCGAATTGGAACCGTCAGACGAAATTCAAGGACGATTCCTGGAAGAATTATCGGAATGCATTCGTCCGTTTTTGCCGAAAAATTGCATTCTCATTCGCTACGACTTGTGTTGGCACTCTTATTGGGCAAAAGACTCTGGCGATTTCGACGAATATGGAATCCGAAAAAGCGATCCCGAAATTAAAACGCAAGAATTTCGCTTTAATTTCAATACATCGAATTGGAATTTTCGAAAAGCATCTACAAACATATTGCCATCCAATACAATATTCCTTGATTTGCGACAGGATATCGATACCATTCTCAGTCGCATGAAACGAAAAACTCGTTACAATATCGGACTGTCAAAACGAAAAGAAATAATTGTTCGCGAAACGGGAATTGAAGCAATCGATATATGGTATGAACTATACAAAGAAACAGCTATTCGAAATCGTTTATTCGTCAACGATGTTAAGTATTTTAGAGCCGTACTCGAAGCTAAAACCGACGATACTCGATCGCCGGCCAAAGTTAAGTTGTTGATAGCCGAATATCAAGGAAAACCTTTAGCCGCGATGTTTTTGGTTATTTCCGGCCATCGGGGATCCTATCTTTATGGAGCCTCTTCGTCCCTCCACCGCAACAAAATGGCTACCTATGCTTTGCAGTGGGAAGCAATTTGCATTTCAAAAAATGCGGGATGCACCGAATATGATATGTTTGGCATTTCGCCGTCACCCGACCCAAACCACCCACTGTATGGTCTTTATAAATTCAAATCGGGATTCGGCGGCAAAATGCATTCTACTCTCGGTTGTTGGGATTATCCATTAGTAGAGCAAAAATACAATATATTTCGCGCGTCCGAATTAAACAGCATCGGGTACCATCTTTCTTAATAAGAAACCCCATCGATTGTTACATTTTTCACTGTTTTCATCCCGACAGTACCGTAATATGATTCTAAGTCCCCTTTAATCAGTATTTCTTTACTCAAGTTTTCAGGATGTTCCTGCAAATTAAGTACATCTTTGATGTCACTTCCGGCACTTAGACTTACCGGGAAAGTCTTAGCCGGATCGGTTTCCGTCGCTGATGATGCAAGCGCAATATTCGTATTCTTTGTCACACTTTCTGCATTATTTACGAAAGATGAATAACTGGTTCCCGAATAATAACCGACAATATATCCTTTCACCCAAACATCTTTTTCGCCCATATTTCCCTTTGCCTCTTCTATTGTGTATGGATTCTCGCTACTTCCCGCATAAGGAAGGCTGTCTTGGTCGATAGTTGCACTTTCGGCCGGAGTGTTAATCCAGTCTGTAATTTCCGTACTGGTCATCTTTGCTGTAGCTCCTGTCATGGGATGAAGCTCTATATCGAAAGTATATTTGGTGGATTTGTCGAATGACGAGATGTTCGAAATGGTTTTCAGTGGAATTGTATAACTATCTTCTCCGACGATAAATATCAACGTTTTATCCGATAAATCAGAGGAAGGCATCAAAATAGCTTCGGCTGACGATCCATCGGCACTCGTTTTCAGAGCTATATTTCCGATTGTTTCGGGCGCACCAAGCGAACCATCAATCAACGAAAAAGATGCAGTAATACCCACATTGGCAATTTTCACTCTCAGTCCGCTCAAACTGTAATCGGATTTATTGCTTGTGATATTTAACACAATCTTCGAAAGCTGATGAACGAAATTTAAACTTACCGATGGATTTGAGGGCGTTATCGCTTTTGCGTTGTCTGAATATAGCAAATCAATATCTGTTTGTTTGCTTTGATCGGACAAATTAACAGGATATGAATATGATGAAATGGTTGTCTTGTAAGGGTAATAAGCTATAAAATCTACTTTTGTACCCGTGTACGGAAGAGTTATCGCTTTTGCAGAATCAGACGATTCGAAAGTTCCCGATCCGTTAGCGGTGATGTATTTCACATTTTGTGCCAACGCACTTGAACTAAGCGAATTTGTCGATTTTTTCATGTAAATGCCAATCGCATCGCCGACAGCCCATGATTTATCGGCCGCACGCATCTGCCCGTCCTGAATAGAGGCATTAACTTCGATTGTTTTCCCAAAATGAGCAGGATTGGGTATTTCCTGGTAGCAGGAACTAAGCGTCCCTACCGTTAATCCGCAAATTAACAGGTTTTTCGATTTCATTGATAACATAAAACTAAAAATATTTATTTAAAAGATATAATTTAAATGGCTACGATTATTTGTGTTTTCACCGAAACCGGTATCGAATCTTCATTCGATCAACCTCGACGCACAAAAATAGTGATTTATTTAATAAAAGTATTCCATTTTTTGAGAAAAATTCATCAATTAGCGGCGATTTCGAAACAATTCTCTCCGCTTTGGGACATACAATTAAAAATTATCTCGTAAATTTGGGCATATTTAAACATAACAATCCGTCCGTCATGAAAAAGATTATTTGTTCCTCGTTTCTCCTGTGGTCAATTGCATTTCAACTATTTGCACAGCAATATGACAATTCGTTGGGAATTTTCCGGTCCAATTGCGACGTTGGTAACGTCCAACTTCCCGGAGCAACATTTTACGATCTCGAAAAACAAATCTATACACTCGAAGGTTCCGGCACGAATATATGGTTCGATCAGGATGAATTTCAATACGCATGGAAAAAAATCAAGGGCGATTTTATTCTCACTGCTCAAGTGGAATTTGTAGGTGAAGGAATCGATCCTCACCGAAAATTAGGATGGATGGTCAGAGAATCACTTGATGCATCTTCGCCACACGTCAGTGCAGTTATTCACGGCGATGGACTAACATCGTTTCAATATCGACAAACGTCGGGCAAAAATATGTCCGAAAAAAAATTGGATATCAAGGCTCCAAATGTAGTCCGATTGATGCGTAAAGGGAATATTTATACCATGTCCGTTGCTCAATTGGGCGATACGTTCATTTCGGAACAAATGGGTTTTTGCGGCATTCCCGACGAAGCATACGTCGGCATCTTTGTTTGTTCACACAATCCCGATGTTAAAGAAAAAGCCATCTTCAAAAATGTCCGTATTGAGATTCCTGCTGCCGATACGATGGTGATGTATCGCGACTATTTAGGAAGCAATCTCGAAACATTAGATGTTTTCACCGGCGAAAGATATATTTTAAAACAATTCCCGAATTCGATTCAGGCCCCGAATTGGACTCCGGACAACAAATTTCTCATTTACAACAGCGAAGGATTACTCTATACGTATGATCTTGCATCCGGGAAAATCAAGCAGTTGAATACCGGCAGCGCCACGGGAAACAATAATGATCATGCTTTGACTTTCGATGGCCAATTTATCGGCATAAGTAGCAATCACGACCCTGCAGACAAAGGCCAATCTGCGGTGTATTACCTTCCGATAACAGGTGGTGAGCCGATAAAAGTTACAAAAAATACGCCGTCTTATTTCCATGGCTGGTCTCCCGATGGAAAAGAAATGGCATTTATCGGACAACGCAATGGAAATTTCGATGTGTATAAAATATCACGCGAAGGGGGCGAAGAAATTAGATTGACAACTGCCGAAGGTTTGGACGACGGCTCCGAATATACTCCCGATGGCAACTATATTTATTTCAATTCGGTGCGAACCGGAACCATGCAAATTTGGCGCATGAAACCCGATGGATCGGATCAGGAACAAATAACGCATGACCAATTGAATAATTGGTTTCCACATGTTTCTCCGGATGGCAAATGGATTGTTTTTATCACCTTTGGCAATGATGTCGATCCCGGTGATCACCCGTTCTACAAACAAGTGTATTTACGTATGATGCCGGTTTCGGGAGGAAAGCCTATAGTTATAGCTTATTTGTATGGGGGACAGGGAACAATTAATGTTCCTTCGTGGTCGCCGGACAGTCGGAAAATAGCTTTTGTAAGCAATTCGGGAGGTATCGAATAGAATTTTCAGCGTGTTGATCGAGGAGGTAGGGGGATTACTCCCCCCGCCCTCTCACACCACCGGGCATGCTCTCGCACCCGGCGGTTTCTTTTAATTGTTTAACCTGTCGTAATTTAATGTGAGGTTGTATAGACCCGCTGCATCAAACCAGCTGTTGTTGAGAGCCTGATGTGCTTGTGGGCAACCTGACTTGCGCCAGTGTCCTTTACCCGATAGAGCCAATATCCGGCTTTGCCGGCCGTCAACTCCCGGTCTTTCAAGAAAACGTTGCAGGGTAATTACCCTCTTGCACTGCTTTAATCTGTAGCACCGAGGTTTCCTGCGTATCCATGAATCAAGATTCTTTAATAAACCTTTACATCGGGCGTGGTGAAAGTAGTTAAGCCAACCGCGCAAGACGGGAGTGAGTTCGGCTATTACCTGCTCGAACTTTATACATCTGTTTCTTTTGGTTATACTGCGTACTTTTTCTTTAAAGCGGTCAATGCTCTTCTTTGCTGTGCTTAGGTTGCCATCCTTTTGGATGGTGTAGCCTAAGAATTTGGTTTGACTTACCTCGCAAACCTGACTCTTGTCTTTGTTGACAAGTGGTTTCAGTTTGCTCTCGATAAAATTGCTTACCGATTCCGTGACTCTCTCGCCTGCCTCTTGGCTGCGTACGTAGATATTGCAATCGTCGGCATATCGAACAAATGTGTGTCCCCTGCGCTCCAACTCCTTGTCCGGTTCGTCTAAAACTATGTTGGATAAGAGTGGAGACAGGGGGCTGCCTTGGGGGTGCCTTCGGTATGTTGACTTACCACGCCATCAACCATTATTCCACTTTGAAGGTATTTGCGTATCAGTCTCAATAGCGTTTTATCGCCAATGGTCTCTGACAGCCGATGCATTAAACGGTCATGGTGGACGACATCGAAGATCGTTTTCAAGTCAATGTCTACAACGACAGTTCTTTCGGATTTGCAGTCACCTGCAACACCCGTTCGGCTGAGCTCACGGCCGAAGCCTTGCCAATCGCTAACGCTTCCTTCCAACTCGGCGTGTACAAGAACTTGCATCTTGTTAGTAGTATTCCCGGCAAACAAAAAAGTTCCTCAGATGTAGAAAATGAGGAACTCGGTCTATAATATTCGATTCACTATCTAATCGTTCTCGCGACTATAATTTGGAGCTTCGCGAGTGATCATTACATTATGGGGATGGCTCTCCACGTATCCCGCTGAGGTGATACGGGTAAACTTGGCATCGTGCAGTTTTTCGATAGTGGGAGCTCCACAATATCCCATGCCGGCACGCAATCCTCCTACCATCTGATAGATGACTTCCTGCAATGTCCCTTTAAACGGTACACGCGCTTCGATGCCTTCCGGAACGAGTTTCTTGATATCATCCTCAACGTCCTGAAAATATCTGTCTTTCGAGCCTTTTTCCATAGCGGCGAGTGATCCCATTCCTCGATAGGTTTTGAATTTTCGTCCGTTAAAGATAATCGTTTCACCGGGGGATTCTTCCGTACCGGCCAGCAAAGAACCCATCATCACCGACCACGCACCTGCCGCAAGTGCTTTCACAATATCTCCCGAGTAGCGCAAACCTCCATCGGCAATGATCGGAATTCCGGTTCCTTCAAGTGCTTTTGCCACATCATAGATGGCCGAAAGTTGGGGAACTCCCACCCCCGCTATCACACGTGTTGTACAGATCGAGCCGGGTCCTATTCCTACCTTCACCGCATCGGCTCCTGCATCTGCAAGAAATCTCGCAGCATCACCGGTTGCAATGTTTCCAACCACAATATCGATTTGAGGAAATAGTTTTTTTATTTGTTTCAGCATATCGGCCACTCCTTGAGAATGGCCGTGAGCAGTGTCAATCACAATAGAATCTACTTCCGCCTCCACCAGAGCCTCTGCCCTTTCTATTGAATCGGATGTTACACCAATACCCGCAGCTACTCGCAAACGACCCTGTTCGTCTTTGCAGGCAAATGGTTTGTCCTTGGCTTTGGTAATATCCTTATAGGTGATAAGTCCAACAAGTTTATTATTGGAATCCACCACAGGAAGTTTTTCGATTTTGTATTGTTGAAGAATTTCGGCAGCGGCTTCCAAATCGGTGGTTTGACGTGTAGTAACGAGGTTATCTTTCGTCATAACCAAATCAATTTTTTTATCCAAGTCTCGTTCGAATCGCAAATCGCGGTTCGTTACAATTCCTACAAGTCGATTTTCATTATCTACCACCGGTATCCCTCCAATTTTGAATTCGGCCATTAATGCCATTGCGTCGGCAACAGTTTTGTCTTTGGTAATGCTTATCGGATTGATAATCATGCCATTTTCGGCACGTTTAACGGCTCTCACCTGCTTGGCCTGCTGCTCGATGGTCATGTTTTTGTGAATGACACCGATACCTCCCTCTCGAGCTATCGCTATGGCCATAGCCGTCTCGGTGACCGTGTCCATGGCGGCCGACACCATCGGGATGTTTAATGTAATGTTACGGGAAAATTTGGTCGTTAGATCAACGTTGCGCGGCAATACCTGAGAATATGCGGGGACCAGCAACAAATCGTCGAAAGTCAACCCTTCCATTATGATTTTATCTGCAATAAATGACATAAAATTTTTGCTTTCTGTTTTTATTGCATACAAAAGTAGATATTTTTCGCTTATATCGATATAAGTAGTACGTTAATTTTTCTCTATATCAGGAAGAAAAAATTATATGAGTATAGATAATTTTTATATCATATTTATTGATATTTATTTTTTTGTTCGGTCGAAATAGAGTATTTTTGAAGCGAAAAATAGTTCAAATCATAAAATAGTAAAGAATTATGTCAGTATTAGTTGGTAAAAAAGCCCCCGTATTTTGGGCACCGGCCGTAGTGAACGGTTCGGAAATTCAAGAGAATTTTTCACTCGAGCAATACATCGGCAAAAAATACGTAGTATTTTTCTTTTATCCGGCCGATTTCACATTTGTATGTCCTACCGAAATCATTGCATTTCAAGAAAGAATTGCCGAGTTCGATGAACGAGACACTGTGGTGGTTGCTGCATCTACAGACTCTGCCACGAGTCACTGGAAATGGCTGCAAACACCTCAAAATGATGGAGGAATCCAGGGCGTGAAATACCCGATTGTTGCCGACCACACGTTAACTATCTCAATGATGTATGACGTTTTGGCCGGAGAATTTGATGCCGACGAAGAAGGAAATCCTATCTTCAAAGGTTCGGCCGAAGCCTATCGCGGTCTCTTCCTGATCGATAAAGAAGGAATCGTGCGCCATCAGGTTGTAAACGATATGCCCCTCGGCCGCAGTGTGGACGAAACGCTTCGCATGATCGATGCCTTGCAGTTTACCGAAAAGTATGGCGAAGTTTGCCCTGCAAACTGGCATAAGGGTGAAAAAGGACTCGAACCGACTCACGAGGGCATCGCAGATTATCTTTCTCAGAAACAGTAATTTTTTCTTCTCTAAAGAGACGAACTCGATATCGAGTTCGTCTCTTTTTTTGTTCTGCTATTTTCTCATAAGCTTTTTTCGTGTTCTCTCGCTCGCAAATTTGTCTGTAATTTCTTCATTCTCCTCAATCGGAAAATTAACTTTACCAAATTTCGAGAGATTCAAAGTTACAAATTACAGTTTTCCTTCGTCAAATCCAAGAATATTCGCTATATCTCACAATTGGGCCGTAAATAAATTTTAACTTTTTCGGCGACTATTTTTCTAGTCTTCTTCGTTCAGGGTTTCCCTCGTATTTGCGTCGTACTTGGTTCGAATCAAATTCGAGCGAAATTGTCCTTTTTTGTTCGATCTATTTTAACATCCGATAACTCTGTTGTACGGTTATATTTCCTGTCGTTTCCCACCTGTTGGCAGATAAAGGGGATTGCATTCTGATCACTCTCGTTTTTTTTAAAATCGGAGAAAATCGATGGGAAAAATAGACAAAATTATTCTTGAGATTCAATAAGGGTTTCCAACAAAAAAGAGTGCCTTTTGGGGACACTCTCAGTATGTATGGTGTTACAGATTTATTTTAAAAGATCGAGTTTCCGAAATACCTTTTCTATTCGATCGATTGCAAAATCAATTTGATCTTTGGTGTGCGTTGCCATGAGTGAAAATCGGATAAGGGTGTCGCCGGGCGCAACGGCCGGTGCTACTACCGGATTGACGAAAATACCTTCGTCGAACAACAATTTCGTAACCAAAAACGTCTTGTCGTTGTCTCTTACATAAAGAGGCATAATGGGCGATTGGGTTGGTCCCAATTCAAACCCTTTTTCTTCGAAAAGCTGAATGGTATAATTTGTGAGCTCCCATAATCTCTGAACTCGTTCAGGCTCGGATTTCAAAATATCAAGAGCAGCCGATGCAGCTGCAGTGGCAGCCGGTGTGATACTGGCACTAAAAATATTGGTGCGGGCATTATGTCTCAAATAGTTTATCGTCGGATAATCCCCGGCCACAAATCCGCCAATGGAAGCAAGCGATTTGCTGAATGTTCCCATAATAAGATCTACGCTATCCAACAATCCGAAATGATCGCAAACGCCTTTGCCGCTGTATTTTCGCCCCAACACGCCTAATCCGTGAGCT
This sequence comes from Seramator thermalis, assembly GCF_004138125.1. Taxonomy (GTDB): domain Bacteria; phylum Bacteroidota; class Bacteroidia; order Bacteroidales; family Dysgonomonadaceae; genus Seramator; species Seramator thermalis. The sequence goes on from NZ_RXHS01000009.1 coordinate 68,274, forward strand.
TCGTCCACCATGATGTTGGCGTTGTATTTTTTTGCTAATTCCACGATCCCGGGCAAATCCGCCAAATCGCCCTCCATACTGAAAACACCATCCACCACGATCAGTTTCACATTTTTGGCATCGCATCGCTTGAGTTGTTTCTCCAACGAAATCATATCGTTGTGTCGAAACTTATATTTGGTGGAAAAAGAAGTTCTGAGGCCTTCGATGATGGAAGCATGGTCACGTTCGTCCCAGATAATGTAATCTTCGCGTCCCGTCAGACAACCGATGACTCCCTCGTTCACACTAAATCCGGTAGAAAACACTACCGCCTCATCTTTATTCACAAAATTGGCCAGCTTTCGCTCCAATTCGAGATGAATGTCCAATGTTCCGTTCAAAAAGCGCGATCCGGCCATTCCTGTCCCATATTTTTTGGTAGCAGCAATCGCGGCTTCTTTAACCTTTGGATGATTCGTTAATCCAAGATAGGCATTCGAACCGAACATCAATACTTTTTTCCCATTAATGATAACCTCGGTATCCTGATCGCTTTCGATTGCCCTGAAATACGGATAAATTCCTGCAGCTTTAGCTCTTTGTGGAACATCGTATTTCGACATTTTATCTCGTAACAGATTCATTCTATTATTTTTAGATGTATTCATCAACTTTCCGCGGAAAAGTTTATCTGCCGTTCTTATTTTTTTGAGAAATATTCTCGAATAAGTAGCCTGCAAAGATAGTAATAAATTTAAATTATTTCGCCATAATGTTTTGAATTGGTTTGCTCATTTTGTCGTATGTTGCTAAATAGAAACAGATTGTATGACATTTGATCATATTTTTCATTTCTCCGTTAGCTTTTTCGAGAAGAAATAAAAAACATTTTGTACATAAAGGCGTTTACTATGAAATTAACCATTTTAAAAATAAAACGACATGTTAAGCAAAAAATTAGAATCGGCTATCAACGAACAAATTAATGCCGAAATCTGGTCAGCGTATCTTTATTTATCAATGTCGGCACATTTCGGTGCTGAAGGATTGCCGGGAATATCGAACTGGTTTAAAGTCCAGTTTCAGGAAGAAATGGATCACGCCCTCAAATTTATGGATTATATGATCGCAAAGGGAAATCGTGTCGAATTATCGTCGATCGACAAGGTGGGTACTTCATGGAATTCTATCTTGGCGGCTTTCGAGGATACGCTCCAACACGAAAAAGTTGTAACTTCGCGTATCAATAATCTGGTAGCAATGGCTCGCGACGAAAAAGACTTTGCTACGGAAAACATGCTTCAATGGTTTGTCAACGAGCAGGTAGAAGAAGAAGAGATGGCCAAGGCATTGATTGACAGCATCAAACTTATAGGTGACAACGGATTTGGCATCTATACTTTCGACAAGGAGCTGGCGCAGCGCACCTATAATCCACTTAAATCATCTGCGAGTAACGAATAGTAAATCTGTATTCAAGAAAAAGGATGGGAGAAAAATCTCATCTTTTTTCTTGTTTTTTTTGAACACTTTATCGGAGACAGCATTCTCGTCTATCAATTTAATTTCGATTGAAAATCTTTTGCGATTGAAAACCGAGTAAATAGATTTTGCTTGAAGTGTTTTGTGAAAATCTGTTCGATCAGATTGAAAAGATTCCGGCATGCAAATGAAAATATATTAATACGATCAAAATAAACAACTTACGTTCATGAAAATCAGAAATCTGAGTGCACTTTTCTTATCCGTTTTTCTGGCATTCTCGTGCAGCAATGCCTCGAACGATAACTACAAATCACTTCTATGGAAAATTTCGGGAAACGGCCTCGAAAATCCTTCTTATCTTTTTGGCACGCATCACTTGACTCCCATCTCCTTTCTCGATAGCATACCCGGCATTTTCGAGATATTTGAGCAAACCGAACAAACTATCGGCGAACTCGATTTGAACAATTTGGGCGAAATGCAAATGAGATTGCTCTCCGAATCTTTTCTTCCTGAACATGTCACGTATGATTCGCTCCTTAACGATGAAGATCAACAATTGCTCGATAGTTCTCTGAGAAACACTCTTGGCGACGGAATAGATGTTTTCGGTCAACTAAAGCCGGCAATGCTTCAAAACTTAATTTCGATAGCACAGTTTCAAAAAAAATATCCATCGCCGTCCAATAACGTGGGACTGGACGAATATTTTCAACAAGAAGCCGATAAGCGTTTCAGACCGGTTATAGGATTAGAAACAGTTGAAGATCAGATTTATGTTTTACTGAACTCGCAAACTCTCGAAAGACAAACAGAATTGCTGATGTGTGCAGTGAAACATCCCGATCTGACAGCCAAGTTAATCGAAGATCTTCAGGTTGCCTACTACAACCAGGATTTGGATAAAATTCAAAAATTATATGAAGGAGGTCTTCCGGACGATCCTTGTCCTTCTACTCAAGAAGAAAAAAATATCATCGGCAAGAATCGCAACGAAAAATGGCTTGAAAAACTGCCTCGACTGATGGGGCAGAAATCATCGTTCATCGCCGTAGGATGCGCTCATCTTCCGGGTAAGTACGGGTTGATCGAAGGACTTCGACGTTTAGGCTACAGGGTTGAACCCGTGAAATGACTGTTGTTTCATCTTTGCCTCTTTTCCATTAAAACTACATTCTCTACATGATGTGTATGCGGGAACATATCTACCGGTTGAACTCGGGTTACCTTGTATTTTTCGTCGAGCAAATTCAAGTCGCGCGCTTGAGTAGCCGGATTGCAGCTGACATAAACAATACGATCGGGTTCTGCAAAAAGAATGGTTTCGACTACATCCGTGTGCATTCCAACACGGGGAGGATCGGTTATTAATACATCTGGACGACCGTAATGGTTAATAAAATCTACGTCGAGGACATCTTTCATATCTCCGGCAAAAAAAAGAATATTGCCAATGCCATTGATTTGGGAATTTTCTTTTGCATCTTCAATGGCCTCTTCCACAAATTCGATTCCGATCACTTTTTCTGCATTGCGAGCAACAAAATTGGCAATGGTTCCGGTCCCGGTATAAAGGTCATACACCAACTCTTTGCCTGTTAGTTGAGCAAATTCGCGGGCAACCTTATACAAATTATATGCCTGTTCGCTATTAGTTTGATAAAACGATTTGGGACCAACTTTGAATTTTAAACCTTCCATTTCCTCATAAATAAAATCGCGTCCGGCCCAAGTGATAATCTCTTGATCGGTAATCGTATCGTTGGCTTTGCCATTGATTACATAAAACAACGAAGTTATTTGCGGAAACTCCTCCGAAAGAAAGTTCAACAACCTTTCGCGCTTCTCGCGATCATCCTCAAAAAAAACCACGACAACCATAATTTCTCCGGTCGAAGAGGTTCGAATGATGAGGGTTCGCATCAGTCCCAATTGATTGCGAAGATCAAAAAAAGAATACTCGTTTTGCAGGCAAAACGTTTTCACTGCATTTCGAATGCGATTCGAAATATCGTCCTGCAACCAGCATGTATGGATATCGAGCACTTTATCAAACATTCCGGGAATATGAAACCCCAATCCGTTCATCTGCAGTGGATCATCGGTAGTTCCTATTTCCTGTTCTGTAAGCCAGCGTTTGTTCGAAAATGTAAATTCGAGTTTATTGCGGTAAAACGTTGTTTTGGGTGCACCCATAATAGCCGAGATCTCGGGCAACTTCACTTTCCCAATGCGTGTAAGATTATCTTCTACTTGTTGTTGCTTGTATTTCAGTTGTTCTTCATAAGGCAGAATCTGCCATTTGCAACCGCCACACAATCCGAAATGTTCGCAAAAAGCATTCTCCCGCTTATCCGAATACGAACGAAAAGACATAACCCTGCCTTCGGCATAATTTTGTTTTTTTCGTGTAATTTGAATATCAACCACATCTCCCGGAACGGCATAAGGAACAAACACTGCCATCCCGTTTACTTTGGCCAAAGCCTTTCCTTCAGCTGCTATATCGGTTATTGTAACAGACTCCAATACGGGTAATTGTTTTTTACTTCGCGCCATCTTTCATTTTTTTTTCGGATTGTTCTCTTTACAAAAGTGCGCAAAAATACAAAGAATAAATTCGTCAATGTGCATAGTCGACAAAATTAAGTGGAAACAATTAGGACTTAATAAAACAGTTTCATCACAAAACAAATAATTTGGACGGATTCAAAATCAAACGAAAGGTCAAATATCACAGGAATAAAATCATTTATATGATGCCCGAAACTCAGAAAAATAATATTTTTGTAAAGAGTCCGTCGATATTTTCCAACTTGACATGTTGGAAATTAATGGATTTAAAATTAGAAGGTTAGAAAAGTAAATATATGTAAAAGACAAAGCATCCATCGGGTTGCTTTTTTTATAGTCCCGACCATAGAAATGGCAAAAGCAACCCTGATAGCTAAAATGCGACACTTAATAAAATAAAATAAGTGAAAATCGGAAAAACTAACAGCTTATTTAAGTACTCGGAGCGGGACTTGAACCCGCACAACCGTAATGGTCACAAGATTTTAAGTCTTGCGTGTCTACCATTCCACCATCCGAGCATCCTTGAGCGGAAGACGGGACTCGAACCCGCGACCCTAACCTTGGCAAGGTTATGCTCTACCAACTGAGCTACTTCCGCATTCGTTTTTATTCTTTATCGTTCGCCTACGATTTTTTGCGACTGCAAATGTAAAAATGTTTATCGGTTTTTCAAAGAAAACGGATAATAATTTCAATGGCGAATGATGTAAACGGGATTTGCGTTTGAAACATTATATTTTTGTAACGGCAGCGTTGAAGGACCAGATACGACATTTCCAAATCCTGTCCAAATGCTATAAACACTGCCACAAACAGGACAAATAGCCTCTCCCCTTAAATTGGGAATGACTTTCACTGTTTGCGATCTTTCTTTAGGACAACATAAATCATAAGCAAAGATTTGCCCTTCCTGATTCCTGAAAATTAATAATCCGGCATACCCAACGTATTCGCCGGCTCTTCGCGGCGAATCGAAAACTGCATAATCAAAATAATCGATTTTATCGGTCATTAAATCGATTTTGAAATTTACCGGCGCAGACGGAATAGTAAGGGCAGGTATTTCCTGCGTACAGGAGGATGACAAAAAAGAGAAGAAAATAGCCGTCGTAAATATCAATGAAATATGTTTCATCGCTGCTCGTCAACTCGTTTAAAGTTGCGATATTTAATGGCAGGAAGGTTATTCAGGCGTTAAATATCGCACACTATATTACAACGTAGCGCCATCCAAAATAGTATCGATGCGATGTAATTCTTCTTCAGAAAACGATAGATGATCGAGTGCTTTCAAATTATCCCCCAACTGATCTACATTACGTGCACCCACGATCAACGAAGTTACCCGATTGTCTCTCAAAACCCATGCCAATGCCATTTCGGCCATTGTCTGTCCTCTCTGTAAAGCAATTTCATTCAATTGCCTTACTTTGTCAATCAATTGTTCTGTCACCTGTTCACGTTGCAAAAATCCGGTAGGATCGGCCGCGCGTGAATGTTCGGGAATACCCTTCAGATATTTGTTAGTAAGCACGCCTTGCGCTAAAGGCGAAAATGCAATAAATCCGCACCCAAATTCTTTTACGATATTCAAAATTTCATCTTCGGGTTGCCGATTAAGCATGCTGTATTTATCCTGAAATATAAGACAGGGGACATCACGCTCTTTCAGATAAGTCAAGGCTTTTCGAGCTTCAATCGGAGGATATTTAGAAATGCCCGCATAAAGGGCTTTACCCGACCGGACGATATCGACCAATGCCTGCATGGTTTCTTCGACAGGAGTTTCGCCATCGTAACGATGCGAATAGAAAATATCGAAATAATCCAATCCTGTACGATGAAGACTCTGGTCGATACTTGCCATCAAATATTTTCGCGACGAACCGTCGCCATAAGGTCCGGGCCACATCAAATGTCCGGCTTTGGACGATATAATCATTTCGTCACGGTGCGAAGCAAGATTTTTTTTCAGAATTTTACCGAAATTCGATTCAGCCGATCCGGGAGGTGGCCCGTAATTATTTGCCAAATCAAAATGGGTTATTCCATGTTCGAAGGCATAGAGAACCATCTTTTCGGCCATTTCAAAATCATCGACATATCCAAAGTTATGCCATAATCCTAACGAAATTTTAGGCAATTTCAGTCCGCTATTTCCACAAAATGAATATTCCATAGTTCTAAATTTTTATTGTTTTCCAAAAGTATGAATTTTGAACAAGAATTTTATGCGATCTCTTTTTTTATTTCAATTTCTTCGCAATCTCCTCGTCTGTGATCAAGGTTACGATTATATGTCCATCGGGACTGTGATTAGGTATTTTACAGGCAAAAAGTCGATCGACAATCATCGCAATTTCGTCCGGTGAAAGTGTTCTACCATAAGGAATTGCAGTAGCTTCGGCCAGCGAAAAAGCAATAGTTTCGTGTATTTCGGATTTCACATCCAATCCTGTATCGATACTGCTTTCGATCATCGAACGTAGGAGTTTTGACGAATCCGCGTTTTGCAATTCTGAAGGTGTAGCTTGCACAGCAAAACTATTGTTTCCGAGCGAAGTTAGTTCGAACCCGACAGCTTCTATATCTTCTATGATGGATTCGAGTGCGGCAGCTTCAGCAGGATTTAATTCGATAATTTCGGGGAAAAGCACACGTTGAGATAGCCCCTTTCGCTGTTGAATTTGGTTTAAATATTGTTCAAATAATATCCGCACGTGTGCCCGATGCTGATCAATTATCATTAAGCCCGATTTAACGGATGTGAGGATATATCTCTGTTTGTATTGATAATGATTCGGATTAAGTTCAACTTCCTTGGAAAGTGACTGATCGCCATGAGAAAATAAATCTTCATTTGATGATGTCTCTATTGCCTCAGGAGCACGATTCTCGTTTTCGAATCCTTTGTAAAGAGTTTCCCAGTTGAAATCGGGAGTAGGCCGTTTTCGACTTCCTCCGAAAGAAGTATGAAAAGGGTTGTAAGAAGGATCAATACTCAGTCGGGGCATCGGAGTGTGCTTTGAACTGTCATAAATAGGAATATCGATGGCATCGGCCGTATCAAAATCTATACTGGGAATAGCATTGAATTTTCCGAGAGCCTCCTTTATCGTCACCATCAGAATTTGCCACAATGCCAATTCATTTTCGAACTTCACTTCGGTTTTTGTCGGGTGGATATTGACATCAATGGTTGCCGGATCAACTTCGAAATAGATATAGTATGCAGGATTTTCATTCACGGGAATGAGTGAAGAATAAGCGGTCATAACCGCCTTATGAAAATATGGGTGTCGAATATACCGACCGTTTACAAAAAAATATTGGCTCACCTTTCCTTTTTTGGCATTTTCGGGCTTGGTGACGTATCCGAAAATTTTACCAAGTGTAGTTTCTTCTTCGATATCGATCAGTTGTTGATTCATGTTTTTGCCATCTAACTGCAAAATGCGTTGACGCAACTTGCAAGCCGGAAGAACAAGTGTTTGAACGTCGTTCTCGATAAGTGTGAAAGAAATGTGCGGATTAACCAGTGCTATACGTTGAATCTCTGTCAGAATATGTCGTCGCTCCACTTGATTCGATTTCAAAAATTTTCTTCTGGCAGGGACATTAAAAAATATATTCTTTACCGAAACGATTGTTCCTTCGGCGCAGATTACGGCTTCTTGTTTTTCGACACGCGATCCAACGATAGACAACATCGTTCCCACTTCATCTTCGGAGCGACGCGTTTTCACTTCAACATGCGCTATTGCCGCTATCGATGGCAAAGCCTCGCCTCTGAATCCCATCGTGTTCAGCGAAAAAAGATCGTCGGCATTTCTGATTTTCGATGTGGCATGTCGTTCAAAAGCCATGCGAGCGTCAGTTACCGACATTCCTTTGCCATTGTCTATCACTTGTATGAGTGTTCGACCCGCATCTTTAACAATAATCTGGACATGGGTCGCGCCCGCATCTATCGAATTTTCGACCAGCTCCTTGACTACCGATGCAGGCCTCTGGATAACCTCTCCGGCAGCGATTTGATTTGCGATCGAATCAGGCAACAGATGTACGATGTCGGGCATATTTGGTTGAAAAGTTGGTTTTTTATCGAATGGAAAATTTATGTGGATTAATTATCGGCAAAAGGATTGAAGCGAATTACGTCAAAATCCAGAAAAAGAAGACAGCAAAAAGAATTACCAGAATCAAAATCAACAATCCGTTGTTCGACAAAAACGAACGAGATCCTGATTCTTCTTTTTCTACCCGACGCTTCAAGTGTTTTGTCTGAGAAAGAAATTCGCCTCTGATATCAGAGGTTGGATTGATTTGTTCTTCATCGTTTTTAACGGAAGTTTCCATCAGTTCCCTTTTTATCTCGGATATACGTTTGTTCAACCTTTCTTTACGTTCTTCTTCTTCGGGATTGTAAAGAATGGGCTTGTAGTTGAACGATCGAGGTTTTCGGTTATTGTAAAAAAAGAACATTCCCATAGTACACGTTTTTTTAATTATGGATCCAATGCAAATTAAATTGACCAATCGAAGTGGTTACTCTAAAAGAATATCATCCCGAGCAAATCGTCGGGGAGGTACAATCATTTCAGAAGCATTTCGCTCGTTTCGCCTAAAAATGTCGTATTTGTTTATTGGCCGCAAATAATCAATCCATACGAAACCTTTCAATGTTTCGTCATCCGGTTTGAGTTGAGACAATGGTACTGTCTGAGCTTTGGTACTCGGCCAAAGTTTGAGTTTTTCCAACTTTTCGTCAAAAAGATCCATAGACAAATACGGGCTTTCGGTTCTATTAAGGCCTATTACCGTACTGTCTTTCTCCAGCAGATAGTAGAGCGACTCTGCGCTCCCCTCAACCAAAACATGGCGTATTTCTCCATTTACAAAGTGCGCTGTCAGGTTTTTGCCTTTCAACTGATTAAACTGATTTTCTACCGGTCGTTTTTGAATAGCGAATGCATAATTTTTGACAACCGCTTTTTCGATAGTACTGTCGTTTAAATACACATCGATGGCATCACCCATCAATTGATTATCTTCGTTCCATATCACGGGATCTTTTTTTAGATAGAGTATCGAATCAGCGGAAACATAATGCATGGTATCGCAAATACCCTGCAAATCGACACGATAGAATCGCACATTAGGATAGGCAAATATTTGACGCCCAATGGAATCAGTGATCATTTTCAACGTATCGCCATGCAAAAACAGACTATCTTTTTGCGAATAATCAATAGCATAAGCCGAATCTGTGGCAAGTGCATATTCGATTTTTTCATCATAATAGCCGTAATCGCCTCTTAAAATAACATTGTGAAGAGTGTCTTGCAGGAACAGTTGCCCATAAACTTGGGCAATGCCGGTGCCGCGATTATAGAAAATAGTATCACCAATAAGGACTTTACTCCCATCGTCGCTAAATACCTGCGAGCGATCGAGCAGTTGAGCATCGTCTGTGGCGGTGTTGTACCAACCTCTTGTAGAATAGATATATCCGCTGTCGGAAACGATGGTCGAAGGGCCAAGAATATCGGCGACGTTGGTTTCGGTACTATACCGGAGCGTATCCGAATAAAGCGTAAAATTTTCGTTTACCAATTTCACACTGTCACTAAACAAGGCTACCTTCATCTCCGTATCGTACTGCCCCCAAAACGATGTCAATTCATTTTCCTCATCAACTAATAGCCCGCCATCGAAATAATATCCCAGATTAAGCATACGATCGTAGTCCAAACTATCGGTAAACAACGTAGCACGTTTATCTTCTAAACGCACGTTATAGCGAAGTTTAGCCAACTGCAAGTTGCCATCGTAATGGAGGTAATCGCCATAGGCAAATACAGTATCTCCCTGATTCATGCGCACATTACTGAAAGCTTCGAATATGTTTTCTTTTTCAAACCAATAAGCGCTATCACATTCCATAGTTGCTCCTTGATGATATAAAACTACATGATCCTTAAGAATTTGCGCTTCGGAGTCTTTGCGTTTGAATAACAAATCAGCCTGCCTTAATTCGATAATTTGGGTGTCACTATTATTGTTAGAGGAGATAGGTGGCGGTTGTTGTGCATTCACACACAAAATAATAGCAAAAAGCATACTTGTTAAAAGTAAGCTTTCACTTTTACCGAAAAGTCTATAAGCGTGATTTTTCATTTTTGACCCGAAAAAACTGTCGGTTTATTTGAGCCAACCATCATATTTGAATTTGCAATTCTGCCATTCGGGGTCTATCCGCACATAAGTCGTTTTTATTTTTTCCCTAAGCCATTCGTCAATCATCTCCTGCCTTCGTGCATTCTCGGCCATTGACTTAATGACCTGATAATCGTTGTTAAGATTTGCCTTGTGCCCTTCGACACGGTTTGTGACTTTAACAATAGCTGCCACTTGCTTACCTGAACCGTTTTTATCGATCATTATAAAAGGTTTCGACACCTCTCCTACTTTCATATTTCCAACCACATTAGCAATATCCTGATTGAGTTCATTGAGCTGAAAGCGGGGCGTACCGTAATAATTGCTTTGGCGATTAGTATTTACCATTATACCCTTATTGTTGCGGGTATCTTTGTCTGCCGAAAAAAATGTTGCAGCTTCCTCGAAAGTGATTTTTTGAGTATCTATTAAAGTTTTGATCGAATCGAGTCTGATCATCGCACTATCCAATTCCTCTTGCGGCACCTTAGGCTTGAGCAGAATATGTCTGAAATTGGCTCGGTCTCCCCTGCGTTCGATGAGTTGTATGATGTGAAATCCGTATTCGGTTTCCACGATGTTTGATACCTTATTGGGATCGGTCAATGAAAATGCAACATTTGCAAACTCGGGGACAAAGGACGAGCGATCGCTGAATCCCAATTCGCCGCCACGCACCGCGCTCGCCGGATCCTCCGAGTACAAAAGAGCCAAAGTCGAAAAACTGTTTTTCCCGCTATTAATTTGTTCCGTAAAATCCCTCAACCTGGCTTTTATTGCATCCGTAACGCTTAGAGGAATTTTCGGATTTACAGTTACAATTTGCACTTCGATGGTAGTAGGAATAAACGGAACGCTGTCTTGCGGTATTTTATTATAGAATTTTCGAATTTCCGATGGAGAGAGATTAACATCTCCAAAATGTTTTTGCTGAACATTCTGTATCAATTGTTGTTCTCTGACCATTTTTCGTGTATCTTCCCGTATGGAAGCCATATCTTTTTGAAAATATTCTTCCACTTTTTCCGCTGATCCGATATTGGAAATATATTCGTTGATGTAGAGATCCGCAATTCGATTCACTTCACGTTCCTGCACCTGAATACTGTCCAACTTGGCCTGATCGAGAAACAATTTGTTGATTGCTATTTGCTCAGGAATAAAACAATAAGGATCGCCATCAATGCGCTGGTTTTGCATAAGAATCTCCTTGCGATATTCTTCTACTTCAGACTTGAGGATAGCTTCGTCACCAACAACCCAAACTATTTCGTCTATGACATTATTTTGACAGAAAATATGTTGGGTGGAAGTGCATGCGAAAAATAAAAATAAAATCTTAACCAGTTGCTTCATAAAAAATTATTTTTTGAAATAAGCGTTGTAAAAGTAGTGATAATCCGCATAGCCGCCAAATGCTTTTATGGTTAAAAAAAGTAGTCGCGCAACATTATGACGTTAAAATTTCGATTTGAGGGGCTCTTCTTTCTTTGGCAAATGCATAAAGTAAAGAAATGCGATCATCAGCAGCATTGCAATTCCCGACATAATACTTCCAAAATAAAATGCCCATGAAGCACCCACGTTATCATATAAATATCCGGCGATCAGACTGGCTGGAAGCAACATTATTCCGAGCACTGCATGATATAATCCAAAGCCGGTACCTTTCAGTTCTTTGGGTATCAGATCAGAAACGAGCGACTTCTGGCATGTATCGGTCAATGCACTATAAATGCCATACATTATAAACATTCCCACAAACACCCAGATATTGTTAAATGCACCAAACATGAAATAAACAACTGAATATACCAGAAACCCAAGCGTAATAAGTTTCCCTCTGCCAATTCGGTCAGACAGTTTTCCGATCGGAATAGCCAAAAATACCGATACCATATTGAAAATCATATAAATAAACGGAATCCATGATGAACTGATACCCGTTTCGCTTGTTCTCACAATTAAAAGCGAATCGGTAGAATTTCCCAAGGTGAATATGGATATTATCAACAGGAAAAAATAAAAATTTTTGGGCAACTTTTTGATGGAAACGGGTGTTTTTGCCGAAACCGACTGTACTTTGACATCCTTTACCAAAAATATCAAAACAAATACACCAACAACTGCCGGAATTGCCGCAAGCCAAAAGATGGTTTTATATTGAAAATCCGGATTGTCTTTGGGTAAAAAAAACAAAACGGCAGCAGCAATCAAGGGTCCGATGATTGCTCCGCTATTATCCATCGCCTTATGAAATCCGAAACTTTTACCCGTTTCATTTTTAGGGGAGGATGCTGCAACCAAACTGTCACGAGGAGCGGTCCGAATACCTTTGCCTACCCGTTCGAGAAAACGAAAGACAAGCACTTGCATCGGATGCACTACGTAGGAATAAAGAGGTGTAACCAATGCCGTTGCAGCATATCCGATAATCATGAAAGGTTTGTTTTTCCCGATTTTATCGCTCCAGAATCCCGAAACAGCTTTCAGCAATGATGCCGTGCTTTCGGCAATTCCCTCGATGAGCGAAAGTTGTGTTTTTGTGGCTCCGATTGAAAGCAGAAAAAGCGGCATAACGCTGTAAACCATTTTCGACGAAGTATCCGTAAAAAAACTGGTAAGCCCTGTAAAAAAAATATTCTTATCGAGTCCGAAATAACGACGATTTGTTTTCATTTAAAAATCTTTCTGCTAAATCATCGACAAAGATATGCTAACCACCGAAAAATATCTTACAGAATTAAAATTTAATTTTCAAATTATTGCAAAAAGAAACGTCCCGAAGGACGTCTCTTAAATGTATTGTAAATGCAAAAGCCGGAATAGCTACCCTTCGATAGCAGCCTGTGCAGCTGCGAGACGAGCAATCGGAACTCGAAACGGAGAACACGATACGTAATTAAGACCAATGGTATGGCAGAATTTCACCGAAGAAGGTTCGCCGCCATGTTCGCCGCACAATCCGCATTTGAGGGTGGGTTTCACGCTACGGCCTTCCTGTATAGCCATTCTCATCAGTCGTCCCACTCCTTTTTGATCGAGCACGGCAAAAGGATCGTGCTTCAAAAACCCTTTATCGATGTACATCGGAAGGAATTTCGCGACATCGTCGCGACTGTAACCGAATGTCATCTGTGTTAAGTCATTCGTGCCAAATGAAAAGAAATCGGCTTCTTCTGCAATGCGGTGAGCTGTTAATGCAGCTCGCGGGATTTCGATCATTGTTCCAATCTTATATTCCACAGAATCATTTTGTTCAGAGAATACTTTTTTGATAGTACTTTCTATAATCTCCTTCTGAGCCTTAAATTCGTGAACAATGCCCGTTAGAGGTACCATGATTTCGGGAATGGCTTCAACTCCTTCTTTTTTCAATTCCAGGGCAGCTTCGATGATAGCGCGCGCTTGCATCTCGGTGATTTCGGGATAAAGATTACCCAAACGACAACCACGAAGTCCCAACATCGGATTGGCTTCGATGAGATCTTCCACCCTGTCGTGAATGTCCTTATAAGAGATCCCCATCACTTTGGCCATTTCCATCTGTCCCTTTTCATCATGAGGAACAAACTCGTGCAATGGAGGATCGAGCAGACGAATGGTAACAGGAAGTCCATCCATAGTCCGGAAAATGCCTTTGAAGTCGGTTTTTTGCAAAGGCAATAATTTTTCGAGCGCTTTGCGACGACCTTGTTCATCCTTGGCAAGAATCATCTCTCGCATGGCCAGAATTTTGTCGTCTTCAAAAAACATGTGTTCGGTGCGGCACAAGCCAATACCTTTCGCTCCAAAATTGCGTGCCGTGCGAGCATCACGAGGTGTATCGGCATTCGTCCTGACTTCCATGCGGGCATACTTGTCCGCAAGCTCCATCAAAGCCGAAAAATCATCATTCAGTTCGGCGTCTTGCGTCTGAATTTTTCCTTCATAAACGTAACCGGTCGTTCCGTCGATTGAAATCCAATCGCCTTCTTTCATTTCCTTTCCATTGATTGTCAACGTACGGGCTTTGTAATCGATAACCATATTATTGGCCGCCGATACACAACATTTCCCCATACCGCGGGCAACAACCGCTGCATGAGATGTCATTCCTCCGCGAGCGGTAAGGATGCCTTGAGCCGTAGCCATACCGCGTAAGTCTTCCGGAGATGTTTCAATTCGGCAAAGGATCACTTTTTTTCCGTTGCTCGCCCACTCTTCGGCTTCGTCGGCATGAAAAACGATTTGTCCTGTTGCAGCTCCGGGCGATGCAGGAATACCCCTTGTTACGGGTTTGGCAGCAGACAAAGCTTTTTTATCGAAAACCGGATGCAGCAATTCGTCGAGTTTTTCGGGATCGCAGCGTTTCAACGCGGTCTTTTCGTCAATATATCCCTGGCGAAGCATGTCCATGGCAATTTTAACCATCGCGCCACCCGTGCGTTTTCCACTACGAGTCTGAAGCAACCAAAGTTTTCCGTCCTGAATGGTAAACTCCAAATCCTGCATATCTTTGAAATAATCTTCCAATTTTTGCTGTACCTCTATCAGCTCCTTTGCGCACTCGGGCATACTTTCTTCCAGGGAAGGATATTTTGCCGCTCGTTCTTCTTCCGAAATTCCTTGCTGCTTAGCCCAGCGGCGCGATCCTTCGAGGGTTATCTGTTGTGGCGTACGTACACCTGCCACAACGTCTTCGCCTTGCGCGTTGATCAGATATTCGCCATTAAAAATATCTTCGCCGGTGGCTGCATCGCGCGTAAAGGCCACACCCGTTCCGGATGTATTCCCCATATTGCCATATACCATGGCCTGCACGTTAACGGCGGTTCCCCATTCTTCGGGGATATTGTTCATTTTCCGATAGAAGATAGCACGCTCGTTCATCCAACTGTCGAAAACTGCACAAACCGCACCCCAAAGCTGATCCCATGGATTTTCGGGAAAATCGTTACCGGTACGCTCTTTAACGGCAAGTTTGAATCTCTTGACAAGTTCTTTCAAATCTTCTGTCGAAAGTTCGGTGTCGTTATGAATGCCTTTCGCCTGTTTTACCTCATCCATGATTTCCTCAAACGGATCAATATCTTCTTTAGTTTGAGGTTTCAATCCGAGAACAACATCTCCGTACATCTGAATGAATCGACGATAGGAATCCCACGCAAAACGAGCGTTACCGGTTTTTTTTGCGATACCCTCTACCGACTCGTCATTCAAGCCCAGATTGAGAACCGTATCCATCATTCCGGGCATAGAAACCCGCGCCCCCGAACGAACGGAAACCAGACAAGGATTGTCTTTATCTCCAAACTTGGTTCCGGTCAGCCTTTCGATTTCTTCGATGGCTTTTTCCACTTCATCCTTCAATACGCTTACAACGTAATCTTTTCCTAATTCGTTGTATTCGGTACACACTTCTGTCGTGATTGTGAAACCCGGTGGAACAGGAACTCCTATCAGATTCATCTCGGCAAGATTAGCACCTTTTCCACCGAGCAGATTTTTCATGTCTGCACGACCTTCGGCTGCACCGTTACCGAAGGTGTAAACTCTCTTTTTTTCCATTTAATTTAGTTTAATAAATTGAATTATAGATTTTTAAATTGTCAAACGTCATTTACGATGCAAAAATAGATATTTTTTTTGGTTTTTGCACTTTCTAACATTCATATTGTATTCATAATAAAAAAAATTCGGGTTCATCTACTGAATTGAGTCGGTAAGAATGGTGTGGTCAATTATTTTTTCACCGGAAATTTCGCTCGACCGAGATCTTTGTTTTTCCTGCGAACTTTCTGCTAAAGAAATATTATAGAGTTGAATAAATGAAGGAACAAACTGATTCTTACGCATTTTCACAAATCCGCTTGCGCTTTGCAGCGTATCGTTCGTTATGTATTTTGAAATCGGGAGCGAATAATGGGTATTGGACGAAACCGATACCGAACGATAGACTGTAGTATCTTTGTACTCGAGAATTAACATGGATTGAATATCATACGAGGCTCTGACGGGAATGCCAATTGCGTCGAAATGAAAATCGAGATTTGCAGAGGCATATTGATCGATTTCGGGTTTTGAAAGTTGAAAAGAAAATCCTGAGCCATCTTCTGTCAACCCAAATATATACGAAGACGGAATATACGAACGAGAACGATTCCGTCGATTCAATTCCTGTTCTCGCGAATATTCTTGCGAAATCATTCGTTCGATACGTAGCTGCTCCCGTTTCAAACGCGACTTCACCGAATCGTTCATTTTCAAATAAATGTCCACATGATCAGAATACCAAGAAAGTGAAGTATCCCATTGGGATGGAGTTATGCCGTGTTTACGGAATACTTCGTTAATAAGGGCTTCTTTTTTTTCGGGTGAGTCAAACGACGCATAATCATTTTCGATCATAGATTCGGCTACATAGATATCATACATCAACTGCTCCATCTTTTTTCGGTTCAAAACCTCTTTGGGTCGGTTGCTGCACGATAAAATAATTTCACCCGACAAGATAATCAAAAAAAAGTATGCAATGCTCTTAAACCTCACCTCTGATAATTTTTTCTTCTCTGTTTAGCGCAAGCTTTTCTTTTTCTTTTTTCGACATCAAAGAATAGGATAACGTCTTTCTGTAAAACAAAAGCAGGATAATGACTCCAACCGTAATGGCCGAATCGGCTATGTTGAATATAAATCTGAAGAAAAGGTAATCCTGCCCACCAATAAATGGTAACCATTCCGGAAATGTTCCTTCGAACAACGGAAAGTAAAGCATATCGACAACTTTACCATGCAGTAGGGAAGAATATCCTTCGCCAAATGGGACCAAAGAAGCTACATGACCCGGATAACTCGCTTCGAAAATGGTGCCGTAAAAAACACTGTCGATGATGTTTCCAGATGCTCCTGCCAAAATTAGCGAAATACAGACTATGAACCCCGTTTTGTAGTTTTCTTTAACCAGTCTCTTTAAATAAATAATAATTAGCACGACAGCTCCTATTCGGAAAATAGACAGAAACATTTTCCCAAATGCTTCGATTCCGAATGCCATTCCGTTATTTTCGACAAAATAGATTTTGAACCAATTCGTAATGTCGAATGAATCGTAGAGCGCCATGTGCGTCTTTACCCAAATTTTGGAAAGTTGGTCTATCAACAACACCAGCAAAACTGTAAGTACGGCAATGACGCCTTTGGAGATTTTATTCTTCATACAATCTTTTTGTCGCGACATGTCGGTTTTCTAAAATTGGTTCGTTCGGATTTCGAAAAAACGAGGACAAAATCGCGTCTGAAACTGATTTCATTTTCTTTTTTTTGCCTCTTTTGCTTCAATACTCAATGTGGCATGTGGCACGGCGCGCAGTCGCTCTTTCGGAATCAATTTGCCGGTCTCGCGACAAATTCCGTAAGTGCCGTTTTCGATACGCACTAATGCTGCCTGCAGATTTTGGATAAATTTCATTTGTCGTTGAGCCAACCGCCCTGCTTCTTCCTTCGAAAGGGTAGAAGCACCTTCTTCCATATTCTTAAACGTAGGTGATGTATCTACGGTATCGTTGCCGTCGGCATTCATCACTGCTGCACGAAGGTTTTCATATTCACGTTTTGCCACTTCCAGCTTTTCGTTTATCAAAATACGGAATTCTTCGAGCTCCTCATCCGAATATCTTGTTTTTTCGCTCATAATTGTTGTTTTTAATCGTTTTTCAATATTAAATTATTGGCTTTAAACGCACACTTATTATTTTTTGTTCAAATATACGAAAAAGCGCAATTTCTCAATTATTTTTTTTGATGCTTATCGTTAATGGTTTATCGTCAATTTCAATTTCATCTTCAAATTTTTCTTTCGAAATCACGAGGTTGTCGCCCAAAACCTGCTGTTTGATATAATCGGCATATTCGCGAATAGCATCGTCAAATGCCGGATCGGATGAAATTTGAATAGAGATGCGATCGGTAATCTCAAAATTTTTCGCCTTGCGAAGGTTTTGAATACGATTTACCAATTCGCGAGCTATTCCTTCCTTGCGCAAATCGTCGGTTACCGTGATGTCGAGCGCAATCGTCAAGCGGCCTTCGTTGCCAACAAGCCATCCCGGAATATCTTCCGAAATAATTTCCACGTCATCAAGCGTAATCGTGGCTTCAACACCCTCAATCGATAAGGTATAACGGCCATTTTTCTCCAGTGAATTTATTTCGTCCTGCGTCATCGACTGAATTTTCGGAGCTAATTGTTTCATTATTTTGCCATAACGAGGCCCGAGTTTTTTGAAATCGGGCTTCACCCGTTTCACAAGCATGGCATTTGCCGAATCCACAAATTCGATCGACTTCACGTTTACCTCACTCAGGATGAGACCACTCACTGCTTCGATATTGGCTTTTTGAGTCTCGTCCGTTACCGGAATCATAATTTTCGAAAGTGGCTGACGCACTTTCAGATTTACCTTCCTCCGCAAGGCGAGAACAATGGACGATGCCGTTTGTGCCAAATACATTCTGTCTTCCAATGTTTTATCAATCAGCGATGCATCGGCCTTGGGAAAATCGGCCAAATGCACCGATTCGAATTTTTCGTCATTCACTGCAGCAGTGAGGTCAAGATAAAGTTTATCGGCATAAAAAGGCGAAATAGGCGCCATGAGTTTGGCCACAGTAACCAAACAAGTGTACAACGTCTGATAGGCCGAAAGCTTATCCTCGGTCATTTCTCCTCCCCAGAAACGTTTCCTGTTGAGGCGAACATACCAGTTGCTCAAATTGTCGTTCACAAAATCCGAAATGGCTCGTCCGGCTTTTGTCGGTTCGTAGCTATCGAAATCGGTATCCACTTCTTCAATAAGCGAATTCAATAACGAAATGATCCAACGATCGATTTCAGGACGCTTTTCGATAGCTATTTGAGGATATTGATTGTAAAAATCGTCAACATTGGCATAAAGCGCAAAAAACGAATATGTATTATATAGCGTTCCGAAAAATTTTCTTCTTACTTCCTCCACGCCGTCGATATCGAACTTCAGATTGTCCCAAGGCGAAGCATTGGTTATCATGTACCAACGCAAAGGATCGGAACCGTATTTTTCGATTGTTTCAAATGGATCGACGGCATTTCCCAAACGCTTTGACATCTTGTTGCCGTTTTTATCCAAAACCAATCCATTGGAAACCACATTTTTAAATGCTACACTATCTTTAACCAGCGTGCTGATGGCATGTAGCGTGAAAAACCATCCACGCGTTTGATCGACACCTTCGGCAATGAAATCGGCCGGATAAATTTTACTGAATTCTTCTTCGGAAATATGCGGATAAAACACTTGAGCAAAGGGCATAGAACCACTGTCGAACCAAACATCGAGCAAATCTGTCTCGCGATGCATAGGCTTTCCGCTTTCCGAAACCAGCACGATGTTATCCACATAAGGACGATGCAAATCGATTTTTTCGTAATGCAACGGCTGATAGTCTTCCGGTTTGAAATCTTTCCACGGCAATTCGTTCATCACGCCCGCATCCAAAGCTTTCTGCATCTCATCGCATAACTCCTTTACCGATCCAATGCATTTTTCTTCCTGTCCGTCTTCGGTGCGCCAAATCGGAAGAGGCGTTCCCCAATAACGGCTGCGGCTCAAATTCCAGTCCTGAAGGTTTTCGAGCCATTTCCCGAAACGTCCCGTTCCTGTGGATTGAGGCTTCCAATTAATCGTATTGTTGAGCTCGATAAGTCTTTCCTTGCGGGCAGTAGTGCGAATAAACCAGCTGTCGAGCGGATAATAAAGAACGGGTTTGTCTGTTCGCCAACAATGCGGGTAACTGTGGACGTGTTTTTCGATGCGAAATGCTCGATTTTGTTGCTTGAGATCCACACACAAATCGATATCTAGGGTGCTATCCTCAGCCGTAAGCGTTTCGTCGTAATCGTTTTTCACATATCGGCTGGCATAGCGACTGTATAACTCTACATTTACGTTTTCCTTAACGAAATCGGGATCGAGATCCTCGATACGGAAATATTTTCCGGTCAAATCTACCATCGGACGAAGTGCTCCGTTCCTGTCGCGAAGCATAAGACCGGGGACATCATTCTCCTTGCCTACTTTGGCATCGTCGGCTCCAAAAGTCGGTGCGATATGCACGATTCCTGTTCCATCTTCGGTAGACACAAAATCGCCTGTAACTACCTTCAACGCATTTCCTGACGTTTTTACCCAGGGGAAAAGTTGTTCATATTCCAATCCGGCAAGTTCCTTTCCTTTCCATCTTTTTTCGAGAACGCGAAACGGAATATTTTTGTCGCCTTCTTTGTAATCTTCCAATTTCAAATTGGCGTTTTTGTCGGGAAAATACGATTTAATCAAACTTTCGGCCAATATAGCGGTCATCGGTTTGCCGGTATAGGGATTATATGTCTGAACAGCAGCATATTCAATATCAGGCCCTACGGCCAAAAGCACATTGGACGGCAACGTCCAGGGGGTAGTCGTCCAGGCCAGGAAAAACGGTTCACCAAATTCGCTCCATTCCGGAAGCGGATTTTTTATTTTAAACTGCGCCGTACACGTAGTGTCTTTCACATCGCGATAACATCCGGGCTGATTGAGTTCGTGCGTACTCAACCCTGTACCTGCTGCAGGAGAATAAGGCTGAATGGTATAGCCTTTATAAAGCAATCCTTTGCCGTACAAATCCTTGATCAAATACCAAAGCGTTTCGATATATCGATTGTCGTAAGTAATGTAAGGATCGGTCATATCCACCCAATAACCCATTTCTTTGGTGAGTGTTTCCCATTCCTTGGTGTATTTCATCACCTCTTTGCGACAAGCAGCATTGTATTCTTCCACCGAAATTTTCTTGCCGATGTCTTCTTTGGTAATTCCAAGAGATTTTTCCACACCGAGTTCCACAGGAAGGCCGTGTGTATCCCACCCTGCTTTACGATTGACAAGAAAACCCTTCATCGTTTTGTATCGGCAGAAAATATCCTTTATCGAACGAGCGATAACGTGATGAATGCCGGGCATTCCGTTAGCCGACGGCGGTCCTTCGTAAAAAATGAACCGTGGGTGGCCTTCGCGCGTTTCCAGACTTTTCCGAAAGATATCCTTATCTTCCCATTCTTTCAGCATCTCTTTGTTGACTGCCGATAAATCCAGATGATCGTATTCCGGGAATTTCTTATCCATTTTCGAACTAAATTTTTCCTTTTAAAAATCAGGTTGCAAAGGTAGCAATAAATTGAAAAACAACAATCGAAAAAATGCAAATCGCCCTTTTGTAAAGCAGCCGGTAAATAAAGGCGAATGCGTTGACGTTTTATCCCTTTCGAGACGCATTCCGACCGCAAAAAATGTGCTATCTTTGAAAAATTTTATACATGAAACGTTTTTTACTCTATAGCTGTCTGTTCCTCCTGATTGGTTTTGGAAGCTGTGCTATCACGAAACGGCAGCAAAATAACGGCATAAATGAGATAAAAATTCTTACCTATAACATTCGTAATGCAAGGG
Source organism: Seramator thermalis (assembly GCF_004138125.1). Lineage (GTDB taxonomy): Bacteria > Bacteroidota > Bacteroidia > Bacteroidales > Dysgonomonadaceae > Seramator > Seramator thermalis. The sequence goes on from NZ_RXHS01000009.1 coordinate 90,047, forward strand.
GGATGGACGAAAAAACCGATTATAACCGAATTGCCGGAATCATCCGATCGATTCATCCCGATTGCGCGGCGCTGCAAGAACTTGACAGTGCAACGGCACGAAGCAATGGCGAAGTGATTCTCGACGAGTTGGCAAAGCGCACAGGGATGTACGCCTCCTACAGCAAATCTATCGATTATCAGGGCGGAGGTTATGGGATAGGAATTCTGACGAAAGAAAAGCCGCTTCACAAAGAAGTCATTCCGCTGCCCGGTCGTGAGGAATCGAGGAGTTTCCTTATCGTGGAAATGCCCAACTATGTGATTGGCTGCACACATTGGTCGCTTACCTACGAGGACAGAATGGCTTCGGCGGACCGAATAAATGCGGCTGTAGGGAAATATTTGCACAAACCGGTATTTTTGGCAGGCGATTTCAATTCGGATGCGACTTCCGAAGAAATAAATTTGTTGTCAAAAAATTGGATGATGTTGAATGATCCGTCAAAAGCGACTTTCCCCTCAGATCGCCCGGTGAAATGTATCGATTACATTTGGGCAAAGAAAAATCCGTTTTTTTCTTTCAAAATTTCAATTACCAAAGTCGAAAACGAACCTGTCGCTTCCGATCATTTGCCGGTTTGGACAATGGTCAACTATTCAAAAATCAAAAATAACCCATAAAATGAAAAAATTAGTTCTAATTTTAGCGTGTATTGCAATGTCGATGTCCGGCATTTTTGCACAAAACACATGTAAGATGAATGTGGCCACATTTAATCTGCGTCTGGACACGCCAAGCGACAGCCTCAATTCCTGGTCGCATCGAAAGGAGATGGTCAAATCGCTCATTCGATTCCACGATTTTGATATTTTTGGAACGCAGGAAGGCTTTAAGCACCAGCTCGACGGAATACTCGAACTTGGAAACTATGCCTACACGGGCGCCGGCCGCGACGACGGAAAAGACGCCGGCGAACATTCGGCTGTTTTCTACAAAGTCAACCGTTTCGAACTGCTCGATTCGGGCAATTTTTGGTATTCCGAAACACCCGCTGTTCCCTCGAAAGGTTGGGATGCAACTTGCTGCAACCGCATTTGTTCGTGGGGAAAATTCCGTGAAAAGAAATCGGGTCGCGAATTTTATTTTTTCAACTCCCATTTCGATCACCAAGGCAAAGTGGCACGACACAATTCGTCTTTGCTTCTATTAGCTAAAATCAAAGAAATTGCAGGTAACTTGCCAGTCTTCTGCACGGGCGATTTCAATGCCACTCCCGACGACGATCCCATTCAAGTCATTTACAAAGACGGTAAATTAAGGGATTCCTATCAAATCGCAAAAGAGCCGCCATACGGAACTTTAGGCACTTTCAATAATTTTGATTTGCATTCGCCCTGCAGCGAACGCATTGACTACATATGGGTTACCGATGGCATTGTCGTCAAAAAATATGGAGTTCTCAACGAACAACAATATGGACGGTTTCCCTCCGACCACTTTCCGGTGATGGTAAAAGTGTCGTTCTGAAAGTTTGCAAACATCCACGAAAAAAAAACCGCTAAGGAAATTTCCCCGGCGGTTTTTTTCGATATAACTTTTTTCTTTTCTATATATTTTCTACTTACGACAATTTAGCCAAAGCCTCTTTGATCCGGGCAACGGCTTTCGTAATGTTTTCGTCGGAAGTAGCATACGATAGACGAATGCATTTGGGAGCTCCAAAAGCAGCACCGCCTACGCAGGCCACATGACCTTCTTCGAGCAGATACATGGCCAAATCGGGTGAATCGTTGATTACTCGACCATTATACGATTTCCCGAAATAATAGTCACATTCCGGAAATACATAAAATGCTCCCATCGGATTATTAACCTTCAGTCCCGGAATTTCGCTCAACAAACCCACAATCAAATTTTTTCTTCTTTCGAAAGCTAAGCGCATGGTTTCCACGCAAGACTGGTCACCCGTGTAGGCAGCCAATGCAGCTTTCTGTGAAATAGACGAAGGGGACGATGTGTTTTGTCCCTGCAATGTGCTGCACGCATCAGCAATCCACTTGGGTGCAGCTATCCACCCCAAACGCCAACCGGTCATGGCGTAACCTTTCGAAACGCCATTGACGATGATCACGCGATCGCGAATTTCAGCGAACTGCGAAATACTTTCGTGTTTTCCTACATAATTGATATGTTCGTAAATTTCGTCAGCGATAACAAAAACATTCGGATATTTGACCAGCACATCAGCCAATTCTTTCAGTTCTGCTTTCGAATAAACACTTCCCGTGGGATTCGATGGAGAGCAAAGTATCAGGGCTTTGGTTTTTGGCGTAATCGCCTCTTCCAATTGTTGCCCCGTAATCTTAAAATCTTGTTCTATGCCGGCTTCCACGAAAACCGACTTGCCTTCGGCTAACTTCACCATTTCGGGATAGCTGACCCAATAGGGTGCCGGGATGATCACCTCTTCGTCCTTATCCACAAGCGCAAGAATCAAATTGTAGATGGAATGTTTTGCACCATTCGAACAAACGATCTGATCGGGTTTATAATCCAAACCGTTTTCCTTTTTCAGCTTCTCGCAGATTGCTTTTCGTAAGTCCAAAAAGCCGGAAACCGGTGCATAGAACGAAAAGTTATCGTCGATTGCCTTTTTGGCAGCTTCCTTGATGTGATCGGGAGTAAAAAAATCGGGTTCTCCCACGCTCAGATTTATAACATCGATACCCCGAACCTTGAGTTCATTGCTTTTTTGCGACATTGCCAGCGTCTCGGATGGCGAAAGGGCTGCCAATCTTGCCGATAAAGGATTCATATTGTTTGTTTTTTTATTTTGAAAATTGAAGAAATTATCGACCACAAAAATAATAAAAAAGCTTCTGGATTGAAAATTTGCTATCAAAAAAAGTATTTTCTTTACTTTTTGTCATTTAAAAACTAAAAAAGCTGCCTAACGGCAGCCTTTGAATTTATTGTTAATTTAAATTGAATTTCGAAACAAAGCTTCTGCAACCATCCTAAAAAACGATTACTCAGCTTCAACATCATAAGTGTGGCTTGCTCAATGTTGCAAGCACGATTTCAGCTCTCTAAGTCTGTTGATTTTGTACATACGATGTACCACAGACCCGTTGAAAATATTCCGTTCCAGATACTTGATCTGCGACAGAATTTCTTCTTTTGTCAGGTTTTTGATATCCATAATTATTCCTTTCTTTGTTTATGATTATCGGCAACCTCGCTTTAAGAAGCCATTACAATATGTTTTGATAACCTAAAAAATGATTCTTAATAACTCACTTGCCATTAAAATCACAACAAAGATACAACAAAAAATATGCCGTACAACATATTTTTGATAGATTTTTTCGAAACAAAATAGACAAAACCTATTTCTTCAGAAACCTTGAACACATTTATCCGGGATTATCCGCGTCAGTCAAAGAGAAACCAAACAGAATTAAAATTAGTAACTCGTCATTCGCAATTTGAAATTCCCTTCCGAATTCATCATTGTTCGAATGATACTATGGTCGTATTTGCGTCGTACTTCGCTCTTGTTGACCTTGCACAAATTCCAAAAAAGGAATTTTTCGACGTAAATATTGATAAACAATATGTTAAGACTTTCAACCACCTCAACTCCGAATCTGACAAATTTCAGTAATCGACGATGAGCCGTTTCCATTCTATAGAGACCAATGTTGATGCCATAACACATATTTTTGCCGGTGATTCGAAGAATGCTATCTTGTTTACTCAGACCGGTAAAGGGCTATAGACCTGTCTATGTTTGATGAAGAAAAAGTAGGAATTTTTACGAAATTAAGGTTATTCCACTACGAATGTGGGCACTTGATGTGATAGATTTCACAACGAATTGATTCTAATATCATTGCGGAAGCTGGGGTACTACCCGCACAATTTATCGGAATTTGATTCAATAAAACCAATAATCTGTTTATGTGTATATTATAATACTTTTAATTCGATAAAGTTTAGCGTAATATGTTTTGATATATCATTTATTGTAGGTAAATTTGTAGGTAAATAATAAATACCTACTGTAATGGCAACAAATTTTTACCTCGACACACGATCAAACAAAAAAGGAGATCACCCGATAAATGTTTCGATCGTGATCAAAGGAGAAAGACTGTTAACGACGACGGGATACAGCATTTCGCCCGACAAATGGAATAGGGAACGCCAAAGAGTAAATCAAGGGTTTTCCAATGCAAACGGGATTACCTACAATGTGATCAATAACAAGTTATCTGAAATTGAGAGTTATTTTTCTAAACTTGAAAATCAAATCGAGATTTCAGACACGACCAATTTTAATTTAAAAGATGAGTTTGCCGAGAAATTCCGTACCAATAAGACTAAAAAGAAAGCTGAAACCATCTTTGATCATATGGATGAGTTTATAAGTGAAGTAGGTAAGCTTAACGACTGGACTGTTTCAACCGTTGAAAAATTCAATGCTTTAAAGAACCATTTGAGAACATTTAACCCTGCCTTGAAATACGAAAATCTTAATGAGAGCGGTTTAATTTCATTCATGGACTATCTCAAAAATGTACCATTAACTGGGGATGTACAGGGAATGAGAAACAGCACAATCAAAAACCGAATAAGTTTTCTGAAATGGTTTTTGAGGTGGGCGACAAAGAAGGGTTATAACAATGAAGCGGCTTTTCTGTCATTCAACCCAAAGATAAAAACGATCAAATCGACAGACAAAGAAATTGTTTTCCTTGACTGGGAGGAATTGATCCGTGTTTATAATTTTGAGTTTCCAGACAACAAAAAATATCTCACAAGGGTAAGAGATGTGTTTTGTTTCAGTTGCTTTACAGGACTTCGCTATTCGGATACGGCGAACTTGAAACGTTCTAATATTCATGAGACCTATATTTCGTTAACCTCAATCAAGGATTCGGACAATCTGAAAATTGAGTTGAACAAGTATTCCGCAGCGATACTGGACAAATACAAAGATGAACAATTTCCTTATGACAGAGCTTTGCCGGTAATAAGCAACCAGCGATCAAACGAATATTTGAAAGAGATGGCCAAGCTTTGCGGAATTGATACACCCGTTACGGAGGTATATTATAAAGGAAATGAACGGATCGAGGAAGTTAGACCAAAGTACGAAATGATATGCACGCATACAGCCCGCAGAACGTTCATCAGTAACGCGTTGATGAAAGGTATCCCCGTTAACGTAGTGATGAAATGGACGGGGCACAGCGATTATAATGCCATGAAACCGTATATCGCTATAGCGGACACGGCAAAGAAAAACGAGATGGATAAATTTAACTTATAAATTATGCACAATGGAAACAAATAAAGTTTTTGAGCTGGTTGAATTTTTTTACAACAAAAAAACTGAATTGGCAAATCATTACGACGTGGTAAATAAATGTGTATCGTTGAGAAATGAAGCCTATAATTTAAAACCAAAAAGTCCGCTATATGATGATACAGCCTACAAAAACAAAATAAATGAGTTACAAAAGTATATAGGAGGTAGCCACATCAATGATTATATAGATAGCATTCACGGCAAAATAACCGAATTTGGTTTTGTCACACAATGCGGAACATACAAAAATCAAATTCAGGATGTTATCGATGGATGGCTGAAGGATATAACAGACAGGAAAGAAGCAATAGATCAATTAATCGAATGTAAACGACAATTCAATGAATTAAAGTCGGAGGAAGAATTAAAATCGGAGGAAGTGAAGTCGGAGGAAGTGAAGTCGGAGGAAGTGAAGTCGGAGGAAGTGAAGGAAGTGAAGGAAGTGAAGAAAGTGAAGAAAGTTTGGTTTGTCCTTATGTGGATCGATGCGATTTTATTTGATGATCTGGAATACATACTAAAGGAAACATTCGATAAATATCTGGAGAAAAAGTACAAGGACTTGTCGGCTGATTTAGAGCCGTTTTTAGAGCGCTTTGATGCTGATGTGATAGAAAGCATCATTGATTACAAACGATTGCCTGATGGAGCTGAGAAACCTATCTGGAATAAACAGGCGGATGCACACGTATTTAGACGCAAACTGAAAATTAAGGCAACGGATATGGATAAAATGTTTCTTTACAAAAACAGTAAGGATAAAATAACAGAAAAATTAAGATACAATACGGACACAAACAATGATAACAGCAAATTGGCAAAGATTTTAGCAAAACATTATTTTTAAACTGTCCAACCAAAATGAATAATATTAAATAAGGTGCTGAAATATGCACCTTTTTTTTATTTCTAAAATCGACCACCTTAACGACATATTTCGACCATGATAACCAATGATAACCGAAAAATCGACCAACCTCATCGACCTTAACTAATTAATTATTAGTATATTATTGTACATCAAGGTAACATTCATTCGTAAATTTGTATCGTGTAAAACGAATAGAAAGTGCGAACTATTCGGAGGTACGCAAGCGAGGCACAAGCTGGAGTACTCACACTAAAATTCAAACATTATGGATTTTTCTAAAACAAACACAATGGTTTTGATAAGTGAAACCGATTTTGAGAAAGCGATCTATTCCGCAGTGGAAAAAGCACTTGGAAACAGAAAAGTTGCGACAAAAGATCACCCACGTTACGTCAAAGGATTGAAAGGTATCCGAGAGCTTTTTGGCGTCTCACATGCAACCGCTCAACGATACAAGGATACGATCCTCAAAGACGCCGTTTCGCAACAAGGACGTGTCATTATCGTAGACGTGGAAAAAGCACTCGAATTATTCAACGAAAATAAACAGAATAGGGAGGCGTAAAATCATGACACAAAACGAACAACGCCCCCGTCGGCAGGGACCGACGAAGGGCGATAATATCATCAACGTTGGAGGCGTGATTGGACAGGACAAAGATACTCAAAATCTTTGTAATGAGAAACATAAATCCGAAAAAAAAGAAAGTAGTTTTTTGAAGCGAACACTGATCGTGTATAGACAATTAAGGAAAAGCGGGGCAGGGACAGTAAACATGGTGGATGTTGAACTGAAATTCAAAGGTTACGATTTTGATACCCAACAAGTCAGGCAGTCTCTCTGGTATCTGGTAAAAAACGATTACATTCGCTATTGGGGGCGGGACAGATGCTCGCTTACAGGTCATATTGCCGATTGGTTTGAAATGCCATGCAACCCCAAGAAAGTATTTACTATAAAAAGGGCAAAGGGGCAAAGCTATGGAAAATAACGACAGAAATTTTTTAGCCGATTTCAAGGTGCATACGGCGCAGCTGGAACAAGGGTTAAAGGAGCAACCGATCGTCGAACCAGCGCCACCATATACAGCCACAGGCGGTGCGGTAACGCAGTTGTCCGATTGGCAGGTGCAGGAAATAGTCCGATCATCAAAAATGGATCTGGCGGTCGATACGGAGAGGCCTCCTTATTGTCTCTTTATCGATGATGCACCAGTTTTGGGACTCGGGGACATTTCGACGATCATAGGCAAGGCGAAATCAAGGAAAACATTTGCATCCGGGCTTATCCTGGCGGCGATGGCAGGAAATACGTCAGTTAACGAAAGAATTCGCGGAGAGCTGCCGTTTGATAAACAGGACGTGCTACTGGTTGACACCGAACAAAGCGAATTTTACGCCAAAACGAGTGCCAGGCGTGTTTTCGGGATTTTGAATAAGGACTATATGAGCGATGATTTGCCAAACTTCCATGCACACACGTTGAGGCCATATTCGCCACCCGAGAGGTTGCAGGTCATCGAGAACCTTATATATAGTATGCCAAATCTCGGATTTGTAGTGATAGACGGAATACGTGACCTGATTACATCTATCAACGACGAGGAACAAGCCACAATGATAACAAGCAAACTACTCAAATGGAGCACGGAGCGGATGATCCACATTTGTTGTGTGCTGCATATGAACAAGGCTGATAACAACGCTCGAGGACACGTGGGAACGGAATTGATGAATAAATCACTGGCCGTTTTGGGCGTGAATAAGATTGATAATAATGAGGAATACTCCGAGATCATTCCAATAGCCACCCGAGACAAAGAACCGGCATCAATCGTATTTGGCGTTGAAGACGGTTTGCCATACATTTTGTCGGAGGAAGATGCGGATGCGTTGAGGAAAACACCCGACAAAAAGAAAGTTGTTCGACCAACCGACTGGACTGATGAGGAACACACCGGCATACTTGGGCGGATGTTCGAGAAAGAGCCTCAAATGAAATATGGGGATTTTGTTTTTGCGGTACAAAATGCATACGGGAATATAGGAATAGCAAAAGCCAAGCAATTTATTTCGCATTTCAAAAATAAAGAGCTTATCAAGTGGGAGGAGAAGGGGAGACAAACCATTTACACGATAATTTAGTATGAGTTTATCAATGGATTTATCAATGAGTTTAATTTTATGGTTTAACCGATTCGGTATGGGTCGCCCTTTATATATAAGGGCGTACCCAAACTCGAACCATATCCATTGGTATGGGTTTGGGCAATATGGTATGGGCATACCCAAACCAAATCAAACGTTGTCTGCAAAACACTTACAGCCATATTTGCAAAATGTTTATAGGACAACCCGAACCGAATATTTTCGTGATTTTTTACCCCTGATATGGTATGGGCATACCCGAACCAAATCAAAGCCTTTGTAGGAGCGGAGTTTAACTTTTGATAAGAAGTAAAAAATGAATAAAACGTACAAACAGCCCTATTTGCAGCCGTACACCGGGAGAGACAGTCGGAAAACGTGCCCAAAATGTAAAAGGGGTCATTCATTCACGTTATACCTCGATGGTGAAACGGGACAACCTATTCATCCTACAGTGGGAATATGTAACCACACCAATTCATGTGGTTACCACTACACACCAAAACAATACTACATTGATAACCCTCACAAGCGGGATTTCAAGGGCTATAGCCCAATGCCGATGGCAACCATAGTGCAGGCACAACCGATGGTGACGGCACAACCTCAACCGATGGGATTGATACCTATTGAGTACGTGAATAGATCAATAGGTAAAGAAAGCGATTTCGTGCAATTTCTGGAAAACATGTTTAATAACATACCGATCGATGAGGTATGCAACAATTATAAGCTGGGAGCAACCAGGAATAGGAACGTGATCTTTTGGCAGATTGATATACATGGGAACGTTCGTACAGGCAAGATCATGCGATACGACCCGACCACTGGGAAGCGTGTACACGATGAAAGCGGTGCTATCGATTGGGTTCATAACAAGCTGAAACGTACAGGCACGTTGCCCGACGATTTTAATTTGGTACAATGTTACTTTGGTGAACATTTACTATCTGCGAACCCACATAAAACGGTAGCGATCGTTGAGTCAGAAAAAACGGCGATCATTGCAAGCCTATTTATGCCGGAGTATGTTTGGCTTGCCGCAGGTAACCTCAACGGTTTAACCGTTGAGAAGTCAAAAGTGCTAAGGGGGCGATCCGTGATCCTATTCCCGGATCTAAGCAAAGAGCTGCCCACCCGCCCAACGGCGTTTGAGTTATGGCGAAAGAGAGCCGCCGAGATACGGCAGGCGTATGGTTGTAAGGTATATGTGTCCGATTACCTGGAAAAAATAGCGACCGATGAGGAAAAGGAAAACGGGTTTGACATTGCGGATTATTTCTTAAAACTTGAATTGCGATCACTCCGAAGTAGGAAAGTCAATAAGGATTTGGATGTTTCGGACAAATCGGAAACATCGGAAACATCGGAAACATCGGAAGTGGATGCGATACAGGTCGAAACGGATGAGCTGGAGCGGTGGTTTAGCGGCGTGCAGTTGCCCGATCATCCGGTGGACATAGCAGCCGATTACTGCATTTGCGAGCCGGATAGATTTGTGAGAGGATCGATCCGAGCGATACGAAGCGGGGAATGGGATACAGAAAAACATCTTTCATTATTAAGGGGTTTAAAAGAGGTTATAGAATTAAAACATTATCTTTGAAACCGATTAACAATCGGGAAAAAACGGAAACATTAACAATAAAATTAATTAAAGATGGAAGGGATAGAAAGAACAAAAAAACTTAAGGAGCTGCAAAAGCAGATTGCGAAAAGTAAGAATAAGAATAAGCATTACATTCGCCGATGGAGTATCAGAGACGGAAGGCCGTTTCTCGAAGAGGAGCATGAAGTTGATCTTGATTTAACAACTATAAACTTTACAGGTTGTCTTACAAAAGAGGATTCTGAAATTTACAAACAGTTTGATCTTGATCAGCTGGCAGCCGAGCAAAGAAAGGAGGTGAAAAATGGATGACAATAATAAGGACGCTCAAGGTCGATTTGTCGTCGGCAACCAGGCGAGCAAAGGCAGGGGCAGGCCTGCCGGCAGTAAGAACAAAAGCAGCGAGAGGATCAGGCAGTTTTTCAGTGATTTCATAGAGCGCAATATGGTCGAGCTAAACGATTCGTTTTCGGAGTTGAAGCCACGCGAGAAATTCAGCGTACTGTTGGAGATGGCCAAGTACATTCTGCCGACCATGCGGGCACAGGGCGACTTGATAGACGAGCTTTCAGATGAAATGTTTGACGAAGTGGTGGAACGGATCAAACAGGATTTCGAACTGAATTGAAATTGAGATTAACAATTAACTAAAAACAAACTTTAAATATTGCAATATGAAGAAGATATTATTACTATTGACTATCATTTTGAGCGGATGCGGAAGTGGTATGAGTGTTTTAAAAGAACGTGGTTTCACAAATGAGCAAATTAATGCTATCCCAAAAGGTGCTACGCAACTTATCGTTGAAAAGAAAGTATCAAAAGATGCCCTTTTTGACGAAATGGTAAGAGTATTAATTGATCGTGGATACAGGATTGAAAAAGAAAGTAAAGATCAAGGCTATATAACAACGGAGGGAAAGTGTTGTTTGCAATTATCAACTTCTTACAGAGCAAATATTGTGTTCAGTGAAAATAATGGAGTTTCACGGGCAGTAATTAAATCTGAATGGACTGCTAACACGGGAATAGCCATGTATGGAGTGGTCGCCATGCCTGATTGGTATGAAACAAAATGGGATGGTGGTCAAAGAACATCAATAGCATTTGCTGAATCAATAGCTATTGCCAATGCAATTGAAAATGCAGAAATTTCTTACAAATAATTATAAGTAAAACACAAAACCTCTCGTAATCGTTGTCAGTCAAAAAATAACAGAAAGACAATAATTTGACAAATCAACTTTAAAATAAGATTTTTATTAAGGGGAATAGGCAGCGATGTTTATTCCTTTTTTTGATGTTATTACATAAAAAAGTGCATATATTTTTAGGTAAATATGTAGGTAAACATTATAACTAATTGATAGTTAGCATCATTTGCGGAAGCTGGGGGATTCGAACCCCCGGTACGGTTACCCGTACGGCAGTTTAGCAAACTGCTGGTTTCAGCCACTCACCCAAACTTCCTGATGCAATCGAATTGGCTGCAAAGATAATGGTTTGTTTTCAACTTGTCAAAGGAAACAGGATATTTTCAAGGAATATTTCTACATTTGTGCCGTTTTTTCGATAAAAGAAAAGTAAATGAGCAAGAGACAAAACAGGAACAGCCATAAAATCGCAATTTGGATCGTGTCCATATTGTTTACGATGAGCATTGCAGCCATCATATATTTGAGAAACGGGATATTTAAACCATTTCAATTAGAGGAACCCGCGTATATATACATTGATAACGAAAAAAATTTCGAAGATGTAATAAAACAACTTCAAGAAAAAGCAGGACTTCCTTCCGAAAAATTGTTTCGCCTCATTGCTGAAAGAATGAATTATATCGACAACATAAAAACGGGTCGTTACGCTGTGAAAGACGGCATGACAATGCCTGAACTGATACGAACACTTCGCTCGGGTAATCAAACTCCCGTGAACCTCACATTCAACAATATACGAACCAAAGAAGCGCTCGCGGGACGTATTTCACAACAATTGATGCTCGACAGTATTACATTAATTGATGCCCTCAACGATTCAGCTACGGTTAGTGCATTGGGTTTTGACACGCACACCATACCTGCCATGTTCATTCCAAACACCTATCAAGTATATTGGGACACCGGTGTATCGAATTTTCTATCGCGAATGAAACGGGAATATAACGTTTTTTGGAATGACAATCGCAAAGCAATGGCCGAAAAAGCAGGGCTGTCGCCCATCCAAATCTCGATCCTTGCCTCTATTGTGGAAGAAGAAGCCACCTATGTAGAGGAGTATTCCACCATTGCCGGATTATATTTAAATCGGTTGCGAAAAGGGATGAAGCTCGAAGCCGACCCAACTATAAAATTTGCTATAGGCGATTTTAGCTTGCAAAGAATACTTTTCGAACATCTTACGGTAGATTCACCCTATAATACATACAAACATACAGGGCTACCACCGGGCCCGATTCGCATCCCTTCGATAAAGGCAATCGACTCCACGCTCAATCCCACGAAACACAATTATCTGTATATGTGCGCAAAAGAAGATTTATCGGGTAAACACAATTTTGCCGAAAATTTTGCACAGCACGCCATCAATGCTGCGCGTTACCGAAATGCCTTAAACAAAAAAGGCATTTATTGACATTTCAAAGTAAGAAACAAATCCGGCAGAAATCGCCGAAAGCTGCACGTGAAACCGGCGCATGAGAATATATAAAAAAATCTTTGCAACATCTTATTATTGTCCAATGCCACGATATTCAAAACCATAAGATGACAGCTCATTCCTGTTGTAAATATTTCGACCGTCCACGACAAGAGAGCCTCTCATAATTTTTTTGAGGATACTCCAATTCGGAAGACGAAATTCTTTCCATTCTGTTGGAACGATCAGTGCGTCGGCGTTATTAGCCGCATCATAAATGTCTGAGGCATAATAAATGCTGTCACCCAGATATTTTTTTGCCTCATCCATTGCCGCAGGATCGTAAGCATGAACTTCCACGCCCGCATCGAGCAAGCTTCGGATAAGCGTCAACGATGGAGCATCCCGCATATCGTCGGTTTCGGGTTTGAAAGACAAACCCCAGACCGCAACCAATTTGCCCCGAATATCACCATCGAAGTATTCCGAAAACTTTCGAAAAAGAATATTTTTTTGCGTATTATTCACAGCCTCAACCGCCTTCAACAATTTCATTTCATAACCCACATCCTCACCAATTTTGATAATCGCTCTGATGTCTTTTGGAAAACAACTTCCGCCGTAACCACAACCGGCATACAAAAAGCTTTTCCCTATGCGTGAGTCGCTACCCATGCCACGACGCACCATATTGACGTCGGCACCTACACGTTCACACAAATTCGCAATATCGTTCATAAAACTAATGCGAGTTGCCAGCATGGCATTCGAGGCATATTTAGTCATTTCCGACGAAAGGATATCCATAAAGATGACACGGAAATTATTCAATACAAACGGTCGGTACAATCGCGTCATCAATTCTTTAGCCTTCTCGGTTTCAACACCTACCACAACACGATCAGGACTCATAAAGTCATCAATTGCAGCACCTTCCTTCAAAAATTCGGGATTCGAAGCAATATCAAAATCGAGATTATGCAGCCCTCTTTCGTCAAGACGCTGTCTTATGAGCGCCTTCACTTTATGAGTAGTGCCAACAGGAACCGTGCTTTTGGTAACGATCAGAATATAATTGCTCAGATTGTCGGCAATGGTGTTAGCTACTTCAAAAACATATTTCAGATCGGCACTACCATTTTCGTCGGATGGCGTGCCTACCGCAATGAATACGATATCCATCGCGTTAAGAATCGAAGGCAAATCGGTAGTAAAATGCAAACGTTCAGCCTCGATATTTCGCAACACAATGGGTTTCAAGCCGGGCTCGTAAATAGGAATAATGCCTTGTTTCAATCGTTCGATTTTTTTTTCGTCGATATCCACACAAGTAACATTTACACCCATTTCGGCAAAACAAGCTCCCGAAACCAAACCGACATAACCTGTTCCGACAATTGCTACATTCATAATGAATCAGTATTTAGACGTTTATTTAAATTTCGAACCGGATAAAGCACCGTCAACATAGCGATGATGCTGACAACTACAAAAACGATGATTACATCCGAAAATAATACCCTGACAGGATAGGCATCGATGATATACGCGCCGGGTGTGTCGCTAAGACGTAGCCACCCAAAATGTTGCTGCAACAAGCATAAAATCAAACCGACAACTATTCCGCCAATAATTCCGATAAAGGCAATAAGCCAGCCTTCGTATAAAAAAATGCGGGAAATTAAGCTGTTGGAAGCACCAAGATGCTGCAAACTCCGAATATCGGACTCTTTTTCGACGATGAGCATGGACAAAGAACCAACAACATTGAAAACAGCAATCAGCAAAACGAAAGCAAGTATCAGAAATGTCACCCACTTTTCTATCTGCAACATATTGTAAGATTCTTTTTGCTGCTCGAAACGATCTTCAACCAAATAACGATCGCCAATAATGCGTTCAATTCTGGATTTTATCTCCTTTGCAGAAACATCGGGTTTCAATCGGATTTCGAGCGAGGAAACTTCGTTATCATACCGAAAAAGCTCTCTCGACAATTCTATCGGAACAATCACCATCTGATCGTCATATTCCGGTTGATTGAGACTGAAAACTCCTCCGATAAGAGCATGACCTTGAGTGAAAGCGGTAATGGGATTAGCCAAATTTACCTGCACATCACGTTTTGGTGCAAAAAATTCGATACTCCCCAAATATCCGGCCCGAACTCCTAATGCAACTGCCAAACCGGCGCCGATAGTAACATAATCAAGAGAATCCTCCCGAAGAAGAAACGATCCGTCGATCACGAGTTTATCCATATCAGCCAGATATTTAAAATCTTGTGAAACGCCCTTCACCACGGCAGGAACCTGACGATCCTCATATTTGACCAGAGCATTATCTTCGAGCGTTTCCGATATTAAATCAACACCTACAGAAAGTGCACTATCAAATCGAGGCGTATGATAATCGAAAACCTTACCTTGTTTAACCGTAATCTTAAGATCGGGATCGAATGCACCGAACATGCCTTCCACCAATCCACCAAATCCGTTGTAAACTGAAAGGACACACACCATTGCCATCGTAGCAACAGCTATTCCGACCACCGAAATAGCCGAAATAACATTTACTGCATTGTGCGATTTTTTGGAAAACAGATATCGTCGCGCTATGAAATACGAAAGGTTCAATTTTCGGTTGAAATTAATCGTTCTTTAATAATCGATCAATATTTTCGATATAATCGAGCGAGTCGTCAAGATGAAACCGCAAATCGGGAATAATTCGCAGTTGTTTTGCAATCCGTTTACCCAAATCGTAGCGGATGGACTTCACGTTATCGTTAATGTTTTTCAACAGATCGGCTGCTTCTTCGGACGGGAAAATGCTCAGATAAGCATGAGCCAGACTAAGATCAGGCGTAACACGCACACCCGTAACCGAAACAATCACACCATGTGTCTTTTTTGTTTCGAGCAGAAAGAGCTCACTTAACTCTTTCTGAATAAGTCTATTAATTTTTTGTTGTCGATTCGAATCCATAGTATATTTCCCCTTATTTTTTTTGAATCAGTGTCAAGCCATCACGCACAGGCAAAATAACCTTCTCAACGCGCTTATCGTTGACCAGCGATTCGTTAAATTCCATAATTCCTTTTGTTTGCCAATCATTTCCGGCCACTTTTTGGAGCAATTTTCCGTTCCACAAAGTATTGTCGGCTAATATAAAACCGCCTTGACGAATTTTAGGGAGAACCTGTTCAAAATAGGCATTGTACTGTCGTTTATCACCATCAATGAATGCCATATCGAAAAAATCGTCGTCAAATGCAGGAATTATTTGCAAGGCATCACCAAAAATCAAACGAATTTTGTTTTGTTGCTCCGATCGATCGAAATACTTTCGGATAAAATCCTCCATTTCATCATCTTTTTCAATTGTGTAGAGCTCGGCGTCGTCATCCATACCTTCGGCAAGGCATATCGCCGAATAGCCCGTATAAGTTCCTATTTCGAGCACTCGACGAGGCCGAATCATCCGTGCGAACATTTTCAGCAATCGTCCCTGCAAATGACCCGAGACCATGCGACCGTGGAGCAAATTAGCTTGCGCATCGCGTGCCATGTCACTTAACAACGGTGGTTCACTGTCGATATGCGATAAAATATACTCTTCGATCGATTCGAACATCAAATTATTTTAAAGCGTATAATCCGGCAAATTATACTTTTCCTTTGCCTCCAGAATCTTCCACGCCTCGCTTATATCGAGATAAGTGGTACCTCCGGTTTCACCAAAACTCCCCCCTAAATAGGCAACCCGATCTTCGGGATTAATCATGCCGGCATCAATGAGCTGTTGAATAGCTTTCACGTAATATGCACGACGACTTTCATTGGTATTCTCCATGCCACGTCCCGGCTGATGTTCGGCCCACACTCCGTAAGACAGGGATAACTCTCTTGCGAGGCGATCGGTAGTGGTCATAGCATACACGGGACTTGGTCCGCGAAAGGCAGCCAACACACGTGCCGTGCGACCGGTATGACTATCGGTGATGATTGCTTTCGTATTGAGCCGTGTCTCCGATTTTACTGCCTGTTTTGCAAGAAAAACAGTTACCTCCTGCTCCTCATCCAAATCGTAGGGCACGCGAATGTCATTTTCGGCCAATTTGGTTTTCTCAGCCTCGAATGAAACCTTAGTCATGGTGCGGACAGCCTCTACGGGATATTTACCGAAAGCCGTTTCTCCACTCAACATCATAGCGTCGGTGCGATAGAAAATGGCATTGGCGATATCGGTAACTTCGGCGCGTGTAGGACGTGGGTTTTCAATCATCGATTGCAGCATCTGCGTGGCCACTATAACCGGTTTTTTGTGATGTATGGCTTTACGGATAAGAACTCGCTGAATACCCGGAATTTTTTCTTGAGGAACCTCGATACCTAAATCTCCACGCGCTACCATAATGCCATAAGCAACATCGAGAATTTCGTCGGCATTGTCTACGCCTTCCTGATTCTCGATTTTAGCAATAATCTTAATCGGACTGTTATATGAATCGAGAATCTGTTGAACCTCGAGCACATCTTCTTTGCTCCGCACAAAGGAATGAGCAATGAAATCGATGTCGTATTTAACGGCAAGAGCAATAAACTCGCGGTCGCGATCGGTGATTGTCGGCAAGTTGATGCGAACGCCGGGAATGTTGACACTCTTGCGGCTGCCGACAACTCCATCGTTTTGAACGCTGCATATCAGATGATCGGAAGCCGCTTCAATGACTTTCAATCCTATTTCGCCGTCATCAATCAGAATATCTTCGCCGACCTTTATGTCGTTGGCCAAATTACGATAAGACACATAGATGCATTCACGAGAAGAAATGCCGGCAGGATTTCCCTCTACACGGACAATATCACCTGTTTTCAGCTCATAAGGAGCCTCCGCTATGGTTGTACGAATCTCAGGTCCTTTGGTATCCAAAAGTAAGGCAATACGATTAGAAACCGCCCTGACGTTTTCAACTATTCTGATAAATCCTTCTTCATTGATATGCGCAGAATTCATGCGCACAACGTCCATTCCTTCGTCGAAAAGTTGTCGAATAAATGACGAATCGCATCGTTTATCGGAAATAGTGGCAATAATTTTTGTATGTTTATGCATAATAGTGTATAGAAAACATTATAAATTTTACGTATGAGAGAGGGTTGATTTATTTAATAAGACATCGGGAATGAGAAAAGATTGAATAGCCAATCGATACGAGTCGAATCCGAAACCTGCTACCACCCCTTTGCATACGGCCGAAAGCATAGAATGATGCCGGAACTCCTCGCGAGCATATACATTTGAGATATGCACTTCGACAACCGGCGTGGGAACAGCCTTGATGGCATCGCGAATAGCCACCGAGGTATGCGTATATCCGCCGGCATTCAAAACAATTCCATCGCAGCCAAACCCGGCTTCCTGAATTTTATCGATGATTTCCCCTTCACTATTCGACTGAAAATAAGAAATTTCGATATCCGAAAAAATTGCATTTAGTACGGTTAAATAATCGACAAACGAATTGTTGCCATATATTTCGGGTTCGCGCGTACCGAGCAAATTGAGATTAGGCCCATTAATGATTTGAATCTTCATCGTGTTCGCAATTTCATTACACAAAGATAACACTTTAATATCTAACCCGATTAAACACCGCTGCTATTTTTTAAAGTGTCATTGGCCAATTTAAAACGATCAGACATTATCCGTGGATAATTTTCGATTGCATCATTTCTTGCACCCGACAAACCTGTAACATAAAAAAGCGAATCTGTTTGATTCGCTTTTTTATCACATATATCCATGAAACAAATATCTTAATCCTGGTCAGCCGTGCTAATTACTTCAGCATTATCAATGGCGGGAGCCGAAAAATGGGCTTCTGCCATTCGCTTATAGGA
Source organism: Seramator thermalis (assembly GCF_004138125.1). Taxonomy (GTDB): domain Bacteria; phylum Bacteroidota; class Bacteroidia; order Bacteroidales; family Dysgonomonadaceae; genus Seramator; species Seramator thermalis. The sequence continues at coordinate 108,575 of NZ_RXHS01000009.1, forward strand.
ACGATATCGCCATTGTGCATTCTCTTTTGCTGCTTTGTAGAGATCCGCAGCTTCTTTGGGGAAGGATTTTTCGAGAGATGTATATCGCACTTCGCCACGAAGGAAATCATCGAATTTGTTCCAATCCGGCTCCTTACTGTCGAGAATAAAAGGATTTTTACCCTCATCTTCCAATCGGGGATCGTAACGCCACAAATGCCAATATCCACATTCGACGGCTAATTTTTCTTCAGATTGAGCACTTCCCATCCCTTTTTTCAATCCATGACTGATACATGGAGAGTAAGCGATAATAAGCGATGGACCTTTATAGCTTTCAGCTTCTTTCAGAGCCTTGAGGAACTGGCTCTGACTGGCTCCCATAGACACTTGTGCGACATAAACATAACCATAGGTCGTGGCAATCATCCCCAAATCTTTCTTGCGAATGCGCTTACCTGCAGCCGCAAATTTGGCAACTGCTGCTATAGGCGTAGATTTAGAAGATTGCCCACCAGTATTGGAATACACTTCAGTATCAAGAACAAGCACATTGATATCCTGCCCCATTGCCAATACGTGATCAAGTCCTCCGAAACCGATATCGTATGCCCAACCATCACCGCCAAAAACCCAGATCGACTTTTTCACGAAATAACGTTCGAGTTTGAGCAATTCTTTGGCAGTCTCGCTCTGATTCTGTTTCAGCAAAGGAATTAATTTATCGGAAATTTCTTTTGATTTTTCGCCATCGTCCTTGTTGTCGATCCATTCGCCGAACAACAGCTTTTCTTCTTCCGAGAAATCATTGGAGGCAATGCCGGACTGCATGAGCGAATGGATGCGGTTTCGCATCGAACCATTAGCCAATACAAATCCGAAGCCAAATTCGGCATTGTCTTCGAAAAGAGAATTGGCCCAAGCAGGTCCGCGACCTTGATCATTCTTGGTGTATGGAGTAGCGGGAGCTGATGCTCCATAAATAGAAGAACACCCTGTGGCGTTGGCAATCATCATCCGATCGCCATAAAGCTGAGTAATGAGCTTAATGTAAGGAGTTTCGCCACAACCTGCACAAGCACCGGAAAATTCGAACAACGGTGTGGCAAACTGCGAATTTTTGACGTTAAGTTTTGTATCCACCAAATGAGCTTTGCTCGAAACATTTTTCACCATGAAATCCCAGTTTTTCTGGTTTTCGTACTGAGTTTGGATTGGAACCATTTCGAGAGCTTTCTTTCCTCTATTGCCGGGACAAACGTCGGCACAATTTCCACATCCCAAACAATCGAGCACATCCACCTGGATACGAAAAGCCATTCCGGAGAACTGACGGCCTTGTGCCTTAAGCATTACTACGTCTTCTCCGAGCTGTTGTTGTTCATTCTGATCGAGTACAAACGGTCGGATGGTAGCATGCGGACACACATAAGCACACTGATTGCATTGGATGCAATTTTCGGCATTCCAAAGGGGAACAGAGGTGGCAACTCCGCGTTTCTCATAAGCTGTAGTACCATTTTCCCAAGTGCCGTCTTCTCGTCCTGAAAATACAGAAACGGGAAGGTCATATCCGCGCTGAGCGTTCATCGGACGAACAACTTTTTGTATAAATTCGGGGGCATCATCGTTCTGTTCATCACCCACTACAATATCAGCCCATTCTTTCGGGATTTCGACCTCTTCGATTTCACCACCACGATCAACGGCAGCATAATTCATTCTGATCACATCTTCACCCTTCTTCCCGTAGGACTTCACGATGAATTTCTTCATCTGTTCTACTGCTAATTCATAAGGAATAACGTTAGAAATCTTGAAGAAAGCGGATTGCAAAATTGTATTGGTTCTTCCACCCAATCCAAGCTCCTCGGCAATGCTGGTAGCATTGATGATATAGAGTTTGATATTGTTTTGAGCGAAATATTTTTTCACTTTGTCGGGCAGATGATTCGGCACTTCTTCTTTCGGCCATAAAGAGTTGAGCAGGAATGTGCCATTCTTTTTCAAGCCTCTGGTAACGTCATATAAATAAAGATATGCCGGAACATGACATGCCACAAAATTGGGGGTATTCACCAAATAAGTTGATCGAATGGGTTTGTCGCCAAAACGAAGATGTGAGCAGGTGAATCCTCCTGATTTCTTGGAATCGTAAGCAAAATATGCTTGAACATATTTATTGGTATTATCTCCGATAATCTTGATCGAGTTTTTGTTAGCGCCAACCGTGCCATCCGATCCGAGTCCGTAAAATTTGGCTTCGTAAGTAGTTTCATCCATAGCCACCTCCTCTTTGACGGGAAGCGACTTAAAGGTTACATCATCTACGATACCGATCGTAAAATCGTTTTTGGGCATTTTCATTGTCAGATTTTCAAATACCGAAATGATTTGACTTGGCGTAGTATCTTTCGATGACAATCCGTAAACACCACCCACCACTACGGGGGCGTCGGGACGGCCGTAGTAACAATCTTTCACATCGAGATAAAGTGGCTGTCCGAGTGCGCCCGATTCTTTTGTACGATCGAGCACGGCGATTCGCTTCGCTGTTTTGGGAACTGCCGACAGAAATGCTTCAGCCTTGAAAGGACGATAGAGATGAACGGCTACCACGCCGACTTTTTCTCCTTTGGCACGCAAAAAATCGACCACTTCGCGAATTGTTTCGGTAACGGAGCCCATCGCAATAATCACCCGGTCGGCTTCGGGATCGCCGTAGTAATCGAACAATCCGTATTTGCGACCCGTAACCTCCGCCATTTTTTCGAGGTACTTTTCGACGATATCGGGCACTGCTTCGTAAAAAGGATTAGCAGCTTCCTTTGCCTGAAAATAAATATCATCGTTTTGAGCTGTTCCTCTGGTTACGGGCTTATCGGGGCCGAGTGCGCGATTACGAAAAGCGGCCAAGGCTTCCCGGTTTACAAGCGGGAGAATGTCTTCGTTGCTAAGGGCCTCAATCTTTTGAATTTCGTGCGAGGTGCGAAATCCATCAAAAAAGTGCACAAATGGAACTCGACTTTCGAGAGAAGCCAAATGAGCAACGGCAGCCAGATCCATCACCTCCTGCACCGAACCGGTGGCAAAGAGTGCAAAACCGGTAGGACGAACTGCCATCACATCCTGTTGGTCGCCAAAAATGGACAAGGCATGTGAAGCTATAGCTCGAGCTGAAACATGAAACACACACGGCAAAAGTTCACCGGCAATTTTATACATATTCGGCAACATGAGCAATAGCCCTTGTGAAGCAGTGAAGGTGGTGGTTAGTGCCCCAGCCTGCAAAGCACCGTGAACAGCTCCGGCTGCACCGGCTTCGGATTGCATTTCCTGAACCAGTACCGGTTGTCCAAAAAGATTTTTACGACCGGCGGCAGACCATTCGTCCACATATTCGGCCATAGTTGAGGATGGCGTGATGGGATAAATGGCGGCAACTTCACTAAACATATATGCAATATGAGCGGCAGCCTGATTCCCGTCACAGGTCAAGTAAGTTTTTTCTTTAGCCATAGGATTAGTATGAAATATTTAAATAGTTTCGGATTATTATTTTCCGTTTGAAATAAACCTCAAAATTAGCAACGAAATTACTATAAAATTGTGGATCAAGCAAAGAATATTATCTTTTTATAACTCTTAAGTCGAATTTTAGCGGAGATTTAAAGGTTTGTCGCCATGTTCAACGAACGGGGAAAACCGACTTTTTGTATGTTGAACTGCCCTATCGATTTTTTTTCTAAAATAATTAAGCAGCTCATTTCCTGTATTTTTACTGCAAATAGCATCCTCTTTCGGAAAAGCTTTTTGGTGCAGGTTGCTTTATTTTAGAGAATCGGGAAATGATCGAAAGTATGAATAAACTTCATTCGAACCAAGTACGACGGAAATACGACGGAAACATGGAACGAAGATTCACGAGACGATCGTCTGAAAAAGCACAGAAAATTTCTTCTGGAACCGATTCAACCACTATGCAAGTTTTTTTATTTGTTAACTTATCCATATCGAGTTAAACCGATAACCTTTCTCTCGAATTTGAAGGACAATCAACACAGTCACCGTGGCCGGAACGAATTTTCAGGAAATGTATAAAACTAAATTAAACAGTTTGATGACGAGTCAATACGAAATTACTATTGACATATACACTCTCATATAATTCTTGTTCAATACGATAATGCGAGAAGAAAAATGATTAGATTCATATTGAAAAAAGGTTAAAAAATAATCTTTCTTTAATATTTGACGTTTTATACATGAAAACATTTACTGCTTTATTCCATTTTAATTGAAAACGAGAGTGGACGCAAAAATAAAACTTCGAGAGAGGAAAGAATATGTCGTTTTTTGGATTTAATATCTAAGCGTATGAAATTAGTGATTATTGCAAACCGTTTACCCGTAAAAATCGAAGAAAAAAACAATTCATACAGCATCAAACGAAGTGAAGGCGGATTAGCTACCGGGCTGAGTTCATTGGATACGTCCATAGAAAAATTTTGGGTTGGATGGCCAGGAATTTACGTGGACGACAAAAGCCTCCAAAAACGAATAACCCGAAGGCTGCACGCCATGCATTTTCATCCTGTCTTTCTTAGCCAGGAACAAATTGAAAAATACTACGAAGGATACAGCAACAGCATTTTGTGGCCACTCTGTCATTATTTTTTCTCCTATATCGAATACGGCTCATGCTTTTGGGAAGCATATAAGGAAGTCAATACACTGTTTTGCGAAGAATCATTACCCTTCATCGATGAAAACGATATCGTTTGGATACAGGATTATCAATTGATGTTGCTCCCCAAAAAGATTCGAGACCACAAACCACAGGCAAATATCGGATATTTTCATCATATTCCGTTTCCATCATTCGAGCTATTCAGGGTACTCCCCGAAAGGAAAGAGTTGTTGGAAGGCTTACTTGGGGCTGACCTTATTGGTCTGCATACACACGACTACATGCGCCATTTTATCAGTTCGCTTTATCGGGTTCTCGATCTCAATTGCGATTTGGATGAAATAAAACTTCAGGACCGAACCGTACATGTGGATGCTTTTCCGATGGGAATCAACTACCAAAAATATCACGATGCGGCTCTGCTTCCGGCAGTGAGAAAAGAATCGGCCGAGCTGAAAAAGAAATTGGGCAATCAGACTATCATATTATCCGTAGATCGTTTGGACTATAGCAAAGGGATTCTCAACAGAATAAAAGGGTTTGCACAATTTTTGGAGAATCATCCCGAATATCGCGAAAAAGTTTCGCTGGCCATGATCGTTACACCTTCGCGCGACAATGTAGAGAGATATGCCGATCTGAAAACACGTATCGATCAAACAATCGGGCAGGTCAACGGCAAGTATGCCACCGTGGGATGGACACCTATCCATTATTACTATCGAAGCTTCGATTTCGAAGGCCTCTCGGCCATGTATGATGTTGCAGATATAGCGCTGGTTACGCCTCTTCGCGACGGAATGAATCTGGTGGCAAAGGAATATCTCGCATCGAAACGTGAAAAACCCGGCGTGCTGATACTGAGCGAAATGGCAGGTGCAGCTATCGAACTTACCGATGCGATTATCATCAACCCGATGGATGCCAACGAAATAGAGAATGCCATTTTGCAAGCCATCACAATGAGTGAACATGAAAAAAAAGAACGCTTATGGAGAATGCAAAAAACAATTTCCAATCAAACCGTTCAAAAATGGGCTAACGATTTTGTCAAGGAATTATCCTATATCAAAAAACAAAACGAAGAAATTTACCAGAAAATCATCGATAAGAAACAATTGGCACAGATCAAACGACAATACGACAGATCGTCACACAGGCTGCTCGTACTCGATTATGACGGAACACTTGCGCCTTTTTATAAAAAGCCGGAAGAAGCGGCTCCTTCACCCATACTGCTTTCGTTACTCGAAAAAATGGCCAAAGATCCGGCTAACCACGTGGTGATCAACAGTGGACGAAGCAGTGAGATGTTAGAAAAATGGTTTGGTGATTTGCCAATAGATCTTTCGGCGGAACATAGTGCACTGTATAAGGAAAATGGCGAATGGCACGAAAATTTTAAAAAAATCGAGCAATGGGATTCCGAAATATTGGACATCATACAACGCACGATAGAAAAAACTCCCAATTCGTGGTTAGAAATAAAAAATACAGCTCTTGTGTGGCACTATCGCAAGGCCGATACATGGTTGGCCAATTTGCGCGAAGAACAATTGGTGAGGGCGCTAATAGAGCCCTGCACAAGGCTGAATCTACAAATTGTTCCGGGTAATAAAATATTGGAAATAAAGCCATCTGCATTCAATAAAGGCACCGAAATAAAGCGGCGCATGCAGAAAGAAAAATTTGACTTTGTGCTGGTAATTGGCGACGACACCACCGATGAAGATATGTTTCGCGCAATCCCGAGCGACGGGATCAGTATAAAAGTAGGAGATTTTTCGCCCATCGCCAAATACCGAATATCGCTACAATCCAAAGTAATTCCTTTTTTGACAAAACTCATCTCTTAATTTTTTCAGCAATATAATATGGAATGGTTTGATCAACTTTTTGAGCGTTATCCATCGAGTAGATACTTAGTTCTGTTCATAGCATTTGCTGCGATATTCCTCATTCTTGTATTTCTTTTGAATGCCTTATCAAAAAAACTACAGAAACGGGCACAAAAGACAAAAAGTCCGATAGACGACATCATCATTCGAATGGTTCGGTTGCCGGCGCTATGGCTGATCTTCTCGACCTTGTTGAGTACATTCAGCACCTATCTGAAGGACGACGCCCAAATATTCGAGACATTGCAGAAAATAAGCCAGATACTCTTAATTCTGATTATAGGTTGGGTGCTCATACAAACAATAAGAGCCATATTTCGATATTTCCGGAACAAACTCAACATCGAAAATGCGAACAACCTAGAAGCCCGCAAGCGATTAACTCAATTGAGTATGATCGAAAAAATAACGATTATTTCGGTTTCGGTTATTTTTATATCGATAGCTTTGATGTCGATCGAATCGCTTCGAAGCATCGGCGTGAGTATATTGACTTCGGCAGGCGTCATCGGCGTTGTGGTCGGGTTGGCCGCCCAGCGAAGCGTAGGGCAAGTACTTTCGGGAGTTCAGATTGCATTTACACAACCCATTCGATTGGACGATGTAGTCGTTATAGAAGGAGAATGGGGCCGTATCGAAGAAATCAATATTACGTATGCCGTAGTAAAAATCTGGGACGAACGTCGTTTGATAGTCCCCATAGATTATTTTCTCCAAAAGCCCATACAGAATTGGACCAGAAACACGTCAAACATACTTGGGTCGGTATTTCTGTATGTTTCGTACGATCTTCCGGTAGAACCGCTCAGAGAGAAATTGAAAACCCTTGTAGAAGCAAATCCCAACTGGGATGGCCGCGTTCAGAACATCCAAATTACGGATGCAAAACAATGGTATAAGGAACTGCGAATTTTGGTAAGCAGCTCCGATTCATCCAAAAATTGGGATTTACGCGTAGATATTCGCGAAAAGATGATTGATTTCATTAACGAAAAATATCCCGATTCGTTTGCAAAGATATACCTCAAGCCGCAATCCCCCGAAAAAGAGATTATGGCCGAATAAATTTCGATACAACTTTTTCTTCGGAGAACAGTGTTGCCGCATTAATAAATGCCAAGTGAGAATAGGCTTGAGGAAAATTACCCAGTAAACGACCCGTTTCGAAATCGAAATCTTCGCTATACAATCCCACATGATTGGCATAGGCCACAATGGAATCAAACATGCGACGTGCCTCTTCCTTCTCGCCAATAGCATAAAGAGCCTGTATCATCCAAAAATTGCACACGGTGAACGAAGAGGAAGGATGACCAAAATCGTCAGCCGATTTATACCTGTACATCAATCCTTTATATTGCAGATGTTGACGAATAGATTTGACCGTCTTGACAAACCTCTCGTCATTGGCATCGATAAACCCATAATAATGCATCAGCAAAAGTGAAGAATCGTAATCATTGTTTTCGTAGGCCTGCGAAAAACATTGCATCTCCTCCTTCCATCCTTTTTCGAAAATATCGGCTTTAATTTTCTCACTCTCGGTTTTCCAAAGCTCGGCATAACTGTTTTTATGAAGTAGTTCGGCGATAGCCGTAGCCCGATCCATGGCCACCCAGCTCATCACTTTCGAAAAAACAAAATTCAATTTTCGTGTGCGAAACTCCCAAATACTGTGATCGGGCATCTGCCATGTTTGCGAAACCGAACGGGCAATAAATCTCACAATCTCCCACATTTCCTCAATCTCATCCAGCGTACCGGGAAAATAAAGGTAATATTTATAGATAACATCCAGTAAATATCCCGGCGAATCGTTTTGAATTTGTGTAAAAGCGGCATTACCGATTCTTACGGGATAAGAATTTTCGTAGCCCGACAAGTGAGTAAGCTCGACCTCCGTCAACTCTCTTTCGCCCCTGATACCATACATTATTTGAAAAACATCATCGCGCGAACGCAGCAAGTTTTTCACAAACCCGATAAAGCGCTCGGCAACATTTTTATGCCCCATGTACACAAGGGAGCTGATAGACATAGAGGCATCGCGCAACCAGCAGAACCGATAATCCCAATTGCGACACTCACCGATAGATTCGGGCAAACTGGTAGTGAGCGCGGCAATCATTGCACCTGTGGAATGGTATGACATCAATTTGATAACCAGCAGGCTTCGGTTGATCATATCTTCGTATTCGAGAAATTTTCGCGAACGATTGGTCCAGTTGAGCCAATAAACTTTGGTTCGTTCATAATCAAGATGAATTCTTTCTAAATCAATCGGGATAAGTTTCTGAGTGTACGAAAGCAAAAAAAATTCGTCGGAGGACAAGCGAAATTCCTCACCATTGAGTATGGTATCGAAATCGACACTGCTGTACAAATAAATTTCGTTTCGGTCGTTCACTACCGAAGTGGTTTTGATATAGTCCCTGTATTTTTCATGAACAACGGACTCGGTAGCGTAATTCATTTTGGGATCGTAGCAAACCGATAAGCGTGGTTTTCCTCTTATAACTCTGAGGTAGCGATGAATTTCGGGAGGCAAATAATATCTTTGTTCGATGGTGCGATAACGGGGCATATAATCGTAAACCACGAATGCCCCTTCTTCCGATTCGTACCAGGTGGATAAGATATTTGTATTCTTGAAATATTTTTGAGAGATCGCGTAATCGGACGAAACTTCAAAAGAAAAACTACCCCCTTTGTTTTCATCCAGTAATTTGGAAAAAACGGAAGGAGAATCAAAATCGGGAAGGCAAAACCAATCGATGCTGCCTTCCTTCGAAATAAGTGCGGCAGTGCGGCAGTTGCCTATGACACCGTAATCCAAGTTATTCATCGCCATAATCTTCATTTTTTTCTATGCAAAGATAACGATTTAGGGCATGATATCGCTTTAGGGCCTTAAAAAAGGAAGAGAATAGATTCGAACAATTTACACATTTAAGCAAGCAAAACTAACGTTGGGTAAGTTCTCCACGAAGCGATACAGGCATAAGGCGAGTAACTTCGTCGGGCGTTTTGCCCGCACCAAACAAAATCATCAGCTTGGCAAGAGCGGCCTCGGTAGTCATGTCGAAGCCACTTACGACTCCTGCCTTTTGTAGTTTCTGCCCATTTTCGTAACGATGCATTTCCACCGATCCATACAAGCATTGCGTGACATTTACCACAACAATTCCTCGATCAACTGCCTCATGCAACAAATCGATAAACCACTTCGCACTTGGCGAATTACCCGAACCATAAGTTTCGAGAACAACCCCTTTCAACCCCGGTACAGACAAATGAGCATGTACCACTTCGGGAGTAATACCCGGAAAAAGTTTCAACACAGAAACATGATGATCGAGAGCGTAGTTGAATGTGGCAGGACTACTATAATCGGGCTGAAGAATGAATTTGTATTCATAGCGAATATCCACTCCAACCTCTGCCAAATAAGGATAATTTGGACTATTGAAAGCACTGAAATCATCAGCACTAACCTTCATCGTCCGATTGCCCCGCATCAACAAATTTTGCATATAAATACACAACTCAGGGACCATGGGATTGCCGTCCGGATCTTTGTCGGCAGCGATTTCGAGTGCAGTAATCAGATTTTCTTTTCCATCCGAGCGATATTTTCCGATAGGTAATTGCGATCCGGTAAAAATAACCGGCTTGGTAAGATTTTCCAACATGAAGCTCAGAGCCGAAGCGGTATATGCCATTGTATCCGTTCCGTGCAGAATAACGAAACCATCGTATCCCTCGTAATTATCCTCGATTATTCCGGCCATTTCCTGCCATTTTGCCGGCGAAACGTCGGACGAATCGATGGGAGGATCGAACAAATAGGTATCGACGCTGAAATTTAATCTTTGAATTTCCGGCACATTCGAGCCCAAATGACTGAAGTTGAACGGTTCGAGCGCACCGGTTTCAGGATTCTCAACCATGCCGATGGTTCCCCCGGTATAAATGAGCAATACTTTAGCATTAATATCGGTCATAACAGTATTATTTAGTACAAAAGTAACAAAAAATAAGACGCAAAAACACAATACAAGAAAATAATCTCAACGTAACACATTGTGCTAAAACAGATTATAATATTTTTCCACAGATCAAACCAATTATGAATTAATTTGTTTAATAGATAGAATAATTCAAAACAAAAAGTATCAAAATGACATTACATTCTATCAAAACTGTATGGAAAGAAAATAATATTTTCGAGACCGATGTGGATGGACACAACATCGTAATAGACTTAGCCAAAGAAGAAGGAGGCAATGATGCCGGGCCGCGTCCGAAAAAACTACTTTTGGTTGCTGCGGCCGGTTGTACTGGCCTCGATGTAATCGAAATTGTTCAAAAAATGCGATTGAAGGTTACCAACTTCGACATCAGAATTGAGGCCGAAGTAAGCGATGAGCATCCCAAACAATACACATCGATAAAAGTAATTTACGAATTTGAAGGCGAAAACCTTCCGATAGAGAAACTCGAAAGAGCATGCAAAATTTCTTTCGACCAATATTGCGGCGTATTGGCGATGTACAAAAAAGCCGTTCCCGTAACTTACGAGGTGCGGGTTTTATAGAACATTTTTTTGCACATTCCATGTAAAAGAGGCTGCGTGAGCTCACACAGCCTCTTTTTTTAAATTCACATTTACGGGTATCGCGTCAATATTTGAAAATCTTCCCGCCCGCCATAACTTGTTTGGTCGTTTCGTCGAAAATAGCACGCTGCCCGGTTCGCAAAGCAGCCGTAACCATGATATCGGCAATGGAATGGCTATAGCCGGCTTCCACGGGTGCATTCGTCTTAAGATTGTTGGCGCGTACGCAATCCATCCAATTTTTCATATGCGCATTGGTTAAAGGATCCGACCCTGTGTTCGAACCCGTTTCCACCTTTATTTGCGGCAGTTCGAAAGGTTCGAGTAAAAATGGTTTCATTCCCATCTCGGCCGCATAACGCTCTGTCAGTCCACCTTCGCTACTCACAACGTTTGTGTCGAGATCGAGTTTGCCTCCGTTAGAAAAATACCATTCCTTCGTACCTCCGGAGGAATTGTTCTGTCGAGACGAATAGATTACCTGAAAACCGTTGCCCGGCACTTTTTCTTTGCTGTCGCCATAATCGAGGACTGCCGTCACCGTGTCGTAATTGGTTCGTCCGTCGTTCCACATATATATTCCTCCGTTAGCCACTGCCGACCGCGGATATTGCAAGCCCGAGAACCAGTGTACCGTATCGATTTGATGGGCCATCCATTGTCCCGGTATGCCCGAAGAATATGGCCAGAACAAACGATATTCGAGGTATTTTCGCGGATCCCAGGGTTCGTAAGGGCGATTCATCAAAAAACGCTTCCAATCGGTATCCTGTTCGCGAATTTCTTTTGTGAGCTGAGGTAATCTCCACCGGCCGGGTTGATTGACATTCCACGTCATTTCGACGGCAATGATTTTTCCGAATTTACCCGATCGGATATAGTCGTAGGCCGCTTGATAATTGACTCCGCTGCGTCGTTGCGATCCAACCTGAATGACTTTGTTTGCTTCCTTGGCGGCCTTTAGTGCGTAATTGGCATCATCCATTGTTTCGGCAAAAGGTTTTTCTACGTACACATGACATCCGGCCTTGACGGCTTCCGCCGTGAGCAGCGCATGTTGAAAATCGGCCGTACTGATGATGACGGCGTCGGGCTTTTGAGTCCAGAGTTCGTCCGTGTTTCGAGCCGTACGAATGGTTTCGCCGGTCTGCTTGTTATACCATGCCTGCCCTTCTTCGCAACGACGACTCCAAATATCGCAAATAGTGTACAGCTCGAAATTCATCTCCTTGGCATATTTCAGAAAAGATTTTCCAAGAGAGTCCTTGAAGCGATTCGAAAAGCCAAGCACGCCTACCCGAATGCGGTCGTTAGCGCCCATGATATTGGCATAACTTTTTGCCGACATATTCAACGTACTGCCGACGGCAAGTCCGGCAACACCCATTGCCGATTTTTTAATGAAATTTCTTCTTGTTTCCATGATTAGTTATTGAATTGTTTTTTAATGGTTTCGATGGCAATGGGCGCTTGTGTCTGCATGTCCTTCCATTGTGCTTCGATGGATATGCGCCCTTTGTAGTCTATTTTTCGCAAAGCGTCGAAATAGGGCCGAAAGTCTTCATTATAGGTTCCCGGAACAGCTCTGTCCTGTTTTTCGGCAATATGAACATGTTTGATCAGTTTTCCGTATTTCACGATATTTTCCGGATTTTCGTTGTCCATCTTCATGTGATAAATATCGGCCAAAAGCCTGAAATTGGGATGATTTACGGCTTTCACAATTTCCCCTCCTTCGGCAACCGAATTGATGAAATTGCATTCTTTGGAATTTAATGGCTCCAAAACAACCGTTACGCCATATTTTTTGGCTATCGGTGCCATTTGTTTGCATAAATCGATGAATTGCCGACGGGCTTCGCTGCGCGAAAATCCTTCAGGGATATTGCGCGAGCCACCGCTTCCAAACACGATAATTTCGACACCCGCCTGTTGCGCTCGCTTAAAGGCAGTTTCCATATACTGTAATATGTGTACGTGCACGGCATCAGGGCCGACACTTTTCATGGATGACGGAATAAAACCGTTGCAGGCCTCAACGGGAAGCGAATAACGAGATGCATCATCGAGAATTGCAGAAAACTCCTCATCACTTTTGTCGGGAATAAGAAATTTGCCCACTCCTTCTTCAACGTAACTGTATCCTGCCTGCTGAAGCATTTCTGCATTACTATACCTGGTGCATATACCCATTCTGGGCATATTTTCCTGTGCTCTAATTATTTCCGCATACAAACCTGAAAAAAATAATGCGAAAAATAACAATTTGTAAAAGAATGTTGTTTTCATATCATCATGTAAAATTATTAGATGCAATGAACGATTAAGGAATTGAGAATTTTGAGAACACGTGTGCATATTCGACGTTTTCGACTTCGGCAAGCACCTAAAGAAAAGTTTTTTTGATGCTTTATCTGTATTAGAAAACAATAGAAAAGTTGCAGCCACAAATATAGTAATTTTCGCAAAAAAACAACTTTTTGATTCGATATTTTTGTTTTTTTGAAAATGCCGACTATGACATTAAAAAAATTTCTATCTTTGTGATGTTATTTTGATTAAGTTAATGGCATTTTGTTTTTTATAGATTATCATCTAATCCAAAAAGGCAAGTAAATTCACTTATTTCATGTCAGCAATACATTTAGAAGGAATGGGAGTGGCTTTGGTTACCCCGTTTCGCAAGGACAAAGCGGTAGATTTTGAAGCACTCGATCGCCTACTCGATTTTCATTTGGAAAATGGTACCGATTACATTGTGGCACTTGGCACTACAGCTGAAACGCCCACGCTTTCCGAATCGGAGAAATCTGAAATCGTAAGTGCCGTAGTACGCAAAATTGGCGGACGCATGCCCATCGTCATGGGGGTCGGCGGGAATAATACTGCCGGCGTGGTGCAACAACTCAAAACGCTCAACTTTGATGGCGTAGATGCCATACTTTCCGTAACGCCTTATTACAACAAACCCACACAGGAAGGTCTTTTTCAGCACTATCGTGCGATAAGCGAGGCATCTCCTCGGCCGGTTATCCTTTATAACGTTCCGGGCCGGACAGGCGTGAACTTGACCGCCGAAACAACGCTTCGCATCGCACGCGAATGCAAAAACGTAGTCGCCATTAAAGAAGCATCGGGCAATCTGGATCAGATTCGTGCAATCATTACCGGTGCCCCCGAAGGATTTAAGGTGATTTCGGGCGACGATGCTACCACGATTGACATTGTCGAAAGCGGAGGAATTGGCGTCATTTCGGTTTTTGGCAATGCTTATCCCAAACAGATGAGCGACTTGGTACACGATGCGTTGAAGGGTAAGATCGATGAAGCACGAAAACGCATGAAAACTCATTTCGACGAATTGTTTCGACTGATGTTTGTAGATGGCAATCCGGCCGGAGTAAAATGCGTGCTCCACGAAATGGGATTAATCGAAAACGAATTGAGACTACCTTTGGTGCCGGTAACGGAAAACACACGAAAATTAATCGTGGAAGAGATGAAGAAATTCGCGTAAAAGCGGAACAACTAAAGATAAATAAACCGTCAGAAGTGTTATCTTCAAACATTTCTGACGGTTTATGGTTAAAGCTTCATTCCGGAAATACTCAAGCAGAGAAACATTGCTTATCGGGAAAATCGCCACAAAGAGATTTTGAGCAACTTATTAAAAAAAACTTGCTTTCCGTATTTCTCCCCACCAAATAAATTCGTACTTTTGCGGTTGAGTATTTGAAAATCATCCCTTTAAAAATGAAACCACATTTTTTATTATTAATGCTGTTGACTATGACAATGTTAGGCAATTGTTCGCAGAACAATACCTCAGAACAAAAGCAAGACTTGAATCTTGCAAATCTCGACACCACAGTAGCCCCGGGTGCAGATTTCTATCAGTATGCCACAGGCGGTTGGCAAAAAGCCAATCCCATACCCGACGAATATTCACGCTATGGCACTTTCGACAAATTGCGAGAAGAAAACCAGAAACAAATAAAGGAGCTCATCGAAGAGCTCAGTAAAAAAAACAACGCCTTTGGTTCGAATGCACAAAAGGTAAGCGATCTGTATAAAATGGGAATTGATAGCGTGAAATTGAATGCCGAAGGAGCAGCCCCTATCAGACCTTTTCTTGAGGAAATTGCGGCCGCCAACACCGAAAAAGAGATTATACGCCTCATAGCTAAAATCGGGAAATATGCGTCAAACCCATTTTTCGGTTTTTATGTAGGCCCTGACGACAAAAACAGCAGCATGAATATTGCCCAACTCGCTCAATCGGGGATAGGATTGGGAGACAGAGAATATTATCTGGCCGACGACGAACACTCTAAAATGCTGCGAGACGAGTACCGGAAACTGATAAATACACAATTCAAAAATGCGGGATATAGCGACGCTGATGCTGCAAAAGCCTCGTCGGTGGTAATGAAAATCGAAACCGAATTGGCCGAATCGCATATTACGAAAGAGATGCGTCGCTTGCCGGAACTTAATTATCACAAATATCTGGTAAGCGAGCTGAATGAAAAAGTTGCCCCATTTGATTGGGCGTACTATCTGGAAGAAGTAGGGGCAGCTAATGCCGACAGTATAAATGTTTCGCAAGTAGAACCCGTCAGGCGCGCCATTCAGCTTATCCATACAGAACCTATCGATCACATCAAAGATTATTTAAGCTGGAAAGTCATCAACTCCGCTGCAAACTTCCTGAGTGATGAGTTTGTGAATGCAAATTTCGAATTTTACGGAAAAAAGATGAGCGGGAGCAAAGAACTTCGACCCCGATGGAAACGTAGTATCGACGCAGTCAACAGTGCCTTGGGTGAAGCCGTAGGTCAACTGTATGTCGAAAAATATTTTCCTCCTCAGGCCAAAGACCGTATGCTTCAACTTGTTGAAAATCTTAAAACATCATTGGGTGAGCGCATCGATAATCTTGAATGGATGAGCGACACAACAAAATCCAAAGCCCACGAAAAATTGGCCGCATTCATCGTAAAAATCGGATATCCCGATAAGTGGAAAGACTATACACCACTGGAGATAAAAGAGGATTCGTATTGGGCAAATATGATGCGCGCAGCCGAATACGAGTATAACGATATGATAAAAGACCTCAATAAACCGGTTGACAAAACAAAATGGTATATGACGCCTCAAACGGTCAATGCATACTACAACCCCTCCTCCAATGAAATTTGCTTTCCGGCAGGCATTCTGCAGCCCCCGTTTTTTTATATGAACGGCGACGACGCCATCAACTATGGCGGCATCGGAGTTGTGATAGGCCACGAAATGACTCACGGATTCGACGATCAGGGCCGAAAATTTGACAAGGAAGGAAATCTTACCGATTGGTGGACACCCACAGATGCTAGTCGGTTTGATGAAAGAGCAAAGGTATTGGTGGATTTTTATGACAACATTGTAGTGATCGACACCGTACATGCCAACGGTACTTTTACACTGGGCGAAAATATTGCCGATCAGGGAGGATTGCAGATAGCGTATAATGCCTTTCTGAAAACCGAACAGGCGAAACAAAACAAGAAAATCGACGGATTTACCCCGGCTCAACGCTTTTTCCTTTCCTATGCACTTTTGTGGGCAGGAAACGTGCGCGACGAAGAGATTCTTCGTCTCACCAAAATCGATCCCCATTCGCTCGGCAAATGGAGAGTGAACGGAGCATTGCCACATATTGATGCATGGTATGAAGCTTTTGACATTAAGGAAACCGATCCGATGTATGTTCCAAAGGAACAACGTGTTGCCATCTGGTGAATCTGCTTTTAGGATATGACTAATTGATTTTTAATAGGGATTATGTTTTCAGGAATTGTGGAAGAAGCTGCAACCGTAGTTGCACTAAACAGAAATAAAAGCAATCTCGATATTACGCTTACGTGCTCGTTTGTCAACGAATTGAAAGTTGATCAGAGCGTATCGCATAACGGCGTATGTCTCACGGTAGTAAAAATAGAAGATAATACCTACACCGTTACGGCCGTACAGGAAACACTTGATCGTTCGAATCTCGGAATATTGAGGCCCGGCAGCAAAGTTAACGTAGAACGAAGCATGATGATGAATGGCCGACTGGATGGGCACATCGTGCAGGGGCATGTAGATCAGACAGCCGTATGTACGGATGTTGTGGAAGCTGACGGTAGCTGGTACTACACATTTGAATATGCTTTCAACCCGGAAATGGCAAAGCGGGGATATTTAACTGTGGATAAAGGGTCTGTAACCGTTAACGGCGTGAGCCTGACTGTAGTGAACCCCACGGATAATAGCTTTTCGGTTGCTATTATCCCTTATACGCACGAGCTCACCAATTTCCACGAAATAGAAAAAGGATCAGTAGTCAATATTGAGTTCGATATTATTGGAAAATATATCAGCCGATTGATGGCTTTTCGGTCGTAAAATCGATTCTCGAAATTTATTGGGATGAATATTGAAGGAGCGGATTTTTTAGAATTTGTAAAGACCAGACAAAGCGATCGGGCTTTTGATCCCAACCGTCCGGTAGAAAAAGAAAAGCTCGATCGAATCATCGAGGCAGTGCGTTATGCGCCTTCGGCATGCAATGCCCAGCCTTATCATCTGATTGTGGTGGATGATCCCGAGCTAAAAAATAAAGTTGCCGACGCCACATCCACGCGTGTGTTGGGCCTCAATCATTTTACAAAACAGGCGCCTATTCACATTTTGATGGTAGAAGAAAAGGTTAATTTGTCGTCCGGAGTTGGAGGTTGGATAAAACAAAAGGATTACGCGCAACTCGATTTGGGTATTGCCGCCGCACACATGGTTCTCGCCGCACATGCCGAAGGATTGGGTTCGTGCATTTTGGGCTGGTTCGACGAAAAGAAAATGCGGCAACTTCTCAACATTCCCCAATCGAAGCGTGTTTGGCTCGACATCGTAATCGGATATAGCACGCAACCACTGCGTCCCAAAAAAAGAAAACCGATAGATCAAATCCTGACACGAAATGGCTATCTAAATAAGAAATAATAAAAAATCATCGTTCTTGGCTTAATCAATCCGAAAGACGTACGCACGTTGTTGCCAATACTCGCGTTACGACACCACGTCCGTTTACAAATATTAAACTTTAGTCTTTTTAACAACAAGACTAAGCCAATTTGTTGGTTACAAGCCAAAAATATGTCATCTTTGCAGTTCAAAAAATACATTCGGGACTAAACTCGCAGGGTATTGTGTTTTATTTGCAAAACAGAATGAAGAAAGTAATAAAAAGCCTCTTTCCGCTCCTTACATTATGGGCATTCGCCTCCATTGCCTTTGCACAACAGGTTGGCACCAATTCACTCTACAGTCGCTATGGCTATGGGCAGCTTTCTAACCCCGCAATCGGTGCTTCGGAGTCGATGGGGGGAATTAGCTACGGATTAAGAAGAAGTCAAGAAGTAAATCCGGGAAACCCTGCTTCGTACTCAAGCCTCGATACACTTACTTTTGTTTTCGACTATGGAATCTCCGGCCACTACTCCATTTACTCGGACGGATCGAACAAGCAAAATCTCTACAATGGAAATTTGGATTACGTAGCCATGCAATTTCCTCTGATTGGTAAGATTGCCGGAAGTTTTGGATTGCTTCCATATTCAAAAGTTGGTTATTCTTTCGGTCGTGAGCAATCCACTACCGATTTTACCTATCAAGAAATTTATAGTGGATCTGGAGGATTGAGCCAGGTGTATGGAGGAATTGCTTGGGAATTGTTTAAGTTTGCATCTATAGGAGCCAATGTTTCATACCTTTTTGGGAACATCGAGCACACACGTCAACTTCCTCTGATTAATTCGAACACTCTTGCGCGAATTAAAACCGATAAATTCAGATTCAGCGATGTGAAATTTGACTTCGGACTTCAGCTTACCTATCCCCTCAGTAGAGAAGAATCAATCACGATGGGGCTTGTGTATTCACCTAAAATAAATTCAGAATCAACGATATATCCTTACGATCGACTGATCAACTCGTCGGGGCAAGTCACACAACAATTGGAATCCGATACACTTACACACCAAAGCTTTCAGCTTCCAAATACTTTCGGAGCAGGGATATCGTATCGAAACAATAATTTGCTGGTAGGAATTGATGGTTCATACCAAACCTGGAAAGATATGCAATATCCTGACTATCTCGACGGAATGACTTCCGAAACAAGATTCAATAACAGATATAGATTAAGCGCCGGAGCCGAATATGTAAACGATCCACTCAGCAGAAACCTGTTGCAGCGGATACGTTTCAGAGCCGGTTTGTCTTTTGCCAATTCGTATAACAATGTAAATATATACCATCCGACCAATTCATCTCTTGTCGGCACTGATGGATTTAAGGAATATGGCTTTAATGTGGGTTTTGGTATTCCTTTCAGAGACATGTATAACGGGAGGGTATCTCTGCTGAATATTGGATTTGGGTATTCATTGCTCGAACCCAATGCAACGTATATGATCAAAGAGGAAGTTTTTAAAATCAGCCTGAGCATGAGTATCAACGAATTGTGGTTCTTCAAAAGACAATTCGAATAATGATTTTGAAAAAAGCGAGAATAAACGGAAAATGGAAAACAAAAAAACTTCTGTAAGTGCATTTTTTTTTGTAACCTAATTGCATCTAAGAAATTATCTTTTAATTTTGCATTCAATTGATACGTATGATACGTAACTAAAAAATTAAACTTTTCTTTTTGCAGAGCGTCTAAAAAGAAATCGGTAAAACAAATTAAAAACAAAAGGAAAAAATGAAAAAATTATTATTATCCTGTCTTCTTGCCATCGTTGCCATAGGAATAGCCAGTGCACAGAAACCGGGCTACGACCCGAAAGTTCCGTATGGACATGGGGAGGATAGCGTTAAATGTCTCATGAATTTGAGCTTGTTGCAAACTTCTGTAAAAGCATCTGCCTTCAAAGATGCAGTGGCTCCCTGGACCTACACATACGAAAACTGTCCGGCTGCAAGCAAGAACATCTACATCTACGGACCCCGCATCTTCAAAGCTTTATATGCACAGGAAACGGATCCGGCAAAGAAACAAGCTTTGCTCGACAAAGTCATGGAAATCTACGACACACGCCTTAAATATTTCGGCGCAGAGGAAGGAAAGTCGAAAATCATCGCATACAAAGTGTATGATTACATGGAATTGATGGGTGAAAAGGCCGATTCAAAATTCGTATACGAAGGATTGAAAGAAGCTATCGAGGAGGCTAAAGACAAAATGGAACCGTCGGATGCTTACGGATACTTTATGGCTGCCTCGCTGGTAGAATATCACAAAGACAATTCCAAAAAAGAACAATACCTCAATGACTATTTCACCGTAACGGGATATATTGATCAGGCTATAGCTAATGCCAATGCGGCAAACGATAAACAAACTGCCGATTATCTGGCTACCGTAAAAGAAGGTATTGTTGCCGGATTTGTAAGCAGCGGAGCCGGCGATTGCAATACTCTTATCGAATATTATGGAGATAAAATTGAACCAAATAAAAATGATAAGAATTTCTTAAATGAAGTCATTTCTTCGTTGAGTTCAGTAGGATGCACGGAGTCTGACCTGTACTTCACTGCAGCCGAGTATCTCTACAAACTCGAACCTTCGGCAAATGCCGCAGTCGGCTTGGCCAACAGAAGTCTTAGAAACAACGACTACGACACAGCGATAAAGTATTACAACGAAGCTGCAAATCTGGAAACAGACAAATCGAAAGCTGCCGATTATCTACTACAGCTTGCGGGAATTTTCTCGAATCAACGCAATTATTCGCGTGCCAGACAAGCTGCTTACGACGCACTGAAATACGATCCCAATAATGGAAAAGCATATATCCTTATTGCTCAATTATATGCCGCATCAGCCGGAAGCATTTTCCAGGAACCCGAAAAAGCGGGATTGGTATTCTGCGCCGCTGTAGATAAGTTGCAAAAAGCAAAATCGGTTGATCCAAGCGTAACTGCCGAAGCCAATAGCTTGATAAACAAATACGCTGCATACTTTATGGATACAGAAACGGCATTTATGATGGGAATTAAGGAAGGCCAATCTATATTCATACCGGGCTGGATTGGAGAAAACACTACGGTGAGACTGAAATAAACAGCAGTGTGATTTATCGAAGTTCGATTGGAAAAAGAACAAATAACATACACGAAAGAGAGACGACACATAACAATCGCCAGTATGGCGATTGTTATGTTGCTTTTTTGGGCATCGTGCAATAAGAAAGAGGCTGATTTTGTGGATATAAAATTCGATCCTGAAAGTACGCCTACAATGAGTACCGACTCGGTGGTTACTTTCATTTCCGATTCCGGAATCACACGCTACAAACTCATTGCTCAAAAATGGTTAGTTTTCGACAAAGCCAAAGATCCTCATTGGTATTTTCCGGAAGGACTTTATTTGGAGCGTTTTGATCCTTCGTTTAACATCGAGGCTACCATCATAGCCGACACGGCATGGAATTATACGGCGAAACGCCTGTGGAGACTGAAAGGCAACGTACATGTTCGAAATATGCAAGGCGAAGAATTTCGCAGCGACGAACTTTTTTGGGATGAAAAGCAACAGAAAGTCTATTCAGACAAATACATCGAAATCAAAAGAGGCAACTCGGAATTGAAAGGATATGGATTTGAATCGAATCAGGAAATGAACGAATACCGAATTTTTCGTCCTCACGAGGGTAAAATTCCATTCAAAGATAATCCTCAACTCAATGATTCGGTACCACGTCCTTTAACCTCAAATCCGGCGAAACCATGACATATTTACCCGAAAATAGCTGGTGGTTGATAATATCCATCTTGGTATGGCTGCTTATCTCCATTACCGAAACGGCTTTTGTAGCATCGGACAAAGTGCGTTATGTGCTCGACAAAAAAAACAACGGGGTTTTCAATCACATGCTCAATACCATTTATAATCATCCTCGTCAATTTTTAACAACCCTCGCTCTCGGCAATATCATTTTGCTCGGATGGATAATTTATTTCCTCATCGAGATTCTTGACCCGGCTCTGATGACTTTCACGCTTATGAAAAAAGAAGCGGTTCGGTATTTTTTTATTATTGTGGTTATTTCATTGCTGACTGTTGCTGCAAATCAATTCATTCCACGAATGATCCTGAGAAAAAATCCTGATGGGTGGATAAAAATCTTTGCTATTCCGGCTTTTCTATATTATATTTTAATATATCCGCTGACACGCGCTTTTATTCAGGTTTCCCGTTTTTTGTTGAAAATTTTTGGATGTTCCGTCAAACCGATTCAAAATGTGATTTTTAACGAAAAAGAGCTTGATTCGTACGTAAAACTAAACATTGAGGATATACCCAATGACAACGACGTCGATACAGACGTGAAGATTTTTCGCAATGCCCTCGATTTTTCAACCAAACGAGTGAAAGACTGCATGATTCCCCGAGCCGACATCATTGCAGTGAGAAACGACACAAGCACCGAGATATTGAAAGAAAAATTTATCGAGACAGGGCTTTCGCGTATTCTTGTTTTCGAAGACAACATCGACAATATCATCGGTTATATTCATATCTGGGAGTTATTTAACGACCCTGAAAACTGGACAAAAAAAATCACGCCTCTCACATTTGTACCCGAAAGTATGCAGGCAAAAAAACTCATGAGCGACCTCATGCAACAACATAAAAATATGGCGGTAGTAGTTGACGAATTTGGCGGTACCTCCGGCATCGTAACCCTCGAGGATCTGGTTGAGGAAATTTTTGGCGATATCTATGACGAATACGATACAAAAAGCCGTTTTTTGAAGAAAGAAAATGACAACGAATACGTTCTGTCGGGCAGAATGGAGATCGATCAAGTAAACGAAATTCTCGGATTGGATCTCCCCGAATCTGACGAATACAGCACCATAGCCGGAATGATACTTCACTATGCACAACGTTTCCCAAAAACGTATGAAACCATCGATATTGGAAAGTTCAGTTTCAAAATACTGAAAGTTACGGCCAGAAAAATTGAAGTTGTCAGATTAATGGTAAACAGTCTGAAAAAAGAGTAGCATTTTTTATCGACAACTGTAGCCCTCCATTACTTTTTCACATAAAAATAGATTTTATCTGCTTTATTTTTACTAACTTCGTGCCCTTGATTGAAACAGCATAAATTTTAACGATATTTTCTTAAACATTATTAGCATAAATGGCTACATTACAGAATATTAGAAACAGAGCTGGATTTCTGGTTGCAGTAATTGGTATTGCAATGCTGGCATTTATCTTGGGTGATTTGTTAACCTCGGGAACTACTATTTTCAACAAAGCGCGCGACAAAGCTTTCGAAGTAAACGGAGAAGTAATCTCCACTCAAGACTATTTCGATAGGGTTACGGAGTGGGAAAACTTTCAAAAAATGGTAAGCGGCGAAAATTCGCTCGATGAAAATGCCACTTCGCAAATCAGAGAATTGGTTTACCAACAAATGGTTCGAGAGAAAATACTCGATGCTCAAGCAAAAAAATTGGGATTAACGGTATCGAAAGAAGAATTGAACGACCTCGTACACGGAGAAACAATCTCTCCGCTGTTGCAACAACTGCCACTTTTTGTAAATCCCGAAACCGGAATTTACGATCGCAACGCTCTTATGAACTTCTTGAATACCATCAACCAACCAACTCAATCTTTCAAACCTGAGGAACAAGAATTGGTCGAACAATACAAAAGTGTTTGGCTGTTCATCGAAAATCTGATCAAATATCAGCGTCTCGAAGAAAAGTTTGGGGCATTGCTTTCGGGTGCTGTAATGGCCAATGATGTGGAAGCGAAAACCTATTTCGATCATTCGCAGACGAATGCCGATCTGACATACACCGTTCAAAATTATTACACAATCCCTGACTCTGCTGTAACCGTTTCAAACGAAGAAATAAAGGCCTTTTACGATAAGCACAAAAAAGATTTCAAACTGGCTGTTCCTGTAGCAAAACTCACCTATTTCGTTCGCGAAATCACTCCCAGTGATGCCGATTTTGCAGAAGTTGAGAAACAAGCCAACGAAGCTGCCGAAAAACTACGACAAGCGCAAAATCCTGCACCTGTAGTAGCAGACTATTCCGATACGCCATACAGAGATGTATTTGTAGCATCAAATTTGCTCACGCCAAGCCAATTATCTTTTGCTTCAACTGCTGCAATATCGGATGTTTATGGCCCTGTCAGAGAGGGCGACTCATATCAAATTTACAAACTAATCGACAAGACAGTTGCTCCCGACTCGGTTCATCTCCGATTGATCGTAGTGCCCGATCCGAGTGCCTTAGGACAAGACAGTACCGTCACTCACTTTATGGACAGCATATACAACGAAATTCAAGGCGGAAAATCGTTCGAAGAAGTTGCAAATTCCCTTAATCCACGCTCAAATGGAGGCGATGCCGGTTGGGCGAGAGAGATCGACCTGGCCCAATTGGGAAAAGAATTTATCCAACGGGCATTCTCATCCCCGATTGGCATACCACAGAAAATATCTGTACCCGGTCAGCAAATCATCATGCAGGTGGAGGAGCGAACTCAGCCCGTAACAAAGTATAAACTGGCCATCATAAATCTGCCTGTCGTGGTAAGTGAAAAAACCGCCAATAACGTGGATAACGAACTGAACCAATTTGTATCGAACCCCGAAGTAAGCAAAAAGTTTAATGAATTGGCGACAGAGAAAGGCTATTCCGTTGTTCCAAATTACACTGCCACTGCCACCGATTATATGATCGCACAAATTCCGAATTCGAGGCAAATTATCAATTGGGCTCTTAACGAAAAAACAAAAGGAACGGTTAAAAAATTCGATCTGACAAATTTACGTGTCATAGCACGCCTGGACGAAGTTATCCCTGCCGGTATAACGCCACTCTCGGAAGTTTCTGCCTCCATTCGGTCGTTATTGGTACGTGACAAAAAAGCTCAGAAAATTATTACAGACTTGAAAGCAAAAAATTTGACCGGTCTGGATGAATACGCTTCAGCTATGAACAGTAGAGTAGATACCGTTAAATTTGTCAACTTCAACACACAAAATATATCCGGATTAGGTTTCGAACCGGTTTTGAATGCCTTCTCGGCTTATGCTCCACTCAATAAAGTGATGGAACCTGCAAAAGGCAATATGGGAGTTTTTGTGGTAAGAATCGATAATCGCACCCGGTCTAACGAGTCGTTCGACGTGAAAGCTACCAAAACAACTTTAATGAACAACAACTCATACCGCTTGCAAATGCAGTCGATGGAAGTTCTTAAAGACAAACTGAAAGTGAAAGATAACCGATATCGGTTTTATTAATTTCCCATTTTTTTGGGGAGACATATTAAAAAAACGCTTCGAGAATTCTCGAAGCGTTTTTTTTAATACCCACAATTGGATTGGGCAATGGGAGAAATTTTGTCATTCCAACTTTCCTCGCTGCTCCAGCTGCAATGTTTTGCTTGGCTGATCACACACTTCAGTAGGCCCGAAATACTGAATAGGACCGGGATATACATAATCTGTTTCGATAGCCCATTCGTCGCGCTTGCTTTTGAAGTATTGAAAAGGAGCACCATCCAATTTTACGAGTGCTTTTTGAATAACGGGTTTCATTTCGCCGTGGCGACGTTCCATGTTCATCATCATGGTGATGGGAATTCCGCCGGCTATCCATTCGTGTGCAGGCGCAGTGGTGTTTCTAACGGAAGCCATATAGCCCGTTTTGCCTGAAGCAATCAGCATCGATGCGGTGTAGCCCAACGAATAGCAGTAATCGGCGTCGTAGTTGGATGGAGCTGCGCAACGACCTTCATATCCAAAGAAATGAGTGATGGTGGCAAACTTGCCTTTGTATTTTCCCTCCTTCGCCCATTCTTCAAGACGTGTAGCAACCATTTGTGCAAGCAACTCTTCGGTTTGAATCATCGAAACCTGAACATTGCCGTGAGGATCGCGATCGAGCGCCAATTGTTTTGCTACTTTCTCGGGCAGAGAAGCATAAATTTTAGCATTTTCCTGCGAAAGTTTACCGATAATATATTCACGCTGTTGCGAGCGACGTACCAAGCTGAATTCTTCGGTTTTCGAAAGCAAATCGTTCAACTCTGCAATGAGAGATTTGATGGCCGGAATAAATTCGATTAATCCTTCGGGAATGATTACCGTACCGAAGTTTAATCCTTTCTCGGCGCGTTGGGCTACTACCGTCGCAATCTGATCCACAATATCGTCGAGCGAAAGCGATTGGGCTTCAACTTCTTCCGAAATGATACAGATGTTGGGATGTGTTTGCAAAGCACATTCGAGGGCGATGTGCGATGCCGAGCGTCCCATCACTTTGATGAAGTGCCAGTATTTACGCGCCGAATTGCAATCGCGTTCGATATTTCCGATGAGTTCGGAATATACTTTGCAGGCAGTATCGAATCCGAAAGAAGTCTCGATTTGTTCGTTCTTCAAATCGCCATCGATAGTCTTGGGACACCCGATCACCTGAACACCGGCATTGATAGCCTTGTAATATTCGGCTAATACGCAAGCGTTTGTGTTCGAATCGTCACCACCAATAATTACCAAAGCCTTGATATCGAGTTTTTTCAAAATTTCCAATCCTTTGTCGAATTGTTCTTTCGTTTCGAGTTTGGTACGCCCCGAACCGATGATATCGAATCCGCCGGTATTGCGATATTCGTCGATGATATCGCCCGTAAGCTCTTTGTAATTGTGCTCTATCAAGCCGGCAGGACCGAGAATGAACCCGAAAAGTCGGCTTTGTGGGTGCAAACGTTTGATGCCGTCATAAATACCTGCAATTACATTATGACCGCCGGGAGCCTGCCCACCCGAAAGAATCACTCCAACATTCATGGGATTTTCCAAACCGGGTTGTCCATCGGTTTGGACAAACTTCACAACAGGCATTCCATAGGTATTCGGGAAAAGCTTTTTAATCTCTTCGGCATCTCCGGCTGCGCTCGTGGCGGCGCCTTCTTCGAGGCGAACATTGCTCCACAAGCCTTCCGGCATTTTAGGCACATAGGCAGCTCTTGCAATTTGTAAAGCGCTTTTTGTCATATAGTTTCTTAATTTATAGAGTTTGTGAAAATGGATTGCAGAATGCAGCGTTTTAGAATACGAAGATCGCATTTTTTTTTGACATACGAAAGTGAACCTCCAACAACTTTGAATAATCTTCTGATGAAAACCGCGATGTCAATTGTTTTATTTTGGTTCTATGTGAAATAGTGTGGGTAGATAAAAATTGAGGGTGCCTCATGAATTACGGATATCTGGCTTATTACTACAATTCCGCTCTTCCTTCTCCATTCCCTATTTTACATTAGCAATTAATTTATCGACCTCATCTCTTCATCGGGGCACCCGATCTGCGCAGAGAGCGTGCCGTCAGGCAAAAGACAAGCTGTTTGAGCCGCCGCAAGGCGGTGAGTTATTTGTCTTTTAGCGAACAAGCAGCTATCGGGTCGATGAGGAGATGCAGTCTTGATCTTTTTTGCATACTTTTTTGCATCAAGACAAAAAAGTATGTGGGGTTTGGGGCAACGCCCCAAGAGTCAATGGATAATGCACAATGCATAATTTCCCGATTTGATAATTCATTGAAATTCTCATTTCTTTACTTCCCATTTCTCTATTTCTTGTTAATTCTCAATTCTTAATTATACATTATCCATTATACAATAGTTCGGTAAATATTCAATTAACTAATTAATATTCAATGTTTTATATAACAAAGTTTAACATAAAAAATAAGGTTAAGTAGCTGATTATCAGTATCTTTATAG
>NZ_RXHS01000010.1 GCF_004138125.1 Seramator thermalis
GTGGATTTCAGTCCATGTCTGTCCTCAATGATTTCCATCATATCGAGCAACTCTTGCCCTTCAAGTGGTTTTAGGCCAAAGTCATCCAGGATTAAAAGATCTGTTTTTGCTGTTCTTTCAATCAGCTTTGTATACGTACCGTCTATCTTTGCTAATCGCAGTTTTGCATTTAGTTTCTGTGTATTATAGTATGCAACGCTTTTACCCAGGTAACAGGCCTGATGACCTAATGCAGAAGCAAGAAAACTTTTTCCTGAGCCGGAAGCACCGGTTATAAGAATTGGGGCTCCTTTGCTGATGTAATCACCGGTACTGAGTTCTTCGATCAAACTTTTGTCCAGGTTACGTGCAGCTGAACATATTACCTCTTCCATGGATGCCTGGTAGCGAAAACGGGCATTCTTGATCAACCGGTCAAAACGTTTGTTTGTTTTATTCAGTATTTCCGCTTGTAGAAGCAACGTTAAACCATCATTAATGGATAAGTCCGATAACTGTCTGTTTTGCCTGAGTTCATTCCAGGCCTGAGCCATTCCGTGTAAACGAAGGCTTTGCATTTGTTGTTCATTTGTGTTGTCATATAAAGGGGTTTAAAAATGTAATTCCAGTTGTTTGGCATAATATTCGGCTCCTCTTACATTCTCGTGCTTAGGTAAGGGCTTTGCCCTTAACGCGGAACTATAATCTGTTAGCGCCTTATTTTCGATCACTTTTTTCAGAAAACCATACGATAATTGCCGTTCGGCAATAGCAAGATGACAGGCTCTTTCAAAGAGTCCTGCTTCAGTTTTTCTGTGCAAGTGAAGCATTCCATCACAACTCTTGTATAATTGTTCGGGAGGCCTGCTGCTGTCCTTAAACAGACATTCAAAGAGTTCTCCCAGTACAGGAGTTTTACTTTTTGCCAGATTAATATAGTACTCGGGGCTCCTGTTCAGGTAATGCTGATGTGCGGAACATAAATGATTTTTATTGGTGGTATATGGATCGGGGCCAAACGAACGAAGATGCGTGACCGGCTGTTGTCCGTCTGCATAAATCCACACCATCGTACGTGTGTAAGCGACTTTCACATTCCAACCAATCCATTGATAAGGTACGCTGTAATAGTGCTTGTCACGGCCAAGATAGATGTGATTATTTGTGGACACTTTCATTTTTATATAATATTTTATCTCGAAAGCCGTATCAGGCAATGGCTTCAGGCACGGCTTCTCGACAGATAAAAATCGTTCCTCCCGTGTGTAAGGATACCGTTGCATACGAGTCTGGTTGTGTGCTGTCACATGTTTTTTTATGGCCGCGTTGAGCTCAGACAAGCTATGGAAGGTTTGCTTACGAATACGGGCATATACACGATGATAGATGAGCTTTACCTGATCCTCGACAAGGGCTTTGTCTCGCGGTTTTCTGACTCTGGCTGGCATAACTGCAAACCCGTAATGGTTGGCCATATCCAATAGGACATGATTGATGGTTGGCTCATAACGGTCGGCCCGGGTGATGGCTGTTTTAAGATTGTCGGAAACAACCTGTACGGGCACTCCACCCAAAGCATGCAAACAACAGGTAAAGGCATAAACGAAGTCATCGATAGCTTGCGATTGAACTGCCATTGCAAAAGCATAATCTGTATGTTGCAGACAGGCAACGAAGACCTCGTATGTTTGCAGAATTAACACAAAGAGGGAAAAGTTCTTTGATATCCATCAAGCAAAAGAGATAGTTTTGTATAAAAAACACAGGAAAAGAATGGATTAGCATAAAGACCTAGATAACATTACTGTATATCGTCTGCTAGAGATTGCACCATTCTTTTCTTCTCTAAATGCTGATCGCCAAGAACTATCTGTATAGTATTCTGTATAGTATAAAGAAAACAGACCGTGATGTTTGTATTTCGCATTTGCTGACGAGGAAAGAATACAAGAGAAATTTTCCTGTGGTTGTGAAACTAAAAACAAAGAAGAGATGAAAGTATCATTTTGCGTGGGCATCGATATCGCCAAAGATAAATTTGATGTTTGTATCAAAGAGCGAAAATCAGACGGCCGTTCGGTGGTAAAGGGCAGCCGTTCGTTCAGTAATGCTGAAGGGGGTTTTGAAGAGTTGGGGGTTTGGATTGAGAAACGTACGCGGGAAGTTTCCACTTTGCTGTTTGTGATGGAAGCTACGGGTGTCTATTACGAAAATTTGGCTTATTGGCTTGAAGAACATGGGTTCAATGTCAGCGTCGAACTGGCAAACAAAGTCAAGCATTACGCCCGGAGCCTGAGTGTGAAAACCAAAACGGACAAGGTTGACGCCTCTGTCCTAGCCTCGATGGGATTGGAAAGAGAGTTGGCGCTCTGGCATCCGATGTCGGTCGTTTACCGGGAGTTGCGTGATGTCAGCCGTTTGAAACTTGCTTACAAGCGAAATCTGAACGCACTTAAAAGTCAGCTTTCGGCGATGGAATCGGCACACGATAAATACGACATGGTTCTCTCTCTGCAAAAGGAGCAGATTGCCTTTTATGAGGATGCCCTCGAAAAATTGGATGTGGAATTGAAAGAGATTGCCCGCAGGGATCCGGAACTCTACGAGAGGATAAACAAGGTTTGTACGATAAAGGGCTTGCAGTTCAATACGGTAGTTGCCGTAATTTGTGAAACGAACGGATTCCGTCTGTTTCACAGTATAAAACAGGTAGTCAGCTATTCGGGACTTGACGTGAAGTTCAACGAGTCGGGAAAACGCAAAGGCAGAACAACCATTTCCAAAAAAGGAAATGCACGAATAAGGGAGGTGTTGTATATGCCCGCCTTGTCTGCCATTCAACATAACAAACCGATTGCGCAACTGCATAAACGCATCTGTGAGAAAAATCCGACGGCAAGGAAAAAAGGTGTTACTGCCGGTATGCGCAAACTCTTGGTGTTGATTTATACGCTTTGGAAAAAGAATGAAGAATATATTGAAAATTACGTCGTTGCCGGTACAGTGCAGACATCAGGGAATGAGGAGAATTAAGCTTTCATTTGGCTTGGACAAAGATAAAGCTTTTTTAGATAATTAACTAATTTAATTTGCTTTTTATCATAGTATCTGGTAGGTTATCATCTCTCCTGTCTGTATATCAACATAGGATAAAGTGTCCCCGGCAAAATCGACCAAAAGTTTGTCTCCCGGGGTGGAGCTGAGAACCATGGTGGGATGACTCGCACTTTGATGCTGACCCAGGTGGAAACAGAACTGGCTGTAACCGTAACCATCGGGGTGTTCCGAGCGGTATTCCTGCCACAACGTAAACCGCGTTAAATGATTCTTGGGGTTTTCAAGTTCCTTTATATAATCATCGAGGAGCAGTTTCAGCGTATCGAAACGCTTGTCACTGTACGCGGGATTACCGGCGTAAAAAACAGATTCCAGAACGGGATCATCAAGGAGCAACAAATCTTCAATAACGACATCCATCTTTTCCAGTCTGACTTTGTAAGACTTGATGGTATTACGGGAGATTCCGGTAATACCTGCAATAGTCTTGACTCCTTTACTTGCTTGCAGCAATAAAAGCATTTGCTTTATTTTATTCATACTTGTTGTTTTTCCTGACATAATTCCTTCGTTGTTAGTAGTTAATAACCTACGAAGTAAATAAAAACCATCAGAAAATCAACAGTGAAGAGGGGTCAACATGCTCCGGAATACGGATGCCGCCGCTCGCAAATTTTATATTGTTTTCTTTCAGAGGGGTCAATAACCGCCGGAATGACAGTTAAAATGTATCTGTTTACCCTGGTTTCCCGGGGGGTCAGTATGCCCGGAATGGGGAGTCAGTATGCTCCGGAATATCCAGTCATATCGTTTTGATAAACCACCACACCCGGATTTGGACGATGAGAAAATCCGTTCTCGGAGAAAAAAACGGCTGAATTTTTCAAAATCGTCCTGATGGTGATAAGTGCAAAGTGCTATTTTCAAGGGTTGTTCCGTGAGTATTTCTTTCATTCCGTCAAGTACTAAATCTTCAGCACCTTCGACGTTGATCTTATAAAAATTAGGGCGTGATGTTTGGTTACGAAAAAAGTCGTCGAGGCACACTTCGTTATCCGTATTTCTATTGGATACAAATTTCGGGATGATGACGGTTTTTTCTTTCCAGGGAGCAAAAGTAGCTTCGAGTGCCTCTCTCCATTCCGGATCTTGTTCGAAAAGATACACTTGCGAGAGCTTTTCGATATTCATCAATGAAAATAAACTTTCGGCACAACCGACATCGGCAAGCACATCTCCGGCTTCAATGGAAAATTCGGAATCGATATAACAATGCGGGGATGCGGGATCTTGCTCCATAAGTAATCCGTTGAACATGAGTTGAACGGTTCGTTTGTTGTTTGATCGTTTGAAAAACAATTTTTTATCGCCTAACAACGTATAGGGAAGTCCGATTGACGCATCATGAAATACTTTGATGTTGTCGGCAACATATTTTTCCTGAAAAGTGTCGAAAAAGGTCGTCAACGTATTGCTTGAAAGGTAATTTAATGCTTGTTGAATATCCTTGTCATTAGAAGGATGTTGTGCGTAGAAATCAAGAATTTTGCTTTTGAACAATTGTTGTTTGCGTGCATGCTCGGAAGCATTGATTCGCGATTGGATTTTGTAGGCGATTTTATGAAATAAGGAGCTCATCATAATTTTATTTTTTTGGATGCAACCCATTCTCCGATATCTTTTGTCATTTCCAAGCGTAAGAATTGGCATATCAGCCAATAACTTCCGAAAACGAGGATCAGACTCACGAGGAGAAAGATAAGATTGCTCGATATGCGTAAGGTTGCAAAATAACCTATTGCTGTGCTTGCAAGGGCTATCAGCAAATATGGCAAACTGTCTTTGAGAAAATGGAAAATAGAATAGCCGATGAGTTTTTTCGATAAAATCAACGAGATAATTACAGTAATATAGGTATAGATTACCCAGCTGGCCGCCAGTCCCATAATGCCGAAGCGGAAAAGGACAAGGATGAGCAAAATCAGGATGACACGTCTGACGATTTCGATACCCAGAAAAAAATCGGCCCGTTCGCGGGCAATAAATAGTTCGTTGAGGATAAACGAAAAAGAAGACGCCATTCCCGCAAGAGTTAACAGCTGGAAATAGGGTACAGCTCCATCCCATTTATGACTGAAAATAAGTCCAAAAGCAGGTTTTGCTGCCAGTATCATATATAATCCAATCGGAAAGGCGAGAAATGATATCGCCTTCATTATTTTGCTCACGACGCGTTTCAGCCGTTCGGTTTGTTCGTTGATTTCCGATAAAATGAGCATCGAAACAGACCGAAAAGTATTGGAGAGCGTGCTGAAAGGAATATCTTGAATTTTGTTGGCCTGCGAATAGAATCCGACTTGTTTCATCGAATTAGGGAAAAAGAAAGCGATGATCGAAGGATAAATATTGTTGAACACCGCGCCAATGATGCTTGCGACAAGCAATTGATTGCTCAATCCCGCAAAGGAGCGCATCGTTCGAAAGCTGAAATAGACAACGGGTCGCCATTTCGACTGAATCCAAAAAAACAGGGAACGTAAAAAAGCATATACAACCGTTTGCGCAACCAATGACCATACACCATATCCTTTGATAGCCATCCATATAGCTACGATAGCGGCAATGAATAGAGCCGGCAGATTGAGTTTAGTGATCGTTTGGAAGTCGGCTTTTTTCGTAAGGAGTGTTTGTTGGATAAGTGCAAGCGAATTGAAGACAAAGGAAAGGAAAAGCACACGCGATACCGGTTCTATTCGCTGATCATGAAAAATTTTTGCCAAAAAAGGTGCCGAAAAAAACAGGATTAGATACAGAAGCACTCCAAGCCCGACATTGAAAAAGAATACCGAACTGTATTCTTTTTCGGTTACGTTTTTTCGGTTGATGAGTGCGCGACCAAAGCCACTGTCGATCAAAATCCCCGAAAATGCAATGAAGACAGATAACGCTCCTATCAAACCGTATTCCGATGGAGCGACAATGTTCATCAGTACCAGACTGCTTACCAGATAAATGATTTGTTGCCCGAATTTGTCGAGAAAGCTCCAAACAAGGGATGAAACTGTTTTTGTTTTTAGCTCCGAATTTCCCATCAACGGATGTTTTCTGCAAAAATACGTAACTTTTTCAAATTTTCGGAAGTCTGCAACAAAGTCTTTGGCCGTCTATAAATTCCACGAACGAAAATCAATCCTTTTTTTGTAAATTTGACGACCTATATTCATCGTATGAATTTTTCGGACGAAATTAAACAGCAAGCGCTGGTACTCGGATTTGATGCGTGCGGCATTTGTCGGGCTCAAGATTCGGAACAGGGCACATATTATCGACAATGGCTTTCTGCCGGTTACCAAGCCGGGATGGATTATCTGGAAAGGAATGTCGATAAGCGGATCGATCCGCGATTACTCGTTCCGGGCGCGAAATCCATTGTTTCGGTTGCGTTCAACTATTTTCCGTCGAAGTTTCTTCCCGATGATGTTCCGCAATTTGCTTACTATGCTTACGGACTTGATTATCACGAAGTAGTGAAGAATAAATTGGCCTTATTGTTCGATTTCATCAGAAAACATTACCCTGAAGTAAATGGCCGATTTTTTTGTGATTCGGCGCCTGTCCTTGAACGATATTGGGCGGCGCAAGCGGGAATCGGATTCATCGGGAAAAACACACTTCTCATCATTCCCGGCAAAGGTTCTTATTTTTTCCTTGGTGAATTGATTCTCGATTTGGAACTGGAGTACGATACGCCGCCAATTTCTCAAAATTGCGGAAGTTGTCGCCATTGTCTCGATGCCTGTCCTACTAAGGCCATCGAGCAGCCTTACGTTATGAATGCAAGAAAATGTATTTCCTATCAAACTATCGAAAACAGAGGCGATATAGATGCCGATATTCAGCCGTTGTTGAGCAATAATGTTTACGGATGTGATATTTGTCAGAAAGTTTGTCCATGGAATCGTTTTGCAAAGCCTAATCGAACACCCGATTTTTTGCCTTCGGAAGAATTCCTTTCGCTCGATTTGGCAAAACTTCAGGCTATGGATGAAGATTCGTATCGACATATTTTTGGCCGGTCAGCAGTGGAGCGGGCTAAATTTTCGGGCTTGAAGCGCAACGTGGAAGCAATTTCGAAAACTCGCGATAATTCATTACTTTTGTAACTGCAAATGATGCAAGAACACTTCGACATACGGGATAATCAAAATTTTCAGGATACGGATCGCGATTTTGAGAATGCTTTGCGTCCACTGACTTTTGGCAGTTTTTCGGGGCAAGAGAAGATTGTAGAAAACCTGAAAATTTTTGTGAGTGCAGCGCGCATGCGTGGCGAGTCGCTCGATCATGTCCTTTTGCACGGGCCTCCCGGTTTGGGTAAAACTACTTTATCAAGTATCATTGCGAATGAGCTTGGAGTGGGATTTAAGGTTACATCGGGACCGGTACTCGATAAGC
This sequence comes from Seramator thermalis, assembly GCF_004138125.1. GTDB lineage: Bacteria > Bacteroidota > Bacteroidia > Bacteroidales > Dysgonomonadaceae > Seramator > Seramator thermalis. The sequence continues at coordinate 7,492 of NZ_RXHS01000010.1, forward strand.
CCGGCGATTTAGCCGGTATTCTCACTTCGCTCGAACGGAATGATGTGCTATTTATCGACGAAATTCATCGCCTTTCGCCTATTGTGGAAGAATATCTCTACAGCGCAATGGAAGATTTTCGTATCGATATCCTCATCGATAAGGGGCCGAGTGCCCGTTCCATTCAAATCGACCTCAATCCGTTTACGCTGGTAGGCGCCACCACACGAAGCGGTTTGCTTACGAGCCCATTGCGTGCCCGCTTTGGCATCAACATGCACCTGGAATATTACGATATCGACACGCTTACGCAAATTGTGCTGCGGTCGGCCGATATTCTGCAAATTGCATGTGAACGAAATGCTGCCGAAGAAATAGCTTCGCGGAGCAGAGGGACACCTCGTGTAGCCAATGCCCTGTTGCGCAGGGTTCGCGACTTTGCGCAAGTAAAAGGCAATGGCAGAATAGACAAAGCCATTTCGACCTATGCGCTCGAAGCGCTGAATATTGATCGCTACGGATTGGATGAGATCGATCATAAGATTTTGCTTACCATTATGGATAAGTTCAATGGTGGACCTGTGGGAATCAGTACCATAGCAACGGCTGTCGGTGACGATGCAGGGACCATTGAAGAAGTATATGAGCCTTTTCTGATCAAGGAAGGTTTTTTGAAGCGTACGCCGAGAGGGCGTGAGGTTACCGAATTGGCCTATCGACATTTTGATCGAAAGCCTTTTAATCGTCAGGAAACATTATTTTGAATTATTAGAAAAACAGAAAAAAGCTGCGAAATTGCAGCTTTTTTCTGTTTAATAAATATCGATAATCGTTATGTCTCAGAATTTACTGAAGATAAGATCCATCCTCATATTTTCGGGTTTTTTGCTTATAGCAACTGCCGAAGGGGTCATTAGGTGTGACATCGAGCTGGTTACCTGATAAGAGTACCCAGAAGGATCCGTCTTTGAGATATAATTAATGGCCACAGGAACCAGCAGATAAGTAATATCTTGGAGTTTTTCGCCTTTGTTTGCCTGTAGCTGTTTGTAGTAATTAATCATGGGAGAGACGTTGGAAAAATTATACTGAAATTTCGAGTCGAGAGTTGCATAAAAAGTCGTCAGATTATTGTACATTTTTCGATTTTCGAAAAACCCACTTAGCGAATCTTTGTTGATAAGCAGCACTGCTTGAGGCGGTGATAGCTTGAATTTTTCTTCCGATTCGTTGGGAAGGGCCTGTATTGTAAGATTTGCCAAACTTAATGAATGCGATTCGAGCTGATCTGCAATCTGCGATAATGGGAAAGTTATTTCGGTGATCACTCCTGCCGGGGATTTTAAGTAGGTATATTCATCATTCTCCAACAGTAGTTGATTGTTTGTGTTCTGAATCCGGTTTATTTGGGTAACCTCCGGTGTAATGCTGATGCCGAGCGAACTTACATAAGTAGAATCTACTCCCGTAGAGCTTTTTCCGATATAGTGATAATGGACGAAAAGATGTGTGTAGTCCACATTCAATACTGTGCTTTTTCCAAAGGTAGTCGTAATATACAATCCTTTCAGTAATTGGTGAAAGATATTCGTATTGATAGGCGTTTCGGGATGATCGATTTGGTAATTCAGAATTTTTTGTCCCAACGAATTCGGTAATTTTACATCCATGTAATATTCTATGGAATCGGTATAGTAATCCGAAACTTTTCTGGAACTTGCTACACTGTATGTAGCTTCTCCGATGGGACTAGCGGGATCATAATATCCGTCGATATTGAAATTGGTGTAGAATTTTGAAGTTGGAAGAGTTTTGGTGAGCTCATATGCCGAAATCTTCATTGGAGCGAGCGAATCGCCAACCCACGAAGAATACGCGATAGACAGTCTGACGGAATCGATAATCGCCCCGTCTTTGAAAGCAAGACCTTCGGGATAGTAAAATTCGCCGACATAGTCTGATTTTATCTTTCCATATAATGGATCGATGTATTCTCCCAATACCGGATTTTTTGTTTTGGCGAAGATGCTGTCCACTTGTGAAGTTTTGGCTGTCAGAAAGAGCGTGTCCGAGCCTACCGAAATGACATCTTTCCCCGGTTGAATGGTAAAGCCGAGTTCGCTGATCGTGTCATCACACGAAACGAGTATAGTCGTAATCAGTGCCAATAAAAATATCCACGGAATTTGAATCTTCATTCGTTGCGAAAATTTGTAATTTGTGCGGCAAATATCCGAAAAAAAAAGCGGATAAAAAAACCAACCTTGTGGTTTCGTGCGTTTTTTAATTTAATTTTTATATCCTCTTATATCCTCACAAAGGATTCATCTCCATTTGAAAATAAGGAATAGATCTCAAGACAATATCTTTTCGTAAAAATTCTCGATGCGCTCCACATTTTTATCAAAATCTTCTTCATAGTCAAGAAAATTGATATTTTTTTCGCCAATGTATTCCGATATAGACCTGTCAATTTGTCGGCTACCCTGTATCACTCCGTCAGAATAGTCCACGGCTATTTTCGTGAGTTCAACGAAGTCAATGGGCTCACGTTTGGAAATTTCTGCTATTTCGGGGTCTCCGATAGTGTCGAAACGCAATTTTTGAGGGAATCCCTTTCGGAAAGGTTTTAAAAAGGTTTCATCGTAGATTGAATAAACTACTTTCGAGTTTTTGAAACAGGGGTCTTCGGAATATCCTTTTTTGATATAAAAAGGCGCCACCGCAGTAAACCATCCATGACAATGGATGATATCGGGTATCCATCGAAGTTTTTTGATAGTTTCCATTACCCCGCGAATAAAAAAGATGCTGCGCTCGTCGTTATCGTCATACTCCTCTCCGTTTTTATCGACCAATGCTCCCCTATTCTGAAAGAAATCTTCGTTATCAATAAAATAGACCTGCATGCGAGCCGATTGAATAGAGGCGACCTTAATGATGAGCGAGTGGTCGGTATCGTCGATGATGAGGTTCATCCCCGAAAGGCGAATCACTTCATGTAATTGGTTTCTACGTTCGTTGATAACTCCATATTTGGGCATGAAAGTGCGGATTTCGTGGCCGCGTTCCTGTATGGCTTGTGGTAAATTACGCGAAATAGTAGAAATGGGGGTTTCCGGTAGATAAGGAAAAACTTCCTGCGAAATATACAAAATTTTTTTCTGTTCCATGAAACTGGTTGAAATAAAATTGAGTACAAAGATAATAAAAAAAATCCGCATAAATACAAAACAAATTTGCAAATAAGTTCATATAATCTGATTTTCAGCATTTTTGGATTTTTTCGATGAATATTCTTCAAAGTTTAACCTTCATAGATTTCGAGAAAAGATAAAATTTTTGTTGCTTTGCATGTTTTTTCTGAAATAAATGGAAATTGTAAAATCAATCACTCTTCTCGATGATGTGTTAAACGCATTCCGTAAGAAAGGTAAAACCATTGGTTTAGTCCCTACAATGGGAGCTTTACACGAAGGGCATGCTGCACTGGTAAAACGATGTGTTGTCGAAAATGATATAGCGGCCGTAAGTGTTTTTGTCAATCCGACTCAATTTAATAATCCCGAAGATTTGCGGCTTTATCCGCGAACGCTCGATGCCGATTGTGCTCTGCTCGAAAAACTTGGTGTGGACGTTGTTTTTGCGCCCGATGTAGATGAAATGTATCCGGAACCGGATACGAGAGTTTTCGATTTTGGAATGTTGGACAAAGTGATGGAAGGACGATTTCGCCCGGGTCATTTCAATGGCGTTGCACAGATCGTAAGCAAATTGTTTTACGCGGTGAAACCGGATAAAGCTTATTTCGGAGAAAAAGATTTTCAACAATTGGCCATTATTCGCGAAATGGTGAAGCAACTGCAGATCCCGGTCGAAATTATTGCGGTTCCTATCGTTCGCGAGCAAAGCGGACTTGCCCTCAGCAGCAGAAACATGAGACTGACACCGCAACAGCGAGAAACCGCTTCGGAGATTTTTAAAACACTCGAAATGAGTGCTGACTTGATCGAAAAACAATCTGTTGAAGACGTTAAAAAGTTTGTAGTTAATCGCATAAACAATCACGATGCATTAAGTGTTGAATATTTTGAAATTGTAGATGGCGAAACGTTACAAGCCATTTTTGATTGGACTGATTCTCAGTATATTGTCGGATGCATTGCGGTGTTTTGTGGCGAAGTCCGGCTGATTGATAATATTCGTTATAAATGAAAGAGTTATGTGGATTGAAATGTTGAAATCTAAAATACATCGAGCTGTGGTTACCGATGCAAATCTTAACTACAAGGGCAGCATTACGCTCGATGAAGATCTCATCGATGCTGCAGGGTTGAGAGTTCATGAAAAAGTGTCGGTGGTGAACAATAACAACGGAGAACGTTTCGAAACGTACGTGATTCGTGGCGAAAGGGGCTCGGGAATTGTTTGCCTGAATGGAGCTGCGGCTCGAAAGGTTCAAGTGGGCGATGTCATTATTGTGATGAGTTATGCACTGATGACACCCGAGGAGGCAGACAATTTCGAACCGGTAATAGTGAACTTGGATGGAAAAACAAATCGAACTGTAAGATAGTCAATATTATATATAGAATACAACCACTGAAACCGACGTCTGTGGAGAGCAGTCGTCGGTTTTTTTGACAGCCTAAAAAGTGTATTCGAATAAACGAATTCTCAGAATCAGTGCCCCACTTTTATTTAGTTTGCTGGCACAAAACATTCTGCAAGTAATCGATACTGCATTTCTTGGCCGAGTAGGAGAAGTGGAGTTGGGTGCCTCGGCATTGGCGGGGGTGCTCTATATTGCCATTTTTACGCTCGGGTTTGGGTTCAGCATGGGAAGTCAGATTCTTATCGGACGTCGCAATGGTGAACAGAACTATCGACAAATTGGCGAAATTGTTATTCAGGGAATCCTGTTCTTAAGCATGCTTGCTGCTGTATTGATTCCGTTGATGAGTTTTGCTTCGCGACACTGGCTGCCTTTGCTTTTTGAGTCGGAGCATATAGCTGAGGCTGTTACCGAATATCTTGTCTGGCGAATTTTCGGAATCTTTTTTGCTTTTGCCAATGTCATGTTTCGTGCTTTTTTCATGGGAATAGCACAAACCAAAGTATTGACATGGAATGCAATTGTCATGGCGCTCGTGAACATAGTCCTCGATTATGCTCTTATCTTCGGAAATTTCGGCATGCCGAAAATGGGGATTGGAGGAGCTGCACTTGCATCGGTAATTGCCGAAATTGCATCAATGTTATTTTTCGTTATCTATTTAATGAAAAACATCGATTTCAAAAAATATGGGTTCAATATCATCCGTTTACGTTGGCCTGTAATGAAACGGATTCTCGATATTTCCGTTTTTATGATGATTCAGAATGTTGTTTCTATCGGGACGTGGATGCTGTTTTTCCTTTTCATCGAAAATTATTTGGGAGAACGACCTTTGGCAGTCGCCAATATTGTTCGGAGTTTCTATATGATTCTTACTATTCCGGCAAATGCGCTTTCGGCTACCACCAATACATTGGTGAGCAACACGATAGGGGCGGGACGTAGAGATGAAGTGTTTTCACTTGTAAAACGTATTAGCCGGATGAGCTTTGCGATAATTGTTGTTGTAGCTCTCTGTGTAGCAATATTTCCCAAAGCCGTCATAGCAATTTATACCAACGATCCCTCGCTCATCGACGATACGGTGATACCGCTTTATGTATTGCTTTCGGCATTACCTTTCTATAGTGTGGGTGGTGCCTTGTTCAGCGCCGTTTCGGGTACGGGTAATACGCGTACGGCGTTGGTTTTCGAATTGGTAACGATGATTTTTTATGTTTCGTACATGTGGCTCATCATCGTGCATTTGCGATCTTCCGTTGCGATTGCCTGGACTACCGAACATTTATATTGGATTTTTCTGCTGATTATGTCATCCGTTTATTTAAGAAGTGGAGAATGGAAAAACAGGCAAATTTGAGGAAAACTGTTCATAGTTTTATTTATCTTTATTGCCGAAAACGTATTTGTTTATGCTGAAATTCATCAAAGCCTTCGCCTTTGCGCAATTCGTGATTTTTACGATAGCTGCGCAACAATATGATTGGAAAGCCGATTTTCATTATTTTTTCGATAATACGGAATACGAGGGTTCGTCGTTTGCAGAGCCTCAAACGATGACCGGAATATGGTTGATGCCCGAAGGACTTGTTACTTGGCAAGATCGTCATTCGTTGCATGCAGGGGTCGATTTATTGAAAATTCCCGGAACCAATGAAACGGTTGACAAAGTTGATCTGGCAATATATTACGAATACAAATTGCCCAACGTCCAATTTCGAGTCGGATCTTTCCCGCGTCGGGAATCGCTACAGGATTACAACAATTTCTTTTTTAAAGATTCGGTAAATAATTATTTGCCGATGATGCGCGGTATTTATTGGCGTTTGGGTGGCGATAAATCTTTTTTTAAGGCGTGGATGGATTGGGTGAGCTATGCTACGCCTGCTTCGCGCGAAAAGTTTTTCATCGGATTTTCGGGGAAAATTTCGAAAGGTTTGGCTTTCGCCGACTTTCAATCGTATATGTTTCACAATTCTGTTTCGCGCCCTGCCGATAAGAATGATCCGGGAGTACGTGAAAATTTGCAACTCCAAATGGACATTGGGTTAAAATATCCGGCCGGGAATAATTTTGACGGAAAGATATCGGTAGGAGCTCTGATGGGTTATGAACGTGATCGATTTCGTGATGAGATGTACAAACCGATGGGGTTTGTTGCGAATGTTGATGTCGAATATTGCGGATTGGGAACCAGAAATGAATTTTATGCGGGCAACCGACGCATGCAGTTGTTCGACCGGTTTGGAGGCGATTTGTATTGGGGAACACAATTTCTGCAAGGGAAATCCTATCTGAAAAGCGACTGGTATGTGCATGCCATTCAATCTGATTGGGCAAATGCCGATATCGACCTGATCCTGCATGTTTCGGAAGGAAAAGTATTTTTTCAGCAAATGATGAATGTTATTGTTACCCTGGATCAGGATATGAAACATGCCAAGATAAACAATCCTTTTCCCTGGATGAAAATTTTTGATCACTAATCTTTTTTCAGATGCAAACACCAAAAGAACGAATCGAATGGTTGCGTGAGCAGCTTCATCAACACAACTACAATTATTATGTGCTTTCGCAACCCACCATATCCGACGCAGAATTTGATCGGATGATGCGCGAATTGATGGATTTGGAAGCCAAATATCCCGAATATTACGATCCAACTTCGCCTTCACTGAGAGTTGGAAGCGATGTTAACAAGAATTTCACGCAAGTAGAACATCGCTACCCCATGCTTTCGTTGCAAAACACATATTCCGAAGGAGAGGTAGCCGATTTTTACAATCGGGTGAAAAAAGCGTTGAACGGAGATTTCGAAATTGTCTGCGAATTGAAGTTCGACGGCACTTCCATTTCGCTCATCTACGAGCATAAGCGATTGGTGCGGGCCGTGACGCGGGGCGACGGCAAAGTGGGTGACGATGTTACCGACAATGTACGAACCATTCGGAGCGTTCCGCTTATTCTTCGAGGCGACGATGTGCCCGATTATATCGAAGCACGGGGTGAAGTGCTCATGCCTTGGAAAGTTTTCGAGCAACTCAACAAGGAACGAGAAGAGCAGGAAGAACCTTTGTTTGCAAATCCCCGAAATGCAGCCTCAGGAACGCTCAAATTGCAGGATTCGCGTGTGGTGGCATCGCGCAAGCTCGACTCGTATATTTATTATTTACTGGGAGAAGAATTACCTTCCGATAGTCACTACGAAAATTTGCAAGTAGCGCGTCGGTGGGGATTGCGAGTCTCGGATGCCATGAAAAAATGCAAAACTCTTGACGAAATATTTGAGTATCTGAAATATTGGGACACGGAACGAAAAAAATTGCCGATAGCAACCGATGGCGTCGTGCTGAAAGTAGATTCACTGGTTCAGCAACGCAATTTGGGCAATACATCCAAATTCCCGAGATGGGCTATTGCTTATAAATTCAATGCCGAAAAAGCACTTACGCGATTGATTTCCGTTTCGTTTCAGGTAGGACGCACGGGAGCCGTAACGCCGGTTGCCAACCTCGAACCTGTTCTGCTTTCGGGCACCACCGTCAAACGGGCATCATTATACAACGAAGATGCCATCAATGCGCTCGATTTACATATCGGCGACATGGTGTACGTTGAAAAAGGAGGTGAAATCATTCCAAAGATTACAGGCGTGGACAAAAATGCACGAACCGGCATTGGCGAGAAAATTCGTTTTACCGAGAAGTGTCCCGATTGTGGTGCACAACTCGTTCGCAACGAAGATGAAGCCGCCTATTATTGTCCTAATTCCGAAGGATGTCCGACTCAAATCAAAGGGCGTATCGAGCATTTTGTGACGCGCAAAGCGATGAATATTGCCATTGGACCCGAAACCATTTCGCTTTTATACGATAAAGGACTGGTGAAAGATCCGGCAGACTTGTACGAACTGAAATTTGAAGATCTGATACATCTTGAAAGATGGGCCGAAACCAGTGCGCGAAATTTGTTGGCAAGCATCGAAAAATCAAAATCGGTGCCTTACGAACGTGTTTTATATGCACTCGGGATTCGTTACGTGGGCGAAACCGTTGCGCAAAAATTGGCTCAGGCCTTTCCCTCAATCGACTTGTTGGCTCAGGCTACTTTCGAGCAACTGACCTCCGTAGAGGAAATAGGCGATCGGATTGCACGCAGTGTAATTGATTCCTTTGCCAATCCCAAATTTGTGGATTTAGTCGATCGGTTGCGTCGTCATGGTTTGCAATTCTCATTGACGGAGGAGGCTCTTGCGGCAAAAACCGATAAGCTGAAAGGAAAAAATATCGTTATCAGCGGAACTTTCGAATTGCATTCGCGAGACGAATATAAAGCAATGATCCTACAAAATGGAGGTAAAAACAACGGTTCGGTGTCGAAAAACACCGATTTCATTCTCGCCGGAGAAAATATGGGCCCCGCAAAACTCGAAAAAGCTAAAAAATTGGGTGTGAAAATCATCGACGAAAAAACATTTTTATCCATGATTGGCCATACTTAGGAAGATTCGATGAATATTTTACGAATGAACTAACCTTAATCGAAAACTGTTATATAGAAAGCTATGTTTAATTTAATAAAAAACCAAATGAAAATCAAAATTTTAAATGTGAGAACGTTCCTTTGCTGTTTGCTCGCGGCAGGAACCGTATCGTTTGTGTCATGCACCGGACAAAAGAAGGATGAGACGAAAGAAACGAAAGAAATCGTCATCGAAAGAAATTCCGAAGGAAATATTACCGATTTCAAGGTTTATTCCTATGAACAGAAGGACGATGTAGTGCGTGCTGCAGAAGAAGAGCTGGATCGGATGAACAAGCAGATCGACGAAATGAAAGCATCCTTAAACGATAAAAGCGAGGAACTTTCAGCAGAAGCCAAAGCTGCATACGAAGAAGCTATTGCCGATCTCGAAAAATCGCGCGACGATTATCAAGCTAAGATCGATGAACTCAAAAACAGCTCCGAAAATACATGGGAACAAGCCAAAGCTGATGTCAATGAAGCTTATCGCAAAACGGAGAACAGCTTGGAAAAAGGATGGGAGAATTTGAAGGAAGGCGTCGAAAATGCTGCTTCCGATGTCAAGGAAAGGGTGGAAGATGCCACAAAGAAGTAGAAATGTAGTAAATGTGAGGTGAAAAAAGATTGTTTAGGTCAATCGAAAAAAACGGAGAGTGTTCATATCCTTATACTTATTACGGAGTTGCATCAGAGGTAACATGGAGGAACATGGGAGTTGCCTCGGAGCTATGTCGGAGCTATAGCGTAGGAAGGTTAGAGATAGATTGGAATTAGGTGATGGAAGTAGCGTAAAATAAATCGTGTCACGATTTATTTTCTTACAACTCCATTTCCTTTTTTATTAATGGGTCATCCCTACGGGATTTGGATTTTGGTTTGTTATCTTTTTCTACCAAAAGGTTGTCCCTACGGGACAAAACACAATTTCGTAAGCTCCGTAAGAGCGCATACCTCCGGGATAATTACATTCCCATGCTTCGTAAAATTACATCCGTGGAATAATATTTCATTAAGCTCCGTAGGAGCATGCTTATGGTAGAACATAATTCATACAATCATTTTACATAGCCCCATCGGGGCGGCCATTCTTTAATCATAAAAATCAAATACATATTCGTCCTTAAATTCAATTTCAAATTTCATCAACATATCCAAATATTCTTCTTTGAATGTTTTCAACTGATGATGCTTTTCCTGATTCAGAATGTATTGAATTACTTCATTCCGTTGAGAACGTGAATAAGAAAATGCTCCGTATCCTTCTTGCCACTGAAACTTTCCTTTGACGAAACGATTATCATTAATCCATTTGGAAGAAACAGCCTTTAAATCTCGCATCAAATCAGAAACCCTCAAACTCGGGGGTAATTCAAAAAACACATGAACATGGTCTCTCCAGCCTCCAATAGATAAAAGAAACACATTATCATTCTTTAAAATTCCCGACATATATTTATGCAAGTTGTCACGAAAACTGTCAGTTATTATATTTTCTCTGCCTTTAACGGCAAAAACGCAATGGATATTGATTTGTGAGTAAGTATTAGCCATTTATGCAACAAATTTATTGAGTGAGACATTATCTTTTATGTACTCAGGTATCGCGAAATGCAATTTAGAAATGAATGAGCGCTAAAAAATGATTTTATAAAAATAATTTCCCTACAAACTTACAAAACAATTTAAATAATTAAAAACGAATCAAAAGAATATATATTGGCTTCCAAACTCACTTATATTCAGTTATTCACATCCCCGTAGGCTCGTTTTATTTTATCCACTTGTTCTTTGTGCTTTCTGGCTTTGTAACGCTGGATGTTTCTCACCGGATCGAGATCGATATCGCGATAGCGCGGCGTAATGAAATTTCTCAGCGTGCGCATCCATTCGGGCGAATCTTCATCGGCATAGATGCCCAAATCGTAATCGTTGCGGGTGTGTTGCGTGAATTGAGAAATGCTTCGTGCGTTGGGGACCGGATGAATTTTTCCGTCGGAATAGTCGATGGCTGCTCTGTCGGGTTGGGACGATCCCGGAATTCTTGCTTTTTCGGCGATATCCTTTTCTGTCTTTACGATTTCTTCGGGAGTGACAGGCCAGTTTGAAATGACATTGTCGTAGCGTGTGGGTAATTTGGTGGTGGGAGAAACTTTTAAAACCTCGGAACTTTGGTTTTGCGATTGTTGAGGGTTTTGGTATTGAAGTTTCGGTGCCGAATTGAGTCCCGAATTTTTGATTGATTCTTTCAATCTGTACTTAAATTCCTCATTGGTTTGCTGTGCATCAGTCTCTTCTGAAAATGTTACAAAAGCTGCCACAACAATAATAAAATATGCGGTGCAAAAATGATCCATTTTTGGGAATTTAGGTGGAAGCAACGCCCCTATTCATCCATTTTGAAACTGAAAGAGCCGATGAGATTTCCGTCGGCAAAAAGGTCGGTTTTGTAGGTGCCGGGCATTAAATATTCCTGAATATCCCAATACATCGTAACAGGAGTTTCCTCGCCACCATATTCGATGACTCGTTTCACGGAATATTGAATATCGCGATTTTCATACCGAAAAGTATTGGCCGAGCTCTTTGTCAAAACATTCCCATCCGGAGCAAGTATTCGTGCGTAAATAGTTCGTTCGCCGGGTTCGGCTGTGATGTTGCGAGCTATCGTAAATGAAATAACAAACCGAGTGCTCCGACTAAGCCGTTTCTGCTCTTTACCCCGATCATTTACCGCTTTCACACTTATGTTTACCGCATTTAACTGTGCGGCAAGCGATACTTTTTCCGACAATTGTTCTCGTTCCTTCGCAACCTGATTCAAGGTGCGGCTTGTCTCCTGATATTGTTGGGTGATTTGCTTATTTTCGGCACGCAACTGTTCGTTTAGTCGGTTGAGCGAATCGATTTGAACAATGTATGAACGCAATACTTTTCGAAGAGTGGTCAATTCGTCTTTCAACCGTTTAATTTCCTTCTGATCGGAAGCCTTTGTCATGCGTAACTCTTCTTGCAGCCGTTGTACTTTGGCCTGCTCGTTCTGGAGTTTGTAAAGAAGAGAGTCGTTTTGCACACTGAATTTAAACCCTTCATACTGAAGTGAAATTGCTTCGTACTCGTCTTCGAGTTCCTGTTTTTCGATTGCGTACTGTTCTTTCAAATCGTTCACTTGACGGTTTTTGCTTACGGCAAACCCTATGACAATTGTCAAGACCACGACCAATACTCCAACCAGAGCTATGAGTTGTGGGGTCCGTTCTTTGAAATCGATCTTCATGAAAAACAGTTATTCGTTGTGATGCCGGCAAAAGTAATCCATTTTGAATAAAAAGCCAATTGTTAAAACAGCTTTTTGTTTAATTTAAGACTAATCGTCCGGTTTTTGCAGAATGATACAATCCCCTGCTTATGCGAAGAAACGTTTCTTTCAAAACAATGGCATCCTTTCCTTTTCGGATTAAAAAATCGATAGATGAGTTCGCGTGGTAAATTCCTCCAAAAAAAGCATTCCCTTAAATGAATTGCCTTTGGGGTTGAGGCGTGGACTCCAGACGGAAATGGCATATTTGCCGGGTAAAACGGCAACGATGCCGCCTCCCACACCGCTTTTGCCCGGCAATCCCACTTTGAAGGCAAATTGGCCGGCTTCGTCATAAAAGCCGCAAGTCTGCATCAATGCATTGGTGCGTTTGGTGCGACTCGGCGAAAGAATTTGTTTGCCCGAATAGGGCACAATGCCATTGTTGGCCAGAAAAAGAAAACTATCGCTTAGTTCGCGGCAACTCATTTCGAGCGAACACAGATGAAAATATAAGTCCATCACTGCATCGATGTCGTTATGTATGTTCCCGAACGATTTCATCAGATTGACCAGGGCATAATTGCGAAAGCCGGTTTTCTTCTCCGAATGAGCGACGAGCGGATTGTAATCGATGGTGCGATTGCCGCACAAATCGCGCACGAACGAGCGAATATTATCTTTTGGCGAAGCCAGTTCACCGGCAAGAATGTCGCAAACCACAATGGCTCCGGCGTTGATGAACGGATTGCGCGGAATGCCTTTGTCGTATTCGAGTTGAACCAATGAATTGAAAGGCGTGCCGGCAGGCTCTACATCCATTCGTTCCCAAATCGTGCTTTTAATTTGCGAGTAGGCCATGACAAACGAAAATACTTTGGCAATACTTTGAATGGAAAAACGAATGTCGGAATCGCCAAAATCATAATGTTGTCCATCCACTGTGACCAGATGCACTCCGAAATGGTCGGGGCTTACATTGGCCAATTCGGGGATATAATCGGCAACTTTGCCGGCATCTTCCACATCGTTGAGCGAATCGTATATTTCGCTGAAAATCTTTTTCAGATCCATGATCTTTTCGGTTTATTGATATTGAATGTAAATCGGCTGAGGCTGCAGCTGCAAGAGTTCTTCGGGAGTAAGCATCCTGTGCTGAGGACGTTTCAGGTCGTTTTTGTAGAAAAGTTTGAATCCGGTGAACTGGACAGGCTCGCTTTGGATATAACGTTTGTATGTATCGAATTTGAGTTGCGGTGCACCCCATCCATCCATATTGATTACGATTTGCACTTCGGGATGAAGCCGGATTTGCCGATAGTTGGTGATCATTCCCTGTGTAAATCGGTGAATGACGAGTATTTTGGGAGATAAATGGTTTTCGCGAACGAGATTGGCCAAGTAGTCGGAACAGAAGTTGATATCTTTCGCGTCCAACGTCCCGATTTTTTCTCCGGGAAGACCTCCGTTTTTCATCGAAAATTCCGGATCGACAGCAAGATGAACATTCGGTTTTTTCAGATAATTTTCCAATAGCGGAACTTCTTTTTCCACACTGCTCAGACCTACTTGAACATCGAGAAATACGATAGCATTTCCCATTTTTGCTATAGTCAAAGCCGAATCGATCTGTGCCGCAGGCATACGCATCCGGTAGGTTTTGTCTTTCATTGGTTCTCCTTGTGCAACCACTGCGATATAGTGAATTGCCGGCTGAACGGGCGTAGCGGTGTCGGCTTTTTCCCATTTTTCGATTTCTTCTTTCAGTTTCGTCCATAAATCTTTCGGCGGCAACTCTCCCAATATTCCCATGTTTTTCGAATAAAGGTTTCCATAATAAGCGACGATACGTTTGAATGGCAGAATGGCTCCGTCGAGGGGTAACGGCTGATTTGCCACCGGCCATCGTCCGGTTGTATCGCCATTGGCAATTTGCCGGAGTTTCTTTTGATAGATAACGGAATCCACGTATAAAATCTTTTTCTGTCCTTTTTTTGCGGCATATTTCCTTATCGTGGTTGGCCGCGAATCCGCAGGAGTGCTTTGAGTTTTTTCCGATTTTCGAGTGCATGAAAACACAGACAAAAAAATAAGCAATATAAAAAATGGTTTAAGGCGACTTGTATTCATCCGGTTGAGGTGAGTATATGTTAGATATTTTTACAAATTTACATGATAATTCTTAAACGATAGACAGATAAACAAAAATATCTAACAAATGCAATCGCAATTCTTCTATTTTGGGATGTTTTTGACGCGATATTTCCGGTTTTTAAGTATCTTTATCCCCCACAAGATTTTGTTTAAATCCTATGAATTATATGATAAAAAAGAAAATTTTTCTGACGGCTCTTGTTGCTTCTATTGCATTTCATCTGTCGGCCGACGAGGGGATGTGGATGCTTCAATTACTCAAACAGCAAAAATATCCCGAAATGAGGGCGCTTGGATTGAAATTGACGGATTATGATATTTATAATCCTGACGGTTCGTCCATAAAAGATGCCGTAGTGCAGTTTGGAAACGGTTGTACCGGGGAAGTGATTTCGTCGCAGGGATTGGTACTCACCAATCATCATTGCGGATATGGATCGATTCAAAATCACAGTTCGTTGAAGAACAATTATCTCGAAGAAGGCTTTTGGGCGATGTCCAGAGAACAGGAATTACCCAATCCCGGACTTACAGTAACCTTCATCGAACGTATCGACGATGTTACCGATTTTGTGAAGCAATGCCTTGAGCGTGATTCCGCAAAGGATTCATTGGGAGTTTTCTATCTTTCCCCGTCGTATCTGAAAGGCGTTGCTCGCGAACGAGTGGGTGAAGTTGTACTAAAAAACCTACAGGGCATCGATTTCGAAATAAAGCCTTTTTACAACGGGAATCGGTATTATATGTTCACAAAGAAAATATACCCCGATGTTCGATTGGTTGGAGCCCCGCCCAGTTCTATAGGAAAGTTTGGAGCCGATACCGACAATTGGATGTGGCCTCGACACACCGGCGATTTTTCGGTTTTCCGCATCTACGCCGACAAAGACGGGAATCCCGCCCCTTATTCTCCATCCAATGTTCCTCTCAAGCCTAAACGTTGGCTCACTATTTCCTCTCGGGGTATTCAAGAAAACGATTTTGCCATGATTATCGGCTTTCCCGGAACAACTTATCAGTATTTTACGTCGTGGGAGGTACAAGAGCGTCGCGATATCGATAATGCCGTGCGCATCAATATACGAAACATACGACAAAAAGCGATGCTCGAAGAAATGTTGAAAGATCCGGCCGTCAAAATACAGTATTCTTCAAAATATGCCGGATCCACTAACGGGTACAAAAGTGCGATCGGTGCCAATTGGGCTATCGACAAGCACAATTTTGTCGATGTCAAGCTGCGGAAACAACTTCAATTGCAGCAATGGGCACGAAATAATAACCGCGGCGAATATGTGAGCGCCATCGACGCGATTCGCAGTGCAGTTGATCAAAGAGCCAATCTTCGTTTTCGCGAACGAATGCTCTCGGAAGCCATTCTTATGGGAATAGAATTTTCAAAAGTGCGTTACACTCATGCCGACTCTCTCCTTCAAGCGCTTTCGACGAAAGACAAAGCTGCCATCGAAAAATATACCGATGCTTTGCAATCTGATTATCGACTTTTTGCCAACAAAGACTATAATCCGCAGGTTGATCAAAAAGTTTCAACAGCTCTTCTCTCGGAATATGTACGCCTTGTACCGCGCAACGAACAGCCTTCGATTTTCGATGAACTCTATTCGCGTTTCGATGGAGATGTTGGTGCATTGGTTCAAGCAATTTTCTCTACATCCATCTTCGGAAGCGAACAAAACTTGCAGCGCTTTTTGGCAAGCAAGCGAAAGGACAAACTGTTAAAATCTGATCTCATGTTCCGTTTTGCTCAGTCTGTCAATTCGGAATATGATAGGTTGCAAATGCAACTTAACGCGCTGAAACGACCCTACGATGAGGCTCGCAAGAAATACGTAGAAGGAATTTTGGAAATGGATGGCGAGCTAAATCATTTTCCCGATGCCAATCTCACACTTCGACTAACTTACGGTAAAGTGAAAGGGTACAGGCCACGCGATGCGGTATTTTATGGTTATCAGACTACGATGGATGGTATTATGGAAAAAGAAGATTCGACCAATTGGGAATTTGTGGTGCCCGAAAAATTGAAATATTTATACCAAAATTCAGATTTCGGTATTTATGCAATGCCTAACGGCAAAATGCCAGTTGCCTTCATTGCCGATACACATACTACGGGCGGAAATTCGGGAAGTCCCGTAATGAATGGCAACGGCGAGCTTGTCGGTATCAATTTCGATAGAAACTGGGAGGGCGTTGGAGGCGATATACAATACCTTCCCGATTTTCAGAGGAGCATCATCGTGGACATTCGTTATGTGTTATTTGTCATTGAGCATTATGCGGGCGCCAAGCACCTGATTGAAGAAATGGATATCGATAAAATTCCGGAAATCTGAAAGAGTCGAAAGGCAAAAAATTTCCCTGAAAGTTTTTAATTTTCAGAAAATTCCTTATTTTTGTATCATCGACAGGGGTCGATAACTAAACTGAAAAAAGTCATGAAAACGAAAATTATCTACGGTTTTGCCATCTGTAGTATTGTGCTTCTTGTTCAGAGTTGCGCATCGCAGAAGTCAACGCAAGCCAACCTTACTGTTGCTCGTTTGGTTGGCCTGTGGGAAGTGAAAGCCGAGCATCGCAGTGATGAAAAAGGCTACAAACGCATGCCTCACGGAATGTTTAAACTGATTTTGCCCAACGGCAAATTTGTGAATTTTATGACTACTGACAGAGGATCAACCATTACCGTAGATGGAACGTATGTCGTCGAAGGAGATTCTATCTATATCGAGAAGATTGATCATTCTTTTAACAAAAGCCAAATCGGGATGGACAATCCACTTTATTTGAAATTATCGAATGATAATTTTATGTATCTGAGGTGGTTTCAAGCCATTGACGAATTCAATCAGCAGCAAAATCGGTGGATAGAAGAGATTTGGCAGCGGGTAAAACGAGAGGGTATGAATAGAAGTACTTTTTCGCTGCAACAAGAGTTGAGGACTATTCTCGAAGACCAGGAAGTTATTGACTATATCATCCAGTGAGACACCCTTTCTGCTGATTTGAGTAACGTAACGTGTCAATGTTGATTGGAAAACAACTTTGTTGTGTACCGAATAATATGTGATCACGGACAAAATATGTATCAATATCTCAATATCGGACAATATAAAAGACAAATGTCGATTTACGGTTTTTGAAACCCGCTGACTTTGGTGATGAGTTGTGCTGAAACTGAAACCAGTCGTTTGTTGGATTCTATATGGGAAAACACGCTTATGAGAGTTGCGTAAGTGAAACAAGAGCGATGTACGGCGCAAGTACGGCGCAAATACGGCGATAGTGTGATTCGAACAATTGAGAATTTAGAAGAACGAAAGAAATGAAGAAGTTGAGAAATGAAGAGAGTAATTTCAAAACAATTCTGCTCTTAAGATAAATAGGGAGGAGGTACAGTTTAAGGTATAATAATGAGGAGGAAATGAAGGTGGGGAAATTTGGAAATGAGTGCGCCATCGGAAATTCATGAAGCAAACTCAGTTTGATTCCCATCATATTTCACATAGAACCGTTCCTTATTACTAAACGCAGTTTTAATGAGCGGCCTCTAATAACGGGCATTGTCCTGTTTTTTTTTGTTAAATAATTTCTTTTGTTAATTATTTTAAGCAATTTTGCATTTAAAAATATACCGATTACCCAACAATAATCGCGATATGTCGGTAAGTTTACTTAAACATCTATTAGTCAATATGCTATGAATTATTTCTATTTAGTTCCTTTTGCTTCACTTTTTGCGCTTGGCTTTGCTATGTATTTTTTTAAAAAGATGATGCGCGAAGGGGAAGGCACCGAAAGAATGAAGACCATTGCTCAATTTGTGCGCGAAGGAGCCATGTCTTACCTCAAACAGCAGTATAAGGTTGTAGCCATCGTTTTTGTCATACTCTCTATTATTTTTGGGGTTATGGCGTATTTCGGACTACAAAACAACTGGGTGCCATTTGCATTTCTCACGGGAGGTTTTTTCTCGGGACTGGCCGGTTTTTTTGGTATGAAAACGGCCACGTATGCATCGGCTCGTACGGCTAACGCAGCAAGAACGTCCCTGAATAAAGGTTTGCAGGTTGCTTTTCGTTCGGGAGCAGTGATGGGGCTTGTGGTTGTCGGGTTGGCATTGCTCGATATCTCCATTTGGTATCTCATACTCGACCATTTTGTAGCGGATGCCGAGCCGGGACATAAGCTCATCATGATAACAACCACCATGCTTACTTTTGGAATGGGAGCTTCCACGCAGGCGCTATTTGCACGTGTTGGCGGGGGAATATACACCAAAGCGGCCGACGTCGGGGCTGATTTGGTGGGAAAAGTTGAAGCAGGGATACCTGAAGATGATCCGCGCAATCCGGCTACCATTGCCGATAATGTGGGAGATAATGTAGGCGATGTCGCCGGAATGGGCGCCGATCTTTATGAATCTTACTGTGGTTCGATTCTCTCCACTGCCGCACTTGGTGCATCGGCTTTTATTTCCAATCCTCAAATGCAATCGAATGCGGTGTTTGCGCCCATGATTATTGCTTCGATAGGTGTCTTTCTTTCTATCCTTGGAATTTTTCTGGTCAGAACAAAAGAAGACGCAACGATCAAAACGCTCATGTCTGCCCTTAATCGAGGAGTCAATACGAGTGCTGTTCTCATTGCGGCGTGCGCAATGCTCATCCTGTATTTGCTCGGATTCGAAAACTGGCTTGGTCTTTCGTTTTCGGTGATTGCAGGGCTGCTTGCAGGTATTATTATCGGGCAGGGTACTGAATATTTTACTTCGCATGCCTATCGCCCGACTCAAAATATTGCAAAAAGTGCGCAGACGGGTCCTGCCACAGTCATCATAGCCGGTATGGGATCCGGAATGATTTCGACGGTAATCCCCGTGATAACTATCGTTATTGCTATCTTGGTTTCGTATCTCAGTCCGATCGGATTTGATGTCGAGAATATGCTTACGGGCAATAATCTCAGTATGGGCTTGTATGGCATTGCCATTGCGGCTGTCGGCATGTTGTCCACTCTTGGAATTACTCTGGCTACTGATGCCTATGGGCCCATTGCCGATAATGCCGGAGGAAATGCCGAAATGAGCGGCCTCGATCCCGAAGTACGTCGCCGTACGGATGCGCTTGATGCGCTTGGAAACACAACGGCTGCAACAGGAAAAGGATTTGCCATTGGTTCTGCAGCTCTCACAGCGCTGGCTTTATTAGCCTCGTATATGGAAGAAATTCGCATGGGAATGTTACGTCTTGGTAACAATGTCATGCAATTTGCCAATGGGGATACAATAGAAGTTGCGAAAGCGAGTTTTCTCGATTTCATGAATTATTATCAGGTTACACTGATGAATCCTAAGGTTATAAGCGGAATTTTCGTTGGATCGATGATGGCCTTTCTTTTTTGCGGCTTAACGATGAATGCAGTTGGACGTGCTGCTCAGAAAATGGTGGAAGAGGTTCGTCGTCAGTTTCGCGAAATCAAAGGTATTCTCACCGGCGAAGGAACTCCTGATTATGCACGTTGCGTGGCTATCTCCACAAAAGGAGCGCAGAAGGAAATGCTTCTTCCCTCCATTTTAGCCATTTTGACACCTATTCTCACCGGGATTTTACTGGGAGTTTCGGGTGTTATGGGATTGCTTGCAGGTGGATTAGGGTCAGGATTCGTGTTGGCCGTTTTCATGGCCAATTCCGGCGGAGCTTGGGATAATGCCAAGAAATATATAGAAGAAGGCAATCTGGGAGGTAAGGGTTCCGATGCTCACAAAGCTGCCGTTGTGGGAGATACTGTGGGCGATCCGTTTAAGGATACATCCGGCCCTTCACTCAATATACTCATCAAACTTATGAGCATGGTATCCATTGTGATGGCGGGACTTACCGTATCGTGGAGTTTGCTTTGATGGAGCGAAATTTTTAATTACCGGCGCATATCGGCTTACAGTCGATGTGCGCCAGTTAGTTTATTCGTTTTGTGTATAGGTTTTTCGAAAGCGAGTGTTATTTGTAATCGTTCTATTTTTTTTACCGGCTTGGAAGTTTGCTCGCTTTATCGAGCATTTTTTTTATTTATATCCTACATTATGAGGGTTTTAATCGTATAGTTTTTCCCAAAAATACTTGCGTGATTTTCCGGCGAGAATGGATTAAAACTTAATTACGGATTTTTTTCCATAATTTTCTGAAGATTTATTACAAGATCATTCCAAAAAAATGTATCTTTGCGGCACAAAAAAACGTGCTTTAATTTCACAGCAATATACATATATTTCGAAAAAGCTGATTGAAACAGGTTGATCAAAAAAACATATAAGCTACTTTATTAAAAATAGATATGGCTAATCGCATCACTATTAAAAAAGGCTTACAAATTCCTCTGGCCGGAAGAGCTGAAGAAGTTTTTCGTGGCTCAATAGCCAGCGAATTTGTAAAAGTCTGTCCTGATGATTTTCACGGGATCATTCCAAAATTAGCAGTGAAGGTGAATGATCGGATTAAGGCCGGAAATGCACTGTTTTACGACAAACAGCACCCCGACATGTTTTTCGCTTCACCTGTGAGTGGTGTCGTGACCGACATCGTAAGAGGCGAAAAACGTAAAATCCTCCACGTTGACATTCAAGCCGATAAGGATATTCAATACGCAGATTTCGGGAAAAAACAAATTTCGGCGCTTTCAACAAGTGAAATCAAAAGTGCGGTTCTGGAAGCCGGTATTTGGTTCCTGATCAAGCAACGACCCTACGATATTGTAGCCAACCCCGACAAGTCGCCTCGCGATATTTTCGTAACAGGGTTTGATACGGCTCCTTTGGCTCCTTCCTACGATTTTATCCTTCAGGGACAGGAGGATGATCTTCAAACAGGCTTTGATGCTCTTTCCAAACTTACCGAAGGCAAAGTTTATCTTTCCATAAGTACGAAGACCACTAACAAAGGATTGCGCGAAGCAAGAAACGTGATACTTACCGAATTTGAGGGTCCTCATCCTGCAGGAAATGTCGGCGTGCAGATCAATCGCATTAAACCTGTCAACAAAGGAGAAACGGTGTGGACGCTTTCGGCGTTGGATGTAGCCATCATCGGCCGTTTATTTAATAAGGGTATTGTCGATCTAACTCGTACCGTCGCATTGACGGGCTCTGAGGTTAAGAAGACAGGGTATTACAAAATGACAATCGGTACCGGATTGAAATCTATCTTCAAAAACAATGTAACCGAAGGAATACCTTTGAGATACATCAGTGGAAATCCTCTCACCGGCATCAAGATTGATGAAGATGGTTTTCTTCATGCGTACGATTCGCAAATCACAGTAATACCGGAGGGCGTAGGTGTCCACGAGATGTTTGGATGGGCTTCGCTGTCGCCCAATCGCTATAGTGCAGGATGCACCTATCCGAAACTTCGAAAGGAATATCGATTGGATGCCCGGATTTTGGGTGGATCAAGAGCTATCATTGTATCCAACGAATACGATCAGGTTTTTCCCATGGATATTTATCCGGAACAGTTGATCAAAGCCACAATCGCTTTCAACATCGATAAGATGGAGCAACTCGGAATTTATGAGGTAGCTCCCGAAGATTTCGCATTGTGTGAATTTGTGGATACTTCGAAGCTTGAAATACAGAAAATTATTCGAACCGGCTTGGATTTGCTTCGCAAAGAGATGGAATAGAAATGATTTTCGTATGAATAGAAACTTTTGGCCGATTTTTTTGTGCTAGCGGTTTTCGATTCGCATTGTTTTCATGGTCTTAATTAGAGTAAGAAAAATAAAACAAATAAATATCTTTATTCATGTCTTTAAGAAATTATATCGATAAGATAAAGCCCAATTTCGAAGAAGGCGGAAAGTTTTATTGGTTGCATTCTACCTTTGATGCTTTCGAAACTTTCCTGTATGTGCCTGATACTACTTCGAAATCGGGAGTGCATATTCACGATGCAAGAGACTCGAAGCGAACGATGGTTATTGTTATCATCGCGCTTATGCCCGCATTGCTGTTTGGTATGTATAATGTTGGATTTCAGCACTATCTTGCCATTGGTCAAGATGTCGGTTTCTGGACAAAATTCTTTTACGGATTACTATCCGTATTACCCCAAATCGTAGTTTCTTACGTTGTGGGATTGGGAATTGAGTTTGCAATGGCGCAAATGAAGCATGAAGAGGTATCGGAAGGTTTTTTGGTCACGGGAATACTTATCCCTATGATCTTGCCCGTTGATACTCCATTATGGATGATTGCCGTTGCCACTGCGTTTGCAGTAGTATTCGCTAAAGAAGTGTTTGGAGGCACGGGGTATAACATATTCAATGTAGCTCTCATTGCTCGCGCGTTTTTGTTCTTCTCCTATCCGTCGAAGATGTCGGGCGATCAGGTTTGGGTTCGCACCGGCAGTACATTTGGGATGGGCAAGGGAACTGTAGTTGATGGATTTTCGGGAGCTACACCTCTCGGCCAGTTGGCTACGACAGATGCGCATAGTTTTGCCGATTTCTCTTTCAGAGGAATTACCGGACAACCATTAACGACCAGTGATATGTT
This sequence comes from Seramator thermalis, assembly GCF_004138125.1. GTDB lineage: Bacteria > Bacteroidota > Bacteroidia > Bacteroidales > Dysgonomonadaceae > Seramator > Seramator thermalis. The sequence continues at coordinate 30,637 of NZ_RXHS01000010.1, forward strand.
TTTTGGTTTTATACCCGGTTCTGTAGGTGAGGTATCCACTCTTGCCATATTGTTGGGCGCCATTCTTCTGATTGCTACCAATGTCGGAAGTTGGAAAACCATGTTCTCCGTATTTTTGGGAGGATTGTTCACAGTCACTCTCGTGAATTTATTTGCTGCTAATGCGGCAATGGAGATGCCTGCCAACTACCACTTTTTACTCGGAGGATTTGCTTTTGGCGCAGTCTTTATGGCTACCGATCCTGTAACCTCTGCACGAACAGAAACCGGTAAATGGATATACGGATTTCTCATTGGATTGATCGCAGTTACCATTCGCATTTTCAATCCGGGTTATCCGGAAGGAATGATGCTCTCTATCTTGTTTATGAACGCTTTTGCTCCGCTCATCGACTTTTACGTGGTGGATGCCAATATCAAAAAAAGGCTGAAACGCGTTGAAGTGAAAAATAGAGAAAAATAAATTAGGAAAGGAACAATGTTATGAATAGAGAAAATAATGTTTATACCATTCTATATGCCTCGATCATGGTCATTATTGTAGCCGTTGCATTGGCATTTACCCATCAATCGTTGAGCGAGCAGCAGACTAAGAATGTAAACATCGATAAAATGCAGCAAATTCTTCGCTCGCTGCACATCAATGCATCTACCAACGAAGCTGAATCTAAATATAACGAGTTGATTAAAAATTCTTATTTGGTTACCCCTCAAGGAGAAAAAGTGGAAGGATCGGAGGGTACAAAAACTTCAGATCCGGCGTTTGCAACAGATATAGCGGTAGATGCCAGCAAAGGGTTGCCCGTTTTCGAAGCAGAAATCGAGGGCAGGACGATTTATATTTTGCCGATGTCCGGGAAAGGTTTATGGGGACCGATATGGGGATATATTGCTATAGAGTCGGATGGAAGTACTGTTTATGGTGCAGATTTCAGCCATCAGGGTGAAACTCCGGGTTTGGGAGCCGAAATAGCAACGCCCCAATTTGGAGGTCAATTTGATGGCAAGCATTTGTTTAGAGACAACACTTTTACCTCTATAGCAGTGGTAAAACCCGGTCAATCAGTAAGCGACCGAGATTACGTTGATGGAATTTCGGGTGGCACCATTACCAGCAAAGGTGTAAATGCGATGTTGCTCGAAAGTGTCGGACAGTATAAAAACTTTTTAATGAATTTGAATGCCGCTAAAAAATAGCGGCCAAAAAAATAATATACTATGGCATTATCAAACAAGACCAAAGCGGTGTTATTAGGCCCGCTCAATAAAAATAACCCTATTATTGTCCAGGTTTTGGGTATTTGTTCAGCTCTGGCTGTAACATCCAAACTCGAACCGGCTCTCGTAATGGCGATTGCTGTAACCATTGTAACGGCTTTCAGTAATGTGATTATTTCGATGTTGCGAAATACTATTCCCAACCGAATAAGAATCATTGTTCAACTTGTGGTTGTGGCTACACTCGTAACTTTGGTTAGTGAAGTTTTAAAAGCCTTTGCTTACGATGTCAACAAACAACTTTCGGTTTTTGTAGGATTGATAGTTACCAACTGTATTCTGATGGGTCGTTTGGAAGCATTTGCCCTTGGCAATGGCCCCTGGCCTTCCTTTCTGGACGGTATCGGTAACGGACTCGGCTACGGATGGATTTTGGTCGTTATTGGGTTCGTACGTGAATTGTTGGGGTCAGGCACCCTTTTGGGTTATCCGATCATTCCTAAATCGTTTTACGAGGCCGGATATCAAAACAACGGATTGATGATGCTTGCGCCAATGGCACTCTTGCTCATCGGTGTCATCATTTGGATACACAGATCCCAAAACAAGGAGCTACAGGAAACAGCGTAGCAATGCTGTTGGTTTTGAAATAATTCTTGTGGTTTTTCCGGTTATTACATTAAGCAGAAACATTAAATATAACTCAATAAATAATGGAAGCTATTAGTTTGATTGTTAGGTCGATATTTGTCGATAATATGATTTTTGCCTACTTTTTGGGTATGTGCTCTTTCCTGGCAGTATCGAAAAACGTTAAAACAGCACTCGGATTGGGTATCGCAGTAACGTTCGTTTTGTCGCTGACCGTGCCTATTAACTATATGCTCGAGAATTATGTGCTCAAAGCAGGTGCTCTGGAGTGGTTGGGCGAACAGTTTGCCGAAGTTGATCTAAGTGTGTTCAGCCTTCTTATATTCATTGCCGTAATTGCATCTTTCACTCAGTTGGTGGAAATGGTGATCGAACGATTCAGCCCATCGCTCTATTCTTCTCTCGGAATTTTTCTTCCTTTGATTGCTGTTAACTGTTCAATATTAGGTGGATCGTTGTTTATGCAGCAGCGCGAATTTGCTGACGTGGGCATTGCTACTGCTTATGGTTTTGGTTCGGGGATCGGATGGTTACTTGCGATAGTGGGCATGGCAGCCGTTCGTGAAAAGCTGGAATATTCGAATGTTCCCAAACCTTTGAAAGGGTTAGGCATCACATTTATTCTTACCGGATTGATGGCTTTAGGATTCATGAGTTTTGCGGGAATCAACATATAGTTAATCGTTTATTAAGATAAGACAAGATAAATTTTTTCTGAATAAATTAATCAATCAAATATGAGTTTGCTACTAAATGCCGGCGGGTTGACAATTATTACGAGTGTTGTCGTATTTTTGGTTATTATTTTGATTTTGGTAGTCGTTATATTGGCTGCAAAAGCAAAACTGATGCCTTCGGGCAATGTTGTCATTACCGTAAACGAAGAGAAGAAACTTGAAGTCCCAATGGGAGGGACATTACTCAACACGTTGCAATCACAAAATATTTTTCTTTCGTCGGCATGCGGTGGAAGTGGTACATGTGGACAATGTCGCTGTCAGATATTTGAAGGAGGCGGAGAAATATTGCCAACCGAAAAAGGCCATTTCAATCGTAAACAACAGATGGATCACTGGCGACTGAGTTGTCAGGTGAAGGTGAAGGAAAATATGTCTATCCGGGTGCCTGAAGAAGTATTCGGAATTAAGGAATGGGAATGCGAAGTGATTTCTAATCACAATGTGGCTTCCTTTATCAAGGAATTCGTCGTAAGATTGCCTGAAGGCGAAAAGTTGGAATTCATTCCCGGCTCATATAGCCAAATCAGAGTTCCGGCTTATGATACTATTAAATATTCCGATTTCATTATCGACGAGGAATACAAACCCGAATGGGACAGGATGAAAATGTGGGATCTGCAAGTCAAAAACGATGAGGAAACGATTCGTGCATATTCCATGGCCAATTATCCTGCCGAAGGAAACGATATTATCAAGTTGAACGTGCGTATAGCTACCCCTCCTTTTGATCGCGCCAAAAATACTTGGATGGATGTGAAGCCGGGTATTGCTTCTTCTTATATTTTCAACCTTAAGCCGGGTGATAAGGTGATTATGTCGGGACCGTTTGGCGAGTTTCATCCCATCTTCGACAGCAAACGCGAAATGATGTGGGTTGGTGGTGGTGCCGGTATGGCTCCTTTGCGTGCGCAAATCATGTATATGACTAAAACTCTCAAAACTACCGATCGTAAGATGTCTTTTTTCTATGGCGCCCGCGCGCTCATCGAAGCGTTTTACCTCGAAGATTTTTACGAGCTTGAAAGAGAGTTCCCTAACTTTACGTTTCATTTGGCGCTCGACCGTCCTGATCCGGCAGCTGATGCCGCCGGCATAAAATATACACCGGGATTTGTTCATCAGGTGATTTACGAGACATACCTCAAAAATCATGAGGCTCCGGAAGATATCGAATACTACATGTGCGGACCCGGTCCGATGGCAAATGCGGTCAAGCGTATGCTCGACGATCTTGGAGTTCCTCCCGAGATGTTGATGTTCGACGATTTCGGATAATAGGAGTTGTATTTGTTTCAGATCTCATTCGTAAGCGGCAGTTTCATGAAAAAGAGACTGCCGCTTGCGATTTTAAAATGAATGCAGGGACGTTATTTCTATCATGATTTTTTTGCTTTTGTAAATCTATTTCAGGACAAGAGGTAAACATACTCTCCAAGAATTCCATATTGCGATCTTTTTCAATGTGAAATGTGTGCTATATTATTTGATATTTCTTGCAGAAAAATAAATGGAAAAGCGGAATTTTCGCCAAAAAACATTAATTTTGTCGTCTATTGCTGATACGTTGTCATCGACTTTTTATAAGATGATATGTTCACTCTAAAAATAATTATAACCTTCCATTAACGAAGAATAGTTACTATGCTAAAAAAAATTTCAATAGTTACATCGGCTCTCATTCTGTTTATGTTTGTAATGCCCGGACTTTTTGCTCAAATGAGCGACCAACAAGTGATGCAGGAGGTAATCAAATATTCCGGTCAAGGCATGTCCCAGGAGCAAATTTTTCTCGAATTAAGTAGGCAGGGTGTTAGTGCCGCACAGTTACAGAGGATTCAAGAACAAATTATAAATCAACAGACCGGAGCAGCGGATCAACTTGGTTCAAATTATAATCCTCAGAATAACATAGACCGAACACTCCCTATAATTGTTCCCGATCGATCGAGGCCGAGTCCTATTGATGTAATCCCTCCACACAATCGTATCTACGGGCAGGATTTCTTCTCAAAAGAGAATCTTACGTTCGCACCAAGTGAAAATATGCCGACTCCTGCCAATTATGTACTAGGCCCCGGCGACGAAATCATCATCGATGTGTGGGGCGATTCCGAAGTCAATCTTCGATACACGATCACTCCGGATGGTTATATTACCGTGCCGGGCTTGGGGCGCATCCAACTGAGCGGGCTCAATGTGGAACAGGCCATCGGTCGCATTCGAACTGAATTTTCCTCCATTTATTCCGATCTCGATTCTGCCGAACCTCGTACTTTTCTGGGAGTATCAGTGGGAAACACCCGCACCATCAAGGTTAATGTGATGGGTGAAGTTGTTACCCCGGGTACCTATACCTTATCTTCCTTTTCATCGGCGTTCCATGCCCTCTATGCGGCAGGCGGAATCACCCCTATCGGAAGTTTACGCAACATTCGAGTTTTCAGAAACGGAAAAGTTGCCGCCACAATCGATATGTACGAATATCTGATGAAAGGCAACAACATGGTCGATATCACCCTGCGTGATGGCGACATAGTGATGATCGATCCCAACGGCATCGTTGCGCAAATACTGGGCGAAGTGAAACGCCCGATGAAATATGAACTGCTGCCTTCGGAAACACTTAACGACCTGCTACGCTTTGCCGGCGGATTTTCGGGCGAAGCCTACAGACAAAACATTCAGGTAGATCGCAAGGGAACAACAGAAAAAGAAACCTATACGATAGATCAGGCCAATTATGCTTCATTTCATCTGCAGAACGGCGATATTATTACGGCATCGGCCATTCAGGATCGATATGCAAATATGGTGGAGATTGAGGGGGCCGTGAACAGGCCGGGTCGTTATGCTATTAACGATAAAATTAAGACAGTCAAAGATCTTATCGATATTGCGCTTGGCACCAAAGGCGACGCTTTCCTCAACAGAGCGATCCTGAACAGGGAAAAAGAAGATCTTACCCGCGAAATATTATCTGTCAATTTATCCGCTTTGCTTCGAGGACAAATTCCGGATATCGAGCTTCGCAAAAACGATCGGCTTTACATTCCGTCTATGTTTGGATTGAACGATAATTACACCGTTTATGTGGGTGGAGAAGTACGGAATCCGGGAGAATATTCGTACGCTTCGAATATGTCTATAGAAGATGCCGTGGTGCAGGCAGGAGGATTAAAAGAATCGGCTTCCGTAGCAAGAGTGGATGTTTACCGGCGAATCAAGAATCCAAAAAGTACCGCTGCAACCAATACTACAAGCGAAGTATTCAGTTTTGCATTGAGGGATAGCCTTATTGTCGAAGGTGACAAATCATTTACACTGCAACCTTTCGATCAGGTTGTCGTCCGTCGTTCTCCCGGTTATGAACCACAACAGATAGTTACCGTTCAAGGAGAAGTCTTGTTCGACGGGCCCTATGCCAAAAAGACAAAAGACGAACGTCTTTCATCCGTTATTCAGCGGGCAGGAGGCCTTACCAACTACGCCTATGTGAAAGGAGCACGTTTGCAGCGCCGTCTTTCCGACGAAGAAATACAACGAGCTAAACAGGCTCTGCAGACCAAACTGCAGATGGATACCCAAAAAACCGATTCGCTTAATCTTGTTATCGATTCGATTGATTTATCACATCAATATGTTGGCATCGATCTCGAAAAAGCACTCAAGCATCCCGGCGGTGAAGACGATATCGTATTGTTAGACGGGGACGTCATTATGGTGCCCCAATACAATGCTACCGTTCGCATTTCGGGTGGAGTACTTTTCCCCAACACCGTTACCTATAACAAGCGGATGAATCTGGAAAGTTATATCCGACAAGCCGGTGGCTATTCGCGCAATGCCATCAAAAGCAAACCTTTCGTCATCTACATGAACGGCAAGGTTGCTACCGGACGATGGGCAAAGATTGAACCCGGATGCGAAATCGTTGTTCCCGAACATCCCGAACGCCAACCTTTCAATCTGCAAAGTCTGTTAGGTATTGGTACATCACTGGCATCACTCGCACTCATCATCAATTCCATTGTGAAATGACAAAAGTGAAAAGTTAAAAGGTACACCAATAAATATTTGTTTCAAATAACGAAAGGAAAATATGGACACAACTCCTCAAGCCTCACAAAACTTGGGTAATACTATACCGCCGACCCGTCAGCAACCGGCAGAATCGGATGAAATAGATCTGAAAGATCTGTTCATCAAAATTTGGACTCAACGAAAACTGATTCTTGTTGTTACCGCTATAGCCATCGTAATCGGATTATTGGTAGCCTTTCTTTCCCCAGTCGAATATTCGGCATCATGTACCGTAGTTCCGCAGCAAACCGAGAAGAGTGGAAGCAATCTGGCCGGCATTGCTTCGATGATGGGTGTGAATCTGGGCTCCGGCATGTCCGGCGAAACACTTTCGCCAACCGTCTATCCCAATATTGTGAAGAGTGCTCCGTATTGTAGCGATATTATGCAAACGAAAATCACCACTAAAAAATCGTCTGTTCCTATCACGCTCTACGAATATTATACCAAAGACGAATATCGAGATAAAAATCCGTTTTCTATTATTGCAAAATATACAATAGGGCTTCCCGGTACAATACTTTCGGCAATCACTTCCAATGATTCGGAAGACTTGGGGCAAGCTATTTATAGTGACACAATTACGGGAAAGGTAATTTCTCTTTCAGAAGACGAACGAAAAGTATATGAAATCATCAGGAATAATATTCAATTGGAGCTAAATTCCAAAGATGGATACATCGTATTGGGGTATTCATTTGGCGAACCGGAAGCTGTAGCTCAGATCACCCAAAATCTTTATACTACGCTTGATAAGTACGTGCGCAATTACAAAGCTCAAAAGGCTGAAGATAACCTGATTTTTGTTCAATCGAGTTACGAAGATGCGCGAGCAGATTTTCTTCGAAAACAATCCGAATTGGCTGCTTTTCAAGATGCAAATCGCGATTTATCTACTGCAAGCGCCCGTGCCATCTTGCGTCGTCTTAACAGTGAATACGATATCGCTTTCACGGTGTATAACGAATTGGCTAAACAGTTGGAGCAAGCCAAACTTGCCGTCAAACAATCTATCCCCGTTCTCACAGTCATCGACCCTGTGGTAGTTCCTAATCAAAAGAGCGCTCCACGCAGGGCAATGATTTTAATAGTTTTCACCTTCTTAGGGGTCATTATCGGCATCGGATGGGTTTTTATAAAACCATTCATTGACGATTTGAGATCTTCTGTTCGAACGGTTCATCCCTCCCTATCCGAACAACCAATCTTTAAAGAAGAGAATGATTGATTGAAATATTTCTCAAGCCCATTCATAATTGCTTCTAACGCTTCAAGCAGGGAATTAAAAATAATAAAAGAGACTATTTCCGCAGAAATGCCTCTTTTTTTCATCCCTTGCTCCGAAAAAGTTCATTTTCGGAGCAACCTTCACCATTTTAGAATCATTGTTTCTCTTTTGTTTCAGAAATGATGTTTTCTTTCTCCGAAGTATTTGATTCCGTTCCCATGTCATCATCTTCGGATGTTTGACTTCGATCAGGATCAGCCGCGTTATCATCGTTTGGCAAATGTTGAGGTTTGCTGCCGACCCTATTGTTATCTGTCGTTTTGTTAGCGACACTGTTCACTTGCAATATTTCTTGCGAACGCGACACCCATGGTCGTTTTCCGAAGATTCGTTCCAGATCTTCGGCGAAAAGAATTTCTTTTTCGAGTAATATTGAAGCAAGCTGCTGATGTCCCTCGCGATGCTCCAACAATATCGATTTCGCGCGTTCGTATTGTTCGGATATCATGGCTTTGGCCTCACTGTCGATCAATTCGGCAGTCGAGTCGCTATAAGGTTTCGAAAAAGTATATTCTTGTCCGGTTGAGTCGTAATAACTCAGATTGGGGAGTTTTTCGCTCATTCCCATGTACATGATCATCGCATAGGCTTGTTTGGTCACACGTTCCAAATCGTTCATCGCTCCGGACGATATTTTGCCGATAAATACTTCTTCGGCTGCCCGGCCTCCCAGCAATGCACACATTTCGTCGAGCATTTGGTCTTTAGTGCTTATTTGTCGTTCTTCCGGAAGATACCAAGCTGCTCCGAGCGCTTTTCCTCGTGGGACGATGGTAACTTTCACCAAAGGATTGGCATGCTCGAGAAACCAGCTGAGCGTGGCGTGTCCGGCCTCGTGGATGGCAATCGATTTTTTTTCGTCCTGAGTGATAATTTTATTCTTTTTCTCCAGTCCGCCGATGATGCGGTCCACGGCATCAAGAAAATCTCCTTTTTGAACAAACTTTTTGTTTCTTCGGGCAGCGATGAGTGCTGCTTCGTTGCACACATTGGCGATGTCGGCTCCTGAAAATCCGGGAGTTTGCCGAGCGAGAAACTCTACATCGACGGTCTCGTCTATTTTGATCGGTCGCAGGTGCACTTTGAATATTTCGATGCGATCGTTCAAGTCGGGAAGTTCTACATAGATCTGACGATCAAAACGTCCGGCGCGAAGAAGCGCTTTGTCTAAAACGTCGGCACGGTTTGTGGCTGCAAGAATGATAACGCCACTGTTTGATCCAAAACCGTCCATTTCGGTCAGAAGTTGATTGAGTGTGTTTTCTCGCTCATCGTTCGATCCAAAGTTGGCGTTTTTTCCACGTGCACGACCTACGGCATCGATCTCGTCGATGAAGACAATGCAAGGCGCTTTTTCTTTTGCTTGCCGAAACAAATCGCGAACACGAGAAGCACCAACGCCCACAAACATTTCGACGAAATCGGAGCCCGAAATAGAGAAGAATGGGACATTGGCTTCGCCTGCAACGGCTTTTGCCAGCAATGTTTTACCTGTCCCCGGAGGGCCTACCAGCAAAGCGCCTTTTGGAATTTTTCCTCCTAAAGTGGTGTAAGTGGAAGGATGCTTGAGAAATTCTACGATTTCTTGTACTTCCTGTTTGGCTTCAGACAGTCCGGCAACATCTCGGAAAGTTACTTTAACATTGGAATCTTTATCGAAAAGTTGTGCTTTAGATTTTCCGACACTAAAAATACCACCGCCACCGCCGGCAGGTCCGCCTTGTGCCATTTTGCGCATCCACCATATCCAGAAGACAATGAGAAGAATAAACGGGAGCGAACTGAGTATAATTCCCCAGATTTCGGATGATCTATCGAAACGGACTTCTATATCGTATCCTTTTTCGGCTTTCACCTTGTCAAGAAATTCGGCTGCGGCTTCGGTGGATGGTATATGCACCGTTATGATAGGGTTCTGATTTGCACTAGGAGTCTGATTGCCAAAAATTACCCCGACAGATTCGGGACGAACTTTTGCTTCGGCTGTTTCTTTATTGCTGAAAACCACCACGTTTTCGATGCGATTTTCGTTTACGTAGCGTTGAAAATCTGACCACGATATTTCTTTTTTAGTAGTGTTGCCTCCAAAAAAATAGAGTCCCATCAAGGCCAAAAAAATGATGGTATAAATCCAATATGGATTGAACGGCTGTTTTGGGGAATTTCCTGCACCTTTGGGGCGGGATGATGGTTGTTTGTTTGTTTGGTTTGTATTGTTGTCCATTTGAGTGTATAACCTCCGGATAAAATTAATCGTTTATGATTGTTTTGTTTAGTCGGGATGAAAAAGAAACAATTTTGTAAGGAATAAGTTTAGATTACAGTGACGGAATGTTTTCCAATGAAGCATCTTCCCACAAATGGTCAATATTGTAATAACTGCGCAATTCCGGAACGAAGATATGGACGATAACCGATCCGTAATCCATTCCGATCCATTCCGATCGTTGTTTGCCTTGAATTCGCATTGGGCTTTCCGACGTGTTTCTTTTCACCATTTCTTCGATGGATTCGGCCACGGCCGAAACCTGTGTGGGAGTATTGCCTTCACAAATCACGAAGTGGTCGCAAATTGTTCCCGCAATTCCTTTCAATTCGATAGTGGTGATGTTTTTACCTTTCTTTTCTTGAATTCCTTCTATTATACTTTCCAATAATTCGTTTTTTTCTTTCATTCGTAGTTTTAGTGAGTTAATCGTACAAAGATAGAGACTTTTTTGAGATAAATCCTTACCTTAAAATCGAACTTTGCACATTTTCGAATATAAGTGCAAAAATAATGCCAAATCGTTTAACACGCAAACCCGTCTGCATTTTCATGCCTGACGGGTTTGTGCATACAAAAACAATTTTTTGTGCGATTATAATGTTTTCAGTTTCAGATTTTTCCATTGAACTTTAATGCCGCCCCCATCGTGGATTTGAAGCGCAATTCTTCCTTGAGCTTTACCTATTTTGGGATCGCTCAAGTCAACCATTTGTTCTCCGTTCAGCCATGTTTTCACATTATCTCCTTTCACCAAAATCCGAAGCGTATTCCAATCGCCGGGTTTGAGAATATTCTCTTTTTCATCGGGAATTTGAACAAGCCATCCTCGACCATACGACTCATAAATTCCACCGGTATCCATCCCTTTGGGCGCAACTTCTACTTGCCAGCCGTTGATAATGGCTCCCGGTTCGATAAACGAGCGGAAGAATACTCCCGAATTGCCGTTAGCCAATTGTTTGAAATCGACCGTGAGATCGAAATCGTCGTAATATTCGCGTGTGGCAAGATATCCGTATTGTTTGTCGGGACCGCTTTCACAAACCAGTAACCCATTATCGACATACCATTTTTCGGTACCATATATTTCCCATCCTTTCAGGTCAACACCGTTAAAAAGATCCACTTCTTTGGTCTTGCGGGGTAATTCTTTGATTTTGATATTTCGAAACCATGCGGCAGAACCGTGATCTTGAAGACAAATTACGCCTTTGTGGGCCAGTCCGTATTCGGGTGCATCTTTCCATTTGCCACTGTTTTTTTTCTCGAACCAATCATCGGTCCATGCTTCGAATTCCACAACTTTCTCGCCGTTGAGCCAATGTTCGACATGTCCATTATCGAAAACGATTTTCGATGTGTTCCATTCGCCGGCCGGCTTGATGATTGTTTTCGAAGTATCGGGCACGTGCATGGCATAATCGGCAGCTGTTTTTTGCCAGTCTTCGAGTGGCTCGGGAAATCCGAAATCATCAATCAGCTGATACTCGGGACCGGTAACGTAAGGCACTTTAAATTTCGGATTTTCCACTACGTGGTATAACATGCCGCTATTGCCTCCCTCGGCAATTTTCCAGTCCCACACAAGTTCGAAATTTTCGTAAACTGTATCGGTTACGATGTATCCAGAGGCATCGCTTCCTGAACCTTTGGCGCGTATGCAGCCATCTTCCACAATCCATGGTGCGGTAAGGCTGTCGCCATTGTAATCTCTCCATCCATCGAGGGTTTTGCCGTCGAATAACAATTTCCAGCCTTCGGCCTTTTCGGCTTCAGTCAGCACATTGTTTTTTGGTGCAGGCGTACATGCAGCCAATAATGCTCCAGAAAAAGCAGCACATGCGATAAAAAGTTTTGTTTTCATGATCTTTTTATATTTAAAAATTTAAAACTTTTTCTCATTGTTTCAAAATCGTCAAAATTATTTTTTGAAAAAAGCGGATTTATCGGTTACTTCGCTGTTTCAAAGAAACAATCGAGATTTTATGCGGCTAAGTTATTCAAATATGACGATATATGCAAATGTTTATTTGATTCATGGCATTATTTGAGATGAATTACAAAAGAATGATATGTAGGTCGAGATCGGTATAGGAGATTAAACCATTCCTAAAGTTGAGCGTTGTAAACACAGAAGAATTTAATAAAGTTTTATTTTGGAACTGATAGATTTATCGAAAAATGAAATGTCGTTGTGCAATAAAGCATTTGTGGCGACGATGGGTTTTTTTGACGGTGTACATATCGGACATCGTCATTTGATTGATCAAGTGAAAGCTCAGGCAAAGCGTCAAGGGTTACCTTCGGCTGTGATTACCTTTCCTGTGCATCCGAGAATCGTCCTTCAACAGGACTATCAGCCTAAACTGTTGTGTGGATATGAGGAGAAAATAGAACAACTCGAAACAACGGGAGTGGATTATTGCGTGAGTCTCCCATTCACAAAAGAGCTCTCGAATCTTTCGGCTCGGGAATTTATGCGACAAGTGCTAAAAGAACGTATTCATGTACAGACTTTTATCGTGGGATACGATCATCGCTTCGGACACAATCGAGAAGAAGGGTTCGAGGATTACGTGAAATATGGCAATGAATTGGGAATTAAAGTAATGCAGGCAACCGAATTTCGTTTTGCCGATCACGAAGTGAGTTCTTCGCTCATTCGCAGATTGCTGGCCGAGGGAAAAATAACCATTGCCAATCGTTTGTTATCCTACAACTATCGGTTGTCGGGTAAGATTGTTGAAGGTTATCAAGTCGGGAGAACGATTGGATTTCCAACGGCAAACATTCAGGCTTGGGAACGATTTAAGGTGATTCCGGCATTGGGCGTTTATGCGGTATTTGTGCGTATTGGTAATGAAATTTACAAGGGAATGCTTTATATCGGGACACGTCCTACCATCCATCAAAGCGAAGAAATCAGCGTTGAAGTAAATATTTTCGAGTTTGATGGCGATCTTTACAACCGATCGTTAACCGTTGAATTCGTCGATTTCATTCGACCAGATATGGTTTTCGAAAATACCGAACTTTTGGCACGTCAGATACAACAAGATAAATTAACCGTTTTGGAACGATTGAATAACTAAAAAATAAAGCTATGGAATATGCAACATTGAACAACGGAACAAAAATTCCTTACGTGGGATTAGGCGTTTTTCGGCTCAATGACGAAAAAGCAGCTTACGATACCGTACGTATGGCATTGGATAATGGATATCGCCATATTGACACAGCGAGTATGTATCAAAATGAAGAAGCGGTGGGACGTGCCATTCGCGATAGCGGAATACCGCGAGAGGAAATTTTTCTGACGACCAAGCTTTGGAATGACGATATTAGAGCCAACCGGGCGGAACGTGCTTTCGAGTCAAGTTTGAGCCGACTGGGTCTGGACTATGTTGATCTCTATCTGGTGCATTGGCCGGTCAGGGATTTGTATGTATCGGTGTGGAAAGATATGGAAAAGATTTATGCTTCAGGCAAGGCTAAAGCCATCGGAGTGAGCAATTATCTGGTGCATCATCTCGAAGAGTTATTGGCAGAAGCGTCGGTAGTGCCGGCCGTGGATCAGATTGAGTTACATCCTTACCTCGTTCAGCAGGAATTGATAGATTTTTTGCATGCAAAACAGATTGTTCCCGAAGCATGGAGTCCTTTTTGTGCGCGCAAGAATAATCTGCTGGATGATCCGGTTTTGAAAAAAATCGCAAGCAAATATGCAAAAACCACCGCGCAGATTGTGCTCCGATGGAATTTTCAGCGAGGGGTAGTGGCTATACCCAAATCTTCGAACGGCGAGCGACAAAAAGAAAATCTGAATATTTTCGATTTCGAATTGACTGCCGAAGAGATTGCGCAAATTTGTTCACTTGACAGAGATGAGCGGGTCGGATCTCATCCCGACAGGATTACGTTTTGATTATAGATTTCCGATTAAAATCCATCTTCAGAGCTTGATGCATTTCGTTGAAGATGGATTTTTGTTTTATCGCGTCTCAACTTTTTTATTGACAGTACCAATCGTACATTCGTTTTACGCCCTCGTCGATTTCGATGTGGTGATGCCATCCGAGTGCGTGAAGTTTTGATACGTCGGTGAGTTTTCGCATAGTTCCGTCAGGTTTTGACGCATCGAATGCAATTTGGCCGTCGTATCCCACGGTTGTTGCTACCAGTGAGGCCAGATCTCTAATGCTAATTTCCTTTCCCGTTCCTATGTTGATATGGCAATTGCGGATTTCCGATTTTCCTTTTTTCAGATCGTCAAAATTCACTCGTTCCATGATAAATACACAGGCGTCGGCCATCTCTTCGCTCCACAAAAATTCGCGCATCGGTTTTCCCGTACCCCACAGTTCGAGTGAATGATTCCCGATACCGTATTTGTGCAGCAAATTCTCGATCTCCTCCTGCGAATGTTTGCCGGTAATGCCTTCGACCGGACGGCGGTTTAAATCTTTTCGGATTTGCTGCCACTCATTTTGTCGAAGACATTTGGCGAGATGAATTTTTCGAATCATTGCAGGCAAAACATGACTATTTTCGAGATCGAAATTGTCATTGGGCCCGTAAAGATTTGTCGGCATTACGGCTATAAAGTTTGTTCCGTACTGGATATTGAAGCTTTCACACATTTTTAGTCCGGCTATTTTTGCAATAGCATACGGCTCGTTGGTATATTCGAGTGGCGAGGTGAGTAATGCATCTTCGCTCATGGGTTGAGGTGCATCTTTCGGGTAGATACAGGTGCTTCCCAAAAAAAGCAGTTTCTTGACCCCGTGTCGAAAACTCTCGCCTATGACATTGTTTTGGATTTGAAGGTTTCGATAAATGAAATCGGCACGATAGGTGTTGTTGGCGACAATTCCACCCACATAGGCCGCAGCCAGAAATACGTAATCGGGTTGTTCTTCGTCAAAAAATTGCCGAACGGCGGCACCGTCCATCAAATCGAGCTCTCGATGCGATTTTCCGATCAGATTGGCATATCCTTTTTCTTGCAGGTTTTTCCAAATTGCCGATCCGACCAATCCGTGATGTCCGGCCACATATATTTTGTCTTTCGGGGTCATTATGCTATGTTTTTAGTTTTCAATCCGTCGCTTTTGTCTGTTAATTACTCAATTTCTGATCTTAATTTTAATTTACGCACAAAACGCATATCGTTGGCAACCATTAGTTTGACGAGTTGCTCGAAAGACGTTTTCCGAGGATTCCAACCCAACAGAGTTTTGGCTTTTGTAGGATCTCCCAATAATTGTTCCACTTCGGCAGGTCGAAAATATTTAGGATCTACTTCCACCAATACTTTTCCGGTTGCAATATCGATCCCTTTTTCGTCCACACCGACGCCTTCCCAACCAAGATTGATCCCCACTTCGGCAAAAGCAAGTGTACAAAACTCACGGACGCTGTGAAATTCGCCCGTAGCAATCACGAAATCTTCGGGCGATTCGTGTTGTAGCATCAGCCACATACATTCAACATAATCTTTGGCGTACCCCCAGTCACGTTTGGCGTCGAGGTTTCCCAGATAAAGTTTATCCTGCATTCCTTGTGCGATGCGAGCGGCGGCAATGGTAATTTTGCGTGTTACAAATGTTTCGCCTCGTCGTTCACTCTCGTGATTGAATAAAATTCCGTTTACGGCAAACATTCCATACGATTCTCGATAATTCTTGGTGATCCAGAAACCGTAAAGTTTTGCCACTCCGTATGGGCTGCGCGGATAAAAAGGCGTTGATTCGGATTGCGGAATTTCTTGTACTAATCCGTATAATTCGGAAGTAGATGCCTGATAGATTTTTGTTTTCTTCTCCAATCCCAAAATGCGAACAGCCTCCAACAAACGCAACGTGCCGACAGCATCCGCTTCGGCAGTATATTCGGGGACGTCGAAACTCACTTTCACGTGGCTTTGTGCCGCGAGGTTGTAAATTTCGTCGGGTTGAATGGATTGTATGATACGGATTAGCGAACTCGAATCGGTCATATCGGCATAGTGCAAATTGATGAGTCGCTGCTGTTTCATGTCGCGTACCCATTCATCGAGATACAGATGCTCGATGCGACCGGTGTTGAAGGAGGACGAGCGTCGGAGTGTCCCGTGAACTTCGTATCCTTTATCAATCAGAAATTCTGCCAAAAAAGAACCATCTTGTCCGGTGATGCCGGTAATCAATGCTGTTTTTTTCATGTCTAATCGTTTTAAAAGACAAAGTTATAATATTTCAAACAGAACTATCCTAATCGGGAGATATTTATTTCAGCACACTTAGTTGGGGTACAGCGTCTATAAATTTCAGAAAAGAGAATTTTTCTGCGAATGATTGGCTGAGGATATTATGAATACGACCTTATGGGTTTTTAATTCATGAAGCATGATGGTTGTTTACTTGGAGTTGGTATGGACTTAACCCCAACATGTCATTCGTTGTCGATATTCGTTAAAGAGAAGGTTGAAACTATCGATTTTGTGTGATTGCCCGTTCGATGAAGGCAATGAAAATAAAAGGTTCTATATGAATTTGTATGGGCAAACGTACAAGCACTATCTTTAAGACATCGCAGGTTTAGCTAATAGCTTTTTTGCTAAACCAATGGTTCATTGATTCTTGGGGCGTTGCCCCAAACCCTACATGCTTTTTTGCCTTGATGCAAAAAAGTATGCAAAAAAGATCAAGACTGCATCTCCTCATCGACCCGATAACTGCTTGTTCGCTAAAAGACAAATAACTCACCGCCTTGCGGCGGCTCAAACAGCTTGTCTTTTGCCTGACGGCACGCTCGCTTCGCAGATCGGGTGCCCCGATGATGAGATGAGGTCGAGAAAATAATGGAGAAATGGAGAAATGATCATGTGTAATGGGGAAGGAATGAAAGAAGGGAGAATCTGAAATGAGTGCGCCATCCGAAATTCATGAAGCAATCTCAATTTTGATTACCCACACTATTTCACATAGAACCAAATAAAAAATGCTTTTTCAACCCTTCGAGTCGGATTTATTTTCGATTAGCGCCATGAATGCTTGTTTGTAGGTTTCGCCTATGGGG
Source organism: Seramator thermalis (assembly GCF_004138125.1). Taxonomy (GTDB): domain Bacteria; phylum Bacteroidota; class Bacteroidia; order Bacteroidales; family Dysgonomonadaceae; genus Seramator; species Seramator thermalis. The sequence continues at coordinate 47,942 of NZ_RXHS01000010.1, forward strand.
ATTTGGCGGCGGTTGATGACCAGTCGGTTTTTATTGACGCTTTCGATTTTGCTTTTCTGCACAATAAACGAACGGTGCACTCTTATAAATCGTTCGGAAGGGAGCATTTCTTCCATGTTTTTCATGCTCATCAGTGTCAGGATCGGCTTCGGTTCGCCGGCAAGAAAAATTTTGATATAGTCTTTCAGACTTTCGACATACAAAATATCGTCGAACAGAATTTGAATCAGTTTGTATTCCGATTTTACGAAAATTCCCCTTTTTTCTTTGCTTTGAGAAGCCGCTTTGCGGGCAATTTCAAACCAATGAAAGGCTTTGTTGGCTGCCGTCAGAAAATCGGAATAAGAAATGGGTTTTAGGAGATAATCAATGGCACTCACTTTGTATCCGTCCAAGGCATATTCGCTAAAGGCTGTCGTGAAGATGATGCGTGTATCGGTACCGATGATTTGAGAAAATTCCATCCCGTTGACTTCCGGCATTTGAATGTCGAGAAACATCACATCGACGGGCTCTTTTCCCAAATCTTTCATTGCCGAAATAGCACTCGAATATTTCCCGGTAAGCCTCAAAAAAGGAGTTCGATTGACATACGATTCGAGCAGGTTGAGGGCTAAGGGTTCATCGTCAATTATCCAGCAGTTGAGTATCATACGACGTTGCAACGGTATTAATGGTTAAATGAGTGATATAGGTGTCGTCAGACACTTTCGTGTTCCATACATAACGATTTGGGTAAAGCATTTCGAGGCGCTTTTGTACCTGCTCGAGGCCGATACCCTTGCCACTTTTGTCGGATTCGGTTTTGGGGAAATAACTGTTTTCGCAGACGAAATCAACTTTGCCGCCGTCCAACTCTTTCAGTTTAATACGAATGAACGAAGGCTTGTCTCCGCTGATTCCGTGTTTGAAAGCATTTTCGATCAGAGAGATAAAAATAAGAGGAGCAATTCGTGTCGAAGTGTTGGGCAGGATTTCGAAGTCGGTACTCAATTCCACATTGTCCGAAAGTCGGATACGCATCAAATCCACATAATTGCGCATAAAATCGACTTCTTGCACCAGAGGTACAAAGGTTTGATTATTATCATATAAAATATGACGAAGCAGTTTGCTCAAATCTTGCACAGCCTGTTGAGCCTGTGTCGGATTGAAATCGATAAGGGCATAAATATTATTAAGTGTATTGAGCAAAAAGTGAGGATTGATCTGATTTTTCAAATTTTGCAATTCGGCTTCAGTTTTTGCTTTTTCCAGTTCTTTTCGTTTGTTCTCGTCCTGCATCCATCGACCACTCATTCGAATTGCCACGCTCAATCCTACAACGGTGATGAGCGACATCATATCTCTCAAAATAAAAGGAAGAACACGCGGCGGTCTTTTTTTTCGGCGAGGTGGCCTGCCTGACGAGAAAATATCGGACACTAAATCGTACGAGAAATGCATCAAAACGGCCAATCCGATAATCAGGAGTAGATTGATGAGGATAAATTCTTTAATCTTATGGGTAAAAAGGAATTTATCAATGAGATAACAATAATTGATGTAAAAAATCAACATGAAATACAACGTAGTCATGGTCGATCGCCAAAAGTGCGGCCACGAAATGTTGCTTCCCCTGTCGGTAAACAACAAAGGAAGCGCCAAAACAATTACCCAAACAAATACATGTATAAATAAATTGTCGTTTCGTGTTGAGATTGTTCTTTTTTGTATCATTTACAAAATATGGTTACAAATATAACCGTTTTATCCGGAAAACATCGAGCGGATCGAAGTTAAAAGTCCGCACCCGGATGAAATCCGCCACCTCTTCCTCCGCCGGGTCCGCGCATTATGTCTTCGCGAGTGGCTCCTCCTTTAAATATATTGAATCGATATACGAAGTGGAACATAAAATAACTGGTAAGCGTGTTGGTTTGTGTGTCGCGAATATAGTTTGCAGTAACCGAACGGCTGATGTTGCTGCGTTGCTGTAAAATGTCGTAAATCTTGAATCGTAATGTGCCGTTTTTTTGTTTGAAAATTTGTTTTTGAACAGATGCATTCCACAACCATTCGTTTTGCTGGTAGCCATCCGCATAGCCTGTATTGCTCGAGTAGTTTATATCGCTTTCTATCGAAAAGTCGTAAGGGAGATAAATCGTGGTGTTGGCCGATCCACCGTAGTTGTAGTAATTCTGATTCTGCTGGCCTTCGAGACTGTTTCGAACGCCATTGTAGCTAATGTTGCCCCGCACCCCGAAATCGATGGCATCCGAACGATAATTCAGTCCGAGTGTCTCTCCCAGATTAGTCACTTTACTCAAGTTGGCTTCGCCGTTCGAAAACCCGTTGGTATGACTATAGCCGGCAAATGTCATCGAGAATATTGAGAATTTGATGTTTTTGAGAGGTAGGTTGAGCATGAGTCTGCCGTTTGTATTCCAATTTCCCGCTACATTTTCGTAAGTGGTTTCTTTCCTCCCGGTTGATTTATCCGTAAAAGTCGAAGAAACAATATCGTTGGTCAAATACCGGAAATCACCAAAAAAGTTGAGTGCCTGGTTTTTTTCGGGATTAAAGTTCATAAAGCGAATATTTACCCTATGTTCGAATGAAGGCTTAAGATCGGGATTTCCGTAAGTAACATTCAACGGGTCAGATACGTCCACCACAGGAGAGAGTTGAGTTACCGAAGGTTGATCGGTATTGCCATTGTAGCGGATTCGCAAGTTTTTCTGGCGACTCCAACGGTAATTGAATTGTGCCATCGGGGCAAAATTCCATACATTTTGCGTGAGATCGTGAATGTTTTTTTCGCCAATAAATGTTTTACTTCTCGAACTCGAAGGCTGTGCACTTATACCGAGCATATAGTCGAAAATGCCTCTGTCGGCTCTGAAATTCAATTCGATGGACTGATTTACGAATTCGTTTTCGAGGCGCTTGCTATAGAGCGAGTCCAGTACGGTGTATGCGCCATCGGCATCTTTCGATCGGGTATCCCTGTTCGATTCCGAATTGTTCTGGCGGTAGCTATACGCCAACTGAAGAAAGTTCTGTCCGCCAAGAGGTTCCACATACGAAATATAGCCGCGAAAATTATTACTTTTACTTTCATTCGTAAATTTCTGATCGATGAGGTCATCCTCTTTAGCGCCAAGGTAATACGTGTTAGAGAGGTTATTACCCGAGTTTTGCGTATCGCTCATCCCTCCCCGCAACTGAAAACTGATCACACGACCGGGTTTCCCCAATGTGCGACTTACATCGAGTCGGGCCGACATACTTTTGCCGTCTCCTTCAGATTGATAACGCGAATCCCCATGGTTGACGGTATCATTTATTGTGCTGGTAGTAATGAAATCTCCCGTTTCACTTCTCCTATTGTTGTAGATCGAACCTTCCGGTTGAAATATAATTCGGGTGAGCGTGTCGGGATTCCATTCCATACGCAGATTCATGTTGAAATTCTGACTGTAATTGTTCGAAAGATTATTTTCGTCTTCGATGGTATTTCCGGTGCTTAAAAGGTTTTGTGTGTGCACTTTGGATGTAACCGTATTATCGGTAGATCCGTATCGGATGTTGCCTCCAAGTTTAAGTTTGTCGGAAAATGTTTTTACAAAATTAAAACCGGCATTGTTTGATGTCGAGATGCCGCTGTTGTTCCCACCGAACATACCTCTTCCGCCTCGTCCTCCCATGCCTCCAAACATGCTCGAAGCCAAATCGGAAAAACCGGCGTTGTTTGTGTTGTTCAATCCTCCCAGAAAAGTGAATTGATCTTTATTTTTCATGTAATTGACCATTGCGTTGCCTTCATAACGATCTTTATTGCCATACCCTGCAAAGGCATTCCCAAACAATCCTTCTTTCATTCCGGGTTTCACGCTCAGGTTGATCACCGTTTCTTCTTCGCCGTCGTCGAATCCGGTCATCAGCGAAATATCAGTTCGGCGGTCGAGCACCTGCACCTTATTGACCATTTTCGCAGGTAGATTTTTAGATGCCACTTTGGGGTCGTCGCTGAAAAATTCTTCGCCATCTACCAGTATTTTTTTTATTTCACGACCATTCACCGTTATCTTGCCGTCACTGCCGATTTCCACACCGGGCATTTTTTTGAGTAGATCTTCAACTACGGCACTCTCGGTAATTTTGTAGGAATCGGCACTGAATTCGAGCGTATCGCCTTTCACCGAAATTTCAGGCGCTTTGGCAGTTATTACCGTTTCGGAAAGAACGATGTTGTCGGGCAACAACTTCAATAAACCCAATCTCACCGAAGGATTTGAATTTGTAACCCGGACATTGCGGTAGATGTCTTTGTATCCGATAAATGAAATGTGAACGATGTACGACCCGCTCTTCACCGGAATACTGAAATTTCCCTTTTCGTCGGAGGCTTTACCCCCGACAAAAGTACTGTCGGGTTGTTGAAGTATGCGCACGTTGGCCAAAGCTACCGGCTTGTTTGTTTCTGCATCGATAAGGGTGCCCGAAATATTTCCTTCGGAAGCACTGTTTTGCGACCATACCGATGGCATGGCAAAAAAAAGAATGGCTGAGATGATTCGTATTTTTTTCATACTTAGCTGCTATTTGATTGCAGCTACAAAAATAATTTACCCTCTTACGATAAGCAAACAAAATAGATTAACACTGTTTATTTATCGACAAACGTGAAGGAATCGGCGATCAATCGAGTTTGTCGTGGTTAAAAATAATACCCGATACCCAAAAAAGCATGTATTTTTTTTGTTAATTCTGAATATCCGGCCTCAATGGAAAATGGTCCCAGCACGGTCATGTAGGAATATCCCAAGTTGATGCCCTTAAAATATTGACCATTGAATATGTGAAGAGGTTTATCGTTTTGAGCCAGTATATGTAGATTTGCATATAACCACTGATTTTGTGTTATTTCATATCGAAGGTTTGCCTGAAATTTGAGGATAGAATGATTCATTACTTCCATTCCGCCCGATCCGGGAAGCGAAATTTGTTGCGTGAGATAATTCCCGTCGTATTTGCCTCCGGCAAAATTTCGATAGATAGCAGGAATGCTGTCCTCTGCATTGATGATGGTTCTGCCGGTGATTTCGGGAGTAAGAAATATATGTTGCCCTATTTTAAACGGTTTCGTCAATTTCAGATTGAGTACATTAAGCGGGAGCTTATGATTCATTTCGTAAAAATTGTCGGTGAGCATTGCGTATCGGAACAAAAGGTAATGGCCTGAGGTTGGAAAATAACTTCTATCGAGATTATCGAATGTGCCTTCCAAAAAATAATTGATATATAGTTTGTTGTCAAAGCCTGTTTTTTGCAGATCGATATTGTTGGACAGAGTAGAGAAGAAATAGTAATTGTCAAAATTTACGCCGAGATGCAGTTTTATGTTTCGGAAATAAAATTCGGAAAAATTAAGATCCATCGTGTTTTGAGTTACTCCAAAGCTGTAGGATCTTTGGCCCCGATCGAAAATATTTATTTCATTACGTCGGAGGCGGTAAGTAATGCCTCCACGGTAGAAAATTCCACGATTGAGATAATAATCGATCGTCAAATAAGGATTTTTGCTCAAGCGAGCCGTTATTTCCATCACCGAGTTGAACGATGCCCCTCGTCTGATAACCGTGTTGGCCAGAATGGCAGCAATATCGTCCGTGTCAAATCGCAGGCCGAGATTCAGCGTTTTGAAATCCTTTTTTTCGACTCGGAAAAACAGGTCGAAAGGAGGTTCACCTTTCAATTCGTAGCGTACACTGTTGAAAAAGCCTGTGCCATAGATTTGCGAAGTCAGCGTTTCGAGTTCTTTTCGTGTGATTTTGTTATTTTTGATGTGGATCGATTTGAGCATGCTTTGTTCTTCATCGGGAGTAATGCCACTGAAATGAATGCTCCCTATTTCGAGAGAATCCATTTCGATGAAAGGATTTTTTTCTTTTCGATCAGGCAGTTTTTCATCCGTTATGCCTAATTGAGATTTCAGGGACATCAGTTCGTCCCATTTTTCGCGTGTGGCCTTTTCCCCGCGAAAAATGATCGTATCTATCGAATTTCTCTCGAAATCCATCATCCCGTAAGGATGCAAATCGGCTGAAATCAACAGATCGGTATTTCTGATGTTTTCGTCGAATTTTTCTTTGCCGATGAAATTGCTTAATCCCGAAATCACTTCGAATAATGTACCTCGGTTTTTATCCTTTTCCTCATCGCCGGGGGGCATCACTACTCCAATCACGATATCTGCGCCCATTTTCCGTACCAGATCGACCGGATAATTATTTATGATTCCTCCATCGATGAGGAGCATGCTGTCTATTTCCACCGGGGCGAACATTCCGGGTATTGCCATGCTGGCTCTCATAGCTTGTGCCAGAATACCTTGTGTGAGATCGACTTCGCGCCCTGATCTTGTATCGGCTGCCACACATCCGAACGGGATGGGTAGTTGATCGAATTTCATAGCGTCTTGAAATCCGATAGTTAAGTTCAAAAATAAGTTATCCAGGTTTTGACCCTTTACCACGCCGGAAGGCAAGCTTACCTTCCCGGATTTCTGTTTGAGTTGAAGTTCGTAGGGCAGCGAAACGATGTATTGATTGGCATTTTCTTTCAGGTAAGGTGATAAATTTTCGCGATAAACATTATCTGTGAGCAAATAATTCCAATCTTGCGTTTTGGCAATCGAATCCAAGTCCGATGCGCTGTATCCCAAAGCATAAAGCCCGCCGATGATGGCGCCCATACTTGTTCCTGCAATATAATCGATGGGTATTCCGGCTTCTTCCAATACTTTTAGAGCTCCGATGTGAGCAAAACCTTTGGCTCCTCCACCCGAAAGCGCAATCCCAACTTTTTTGCGGGATTTCTCTTGTGCGGATATTGGCGTAGCGAATGTAAATGCAAGAAATACAGTTATAGAAATCAGACGTAGAAAATGATATTGTGATGGATTCATTGTTGAGCCATTTGATGATACAAAAATAGCTCAAAACCTTAAATCCTACAATTGCAATTTGTTAATTCTTTGAATGATTTAAAATTATATACTTGCAGAACATTCGGGTTGTTTCTCCCTTATTCTTCTCCTTTAATCATGGTCAGCAGCATTTTGAAACGTTCAACGGCTTTTACCGAATGGGGATGATTGGCCGGCAAAATTATGCAGTTGCCCTTGTTCAGCAAATAGGAGTTTGCGTCGATGCAGATTTCGGCTTTGCCATCGATTACCTGCAGCAATGCGTCGTAATTGGCCGAATGCTCTGTCAAACCTTGATCTTTGTCAAACGAGAAAATCGTAATGTTTCCCGCTTTGTTTTTGGTTACTTGTTTGCTCACAACTCCGCCCTCTGCATATTCCACAGCGTTCTCGAGATTGATTACTTTCGCTTTTTCGAATGTTGTCATGATGATAATAATTGATTAGAAATTAGTTGCCAAGCAGTATTTTCATATCTTCGTCAACCGTAGTGATGCCTGCGATGCCGAAATTGTTTGCCAAAACATTCACCACGTTAGGTGAAAGGAATGCGGGAAGCGTTGGTCCCAAATGGATATTTTTCACGCCCAGTGAAAGCAGTGCCAGCAACACGATCACTGCCTTTTGTTCGTACCATGCAATGTTATAGGCTATGGGGAGCTCATTGAGATCGTCGAGGCCGAAAGCATCTTTCAGTGCAAGAGCAATGCGCACCAGCGAGTAACTGTCGTTGCACTGACCGGCGTCGAGCACGCGGGGAATCCCGTTGATGTCTCCCAGCGGAAGCTTATTGTAGCGATATTTGGCACATCCGGCCGTCAGAATGATGGTGTCTTTCGGCAGTTTTTCGGCAAATTCGGTATAGTAATTTCTACCCGACATGCGTCCGTCGCATCCTCCCATTACGAAAAATTTACGAATTGCACCCGATTTTACGGCTTCCACAATCTGACCGGAAAGACTGATAACTTGGTGATGAGCAAAACCGCCGACAATTTCGCCTCTCTCGATTTGGGTAGGAGGCGCACATTTTTTGGCATGTTCGATGAGTGCCGAAAAATCTTTCGGCTTGCCGTCCTTTCGATCCGGAATATGTTTGAATCCGTCGAATCCCGAAGCTCCGGTCGTGTAAACTCGATCGATATAGGTGGCCGATTTGCGGGGAGGAACAATGCAGTTTGTCGTGAAGAGAATGACACCGTTGAAGTTTTCGAAATCTTCGGTTTGATGCCACCACGAACTGCCATAGTTGCCGACAAAATGACTGTATTTTTTGAATGCCGGATAATAATTGGCAGGAAGCATTTCGCTGTGAGTATAAACGTCCACTCCCGTTCCTTCGGTTTGTTTCAGCAGTTCTTCCATATCTTTCAGATCATGTCCGCTGATCAGAATTCCGGGATTGTTGCGCACCCCCAGATTCACTTTGGTGATTTCGGGGTTTCCGTAATTCGACGTATTGGCTTTGTCGAGCAATTCCATCACTTTGACTCCGTAACTGCCCGTTTCGAGTACCAATGCCGTTAATTCGTCTATCGAAAGCGAATTGTCGGTAGTAGCAACCAATGCACGCTGCATGAAAGCATAAATTTCGCGATCTTCGAATCCCAGATTGAACGCATGTTCGGCATAAGCAGCCATGCCTTTCAACCCATAAATGGTAAGTTCGCGCAGCGATCTCACATCTTTATCTTCGGTGGTCAATACACCCACTTTCGGAGCTTTCTCGTTCATTTCTTTTTCGGTTTCGCCTGTCCAATAGGCTCCGTCGAAGGTGATATCGTTTGTTTTTCCTCCTGCCGAAACAAGTCTTTCCCGCGCCGTGTCGCGCATCTGATAGGCCATCAAAATTCGTGTAACGAAACGGTTCTTGTCGAAATTGGCGTTGGTGATCGTCATAAACAGACTATCGGCAATAAACCTGTCTATTTCGGGGATTTCAATATTCAAGGCTCGCAATCTCACCATATAATGCGAGATGCCTTTACACAGATACGTCAACAAATCTTGCAGATTTGCCACATCGGAAGTCTTTCCGCAAACGCCTTTCAGAACGCATCCTTCATTCTTTGAAGTTTCCTGACACTGAAAGCAAAACATTTTGTCCATTATTTTTTTGTTTAGTTCGACGATTTATTTTTTACTGCTGCAAAAGTAGATGGTTTGGCAGGCTAAAGATGTAACCGAAGTTACAAACCTAAGAATTAACAAATTTTACTTTTCGGAAAATCCGTTATGTTGAAAGATGGCACTATCTTTATTCAATAAAATGGATTCACTTCAGGAATACGATTTATCGACGTGTTCGTTATTTGACGGAATGACAAATGATGAATTGGACGAATTCGTTGACAAATCGGTGTGCGAAATATGGCACATCGATAAGGGCGAGCGTGTCGTACGTCAAAACGACCTCATTCGTTATCTTATTCTTTTGGTAGATGGTTTGGTGCGTACCGAAATGATTACGAAGGAAGGCAATGTTCTCGAAATCGAATTCCTTGAACCGATTCGGCCACTGGCTCCGGCATTTATTTTTGCTGCCAACTGTCGTTTCCCTGTAGATGTGATTGCGATGCAACCGAGCGTTTTTTATCTGATAGAGAAGAACGTATGGCTTGCCGAAATGATGAAAAACGAACGGCTGCTTACCAATTTTCTGAGATTCAATTCGAATATGACTGTTTTTCTGTCGAATAAGGTGCAAATGATGTCCATCAAAAGTCTGAAAGGTAAACTTTCCCTTTACATCCTCGAAAATACGACCCCGCAGCAACCTTCGTTCGTGATGAAACGCACGCAAACGCAATTGGCAGAATATTTTGGTGTTCAACGTCCGTCGTTGGCGCGTACCATCGGCGAAATGATCGAAGAAGGACTTATCACGCTGCAAAAGAAGACGCTCACCGTCATCGATCGAAAAAACCTTGAGGCAAGCATCTGAAGAAATGGGAAAATTGGGAGGCGATTTCAAGGTTTATCGATTTAATGATTTGTGGATAACAGAATTTACGGTGAATAGTTTTTGCCCTTATTACCAATCACCCATCACCGGCCTTACCCCACATCAGCAGGTGTCTTTTGGCTTTCAATTCATGACAAATATTGAACGATTTCGCTTTCGATAAAAAATTATCGAGTAATTTTGTAATATAGTATTCAATATCAACTTTTTTGACGATGCCCAAAATCATTCGTTTTTTAGCGACCTATCGTGCAACTATCATTTTTCTGTTGATCTATGCTTTGGGGTTGGCATTGGCAACGCTCATCGAAAAATATCTCGGCACTCAGGCTGCCAAAATGCTGGTTTATTATTCACCTTTGTTTTTCCTGCTGCAATCGCTGCTGGTTGTCAATTTTATACTGATTCTCGATCAACACGAATTTATTCAAAAACGACGTTGGGCACTTGTTGTAGTACACGTAGCGTTTATCGTTATCCTGATTGGCGCTTTCATCACACATGTATTTGGCAAAGAAGGGACAGTACACATTCGCGAAGGCGAAACGACAGATCAAATGTTGGTACATTCCAATCGAGGAATGCGTTTCGAAAAATTGCCATTTATGCTCCGGCTAACCGATTTTGAATTGATTCGTTATCCGGGTTCCGAAAGTCCATCGTCCTACGAGAGTAATCTTCGCGTGCAACTGGGCGACAAATCGTTTGATGCAAAGGTTTACATGAATCATGTGCTTGACGTGAAAGGGTATCGTTTTTTTCAGGCATCCTACGACGAGGACGAAAAAGGTACGGTGCTGTCAGTGAATAAGGATGTTGCCGGACGCACCATTACCTACTCGGGATATTTCCTGCTATTGGTTGGCTTTGTGATGGTTTTCACCACCAAAAATTCACGATTTCGTCAACTCGCCGGTCAATTGAATGAAGTGCGTTCGACCATTGCAAAAATTATCCCTATTATTTTATTGATAGCGATCCCAACTTTTTCGTCAGCTCAGGAAAAGACGATAGCTAATGCCGTGCAAGAAGCGGCAATCGATCGCAATCATGCAGCAAAGTTTGGCGCACTGCCCGTGCAGTCGAACGGACGTATTGAACCCGTCAATACCTTCTCTTCCGAAATTCTGCGAAAAATCTATAAACAGGAGCAAATTGGAGATTTCAATGCCGACCAGTTTTTGCTCAGTTTTCTTGCCTTTCCCGAAATTTGGACACAAACTCCCATTATCGCCATTCCAAGTCAAGAGATTTCGGCCAAACTTCAGTTGCCCGAAGATTATGCTTCTTATAATCTATTCTTCGACCGGCAGGGAAATTACCGTCTGTTGACACCATTGCATCGAGTTTATATGAAATCCCCATCGGAACGAGATTCTTTCGATAAGGATATGATGAAACTCGACGAACGGGTAAATATTATTGACCGCTTGCTTCATCACGGCATGCTTGCCATCTATCCCGATCCTCAAGATTCAACGGGTAGATGGGTCGCGCCCGGAGACAGCCTTTCCACTTTTTCGGAAGCCGATTCTTTATTTGTCCGACAATCGTTTGCCAATTATCTGGCGGATGTACGACAGGCTTCGCAAAACGGTAACTGGAGCAAGCCCGACGCTTCGCTTCAGTCGATTAGCGATTATCAAATCCAAAACGATAAGTTATCACTCATCCACCCTCAAAAACTCCATGCCGAAATTCGTTACAACGAATGGAAAATTTTCGATCGCTGCAAAATTGGATATTTTATCATGGGCGGATTGTTGCTGATCTTCTCCTTCATTCAAATGTTGAAAAATCGTCCACGCCCGGCTTCGCTTTCGAAAGTTGTGAAAATCGTCATCGTTGCAGTATTTCTTTTTCATGGTTATGGGATTGCCCTGCGGTGGTACGTTTCCGGCTACGCCCCTTGGAGCAATTCGTATGAAACAATGGTTTACGTTGCTGCCGTTACCGTATTGGCAGGAATGATTTTTGGTCGAAAAAGCACTATTACACTTGCTATGGCAACGGTTTTTGGCGGCATCATCCTTTTTGTTTCCGGATTGAACTGGATGGATCCGCAAATCGGGAATCTGGTTCCCGTACTCAAATCGCCGTGGCTTATGTTTCATGTTGCCGTCATCGTTGCGGCTTACGGATTTCTGGGCGTCGGTTTCCTGATCGGGATAGTCAATTTACTGCTGATGACTTTCACAAAGCGCAATCGTCTGTTGGCTTATCGTATCAAAGAACTAACCCTCATCAATCAAATTACGCTCATGGTGGGGCTTGCACTATTAACCATCGGTACATTTTTGGGAGCCGTTTGGGCAAACGAGTCGTGGGGACGATATTGGGGCTGGGACCCGAAAGAAACTTGGGCACTCATCACCATCGTCGTTTACACGGTGGTAACCCACATCCATTTGGTGAAAAAATGGGACAGCGACTGGTTGATGAATTTACTTTCCGTATTGGCATTTTCGTCGGTATTGATGACATTTTTCGGCGTGAATTATTTTTTAAGCGGGATGCATTCATACGGACAAATCGACGCTATGTCAAATATATTTTTGTATATTGCACTTGTGTTTGCATTCATTGGCATTTTGGGGGTGATTTCTCATCGCGGGAAATTTCTGTATGAAGAAGTCTTCAAACATCAAGATTTGCATTCCGAACTTCTTTATTTCTAACTTCTCATTTCTTTTAAAAAACATGATTCACTGGGGATTTATAGGATGTGGCAGCGTTACCGAAAAGAAAAGCGGACCGGCTTTCAGCAAAATTGAAGGTTCGGAGGTAGTTGCCGTGATGCGACGCGATGGTGAAAAAGCTCGCGATTATGCACTCAGACACGGAATCGGAAAATGGTACGACAATGCCGATCAGCTGATTCACGATCCGGATGTTGAGGCCATTTATGTAGCCACACCTCCCGGATCGCATGCCGAATATGCAATCGCAGCCATGAAAGCCGGCAAACCGGTGTATGTCGAAAAACCGATGGCCGCATCGTATGCCGAGTGCGTCGAAATCAACAAAGTATCGCAAGAAACGGGAGTACCCTGTTTCGTAGCCTATTATCGAAGAACCTTGCCCTATTTTAAGCGTGTAAGGCAACTGCTCGACGATGGAGCTTTGGGAAAATTATCGTCCATTCAGATTCGATTTGCTATTCCGCCTTACGAAGCCGACTACGACAAAAATCACTTACCCTGGCGGGTTAGAAAAGAAATTGCCGGCGCCGGATATTTCTACGATTTGGCTTCTCATCAGTTCGATTTACTGGATTTTCTTTTTGGTCCTATCGAGAGTGCAGAAGGATTCGCAAATAACATTGCCGGACTGTATGAAGCGGAAGATTCGGTGAATGCTGCTTTTCGTTTTGCGTCGGGACTTTCGGGAAGTGGAAGTTGGAGTTTTGTTGCACCTCAAAATACACGCACCGACTTGATCGATTTTGTGGGAACAGAAGGAAAACTAACTTTCTCCACATTCGAATTTACACCTATAAAGTTGGAAACAACCGAAGGCATTCAGGAATTTCGGGAAGAAAATCCCGAAAATATTCAGTATTTTCTGATCGAAAGCATTGTGCGATATTTGAATGGCGATGGCAATTTACCTGTTAGCACGGGCATCTCTGCTGCACGCACCAATTGGGTGATGGATCGAATCTTGGGGAAATTGTAATTAGGAAAATGCCCTTCGTGAGGTAAAATCTCATCCCCAAACTTATGGATAATGGATAATTGAGAATTTAAGAAAGAAGTGAAAAAGTTGGAAATAAGAATTTTAAATTACGAATTTTCGTTTTGTTTGTTCTTTTTCTGCCGGTGTGGATATTCATTTGTACAACGGCAAGAGTTCTGCCTTTCAGGCAGAGATTGCAGGGACGTCTTTGTCCGCAGGTCGGTGACCTGCGGTTATGAAGGTTATTGCCTTTCAGGCAAAGGTTAGCCGGTGAATTGAAGGCTTCGACTGCGATGGATATGTATCGAGAATAGTTCCAGCTTGAAAAGCCGAATTTTCATAACCACAGAATTTATTCTGCGGCATGAATCGTCGTCGGAAACCTGCCTGAAAGGCAGAACATTTATTTGCCACGAAGGCGCAAAGACGCGAAGTCCTCAGATTATCGGAATTCATCAGTAAATCGATAAATTATCAAATCAATCAATTGTACATTGTGCATTATCCATTATCAATTGACTCTTGGGGCTTTGCCCCAAACCCTACATACTTTTTTGCCTTGATGCTAAAAAGTATGCAAAAAAGATCAAGACTGCATCTCCTCATCGACCCGACAGCTGCTTGTTCGCTAAAAGACAAATAACTCTCCGTCAGCTGACGGCTCAAACAGCTTGTCTTTTGCCTGACGGCACGCTCTCTGCGCAGATCGGGTGCCCCGATGAAGAGATGAGGTCGGGACAATAATGGATAATTGACAATTGATAATTGAGAATTAACAAGAAGTCAGAAGTAGAGGAATATCATAACCCCTGCACTGCCTAGCGGCAGTGCTTGTCCCCTTATCTTAAGGGGACAGTTATATGGCAAGTGTGATCCGACTCCCCTCTTAAGATAAGAGGGGTACCACCGAAGGCGGGGAGGTGTTATGAATTAATTAAGAATTTAAGAAAGAAGTGAAGAAGTTGGAAGTGGGGAATATCATAACCCTTGTGTTGCCTGACGGCACGCTCTCTGCGCAGATCGGGTGCCCCGATGAGGAGATGAGGTCGGGAAAATTAATTGAGAATGGACAATGGGACCGGAAAAGGATGAGCGGAATTTTAGTCATAAGCCGGCTATCCGTAATTCATGAGGAAAACGCAATTTTTATCTACCCACACTATTTCACATAGAACTAAACTTATTCAGTCCGATGATTATGGTTTTCCATTCGTACTCTACTATGTTTGCGACCGTACGAAAAATAAATCACAAACCCGATCAACATCCATCCGATCAAACGAATCCAGGTATCTTTGGGTAAAGCTGCCATCTGAGCCAGACAAATGAGCGCGCCGAGCACAGGCACGAACGGAACCCAGGGAGTACGGAAAGCTCGAGGTGCATCCGGCTCTTTTTTTCGAAGAACGATCAGTCCTAAACATACAATCACAAATGCAAGCAAAGTCCCAATGGAAACAAGTTCGCCCAACAACCCGATGGGTAGAAAACCCGCAAAAAGAGCAGCGAACAGACCGGTTACAATGCTGGTGAGATAGGGCGTTTTGTATTTTGGATGTGTTTTTGCAAAACTTTTCCAGAGCAACCCGTCATGTGCCATCGAGTAAAACACGCGGGACTGGCCAAGCAGCAGCACCATGACTACCGAACTCAGTCCTGCGATTGCTCCAATTTTGATGAAAGGACTCAACCAGGCTAACCCTTTGCCGGTTGCATCGATCGCTACGGCTATCGGAGCAGGAACATTCAATTCGGTATATTTCACGATTCCGGTCATGACAAGGCTTACAGTCACATAAAGCAACGTGCAAACAGCCAGCGAAAGCAAAATGCCTTTCGGCAGATCGCGTTGGGGATTGACGGCTTCCTGTGCGGTAGTCGAAACGGCATCGAATCCGATATATGCAAAAAACACAACCGCTGCACCGGTGAGCACGCCCGTCCACCCAAATTCTGAAAATTTGCCTGTGTTTTCGGGTAAAAACGGTTTCCAGTTCTCTACGTCGATATACGAAATTCCGAACCCGACAAATAACAGGATCACCCCCACTTTGACAATCACGATGATGTTGTTGAAGCGTGCCGATTCTTTGATCCCGATTACCAACAGAGTTGTCATCAGAGCAATGATAAATACCGCAGGAAAATTGATGATGGCTCCTGTTTGGTACCAGCCATCGGGGCCGTATGCAAACGGACTCTGACAAATAGTTGCCGGTAAGTGAATTCCAAAATCGTTGAGAAAACTGATCACGTATCCCGACCAACCTACGGCTACGGTAGCAGAGCCGAACAAGTACTCCAAAATCAGATCCCACCCGATGATCCATGCCACAAATTCGCCCAAAGTAGCATAACCGTATGTGTAGGCGCTTCCCGAAACGGGAAGCATCGAAGCAAATTCGGCATAACATAAGCCGGCCAATAAACAGCCAAATGCGGAGATGATAAACGAAATCGAAATTGCCGGTCCGGCATGAAGAGCGGCAGCCGTCCCGGTGAGCACGAAAATCCCTGCCCCGATGATGGCCCCAATCCCAAGTAATACGATATTGGTGAGATCGAGATGTCTTTTTAAACTGTCTTCCTGCGCTTGTTGGTTTATTTGGTAGAGACTTTTGCGAGCAATCAGATCTTTAAGCATAAAATTTCAAATAGATTGTTTTTTCGATAGAATGGTTTCATATTTCTATCAATAGTTGCGCAAAAGTAATAAAAATATATTTATTGCAGAATATGTTTAACTTTAATCGGAGGCTGTCGAAGTTGGAGAAAGAATTAATTGATAATTGAGAATGCACAATGAATAATTTACCGATTTACCGATGAAATTCATACCTAATGTTCCCCTAAGATAAGAAGATAAGCTCTTCCGCCAGGCAGCTTAAGGGGTAGCAATATTTTCCGATCTCATGTTGACGCACAATTTGTCGGGTGCTCTGTAAACGTCCCGACCTGACAGATTCCCAAAATCTGTCAGGTCGCACATCATCTCACGTTTGTGAAGCGTGCGATATCAATCTGTTTTTTTTCGATGATCGAATATGAAGCAATTTTATAGAAATACCGAATACCTGTATTTTACGTAAAGACAAACTGACAGAATATCAAAGTGAAATAGAAACAAATCTACGTTCGATCAGTTCGCACCTATTATTTCGGCATATTCTGTTTGAGATAAAATAGAGGGTTGATAAACCACATTTCTGGAGGAAAGATTTTTTACAAATGCTCTCAGATGGTTTTTTGAACCATTCAATAAATTGGTGTAAACCCTGACGATGTACATGTTGCCTGTTTCGGAAATTAATTTTTCCAAATCGGCAATATCATATTCTTCGATAAAAGCTCCAATTTTTAATGCTTCCACTTCATTCACACCCTCCGACATGAACTTATTATAAAGATTTTGAATGTCGGCATTTTCAAAAACTCCCAATTCATTTGATGCAGGGTCGGTTAGCTTGTAAGAGTTTATCAACCAAAGGACTGCTTCCATGTGTTTTGATTCACTATTCGCAATATTTGCAAAAACGCGTAATCCAAATTTATCGTAGAAAGAAGAATACACATCATGTGCCATTTTTTCTTCTTCCCGCATTAACATTAAGCCCTCTACTTCCTCAGGAAGGAGAGTCGCCGTATCGGATAAAATTTGAGCTTTCAGGGTTTCGGACAAAACTGCCGATTCTTGCCCCGCAATTGGCTCAAATTGTTCTGTATTGTTGTCGCAGGCAATCAGCAGAGACGATGTTGCCAAAATAAACGATACCAAGATTGTTGTCTTCATCATTTTGATGATGTTATTCGATTGTTATTTGATGACCGTTGAAAGTTCTCCGTTTTTTTCTCGCAGGAGGGAATTAAAAAATATTCCCCACCTGCGAGCCAAAATCGATTATCGATTGGTCCTTTGGGCATTGTTTCGTCGAAATCCTTGTCCGTTTCTTTGTCCGGTAGCGTTTCCATTTTTTCTGCCCGAACCATCGAGAAGTCGTTGGGTGCCGTTTGCTGCAGAATTGCGTGGCGTTCCGTTTTCGAAGTTATCGCAAGTCCCATTGTTGTTATTATCCACAAAAGCCTTGCCTCGTTGGGTGTTTGTGGCAGTTTCCTTATTCGTTTGCTTTTGTGTCTTACTTTGGTTTTGTGCGTCGGCTACACCGATAAATGCGACCAAAGCCAGTGTTAATAAAAATCCTTTTGTTTTCATTGTTTTTAATTTTAATTGGAGTTGTTATTATTAATTTGATTATTTCCACGTCCAAATCCTTGTCCGTGTCGGTAACCACTTCCGTTTCCGTTCCGCATTAAATTGTTGGCGCCATCCTCATAAAATAGCGGTTCGAAAGCGTTTTGTAGTTTTATGGCTTGTTCTTCATTGCAAATATTCTTCAATCCCAGATAAAAGGCATTGATCTGTTGTTTCAATTCGGCGTGATGTTCGCCGATTTTTATTGCCAGATCATTCACCTTCAGTGTATCAACATTCGATTTATTCAATTCGATAAACATTTCGCGTTTCATAGAGTCGATATCGAAAATCAGCATCCTTGCCGTTTCCTGAAAAGGGTGGTTCAATGCACGGAATTTATCCATCTGTATATCATCAAAACCCAGTTCTTTACGGAAAAATCGCCCATTAATGGGGGTAGTGTTCGTTGAGGGAACTATAATTTCCCCATTCTCTGCTTTTTTCCGATAATCAAGATAGAGTATCGTCCCGATTGTCGTCAGATTAAGCAAAGCCAAAAGAACTATCACCCATACCAATATTTTGGTCGTTTTATTCATAAGCCGCATCCATATAGTAGATTAGATTTTCTATCTGAGAGTCATTGATATTCAAAGCCATTCTGTCAATTCTATGTTCGTCGTAAATTTTCCCTATCGAAACACCCATTCTCATCACGAGTGCAATACTTGCAGCCACCACGAGCAGTCTGAAAAAGTAAACTCTTTTGTTTAACGGGGCATTCTCGGTCGCTATTTTCGACATGATCCTCGTTGACAGAAAAGGGTTCGATTCCACCTGCTTTTCTTTTTCGATTACTTTGTCTATGACATCTTCTGTTTTCATTTTCAGGATCGTTGTATTTGTTAGACAATTCAATCTTAATTTTCCTACTGCAGACGGGATAATTTTTTTTGAAGATTTGCTTTCGCTCGCTGCAAGAGCTGTTCTACAGCGCCTTCACTTATTTTCATAATATCTGCAATTTCCCGTTGCGACAAATCGTCATACTTACTCAGAACGAATGCTGTACGTTGTTTTTCCGGCAAATTGTCGATCGCATTTCGAACCATTTTATTTCTTTCGTCGCTTTCCAATCGTTGATGGGCATTTTTTTCATCCGAAGAAATATTCAACAATGCTTTTAAATTTTCGCCCGTATCTATCAACAATCGGCGTAATTTATTTCTGTTGACAAAATTGATAGACGTATTCACCGTAATTCGATAAAGCCATGTTGAAAATTCCGATTTTTCCTGAAAAGCCGACAAGGAACGAAAAGCCTGAATAAACACTTCCTGAGTAATATCTTCGGCATCCTCTTTCGAATGAACAAATCCCATAGCCGTGCGAAACACCATTCCTTGATGCCTGTCAACGAGGATTTTAAATGCGTTAGTATTTCCGGACAATATTTCTTTGATGAGCTGTTGTTCAGACATTCGAAAATGTAATTTTATGTGTTAGACAAAGGAAATAAATTTTTCCTACGGTAATATTTCGATATGGACAACATTTTAGGTTCTACAAGAAATAGAGAAATGGGAAGTAGAGGAATAAGGGATAATTGACAATTGACAATTAACAAGAAGTCAGAAGTAGAGGAATATCATAACCCCTGCACTGCCTAGCGGCAGTGCTTGTCCCCTTATCTTAAGGGGACAGTTATATGGCAAGTGTGATCCGACTCCCCTCTTAAGATAAGAGGGGTACCGCCGAAGGCGGGGAGGTGTTATGATGTAATGGATAATTGACAATTAACAAGAAATAGAGAAATGGGAAGTAGAGAAATAAGAATTTTAAATTACGAATTTTCGTTTTGCTTGTTTTTTTGCCGGTGCAGATATTCATCTGTGCAACTGCAGTACTTTTATTCGCCACGAAGGCGCAAAGACGCGAAGTCCTCAGATTATCGGAATTCATCAGTAAATCGATAAATCATCAAATCAATCAATTGTACATTGTGCATTATCCATTGACTCTTGTGGCTTTGCCCCAAACCCTACATACTTTTTTGCCTTGATGCAAAAAAGTATGCAAAAAAAATCAAGACTGCATCTCCTCATCGACCCGATAGCTGCTTGTTCGCTAAAAGACAAATAACTCACCGCCTTGCGGCGGCTCAAACAGCTTGTCTTTTGCCTGACGGCACGCTCTCTGCGCAGATCGGGTGCCCCGATGAGGAGATGAGGTCGGGACAATAATTGACAATTGATAATTGAGAATTAACAAGAAGTCAGAAGTAGAGGAAGATCATAACCCCTGCACTGCCTGTCGGCAGTGCTTGTCCCCTTATCTTAAGGGGACAGTTATATGGCAAGTGTGATCCGACTCCCCTCTTAAGATAAGAGGGGTACCGCCGAAGGCGGGGAGGTGTTATGAATTAATTGAGAATTTAAGAAAGAAGTGAAGAAGTTGGAAGCGGGAATTGAAAATTACGAGTTACGAATTACAGAGAATCATCAAATTATCGAATCGGTAAATTATGCATTATACATTATCCATTGATTCTTGGGGCTTTGCCCCAAACCCCACATACTTTTTGCCTTGATGCAAAAAAGTATGCAAAAAAGATCAAGACTGCATCTCCTCATTGACCCGACAGCTGCTTGTTCGCTAAAAGACAAATAACTCTCCGTCAGCTGACGGATCAAACAGCTTGTCTTTTGCCTGACGGCACGCTCGCTGCGCAGATCGGGTGCCCCGATGAAGAGATGAGGTCGGGACAATAATTGACAATTGATAATTGAGAATTAACAAGAAGTCAGAAGTAGAGGAAGATCATAACCCCTGCACTGCCTGTCGGCAGTGCTTGTCCCCTTATCTTAAGGGGACAGTTATATGGCAAGTGTGATCCGACTCCCCTCTTAAGATAAGAGGGGTACCGCCGAAGGCGGGGAGGTGTTATGATGTAATGGATAATTGAGAATTAAAGAAGTTAGAAGTGGAAATTTTAAATTACGAATTTTCGTTTTGTTGGTTTATTTTTGCCGGCGAAGATATTTATCAATGCAGCGACAATAGTTCTGCCTTTCAGGCAGCATATGTTTGTTGTATCTTTGTCCGCAGGTCGGCGGCCTGCGGTTATGAATGTTATTGCCTTTCAGGCAAAAGTGAGCCTGTGAATTGAAAACTTTTTTGGCTTGAAAAGCCGAATTTTCATAACCGCAGAATTTATTCTGCGGCATGAATCCTCGTCAGAAACCTGCCTGAAAGGCAGAACTTTTATTTGCCACGAAGGCTCAAAGACGCGAAGTTGGCTTCGTCCTCAGAATATCATAACCCCTGTGCTGCCCGGCGGCACGCTCTCTGCGCAGATCGGGTGCCCCGATGAGGAGATGAGGGCGGGAAAGTACCGGAGAATGGTTAATGAGAAAAGAAATGAGGGAGGGAACGGGTTATCCGTAATTCATGAGGCAACCTCAATTTTTATCTACCCACACTATTTCACATAGAGCCACATTTTATTGGAGGTTGGAGATTGGAGATTGCGGGTTGGTGTTCGATCCAAAAAAAGAGACAAATTTTGAAAGGGTGGCGTGTCTATTAAAAAATTATGATGTAAATTTGTGGAAAAAGAAGAGTTATGAACGAGTTAATCATCAATTACAGGATTTCGAAACGTTTGCAAATCGCTTCGATTGTTGCGGCAGGCTATCTGATTGCGATTTCGGCAGGTGTGATTATTTTCAGGATTCTTCAACATAAAATCGATTTCTATTTTTATTCGGGCCTTGTAGGCGTTTTGCTTGGAGTGCTGCTTATACTGCTTGTTACGACGCTGCAGCATGCGCTGATGATTGTTCTTGACAACGATGCGTTCCATATCGATTTGCCTGCACAAAAAGTAAAAGGATCCATTTTGTGGGAAACGGTCACGCAAGTAGGCATCGGGCTCAGTTATCTGACAATGCACACTACTGCGGGCAAAAATTACAAAATCGATTTGGAAAATCTGAAGTACAAAGACCTGCGAGACATCAAAACCCGACTGATTGAGATTTGTGAAGCAAAAAAAATTCCCTACAGCAACATGTAGGTGTGGTATCGGCAGGACACCTTTTCCATCCGCCTATTTTTCTCTGAAAAATATGTTGATGGGTGTGCCGGTGAAGTCCCAGTTTTCACGCATCCTGTTCTCGATAAATCGGCGATAAGGTTCTTTGACCCATTGAGGCAGATTGCAGAAGAATACGAAACTTGGCACAGAGGTATTGGGCAATTGAGTTACATACTTTATTTTGATATACTTTCCTTTGTTGGACGGCGGAGGAGTTTGCTCGATGATAGGAAGCATCACTTCATTGAGTTTGTGTGTGGGCACTCTCCGTTGTTTATTTTGATACACCATTTTGGCCGTATCCATCACTTTCAGTATGCGCTGTTTGGTGAGCGCCGATCCGAAAATAATTGGAAAATCGGTGAAAGGAGCAAAACGATTCCGAATGGCATTTTCAAAAGTTTTTATCACAATGTTGTCTTTTTCTTCCACCAAATCCCACTTGTTGACCAAAACTACCACTCCGTTACGGTTTTTCTGAATAATCGAAAAAATACTCAAGTCCTGACTTTCAATACCTCGCGTTGCATCGAGGAGCAAAATGGAAACATCGGCATTTTCGATGGCACGAATGGACCGAATCACCGAAAAATACTCCAACTCTTCCGTAACCTTCGATTTTTTGCGAATTCCGGCGGTATCGATCAGATAAAAATCCATCCCGAATTTGTTGTATCGGGTATAAATAGAGTCGCGCGTGGTTCCGGCAATATCGGTTACGATGTTCCGATCTTCACCCATCAAGGCATTTATTATCGACGATTTGCCTGCATTCGGCCTTCCTACAACTGCAAACTTCGGGATATCGGCCAACGGTTCTTCCTCGCTTTGCTTCGAAAACAACGAAAGAATCCGATCCAACAAATCACCCGTTCCCAAGCCATTAACTGCCGAAACGCTGAACGGATCGCCCAATCCGAGCGAATAAAATTCGGCAGATTGATGTCCCAATTCAAAATTATCGGCTTTGTTGGATACCACAATAACCGGCTTACCCGACTTGCGCAGTATCGAAGCAACACCGTTGTCCAGATCGGTCAACCCGTTGGTAACATCCACTACAAACAGAATTACATCCGCCTCTTCAATAGCAACGCGTACCTGTTTATTGATTTCGTCCTCCATCACATCATCGGAGTTTACAACCCAACCGCCGGTATCGACGATCGAAAATTCCTGTCCTCCCCACTGAACTTTGCCATACTGGCGATCACGAGTGGTGCCGGCTGCTTCGCTCACAATTGCCCGTCGAGTTTGTGTCAGTCGATTGAACAAAGTCGATTTGCCCACATTGGGGCGTCCCACGATAGCTACTATATTTTGCATAAATTTTTGTCTGATTTGTTTATGAATCGAGTTTGTACCCGAAAGCCTTCAACATGTTGTCGCGATTGCGCCAATCCTTTTCTACCTTGACGTATAATTCGAGAAAAACCTTTTTTTCGAAAAAATGTTCGATATCTTTGCGAGCCATTGTCCCCAGTTTCTTTAGCGATTCGCCTTTGTGCCCGATTACGATGCCTTTTTGCGAATCACGCTCAACCAAAATAATAGCGCGAATGCGAAGGAGGTCCTGTTCGTCCTTAAATTCTTCCACCACAACTTCAATCGAATAGGGCACTTCCTTTTGATAAAGCAAAAGCGCTTTTTCGCGAATAATTTCTGTTACGAAAAACCGGGCAGGCTTGTCAGTCAAAGCATCTT
The DNA here is from genome assembly GCF_004138125.1 of Seramator thermalis. Classification (GTDB taxonomy): domain Bacteria; phylum Bacteroidota; class Bacteroidia; order Bacteroidales; family Dysgonomonadaceae; genus Seramator; species Seramator thermalis. Next base: position 71,553 of record NZ_RXHS01000010.1, read on the forward strand.
TCTCAAAATAGGGTGGCGATTCGGGCAACAACTCGAGAATGCGTTCTTCAACGCGATCCACCTCAAAATTGTTACTTGCCGAAATCGGATAAATTTCGGCTTTTGGCAACAATAAATGCCACTGCTCCACCATCTTCTCCAACTCTGTCTGCGAAGTCAGGTCTATTTTGTTGATCAGCAACAGCACCGGCATATCGAGTTGTTGCACCCGTGCAAGAAAATCGTCGTTCTTGTCAATTTTCTCCACCACGTCGGTAACATACAGCAACACATCGGCATCATCAAGAGCCGATAATGAAAAATTGAGCATCTGCTCCTGCAGCTTGTAATTGGGACGCAGCACTCCCGGCGTATCCGAATAAACCACCTGATAATCGGGTTTGTTGACAATGCCGATGATGCGGTGGCGCGTAGTTTGTGCCTTCGCCGTAATAATCGACAGTTTTTCCCCGACCAAACGGTTCATTAAAGTCGATTTGCCCACATTGGGATTCCCAACGATATTCACAAAACCGGAATGATGCTTTTTTTCTTCCATGAAAATGTATCTGCAGTTTTTCTACGCCAAAACAGTCGTTGTTTGTTTTGCGCTGCAAAGGTACGAAAATTAGCGAATTATAGAAAATGTTCAATGTCGAGCGAATATTTTCCGGTCGATTTTCGCAGATAACTGCTAATTTTTTCTTGCCATCCGGCTTGTTCAAGTTTAGCGTCAGCGTAACTTGGACGCAAAACGACAGGCAGTTTATCAACTGTCGTTGTTTCCGGCACAAGTTCGAAAACTTGAGCTATTAGAGAAGAAGTGAAGAAGTTGGAAGAGAAGAAGTCAGAAGAGAAGAAGTCAGAAGAGAAGAAGTCAGAAGTGAAGAAGTCAGAAGTGAAGAAGTCAGAAGTGGAGGAATATCATAACCCCTGCACTGCCTGACGGCAGCGCTTGTCCCCTTATCTTAAGGGGACTGTTATATGGCAAGTGTGATCCGACCCCCCTCTTAATATAAGAGGGGGTACCGCCGAAGGCGGGGAGGTGTTATGATGTAATGGAGAATTGAGAATTTAAGAAGTTAGAAATGGGAATTTTAAATTACAAATTTTCGTTTTGTTTGTTCGCTTTTTGCCGGCATGGATATTCGTCGGAAACCTGCCCGGAAGGCAGGACATTTATTCGCCACGAAGGCGCAAAGACGCGAAGTCGGCTTCGTCCTCAGAATATCATAACCCTTGTGCTGCCTGGCGGCAGCACTTGTCCCCTTAAGATAAGGGGACGGTTTAGGTGAGGATACCATAATTACTCCCCTCTTAAGATAAGAGGGGTACCGCCGGAGGCGGGGAGGTGTTATGATGTAATGGATAATTCTTCCGGATAATTCCGAATATTAGTTGGAGTAAAAATGAAGGTTTTAGTTTTGAAATTTCGATTATTGTTGGAATATCGGATATTGCATGTACACAGGCAGATATTGGATATAACTTTAAAGGAAAAGACTTTAATTTTTATGTAGGTGCTACAGCTCCATTTAATCTATCGGTAAAAAAATCGTTATGTGAGGAAAAGGAAAAATAAACCGGACACATATCGTTATCAACCTATTAAATATTTCAGGTATTTGATTTATAGCTTCATGATCAGAATAAACCTCTGTAAAATACTTCGTATCTACTACACACCGCAGACCTGACGAGTGGCGAAGAAATACTACCTTTGTGTTTCAAATAGGAGGAGGAAATCAATATGTCGCTCAGTAAGAATAAAATCAAATACATTCAGTCGCTCAAAGATAAAAAGAATCGGATGGAGCATGGAACTTTTGTGGCGGAAGGCCTTAAGACCGTTTCCGATTTGCTCTGCTCATGCCATTGTCAATTGATAGCCGGCTTGCCTGAAGCAATAAAACAAATAAATCTACCCGAAAATGTCGAAGAAATTGTGTTGGCGACTGAGGACGAATTAAAGAAAGCCACATTTTTTAAAACGCCTCCTCCGATTATTGGCGTTTTTTACCAGCCGACAGCAAATATCGTTGATCTTGATTTGAAAACGAATTTGGTGTTGGCTCTCGACGGAATTCAAGATCCGGGCAATTTGGGAACGATCGTACGTTTGGCCGACTGGTTTGGCATTGAGCATATTTTTTGTTCGGACGATAGTGCTGACATTTATCAGCCAAAAGCGGTGCAATCCACTATGGGGGCCATAGCCCGCGTAAAAATCTGCTATGTGAATTTATTCGATTTCTTGTCGGAAAAAACGGGGATACCGATCTATGGCACCTTCCTCGAAGGGAAGAACATATATCAAACTCCTCTCGCCGGTCATGGTGTTGTTGTGATGGGTAACGAAGGAAACGGAATACGTCCCGATGTTCAGTCACTCATTAGCGAAAAACTATACATTCCCAATTACCCGCCTCATCGACCGACTTCTGAGTCGTTGAATGTGGCAGTAGCTACAGCAATTGTGTGTTCGGAATTCAGGAGGAGATAATAAAAAATCACGTATGAAAGAAATACGTGATTACCTAAAACAGATCTATATTATATTTGAATTTGTGGAGTGGGGTGGAGGATGGGGCTCGAACCCACGACCTACGGAACCACAATCCGTCGCTCTAACCAGCTGAGCTACATCCACCGTGTTTGCGGGTGCAAAGATAAATATTTTTTTGCAACAATACAAAATCGTCCGTTTTTTTCAAAATAAAATAAATTCGACTGCAATTCGACAAAAAAAATGTATTTTTGAAGTGTAAAGTTTGTAAAATAAAAAACGTGACCAAGAAAGTTAAACTATCGATACTCGGAATTTCGTTCAGCCAGGTTCAGGCGGGTGCTTATGCTCTCATTTTTGCCGAAGAAAACGGAATCAGGCGTTTGCCCATTGTCATTGGCACGCCCGAAGCCCAATCTATTGCCATTGTGATGGAAAATATCAAACCGCCACGCCCCTTGTCGCATGATTTGATTTATACTATCTTTCAAAAGTTGGATATCGAATTGAAAGAAGTATTTATCTACAAGTTCGAAGAAGGCGCATTCTTTTCCGAGCTGCTCCTGCTGCAAAATGGCCGCGAATACCGTATCGATTCACGCACGTCGGATGCTGTGGCCATTGCCATGCGTACACATTCGCCAATATATACTACCGAAGAAATCATGCAAAATATGGCTATCGTTTTCGACGAAAACGCGCCGTTCGATGCTCCCGAAAACACTGTCCCAAGAGAAAAAGAAAATAATCGGTCGGACGATTTGTCCATGTTTTCGACAGATGAACTAAAATCTAAGCTGGAAGAGGCGGTGAAGGATGAAAACTACGAATTGGCAACCCGTCTGCGTGACGAAATTAAAAAGAGGGAACATCATTCTTAAGAGGATTTCTTATGTCTGACTCAATTTTTTTTGCTCCCGATATTCGTCAACATCCGTTTTTGACGGAAGACGAATCGCAACATTGTGTCAAGGTGCTTCGGATGAAAGAGGGGGCGCAGATCGTTGTCACAGACGGAAAAGGATTTTTTTACGATTGTACGCTTTTGCAAGCTCATCCCAAACGATGCGCTGTCGGCATTGACAGAGTTACCCAAATAGACAAAACCCGGAACGAACATATTCATATTGCATTTGCTCCCGTAAAAAATATGGATCGCAACGAATGGTTTGCGGAAAAGGCTACCGAAATAGGTGTGGACGAAATCACCCTGTTGCAATGCCGATTTTCGGAACGAAAAGAAATGAAAACGGATCGATTGAATAAAATTATCGTTTCGGCCATGAAGCAGTCGCAACAGGCTTATCTCCCCAAACTAAATCCGATGATAGATTTCGGCCATTTCGTTCGAAGTAGCTTTGAAGGGCAAAAATTCGTCGCACACTGTTATCAGACGCCCAAAACATTGTTGGCAAAAGCATATCGGCCAAACGAAGATGTTCTTATTTTGATTGGGCCGGAAGGCGATTTCAGTGAAGAAGAAGTGCACTTGGCCATGGACGGCGGATTTCTTCCGGTGAGTTTGGGCGAGAACAGACTTCGCACCGAAACCGCCTGTTTGGCTGCAGTACACACCATTCATGTAATCGATCAAATTAATCCTTCAAGTCACTTACAAAACTCTACTAATCCTATACTAAAATGAAAAAGGTTTTAATGACACTCTGCATCTTGTCGGTGTTGTTTGTAATCGCTTGTAACAACAATAAAGCACAAAACGACGAACTTCCACGAATTGCCATTTGTGGATTGGCCATCGAATCGAGTACTTTTTCACCGGCTACAACCGGCGAAGAAGCTTTTAAAGCAAGAGTTGGCGATAGCGTTTTCACATACTATCCGTTTTTCGCACCCGATTCGGGAGTTATCAACCGGGCACATTGGATTCCGACGCTTCGGGGACATGCCATGCCGGGAGGTATCGTGACACGGGAAGCTTACGAATCGCTTGTGAACAAAACACTGGCCATGCTTAAAGATGCTTTCCCGCTCGACGGCATATTTTTCGATATACACGGAGCCATGAGTGTGCAGGGATTCGACGATCCCGAAGGAGATTTCATTGTTCGCATTCGCGATCTGGTAGGCACGGATGTGCTTATTTCTACCTCTATGGACTTGCACGGCTGCGTTTCGCAACGATTGGCTCAAAACACCGATTTGATCACCTGTTACAGAATGGCTCCTCATGAGGATGCCGTCGTTTCGAAAAAAAGAGCGGTAACCAATCTGCTCGAGCGACTTGAGACAAAAAAAGGAAAACCGGCTTATAAGGCATGGATAGCCGTACCCATATTGCTTCCGGGCGAAAAAACGAGTACCCGTGTAGAACCGGGAAAAAGTTTATATGCTCAAATCCCATCGGTGATCGATCAAGACAAGGTAATCGATGCCTCGATTTGGATGTCCTATCCTTGGGCTGATGAACCCCGTAACCACGGGGTTGTGATGGCTTATGGTGATGATAAGGACGCAGTGGCGGCCGCGGCCGAAAAATTGGCAAGCCATTTTTGGAATGTCCGCAAGCAATTCGATTTTGTGGCTCCCACAACTACGCTCGAAGATGCGCTCGACAAGGCCCTGTCGAGTGATAAAAAGCCTTTTATTATCAGTGATATGGGCGATAATCCGACGGCCGGAGGTGCCGGCGACGTTACCTGGACGCTGACGGAAATATTTAAGCGTCCCGAGTTTAAATCCGGAGGTAAAAAGACATTGATTTACGCCTCGATTCCGGGACCGGAATTTGTGAAGAAGGCAAAGGAGATCGGTATCGGCGGAAAGATTGATGCCACGGCCGGTGCGGCTATCGATCATCGTTATGCAGGGCCTGTTCGCCTGCAGGGCGAGATTACGGCAATCAGGGAAGGCGATATTGATGCCAAAACCGAAGTGGTGGTTAAATGCGGAAATATTTCGGTGATCGTAACCGAGAGACGGAAAGGCTATCACAAAGAAAAAGATTTCACCGGTTTGGGATTGAATCCCCGCGAAACGGATATTTTGGTAGTAAAAATAGGCTATCTCGAGCCTGAACTTTACGCGATGCGTGGCGACTGGGTAATGGCATCGACGCCGGGAGGGGTCGATCAGGATTTGTTCCGTTTACCCTACAAACGATTGCAGCGACCCATTTTTCCGCTCGACTCTACGATGGCTGATCCGGATTTGAAAGCGCTGTTCATTCCACTTTCGGATGTGATCAAACGATAACAGGGCGAAATGACGAAAAAAGAGCGTTACCAAAACATCCTCGATTGGTTTGAAGCCAATGCCGAATCGTCGGAAACCGAGCTGCATTACGGCAATCCGTATCAACTGCTGATTGCCGTAATCCTTTCGGCTCAATGTACCGATAAACGGGTGAATATGATTACCCCTGCACTTTTTGAGGCATTTCCTACTCCCGAGGTGCTAGCGGCCTCATCGCCGGATGCCGTTTTCGAGTACATCAAATCATGCTCGTATCCGAACAATAAAGCAAAAAATCTGGTGAAAATGGCTCAAAAGCTGGTGAGCGATTTCGGTGGACAAGTCCCTTCGGACATCGAATCGTTGCTCACCATTCCGGGAGTAGGGCGTAAAACGGCCAATGTGATGTTGGCCGTAGCTTTCGACACTCCGGCCATGCCGGTTGACACGCATGTTTTTCGCGTAGCAAACCGTATAGGTTTGACCCATGATTCGAAAAGTCCTTTGGAAACCGAAAAGGAATTGGTGAAACACATTCCTGAACAAATTCTTTCGAAAGCCCATCACTGGCTGATTTTGCACGGCAGATACGTATGCACGGCCCGGAGTCCCAAATGCAACGAATGCGGGATTAATCGTTGGTGCAACTATTACGAGAAAAAGCTGTCGGATAAAGTCGAAGAGAAAAAGAAATAGATCGATGGATAACGCCTTTTGTTTCTCGTGTTTATTGTCGCCTTACATCTGCACCCCACATCAATTTGTCGCGAAGCGTTTCGAAAAAGGTATGCCCTGCCCGCCTGACTACTTTCAAGGTATAAGGTGCTTTATAAACATCGAGCTTGGTGTGTTGATCAAAAACCCGAGTTTGCCCGTCGAGCGAAAGCAGGAAAGTTCGGCTTCGGCTTGTTACCTGAAGCGAAATGCGGCTATTGTCATCCACCACTAATGGTCTTGAGGTAAGGTTGTGAGGTGCGATTGCCGTCAGAATAAAACTTGGGGTTGTGGGCGCCAAGATGGAACCACCAATACTGAGCGAATATGCAGTAGATCCTGTGGGAGTTGCAATCACCAATCCGTCGGCCTGATAGGATGTCAGGTATTCGCCATTGATGCTCGCCTTGATGGACAGCATTGAGGCTGTATCCTGACGCAGAATGGAAACCTCGTTGAGTGCATGTATATTGAATCCTTGCGGGATATCTTCATCGTCGGTAGAAATTTCGAGCAGCGTTCGGTCCTCCACGTCGAAGCGATTTTGAAATATCTCGAGCAACGTAGCATCCATATCCTGAAAATTAATGGCTGCCAAAAAACCCAGTCGTCCGGTATTGATTCCCAAAACCGGAATTCCCTGATCGCCAACTGTTGCAGCGGTCCTCAGGAAAGTGCCATCGCCACCCACACTCACCACCATATCTACCGGAGGCATCACGTCGAATAGCAATGCCAATGGCCTTATTTTATTCTGAATTGGTGTGGAAAGCGAATAAAAAAAATTGTCGGGAAGATAAAGAGCGCCGCCAAGTCGTGAAATGGCCTCACAAGCAGCCGCAATCTGTTCTTCTGCTTTGTAGGTTCTGTCGGGGAAAGTACTTCCAAACAGTGCGAATTTCAAATTCTCCATTGTCGTATTTCTCATTGAGGTTACATGTCAAGATAATAGAGAAGTTCGTTGAGTCTGTCACGTTGCTTGTCGTTTATTTCTCCTTCTTTCATATAATAATAGATTACTTTGTAGTCGAAGCGTTCGAAACTCCTCAGCACAGGTGTAAGATCCGAAACATCGAGCTTGATAGAAATCAGCAATGATGACCCATCGGTCAATGGCATTACGGCAAGACTTAGTACATGAGCATTATTACTTTCGATAAGTCTGGCAATTTCGGTGAGCGTATAATCTTTGGCCGAAACCTCAAGAATAATCAACGAATTTTCCGACTCGGAAAGTTCCGTAAATTGTTCGGGAGTTAGTGAAGATGAAAACTTTTCGACCTGTTTTTTGATAAATTCTTTGCTCGACATATACCCAAAACGGTTAATTCGTATTACTTTTGCGTTTGATTTTACAAAGATGTAAAAATTTTGATTACGAAAAACCTTTGACGTCTCTTTTTATTGTTTATCTATTCGTCGGGTTTATATTTGCAATTTCTAAACAAACCATATAGAGTTGCGGTTATCAAATAACTATAGAGATATTGATTCATTTTGAAATGACTAAACTTAGTGTAAATATTAACAAGATTGCAACATTGCGCAATTCTCGGGGAGGAAATCTTCCCGATGTCTGCCAGGTTGCAGTAGATTGTCAATTGTTTGGCGCAGATGGAATTACAGTACATCCGCGTCCTGACGAAAGGCATATTCGTCAAAAAGATGTTTTCGATTTGCAATCGAGGATTAGTACCGAATTTAACATCGAAGGCAACCCCACTCCCGAATTTATCGATCTCATCAAGCGGATAAGGCCGACTCAGGTGACGTTGGTGCCGGATGCACACGATGCCATCACATCCAATACCGGTTGGGATACGGTTCATAATCGCGAATTTTTATCCGATGTCGTGAACGAATTTCAGGCTATCGGCATCCGAACTTCCATTTTTGTGAATGCCGATCTTGAAATGATACAGGGCGCATCGGCGATTGGTACAGACCGTATCGAACTCTACACAGGGCCTTACGCCGAAATGTTCCCTCGCGATAGGGAAACGGCCGTTGCGCCTTTTGTGGAAGCGGCTACCCTCGCCAAAAAACTGGGGCTGGGTGTAAATGCCGGACACGATTTGAATCTGCAAAATCTAAACTATCTCTATGTGAATATTCCCTGGCTCAAAGAGGTATCCATCGGGCATGCATTGATTTGTGACGCACTTTATCTCGGCCTCGAAAAAACAATAAAAGCGTATAAAAATTGTTTAAAACTCCCCGAAGATCAGGCATAACCATTATAAGTTGCTATCTTTACGTATCCTTTTTTGTGGAACTTGGATAAAGAAAACGAACATAAATTCAGATGAAATTGCTACAAATAACACCTGCGGTTTCGGACTCGCTGCAACAACTGCAACAGGGTGTACCCGACGTCGATATTTCCTCAACCACTATAAATGCATTCGATCTTGCGCTGAAAGGTGGTTGGCTCATGATCATATTGCTTATCCTGCTGCTTTTGTCAGTTTATGTACTCATCGAGCGCCTGTTGGTTCTTCGCGATGCCGGAAAGGAAGATGATTCTTTCATGAATCGAATCAAAGATTATATCCATGAAGGTAAGATAGATTCGGCACAGGCTCTATGCAAAAAAACCGATACCCCTTCCGCGAGAATGGTCGAAAAAGGTATTTCGCGTCTGGGTCGGCCTATGAGCGATATTACCCAAGCCATCGAAAATGCGGGAAATATAGAAATTTCGAAACTTGAAAAGGGTTTGCCTTTGCTTGCTACAACCGCTGCCGGAGCGCCCATGATCGGCTTTTTGGGTACGGTTACCGGTATGGTAAAGGCTTTTATGAGTATGGCTAATGCAGGGGCTAACGTAGATGTAACTCACCTTTCAACCGGGATATACGAAGCGCTCATCACCACCGTGGGAGGACTGATTGTCGGCATTATTGCTCTTTTTGCCTACAACTACCTTACTACTCAAATAAAAGGCATCGTAAACAAGATGGAGATGCGCATCATGGAGTTCATGGATATTCTGAACGAACCGGCCGTTTAAAAAAAATAGTTATGGCATTAAAACAGCGATTCAATATTGAACCAAATTTCAGCATGGCATCCATGACAGATGTAATTTTTCTGTTGCTGATATTTTTCATGATCACTTCAACTATCGTTGTGCCCAATTCCATAAAAGTACTTCTCCCCAAATCGCAGCAACAGGCTCAAGCCAAACCGCTAACGCGTGTAACTATCGACAAAAATCTCAATTTTTATGTAGCTAATGGCAACGAGACCGAACGCCAAGTTCCCTTCGAAGCCATTACGCCGTTTCTCAAATCGGCTTATTCGGCCGATCCCAATATTTTTGTTGCACTTTATGCCGATGAAGAAGTTCCGTATCGTGAAATTGTTCGCGTGTTGGATATAGCCAACCAAAACAAATTTAAAATGGTGCTCATGACGAGACCCAAGTGAGAGAATCGATTAGAACCTTTTGCAAAAAAAAATGATCGCTCGCGAAAAAATAGGAGGCATTGCAGGAACAATCATTTTTGGGATATTGCTCCTGTTAATCTTGTTGTTTTCCTACTTCACCATGGCGACACCTTCTCAAGAATTAGAAGGTATTCCCGTGATGTTTGGCACGGAAGAAAATGCGGGAGGAGACATCGAACCTGTCAGGAACGAACCTGTACCCGAGCCTATCCCTGCAAGCAATAACAATGCGCCCGACGCTCCTTTGATCACACAAAACGATGAACCGTCCATAGCGGTAAAGGATAGAAGTGAAGAAATCAAACGTCAGCAGCAATTAGCCGAAGAACGACGGCGACGAGAAGAGGCAGACCGACTGCAGCGCGAACAGGAAGCGCGGCGGCGAGAAATCAATCAGCAAATGTCGGGACTCTTTGGCGAAAATACTGCCGGAAGTCGTGGAAATACACAGGGTAGCGGCACTCAAGGCGTATCCACGGGAAATTCGCAACAGGGAGCACCCTCCGGTTCGGGTGGAATCGGAACCTACGACTTGGGCGGAAGATCATTGGGACCCGGAGGATTGGCTCAACCTCGCTACACCGTGAACGATTATGGCACTGTGGTTGTTAATATTACCGTAGATCCTGCCGGCAATGTGATTCATGTCGAAATTGGTCGCGGCACCAACACTCCAAGCGCTACACTTCGCAACGAGGCATTGCGCGCTGCCAAAATTACGAAATTCAATGCCATCAATTCGACCAATAACCAGCAGGGGACAATCACCTATAAATTCAACCTCAATTAAAAAGGATTTTCGATATGAAAAAAGCAGCTCTTTTTTTAGCTAACGGCTTCGAAGAAATAGAAGCGTTGGGAACAACGGACATCCTGCGCCGTGCCGAAATTTCGGTAACCACTGTATCCGTTACGGGTGATTTGAAAGTAATCGGTGCACATCAAATTCCTGTGATCGCCGATGCATTATTCGAAGAAACAGATTTTTCGAATATCGATGTTCTGATACTTCCGGGAGGAATGCCGGGAGCAAGCAACCTCAATGCACACGATGGGTTGAAAAAACTGCTCTTGAAACAAGTTGCCGAAGGCAAACAAATAGCCGCCATTTGTGCTGCTCCGCTCGTGCCGGGCGGCCTGGAACTGCTAAAAGGGAAAAATGCCACGTGCTATCCGGGATTCGAGACCCAATTGTTGGGGGCCAACATCACCGGGGAAAAGGTAACCGTGGATGGCACTATTACTACAGGAAAAGGACCCGGACTCGTATTCGATTTTGCACTTCAACTGGTTGAAAATATAGCCGGCAAAGGCGTTCGCGATAAAGTAGCACAGGGATTGCTACTTTTGTAAACACATGATAATATCAGACAGACGAGCTCTCGTATTGCGAAACTCGCACATCGTGCGAAAAAAAATCAGGGTGCAAAGAATTGGTTTATAATAAAAAACCAACTATCTTTGCACCGTTTTTTTGACAACATAATGTCTCACTTATTTAAATTATTTTATTAACAACAAATGACTGACAACTTAAAAAATGTAGCTCCAATCGAAGATTTCGACTGGGATTCTTATGCTGAAGGCGACACCTACAGCAAGCAAGACAAAGAAAAACTTATCGAAAGTTACAACAACACCCTCAACAAGATCAACGACAAGGAAGTTGTAACGGGACGTGTAACCTCCATGAACAAACGCGAAGTAGTGGTGAACATCGGCTACAAATCGGACGGTGTAGTTTCGATGAACGAATTTCGATATAACCCCGACCTGAAAGTAGGCGACGAAGTGGAAGTATATATCGAAAACCAGGAAGATAAAAAAGGACAGCTCATCCTTTCGCACAAGAGCGCCCGCGCTGCCCGCGCTTGGGAACGCGTGAATGCCGCAATGGAAAACAACGAAGTCATCAAGGGCTATATCAAATGCCGCACCAAAGGCGGTATGATTGTGGACGTATTCGGAATAGAAGCGTTCTTGCCCGGCTCGCAAATCGACGTAAAACCGATTCGCGACTACGACATGTTCGTTGACAAAACGATGGAATTCAAGGTTGTAAAAATCAATCCCGAATTCAAAAATGTAGTTGTTTCGCACAAAGCTCTCATCGAAGAGGAACTCGAACAACAAAAGAAAGAAATCATCTCGAAACTCGAAAAAGGACAAGTGCTCGAAGGCACTGTCAAGAATATTACCTCTTATGGCGTGTTCGTCGATCTGGGAGGTGTTGATGGTTTGATTCACATCACCGACCTGTCGTGGGGACGCATTCAACATCCCGAAGAAGTGGTTCATCTCGACGAAAAAATCAATGTGGTGATCCTCGATTTCGACGACGAAAAGAAACGCATCGCTTTGGGATTGAAACAACTCACTCCGCATCCGTGGGATGCACTGGATCCGAACCTGAAAGTGGGAGACGTAGTGAAGGGTAAAGTCGTGGTGCTTGCCGATTATGGCGCATTTGTCGAAATTGCTCCGGGCGTCGAAGGTCTTATCCACGTTTCGGAAATGAGTTGGACACAACACCTGCATAGTGCCCAGGACTTCATGAAAGTAGGCGACGAAGTAGAAGCCGTGATCCTGACACTCGATCGCGACGAACGCAAAATGTCGCTCGGCATGAAACAACTCAAACCCGATCCATGGGAAAATATCGAAGAAAAATATCCCGTTGGAAGCACTCACACGGCTATCGTTCGTAACTTCACCAACTTTGGTGCTTTCGTCGAAATTGAAGAAGGCGTTGAAGGATTGGTTCATATTTCCGACTTGTCATGGACGAAAAAAATCAAACATCCAAGCGAAGTTACCGAAATTGGTGCACCAATAGAAGTTCAGGTGCTCGAAATCGACAAAGAAAATCGTCGTTTGAGTCTTGGTCACAAACAATTGGAAGAAAATCCGTGGGATGTATTCGAAACCATCTTCACAGTCGGTTCGATTCACGAAGGCACAATCGTAGAGATGATGGACAAAGGCGCTGTGGTAGCTCTGCCTTATGGAGTTGAAGGATTTGCCACCCCAAAACATTTGGTGAAAGAAGACGGTTCGCAGGCACAGGTGGACGAAAAACTCGAATTCAAGGTGATTGAATTCAACAAAGATGCTAAACGCATCATCGTCAGTCACAGCCGTATATTCGAAGACGAACAGAACGCCGAAAAATCATCGAGCAAGAAATTGAAAAGACAAGGCAAAAAAGAGGAAAACGAATCCGCCTCTACCCCGATGATCGAGAAGACAACTCTCGGCGATATCGAAGAATTGGCCGCTCTAAAAGAAAGACTCGATAACGAGCAAGCTGCTGCCAAGAAGGAATCGAAAGCTCAAAAGAAAGCCAAAGAAGCTGAAACTCCTGTAGCAGAAGAGAAAGCTGCCGACACCGAAGTGAAATCCGAAACGGATGTGAAGGACTAAAACGCTTCGCTTCAAATAAATTCGAAAAAAGCTGTACCGGCCCGGCCGGTACGGCTTTTTTTGTGTCTTGCTGCTACGAAAAATAAGAAAATCACCAAACCTCTGCTTCTTCGTGAAAACAGAGAGCCAACATCTATCTCGGATACCTAAAGCCCGATGGGGCGCCGAGTTTTTCAGAAGTAATAAAGGATCTTTATCGAAATGTATATAGGACAATATCCTGTGTAAATATTTTTGAATAGTATGTAAATAACTATGATCATAAGATAAATAATCATTATCAGTTGATAAATATATCATGATGTTTATTAAATAATCGTTCAATAAAAATAAATCCTACATAACGTATAGTAAATATTACAGAATGAAAAGTAAATGATCTATATATATTATGAAATGATTTATATGAAAAGGTAAAAATTATTTCAATATCGATAAAAGTATTTTATCTTGATATAAACTGCCGTTATCAAATTTAAATGTGTAATTTTGTCGGGTTGAGAAATAACAACGATAATTTGAAACGAGATTATGCTGAAAATTAATTTGGACTTGATCATGACAAGACGGAACATTCCAAATCCGCGTAAGTTCTTAATCAAGCAATTGAAGATAAACCATGTAACGGCCACCAAACTACTCAAAGGCAATTCCGATTTGATTCGGCTGTCGTACATAAATGCTATTTGCACCGAACTTCGATGCACTCCCGACGAATTGTTTGAATGGGAACAACAAAAGGACGAAATGCCCTTACCCGAAAATCATCCGCTGCAAAAATTGGCCAAACGAAAAGAGGAAGAAGCTTTTTGGGAACGAATTCGCGATATGTCTCCGGACGAATTGCGTGAAGTGATGAAGAAAATATGACGACCGAGACACTGTTTTTGCCGCAAATGAAGTCCGAGAAACCTTTTCGCGATTTTTCAAACTATTTGTCGTCTCGTTTTCCATATAAAGTGCAAAAAATTTCGATTGATGCCGGTTTTACCTGCCCCAACCGCGACGGGAGCAAAGGTCGCGGCGGATGCACGTATTGCAATAACCAAAGTTTCAGTCCGGGATATGGGAAGCCGCAAAAAACCGTTACACAACAGTTGAAAGACGGGATCGATTTTTTTGCCCGCAAATATCCTTCGATGAAATATTTGGCCTATTTTCAGTCGTACACCAACACTTACGACAGTGTGGACAAACTCATTGAGTTGTATCGCGAAGCGCTTTCGTATCCCGATGTGGTGGGGTTGGTCATCAGCACGCGTCCCGATTGCATGCCCGACGAATTGCTCGATTATCTGGAAAAGCTAAATCGGCAAACGTTCGTACTCGTGGAATATGGAGTGGAAAGCACGCTTGACCGTACGTTGGAGCGTGTGAATCGATGTCATACCTGGGAAGATTCGCAAAATGCCATTCGCAAAACCGTTGAACGAGGAATTGCTACCGGCGCGCATCTGATATTGGGCTTGCCGGGCGAATCGAAAGACGAAATGCTCGAGCATGCCGCTCGAATTTCGGCACTTTCGCTCACAACCGTAAAACTGCATCAACTGCAAATTATCAAGGGAACAGCTATGGCGCGTGATTACCGCCGGAATCCTTCTTCAATTTCTCTTTTTTCGCTCGATGAGTATATTGATTTATGCGTCAGTTTTGCCGAACGATTGAATCCCGAATTATACATCGAACGCTTTGCTTCGCAATCGCCCAAAGAATTGCTCATTGCACCCGATTGGGGATTGAAGAATTATGAATTGACCGATCGTGTTGTCAAAAGATTTGCTCAGCGGGATACTTATCAGGGAAAATTTTTTGGACAATAAAAAAAGGCCGCTTATCCGAAATAAGCAGCCCTTGAGGTTTAGATACGAAATGAGTCTTGTGCTCAGTTTACATAAACTGTCATGAAATATGAAGTGTTGGTTGTTGTAGGTGTCGTTTTCCCTTCCTCATAATAACGGAATCGAATCGGAACATTTTTTGTGGTAGTTCCGGTAAGAGGGCCGAGTGAATATCTAAGTTGACTCAAATTTACGGCAATCACATCGTCCTGAGTTTTTTCGGTTCCCGTCCCTGTGCCTGTTTTCACGAGGCGGATATCAATTAAAACTTCGTCGGAGCTGCCACTTTCATTTCCGGATGAATCGGCCTTGTAAAACTTCAAAGTTGCCGATTCGCCTTCTTTCTTTTTCCATCGGTAGGAAAACGCCCAAAAGTCGCCAAAGAAATTGGAAGAATGAAATGCAGGAGGGAAATAGATGGTAACGGGTGTTGTAAGCTCTTCGGGAGCTTCTCCCATAATAAGGCTCGTTGAAGGAATTTGTGTTTCGGAAGGATCACCCAAAATGGAGACATTCATCAGATTGAAATTGTCACTTGATGGTGTATATCCATTGGAAGAACTCCAAGAATAGGAGATGAAATAACAGTTTTCGGGGATCAACGATTGAAGATCGGGAGACGTGATCATATTGAAACTTCCCGTACGAGCATAAATCAATCCGTTATTGTCTCTGGTTACGTAAGCAAATTCAGAATTACCCGTATAGGTTTGTTCTCCCGAATCGAGGCACGAGTTCATCGAAATCATCATGCCAATCATACTGAATGTGAATAAAATCTTTTTCATTTTGCGATTAATTTATTTAAGTGTGAAGTATTTAAAATCCAAATCTCAAGCCAACATTTAAATCGAGAATGATTTTTTCGTCCGAATAAATAGTTGACCATTTATTGTCGGCATCGAAATAATAGCCGCCACCAATTTTACCATATAGATAAAGATTATTCCAAACCGGATACGAAACTCCAACTCCGGCGTTGATTGACAGTTGAGGATGGGGCTGTCGAATTCGTTCGCTTACTTTTACTTCCGATTCGCTGTTTAATTCATCTTGAATGCGATTGTCTACGTAGTTATATTTTCCGTAAACATCTTTTTCGATCATTCCGCCTAACGAAAGATACAGATCTGCATTTCCGAATGAAACGAGATTGTAGTTAAGGTTGAGAGGGATGCCCAAATAATGCAATTGTTGAGTTTCCTTTTTTCGATAAATGTTGGACGTATTTTTAGCTTTCGAATGCAGGTAGGTGTACACCAGTCCGCTTTCGAGCGAAAGCTTGTCGGTCAACGGTTTTGAAATGGTTAATCCGACGGAAACGGGTTGCGAGTGTATCATTTGTGAAACATTATCGGACGCATCTTCGGACAATTCTTGAGAAGTGAGCATAAAATTGGGTTTGGAGAAATTATTTGCAATTTCTGCACTGCGCAAAGTTACCGGCGAAGTCGTGGTTCGATTGGTCGAAGTCAGGCTTCCTCTTGTATTCAGCGCCAATGTAAGCGGTTTTTCGTCCTTGTTGTCTGCCGGTGCAAGATAATTTTGTGTCGCAATTTGTTCTATTTCGTAAAACATTTCGTCGTTATCTGTTTTATCCTCAGAGTCTGTTGGAAGGAGTTTTTCTTCGGTTTCTTTCTCGATAGAATTTATGCTGTAGATTTCTAACTTTATGTTTTCTTCATTATCGAAATGTTCCGAACGAAGAAACGATTTCTTATTCAGGGTTTTTTCAGGTTTTTTCCCCACTTCGCTTGAAGCGATGAGTGGTTGAGCATCCGTTTTGCCGAATGATATGCTTTTGTTTTGAGTATTCTGTTCGGCATTTGTTGATGCGGTCGGCATATTCTCCGTAATGGCTTTTTTGTCGGTCATTAGGGTAGAAGGGTCATTAGATGGCAGTTTCAACAAATATGTGCTGCCGATTATTATGGCCAATACGGCTGCGGCTCCCGACAAAATCCATCGACGCCGAATGACGCGCATTCGAGCAGAACGGGACAATGTGTCGTCGATCCGTTGCCACACATTGTCGGCCACCGGAACTTCGCAGTCGTCGAGTTTCGAACGTAGAAAATCTTTTATTTGGTCTTTTTCATTCATTTGGGTCGTTCACCATTTTTTTTGATAACAGCATTTATCTGTTTTTTCAACAATGCTCGGGCTCGTGAGTATTGCGATCGAGACGAGGCTTCGCTAATGCCGAGCGTATTTGCTATTTCCTTGTGCGTTTTATCTTCGAAGACAAACAGGTTGAACACTGTTTTGTATCCGAGTGGAAGCGCATTAATCAGGGCCAATAATTGCTGTTGTGAAATATTGTTCGAAAGCAAACCTTCATCATCGTCGTCTTCTTCTATTGGTTCCGATTCCATTTGCTCGGTATCGAATCTTATTTCCCCTCGTTTTTGTTCTTTTCGCAAGTACATTAATGCCACGTTTACGAATATACGCTTCAACCAGCCTTCGAATGATCCTTTGCCCTCAAAAGATCCGATATGCGAAAAAACCTGGATGAATCCGTCGTGCAAGAGATCGTAAGCCGTTTCTTCGTCTTTGCTGTATCTGAGGCAAATAGCCATCATTTTTTTGGCATATTTTTCATACAGCATTTGCTGGGCTTTTCTGTCTTGTCTCTTACATGCTTTTATTAGTTGCGAATCGTCCATGTTTATCGCATTCAACTATTCAGATGTGAAACATTTGAAAACGTTGCGTGAGCCGTCTTCCGTTTTTACAAATTTAGCATTTTTTGTCTAACGCAAATTCTTCGGTGTTTTCAGTTTACAAATATCGTAAAAAAACTGACAGCAGGCTCATGAAGAATTTATAAATAAAAACGGAACTCGAAAAGTATTCGGATTAAATTGGTTGATTATCCTTTTTTTTTTACTTTTGCTCCGATTAACAAACTATTTCAAACGATAATGTATGAAAGATTTTTTTAAAATTGTGCTGGCTTCGGCTTTGGGATTTGTAATTGCAACGATCCTTCTGTCGATCATTTCGATGATCATGTTTTTCTCGGTGGCATCGTCGATGACCGCAGCCTTTAATAGCGATCAATATGTAGTGCAAGATAACAGTATTCTCAATCTTCGTTTGAGTGGTGTCATCCAAGAGCGTATTTCTGTGGATGACCCCTTTTCGGATATCATGCCTCGCGACGAGTCTGTGATGGGATTGGATGAAATTACGAGCGCCATTCGAAAAGCTCGAAACGACAACAAAATAAAAGGCATTTATATCGATTCGCGCATTTTTTCGGCGTCGCCGGCCACTCTTTCCGAAATTCGTCAGGAGCTGCTGCGTTTTAAGGAAAGCGGGAAATTCATTGTTGCCTATGCCGATAACTACACGCAAGCCGGATATTATTTAGCTTCGGTGGCCGACAAAGTTGCCATTAATCCTCAAGGTTCGCTCGATATACACGGATTGGCATCCATTCCGATGTTTTTCAAGGAAGCGCTGCAGAAAATGGGAATAGAAGTACAGGTCTTCAAAGTGGGGACATACAAATCGGCGGTGGAACCTTTTACCTCCACCGAAATGAGTCCGGCAAACCGCGAACAGGTTACCTCCTACCTCAACGATTTGTGGAGCTTCATGGCGAAAGATATGACCGAATCGAGAAAATTGAAAATTTCCGACTTGGATTCCATTGCCAATCAAATGCCTGCGTTGAAAGATGCCGATTATCTTCTGCAAACAAAACTGGTTGACACCTTGCTCTATGAAACAGAGATGAAAAACTACGTTCGCTCATTGCTCGATTTGGACGTGGATGCAAAAATTCCGGCAGCAACGGTTGACGAAATGAACGATGCAAAACCTGCTGTTGCTCAAAAAAAATCCGACAATCACATTGCTCTTCTTTACGCCTTCGGCGATATTGTTTCCGGTAGCGGTTCGACGAATATTCAGGATAAATTCATGGTCAGCGAAATCGAAAAACTTCGCAAAGACGATAAAATAAAAGCCGTAGTTTTTCGTGTCAATTCGGGAGGAGGAAGTGCTTACGCTTCCGAACAGATTTGGAAAGCCATCACCGATCTGAAAAAAGAGAAACCCGTGGTTGTTTCGATGGGCGATATGGCCGCTTCGGGCGGATATTATATCTCATGCAACGCCAGCAAAATAATAGCACAACCAACTACCATCACAGGTTCGATAGGAATCTTCGGCATGTTCCCCAATTTCAAGGGGACATCGGAAAAACTCGGTTTGGATTTTGATGCTGTCAAGACACACCGTTTTAGCGATTTTGGCAACGTAACCCGGCCAATGGACGATAGCGAAAAATCGATGTTGCAAGCATATATCGATCGAGGTTACGATACTTTCCTTACACGCTGCGCCGAAGGACGCAACATCCCGAAAGATACGCTCGAAAAATATGCGGAAGGTCGTGTCTGGACAGGTAATCAAGCGCTGAAAATAGGGTTGGTCGACAAACTCGGGAACATCTTGACAGCCATCGAAACAGCTGCCGAATTGGCCGAGCTCGGGGAAGATTATCTCGTGTACGAATATCCGAAAAAACGTACTTTTATCGAAGAATTTCTCAATCGGGGCAAAGAAGATCTCGCAGCTAAAACACTTAAGGAATACTTGGGCGAAAGCTATAATCTTTTCATGACTATCAAGAATATGAAAGATGAAGATTTCATTCAGGCCCGCATTCCTTATGATTTGAATATTCGATAACCGAAACATTTTTATTTATTTTATGTTGTCGCAACCTCCACCCGATACACGTCGTTTACTGCAACCATTGGCATGGTTGTACGGGATTGGAGTAGATTTTCGGAACCGGTTGTATGATGCTCATATTCTCAAACAGACCAAATACGACATTCCTGTCATTTGTGTGGGTAACATCACTGTAGGGGGAACAGGCAAAACGCCTCATATCGAATACCTGATCGAACTTTTATCGACAAGATATAATGTTGGCGTGCTCAGTAGAGGTTACAAACGTAAAACACGAGGGTATCGGGAAGTAACCACGCAATCAACTTCTTCGGAAGTGGGAGACGAACCATTGCAGATAAAATTGAAATATCCGCAAACATTGGTCGTTGTTGACAAAAATCGTAATCGTGCCATTGAACGAATGATGGCTCTGCCCGAAGAGAAAAGGCCTGATGTCATCCTTATGGACGATGGATTTCAACACCGATCAATCGTTCCATCGCTTTCGATTTTGTTGGTGGATAGCAATCGTCCCGTTTATGAAGATCATCTGCTTCCGGTAGGAAATCTTCGTGAACCTTTTTCGGGGAAAAACCGTGCCGATATGGTCATCGTTACCAAATGCGATCCGGAAATGGAACCGATCGACTTTCGCATCTACAGCAACGGGCTAAAACTGTTTCCCTATCAATCGCTCTATTTCACATCGTTCGATTATGGCAATTTGAAACCCGTTTTCACTCAAAAAGGTAACGAAGATGAAATCGATCTTTACGACTTGCGAAAAAAGCATGTATTATTGGTTGCCGGGATAGCTTCGCCTCAACCTTTAGTGGAGAAACTCGAAAAAAAGACCTACAATTTGTATTCTCTTTTTTTCCCCGATCATCACAATTTCGGCGAAAATGACATTGCAGCCATTCAGCAAAAATTGAATGAAATTGAGGATGACGATAAAATAATTGTTACCACCGAAAAGGATGCAATGCGCTTTCGATCTATCGAAAAGAAAATACCTGATGAAATGAAAGCAATGTTGTATTACATTCCTGTCAGCATAAAATTTATGGAAAAATCAGAAAAAGAATCCTTTAATAAAAAAATTTTTCATCATGTTAGAAACTATACAACAAACAAGCGACTATCTCAAAAATAAGATAGGAGAAATTCCCAACACAGCCATTATACTCGGAACCGGACTTGGAGAGCTGGCAAACGAAATCGATAACAAAACCGAAATCCCATATGCCGAAATTCCAAATTTTCCCATCTCCACAGTCGAAGGGCACAGCGGCAAACTTATTATCGGAACCTTGGGCGGCAAAAGAATATTGGCAATGCAGGGACGTTTTCACTTCTATGAAGGCTATTCGATGAAAGAAGTAACCTTCCCCGTTCGCGTTTTTCAAGCGCTGGGCGTTAAATATCTTTTCGTTTCGAATGCAGCCGGAGGAATGAATCCGAGTTTCGATATTGGCGACATTATGCTTATTGAAGATCACATCAACATGTTTCCCGAACATCCTTTACGCGGAAAGAATTATGACGAGCTCGGCACTCGTTTCCCCGACATGAGTGAGGCGTACGACAAAAAACTTAGAATGATGGCTATGCAAATTGCCAACGAAAAAAACATCAAACTGCAACATGGCGTTTACGTCGGCGTACAGGGCCCAACTTTTGAAACTCCGGCCGAGTATCAATTTTTCCGCGTAATCGGAGGCGACGCCGTAGGCATGTCCACTGTGCCGGAAGTAATTGTAGCAAACCATGCTAAAATGAAAGTATTGGCATTTTCGATCATTACCGATTTGGGCGTTCCCGGAAAAATAGTGGAAGTATCTCACGAAGAAGTGCAGGAAGCCGCAAAAATTGCTCAACCCAAAATGGCCGAAATCATGCGCGCTATTGTTCAAAAGATCTGAAATAACTATATTACCGAATTCGATTAAACGGGCGAACAAAGCGACAAATTGTTTGCTCGTTTATTTTATTTTAAACAAAATAGCTATGAATAGAACTGAAATTGCTACCCTGGGCGAATTTGGATTAATCGAACACTTAACGAAACAGATAACCCCAACACAGCCGACTACAAAGAAAGGTATCGGGGACGATGCCGCCGTGCTTGATTCAGGAGGTAAGCTCATACTCGTAACCACCGACTTATTGCTTGAAGGAATACACTTCGATTTAACATACGTTCCGATGAAACATTTGGGATATAAAGCGGCGGTGGTGAATTTTTCGGACATTTATGCCATGAATGGTAAACCTCAACAAATAACAGTTTCGTTAGGGATTTCCAAACGATTTTCGGTAGAAGATCTGGAAGCTTTTTACGAAGGACTGAGCCTTGCCTGCGAAGTATATGGCGTGGACATTGTAGGTGGCGACACCTCTGCGTCACTCACCGGCCTCACCATCAGCATCACCTGCATTGGTTATGCCGACGAAACCGAGATTGTTTACCGCAACGGCGCTCGCGATACAGATTTAATTTGCGTTTCGGGTGATTTGGGTGCAGCCTATATGGGGTTACAACTGCTCGAACGCGAAAAAATAGTCTTTCGCGAAAGTGGAACGGCTGAACCCGATTTTGCAGGCAAAGAATATTTGCTCGAGCGACAGCTTAAGCCCGAAGCCAGAAAAGATATCGTGAAATTGTTATCGGAAAACGGAATCATGCCTACGTCGATGATCGATGTTTCAGACGGATTATCTTCCGATTTGATGCATATTTGCAAACAAAGTAACGTGGGTTGCGTCATATATGAAGATCGCATTCCCATCGATTATCAAACGGCAATAATGGCTGAAGCCTTCAACATGAACGTGATAACCGCAGCACTCAATGGGGGAGAAGACTATGAACTGCTTTTTACCGTTCCTCTCGAAATGCACGAAAAAGTACTGATGATTCCGGGCATCCACCTCATAGGTCATATTACATCTGCCGAAAAGGGATGTAACCTGATGACGCGCGATGGAGTGGAAATGCCGCTTCGAGCACAAGGTTGGAATCCCATAGCCCAATAAATTGAGCTTGCAACAAGTTTTTTTGTCATGATTGTTTTGTAATTGCAAAAAAACTTCTATCTTTGCATTCGCAAAACGAAAAAAGTTGGTGCCATAGCTCAGTCGGTAGAGCAAAGGACTGAAAATCCTTGTGTCCCTGGTTCGATTCCCGGTGGCACCACTTATCAAAAACGCTTAAAATTTATTTTTAGGCGTTTATTGTTGGCATACTTATTTTTTGACAAATCTCGATCTTCAAAAATTTCACTTCATTTTAGTCGATCAGAATTTTTTTTGTCTGAATTAAGTCGATCAGCGGCACAGGTATTTTGTTATCAAAGTGCCAAAAGTGTTTGGTAAGACAATTCATTTTTGAACCGTTTTATTTCAAAGGTTCAGAGGAAGTTTTCGTATTAGTTATTCAATTTGATTGATTTCTTCGGCTCGTTTTTTCTTCCAGATTTGCCAGGAATTGACCACGTTTTGCCATATCACATACATTCCGGGTCCGAGACTTGCGATAGGATTGAGATAGGTCTGTGTGAGCCATATTGCCAAAATAGTGTTCTTCTGTCCCATTCCCTGTCCGCCGGCAATCGTCATGTGATGCCGGTTCCCGATTTTTCGTCCTAAGAAAAATTGAAGCAGACAAATGATCGCAGCAACGACAGCAATTAAGATTTCGAGCCGAAAATTACCATCGAATTCTGTAATTACGAAGTTTGTTACGTTGGAAATGACAATAGTGAGGGCAACAGCCCAAACATAGAACGAAACGATTTGAGCCGAACGTATTTTTTTATGTACTGCAGGTGAAATTCTTTCTAACGCCAATGCCAGCAAAAATGGGAGAATTAGTGTGGGCATTACTTTCAGAAAAATATACCCGAATGCAGTGAGAAAAGGTACACTTTGTCCCGTATGCCCGATAATAGATAAATAAACGGGAGCAATAAATGCTACCGAAAGATTGCTCATGATAGAATAAGCCGCAGTGGCCGAAACACTGCCGCCGAGAATCCCTGAAACGACCGGCGCTGAGGTTGCTGTGGGTGCTAAAATACAAATCATAGCCGCTTGAGCCAAAATTTCATTAAACGGACGGACAATTGCATACACAAGTGCGCTCCCTATATATTGAATGGCCAGAAGCATGTAGTGAAATTGTGTCATTCGTATGTCGCGCCACGAAATGCGTGCGTACGTAAAAAACAACATTACGGCAAGTAAATAGGGCGTAGCCGGGGCGAGAATCGAGATGGAGCTATGGAATGAAATTCCGACCACCATTGCAATAGGAAGCAAATATTTTTCGATATACCTTTGCATAATTATCGATAATGATTCTCTTTGAGAATCGTCAATTGTAATAAGAAGATGGATCGATGCTGTTGTCGGTTTGTCGGAGTTTGTCTTTGAATCGTATGTCGATCATCCATTGCTTGCGATCGAATACGAAATCATTTATAAAATTTTCTATTTCAGGGAGGAAATCCTGCATAGGATATTCAGCTACTGCGTGCCCTATGTCTTCCATGCTGTAGAACAGATATGGATAACCTTCTTGTCGGAAACGCTTTGTAAGCGATTTAGAACCAAACATTCCTATTTTGAACAAACGCGTATTATCGTAGGGAACCAATTTATCGGCACTTCCGTGGAAGAACAGGGTAGGAGCCGGTTTTTGCGTATATGACGGTAATCCTTCGGTACTGAAAATTCCGCCTGCAAACGATATCACTCCCGAATAACGGAATATTTCGGGAAGCATATCTGCTATTGGCTTATTGTCTCGTTCACTGTAATCCGCCTGAAGCACAGTGATGGCACCGGCACTCGATCCGCTGATGAGGATGTGTTGGGTATCGATATTCCACGTATCGGCATGATCCAACACATAATTGGTGGCCGAATACAAATCGGAAACTGCTAAATCGATGGCGTTGCGTAACGGTTTTGTATTGAGGGGGCCGGGGGGCTTTTGCCCTTTCATTCCCAAACGGTAATCGATGGAAATGACAACAAATTTTCGTTCGGCAAAATATTGTAAGTAATCGTGATAGATTTTTGCGTCTCTACTTCCTTCCTTAAATCCTCCGCCAAATACAAATATCAAACAGGGTTTTTTGACTTCGCCGATGTCATTGGAGGTATAGATGTCCATTTTTAGTTCATATCCGTCTTTTACGGCATAGGTTGTCGTTTCTTTTCGGATATTTTGACCGAAAAGCAGAAACGGCGCGAGAAATATAATGATGAAGAATAGGGTATTGAGTCGATTCATTGTTATTTGTCGATAAATTTTTTGACAAGATCAAGCACTTGAGCTTTGGCCCTATCGAAATCGTCGTTCATTACGATGACATCGAATTTGGGAGCAAAACTCATTTCATACTCGGCTTTCGAGAGTCGTTTTTCAATGACTTCGGGGGTATCCGTACCTCTTTTTTCGAGCCGGTGACGCAGTTCCTCCACGGATGGCGGCATCACAAAAATACTCAACGCCCGATCGCCGTAAATTTTTTTGATATTGAGTCCACCCTTTACGTCCACATCAAAGACCACATTTTTGCCTTCCTGTAAAATATGGTCAACTTCGCTCTTGAGTGTACCGTAGAATTTATCGGGATATACTTCTTCGTATTCGAGAAAATCGCCGTTGGCAATGCGTGCACGAAACTCCTCCGGAGTGAGAAAGTAATATTCCACCCCATTTTTTTCTTCACCACGTGGAGCTCGACTTGTCGCCGAAATAGAAAACTGCAAAGGAAGGCCTTGTTGGAGCAAATATTTCACCAGCGTGGATTTTCCTGCACCCGATGGTGCCGAAAAAATAATTAACTTGCTCATATTTTTCGTTTTGAAAATGATTTATACTGTTACGTATTTATCGTCTTGAATCTTGGGATTGAAGTTCGGACTGAAAAATAGAGTTTATCATTTTAAAATTTACAATTTACAATACGTTGAGTACTTGTTCTTTGATTTGTTCCAATTCGTCTTTCATCCGGACTACGATTCTCTGCATTTCCGATTGGTTCGATTTCGAACCAAGTGTGTTGATTTCGCGACCGATTTCTTGCGCGATGAATCCTAACTTTTTGCCCTGAGATTGCCTATCATTCATCGTTTCTTCAAAATAGTCGAGATGATGGGCGAGGCGTGTCTTTTCTTCATTCACGTCTAATTTTTCGATATAATAAATCAATTCCTGTTCGAAACGATTTTTATCGTATTCCACACCTTCGAGGCTGTTTAACGAATCGATGAGTCGGCTTTTTACCTTCTCTACACGCTCGGCTTCGAAGGGATCGACAGCATCCAACAAGTTGCGAATGTTTCGAATTTTCTCGCGCAATACACGGTCGAGCATGGCGCCTTCCTGCTGACGAAAATTTACAACTCCTTGCACTGCTTCGTCAATAGCTTTTTGTATGATTTCCCATTCGGTTTCGCTCAATTCTTCGGTATCCTGTTTCATCACATCGGGCAGGCGCATGAGGATTGAAAACCAGTCTTGAGGTTCGGGTATACCCAATTCGACTGCCAAGTTTTTAATTTCTTTTTGATACTGACTCACCACATCGTGATCGATCTTCGACGAAACATCTTTTGAAATGATTTCGACATTCATCGAAAAATCTATTTTGCCTCGTTCCAATTGTCGGGAAAGGTCGTTTCGCAAAGCCATCTCCTTTTCTTTATAGATGAGCGGAATGCGCGTGAATAGATCGAATTGCTTGCTATTGAGCGAGCGGATTTCGATAGAGATTTTTTTGTTGGGAAGTTCGGCTGTAGATTTGCCGTATCCGGTCATAGAATATAGCATCTTCGGAAATTTTTACAAAGGTACGATTTTTTAGTCAAAGTACTTTGTCTTTTTTAATGTTTTGACATTGAGTTACCCGATAATCCTTTTCAGGAAGATATGATTTTTCGAAACGTAAAGCGTGGGGCGAAAACAAAAAAGCCGTTCCTTCAGGAGCGGCTTTTTTGGAATAGACCGATATACTTCTTTAAGCTTGCGCCGAAGCTCCGGTTTCTTCGGTAGGAACTATAAGCTTGTAGCCCTTACCGTGAATGTTGATGATTTCGATATTCGGTTCAGCTTTCAATAACTTGCGCAGTTTGGTGATATAGACATCCATGCTTCTTGCATTGAAATAGGTGTCTTCCTCCCAAATTTGCTTGAGTGCATGGTTTCGTTCCAAAATATCGTTGGCATGCGAGCAAAGCAATGTCAGCAATTCAGATTCCTTTGTGGTCAGTTTGGTTTGTTCACCATTTATGGTGAGCAATTGTTTTTGTGTGTCGAATGTCATCCCACCAAAGGTGTAAATCTGTTGCTCCTTGGTCTTTTTGCCCCTTACGCGTCGGATAATCGCTTCGATGCGCAGCACCAATTCTTCCATGCTGAAAGGTTTGGTGATATAGTCATCCGCTCCCGCTTTGAAACCTTCCAATACATCTTCCTTCATGTTTTTGGCAGTGAGGAAAATTACCGGGATTTCAGAATTGATGGTGCGGATTTCTTTCACGAGCGTAATACCGTCTTTTTTGGGCATCATTACATCCACAATGCACAGATCGTATTTTGTTTTAACGAATCCTTTAAATCCTGCTTCCCCATCGGGGAACAGATCTGTGTCATAACCTTTTGCCTGGAGATATTCTCTGAGCAACATGCCAAGATTTTCGTCATCTTCGCATAAAAAAATTTTTAATTTCTCTTCCATATCATTTTTGTGTTATTACGGGTAAACTAATTATAAATTTTGTTCCTTTACCTACTTCGCTTTCGGCTCTGATAGTTCCATTTAAATCGGTAACGATTTTATGAACATAAGCGAGACCGAGTCCAAAACCCTTGACGTCGTGTCTATTACCGGTAGATACTCGATAGAATCGTTCAAATATTTTTTTCAGATCCTCCTTTCTTATTCCGATTCCGTTATCCTCAATCGAGATGATCAGTTTGTTGCCTTCGTTGCGTGTTCTGATCATTAGTTGAGGTGGAACATCGTCCCGTTTGTATTTGAGCGCATTGTCAAGTATGTTGAACAGCACGTTGGTGAAGTGCATTTCATCTACTTTAACCATCGAATTGTCGGCCTGCAAATCAATGTCGAGCGTTCCGCCGAATCTTTCGACTTTCAGAATGTGAGTATTGGCCACATTGACGATGATATCGTTTGCATCCACTTCCTTCAGTTTCAGTGTTGTGCGCTGCTGATCAAAGAGCGACATTTGCAATACTTTCTCTACTTGGAAGCTTAACCGCTTGGTCTCGTCATTGATCACGCCGGTAACATGTTTGAACACTTCGGGTGATTTTACAATAGACGGGTCTTTGAGCATTTGTGCCGCCAGAGATATTGTAGATACCGGGGTTTTCAGCTCATGAGTCATATTGTTTATAAAATCGTTTTTCATTTCAGACAAACGCTTTTGTCTGAACAGCGTAACAATCGTGAAAACGAACGTGATCAACAAAATGAAAGTGAAAATGAGCGATGGAACAAAAAATCTCATTTCGGCCGAAACGTAGTCCCGTTTCGATGGAAAATAAACCCTCAGTGTGTTTAACTTAGCGGGAGGATCGTTAGGGAAAAGAGTTTGCGTGTAAACGGCCCTTTTATCCCTATCGGAAAAACCCGGCGTCGAAAATACCACACGATTGTTGTTATCCACTACCTGAAAGCTGTACGGAACGTTCATTCCGTTTGAAAGCAACTCCGATCTGATGTACGAATCGAGTAGTTTGAAATCGATACGCTTTTCGATTGGTTCATTACTCGAACGATACATAATCTTCAGAATCACTTCGTCCAGCAAGGCCTGTTCGTGCAAATATCGTTTCGAGAGCATTTGCTGCATTTCGTATGAGGTATTGGGAATAGTGTTTGCCCCCTCATTTGGCGACATGAAAACACCCGAACCGGATTGCTCTCTCAGATTTTTGGGCTGGCTCGTGCTGTGATCAATCGTAATACTTGACGTTCCGTCAGGGTGAACGATCGTGGTAGAACTCTGTTGCGGGTTGATGCTTTCTGAAGACGACAATGTCTGATTCCCGTAGCGCGAAAGTCTATCTTGTGATTCGGCCATATCTTCCTGTAAAAATCGCAGGGTCTGGTCTTTTTCGAGTTGTACCGATACGTTGTTCAAACTCCTTCTCACTGCTTCATCGAATTGTTCGGCTCGGGCATTCATTGTTGTCCGCATATATCTAACCTGCAAAAAGAGTAATGCCAAAAACGCCACGAACATAATCACCGCCAGTAACCAAATCGTTGATTTTTTCATTTTACTTTTTCAAAATCACTTACCAAAGTTATCAATATTCAAATATCAAAGATCGTCATTTTTATCTTTTCATTTAACAAATTACGCACTTTTTTGTTTAACATTTCATCTTAAAATTAAAAAAACAGCCTCATTCTTCATTAAAACAACATTATTTAATAAAAATCGCTTTCAACGTTCTGTATTTTTGTATTTGTTAAAAATAAGAGTATGGCAGTTTCCCCCCATGATTAATGGAATGATTGAGGTGCAAGACTATAAAATGGCAATCGAGTAAATAAAATAATTTAATCTTGCATGAAATCGAATTTATTTGTATTGGTACGTGTTTCGATTGAGCACTTTTTAAAAACCCATTGTTTTTGGAGTGTATAGTTGAAAAATATCGAAACAATGAGATCTACCATTATTCGGGTGATTTTGTAATCGAGCACGAGAAACGTAGTCAATATAAAAGTGCCGTAGGATTTCAGAAAAATGCTGTTGAGAGCAGTGACAGTAAATTTCAGGAGTTGCTTGGGAAGTGAAGATTGATATGATTCATTTTCGGAATTGAACGTCCATTTTTTGTTGAGAAAAAAATTTACAAGAGCTCCGAGAATGCCTCCAATTACGATACCTATGGTATAGTGAATGTGAAACACTTCGGTAACGAAGATCATGGTGCCATAATCGAGCAATCCTCCTGCAAGTGCAGAAAATTGGGCCTTTGAAAAAGTGAGAATTTGCTTACGCATTTTCTTTTCTTCTATTTTGTAATTCTTGTTCTTTTGTTTGGCGCTCCTCTATGTCGCGTTGATCTGCTAATCGTAGCAGCTTTCTTGTTTCCATCAAGTTAGATATAAGTAAAAATATGCATGCCGCCGAAGCAAGAAATTGAACTGAACCGGGTATAAATACTTCGAGCGTGATGATGAATGCGAGCAGCAAGCGAACCTCGGTGGGACCAAAGATGCCTGAATCGATGGAGTATTGTCCTCCAACTTTATAACGAAGTTGTGCGGTAATCATTTCCCATCCATAGAGTACTACGAAAATGAATCCGGTATATTTCCAAATTCCGGGAGCATAAATCATGAAGCCTAATCCGATCAGAATTGTTCCGATCCAATCCACAGTAACATCCAGAGAAAACCCATACCATTTGCGCGGTTTATTGCGATAATATGCTAAACGTCCGTCGAGAGAATCGCCAAACCAGTTGATTAAAAATCCCAAAAGAGATAATAATAGCCAATAACGATTGACGAATGCACCCAAAACAAAACTTCCGGCAACCGTCAAATTTCCGAAAAAACCTATTGTCGTAAGCCCGTCAGAGGTGAGCCAAGATGGCATTCTTTGTACGAGATAGGCGATTGTATTTTGTTCGAATTTACGAAGTATATTGGTTCGTTTGCGGTCTTTGGCGATCAGATTAAGCGTTTTCGCCATTTTATTCCCATCTTGTTTCATATGCAGATTTCGCTTTAATTTGTGTTATGTCGTTTACGAAATATTTGGGCATCCATCTCTGTTTCGTTATTTCTGAAATAAATGAATACGTTAAACGTGATGCATTTTTCGAAAAAGTTTTGCATATGCTGCTTTTCAATTTTTCAAAAAAATAAACAGGGCTTATCCCTTATCGAGCTCCTCTCTATTGTCGAATATAACTGTTTGACTTCACCTGTTTTTTTGCGGTAAAGATTGTAAATCATTGTTTTTCAAGTCTTAATAAACTTTTAAAACGAAGAAAAACATCCGCATTCAATTCTATTTCTGTGCAAATGTAACCAAATAATCTTAGGTTACGAATTTGTTACTCTTTTCGTTGCTATTAAATAATGTTAATTGTTTGGCTTTGCTATTATTTTTAGGACGTTACCTCATCTGTTGACAATATGAAATGGAATAATCGCGAACAAATAGCCCCTCATTTTTTACTGATTTAGATTGAATTTTAGGCTGATTCCCGTGCTGGTTGTCGAAGTAGGATATGAAGTCGCCGAAACAAGTGGCGAAAGTATTGTTTTGTCGAAAAAAGCTTTCAAAGTGAGTGAGCGACTTAAGGAATAATCTGCCGAAAATTGTAGGGTGACAGTTCTCAATCCGCCGGTTGCCTGTGTCAAACCGTCTTCAATGGTACGGATCAGTGCGCGTGTGATCTTGTTTGAAAGATCGAAACGGATGTTGAGATCGTTGTTGAACGAACTTCGTAGGTTGTCAGCCTCGATTTTCGATGGGTCGTCTTTGGCGTTTAGAGAAGAACGTCGGCGACGGTCATCATTCTTCTGCGTATTTAATTTAATTCCCAAAAGACGATTGAAGTCGGGAATTCTGTATCCGAATCCTAACACTACATCGTTATCGCCCGTTTCTACGATTTGGTAGGATGGAATGTTGAGGTTTAATGTCCGAGTGCGATTGTATCTGATGCTTAATGACATGTTGTTGTAAAACACACTGCGAATTTCGAGTAGTGGATTGAAACTTTCTATGAGACTTGCGTGGGAAATATCGTAAGGTGACGATGGCAATGGTGCTCCACTCACTGCGTCGCGAATATATCCCAAATCGTCGTCTTCCGGTGTTGCAACCCAATTGATAAAAGAGCTATAGTTGCCAACTCGATATTGTGAGGAATATTTGTGATAAAGCGTGAGTGATTTGAAGTTCTCTCGAAGCATGGGAAAGCCATTGATGGCGTTGTAGGTGATGCTCCAATTGGGTAATGTGGAGCGCAGATCGGGAAAAGCCGTCAACGCAATGCCCGATGTTTTTTTGCCGGTATATGCTGCAAGAAATGCGGGGATCAGTACATCAGCCGAATTTTGATTAACGTCGCCGTTGACGGGATCAAAAGGCTGTCCTGCTAATCCGTTGCCCGACAAAAATCCGGTACCGGGATAGGTGGAACTTTGGTATTTTTCGCGAATTCGCGATGCTATTACATCACGATTGGCAAGGAATCGATCAAACGATTTGGAATGATAATTGTCTTTTGCGGAAAATTTTTCGAATGCCGAAGCAAGCGAAATGGTGCTGATAGCAAAAGTACCTCCATGTATGTTGGGCATATCGTTGTACATATATCGAATTTCTGTTCGACGATTGTCTTCGTACAAAGCTTCAAGCGTGATCTTCAATCCTCGGAAAGGTTCGATATCGGCTTCTGTCCGAAAATTTTTAGTTTCGTTGTAAAGGGCAGGTTGAATGTTGTTTTCATCCGTCACCAGCCAATTTTTTTGTTTAGCTTTGTCGATGAATTGCGTTCCCCCTTCAAAACCGAAAGCGAAGGGTAATCCGGGAACAAATTCATCATTTTCGGGCTTTTGTCCGAATGCATCACCTATCATCGGTTTGAAGCCGTAAATATCGGTTCTTGTTTTATAGGCCAAATTAAGATTGATGTTTCGAATCATCATCAATCCTCGCGCTGCATATTGGGCTATATCATATAATGTGCGGGATGGTTCGACTTCGGGTTTGGATACGATTTTTATCATAATTTCGGCTGTGTCCTTTGAGGTGATCCGAATTCGACTATTGTCAATGTATTTATAGGACAGAGGAAAAGATTTTCCGTCTTTTTGAGCCGAAATGTTAAGTTTTTTCGTCATCAGGTCGTGAGTAATAATCACCCCCGAATCTTGATTCAAAACGATTGTTTTTTCATAATATTTTTGTTCCGACTTTTTTTGCGACTGATCCGGTTGGTTTTGCCTTATCGCCGGTCGCGCTTCAAATCGTTGGTTCGTTTTTTTCAGAAAAGGAATTTTGCCATAGAGCGAAACCATATTGAATCGGCTATTCAATGTGAGTGATAAGTCGTTTTGCAGAATATTACCAAGTTGTTCGCCTTCCACTTGTGTCCCACGTTCCCATTGATAATGCGAATCATATACTGCACTTGTGTTAATCCAATCGAGTATGGGGATTTGTGAAAAGGGGATAGTGTAGGTTACATTGGCGGTTTGTTGGTAGTTGTAGGGCTTACCCAAGCTTCGAATGCTTTGCATAACCGAATCCTTCCAGATTTCATAATCGGGGCGATTAATTTTTTTATTCACCTGCAAATAAGGTTCTTCGATTTCGGCAATAGTTCCCGATCGGAAGTTAAAACCAAGATTTTTTGTCAAGTTCCATAAAATGGAAAAATCGCGATTCCAGAAAAAATTTTGGCTGAACGACAAATATTCCTTTTGTGTTTGAGTATTTCCTGCAAGATAGGCATTCACGTCGCGTAATTGCGTTTCCTGATAGTTTCGAGAAAGGGTAGAGCTAGCCTGTATGCTGTTAGGAATATAATTGAAATTTAGAGATTTGATTAATTTTAGCCATCCCAAATTACTTTTTATGTCATCGAAAGGTTCCCACGATTTTACCACCGAGTTGTAGAAATAATTGGCCTGTAGTTTTGTGTCTTGTGCCGAAAAATATTCCGTTTCCGGATTTCGAAGCGTGCTTATGTTTTGCGAATATCCGAAACTGAAGTTCGCCGGATCATAAGGCATCGGTGTTTTGCTTTTGATATCGATTCTTACATTGCTGATACTGATGCTTTTATTGGTGGTTTTGTCGATGGAAATGGTTTTGAGTGAATCTTTTTGTTGATTTGTGTGCAAACTATTGATCGATTTTTTCATCGTAATATCCTGATTGAATGGATCGTATTGTGGTATAGAGGTCTGATTGCTATAGCTGTAATAGAATGGAGCAATCAATTTCACTTCTTTGGGCAAAAAACGTCCCAAATCGAGATTCAAAGCAATGTTCCATTCGGAATAATCGTTGTTGCGACGTTCGAGCAAACTTTGGTCGAGTGCCCCAAACCCCGACGTTTCTTTTCTGCCCTGAACATTCACTGTTCCGATATCCGAAAGAGCTATATTCATATTACCTTGAGCAGCCCAACCTCCTTTTTCGTCGAATTCGCTCAATCGAAGTTCGTCAATCCATATTTCACCCGACTTTGTCGAATTCGATTTATTTCGAACGCCAATCATCATCACTTTCACTTCTGCCAATGATGGATTTCCCATGATGGTTATTGTATTCTCCGTTTTGTCGGGATCGCTTTCCGAATAGGGAGTCAAATAAGTTACATTGCTATTTTCTCCTTTTTCGAAGTTTCGTTTCAATTTAAGATTTGTCAGTGCTTCCAGAGGAAAATCGAACATGTTATCGGGAATCCAGACTGCTTTTTGGTCGGAAAGATTGCGAGAATTATATTTTCCGGGAGGAGTGATATGCAGTGGAATTTCGTATTCGTAATAATTTTGACGATAATCGGATCCAATGCGGAGAAAAACAGTGAAGTCGCCGTCAAACAAGTCCTCAGAAGCATCGGCCATTTTTTCGCCATGAACAAACATTTGCAATCGTTTGTATCGACGCAAGTCGAGAATTGTATTTTTATAAACAGATCGACTATCGTTCGGTTCGAGGTATTTTATTTTGAGCGAAATAGATTGTTCGTTTTCCTGTCGCAGTTGCGGTTGGCTTGGATCGAGAATGCGGGTTACTCCCGGTGGCAACACATAGTTTACCGGCGTACGATCGCCATTTTCTTCGATATTCACGGTTGATATTTCCAATTGGCCCATTCCTGTTTCCGATCCTCCGGTAAGAAGGTTTTGCGTGTAATTTCGCCATTCGCTGCGAACCAGATCGAGTGTAGCAATGCGAAGGAAAGTCGGTTCATCGAATCCCGTAAGAAACATGCGCATAAACCGAATTGTTTTGAATCCCTGAATGCTTCCGACTTTAGTTTGATAATCGGATATGGGAATTTTGAATTGATACCATGTTACCTTCCCATCCTGTCCGTTACGAAGACGCACCGTTGTTTCGCGTTTATCCACGATATAGTTGCTGCCAACTTGCATATCCTGCGGGCGAAGTCGAACTTTATACTGATAATAAGATTCGTTTTCGTTCATCGTGTTGTCTCCGTCGATATCTTCAACATCGGGAGTTGTGCGCGAGGCAGTGGCATAATTCTGCCCCTCATAGGGAGCGAGCGAATTTCCTTCGGTTCCATTATAATATTTGTAACGATTCAGAATGCTTGATTTCTTTTCGTCCTGTTCCGTGCAGCGATAAGGCATGAATTTGTCGCCCGAAGGCGTATTCAATGGCGACATAGGATCGGCTTTCATTGC
The DNA here is from genome assembly GCF_004138125.1 of Seramator thermalis. Taxonomy (GTDB): domain Bacteria; phylum Bacteroidota; class Bacteroidia; order Bacteroidales; family Dysgonomonadaceae; genus Seramator; species Seramator thermalis. Next base: position 106,826 of record NZ_RXHS01000010.1, read on the forward strand.
TTCGAGCGCAGATGACGAAACTTTCGATTGGATTTGCTGAAGATAATCGGAATAAGTAGGAAACAATTTTTCTTCTTCGCTGCTCAAACCATTGAGACCCACGTCCTGAATTTTTCGCAAATCACTTCCCTGAGAGTTATCGAATGCATAAACGGTCGATTGTTTTTTTGGAACTTTGCCCCAAACTGTTTCTTCAACTGCAGTCTCGTCGTTTGTCAGTGGTAAACCGTTTTCGTAGAATTTCTTGCCGTCTTTCAGAACATCTTCCGAAATTTCGCCCAAATTGAAATACAAATCACCCCCTTTCGATGTTTTCAGAGTGTCGTTTACAAAGGGATCCATTAGCCAAAACTCTATATATCCGATATTTGCCGATTCGAAATCGCGCACATCCAATTTTCGCATGATTCCGCCCCAACGTTTATATGGATTGAGCAGATATCCATTGGCATCGATATTGGTATCCAAATTGTAGGGTCCGCGTTCGTTCGGATAGAATGACACGTTGAGAACCGGGATAGTAGGCGGATCGCCATAAGCAGTTTCCCTGTTCGGGTAAATTTCACGTTCGTACACTTCACGCACCAAATGGTTCGAAAGTTGATCTAAATCTTTTTTTAGGTGTGGTGGCGTCAACGATGAATTTTTTCGGGTGAAAATTCCGTCGATATAAAACCATGCCAATTGGGCTCTGTTTTTGCCATAATCGATATTGTTGGATAAACTCGCTTCGGGGAACAAACCGGTTGAAGTGTTGTTGAAAGGTGTGGACGCAAGAGTCCATGCATAGGGTGAATGCAAATCGATATTGGAAGTCGAGGTTTCGAAATCATCCAGATACGAATAACTTCCGGTATAGGGATTGGTATAATGACCGGGAAGGATTTGGGCGAATTCGGCGTTAGCCGTTATTTGCGAGGGCGCAACCGCTTCCACGAAAGGCAGCTTGTCGAGCAAATTGGTAATGACATACGATTCTTTTCGCAATGAGGCATTGAGTCCCCACAACGTATTGTTTACCGCTTCCTCTCCGAAGTTGGTTTTCATGGTGAGCGGTTTTTCGGACAGGTGCATAATGGTGGCTCCCAGAGAGAAATTTTTTGAAAAATCGTAAAGCAGGTTAGTCCCTATCAATGTTTTGCGCTGCATCGAAAACATCGACTGATTTTCTACCGAAACGCTCAGCGGCGTTCCGGCATCCAAAATCGCCTGATTGAGAATGTTGACACTCCCTGAAACGTAATCCACCGTATAATCTACCCCTTCGGTGAGCGTATTTCCGGCAGCGATTACTTTCACTGTGCCCGGCTGAACATTCATGGCATTGAGGCTGATGCCGCTGCCCGATGTGCCTCGATATTCGCCACTCATGCGGAATTTATTTTTTTCTGCTATCTGTCGTGCCACCGTGAGTGTTGAATCGTAGAGTTCCTGATATACATATTTTTTAGCAATAGCATCATCTCCAATCATTTGGCGGAAATGAGAACCAAATGGTTCGACGACCGGAAAAATGATTTGCCCGTTTGCGGACGAAACAGTATAACCTTCGAGATAATCGAACTGTCCGTCGGGATAAGGGTTACCTTTCGAATTTAACCGATCGAGATTCATCACCTGAAGCAACAGTTTGTTCTTAATGTTTCCGTCCGGAATATAATTCAGATAAACACCTGTTGTATCGCTCTGATAGAGAATGTTCATACGAAATCTGTCTGCCAGTATGTTTTTAGCGCCGTAGTCGATGGTATAAATATTTTTCATCATCAACGGCCATGTATAGGATTGAGGCGAAAACGAAATCGGCTTCAACAATTTTAAGAAGAGGGCACCGTTTGTTGCGGAGGTTCCTCCGTTTGTTTCGCGGCCCACGTTGTTTGAGAATTCGCCGACCTGATAAACTTTTCCGTTGTAGGTATATTCGTAAGCCACGGCCAGCACCTCATCCGATTGGAGTGCCGTACGGAGCGAAATATAACCGAGTTGTGGTTGTAAGGTATATTCCGAGGCGGTAAGCAAACGGGCATTTTCGATTTTCTCGTAGTCTCTTCCGATCATCATTTGCGCAGGCAAAACGTTTGCAACCATACTGATGTCGCGAGCACCCATATACGACGAAATCATTTGACCGTAAAGTGTGTTTGCATCATTCGAGGGAATATCGATCGAACCTTGTGCCATCCACAAGGGATTGTGAATCGTACTGTGTTCCGCCAAATCGGCAAAAGCAACGATATTTCGTGCCTGATCATAATTGCCTTTTTTGTTGGTGATCCAAACTTCGATACGTGTAATCGAAACCGCAGACTGAATGTAAGGCGCTTTGCTCATCGCCTTGTCAAATTGATTACGGAAAAAATAACCGAGAAAAAAATGTCTGTTTTCATCGTACTGATCGGCTCCAAATTCGAAGGGTGTAGTTTGTACACCTCCTTGTGAACTTACGGTTTTTGCTTCTGAATTTTGTTGGGAAAACACCGTATTCACATGCAATTTGCCAAACTGTAAATCGGCTTTGATTCCGAAAAGTGCAGCACCGCCATTGATCAGGGAGTTGGAGGTGGTCATACTCACATTTCCGGCTTCGATGTGCTTGAGGATTTCGTCTTCCTTGCCGTCATAGGCCAGTTTAATGCGTTTGGCATCGAAGTCGAACATGGCTTCGGTGTCGTAATTGATGCCGAAATTGATTTTGTCTCCCACTTTCACATCTGCGTTCAATTGAATGTTTTGGTCGAAATCGAGCATCGTCCTTTTACGCGAATGCTCCGGCAACACAGGATTGTCGGTTACCGTTCGTTTGATGCCGGTTGTCAGATCAATCGAGCCGCGAGCATTGAATTGCACTCCTCCCGGGCCGAAAATTTCACCAAGTATATTATTGGATTTTCTCAGAGAAGAAAATGAGAGCGGTTCGTTCTCTTTCTGTTTCGTTTGGTGATTAAAGGCATTTTTTTCTTTGAAATAGTTTTGGGTAGCCATTCGAACTCTATAACGCGTATATTCGTCCGGAGTCATGCTGAAAGGCTCGTCGATAACCGTATTTCCGATGATATTGCGAAAAACATAGCGATTCGTTTTCGGGTCGAATTCGACGTTGGTCTGAATATTTGAAGGTGTTTGCAAATCTACGGCCGTAGATTTGGTAAGATCTTCCGGTTTCTCGACAATGGTTTTCTTCACGGGAAACCGAATGTCAGTGCTATCTTTTGAGACATTATCCTGACAAAAAAGATTTCTGTTTCCGTTGAATATCAATAGAAACAGAAAAAAAATACCTATGTATTCGAATCTTTTCAGAGAAGCCGTTTTATCGATTGACAAAAGGCGCCTGCGATAAGAGGGCGCATTTCTCTGAAATTACGCAATCACAATCTTTTGAGCGCTTCCTTAATGATTGCTTCAACCGGAAGAGACGAAGATTCTTTGAGAATCGCCGAAACGACTTTTTGTGAAGCAACTTGCGGAAATCCGAGCATCACCAATGCCGCAATTGCTTCATGGCCAGTGCCCGACAAGTCGGCTTTGGTCGGCAATTGAATGCTGCCTTGCGAATCGGTCATTTTGATTTTGTCCTTGAGATCGACAATGATGCGTTGTGCCGTTTTTGCTCCGATTCCCTTCACGGATTGCAATACCGCAACGTTTTCGGTAGCAATCACCGATTCCAGTTCTTTTGCACTCAGCGACGACAATATAACTCTCGCAGTACTTGGCCCGACTCCCGAAACGCTTATCAGCAAAAGAAAAATATCGCGTTCGTGTTTGTCGGCAAAGCCGAAAAGAACATGCGCATCTTCACGAATGACTTCGTGGACAAAGATTTTTGCCGATTTTTCACCGTTGAGAATGCTGTAAGTATTTAGCGAAATATTCGCGAAAAATCCTATTCCGTTGCAGTCAATCGTAATGGACGCAGGTGTCAGCTCGGCTATTTCGCCTTTCAAGTAATCTATCATCGTTTCTTTCAAAAAAAAGTTGGAATATTGCGTAATTCCGTACTAATAACGGAAAAAACGGCAATAACGTATATTTTTTATAATCTTTCTTTAACCCGGTTATATCTTTAAAGCGTTTCATAAAACCGAGCGTTTTTTCTTGTTGTTTAAAAAATATTATGATCAAACTCATGTGTTTTCGCCAATCCGCCTTCGCCCGTTTCTTTGTAGAGCGACGGCAGGTCGTGGCCGGTTTGTTTCATTACGGCTACGACACGGTCGAATGAAACGCGATGGATTCCGTCGGTGAACGACGAGTAAAGATTGGCATCGAGTGCTCGTGCGGCGGCATAAGCATTTCGTTCGATACAGGGAATTTGAACCAGACCGCATACCGGATCGCACGTCATACCCAAATGATGTTCGAGTCCCATTTCGGCGGCATATTCTATTTGTGCCGGACTTCCACCGAAAAGTTGACTTGCTGCAGCTGCCGCCATAGCACAAGCCACACCCACTTCGCCCTGACAGCCCACTTCTGCACCCGAGATGGATGCATTCGTTTTAACCGTGTTGCCGAACAAACCGGCCGTAGCAAGTGCGCGCAGAATCCGCATATCGCTAAATTCGCGAATTTCCTGCAGATGATATAGTACCGCCGGCATCACCCCGCTCGAACCACAAGTGGGAGCGGTTACGATTTCGCCGCCTGCGGCGTTTTCTTCCGCAACGGCAAGTGCATACGCAAAGACGAGACCACGCGATTGAAGCGATGCTTTGTAGCCTTTGGCTTTGATGTAGTAGCTCGCAGCCTTACGATGCAGCCCGAGTGGCCCGGGAAGCACGCCTTCGTTGTCGAGTCCTCTTTTTACGGCGGCGCGCATGACTTCCCACACGCGCTGCAGATAATTCCATATATTATTCCCTTCGCATTCTTCTACATATTCCCAATAACTTTTCCCCGTTTTTTTGCACCAGGCAAGAATTTCGGTAATGGTATTCATATTGTAGATTTCGCGCTCCTGCTCAGGGTCGAGCCCTACGATTTTTTCTCCGTCGGAAAGCGCACCGCCACCTATACTGTAAACCGTCCACGAATCTACAACTTTTTCGTCTGCGCCTATTGCTTCGAACTTCATAGCGTTGGGATGGAACGGCAAAAATATTTGTGCTTGCCATTCGATGGTAGTCGGTGCTATAGGATTGAGAACGCCCATGATTGCCACATCCGTGAGGTGGCCTTTACCGGTAGCAGCGAGGCTGCCGTAAAGCGTTACCACGAAGCGCGAAGCATGAGGATTACGTTCGAGAAAAAGTTGGGCAGCTCTTTTGGGCCCCATCGTGTGGCTGCTTGATGGTCCGTTTCCGATGCGATAGAGTTGTTTGAGCGATTTCATTCAGCTATCTCATAATTTTTTTTGTCAATAAGTCTCCCTGATATGGCGGATGGTTATCGGCGTTTTTTTGGCAGCTTTGAGCTCGGGTGAAGTGATTTCGATAACACGCTTTTCGCCGGGCATCAAATCGATGAAGTTATCCGAGAATCGGGCGCCGAGTACGGGTATTTCGATAAACACATCTTTTGCCAGCTTCGAACTTGACAGTGTAACCGTATATTTGCCGTCGGCATAGACGATTTTGGAATTCACCTTCGTTTCGGGTAGATTTAGTTTGTTAGGCCAATAAAAGAAGTAATCTTTTGAAGAAACCATTTTCCCTTTCGCGTCGCTTAACCAGGCATGAATGACCGTGTTTGCTTTGTCGGATTCCGAAATCAGCGACGAAACATCAATGCTTTTGACGATTTGGCTCGAATTGGCTTTTGCGTTCACTTTTTCTTTCAATTCCTTCACCACGCCTTTCGAAAAATCGATCACTTGAATGGTCAGTTTTAGATTGTCGATATCGCTCAGGTAGTCCGACATGGTATAATAATTCAGCTTGTTGTCAGCGAATTTTACGCCGAGTGCGAGTGGAGCAAACACATCGCGCATGCGATAGTGTTGCGCCTTCCAATTGTTGTAGTAATCGATGCTCGACCACGAAACTACAGGCCAGTCGTCGTTGATTTGCCAATACAGGGCACCCATGCAGTAAGGTCTGCCACGACGATTGGCTTCAACGGCTTCTTCCATGCCGTTGCCCTGCATTACCAGACCCAGATATACGAAATCTTCGAAGTTTTTCGGTTCATGGAAATACATATCCATATATTGCTTGATGATGACGTTCCCCACGCCACTTTTCTGATGAATTTTCATCACATCCGAATTGATGTCGAAATCCTTTTCGGTGGCAAACGTGCGAATGGTTTTCATCTCGGGAAACGATTGAAATCCGAATTCGCTTGCGAATCGTGGAAGTCGGTCGGCCATTGCCTCGAATGGCATTCGCCCGTGCCATAATCCCCAGTCGTGTACATCGCTCGATTTGAACGATTCTATTTTTCCCCAACTCGAATTATAGGGCGAACCGTGAATATAGCTTCGTGTGCCGTCGTATTGCGACAACAGATCGGGAATCAAAGTTCTGAAGGTTTTATCATATCCTTTTTTCCACAGCTCCATTGTTTCAGGCGTATATCTTTTGTCCCAGCCCCAATAGCGCAATCCTTCTTCTATTTCGTTGTTGCCGCACCAGAAAGCGAGCGAGGCATGATTGCGTAATCGTTTCACGTTGTAAATCACTTCTTCGCTCACATTTTTCAGAAATGCATCGTCGGACGGGTAGGGCGTACATCCGAAAATGAAATCCTGCCACACGAGAATCCCTTTTTCGTCGGCCAGGTGATAAAAATAATCGTCTTCATAGGTTCCGCCTCCCCACACACGGATGAAATTCATGTTGGCCGAAGTAATATTGTCGAACAATCGCTGATAGTAGGCCGAGTCCTGCTGCGTGCGGAGAATTTCGCCCGGAATATAATTGGCGCCCTTAGCGAAAAACGGAATATCGTTTACTTCGAAATAAAACGATTTCCCGATCTCGTCGTCTTTCTGAACCAGTTGCACTTTGCGCAGTCCGACTCTCTCGGATTTTTCGGCAATTGCCTGATTTCCAAACAACAGTTTTGCCCTAAAGTCATACAAATAAGGCTTGACCCAATTAACGGGCATCCATCTTTTGGGATGATCGATTTGAAGCGGAATCGATACCACATTTTTACCCGGATTGAGCACTACGTCTTTTGAAATGGTTTTTTTGGATTCATCTTTCAATCCATATTCAATGGTAATGCTTGCATTGACAGGTTGCGGCTCTATAGAATAAATTTCGAGCTGATTATCGATGATCGCTTTCTCTTTCGTTACGGAAGTTTGTTTCACGAAAAAATCGTCGATGCGGGCTTTATCGTAAAAAGTGAGTGTAACAGGCTTCCAAATTCCCATCTGCACCAGCCGCATTCCCCAGTCCCAACCGAACTGGTAAGGCGCTTTCCGGCTGTAAACGCTAAGCTTGGGCGTTCCGTGATCGTTATCCGCCGGATAGTCGAACCCGGCCGTAGCTGCTGCCGGCAACATGCGGGTGATGGGCGAAAAAAATCGGACGTAAAGATTATTTTCCCCTTTGCGAAGAAGATGCTTTACCGAAATTTTGTGACCGACAAACATGTTTTGTGATTGGAGAATGCGCGATCCGTTGAGGAAAACATCGGCATGCGTGTCCAACCCTTCGAAAAACAAAAGGGCATCATCGTGATTGAGCAGCTCTTCGGAGAGTGTAAACGATTTTTTGAAATCCCAATCTTCTTTTTCGGGCCATTGAACCTCATTTTCGTTTGTTCCGAAATAGGGATCGGGAAGCACTTTGTGACGGATCAGATCACGTTGCACGGAGCCGGGAACCTCGGCGTCGTACCATTGATTTTTGCCGGTTTGCGAAAATTGCCAGCCGTCATTCAGCTTCAGCGTTTCAACTTTGCTTTGGCCAAAAAGCAGACAGGGCAAAAAGGCGATCCAAAGGAAAATAATCGATTTCTTCATGTTTACGAATGATATGTCGGTTTATGAATATTTTCGGAAAAAATTGGTGATCTTCAATAAAAAGCTAAATCTGCATCATATGAATTGTTCTCCCATAATTGGCTGCAAATATAACCATAAGTTAAGAAACTGCAGCCCAAAAAAGAATAAAATGAACGACTTTTGGAAACGGTATTTTAGGTTCATTTGTTGTAATAATGCGGGAAAAATTCTTATTTTTGTTTCTCGATAACGCATTTTTGCGACATAAATTTGCTAAAATACAGAAATGGCCGAAAAAGGTACATCAACATTCAAACAGTCCTACAAACAGCTTTATTCGTTTCTTCGCAAGAAAATGAATAGAGCAGAGGTGACGAAGCTTAAAAACATTGTCGAAAAATCGGTACTCTCGGCATTGGAAAGATCCGAAACCGATGCATTCGAAAAGTTGTGGGCCGAAATTCGCACGGCTATCACGGCTATCGAAGAGTTGAATGTGCGACAACCCGAAGTTTGTGCCATCCTGCTCTACCATCCTATTCTGCGAGGAGATTACTCTATGGAGGAGGCCGCAAAATCGTTTGGAGAAGAGACTTCCATCATTTTGCGCGGGATTGAAAAAATCAACGAATTCGGCGATAAAAAAGCTGCGGTGGAATCGGAAAACTACATCAAGTTACTGCTATCGATGGCAGAAGATATCAGGGTAGTTTTCATTATTATTGCCCAACATTTGCGACAGATGCGCGAAGCCAAAAATTTGGATAACGCTGCGCGCTTGGCCCTTTCGGTGGAATCCACCTATCTGTATGCGCCGCTGGCACATCGAATGGGTTTGTATTCCATCAAATCGGAGCTTGAAGACCTTTCGCTCAAATATACCGATCGGAAGACGTACGACTTCATCGCTCACAAACTCAATGAAACCAAGCGTTCGCGCGACCGGTATATTCAGGAATTTATCGAACCGTTAAAGTCCCGCCTCGATCAGACAGGATTGAAGTACGAGATAAAGGGGCGTACCAAATCGATACATTCCATCAACAACAAGCTCAAAAAACAGCAGGTAGAATTCGAAGGAATATATGACCTGTTTGCCATCCGCATTATCCTCGATGCCCCGATAGAACAGGAAAAGGCACAATGCTGGCAGGTTTATTCTATCGTTACCGATATGTATCAGCCTAATCCCAAGCGATTGAAAGATTGGCTTTCCATCCCCAAAAGCAATGGATACGAGTCGCTGCATATTACCGTGCTGGGTCCCGAATCGAAATGGGTGGAGGTGCAAATTCGCACGCGCCGCATGGATGAAATTGCCGAACACGGCTTGGCTGCACATTGGAAATATAAGGGAGTGAAAGAGGAAAGCGAATTTGACGGGTGGCTCAATTCGCTGCGCGAGTCACTTGAAGACAAGGATGTTGAGCTCAAGGAAAAATTGGTGGATTTTCGTCTTGATCTTTACGATGAGGAAATTTTCGTTTTCACGCCCAAAGGAGATCTTATTCGATTGCCCAAAGGTGCCACGGTGCTCGATTTTGCCTTTGCCATCCACTCCAAACTGGGCGCAAGTTGCGTTTCGGGCAACGTCAACGGCAAGAATGTCCCCATTAAATATGTTCTCAAAAGCGGCGATCAGGTTTCCATCAACACGTCCTCGCATCAGTCTCCCAAACAAGATTGGCTCAACATTGTGGTAACCTCGAAAGCAAAGAGCAAGATTCGACAACTGCTGAAAGAGGAAGCCGCCAAACAGGCAGATTTGGCTAAAGAAATGCTTGCGCGCCGCATGAAAAACCGCAAAATAGAGATGGATGACGGCATTTTCATGCAGCTTATCAAAAAACTGAAATACAAAACAGCAACCGATTTTTATGCCGATATCGCTTCCGAAAAAATAGATGCCAATTGGGTTATCGATCGCTATGTGGAACTCGAAAATCGGGATGCGGCTTCTTATAACACTGTGAACACGGCGAGCGCCGAAAATTTTGTTCTCAATCCCGAACGAGTTTCGGATGAACAGGACGAACTCATCATCGATCAGAATCTTACGGGAATCGAATACAAACTGGCCAAATGTTGCAATCCGATTTTCGGAGACGAGATTTTTGGATTTGTTTCTTCCAACGGCATTAAAATACATCGCGTCAACTGTCCGAATGCCGAAAATATGTTTTCGCGGTTTGGATACCGCATCGTTAAAGCCCGCTGGTCGGGGAAATCGAGCGGCACTTCAAATTATACCACTATTTTAAGGGTAATCGGAAACGATCAGATTAATATTGTGTCCAACCTTATGTCCATTATTTCGAAAGAGGCGGACGTGAAAATGCGTTCGATCAGCATCGATTCCAACGATGGACTGTTTCAGGGGAATATCTCTGTTTCATTGGCAAATACATCCATCCTCGAGCAACTTATCCGCAAACTGAGTGCCGTGAAAGGCGTAAAATCGGTTAGTCGTCTCAATTGAACGGTTTCACTGCTTTTTTTGCAGGCGCGGCCTTGCTATCGATTTGTGGAAGCAAGTCCTGCACATAACTTCGTTCGAAATCTTTGGGGCGAAGAATCTCGCCGTCGGCAGCAATCAAATCAAGATCGATCACCACTTTACCCTTTGCTTTGTCCTCCGGGGTTCTGCCCAAACGTTTTTCGATCTCTTTCAACTGTGCATTAATTTCGTCGGCACCGGCCGAATGATAGGCGACGGCAAGAACATTCACAAACGGGCGCTTGTAATGGTCGCTATGAGGCTTTGTCGTCAAAGCTTCCGTAAAAACAATTTCCGGAAACAGATTTTCGAGCATTTGTCGGGCTTCGGTCAAGTTCGACCGCGCCTGAAAATTTGAACTGATGCTTAACAAATAGGCGTGCATATCTACGATTGAAACGACAAAGATACTCCGGATTTTTCATGAAATGTATCCCTGTTTTGAAAAATTCAGCCGTCGGGTTGAATGCCAAAGCTATTTGTTAAATAGATTTTACTCGCTCTGCGAATAGTAATATCGCTCCACGTAGAAATAGTTTATCTTCCTTGTTATACGAATCAATCGCTTAAACCTAACAAGTTTTCAAAACTTGTTAGGTTTTTAGTTAACTAATAAAAATAACTGCAAATATTCACCTAATATCACATTCTTTTCAATTCGTAAATTTGTTCACGTTCATTTATGTTTATGTATAGATATTAAGCCGAAATGTCTCTTTTATATTGATTTTCACACTTTCTAACGCGATGAGTAGGTTTTGCGTCACAACATTTGTCACTTTCCATTTTGCGGACCGACTTTTGACCGCGAACAAAATGTACTTTCCAAAATGACCAACGGCATTTTACCGCAGATAAAGGTCACTTTCCGTATTGAGGAACGACTTTTCATCCACTACTATGCTTAGTTCGTTAACAAAACATGATATATTTCTTCTTTTTCGATAACTATTTTTAAGGGAGAGTGGCTTTTGACCGCGGTCAAAAGCCGTTCCTCGCGGCGACGAGTAGGTTTTATCCGTGAACAAAGGTCGTTCGTTTTAACGTCGAATAACCTTTTTCGGATGACAACGATCGTTCCTCATTTTGCGGAGTGAACATTTCAAACAGACATTGGTCGTTCCGCGCAATGCGTAGTAAGCAAATCGGCAAAAAAAGGTCGTTCCGCATCCTGCGGAAAGGGTGTTTTACCGATAAAAACCTGTTCCGCAAAGTGAAAAGTAGGTTTTGTCTCTGCACAAAAGCCGTTCCTCGTGATAACAAACGATAAATTTTCGTGTGAAATTACCGTTCCTTTAACAGTTCATCGACCTTTTCGGGCAGCGATTGGTTGTTCGGCAAAACGATGAGTAAGAATTTCGCCGGGGTGAATGGAAGAATGAAGGAAAGGAAGAAAAAATTTGTGTTTGAAGATGGACCCTTTTTGAACGGAAATAACGAAATCCCTTTTTTCAAAAGAAATAACTATGTTTGCTTATGTAGCCGGCGAATCGGAAGAACCGTTTAAAAGCAATTTAAATATCGATTAAACAGGATAGATATATATATAAAAATGCCTCCTGATTGATGGACAAGAGGCAACCCAAATGTTTTCACAACGGAATCATCCTTATTGTGATTTGCTTTCAAATTTATGCTTCAAAGATAAAGCTTTTTTCTTATAGAAAAAATATTTAACACAAAAAAATGATTATATTTACAGCCGAATATAATGAATTGAAAATTAATATTATATAAAATATAAACTATGAAGACCGTATTAGGCCTCGATTTAGGCACAAATTCAATTGGTTGGGCGTTGGTGAAAGAGGCAGAAAATGAAAGCGAAAAATCCGAAATTATTAGACTTGGCGTACGAGTAAATCCTTTGACAGTGGATGAATTGCAAAATTTTGAAAAAGGGAAAAGCATTACCACGAATGCAGATAGAACCTTAAAGAGAAGTATGCGTCGCAATTTGCAGCGCTACAAATTAAGGCGAGAAAACTTAATCAAAATTCTTAAAGAAAATAATTTCATCACGGATGAAACCATTTTATCGGAAAATGGCAATTTCACTACTTTCGAAACTTATCGTTTGAGAGCTAAAGCAGCTACGGAAGAAATAACACTTGAACAATTTGCCCGCGTACTATTAATGATCAACAAAAAACGTGGCTATAAAAGCAGCAGAAAAGCCAAAGGCAATGAAGATGGAGCTTTAATTGACGGAATGGAGGTTGCTAAAAAACTTTATGACGAACAATTGACTCCGGGTCAGTATTGCTTGGAACTACTTCAAAATGGGAAAAAGTATCTCCCTGATTTTTATCGTTCCGACTTACTACAGGAATTTGACAGGATTTTTGAGAAACAAATGACTTTCTATCCGGAAGTGCTTACGAAAGAATTACAGGAGGAGCTACGTGGTAAAAAACGAGATGCCGTATGGGCAATCTGTTCGAAAGCATTTAAAGAAAAAGGGTTTGAATTAGTTGGCACCAAACGTCAAGGAAATGCAGGGGATCAAAAAATCGAAAATTTTGTATGGAGAGCCAAAGGTTTAACCGAAAAGCTGGATTTAGAGCAATTTGTAATTGTGATACAGCAAATAAACATTCAGATTAATAGTTCGAGTGGATATTTGGGCGCAATAAGCGACCGCAGCAAAGAGTTATACTTCCATAAGATAACAAATCCTGATGGAACTACACGAGCTCAAACAGTTGGAGAATATCAAATGGAAATATTGAAGAATAATCCCAATGCAAGTTTACGAAATATGGTATTTTATCGTCAGGATTATTTGGATGAATTTAATACGATTTGGGAAACACAAGCCGCATTTCATAAGGAATTAACGGCTGAATTGAAACGGGAAATTCGCGATGTCGTGATTTTTTATCAACGTCCGTTGAAAAGTCAGAAAAGTTTGATCAGCTTTTGCGAATTTGAAAGTCGAAAAATCGAAGTTGAAATGAATGGCAAAAAGAAAATCCAGACGATTGGTAGCAGGGTAATTCCACGCTCTTCTCCATTGTTTCAGGAATTTAAGATTTGGCAAATTTTGAATAATATTGAAGTATTTGGCAAAGGACGAAAAAACAAGAAACAAAAAGAAAAATCCCTTTTTAGCGATATGGAAGACCCTTTGCAAATTGGAGGAAGGAGAGAATTATATCAGGAGGAAAAAGAACTATTGGCAGAGGAGCTTTCGATAAGAAAAGAGTTGAAAAAGACAGATGTATTAAAATTATTGTTTGATAACCCGAAAGAACTGGATATGAATTTTAATTCCATTCAGGGAAATTTAACCCAAGCAGTATTTTTTGAAGCATACAAGCGGATTATTGAATTAAGCGGGCACGAAATAGAGATTGAAAAAAAATCTGCCAAAGAGATTCTAAAAGCTGTTGAAGAGGTTTTCAGTGTATTAGGTTTTAATACAGATATTTTGTATTTTGATTCGAACAAGATGCTTGACAAACAACCGATGTATAAATTATGGCATTTGTTATACTCTTTTGAAGGAGATAGCTCTAAAACAGGAAATCAAAACTTAATTGATAAGATTACAGAACTTTGCGGATTTGATAAAGAATTTTCTAAAATTTTGGCGAATGTAACTTTTCAGGACGATTATGGTAGCCTTTCAACTAAAGCAATACGAAAAATATTACCTTATTTGAAAGCAGGTAACAAATATGATGTTGCATGCCAATATGCAGGATATCGACATTCAGCGAGCTCTTTGAACAAGGAAGAAATAAACACTAAAAACTACAAAGAGCGTCTTAATATTTTGCCGAAAAATTCATTGCGGAATCCGGTAGTGGAAAAAATCCTTAACCAAATGATCAATGTAATTAATTTGATTATTGACACTTATGGTAAACCGGATGAAATACGGATCGAATTGGCTCGTGAATTGAAAAAGAATGCAAAAGAAAGGGAAGAACTAACCAAATCAATTGCCGATACAACCAAATTGCATGAGCAATATAAAGAGACTTTGTATAGACCACCATTCAATCTCTCTTATATTAGCCACAACGATATTGTTCGTTATAAGCTTTATGAGGAATTGAAAGAAAATGGATATAAAACATTGTATTCCAATACATATATATCTCCTGCAGCATTATTCAGCGGAGATTTTGATATTGAGCATATTATTCCTCAGTCGCGTCTTTTTGACGATTCTTTTTCCAATAAAACATTGGAACTTAGAAGCATTAATATTGAAAAAGGGAATAGAACTGCTTACGATTTTATCAAAGAAAAATATGGCGAATCAGGCGAAGAAAACAACTTGGACAATTATCTTTCCCGCATTGAGGATTTGTACAAAAAAGGTATCCTTTCACGAGCTAAATACAACAAATTAAAAATGCAGGAAAAAGATATTCCCGAAGGTTTTATTAATCGAGATTTAGCTAATTCACAATACATTGCAAAATATGCCAAAACGATGTTGGGCGAATTGGTTAAATTTGTGGTATCTACAACAGGCTCGATTACAGATAGATTACGTGAGGATTGGCAGTTGGTTGACGTAATGAAAGAATTGAATTGGGAAAAATATTATAATCTTGGTTTGACAGAAGAATTTATCAACGAAGAAGGACAGAGAATCCGTAAAATTAAGGACTGGACGAAACGAAATGATCATCGGCATCACGCAATGGATGCGCTTACTGTTGCTTTTACCAAACGCCAATTTATTCAGTATCTCAACAACCTTAATGCTCGACGACTTGATGAGAGTCAAGGCATTTCAAATGCAGAAAAAGAAGAACAGGATAATTATGCCATTGGTGCCGAAGATGTTATTTTAAGTACGAGAGATGTACTGGGTATAGAAAAGAAATACTTATACCGCGATAACAAAAACAAACTCCGTTTTGTCCCTCCCATACCGCTTGACGAATTCAGAGCAGAAGCAAAACGTCAGTTAGAAAACACATTGATTTCAATTAAGGCGAAAAATAAAGTAACGACCAAAAATATCAATATAACGAAGAAAAAGGGCGGCGTAAATAAAAAAGAACAGTTAACACCTCGTGGACAGCTACACAACGAAACAGTTTACGGAAGCCATAAAGAATATGTAGTGAAAATAGAAACGGTTAATGCAAAATTCGATAACGAAAAAATTGCCACAGTAGCCAACCCTGCTTATCGAGTAGCTCTAACTGAACGGTTGCAACAATTCAACAATGATCCGAAAAAAGCATTTACAGGGGGAAACGCTCTCTCAAAAAAGCCGATATGGTTGGACGAACTTCATACCAAACAAGTTCCTGAAAAAGTTAAAACGGTGAGTTTTGAAATCGTCTATACTATTCGTAAGGATATATCACCTGATTTGAAGGTGGATAAGGTAATTGATAAAAAAATCAGACAAATACTCGAGAATCGATTGAAAGAGTTTGGCGGAAATGCCAAGCAGGCATTCTCCAATTTAGATGAAAATCCTATTTGGCTCAACAAGGAGAAAGGAATTTCCATAAAACGTGTTACAATTTATGGGGTGAATAATGTAGAATCATTGCATGACAAAAAGAATAAGGAAGGAAAATTGATTTTAGATGAAAATGGGAATAAGCAACCGGTTGATTTTGTAAATACTGGTAATAATCACCACGTCGCTATTTATCGAGATGCAGAGGGTAATTTGCAAGAAAAGGTTGTATCGTTTTACGAAGCAGTAAACAGACGCAATCTCGGGTTACCTGTGATAGATAAAAATTATAAATCCGATGAAGGATGGGAATTTCTCTTCAGCATGAAACAAAACGAATATTTTGTATTCCCAAACGAAAAAACGGGATTTAATCCCAACGAAATAGACTTGCTCGATCCTGACAACTATTCGTTGATCAGCACGAACTTGTTTAGAGTTCAAAAAATTACAACAAAGGATTATACTTTCAGGCATCATTTAGAAACAAATGTTGAAAACAATAATCTATTAAAAGGGATTACATGGATTAGAACCGGATTAAATGGTTTGTCAAACATTGTAAAGATAAGGATAAATCATTTGGGTCAAATCGTTTCGGTAGGAGAATATTAATTCATAAAAATAAACTTATGTCCAAATCAGCCTTAAAGAAAGAATTGCTCAAACTCACCAAAGAGCAATTGGTAGAGCAAATCCTCGATTTGTATGAAAAGAATAAATCGATAAAAGAGTTTTACGATTTTTATCTCAATCCACACAATGAAAAAGAGTTGGTGGAGAAGTACAAAAAGATCATTCGGAAAGAGTTCAATGTGGAAAGGCCTGAACGAGGCAGCGAGAAATTCTCGGTAGCCAAAAAAGCGATTTCAGAATTTAAAAGCTTGCAGCCTTCGCCCGAGGCTTTGGCTGATGTAATGCTCTATTTGCCCGAAAGTGCCTGCGAACTGACGTATTGTTACGGCGATTATTCCGAACAATTTTATGATTCGACGTACAACAACTACAAGGCCGCATTGGAGTTTATCGCAAAACACCATCTGCTGGATGAGTTCAAACTGCGTGCCGAGCAATGTGTCAAATGGGCTTCTCCCTGTGGATACGGTTTTGCAAATGATATTGCAGATATTTATTATGAATTTTATCAAGATTAAAACGATTCTGAGTGTATGATCAAGCGCACGCTCTATTTTGGCAATCCGGCTTATCTTTCGTTGAAAAAGGAGCAATTGGTCGTTCAACTGCCCGAAGTAGTCAAAAATGAAGATTTGCCCGAAAAAATGAAGCAGGAATCGGTTGTCACCATTCCCATCGAAGACATTGGCGTGGTGATTCTCGACCACAAGCAAATTACGGTTACCCAAGGCTTGATGGAGAAACTACTTGAGAATAACTGTGCACTCATTACTTGCGACAGCAACCACATGCCTGTCGGACTGATGTTGCCTTTAGCGGGGAACACGATTCAAACGGAACGTTTCAGCGATCAAATCAATGCCTCCGTTCCACTAAAAAAGCAGCTTTGGCAGCAAACCGTTCAAGCCAAAATCGAAAATCAGGCCTACGTGCTCGATAAAATGGCCGGAGGAGTCATTAAGAATATGAACGCTTGGGCGGCTGACGTTAAAAGTGGCGATCCCGACAATTACGAAGCTCGTGCCGCGGTGTATTATTGGGCAAATCTTTTTCCGAATATTCGAGGATTTTCCAGAAATCGGGATGGCGTTCCACCCAACAATCTGTTGAATTATGGTTATGCCGTTTTGCGTGCAGTGGTAGCCCGATCGCTTGTAGCAAGTGGATTGCTTCCGACGCTGGGCATTCATCATCGCAACAAATACAACGCCTATTGTTTGGCCGACGATGTGATGGAGCCTTACAGGCCATTTGTCGATCGCTTGGTTTTTGAAATCGTTGCCGAAAATGAAAATATTGACGAAATAACACAACCTATGAAAACCCGATTATTGGGAATTCCGATTCTCGACGTAATGATCAACGGGCAACGAAGCCCGTTGATGGTCGCCGTGGGGCAAACCACGGCATCCCTCTATCACTGTTTTTCGGGAGAAATCCGAAAAATAAAATATCCTTCATTTACTTAAAATGTCGATTTGGAGGATTAGGGGCATTTATGGAACGTTTTAGCGAATACAGAATTATGTGGGTTTTGGTTTTTTTCGACTTGCCGACCGAAACAAAAAAAGATCGGAAAACATACACCGATTTCAGGGATAAACTGATCAAAGACGGATTCACCATGTTTCAATTTTCCATTTACCTGCGTCATTGTGCCAGTGCAGAAAATGCACAGGTTCATATCCAACGGGTAAAAAAGAATTTGCCGCCCAAAGGGAATATAGGCATTTTGTGCATTACCGACAAGCAGTTTGGCAATATGGAACTGTTCGTTGGGAAAGAAGAGAAAAAAGTATCCACGCCCTATCAACAGTTGGAATTGTTTTAATGAATATGGACAAAAAAGAATTGCTGAAAACTCACGAATTACTTTGTGAATCATACATTAAACTTATGAACGACAAAGAAGTAATGTTGAATTTTACCAAACCGCAATTGGAATCGATGTATGCATCCAAAATTGGTGTATTGCAAATAGAGATTTTAAAACTGCAGCTCGAAATCAAAGCACTCAAACGCCAAATCGAAATGGCACAAGCCGAAATCAATCAAAACAAAGTTCCCAATTTCGATCAAATAGAAGCGGATATTGCCGGTCAACTTTTGGAAGCTCAAATGGAGATTATGTTCAAAACTTACGAATTGGAGGTGGCCAAACAATTTTTAAGTCATTTGGCCTCTCCCGACAAAAAAGTCGATATAAGAAAATTTTTCAGGCGATTGGCCAAGGCATTGCATCCGGATGTGAATCCCGAATTATCGTCGTCGAAAAAAGAGATTTGGAACAAAGTGCTTTGGGCCTACGAGCATGGCGATATGGAACAACTGAAAGCATTGGAAATCATTTATGCAAAAGAAATTTCGGAATCGGAAAATGCCAAAAACGAAATGAGTGAAGATGAACTCAACTTGTTAAATCACACACTTTCAGAAGGAATCGGAGTGCTTGAACAACAAATAACAGAGCTCAACAACTCCTTTCCGTTTTCGATGCGGGAACAAATCTTAAATGAAGATTGGATAAATGGAGAAAGATCGAGATTGCAATTACAAATGGAAGAATTGAAAACATATGGCGAAGAACAAAAACAAAAATACGCTCTAATAAAAGCCGCTTATGAATAACGATGAAAGCTTAATTAAAGTTGATTCTGCGCTTTTGGCAGCATTAAGCTCGCATGCCATCCAATTCAATGTTTTCTCGAAAGATATTCTGGTATTGGAAACAGTGGTTGCCGGCACTTCTTTTCGTGATCTTTCCAAAGTAAATGAGCATTTGGAAAATCGGATAAAACTTGAAGTCAAACGCGAAGCCGACAACAAATACGACCCTTTTGCCGTTTCGCTATATTTTGGCGAGACCAAAATTGGTTATCTTCCCAAAACGAAGAATGAGACCATCGCTCGTTTGCTGGATGCAGGGAAGAGCTTTTTTGCCCAGCTTTCGGCAAAAGAATGGGAAGGCACGTGGCTTCGGTTGGAAATCAAGGTGTATTTGAACGATTGATTCCTTCTTCTTATCAGATGTACAATAAAAAATCCCGCTTATTAACGGGATTTTTTGTTTTCTGACCAACATTTTTTATTTTCTGATTTTGTCTGTAAATCTTTGATAATTTGCAAATAATACACATCCAGTTGTATCAGAATATCAAAGATATAAATTTCGAAAGCAAATCACAACTACGTCTTGCTCGTATCTTTTGGCATTGCCGTTGTATCAGAATATCAAAGATATAAATTTCGAAAGCAAATCACAACCTACTGGTGCACCTTATTCTGGATTACATTGTTGTATCAGAATATCAAAGATATAAATTTCGAAAGCAAATCACAACACATGTCCTTGCAAGTGCTATCTCGAACTGTTGTATCAGAATATCAAAGATATAAATTTCGAAAGCAAATCACAACCTATATTTTTGACTATTTGCATTTTAATTGTTGTATCAGAATATCAAAGATATAAATTTCGAAAGCAAATCACAACACTTAGAACTATACAGCCAAGCTAATGCAGTTGTATCAGAATATCAAAGATATAAATTTCGAAAGCAAATCACAACTGGGCAATGATTTGAATACAAGGGTGACAGGTTGTATCAGAATATCAAAGATATAAATTTCGAAAGCAAATCACAACCTGTGACACTTACTGATGTTGCTGAACCTCGTTGTATCAGAATATCAAAGATATAAATTTCGAAAGCAAATCACAACGGTTCGGCATTGGTGCAAAAATCTTTCCAAGTTGTATCAGAATATCAAAGATATAAATTTCGAAAGCAAATCACAACCGTCGAAATTATCCTCCGTCAGAAACAATGTTGTATCAGAATATCAAAGATATAAATTTCGAAAGCAAATCACAACCATTATAGGCTTATACTCGTCAATACCTTTGTTGTATCAGAATATCAAAGATATAAATTTCGAAAGCAAATCACAACATATGAAGATTACGTGCATCGGTGACATGCGTTGTATCAGAATATCAAAGATATAAATTTCGAAAGCAAATCACAACCTATTTCCATTACTTCCATGCCCGGGAAGTGTTGTATCAGAATATCAAAGATATAAATTTCGAAAGCAAATCACAACATAATCGTCCACATAGGCATTGTAGATCGAGTTGTATCAGAATATCAAAGATATAAATTTCGAAAGCAAATCACAACACGAAACGCATACAAAGGCGTATTGGGAAGGTTGTATCAGAATATCAAAGATATAAATTTCGAAAGCAAATCACAACTGATACATCATAATACCACTTCCAGCGTTGGTTGTATCAGAATATCAAAGATATAAATTTCGAAAGCAAATCACAACAATCATAAATTAAAACTATAATAATCACCTGTTGTATCAGAATATCAAAGATATAAATTTCGAAAGCAAATCACAACATTTTCTAACTTTGGGCCATCTTTACCGGGTTGTATCAGAATATCAAAGATATAAATTTCGAAAGCAAATCACAACAAAGCTCAATATGCGAAAAGACATGTAGTGTTGTATCAGAATATCAAAGATATAAATTTCGAAAGCAAATCACAACGAGAAGGTACAGTATATGCATTCTCATCTGTTGTATCAGAATATCAAAGATATAAATTTCGAAAGCAAATCACAACCCATATCTTTTAATTAATAAAATCATTACCGTTGTATCAGAATATCAAAGATATAAATTTCGAAAGCAAATCACAACCGCTGCGGTCAGTTTCATTTGAAGATCGGAGTTGTATCAGAATATCAAAGATATAAATTTCGAAAGCAAATCACAACCCTTACGTCAAAGTGTGCTTCCGCTCCCAGGTTGTATCAGAATATCAAAGTATATTAGCCCTCAAAAAAACCGAGCAGTAAAAAATAAAAGTTATTTTTACAACTGCTATGGAAAAGAGAAAGAATATTACATCGAAAATCAAGGTTGAAATAGTTTTATCCTTGTTACGTGGAGAGGATCCTGAGTTAGTTAGCCGTGAATACGGAGTTACTCTGGCCGACATCAATCTTTGGCGGGATCAATTTATAGAGAGTGGCGCTGACGGGTTTAAGCGAAAGCCCGATGATTCAAAGCTCATTGCTGCCGAGCGTAAGATCGGGCAATTGCAGATGGAGCTTGAACTTACAAAAAAAAAGAACGAATTGGCAGCAAAACTAAAAAGGAGATGATTTCTATTTTGATAAATGAACGTTATCCACTAACAGGGAAGCCATATCCGAAACGTTTGATTTTTAAAGTTGTCGGTTACAGCAGCAGTACCTGGTATGAAAACCCTACTCCCAAAACAGGCAAGCGTGGCAGAAAACCCAAACACAGTGATGAAGAGGTTTTACAGGAGATTAAAAAAGAAATCAAGAAGAGTAAGTTTAACTCTGAAGGCTATATCAAAGTGAAGAATCGCATGGCAAAAAGAAAGATAAACGCTCTGGTAGCGGGCAAGGCACGTGTGAACCGCATCATGCGGGAAAACAGCCTGCTGAGCCCCTACAGAAGGCCCGGGAAGACGAATAAGCGTGAACACGATGGGACTATAACCACGGATGCACCCAATGTAATGTGGGCTACAGATGGAAAGAAGTTCTGGATTGAGGGATCGGGTTGGCACTGGTTCTTTGGTGTAATAGATCACTTTAACGATGAGATTATCTCGTGGCATATCGCAAAGAAAGGTAATCGTTTTGCAGCCATGCAACCGGTCAGAGCAGCTGTACGTAAAA
>NZ_RXHS01000011.1 GCF_004138125.1 Seramator thermalis
TGAACGATTTATTTGCGTGTCCGGCATAAAGCCGAACAGAAGATTAAATGATAAACTTGTTAAAGAACTCGTCGAGTTTGCAGCAATTGCTGCATGACTCGTATATTAAATAATTAACGAACTATTGTGTATTCGAAGGTATTTTTGGCTTGAAAAGCCGAATTTTCACAAGGAATTGCAGGTTACCAATTACGGAGAATTATCGAATCGCGAAATTATGCATTGTGCATTATACATTATCAATTATCCATTGACTCTTGTGGCTTTGGCCCAAACTCTACCGACTTTTTTATCGTGCCATAAAAAAGTGGGCAAAAGAGGTCAAGACTGCGCCCGCTTCGAAATGAAAGTGAAAAGTGAAAAGCCACTTCGGCGAAGATTGTTGCGGCGATGCCGTTAACCGGTAGAAAGATTATACGCAGGATTGAGGTAGGCGTCGGGATCGTGGGGGAGGAAGCAGGCGCGGAATATGTCGCATCCCGATTTATCCACAGTGACGCCGTAAGTTTTATAAACGTAATTGGCAACGGCAGTGAAGAAGCCGGTGTGTTCTGAGGGATCGGCATCGACGGAAATTACCCATTTGAGGCCGTCGCCGGAAGGGCTGCGGAAAAGCAGTTGCGTTTCGAAATATTCATCTCTTAAAAGCCGATCGAACAGTGTTTGGACGTTGTTTACATGGTCGAAATCGAGACACAGCAATCCGGAATGCCGATTTGTTGTAAGTATCATGAAAAGGGCGATGAAAAGTGAATTTGAAAATATTCGGATTTTCCATTTTTTATTTAGACGAACATCCGGCTGATTTTTGGAGTTCAGCACGAAATAGACTTTTGTGTTTCAATACACTCGTAATCATGTTTCTTTATGTTGGATATCATTTTCTCGTAGAATTTACATATTTTTGTTTGGATAAAACCGCTGTACAATGAAAAGAGCCTTCTTCGTATACATTTCCCTCGTTTGCCTGGCATTAGGGCCGGCAACGGCACAAAACAAAAAGTTGATTTACAAAATCAATATTATGGAAGATATTGGGAGTAATTCATGGATTTATCTTCAAAATGGATTACACGAAGCACGGCAGAAGGGTGCCGACTGTGTGCTATTGCACATCAATACGTACGGAGGAGGAGTAAAGGAAGCCGATTCGATGCGTACCGCAATTCTCAATTTTCCCCTTCCGGTGATTGCCTTCATCGATAATAATGCCGCATCGGCCGGAGCACTGATATCTATTGCGTGCGACAGTATTTATATGCGCCGGAGTGCCACGATAGGTGCTGCTACGGTTGTTTCGATGGATGGGGCCGCTGCTCCCGACAAATATCAATCGTATATGCGGGCGATGATTCGTGCAACTGCCGAAAGCCATCATGGAGACTCTATCGTAGAATCGGGTGATACGGTTTTTGTGTGGAAACGTGATCCGAAGCTGGCGGAAGCGATGGTGGACGAACGCGTGGTTATACCCGGTATGGTGGATTCGACTCAAGTGTTGACTCTTACTGCCTCTGAAGCTATCAAAGTGGGGTATTGCGAAGGTATTGCCGAAAATGTGGACGAGATCGCCACGCGATATTTGCATTACGAATCTTATGACATAGAGACTTACAATCCTACAACTTTCGACCGTGTGAAAGGCTTTTTGACGAATGCCTTTGTCCAGTCCATTCTCATCATGCTCATTGTGGGCGGCATTTTTTTCGAGCTGAATTCTCCCGGAGTCGGATTTCCGACAGCAATTGCGCTGACAGCTGCCATTTTGTATTTTACGCCTTTGTATCTTGGCGGCTATGCGCAGAGTTGGGAAATTTTGATTTTCGTAGCAGGCCTCATTTTGATAGTTTTCGAATTGTTCGTAATTCCCGGTTTCGGTATTGCCGGTATTTCCGGGATCGTTTTGATAATCTCGAGTTTGCTTTTAGCTTTGATTGGCAATATCCATTTCGATTTTGAAGGAGTTCCTGTTCCAAAATTCTATCGGGCATTGCTTACGGTTTTTGCCGGATTGGGTTTGGGATCTCTTGTGATTATCTATTTTTCGAGCCGAATCGGGAAGCGCGGATTTTTGAAGAATGTTGCTTTGCAAGCCGATGAAGAAGGCTATATTTCGGTGTCAACGGAACCTCTTGCTTTGGTGGGAAAAACAGGAATCGCTGCTACCGTACTTCGTCCGTCGGGTCGTATTGAGGTTGACGATAAATACTACGATGCTGTTTCCCTGGGAGCATTTATAGAAAAGGGAGAGATGGTGAATATCGTAAAATACGAAAATTCGCAACTCTATGTTGCCAAGTTGCCATAGAACGAGGCCACCTTTTATCAAAGAGAAAAGACCCCGAGAAACCTTATCTCAGGGTCTTTTAGAAAATGATCGATACTCCTTGTTTAGTTGTATAACGCGTATTCTTCTTCGGTGTATGCTATTTTTTTAGCATAGAAGAAAATCGCAAAAGGGATTATCAACAACAAGATAGCCCAAACGATGTTGCTGATGGTGTTGCCTTTTTTCATGTTGTTCACATAAATGTATCCCAGAAAACCTTCGATGACAAGAAGGAGTCCGATGATAAGACTTGTGTTAGTACCCGTTCCCTGAAAATAGGGGATGGCCAAAACAAGAACGCCAACGAACATTACCAAAGCTCCAGAGTATTTTGCTAATTCTTTCATGTGTGTATATAATTATGATATTGTTGTTTCGCAACGCAAATAAACACAAAATTCGATAAACGATGAAATATTTTCGGATAAAAATAAGATTATTGCGAAAAAAAGAATGTCCGGCCCAAAAAAATGTCGATTAAGATGGTTTTTAATTGCAAATTTAGATAAATTTGTATGTATTAAGAATATTGGGATGAAAGTTGTTGTTCGAACCCTCGTTTTTATCTATCAATGGCTGGTCTTTGTACCGGTTTTGATTGTACTGACGCTTATTACGGCGCTCACCGTGATGATATTTTCCCCCATCTTCGGCAACAAGTTTTGGGGTTATTATCCCCCTAAGTGGTGGTCGAAACTGGTGTGTTGGTTTGCACTTTGTCGAATAAAATCGTTTGGACACGAAAATTTAAATCCGAAACAATCATACGTTTTTGTGGCTAATCACCAAGGAGCATTTGATATTTTTCTGGTTTACGGATTCTTGAATCAGAACATAAAATGGGTGCAAAAACAAAGCCTTCGTCGCATTCCTTTCGTGGGGAAGGCTTCCGAAATAGCCGGCCATGTATTTGTGGACAATTCGAGTCCGAAAGCTCGAGCCAGAACTATTCTCGAAGTAAAAAAGCAAATTGTTGACGGCGTTTCGGTCATGATGTTTCCCGAAGGATCGCGCACCAAAACTGGAAAACTCGGTCGTTTTCACAAGGGAGCATTTCAGATTGCCATCGACCTTAAGCTTCCCATCGTTCCTCTTACCATTAACGGATCCTACGATGTGTTGAGTGTAAAATCATCGCTTATCCGTCCCGGAAAACTCGAACTCATCATTCATCAACCCATCTCTACACAAAATCTCACCGAAGAAGACATTCCATCGTTGATGGAGCAAACCGAAGAAATTATTGCTGCCGGATTGTGGCCTAAGTATAAATAATTGCCTGAGTAACAGGTGATTGGTGAAGTTGTTAAATTGTTGGGATTTGGTACCTGTATAAAAAAGGAATGGTTGTCTCACGACAACCAATCTTCATTGTTAACCTTAAATCTAATACCATGAAAAACACGATGCAAATATATGCACATGTTTTGTAACTTCCAAAAAAATAAACGACAAAATGCTTTGATTTATATTTTTTTAATAAAATATCTTTGTTGTGGTTTTCGTGAATTTGAGCTATGCGCTTTATTACTAATGAATTGGTGTTGATTGAGGGGCGTAATATGAATATTGGTTATTCGTGTATTCTGTTCGCAAAAAAATTGATCAAGGGCCAGTTGAATCTTTGCCAACGTCTTGTAGCTTTTTGTTTGCCTCCGAATTGAAGCAGGAATCGCGGTCTTCCGGCTCTTTCCTGATAAAATCCGGAATCCATGAAATCAAAATATTCGAAACCTTCTTCTTCGGCAAGTTCGAGCGACGACCATATACTGAAAATTGATGGATACAGGTGTTTATATCTTTTGGTATGCCCCCAGTAGTGCAAGCAATATGCAATCTTCTTTTCAAAGCCGAGAATAGTACCTCCGATAATTTTATTCTTGTACATACACAGCAAGATTTTTCCTTTATTATTTTGAACATAATATCGGAAAAAATTTTCGAAGTAGGCGAGAGGGGGAATTCGTTCTCTGATTTTCCAATCTCGTTTGATGGATTGATAGATCTCGGGCAATTGTGAGAGAGAGGTTGCTTCCAATATCGACACTCCGCGACGTTTGGCTTTATTCACCTGGTTTTTCCGAGTGGATGAGAGTTGATCCCAGACTTTCCGTTTGCGTTGCAGCGAATTGCGAATATTGAGCCATTTAGCGGCATAAAAATGAAAACTCTTGAAAGTTTTGTATCCGAAAATCGGATCGCACAAATTTCGAAATTGAATATAATATACTTTATGCTTAACTTCCTTGAGGAGGCTTGAGACCAGCTTTTCAAAAATTTCGTCTTTGGGATAGTTTTCATCCAGAAAAGCCGGCAATTGCGAGACATAGCATTGTTTGAACAAGGAGCCTCTAAGCCGGCCGTGCAGACGCCTGATAACGGCCATCATGCATGCCACAGGCTTTTCGTTGACAAAAGCCACAATCATGAAAGGTTCGAAGGATGGAATATTCAAATACAAATCGAAAGAAGATGCATAATGAAAAAATTTTTTTTCTTCCAATGGTGGAAGATCTTCTTTTTGGTAATATGTCCGTAGGGTATATTCCACTTTTATCCCTTCAATTTTGAGGCTCGATATAATAATATTTCGCAGTTGATAATACAAATATACATTTTTTTTCGAAATGAACGATCCTCTTCGGCTTTTATATGAATGTTGCAACATCGGATCGGTTTTTATTTAGTATCTTTGCCATATTGAAAAACAAACAAAATCGATAGATACATGGCACGAAAAATTTTAGTAACGGGCGGAACCGGTTACATCGGTTCGCATACTGTGGTTGAGCTGCAGCAAGCAGGTTATGAAGTAATAATAGTTGACAATCTCTCCAACTCTAATGCCGATGTGATAGAAGGGATTGTGCGAATCACGGGACAACGCCCTGTTTTCGAGAAACTTGATTGCACGGATATGCCGGCCATGCAGGCTTTGTTTGATAGACATCGCGGAATTGATGGGATAATTCATTTCGCTGCGAGTAAAGCCGTAGGCGAATCTGTGAAAAAACCCTTGAAATATTACCGCAACAATATTGTTTCGCTCATAAATCTGCTCGAGTTGATGCCCAAGTTTGACGTAAAAGGTATCGTGTTTTCCTCATCGTGCACGGTGTATGGCGAACCCGACAGCAATCCTATCGATGAGAGTGCCCCCATCAAACCCGCCACTTCTCCTTATGGTAATACCAAACAAATAAACGAAGAAATCATTCAGGATTTTATACATTCCGGGGCACCCATCAAAAGTGTCATCCTGCGATATTTTAACCCCATTGGAGCACATCCTTCTGCCGAAATTGGTGAGTTGCCGTTAGGCGTTCCGCAAAATCTGGTGCCGTTTATTACTCAGACGGGCATAGGTATCAGAAAGGAGCTCAGCGTTTTCGGCAACGATTATAATACACCCGATGGCACTTGCATTCGCGATTTCATAAACGTTGTAGATTTGGCAAAAGCACATGTGATTGCCATTGAGCGAATGCTCGAAAACAAATCGAACGAAAGTGTCGAAATTTTTAATTTGGGGACAGGACGTGGTTTATCTGTTTTGGAATTGATTCACGTATTCGAAAAAGTAACGGGCAAGCCTTTGAATTACAAAATCGTCGGCCGTCGTGAAGGTGATATCGAACAAATCTGGGCTAATCCGGAACGCGCCAACAAAATATTGGGATGGAAAGCCGAAGAAAGTATTGAGGATACGATGGCTTCGGCATGGAAATGGCAGCTGCGTCTGCGAGAAAGAGGGATAATGTAATAGTCGTACATAAAGGTGAAGCTATCGGTATAAAGTTGATTTGTTTATCGGGCGACATGCGCTATAAAGCGTGTTGTAGATTTCTTCGAGGGTTTTTGTCGGCAAAAAGATACGATCGGTGTCGAGTTTTAGCAGAGAAAAAACCGGAAGAAATTTCCATTCACTAATTTCAACATGGGCAATGCCATGTCCGATCATATCGAGCTGTCTTGCAGCTTCGTAGGACAGATCGATTATCCTTTTTTTGCTGCGCGGACCGCGATCGGTAACTTTTACCAAAACGGTCTTGTTATTCACTGTGTTTTTTACGAATAGTAAAGTTCCGAAAGGAAGTGTTTTGTGAGCGCATGTAAGGCTGTCTTTATGATAGAGAATTCCACTCGATGTTTTTTTGCCTTGAAAACGAGATGCATAATATGATGCATTCCCTTTTTGCTGAGCATGGACGGGAACGATTAATATGTTGATCAACAGCAGAATATAAAAGCAGATTCTTAATTTCATTCGCTTTTAATT
The DNA here is from genome assembly GCF_004138125.1 of Seramator thermalis. Taxonomy (GTDB): domain Bacteria; phylum Bacteroidota; class Bacteroidia; order Bacteroidales; family Dysgonomonadaceae; genus Seramator; species Seramator thermalis. The sequence continues at coordinate 6,609 of NZ_RXHS01000011.1, forward strand.
TTGAACATAGTTCTGCAAAATAACGAAGAATTAATTTAGTTCACAAGAACTTATCGATTTTTTTTGATAATATAAGTTTTATAAGATCCGTATTATCTTTTGAAGCTTCTTCAATAAATCTCTCTCCGTTTTGTAATGTCTTTGTAATGTCGGAGACAAAAAAATAATTTTTTTTCTCATATTTGGTTCGAAATTTGCTGATTAACAAATAAACAATCTTTTCATTGAGTTGTTGAATTTATGATATCATAGAAAATACAAATAAGGAGGAGGCTATGAAAAAATTAAAAGTAAACAATGCTTTCTGGGCAGCTTTTAGCATCGTGCTAATGAATGTTTTCACGACGAATGCCCAGTACTTCGGGAGAACCAAACCTACCTATCAAAAGTTTAGGTTTGATGTAGCGCAAACACCTCATTTTGAAGTTTATCATTATCTGAAAAATGATACGATGCTTATAAATTTTATCGGTTGGGCAGAAGAGTGGTATCACATGCATCAGCTGATTTTTAAAGATACTTTTCAGACAAAAAATCCTATTCTACTTTACACGAATCATGCGGATTTTCAACAAACCAATGCGGTGAGTAGCTTAATTGCCGAAGGAACGGGGGGAGTGACAGAGAGCCTGAAACAGCGCGTAATCCTTCCTTTCGCTCCCACTTTGTATCAAACCGATCATACGCTGGGGCATGAGCTGGTACATGCTTTTCAATACAATAAATTGTTGAGATCCGATTCCACGAATTATTCTATCAACAATCTGCCTCTATGGATGGTAGAAGGGATGGCCGAATATTTATCTATAGGGAGCGTAGATCCCAACACATCGATGTGGATGAGAGACGCTCTGCTGAACAAGAGATTTCCATCCATTAAGGATTTAGCGAATGTCTCAGAATACTTTCCTTATCGATACGGACAAGCCTTATGGGCATTTATCGGGAAAACGTGGGGCGACACCATTATCATGCCGCTTTTTGAAAAAACAGCTCTATGGGGTTTGGATGTTGCCATCGATAGTGTATTTCATTTCAATACCCAAACCTTATCGGGAATGTGGAAAACGGCTACCGAAAACCATTATAAACAGTTCATGAAAGACTCTGTCTATACGCCTGTAGGAAACAAAATTATCTCCGAAAAAAATGGTAGTTCGACAAATGTATCTCCTTCTTTGAGTCCTGATGGAAAATACCTGGCTTTTTTTTCTGACAAGAGTGTCTTCACCTTAGATTTGTTTATCGCCGATGCCCGAACAGGAAAAATTATAAAAAAATTCTCGAGCTTAACACGCAATAGCGAAATAGACGATTTCAGTTTTATCGAATCGGGAGGAACGTGGTCGCCGGACAGCAAAAAATTTGCCTTTGTCGTTTATAGCAAAGGACGAAACAAACTTGCCATTGTGGATATAGATAAAATGAAAACCGAGTTGGTAGAAATTGAAGATGTGGCATCGTTTTCGAATCCCGAATGGTCTCCTGACGGAAGATATATGGTGTTTACCGGACTGAATGAGGGGATTGGAGATTTATATCTTTACGACTTTCAAACAAAAAAAACGCGAAAACTCACCCACGATTTGTTCTCAAATATCCACCCCTCATGGTCGCCGGACGGAAAATATATCGTGTATTCCACAGAGGCTATATGTTCTGACCAATCGAAAAAATTCTGCTTTATTTTGACGTTGTTCGACATCGAAACCGGAGAAAGCAGAATGATAGATGTTTTACCCAAAGCCGATAACCTAAATCCCCGATTTTCAAACGACGGGCGTTTTATCTATTTTTTGTCTGATGCCGATGGTTTTCGCAATCTGTATAAATATGATCTGCAAAACGAAAAAGTGTATCGCCTGACTGAATATCTGACAGGGATAAGCGGAATCACACTGTTTTCGCCGGCCATAAGTGTAGATAGGCAAAACGGGATGATTGCCTATACGCATTATTTCGATAAAAAGTATGAAATATATATCGCTTACGACCGTGATTTTTACCCTATTGAAGTAGATAAGTATTACGTAAATTTTGATGCAGGTACGCTTCCATTGTTGAACCGTACCACGGTGAATATAGTGGATTCCGTTTTATCGAGTCGTGTTCCTCAAATCGCACTTTCGGTTGATTCCATCAAAGAATTGCCTTATCGACCTAAATTAAAACTCGATTATATTTCAAATTCGGTCGGAGTGGGTGTTACGACAGGACCAAGTTTCAATACGACCGACATGGCCGGTAGTGTTTTCATGCTTTTTAGCGATATGGTTGGTGATCATCAACTTTATACATCGTTGGCGCTCAATGGCGAAATTTACGATTTTGGCGGACAGCTTGCGTACCTCAATCAGAGCAATAAAATCAAGTGGGGAGCTTCTGTTTCACATATTCCCTATCGAAGCGGGAGTATGTTTTGGACGATAGATACCTTACAAATTGATAAGGAAAAATACGCAGTGGATAATCTCGTATTGGATTATGTAAGGATGTTCGAAGACAATATCTCGGCATTCTTTTATTACCCTCTGTCGCAAACTCGCAGATTCGAAGCGGGAATTTCGGCTTCGTGGTATTCGTATCGCTGGGATCGGTATCACAACTATTTTGATGCATTGGGTTATCCCCTTGGTGGAAAAAGAGAGAAGTTACCATCGCCTCCCGGAATCAGTTTTCAGACAGCCAACATCGCTTATGTCGAGGATGATTCCTATTTTGGAATGACGGCTCCGCTGATGGGACACAGAGCAAGATATCAGATCGAAAGATATTTTGGGAACATCAACCTGTATAATATTTTGTTCGATTACAGAAGATATTACTTCTCGAAACCGATCGGATTTGCTTTCAGATTGTATCACAATGGATTGTACGGAAAGAGTTCGCAAATCGGACTTGCCTCGCCCATGTATTTGGGTTATCCGTGGTTGGTAAGGGGTTATGAAGACATTTCAATTTATGGAAATACGGGCAATTCGATTGGATATAATTCGTTTAATGTATCAAATCTTTCCGGTTCGCGGATTGCTGTTGTTAATGCTGAATTGAGATTTCCTTTTTCGGGACCGAAAGTGTTGGCTCCGATAAAATCGAATATTTTTCTAACCGATCTCAATTTGTTTTTCGACGGTGGTTTGGCCTGGAACAAGGGAGATAAGGTGAAATTGAAATGGCAAACATCTAATTTTAACGAACGGATACCGGTATTTAGTGCCGGTGCATCAGTAAGAATAAATTTATTCGGTTACCTCGTTATTGAGCCTTATTATGCTTTTCCGTTTCAAAACGGAGGGTTCAGCAATGGTATGTTTGGAATTAATTTTGTTCCGGGATGGTGATACGTATATTTCGACTCAAATAAGGAGGGTACGATCCCTCCTTATTTTTTTTTGACAAAATATGCTGTTTACTCGAGCTCTCTTTAGACGTTTAAAGGGTCTCGATTATTTTGATCAGATTCTCAAATTCGCTCCCAATGTCCGCCGGCTGGCGGATATGAGCCCAACGAGCCAAATAAAAAGAGGAAAGTTTCGCTTGACTTTCCTCAAAAATGTTGCGGAGAAAGGATTCGAACCAATGACCTTTGGGTTATGAGCCCAACGAGCTACCACTGCTCCACTCCGCGATGTTGTATTATTTATGATTGGACTGCAAAGATAGTGATTAATTTCAATAAAGCAAAATATTTTGGAAAACTTTTTTTATATCCATTTGAAATAGTACATTTGAGGCAAATTTTCATTCGCATGTCCGACAGTGTCGTAATTATACCAACCTACAACGAGAAGGAAAACATCGAGAATATTATTCGTGCTGTTTTTAACTTAGAAAAGGATTTTCATATTCTGGTGATAGATGATGGTTCGCCTGACGGGACGGCGACAATCGTCCACAACCTTATCCGAAACGAGTATGCCGATCGCCTTTTTATCGAAGAACGAAAAGGAAAATTAGGACTGGGCACGGCCTATATTCACGGTTTTAAATGGGCATTGGCACATTCCTATGAATATATTTTCGAAATGGATGCCGATTTTTCGCATAACCCACAGGATTTGCCCCGATTGTATGAAGCTTGTGCGGGAGAGGGATTTGATGTTTCGATTGGGTCTCGGTATAGTACTGGAGTAAATGTTGTCAACTGGCCTATGGGTCGCGTGCTGATGTCATATTTCGCTTCGAAATATGTTCAGTTTATCACAGGAATGGATATTCATGACACAACGGCAGGTTTTGTTTGTTATCGGAGAAAAGTGCTTGAAACTATGGATTTGGATCGGATAAAATTTAAAGGTTATGCGTTCCAGATCGAAATGAAATATACAGCTTTAGTGCTTGGATTCAAAATAAAAGAGGTTTCCGTGATTTTTGTAAATCGTCAGTTGGGCACTTCGAAAATGAGTTCCCGCATATTTGGTGAAGCATTTTTTGGTGTCATTAATTTACGCTGGAGAAAATTGACGGGAAAAATAAAACCGAAATCAAAATTAAAAACATCTACAAGACCATGATTCTCATTCATAATGCAACTATCGTCAACGAAGGGCATTCTTACCGTGGATCGGTAGTGATAGAGGACGAAAACATTACGAAAATATTTATCGACAAGGTTCCCGAATATGTGTTTAATCGGAGCGATAAAGTCATTGAGGCCGATGACTTGTACCTCATTCCGGGAGTGATTGATGACCAAGTGCACTTTCGTGATCCGGGATTGACGCACAAAGGCGATATTTATACCGAAAGTCGTGCGGCCGTTGCCGGTGGGGTAACTTCATTTATGGATATGCCAAACACCATCCCGCAAACAATCAGTATAGATGCGTTACAAGCCAAATTCGAAACAGCTTCGGAAAAATCGATAGCCAACTATTCGTTTTATTTGGGAGCCACCAACGACAACCTCAAGGAATTGCTGAAAGCTGATGCGAAAACCGTTTGCGGCATCAAAGTGTTTATGGGTGCTTCCACAGGAGATATGCTTGTGGACAAAGAAGATTCTCTACGCAGAATTTTTGCCGAAGTGGATATGCTGATTGTCACTCATTGCGAAAAGGAAGAAATTGTACGACGTAATGTGGAAGCGTATCGCAATAAATTTGGAGAAAATATCCCAATCGAATATCATCCAATCATTCGAAGCGAAGAAGCTTGTTACCAATCGTCGGCTCAAGCCGTTGAATTGGCTCATAAATATGGTTCACGACTGCATGTACTACATTTGTCGACGGGGCATGAAATGAGTCTTTTCGATAAAGCCCCAATTGAGGATAAGAAAATTACGGCTGAGGTTTGTGTTCATCACCTGTGGTTTTCGGATGCCGATTACAAAAGTCTAGGAACGAAAATCAAATGGAATCCGGCCATTAAAACTACTGCCGATCGCGAGGCCTTGCGCGAAGCGCTCAAAGAGGGGAAATTGGATGTAGTGGCTACGGATCACGCTCCGCATTTGCTTTCCGAAAAAGAAGGTGGATGCTTGAAAGCCGCATCGGGTGGTCCGCTTGTTCAGCATTCGTTGCAAATGATGCTCGAGTTGGCCTGTCGAGGTGTTTTTTCGAAAGAGTTTGTGGTAGAAAAAATGTGTCATGCTCCTGCAAAACTGTTCAGAATAAAAAATCGAGGGTTCATTCGAGAGGGTTTTAAGGCCGATTTAGTACTGATTAATCCCCACCGGCCATATACTGTGAATGCCGACAATATTCTTTACAAATGTAATTGGTCACCTCTTGAGGGTGAAAGGTTTTCTCACACCATCGAAAAAACATTTGTCAACGGACATCTCGTATTTGACAAAGGCATCGTTGCAGAATCGTTTCACGGACAACCTCTCGAATTTGAAAGATGAAGAAAGAATATATTGTCAAATAATCGTCCGGCATATTTCTCTCTGATTGCTCTTTTTTTCTAATTTTGTAACTACTTTCATAAAACTGTTGCACGTGAAGTTTTTATTTGCTGTTCAGGGAGAAGGGAGAGGCCATTTCACACAAGCACTTTCCATGGCTTGGATAATGCGAAAGCACGGTCACGAGGTGTGTGCCGTGTTGGTTGGAAAGAGTGACAATCGTCAAATACCGGCTTTCTTCAGCGACAAGATAGGAGCCCCGATTTTTGTTTTCCATAGCCCGAATTTTACTTCTTTCTATAAAAACAAACGCCCCAATATCGTGATGAGCGTGCTCAGCAATTTTGCCCGTCCGCTCATTTTTCGCAAGAGCATTGTTTTTGTTAAAAAGAAAATCGAGGAATATCATCCCGATATCGTTATCAACTTTTACGAACTTATCACCGGTACGGCTTATCAGGTGTATAAGATCAACGAAAAATTAGGCGTAAAGATGATAAATGTCGGGCATCAGTATCTGCTCCTCAATCCTCATTACAAAACCACACCTGAGCAGGATGTGAAATATTATTTGCTCCGAATGCTTACGAAATGGACTTGTCAGGGTTCGTCGAAGTTATTGGCTCTATCGTTTCGCGATATGCCCGGTTGTGAGGAACGAAATTTGGTTGTGATGCCGCCGCTGCTTCGCAGAGAGGTTTTTGAGATAGAGCCCGAGGCGGGTGATTACATCCACGGATATATGCTTAACTCGGGATATTTCGAGGAAATTTTGGATTGGCATACCAAAAATCCGCACATTCCGTTACGCTTTTTCTGGGATAAGAAAGATGCCGACGAGGTGACGGTTATCGACGAAAATTTGGTTCTTTATCGTTTGAACGATGAATTGTTTTTGAAAAGTTTGGCCGGCAGTATGGCTTATTCCACAACGTCGGGATTCGAGTCGCTATGCGAAGCATTGTATTATCGGAAACCGATACTGATGATACCTGCACATGTTGAGCAGGAATTCAATGCATTCGATGCAAGCCTTTCGGGAGCAGGAATCAGCAGCCGGAAATTTAAATTGAATAAGTTGATCAACTTCCTTCCTTTTTATCGGCCCGATGAAAATTTTCAAGATTGGGTTTTGCAAGCCGAAGAACGATTTATTCGCGAAATTTGTGAAGACACATCGCTTAACCGTAAAAAAATCGGGCTCGATATTCTTATGAAAGTTAAGTAGTTTCAACCGATTTCGTACAGAAAAAAAGAGGCGGGCAGCCCCTTTTTTTGTTGACAGAAGTGAACAGTTAAGCAAATTCATCGAAAATTCCCGTCGATTCGGTCCCGCTAACCATGATTTTTTTGATGTCCAATAAATGAACGATTTCGGGATTAGCCGCAGTACCAAAGTAGATATAAACCAATTTTTCGGTATCGGAGGGATTACGCATGATGTGTGCACCTTTTATTCCTGTCGGGAAAGCTATAACGTCACCGGCTTTCAGCATAATTTCTCCATCTTCGGTACGAACGGCTCCCTGTCCGCTGATGACATAAAAAACTTCTTCGTTCACTTCGTGATAATGATATCCATAGGCATAATTGCCCGGATCCACTTCCACGAAATTTACCCTACATTTGCTCACTTCTTCTTCGGGGATGATGGTCTTTACGGTAAATTTATTGCCGTGTTCCGCATTTGTTTGTCCCTGAGTTTCATCTACATTTTTTACGATTAGATTTTTCATTTTTTTCTATTTAAATTGTTTGACCTTTCAAATTTAGCAAAACACTTTCTACAAAGCAAAGATGTGTGTTACGAACTACTATCGTTCGAAATATTGATTATCAGCTGAATAGAAAATATTTTTTTAAGAATATTTATAATAAATCTCTTTTTGAAAGTAATAATCTTTAATACCCGTAACATCCTCAGGAATTATTTTTACTTTTGTGAATGAAAAAAAGAAAATAATGAAATCTGCCGATTTGCAATACCCACAGTGCCCGATTCGAAATGTCCTGGCTCGATTCAGCGACAAATGGTCGCTATTGATTTTGACCACGCTGCACGAAAAGGGAATGCTTCGCTATTCGGAGATTTGCAAGTCGATTCCCGATATTTCTCAAAAGATGCTTTCGACCACGCTGAAAAGATTGGAGGAAGATGGACTTATCACCCGAGTGGCATTCGCAGAAATTCCTCCTCGTGTTGAATATTCACTTACTGAAATGGGTGAAAGTTTAATACCTATATTCGGTCAGTTGATAGATTGGTCGGTGTTACATTTTAGAGAAATCGTTCGATAACAGAAACTGACACCTCTTCTGCCTCAGAATAGTGTGTCAAAGCTTATTCTCAAATAGAAATGAATCGCAGCTACACAAGATATATTTCGCTTTCTTTGATCTTCATTTTCCTGTTTCCTTCGGTGGTGAAACTGGAACATCATCATCAAAGAACGGGTTGCTGTCATTCCGAAAAATCCTGTCAAACATTTCACGAAAACTGTCCTATTTGCGATTTTCATTTCTCGATCTTCACCGATCAGATTCAGAAAATCGATTTGGAAGTTCTTACTCATTTCGATCGATACAAAAATCAGTATAACACTCCTTGCACCTTTTCTTTCACTAATCTTCCTTTTTCACATCGTGCCCCTCCTTTTTCCTGAAATCTCATATCGATAGATTTTATCAAAGAATAGGAACCCTAATTATTTCACGATTTAAAAAGGAAAAATGAAAAAATATATCCTCTTAAGCATCGTGCTTGGCCATTTTGCAAGCATGTTTGCACAACATATCCTTTCGGGCAAGGTTACCACGCAAGCAGGAGAGCCTTTACCCGGAGCCACCATATATTGTTATGAACTGAGCAAAGGTACATTCTCGGATTCCGATGGCAATTTCGAACTCTCCAATCTTCCTGCCGGAAAAATTACCGTGCAGTTTTCATTTGTTGGTTATGCTTCGCAAGTTCAAATTGTCTTGATGGATGAAAATGTCAAAAGAATTGATGTTGCACTGCATGAAACTGCCCTCGAGGCCGAAGAAGTTGTCGTTTCAGGAGGTTACAACGCCACACAGCACCAAACTGCCGTAAAAATAGATGTCCTGAATCTTGACGAAAAGCGCCGAAAAATTTCTCCGAATATAATGGAAACTTTATCGCAAGTACCCGGTGTCAACATGATTTCGAAGGGCAGTGGTGTTGCCAAGCCCGTTATTCGGGGGCTTTCTATGAATGATATCCTGACGCTCAACAACGGCGTACGCATCGAAAATTATCAGTATTCCGACCATCATCCGCTTGGAGTGAATGAATTTGGAATAGAAGATGTGGAGATAATCAAAGGCCCTGCTTCGCTTCTTTACGGATCTGATGCGATCGGAGGCGTTATCAATTTCATTCGCGAGAAACCTGCTCCGGTCGGGACATTGCAGGGAGATTATGGCCTGCAACTTTTTTCCAACTCGTTGGGAGTGGTTCAAAATTTGGGATTGAAAGGGGCTTCGAAGGATATTTTCGGTGGCCTTAGAGTAGGCTATGTCTCTCACGCCGATTACTTGCAAGGAGGTGGCGATTTTGTTCCCAATACTCGTTTCAACGAATCGTCATTAAAGGCTAATATTGGCCATGCGGGTCGAATGGGTACATTCGAGCTTTTTTACGATCACAATCGGCACAATATCGGTTTGGTGGAAGAAGAATCGGCAGAAGAAATTGACGAACGGGGTCGAAAACCCGATATTTTTTATCAACGACTCGATAATCAGATGCTTTCATCCAGAAATCGTTTATATTTCAATCGCTACAAATTGCAAATCAATGCAGCATATCAAGATAATAAGTTGTCGCATATTGGTGAGGCAAACGAATATGAAGTGGAAATGCGGTTGAGAACACTTACATACGAAACAAAATTACATTTTCCTTCGGACCTATATACAGAATATATTTTTGGTTTTCAGGGAATGAATCAATGGAATGACAATTTGAATGATCGGGCAACCAAATTACTTCCGGATGCCGTTATGCAAAATTATTCGCTATTCGGATTGTTGCAACGCACTTTCTTTAGCAAACTTAAGGTACAGGGAGGAATCCGCTACGATTACAGATCTCTATCCACGCAGGCTGTCGGTGATCCTGCCGTTGTCGATTTGTTCCGTCCGGCATTGGACAAATCGTATGACAGTTTCAGTGGTTCGATTGGCGCTACTCTCGACCTCAATGAATCGCTTCTTTTCAGGTCGAACATTGCAGCTGCCTTTCGGAATCCCAATTTAGCGGAACTTACTTCCAACGGACAACATGAAGAAAGGTTCGAAATCGGCGATGCTTCGCTTCGACCCGAAAATGCTTATGAAGTCGATGCAAGTTTACATTTGCATAAAGAAAATTATACCCTCGATTTGGCCGGTTTTTATAATTCTATTCGCGATTACATTTTCATATCTCCAACGGGTGACGAATCTGCCGGTGGTGTTCCCATTTACCAATATCGTCAGGGCGATGCTTATTTATACGGAGGTGAATTTGCTTTCCACATCCATCCGGTAAATCTTTCGTGGCTACATTTTCAAACCGATTTTTCCTCTGTGATCGGAAAGCAACGAAACGGGGATTATCTCCCGTTTATTCCGGCACACCAATTGAATGCCGAGATACGTGCCGAGAAAAACGAAATGGCATTTTTGCAGGATGCTTTTGTTTCAATTTCCACAAATACGGCTTTTGCTCAGCGCAATCCTGCACCCAATGAGACTTCCACTTCAGGTTATACGATTGTGGATGCAACTATTGGAGCAGTTTTGAAAGTAGCTCGCGTGCCGGTTGCATGGCAATTGGGTGTCAATAACCTATTCGATGTTCGATATGTCGATCATCTGTCAACACTAAAGGAAGTGGAATATTATAATCCGGGACGAAACGTTGTATTATCAATGAAACTTCGGTTCTAAAGGAGTATTGCGGTTTCCCCCCGCTCGAAAAAGGCTCTCGGCTTAAGCCGAGAAACCCTCTGCAGCAATTAAATGTGTTTGATGTATTTCATGCAATTGGTGCGATTAGGTACTATTTATAACAACCGAATCGGTAAAAGGATTTGAAAAAGATCAAATCCTTTTTTCGGTTGAGCCACAAGCGAGACTCGAACTCGCGACCGACGCGTTACGAATGCGTTACTCTACCAACTGAGCTATTGTGGCACTTGGCGGTGCAAAATTACAAAAAAATACGAGAGTGGCAAGTTGTTTTCGTATTTTGATTAGGCGCATGTCGCTTATTCAAAGAGATGTGAGAGATCGATTTCGAGGAACGAATTGTGATCCATTGCATATAGGGTACCATCGGCAATAAACAGATGCGGCGTGAGTTTAAGTTCAGCCGCGAGTTTATTCGTCGGGTCGAGGACAACATAAGTTTCATCATCATTTGTAATGAAGCGATAATTCCTAAAATCGAGCGTTTGATGGTACGTCTGTTCTTTGTCGTACGTGTTTAAAAGCTCCAAATTATCGTTTATGGCAAACATTCGATCGTGGTCCGTTAGGATGAAGTTGAGGTCGGGATTGGTTTCGAGCACTTCCAAATACGTAGAATCGTTTTGTTTCACATACGCACCCGATTCCACGAAAGCGACCAGTTTTTCGCCCTTGTTTAAAGGGAATGGGGTTTCATTCAGCAACGAGCCGTCATCAAGCGAGTAAGAGGCAATCTTGTTCTTGAAAACGAGAAATAATTTATTATCGATTACCTGATAGTTACGAATGAATTCCTTTTTTTCGGGAATGGCATTCAAATAGAGTTGCTGTCCGCATGCCCGGTCGAATGCGGCAAAATAGGGATCGCCGATCATGGAAAAATTGCCATTATACTGTGCATATCCACGGTTGATCATATAAATAACGCTATCGATCAGGAATAGCGATGATTTGGACGTAATCTTTTCGGGCAAGGGCGTACTCCATACTATAGTTCCTGTGCTGCCCATGCGTGAGATTTTATCGCGCGAAGCCAGCACAATATCACCCGATGGGTCGATAAGAATATTGGAAACCATGTCCGTAGCTACGTCGGGAGCGGTCTGGTAAAGGGCTATGCCGGTGAAAGCTCCCAGTAAAATACCGGCTGCGTTTTTGGCGACGAGTTTTCCAATATCTTGCCGAGTTGTCTTGGCTTCGTATTTCCAACTGTTTCCAGTAGCCAAATTAATGCCGTTCAATCCGTTAACCGATATCAGAATCAGAGAATCATTGTAGAGATAAACATTGTTCCAACCCAAGGTTCTGTCCAGTTTCTTGTTCCAAAGCTCTTTACCGGTGTTCAAGTTCACGGCAATCAGTTTATTGGATGTAGGCGAAAACGGGTAGCACAAGGCTATTCTGGAAATGGTGTCCGCAAAATAGACGTCGTTTTTCATGTTCCATAATTCGTTCCCCGTTTCGGGATCAAGAGCGTAGGTTTTATTTTTCTTGGTTAGGAAGAGATGTTTTCCCAGTTTTTTTATTTCGTCGGAACCATAGTCCATTTCCTTTTCCCATTTAACGTGCTTGTCGTTCAGATCCATCATGATGCACGTGCCTTTGTTTTTGAAAGAAGTGCCTTTGCGGTCGGTTTCTCTCAATTGAAGCAGAAAATGGTCAGAATTTTCATTCACATTCCAACGATAGATGTTGATCGGAGGTGAATAGATGGTTGCCGTAATTGCTTGGTCGTAATTAAATTTTTTCCCAATGACGGAATCCGTTTTTGTAAACGGTTGCGATAAGGCAATCTGTATCTGAAATGAGGTAAAGATCACGGAGGCGAAGAAGAATAATTTTTTCATTGGTCTCTTATTTGGTTTAGTTTGCTGATGGATTCATAGTTTTTCGTAATTTCGGCTGATTACCGATGATCCCTGAAAGAAAGGTTGATCGTTTCTTATGCTAAGTCTTTCTTGGAACTGAATCTTTAGCATACTTTATCGAACAGGTCAACTACTTAAAGATCAATAAATTTGATTGTCTGCTTCGGTCGTATTTCACCGACAACGCGTTTTCACAGACCATCCTTTGCAAAATTACATAAAAATATCGAGGAATAAAACATGCATAAAATAAACAGGAGTGTCGTGGCATTTTTCAGGAACTTTTTCTGATGATTTCGGATTTGTGTAACGAATTGTACCATTTTTTGGGTTGTTTCTTGCATACTATGTTCCGAGAAAGATTTTATTTGAGAAAAAGAAAGGAACTGACAGCACAAAAAACGGGTTGCCTTTTGGCAACCCGTTTTACATAAAAGAGTATGATTTTTAAATCTAAAAGTTATTTTTTCGCTTCAGTTTGATTCTTTCCCATCTGTTGTTTCCCTAAAATTCGATATGCCACGGGAGCAGCTACGAACAAACTGGTAATTGTTCCTACCACGATACCGATAAGCATGGCAAAAACAAAACTGCGAACAGCTTCTCCACCGAAGAATAATATGCAGATGATCACCAATATCGTGCTTAAACCCGTGTTGATCGTTCGAGTGAGCGTTGCATTCATCGAATCGTTGAAGAGTGAGAGCAAACTCCGCTTCGGATATAATTGTGTGTATTCGCGTACACGATCGAACACCACCACCTTATCGTTGATAGAGTAGCCGACTACTGTAAGTATAGCTGCGACGAAAGTTTGATCAATTTCCATCGAGAAGGGCATGATCTTCCATAGTAGCGAATAGAAGCCGATTACAGAAAAAGCATCTATGGCCAAGGCAGCGATGGTTCCCATCGAGAATGCCCAATTGTTGAATCGGATAAAAATGTACAAACCCATACATAGAAGAGCAATGAGCAATGCAAGAGAAGCATCCCTCAACATATCTTCGGCTATGCTTGGACCCACTTTTTGTGAGCTCAACACATAATCGTCGATTGTTTTGTCGGGAGCAATGTATTCTTTCAATGCTTCGCCTAACAAGCTGATTAACTCTTGTTCCACGTTTTCGCTATCGTCGTCGATTCGGAAGTTCGTGGACACGCGTACCTGATTGCTCGATCCGATGGTAATTACCCGTACCGATTCGCCAAAATAAGGATCCAACTCGTTTTGGATATCTCCCGTTTTAACAGGCTGGTCGAAACGTATGATATAATTACGACCACCCGTGAAATCGATGCCCGCATTCAACTTTAAGACAAAGAGCGATATAATGCTTATGATGATGAAAATTCCTATTCCTGCAAGAACCTTTCGACTGTTATGAATAAAGTTGAAAGTAAATTCTCTTGACATCATCTTTGTGAAGCCTGTTCCAAACGTAAGTTTTGTCCATTTCCCTTTTTCTAACCGGTTTTCATACACCAATCGGGTAAGAAAAACGGCGGTGAGGAAAGACGATACGATACCGATAATCAATGTAATGGCGAATCCTCGAATCGCGCCTGTGCCGAATACTGCGAGAATGATTCCGGTAATGATTGTTGTCAGGTTCGAGTCGAAGATTGCGGAGAAAGCGTTCTTGTATCCGTCTTCCAATGCTCTTCGAAGTGTTTTACCGGCGGCGAGTTCTTCCTTGATACGTTCATTAATGAGCACGTTGGCATCCACCGCCATTGCCAAAGACAGAATCATACCGGCAATGCCCGGAAGAGTGAGTACGGCTTGGAATGCCGCCAATGCACCGAGCGTAAAAAATAAGTTCACAAGTAGCGCTCCGTTTATCACCATACCCGGAGTAATTCCGTACAGCATGCAGGTGAAAATAAACAGAACGAGAAGAGCAATCACAAACGAAATGAATCCGGCCTGAATGGCCTCTTTACCCAGAGATGGTCCCACTACATCTTCTTGAACAATTCGGACACCGGCTTTCATTTTGCCTGACTTCAACACATTTTCCAAGTCTTTCGCTTCTTCGAGTGTGAAGTTGCCGGTAATAGAAGATCGGCCTCCCTCGATACGATCGTTCACTCGAGGAGCCGAATACACATATCCATCCAACACAATGGCGATGCTGTTACCTTTTTCTGCTCCCGTAATAGTAGCCCAGCGCGTAGCACCCGAAGAATTCATCGTCATGCTGACTTCCCAGCCAGAGCCTTGTTGCCCTTGGTCTGCACGAGCATTGGTTATCACGTCTCCTTCAAGAGCCGGTCCTCGTTTTGTCCCATCTCCTTTCAGCGCAAAAAGTTCGAATACCGATTCACGTGTATCGATAGGTTTGAATCCCCATTTAAAGCGAACATCGGCAGGGAAAATGTCTTTATAACGATTCAAAAGATAATTCACTGTGGCCGTATCATTTTTATGAACTGCTCCCACAATCGGGCCTGTTGCTCCGCTCATTGCGAAGTATGGCTGAACAAAATATTGAACCAGAGGTTTGGTAATTTGTATGGACGACTTTTCGTCGGCGGAATCATTTTCTATAGTAGAGGGAAGTGTTGCACGCAAAGAGTCGCCGGAAACAACCGAATCGGTAACAGCAATTGTGGTGGTATCCGTCGAAACTTCTCCTTGAAGCGAAGAAGCCAATTCGGCCGAAAGTTGGTTGACTTGGCTGAAATAAGAAGCCAACTCATTAACATTATACGTTTTCCAGAATTCGAGGTTGGCGCTTCCCTGCAAAAGGTTTCGAACGCGATCGGGTTCGGTAATACCGGGCAACTCTACAAGGATGCGTTCTGCACGATCGAGTTTTTGAATATTGGGGGAAACCACGCCAAAACGGTCGATACGGGTGCGAAGCACATTGAAGGAATTGTCGGCAGCGCTTGCCAATTCTTGTCGCAGCACGGCAATAACTTCATCGTTAGAGGCCGTGGGACTAACGCGTTCACCCATTGTTATGCTAAAGATGTTTGCCAGTTTACCGTTAGGCGCGATTTTTTCGTAATTCTGTTGGAATAGCGAAATAAAGTCTGTTGAGCTGCCTTTGCGGTTTTGCACAATGGTTTCCTGCAACGCTTTGTTAAAATCGGGGTCGTCGGTATTGGCCAAAGCTCTCAACACCTGAGCTGCATCAACTTCGAGCGTTACAGTCATACCTCCTTTCAGGTCGAGACCTAATCCGATCTCTTTTTGCCGAATTTGTTTGAGCGTGTATCCCAGATAGACTTTTTCGCTGGATAATGAATCAAGATACTGATTCTTAAGGGCTAAGTTTCCGTTCGCGTATTCGTTTGCCTTTTTGTCGTATTGCCATCCTACCACTGTAAAAGAAAGATAATACAGAGAAATAAGCGCAAGCAGAACACTGAAAACTTTGATAAATCCTTTGTTCGACATGTGAATTTTGCTTTACTTTTTTAGTTATGTTATTATTGTAATTTACTTTCAATCAACATTATGACTTATACTTCGGGCGAAGACATACCATGAATTTCGCAGCTATCTATTTCAAGCCTGCAAATATAAGTCTTTTTCGTCTT
The DNA here is from genome assembly GCF_004138125.1 of Seramator thermalis. GTDB lineage: Bacteria > Bacteroidota > Bacteroidia > Bacteroidales > Dysgonomonadaceae > Seramator > Seramator thermalis. Next base: position 22,860 of record NZ_RXHS01000011.1, read on the forward strand.
TTTTAAGACAAAACCGTCAGATTATTTTTTGGATAACCTGACGGCATGCAAAACGATGTTTCGAAATTATTTTACAAAACCTCTGTTTTTAAGCAGATATATGGGATTGGGTTCAGCTCCGCGATAACGGATGTACAGTTTCATCGGTTCATCTGATCCGCCCTTCGAAAGAATATTTTCGCGGAAGGATTTGGCTGTAGCCTGATCGAAAATTCCCTTTTCGACAAAAGGCTGAAAGGCATCCGAATCAAGCACTTCCGACCATAAATAGCTGTAATAGCCGGCCGAATACCCGCCGCTGAAAATGTGTGTGAAGTAGGTACTGCGATAACGGGGAATAATTTCGGGAATGAGGCCGATCTTTTGCATCGATTTTTTCTCGAATTCGCGCACGTCAAATTTCTGAGGAGTAGTTTGTGTGTGCCAATCCATGTCGAGTAGCGCAGCGGCCACCAATTCTGTAGTTATGAAACCCTGATTGAAGTTGGCCGCATCTTGAATTTTTTGGATCAATGAATCGGGAATGGTTTGGCCTGTTTGGTAATGTTTGGCATACAATTTCAGTACTTCGGGATGGAAAGCCCAATGCTCGTTGATTTGCGAAGGCAATTCTACGAAATCGCGATATACGCTTGTGCCGGAAATTCCCTTGTAATTTACTTTCGAAAGCATTCCGTGCAGGGCATGACCAAACTCATGAAACATTGTCTCGACCTCATCCAGCGTGAGTAGAGAAGGGGTCTCGTTTGTAGGACGGGTGAAGTTGCCTACGTTGTAAACCAGCGGACGAATATCTTTTCCATTGAGTACTTGCTGGTCGCGAAAGTTGCTCATCCAGGCTCCGCCGCTTTTGCCCGGACGTGGAAAATAATCGGTATAAAAAATGGCGATGAGCGAACCGTCGGCATCCGTTACTTCATAGGTTTCCACCTCAGGATTGTAAACAGGAATATTATCGAGTTTCTTGAAGTTCAAACCATATAGTTTGTTGGCAACCGTGAAAACGCCCTCGCGAACATTTTCCATTTTGAAATAGGGTTTCAGTTCCGATTCTTCGAGATTATATTTTTGCTTGCGCAATTTTTCGGTGTAATACCACCAATCCCACGATTCGAGTTTGAAGTTACCGCCTTCGTTGTCAATCAATGCTTGTAATTCGGCTGCTTCCTTTTTGGCTTGAGGCAAAGCGTATTTCCAAATGCTGTTCAGCAAATCGTAAACAGCTTTGGGCGTTTTTGCCATTGTTTCTTGCAACGAAAAGTCGGCATAGGTGTCGAACCCCATGAGTTTGGCTTTTTCAATACGAAGATTAACAATCTTATTGATAATTTCTTTGTTGTCGAATTCGTTGTCGTTGTCGCCGCGCATGAACATGGCTTTATACAACTTTTCGCGCAAAGTGCGATTGTCGGCATATTGAAGGAAAGGTATCCAGCTGGGTTTTTGAAGCGTGAAAACCCATTTGCCGTCGAGTCCTTGATTTTTAGCCGTTTCGGCGGCTGCGGCTATCACTCCTTCGGGAAGTCCCGAAAGATCGGCTTTGTTGTCGATCACCAGCTTGTAATTGTTCGTTTCCTTCAACACATTGTTCCCATATTCCTGGGTGAGGGATGACAATTCCTTGTTGATTTCGCGAAGGCGCTCTTTTGATTTTTCATCGAGTAAGATTCCGCCTCTGACAAATCGTTTGTAGTATTTGTCGAGGAGTTGAAATTGTTCGGTAGTGAGATGCAGGGCGGCCGTATCGTCGTACAGTGTTTTGATGCGATTGAAGAGTTGTTGATTTAAGAAAATATCGTCGTTGTGGGCCGCGAGTTTGGGCGTGATCTCATTCGCGATTTGTTCGATGGTATCGGTTTTCTCGGCACCTTCCAATCCGAAGAATACCGCCGATACGCGATCGAGAATCGCCCCACTATTGTCCAGTGCCACGATGGTGTTTTCGAAAGTAGGTGGTTGAGGATTGTTGGCGATGGAATCGATTTCGCGAAGATGTTGTTCCATGCCGTAGGCAAAGGCCGGACGATAGTCATCTTCCGTAATTCTATCGAATGGCGGAGTGCCGTATGAGGTGTCGTACTCGGAGTAAAAAATACTCCCTTTTTCGCCCGTAGTTTTATCCGATTTTTGGGCGTTGTTGCATGCAAATAATGTCATGACAGCTAGCGGAATTAAGAAAAATTTTTTCATTTTGAATTGAGAAAAATGTGCTTTGCAGTTAGTTAATAACAGATTAAATTTGAGTGAATAACACAATGCAAAGATAATGTTTTTTGCTCAATTCATGCTTTTTATTCAAAAAAAGAGCGTCCTTTCGAACGCTCGGCATCAATATATCATTAACAAAGCGGGTTTACGTTAGAAACTTTTTGCCAATTCTTTGGCTTCTTCGATAGCTTTATTGACGATTGCCTCTACATCCATCCCGATAATATCCAGTTTGCTCGCGGAGATACATTTATAGTCCTCAATCCCAAAAAAATTCAGCATGGTTTTGATATAGCTGTTTCCGTGTTCTTGTGCCGTAGCTGCATCTTCGGAATGAGCACCACCTTGTGTGGTAATGTTGATGGCTTTTTTCCCCCGGCATAACCCAATTGGCCCTGTGGGCGAATATTTGAATGTGATGCTCACCTGGCTGATATAATCGAAATAGGCTTTCAGAATAGCCGGAACGCCCAAATTCCATAATGGTTCGGCAAAAATATATTTGTCGAAATCGCGAAATTGACGCGCATATTTCACTGCAATGCTCTGCCGGCTATCGTCGGTTGCCTCCGAATGAACCAATACATCTTTTTCGGTCAAGAATCCGATATTTTCGCGATATAAATCGAGAGTAACAACCTCATCTTCGGGATGAAACTGTTTGTAGGCTTCAACGAAAGCATTCGAAATTTTGAATGTTCTTGAGAGTTCTTCCGGTTTGGAGTTTGCCTTAATGTAAAGTACTTTACTCATAAAAGGATCATTTGTAAATTAAATAATTTGGAACGATTTTTTAAATCGGTTTACAAATATACGATTTTTCTCTTATTTCTTGTGAACTTGCCTAATTGGATTGAATTAAAGAAGTTGAAAAAAATTAGAGAAATATTAGCAAAAACAAAAATACGATATAAATTTGCGATATCGAAATAATATCAAATATATTGCAAAAATGGAAACAAAAGAAGTGAATTTCAACGGTTTTAAAGCAAATGGATTTGTTATGCTGTTTGTTTCGCTTGTGTGGTTGGGAGTTTCGATTTGGCTTTTAACTACAAACGATTTGCCCTACATCATAACCGGTGTGGTACTGTCGGTTTGCTGGTTTATTCTACTGTTCGGCTTTACGATGCTCGAACCCAATGAAGCTGTGGTCATGGTCTTTTTCGGAAAATACAGGGGAGTACTCAAAGATACAGGATTCTTCTGGGTCAATCCGTTCATGACGAAGAAAAAAGTGTCGATGCGGGCGCGTAACCTTAATATCGAACCCATCAAAGTGAACGATAAGGTGGGCAATCCGGTATTGATTGGGTTGGTGCTGGTTTGGAAACTGCAGGACACGTATAAGGCCATGTTCGAAATCGATTCGCAAACAATGGCGGCAAACGACGCAAGCAGGGGAACTACCATGAAAAGTGCTGTTGCAAAGAAAATGGATGCTTTCGAAAACTTTGTGCGTGTGCAGAGCGATGCCGCATTACGACAAGTGGCCGGTCATTACGCTTACGACAACAATGTGGTGTCGGACGATGAAATTACCTTGCGATCGGGCGGAAATGAAGTGAACGAAGATTTGTTGCATGAACTGAACGAAAGACTCGCCATGTCGGGCATAACCATTGTGGAAGCTCGCATCAATTATTTGGCGTATGCTCCCGAAATTGCCGCCGTGATGTTGCGGCGTCAGCAAGCAGAAGCCATTATATCGGCGCGCGAAAAAATTGTGGAAGGTGCAGTAACCATGGTGAAAATGGCGCTTGACCGGATAGAAGACGAAAATATAGTAGATTTGGATTCGGACAAAAAAGCGGCGATGGTGAGCAATCTGTTGGTAGTGCTTTGTGCTGACGAATCGGCCCAACCGGTGTTGAATACCGGATCGTTATATCAATGACATCATAATTTTGCAGTACAAACGTATTAGTTAAGTTAGGAAGATGGAGTGAATGAAATGGCAAAAAAAGAAAAGACAACCAAAAACTTTGCACTTCGCTTGGATTCGGAGACGATGGATGCCATCGAAAAATGGGCAGCCGATGAATTTCGAAGTGTTAACGGACAGATTCAATGGATACTGGATCAGGCTCTCAAGAAAAGTGGACGTTTGAAGAAGTGATTTTTTCGTGTTGGACGTACCTGTAAATCGATTAACTCCTTTACCGGAAGCTTGTTTTGCTTTCAAGGTCTTATTTTCTTCTCTGTTTCTTTTTCAATTCAGAGTGATAGTTGAGTGGGAGGAACATGGGAGGAGACTGGGAGGAGACTGGGAGTTGCGTCGGAGCTATGTCGGATTTATGGAAAAATTTGGATGATCTATTTTCAGGATAGTTTCTGTATCAAGAAATTTATTCGTTTCATAAAGCATTTAACTGCTTCAAAAAAAATTTCGTCAGACTTGACTAATTTTTTCGTTTGGTCAGTCAATTAGTTTATGAGAAGAAGTAAAATTTGTTTCGATTGGTCGTGACATTTTCTGCATCTAAATGCACTGTTTATTAAGATTTTATGTATGATAAACGTTAATTAACTAAATAAATTAGTTTATTAACTATAATAATTAGTTGTATAACTAAATTATTTAGTTATATTTGCATCGGAATAAAATTATTCAGAGAAAATGAAAGAATTAACGGCAAAAGAGGAAGAAGTGATGCGCTATTTTTGGCAGGAAGGAGCATTGTTTGTCAGGCAGCTTGTGGAGATGTATCCCGAGCCGAAACCGCATTTCAATACGCTTTCGACTTATGTGCGGATGCTTGAGGACAAAGGATTTTTGTCGCATGAATCGTTAGGTGCTACTTACCGATATTTCCCTATCATCGATGAAGCGCAATACCGGAACGGAAATCTGAAAAATGTGGTTCGCAAATATTTTGACAATTCCTATCTGAATGTTGTTTCGACACTCATCAAGGAAAAAGACCTTTCGGTAGATGAAGTTCGCAAACTGCTCGACGAGGTTGACAAACAGTCTCCGAAATAATTTCGATTTCATCCATCGCTTTAAACAACAAAACATGGAAACCTTTCTTTTCTATCTTCTGCGATCATCTCTTGTGGCGATTTTGCTCTATGGAATTTATATGGCGATATTCAGCAAAACCACGTTTCACCGGGCAAATCGTATAGCGTTGGATTCGATTCTGGCCGTTTCGGTCGTTTTTCCACTTTTTCGATTTCGACTGATTCCCGAGACTGCGCATTCTATGATGGATATTTCTGCAATAAATGGCTCAAACCTTTCAGAATTGCCTGTTTCGTCGGTCGGTCAATCTTTGTGGCAGAATATTCCGTGGATTGAAATCATTGCGATTTTTTATTTCGCTGGACTGTCGTTTTTTCTGATTCGTCAGCTACTCGGATTCATGCGATTGGCGGCAATGATTCGAACTTCCGAAAAAGAGGCGGTTTCGCACGCGGCCTTACTTTGCATCACTGATTGCAAAATCCAACCCTTCAGCTGGTTTCGATATATCGTTGTATCGAAAGATGATGTGAAGAGCAATTATTTCCCCGTCATTCTTTGGCACGAATCGACACATGTCGAACGCTATCATTCGGTTGACCGAACGATTTTCGATCTGTTCGCCTGCATTTTCTGGTTCAATCCTTTCGCTTGGCAGTTGCGTCGCGAAATTCAAACCGTTCATGAGTATCAGGCAGACGAACATACACTCGAATCAGGCGTCGATATCAAACAATATCAACTTTTATTAATCCGCAAAAGCGCAGGTGAGAACACGTTTGCTTTGGCTAACAATTTTTTGCAGCGCGATTTGCACAAACGAATTCGTATGATGAAAACAATTCACACAAACATCTCCCGCAAATGGCAATATGCTTTAATGCTTCCGGGAATCGCAATTTCGCTGATCGCACTTTCCATTCCCGCCTTGTATGCGAAGGCCGATTCAACCAACACTTCCAAACAACAGATTCCATCGGGAACGGCAAACTTCCTTGCACATAAAAGTGGCGAAAAGGAAACGGTCGTTCAGGATACAACGAAGGTAACCGTTTGGAATAAAAAGCAAAAGGTTATCGAGGAATTATCGGACGATGCGAAAAGGGCAATTTTTATTGTGGACGGAACTCGAATGAATTACGATAAAGTGCAAGTCATTGATCCTCAAGAAATCGATAATGTGTCGGTGCTGAAAGGCGATGCTGCCACTTCCGTTTACGGAACGGAGGCTAAAGATGGTGTTGTGATCATCACTACCAAAAATAACGGACATCCCTCTTCTACCGAGCGCCGGATTAGTGTTACAGATGGCAACCCGTTGATTCTGATGAATGGCGTTGCCATAACGAAAGAAGAAATGGATAAGATCAATCCCGATGAGATTGAATCGGTAAATGTGTTGAAAGGTGAGCAGGCAACCCGTCTCTACGGCGAAAAGGGCAAGAACGGAGTTGTCATCATCACGCCGAAGGGTGAAAAAGCCGTTGTCCCATTGCGGGAGGGAATGAATAAGGAAAACCCGCCACTTATCGTTATTGACGGAAAGCGCATGCCGAAAGATTTTAACCTGTCCACGCTCAAGTCCGAAGAAATTGAATCGATCTCCGTGTTGAAAGACAAATCGGCAGTCGAAACTTACGGTGAAGACGGCAAGAACGGGGTTATCGTCATCCTGAAAAAGTAGCTGCTTTTATTTCATTCCAACTTTCTGCAAGAAATTCAAAAATTGAAGCTTTGTTTATCGTTTATTCGTATGCACCTTTTTCGAGATGATGAAAAGCAGTATTTTCTCTCGCTGATTAACGCTGATTAAGTTCGCCGATTAACGCTGATTTTTATGAACTCTTGCGCGGAAAATCTGCGATGATCTGTTTGAAATTTTCTCTCGTAGATGAATAAAAACGAATTTTAATCCGTTTGCGTGTCCATCGAAAATCATCATTTTACTTTTATTTTCACTCAATTGAATCCGTACGCTGCTTTGCGCATATCTGCAGCCGACCGGAAAGGTTTGGGCGGATCGAGATAACGTCCCAGAAATTTATGGATGGTAAAGCGGATATCGGTTGCCTCCTTACTGTCGATGCGATCGAATCCGTGACCTCCGGAAGCATTCTGAAAGATTTTGTATTCGAATTGCTTGTTTTCTTTCAGGAGCGTATCAATCATCAATTTCACTTCTCCCACATACACATCGTTATCGTTGGTATTGGTATGAATCAGGAGCGGTTTGTTCAGATTTTTCGCATAGTGAGTCGGCGATCGACGCGCATATTCTTCGGGATTCTCTTTCAGCGATTGTCCGATGTGATAATCGGCTTCAAACAGATCGGAGTAGGACTTGTCGTGCGTCGATAGCCGGTTGGCGAGATCGCTCACCGGTACGCCGGCAAAGGCGCATTGGTAATTATCGCCGTGCTGCAAAATCTGCATCAGCGCAATCATGCCGCCATGACTCCATCCCACCACGCCAACGCGCGTGGAATCGACGAAGCTGTAGTTTTGGATCATGTAGTTGCGACTCTCGAGCACATCGTCGTTTTCGCGGCCACCGTAATCGATGCTTTCGTAAAAATCTTTACCATATCCCGTGCTGCCTCGATATTCGGCCGAAACTACCACGTAGCCTTGTGCCACAAATTCGCGTACGATATGGGCGTAGTAGGTCGAAAAGTTGGCATGCACACCACTGTGTGGAAGTACGATGAGCGGATATTTGCCGCTTTCGTCAATTTCTTTAGGAATGAAAACATAGCAATAGAATTGCATTTTGTTGCCGGCAAACGGATCGTCCGGATATTGGGGTTTCCATCGGGGTGTGCTTGTCAGTCGCACCTTATCGACGTAGGCCAGGTCGCCGAGGCGCTGCCACCACATCAGATCGTCGATTTGTTTTTCGAGCATGTCGAATCGATGATCGTAATTTGTAATCTTGCGGTCGATCGATTCGATTTTCTTTTCCATTTCGGTTTTTTCTTGCGAAAAAAGCATGGGGGCATTCATCGCAAAAGCTATTGTCATACAGGCAAGGAGGTTAGCATTGATTCTCATACGGCATTATTGTTTTTAGTTTAACCGAATCTCGAAATATGGTCAGAGCAAAGTTACAATGATTACATTGATAATAAAAGAATTGTAGCTGAAATATTATCGGTCAAGAAATTATTTCTCGCTGATTAAGTTCGCAGATTAACACCGATTTTCTGCGAGAAATTGGTTTTTTGCCACGAAGACGCAAAGGCACCAAGTTGTGCCGGGCAGCTTCCCGTTTTTGATAATGTGACAATGTGATGATGAGCCAATTGTGTCTCTTTTGTCGTACCGTGAAATAGGTTTACAAAAAAGTTCACGCAGATTCACGCCGATTAAGTTCGCAGATTCACGCCGATTTCGTGCGAGAAATTGGTTTTTTGCCACGAAGACACGAAGGCACCAAGTTGTGCCGGGCAGCTTCCCGTTTTTGATAATGTGACAATGTGATGATCTGCCAATTGTGGCTCTTTTGTCGTGCCGTGAAATAGGTTTACAAAAAGTTCACGCTGATTCACGCTGATTAAGTTCGCAGATTAACGCCGATTTCCTGCGAGAAATTGGTTTTTTGCCACGAAGACGCAAAGGCTCGAAGCTGCACCAAGCGGCTTTCCATTCTTAATTTAACAACAAAAGATGATTGAAAAATTCACGTTACAATTTTGCCATCGGTGTATAGGCATCGTGATAGAAAACAAGGGTTCGATGCTCCTTTTTGGCCTTGTCCAGAAAACGTTTTTTTTCGTCCATTGCCAACGAAAGATTATCGTCATAGGCTGAAAGCCAGCTGAGTGCAATATTCAGTGAGGTCGGCACTACATCGCCCGGAAAAGCAAAATTCCCTTCTTCGGTATCGAAAAGCACAACGATCTGCCCGGGAGTGTGCCCGTCGTAAAGTTCGAGCCGGATGGTGTCGTAAAGCATTTGATCCTCCATCACAAATTGCAGTTGGCCGGAACGGAAAACGGGTTCGATATTATCGGGAAAGAACGATCCCTTTTCGAAAAGAGAAGGATTTCGATAATTTTTCCACTGCTTCAGACTCACCCAATAAGTGGCATTGGGGAACGTAGGTATGGCTTCGCCGTATTCGTTGAGCATCGTACTTGCGCCGCAATGATCGAAGTGCAGATGCGTGAGAATGACGTCGGTAACCTCTTCCGGTTCGTATCCGATTTTTCGGATCTCGTTCGGTATGTTTCGTTGGTCGAAAGGCTTGTAAAACCTCAGTTTCGATACATGCTTGTCACCCAATCCCGTGTCAACGAGAATTTTCCGGTCGCCTGTCTCGATAAATAGGCAGCGCATCGACATCACACACATGTTTTGCTCATCCACTTTATACTTGATCGACCAGTATTTTTTGGGGATTGGGCCGAACATCACGCCGCCATCACCCATAAAATATCCCGACTCGATGATATGAAACTTGACCATAAATTCGTAATTTTGCGACAAATTTAATCAAAGATAGCGTTTAAGGCGAATTGTTTCGAGTTAAATTGTGGAGAACGACCGCCACATTCAACTTAAACCATAAGCCCGAGAGCGGATGACAATCTTGACGATGAACATTATTCCGAACAAACACGAACAAATAGCCGATTATCTGCTGTTTATGTGGCAGACCGAAGATGTGTTGCGTGCCTGCAAACTGGATTTGGACATTGTTCGGCAAACGCTTGTCGATCCTTTGCCTGTTTCCGATGAAGAGAAATCGAAAATGCTCGATTGGTATGAAGGGCTGATCATGATGATGAAATCGGAAGGCGTTCAGGAAAAAGGTCATTTGCAGATCAACAAGAATATGATCATCGAACTGACGGATTTGCATTTACGGCTTCAAAAAGATCCGAAAGAGGCAGAATATATGGCAACTTATTACCATACTTTGCCCTATATCGTGGAATTGAGAGCAAAATCGAAGGTGAAGGATATTCCCGAAATTGAAACCTGTTTCACAGCTATGTATGGCTATTTGCTGCTGAAAATTCAAAAGAAGGAAATTTCGAAAGAAACGCAGGCAGCGGTCAATCAAATCGGTAAACTTTTGCGTTTGCTGACCGAAAGATATAAAACGATGTATCAGGAGGAAGAATAGAATTATAGGTAATTAAGTATGGAGAAGTGAAGAATTTTAGAAGTTGGAGATGGGAATTAAAAGAAGAAGTAGAGAAGTAAAGAAGTTAGAAATGAGAATTTCAAATTGCGAGTTGAAAGTAAAACTTTATGAACTTTCTAACTTTACAAACTAAAATGATTATCATAACCCCTGCACTGCCCGGGTGCAGTGCTTGTCCCCTTATCTTAAGGGGACGGTTTAGGGTGAGTGAGATTCCGAAACTACTCCACTCTTAAGATAAGAATGGTACTGCCGAAGGCAGGTGGGAGTTATGAATTAATTGACAGTTGACAAATAATAATGGATAATATAGGAGAAGTGGGGAAGTTGGAAATGGGAATTGAAAGAAGAAGTGGAGAAGTAAAGAAGTTAGAAATAAGAATTTCAAATTACGAATTAAAGTTCTTTTTTCTTGTTGCTATTGCGGATATTCATCTGTGCAACTACAGTAGTTCTGCCTTTCATGCAAAGGTGAGTTCGTGAATTGAAGGTTATTGGCTACTATGAATAATATCGAGTATAGTTTCGGCTTGAAAAGCCGAATTTTCATAACCGCAGAATTTATTCTGCGGTATGAATCGGCATCAGAAACCTACCTGAAAGGCAGTACTTTTCCCAATTCGTTCAAGTTTAGTGGTAACGTAACTTCGACGAAAAACAACAGGCAGTTTTTAAACTCCTGCTGTTTCAAGCAAAAGTTGCAAACTTGGGCTATTGGGGAAAAAAGTGAAGGAGTCAGAAGTCAGGAAATATCATAACCCCTGCACTGCCCGGGGGCAGTGCTTGTCCCCTTATTCTTAAGGGGACAGCTATATGGCAAGTGTGATCCAACTCCCCTCTTAAGATAAGAGGGGTACTGCCGAAGGCAGGGGGGTGTTATGATTTTAATGGATCATGAGGAAGAAATGAATGAGAAGTGAGAAATGAGAAGTGAGAAATGAGAAGTGAGAAATGAGAAGTGAGAAATGAGAAATCGGAAATGAGAAGGAAGGGTTACAATTGGCAGATTGGCACATCATTAAATCAACAAAGCATTCCGTCAATTAAATTCACTAACTTGTGTGTTGACTGCAAACTATCATATAAATTTCAATAAAAAATAAAGACCTATGGCAATTTACACAGGTTCGAACAAACATTTGGGTGGAACGGAAACCGTTACCAAAAGACAGGATTTTTTTTACGGATTGGTGCAGAAAAACGTCTTGATAACGGGCGCCAACGGGCAGTTGGGAAATGAGCTTCGCGAAAGAAAAATGATTTCGAACAATCCGTTTCATTTCATCTATACCGATGCCGATACACTCGACATTACCGACAAGGAGCAGGTACGCCGGTTTGTGGACGACCATAACATCGCTTATATGGTCAACTGTGCGGCTTATACCAATGTCGAAAAAGCCGAATCCGATCAGGAAATGGCACTGCGAATCAATGCTCTGGGGCCTGAAAATCTGGCACGAGTAGCGCACGAATTCGATATCCGGCTCATTCATATATCCACCGATTATGTTTTCGACGGGAGTTCTGCGACACCTTACACCGAAAAAGACGCAACAAATCCGCAATCCGTGTATGGCAAAACCAAGTTAAAAGGCGAAGAGGCCGTTCTGAAAGCAGATCCATCGGCTATTATCATTCGCACTTCGTGGCTATATTCGGAATTTGGAAACAATTTTGTGAAAACCATGCTTCGCTTGATGAGCGAACGCGACCGGATAACGGTTGTGGCCGATCAGCATGGATCGCCAACTTATGCCGCCGACTTGGCCGAAATGATCATGGTGATCCTCGAAGCAGACGAAAAGGACGAATGGAAACCGGGAATTTATCATTTTTCGAATGCCGGAGCAACGACATGGTACGATTTTGCCAAAAAAATCAAAGAATTATCCGGAAATACCACTTGTGTGGTCGAACCCGTTACTATGGCCGAATACCCGACGGTGGCGCCCCGACCTGCTTATAGCGTGATGGATATTTCGAAAATTCAAAATGCCTTCCACGTAGAAATTCCGAGATGGGAAGACGCTTTGCAACGCTGCCTCAATAAATTACAGGCTGCGAGCAACTGATAAAGTTTTTTAATCTTGGCTTTTTCGTAACTGCAAGCAAACAATCAGACAGACTCAAATATTATAATGACATTAAAAGAAGAAATACAACGCCGGCGCACGTTTGCCATCATTAGCCATCCCGATGCGGGAAAAACCACACTTACCGAAAAATTGTTGTTGTTTGGTGGAGCCATTCATGTGGCAGGAGCGGTAAAATCGAATAAAATACGAAAAACCGCCACATCAGACTGGATGGAAATAGAAAAACAACGCGGAATTTCGGTCGCCACCTCAGTCATGGGGTTCGAATACGAAGGTTACAAAATCAATATCCTCGACACTCCCGGTCACCAGGATTTTGCCGAAGATACCTATCGGACGCTCACGGCTGTCGATAGCGTGATTATTGTGGTGGACGCGGCCAAAGGAGTGGAGGCCCAAACCCGCAAACTGATGGAAGTTTGTCGGATGCGGCATACGCCGGTGATGATTTTTGTAAACAAGATGGATCGCGAGGGAAAGGATCCCTTCGATATTCTCGACGAATTGGAACAGGAACTGCAGATAGCGGTGCGACCTTTGAGTTGGCCTATTGACATGGGTGAGCGTTTTCGTGGCGTGTATAATATGTATCGCGATAGTCTCGACTTGTACAAACCGAGCAAACAGGTGGTCACCGAGTCGGTGCATGTGGAACTGCAATCGTCGGGACTCGAAAAACATATTGGCGACAGCCTTTCGAAAAAACTGCGAGACGATGTAGAACTCATCACACAGGTTTATCCCGTTTTCGATCGTGAAGCGTATTTGGCAGGGCATTTAGCACCGGTATTTTTTGGTTCCGCGCTCAACAATTTCGGTGTGAAGGAATTGCTGGATTGCTTCGTCGAGATAGCGCCCTCACCACGTCCCGTACAGGCCGAAGAACGCATCGTCGATCCTTACGAAGAAAATTTCACCGGTTTTGTTTTCAAGATCCATGCCAATATGGATCCCAACCACCGTTCGTGCATTGCTTTTGTGAAAGTATGTTCCGGAAAGTTTGAGCGCAATGTCAATTACCGGCACGTTCGATTCAATCGCATGATGAAGTTTTCGGCCCCCACGGCCTTTATGGCACAGAAAAAGGAAGTGCTTGACGAGGCGTATGCGGGCGATATTGTAGGCCTGCCCGACAATGGCGGAACTTTTAAAATTGGTGATACGCTCACTTCGGGTGAAGAGTTACACTTCAAGGGTTTACCCAGTTTTTCGCCCGAAATGTTCAAGTATATCGAAAATGCCGATCCCATGAAATCAAAACAACTGAACAAGGGTATCGAGCAGCTGATGGACGAAGGTGTCGCCCAATTGTTTACCCATCAGTTCAATGGCCGCAAAATCATCGGGACGGTAGGTCAGTTGCAGTTCGAGGTAATTCAATATCGTTTGTTGCACGAATACAACGCCCAGTGTCGCTGGGAGCCGATCAACCTCTACAAAGCCTGCTGGATAGAGAGTGACGACCTCGCCCAGTTAGAAGATTTCAAACGTCGAAAATATCAATATATGGCTTACGACCGGCAGGGTAGGGATGTCTTTCTGGCCGAATCGAGTTATATTCTGATGATGGCACAGCAAGATTTCAAAAACATTCGTTTCCATTTCAGCTCGGAATATTGAGATTTAAAATATTCCTCCAATAATCGATTATTTTCCTTTGTGGCTTTGCCCCAAACCCCACATACTTTTTTGCCTTGATGCAAAAAAGTATGCAAAAAAGATCAAGACTGCATCTCCTCATCGACCCGACAGCTGCTTGTTCGCTAAAAGACAAATAACTCGCCGCCTTGCGGCGGCTCAAACAGCTTGTCTTTTGCCCGAGGGCACGCTCTCTGCGCAGATCGGGTGCCCCGATGATGAGATGAGGTCGGGAAAATAACGGAGAATGGCTAATGAGGAAGGACTGAAAGAGGCAAGCTCGATATTGGTTACCCGCAATATTTCACATGGAACCCAAAAACCAAAAAACATCGATTGTTTTGTTTAACTGTTTTTTTCTAAGTACATGACAAAAATTTAAAGACATCGATATTTGATTGAAAACCAGCATTTAAAAGCACTGTTGCGATAAAGTTAAGACCATATTTGAAATAACTTTTTGCCATTCTACCGTTGTTTAGAATTCTGACAGGCTTACGATTTTCATGTAAATAAATCCCGACTAAATAAGCCCGGCAAAAAGCAATTGTTACTATAGCGACGAGTTTTTCAATTCTTTCAATATCGGTTAAATGAGTGTCTTCTAAATTGAATCCACTTGTTTTCATTGCCCTAAATGCAGTTTCAATTTGCCGGCGTTCTTTATATATTTTTTGCGCAATTTCAGGTTTACAAAATGAAACGATTATCTGAAATTCCGGTTTACCTTCTTTGTTTTTTATTTTTGAAGCAGACAAGTAACACAACTGATTATGAATGTTATAAATCGAATGTAAGAATCTTGTTTCATTCAATTTTAAATCACTAAAGAGCCATGTTGCCTTAAACCGTTTTCCGGTTTTTGGATTCGTAACCCGGAAGTTATCCCGAATACGAATGTGATATTCAATGCGGTTAAAATTCAGATAGTCAATCCAATGTTCACCAACGAATTCACGGTCTGCCACTAAGTATTGAATGGTTTGTTTCCCAAACAATCGAATATAATGATTCACGATTTCAATTCTCTCTTTTGTATGAGAGTTACCTCGTTTAGGCATTAGTTTGAATATAATGGGAAAGGCAACCCCTTTATATACAATGGCCAAGAGCAAAATATTGATATTTGTTTCTCCAAACTTCCGGTTCGTTCTGTCGATAGCAATCAGTACGGTGGATCATGCGGTAGAAGTGCAAAAATCAATTTGGCAATCAAGTCTTTGTCAAGCTTGTAATCCGCCATAAAACGCTGTATTCGTCGCAATGAAGAGTTGCTGTCGCAGCTATTTTCGAAACCACAGGCGAGCTTTTCAAAACAAACGACTTGAACCTTACAAAGGGCGCAAATAAACAGGCTAATAAACTTTATTCGGGCTAAGTTTAAACTTTTACCGAAGTGTTCAACCAAAACTGAGGTTAAATCACTACTTTTGTACGAGACCTTGGAATCTTTTGTTTTCGTTATAACCAATTGTTAGTCAGCTATAAAGATACAAAATTTCAAGGTCTTTACCAAATAAAATGATAATTATTTTATTGATTATCAAATAATTATATCGCTATATAATTTTTGTCATGTACTAAATGTTTTTTTACTTATTTTTGTATCGAATAAAAAAAATATTTTGATGCAAAACAATCCGAAAGATAGTGCCAACTTTGAGGATATATATGTTTCCTTTTATCCCCGATTAAAGCGTTTTGCACAGGAATATGTTGTTAATGAGGAAGATGCAGAGAATATTGTCCAGGATGCCTTTATGGATCTATGGACAAAAAGAGAATTTCTTTCGAGTCAAATCAATTTAACGGCTTATCTGTTCACAAATATTAAAAACCGGTGCATCGACTTCCATCGACATCGAATAGTGGTGCTGAATGCAACTCATGCCATGCAGGAAGAATTTGAGTTGGCCATGCAAATGAAATTGCAGTCGTTAGAGGCTCTTGACGAACAAATTATATCCGACGCCAATATCGAAACAATTATCGACAATGCCATTCAATCGCTTCCCGAAAGGTGCCGTCAGATATTCGTCATGAATAAAATAGAAGGGAAAAAACAGAAATTAATTGCCGAAGAATTGAATATTTCTCTCAATACCGTTGAAAACCAGATGTCTATTGCCTACCGGAAGCTCAGGGAAATCCTTAAGGATTATCTCCCCATATTGTTTTTTCTATTGATTTAAATCATTTTTTTTAAAATTCTTTGGTGGTTTTTCTACGGTCATTCGTTATAACTATATAAAGGACAAAAATGGACGACCGAATACTGAAATATTTTCTCGGCGAACTCGATGAATCGGAACGTTTGCAATTGTTGAAACTGATCGGAGGAGACGAATCATTGAAGAACGAGTTTGTAGAAATGCAAAATCTTTTTGCGTTGACACAGCTTTCGGCACACCCCGGAGATGACGAAACGGCAAAAGAAAGTTTCCGGATATTTACCCGCCGTTTGCAAGCCAAACAGCGAAAGTTATTTCTTATAAAAATCGGGAAAATTGCAGCTGTTGCACTTGCACTGATTGTTTCTACCGTTTTCGCTACGCTCTATTTTGCAGAAAACTCTACTCGGAATACAGCCTTCAACACCCTATATGTGCCTGCCGGGCAAAGGGCACAAATCACGCTGCAGGATGGTACGACAGTATGGCTCAATGCCAAATCTACCTTGAGATATCCTTCTCGTTTTGCAGGCAAAGAACGTCAGGTAACCCTAACGGGGGAGGCGTACTTTGATGTTGCCAAAAACCCTCGAAAACCTTTCCTGGTTTCGACACAAAACATCCGATTGAAAGTGCTGGGGACTCAATTCAATGTAAGAGATTATCCAAATGACGATCGCTCGAAGATTTCACTTCTTGAAGGTTCGGTCGAGGTCGATCGGGGTAACAAGGGAACGCTCGTGTTGAGACCCGGCGACGAAGCCACGATAGATGGAGAAAATATTTCGGTGTCAGAGATTGTCAATCCCAATTATTTTCTGTGGAAAGACGGTATTTACAGTTTCGACAACGAAAGCTTGCTCGAAATTCTCCAAAAATTGCAACTCTATTACGACGTTACCATCAAAGTGGAAGATCCTGAAATATTTAACGTGAGATATACCGGTAAATTCCGTCAGAGCGACGGTATTGACGAGATTTTACACATCATCCGAAAAATACATCATTTCGACATAAAAAAAGACCCGGAAAATCATATCCTAACATTAAGCAAATAAATTTATCAATCCATTAAAAAATAACATGTCTATGAGAAAAAAACGTCCATGAAAGCAAAAAAGAGGCGACAAGTGCGCCAACACTCGTCGCCCCGGTAAAGCAAACACCTAATCAACTTTAGTATTCACTTTTAACTTTACAAAGATATGAAATTTAAATTTCTAAGAATACCTTATTTAATAAAAAATGAGGCCGTCGCCGGCATAATAAGAATCATGAAAATCTCTTTTATTTTTCTTTTTATTTTCTCGTTTCAGTTGCTGGCTCTGAATACAAAAGCCCAGGACGCGGTTATCGAATTGAAAACGAATTCGATGACCGTGGGTCAACTCATCAATGAAATTGAAAAACAAACCGACTATTTGGTGGTTTACAGCAATCGCGAAGTAGATGCCAACCGAAAGGTGGATGTTCAACGCAAGTCGGACAAAGTATCGGCGTATCTCAATGAAGCTTTTGCGGGCACCGACATCGGTTACGATTTTGAGAACAACTACATCGTGCTGATGAAAAAAACCAACCGAAATGCCTCCACTGTTGCCGAAATGATTCGTTCTGCCCAACAGCCAGGCAAAACGATAACGGGAAAAGTTGTGGATGTCAATGGCGAACCGATTATCGGAGCCAACATCATTGAAGTCGGCACCACCAACGGCACCGTCACCGATTACAACGGTAATTTCTCGCTGAGTGTAAACCGGAACGCAACCCTAAAAATAACCTATCTGGGCTATGCGGATGTGATCCTCAATACAGCCGGGAGAAATTCTTTCGAGGTGGTAATGGAGGAAAACACGGAGATGCTGAGCGAAGTGGTCGTCACGGCTCTGGGCATCAAGAGAGAAGAGAAAGCACTGGGCTATTCCGTTCAATCGGTTGAGGGTGACGGACTGCAGACAGTGAAAGGTGTGGATGTAGGCACCTCTCTCTCAGGGAAGGTGGCTGGTCTGCTGGTACGGAACAGCACTGAATTTACCGAGGCACCCTCTATTCAGATCCGCGGGGAGGAACCGCTGCTGGTGATCGATGGTGTACCCTATGCCAACATGACATTGCGCGATATCCCTTCGGATGATGTGGAGAGCCTCAGTGTGCTGAAGGGTGCCACCGCTTCTGCCCTCTACGGGTACCGAGGGTCCAGTGGTGCGATTATGGTGACCACCAAAAAGGGATTATCGGCCAAAGGTCTCTCTGTTTCTGTCAATTCAGGAACGATGTTTGCCGCCGGTTACCTGGCCATACCGGAGATGCAGTCGAGTTTTGGCCGCGTCGTACGAAAGAATGCAGAGGGTAACCTGGAATATGTACGCTCGGGTGATGGATCCTGGGGTGTACCTCTGGATGGTAGGGAGATCATCCAATGGGATCCTGTTTCCAAATCGATGCAGCCAATGCCCTATCTTCCCATCGGAAAGGATAATTTTCAAAATTTCCTGGAAACAGGTTACATCCTCAACAACAACGTGAATATTGCACAGCAGGGCGAGTTCGGGAGTTTTCGCACTTCTGTCACATGGGTGAACAACAAGGGACAATATCCCAATTCCAAATATGACAAACTGACGTTTGGGTTGGGTGGCGACATGAAATTCGACAAATTACTATTATCCGCCTCCATGACCTATAATAAACAGACCACCCCCAATATCGGCTTCAGGGGATATACGGGCTATGATCCCATGTATTCACTGCTGATATGGTCTGCTCCCGACTGGGATCTGAGACAATACCGGGACTACTGGGTCATTCCCAACGAAGTGCAGAACAGCAGCTATACCTCCACCAACAACAACCCCTACTTCGACCGTTATGAGAGAACACACAGTCAGAACAGGGACATCTTTAACGGGTCGGTTTCCATTGACTATAACTTTACCGACTGGCTGAAGGCTACAGCACGTAGCGGTTTCGACATCTACAGCGACAGACAGGATATCACCGTCTCCAAAGGTTCCTTCCAGGGTGCCGGAAGCGCGACTGTACTGAATGGTGGCACAGAGGTATGGGGTGAATCGCAGAGAGGCTCCTACAATATCGGATTGGGACGGGGATACAGCTTGAACAACGATTTCATACTGTCCGTGAACAAAACATTCGGCGATCTTCGCATGGAAAGTTTCGTGGGAGGTACCATCTACTACCGACAGGACGATGGAATGGAAGCACGTACTCAGGGCGGACTGACCATCCCGGCTTTCTATTCCCTGAAGGCATCGGTGAACCCGGCAGCCGTCAGGTCGGTGATGTTCAAGCAACAGGTAAACAGTTTGTATGGCAGACTAGGCTTTTCCTGGAAAAGCCTGCTGTATGCAGAAGCCACCTTCCGTAACGACTGGAGCTCCACCCTTCCAGAATCCACCCGTTCCTATCTCTATCCCTCTGTTTCGGGCAGCTTTATTGTATCGGAATTACTGCCTGCATACGACTGGCTTTCACTGTGGAAGTTAAGGGGTTCCTGGACGTCGTCCAAAACACCCGCCAGTATTTATTCGATCAACTCGGTCTATACCATCACATCGAATGCATGGGGTGATTTAAGCTCAGCATCCTATCCATCCACCATCAAGGGAAGTGATGTGCTGCCCGAGTCGGCATCCACTTTTGAGGTGGGTACAGCCATCAATGTACTCAAGAATAGGGCATCGCTGGATGTTTCTTACTACGAGAAAAGAATGTACGACTTCCTCAAATTGGCCCCTATCAGTCCTGCTTCCGGGTACTATAACAATTATGTAAACATTGATGAAGAAATTACCCGTAAAGGTGTCGAAATAACAGCAGCCGGCACACCGGTGAAATCCAGGGATTGGCAATGGGATCTTGCCCTGAACTGGTCAAAATATGCCCGTTACTATACACAGCTCGACTCTGTTTATTCAACCGATAAACCTTGGGTAGCCGTAGGAAAGAGAGTGGATCATTACATTCTGAACGATTATCAGAAAGATCCGGAAGGAAACATCATTCATAATAATGGATTACCTCTCTACTCACCATACACTTCATTGTTTGGCTATGCCGACCCCGACTGGTTGTGGGGAATAAACAGTTCTTTACGTTTCAGAGACTTCACCTTTGGCATTTCACTCGACGGACGGGTAGGTGGTATTGCGCAGACAACCACAGAGATGTACATGTGGAGAGCCGGTTCACATCCCAATTCGGTCGTGCCCGAAAGGTTCCTCGATGCCAACAATCCCGGTTCACGGAACTATACTGGTGAAGGAGTCAAAGTAGTCTCCGGTGAGGCTACGTATGATACCTACGGTAACATCACCAGCGATAACAGGACCTACGCACCCAATGATGTGGCCGTAACCTATCAGACCTACATCAACAACCTGCACAAGGGAACAGCCTGGGGTGGTTCACCTTCTCCACTGGATGCCTACTCGACCACCTTCTTCAAGGTGCGAGAGGTCTCACTCACCTACAACCTGCCGGAAAGTCTGAGCAGCAGGTTCAAAGCCAGGAGCGCTTCCATATCGGCGGTGGGACAGAATGTATTTTTATGGGCCAGGCAGTTCAAGTACTCCGATCCGGATGGTGGTTATGAGAACTTTAGTGATCCCTCCATCCGTTACTTGGGATTCAATGTAAAAGTTGTATTTTAATCATCGGTCAAACAGGTTTATAATAACAACAGATATGAAAAAAATAAACAAATATTTATACCGTGCGGGATTATCGCTTCTATCGCTCTTCCTGCTTTTGGGTTGCAACAATTTTGAAGAGATCAATACCAATCCCGATGACACGACAACGGTCAGCGCTTCGCTTCTGGCAACCAATGTGATACTGCGTTATACAAAATTTGCCGGCAGAGACGGCAAGTCTCTGATCGCAGACAATGCCCTGCCCAAATATGTTGGATACGCCAATGAAGGCCAGTTGGACCAGCAATACAACAAAATCGGGAGCGGTTATTTTGATGCAATGACGATTCTGCCCAATATTCAGAAAATGATTGAATATGCCGAAGGCGGAGTGATGGAAGACTCTTATCGGGGTGTGGGAGCGTTTGCCAAGGCATACACCTTTTACACGCTCACCATGAAAATGGGAGATATCCCCTATAGTGAAGCCGGACTGGGTGCCGATGGTATTTATAAGGTGAAGTACGACACACAGGAACAGGTGTTGAAAGGTGTGCTGGATGAACTTCAGGCAGCCGATCAGTATTTTGCCAATGGAAGGACATTTGACGGCGATCCCACCCCCTACAAGGGCGACCCTGTGAAGTGGCGAAAGGCGGTCAACGCATTTGCACTAAAAGTGTTGATGACGGTCAGTAAAAAAGAGACGATTGGAGGCATCAATCTAAAGACACGGTTTGCAGAGATCGTTTCTGCCGGCCATATCATGGATGCTTCCACGGGCTACTATGGTCTGATGTATTCTTCGAAAAACAGACATCCTCTTTCCGGCACGAACGACCTGTTCACCAGCAGAACGATTCTCAGTTCTCTTCTCGTCAACCAATTAAAATCACTCAACGACCGGCGGCTCTTCTATTACGGGGAACCGGCAGGGGCCAAAATAGCTGAAGGATTGTCACCTTCTGACACCGCTGCTTATGTGGGTGTGGATGTGGACATTGAATATGCTGTGATGAATTCGGGACACAGCAACAACCTCTACTCGCTGCTCAACAAAAGATATTTGCAGCAGGAGGCTTGCGAACCGCTGAGAGTGGTCACTTTTGCCGAACAACAGTTGATAATGGCTGAGGCAGTATTGAAAGGATGGATTACCGGTGACGCCAAAGCTTATTATGAGTCCGGTGTGAAAGCGGCACTGACCGATGTCATGACGCAGGCAACGGCAAGCTACGCCCATGAGATGCCGGTCACCACGGATTACATTGCCGGTTATTTCACCGGTGAAGCCGCCTTCAAAACCACAGCCGCCGAGCAGCTGAAACAGATCTGGATGCAGCGCTACATCCTTCAGTTCATGCAGGATGCAGAAACAAGTTTTTTCGAATACAGAAGGAACACGTATCCCGTGTTTCCGATTAATCCGACAACCAGTCTCAATGAGAACAACAGGAACGGTATCCCGATGCGCTGGTTGTATCCGGGAGCAGAATCAAACTACAACAGGGAGAATCTGGAAGAGGCACTGAATCGTCAGTACGACGGTTACGATGAGATCAATAAAATAATGTGGGTATTAAAATAAACGCATCAATTCGTATCGCTTGTTGCCGCCATGGCAACAAGCGATGTAAAGACAAACCTATGAGAAATAAATTATGCCTGTTTATCCTGCTGGTCATTGGCATCACCAGCTGCAAGAAAGGTGATTCGTATGAGACGATTACGACCCCAACGGGAACGTGGCAACTGGTGTGGGACGAAGAATTCGACTACACCGGACTTCCCGATACCACCCGGTGGAGCTACGACACGGAGGGGAACAGCTGGGGCTGGGGCAACAACGAAGCTCAGTATTATACGGCCGGTGACTCTGCCAACGCCTATGTCAATAATGGGTTACTAACCATTACCGCCCGTATCGACAGCATGGGAGGTAAGCGATATACATCAGCCAGGCTGATCACCAAAGAGAAAGGAGACTGGCTCTACGGCCGTTTTGAAATAAGGGCCAAGCTCCCCACAGGATTAGGGACGTGGCCGGCTATATGGATGCTCTCCACCGATTGGGAATACGGTGGCTGGCCTGCCAGCGGTGAAATAGACATCATGGAAAATGTGGGTTATGACCCCGACACCATTATAGGCTCAGCACATACCCAAAGCTACAACCATGTGCAGGGGACACAGAAAAATGCAAAGATATACGTCCCCACCTCCTACACTGATTTTCACCTCTATGCACTCGAATGGGAAGCGGATGCGTATCGTGTTTATGTGGATGACAACCTCTATTTCACTTTCGAAAATGAAGGCACCGGATTTGCCGAATGGCCATTCGACAAGAGATTCCATCTCTTGCTAAACCTGGCCATCGGAGGCAATTGGGGCGGACAGAAAGGTATCGATGATTCATTGTTCCCGCATCGTTTTCAGATTGACTACGTAAGGGTGTATCAAAAAATGAATTAGCAGTACAACATACCGGTTATCCATAATCAAAAGCAGGCTGCAAGGATACTGGGCCTGCTTTTTGTTTGCCCTGCATGCAAATCAATCTTGCAGCTTGCAAGAGAGCTGTGCCGCCTCACTGGAGGGAAGGCAATACGAAGTCAAGGGCGTTGCCGGCAACGGCAGGGTTTGAAGGAAGGCTTAGTAAGTACTGTGAACATAGCGAAAGCGAACCGATTTTGGCGGTCAGCCGCAGAAACAAGTTGAGAGACAAGAATCTGTTAAGAGGGTGGAGGTGGCAGATGAGCTCGTAGTAGTGATAAAGTCCGTTCCGGAGAAGCCGTAGTAATATGGTGGAGGGGAAAACACGGACGATCTTGCACAAGATTGGCGCAACAATGGTTGCAGGGACTGCTCACACTCAAAAAGTGCCGGCAGATGCGAAGGGGTGAAGTTAAACCAAAGATGGGGACATTTTATTGCTGAGTGGAGGTTTAAGCAAAGACAATGCAGGTTGCAATACCGGCAGGAATTTGCACAAAGAAGTTGTGACGAGCATGCTTCATTGCGAATCCGTGCGAGTGTTCAGTATCGGAGTTTTTTTTCCGGCAGATTGCCACAGGCTAGAAACACCGGAAAAGCTTTGAGAACAAAGAACCGGCCACCACCAACAGAATATCATGTTCTCCACTGCAAAGGAGGTAGAAAGTAACTACCGACACATTGCATCAGTACTATAATGCTGTACTGAATAAGTGATAAATATCATAAGATCGTTTACATGCTAATTGGCATTTCATATCATAAGATCGTTTACGTTTTAATGGATGAGTCCACTTTAAAAAGTCGATGACTTTAATTTTGTTGTTTTTAATTCTGTTTTTTGTTGATAAAACGCGCTTAAAATCTATTGTTATCAGACAAAAAAAATCGTATATTGTATCCCGTTAAAGATCAAGAAATCATGTTCAAGAAGACACCGGAAAATCCGCAATTTGACTTGTTTTCCACGCCTTCCACCCAAATGAGAAAGCGTGAAGCAAAAAAGTATGATGATCCCCACGGATGGCATAACCTGTTTTATGCAAATGTGACCTCCAAGATAGACGAAACCGTTTTTTCTCCTCTGTTCAAAGAGGGTAACATGGGCGCTCCAAACGCTTCCATACGGGTGATTATCGCCATGTCCATTATCAAGGAAGGCTTCGGCTGCAGTGATGAAGAGCTGTTTGAAAAATGTCAATTCGATCTGCTGGTGCGCAAAGCTTTGGGCCTTTTCTCCCTGAGTGATGTCGTGCCCTCTATCGATACCTATTATTTACTGAGAAGACGCATTTGCGAATACGAAAACCGACAGGGCGTCAACCTGATGGAAAAGAGCTTCGAACAGCTCACCGGAGACCAACTGTCCCGTTTCAAGATATCCGGTAAATCGGTGCGTATGGACAGTAAGCTCATTGGCAGCAACATCGCCGGGTATTCGCGTTTCGAGATTATTCACAATACTTTTCGTCAGTTTATCAAAGCTCTTGGCGAGAGCGGACTGCTTCTTTTGAACCCCAAGCTCAGAAAACAGGTCCTTCTTTTTTTGGAAGAAGATGCCGGGGAAATGATATACCGTCTAAACAGTGAAACCATAGGTGAGAAAATCTCTTCCCTTGGCCAGCTCATTTATCAGGTTCTAAAACGCCTTTCAGAAACCACTCCCGGCTACGACCTTCTTCACCGTGTCTTCCATGAACAATATGAAGTCGTCAAGGGACAAGTCATTCTTCGACCCAAGGAAGATATCGCGGCCAAAAGCGTTCAAAACCACAATGACCCCGATGCCGATTATCGGGAAAAAGGAGGGCAAAAGGTAAAGGGTTACAGTGTGAACATCACCGAGACCTGTGATGATACGGATGAACAGAAAGACAAACCCAACCTGATCGTAAACGTTCAGGTGAAAGGGGCAAGTGCGGCCGACAACGACTACCTAAAGGAAGCCGTTACCCATATCCGGGAGAAGGTAAGCTCCGATAATACAATAGAGAAAGTCTATGCCGATGGAGCATACCAATCGAAGGATAACAGGGAGTTTGCCGAGAAGAATTCGATTGAACTTATAACGAGCGGATTACAGGGAAGGCAATCCAAATACGATCTGGAAATGAAGGATGAAGAACTGGTTGTCACCCATATCGAAACCGGAGAGATTATCCCTGCATACAAGACGGGAGATAAATGGAGGATTGCCACCGAGGGTAAGAGCAAGTACCGGTATTTTACCGACGAACAAATAGCAATAGCCGAACTAAGGCGCAAACTGACCTCCATTCCTAAGGAGGAACAGAACAAAAGAAACAACGTGGAGGCAACCATCTTTCAGTATTGTTTTCATACGAGGAACAACAAAACACGATACAGAGGCTTACTCAAACATAAATTGTTTACTTTCGCCCGATGTTTATGGATAAATCATGTCCGTCTTGTGAATTATCTGATAACAACAGGTCAAAGAGCGCATGAAAATGGTTTGATGACCCATTTTCGCTATATAAAGAGCTCCATTATGGAGAAACTTTTCTTCTTTATTGTTTTTTTACTTCCTCGTTCAATAAAAACCGGAAATAAAAAATCAAAGAACTTATTTTTTAAACTTCAAATTACCACTATTTAAAGTGGACTCATACTTTAAATAAAAAATTTATGAATAATAAACTATCTTTTCTCTTAGTTACTTTAACTGTATTACTAAGCATCTATTCACTGCATGCACAAGAGTTTATACTAGGTCCTACAGGTTATTTTCAGAATAAAGGCGTTGACGTTATGGCATTTGATGACATATATCCTGAAGGTCATCAGGGAGGAGTGTCTATTATTATGCACGGAAACAGAGTTGCAACAAACGGAGATATAAGGTTAGAACCTACACCGGGACAGTGGCAACCGGTTCCGAAGCAGATTAATCGCATTGCAGACATTGACAAAAACACTATTTCAGCATTTCTAATGTACCCTGATTCTTCTATGCATATGGCTGGATTTAACCCGATGATATACCCTGATTTAGTATTCAATTACTCGGTACATATTAGAGGTGAAGGTGGTTCTATTATAATAACGGTAGATCTTGATAGTCCAATTCCTGAAAAGTTTATCGGAAAAGTTGGTTTCAATCTTGAGCTTTTTCCGGGATCACTTTTCGGAAAACCTTGGATTATGGATGAGCAATCAGGAATATTTCCTCAACAGCCTAATGGACCAACAAAGTATGAACCCTCAAACCATAGTCATTCCGGGGACTTCAACCCAGAAGGACAGGCTTCAAAAAAACAACTCGCAGGTAAGGGTTATAGCCCAATTATTGCCGACGACATAGTCTCGATGCCTTATGCTGTGGGGAAGCGTTTTGTAGTCAGACCTGACGACCCTTATAATAAATTCATGATAGAGTCAAAGGGGACTGAACTTAAATTGTATGACGGACGCATGAATCACAATAATGGTTGGTTTGTTGTACGAAGTGAGATTCCTGAAGGTAAAACAAAAGGTGCGATAGAGTGGATTATTACTCCTAATGTTGTTTCTAACTGGATTTATAAGCCCATTGTACAAACCTCACAAGTTGGATACCATCCAAATCAGCAAAAAAAAGCGATTATTGAATTGGATAAAAGAGACACTGATATTCATAAACCTGTATTGTATAAAATCACATCGGAAGGAGACAAGGAGATTATGATAGATAATAGCAAGGAATGGGGACAATTCTTGAGATATAATTATCTTCAGTTCGATTTCACTGAAGTGACTGAAGAGGGTTTGTATCAGGTAAGATATGGTGATTCAATGTCTTCTGTGTTTAAAATTGCAAATGATGTATATGATCGTGGAGTCTGGCAACCGGTTCTTGAATATTTTTTACCTGTTCAGATGTGTCATATGCGGGTAAATGAAAAATATAGAGTTTGGCATGATTGCTGTCATATGGATGATGCGCGTATGGCGCCGGTTGATTTCAATCATATTGATGGCTATGCTCAAGGACCTTCTACGTTAACGAAGTATAATTCCGTTGATGTGGTTCCTGGTTTGAATATTGGTGGATGGCATGATGCTGGAGATTTTGACCTTCGCGTAGAATCGCAGGCTGGTGAAGCATATATTTTATCACTTGCTTATGAAGCATTTAAGGTAGATTATGATGTTACTTCAATAGATCAGCATAAAAGAATTACGGAAATTCATCAACCGGATGGAAAACCTGATTTGCTTCAGCAGATTGAGAATGGTGTTCTTTCTGTAGTTGGAGCTTATCGGTCATTGGGTCGTCTTTATCGCGGTATTATTTGCAATAATTTGCGCCAGTATGTAATGTTAGGAGATGCAGCTGCAATGACTGATAATGTTATTGGTAACGAGGATGATCGCTGGGTATTTACTGAAAACAATCCGGCTCGCGAACTGACCACTGCAGCCGAGTTGGCGGCGGCATCGCGTGTATTAAAAGGATTTAACGACACTCTCGGCATACAGGCATTAAAGTGTGCTCAAGAACTGTTTGAAATTACCGAACAAAACAATCGTTCTAAATCGGCTAAGGTGCAAGCTGCTGTTGAACTGTTTCTTACTACCGGTGATGTAAAATATAAAAACTGGCTTTTAAAAGAAACCGACTTTATAACAGATAATATAAATCGTTTTGGTTGGTTTCTTGGTCGAGCTGAAAAAAAAATTAACGATGCTGAATTTTCAAAATCTTTTAGACAAGCTCTGCATGGCTTACGTTCCGACTTAGTCAATCAGGCATCTGAAACACCTTACGGTATTCCTTACCGTCCTCATATCTGGGGCGCAGGGTGGGATATTCAGGAGTTTGGGTTCAAACATTATTTTCTGTACACTGCTTATCCGGATATTTTCGATTCTGACTACATTTACAATGCACTAAATTTCATTTTAGGATGTCATCCGGGATCAAATACAGCTTCATTCGCATCAGGAGTAGGTGCTAACTCTGCAACAGTTGCTTATGGTCTAAACAGGGCCGACTGGTCTTATATACCCGGAGGTGTTATATCCGGTACTGCTCTGATTCGTCCGGACTTCCCTGAATTGCTTGAATTCCCATATCTGTGGCAACAGGTTGAATATGTAATGGGAGGCGGATCTTCACACTATATGTTTCTTGTTCTTGCTGCTCAGCAGTTAATGTCGAAATAAATAAACCATGGTGAAATATTATATCATAACATGTTTATCAATAATGATTCTGCAGTTCGATATAACTGTAACTGCAGAATCATTAACTATAAGCAAATCTCAGCAATTAGTAAATGAGGTAGTTGAAGATCTGCAAGAGAATATTCTTCCTTTCTGGATCAAGTATGCACCTGACCCTTTAGGTGGGTTTTACGGAACATTAAAGAATAATGGAGAACCAATAAAAACAAGCCAAAAAGGTAGTGTTCTAAATGCACGAATACTTTGGACTTTTTCTGCGGCATATCTTATATTTAATGATTCGGATTATAAAGAGATAGCTGATCGAGCTCAAAAATACTTTGTTAATCATTTTATTGATACGGAGTATGGAGGTACTTATTGGAGTGTAAATGCAGATGGTTCGCCCGGAATTGTTGAAAAGCAAACTTATGGAATCGCATTTGGAATATATGGACTTGCAGAACATTATCGTGCCACAAACAACTGTGAAAGTCTGCAGTACGCAATTGAACTATATAGAACGTTAGAAAAGTATTCGTTTGACAATGATAATGGAGGTTACATAGAATCGTTTACTCGAAACTGGAAAAAACCAGAGCGTTATGGTTACGATGGTAAGGGTATTGCAGAAAAAACAATGAATACACATCTACATGTTTTGGAAGCATATACAACACTTTACAGAGTTTGGAAAGACCCGGTGCTGAAAGAACGGCTTAGAGGATTAATTGAAATTTTTCTAAATAAAATTATAGATCAAGACACTTGGCACCAACATCTATTCTTCACAAAAGATTGGCAAAATCTTGAAAATATTGATTCGTATGGACATGATATGGAGCTGTCATGGTTACTTTTAGAAGCAGCAGAAGTATTGGATGAAGAGGATATAATTGAAGAGGTATTGCCTGTTGGACTAAAACTCGTGGACACTCAGATGAGTGAAGGATGGACCAAGGAGGGTGCTATGTTGTATGAACGAAATAATGGAGAGATAAAGGGTGGTTTAGAATGGTGGCCTCAAGCCGAATCTGTTATTGCGTTTTACAATGCCTGGCAAATATCGAACGATGAAAAATATCTTGATGCTGCAATTAAGACTTGGAAATGGATTGAATCACATCTTATTGATAAAGAATATGGGGAATGGTTCGGTGGTCTTTTGCCTGATGGCACTCCCGATAGGAGTAGGCCGAAAGCTGATCTATGGAAATGTCCTTACCACAACAGTCGTATGGGATTTGAGTTGTTTAACAGGACACATTAATTAATCAGTATTTTCTTTATGAATATTGAAAAAAGAAACTTCCTTTTCTTTCGTTTTTGATTTTTGTTTTTAAACGACAAATTATATCGGAAATTTATATTGTCTAATACATTGAAAATAAATAAAATAAAATGAAAAAGTTAAAACTCTTTTTTCTCGTACTTGCCTGTATTTCTATAAATTTATCTATTACAGCGCAAAACTATAAAAATTTCAAGTGTGCTATTTACTGTCGAGCTTATGAAGTAAAAAAAATGAGTGATCCGAATTGGTTGAAAAATGCTTGGGATACAATTTCGAAACAAGTCCACGTAGATAAAATCTATCTGGAAACTCATCGTGACCTTTTAACAGTTGATGATGCAACTTTAGAAACAGCTATTCGATTTTTCAAAGGAAAAGGTCTTGAAGTCAGCGGTGGAATTACTTATACCATTAACGAAAGTAATAATTTCGAAACATTTTGCTATTCCAATCCTGAACATAGGCAGAAAGTAAAAGAAATAGCTGAGCTTACTGCACGTCACTTTGACGAATTTATTCTGGACGATTTCTTTTTTACCAATTGCAAATGTGATTTGTGTATCGCGGCAAAAGGTAATAAAAGTTGGACAGATTATCGTCTAGAGCTTATGAAAGATGCTGCTGCCAATTTGGTAATTAATCCGGCAAAAGCTGTAAATCCTAAGGTAAAGGTTATTATAAAGTATCCCAATTGGTACGAGCATTTTCAAGGTCTTGGTTTTAATTTGAAAGATGAACCGCCCTTATTTGATGGCATTTATACGGGTACTGAAACACGTGACCCTTCTTCCAATCAACATTTGCAACAATATGAAAGCTATGCTATTTTCAGGTATTTTGAAAATATAAAACCAGACCAAAACGGAGGCGGTTGGGTAGATACAGGTGGCTTACGCGATATCGACCGTTATGCTGAACAATTGTGGCTTACGCTT
Organism: Seramator thermalis; assembly: GCF_004138125.1. Taxonomy (GTDB): domain Bacteria; phylum Bacteroidota; class Bacteroidia; order Bacteroidales; family Dysgonomonadaceae; genus Seramator; species Seramator thermalis. Next base: position 53,645 of record NZ_RXHS01000011.1, read on the forward strand.
TTTGCAAAAGCTCCTGAAATAACATTGTTTGATATCCGGCAAATGCTTTATCCCCTGAAAGAAGATTTACGCCCCTCCTGGCAGGGCATTTTCAATTTTGAGGAAATGAAAAAACCTATTCCGCTTAAAGATGGTGGTGTATTTATTCCAACCAAAATGGCTCGGGCTGCTGGATATTCCCTTGAAACAGTTGATAAAGTTTTAGGGAAATTGGGGAAACCTGTTGGGGTGAAGAGTTATAAGCCATTTCATTCAGTAGGAGAAGATTTTTTACAAAATTACTTTAGCATGATAGGTATTCCGATTGAAATGGTTCCTGAATTTCCTAATAATGAACCAGTTGTGTTACTTACTGAAACTGCCTCTTTTGACCCGGATATTATCAATAAAATAAAAGCCCAACTGAAACGGGGAGGGAATGTGGTAGTTACTTCAGGTTTTTACAAAGCCATGGAAGGAAAAGGAATTGAAGATATTGTTGAGTTGCGAGTTACAGATCGGAAGGCAAACGTAAAAACTTTTTCGACAGGATGGGAAATATCTTTTTCTGGGAATGAAATGTTGATTCCCCAGATAAATTATTTGACCAATGATTCTTGGGAAATCATTTCTGCACTGGACGATACAAATGGTTGGCCTGTTTTACATTCAGCCGATTATTCAAAAGGAAAATTTTACGTTTGGACAATTCCCGATAATTTTGTTGATCTGTACAACTTGCCTGAATCTGTTTTAAATCGTTTACGTCAGGTCGTTGCTGGCCATTTAAATGTAAGGTTGGAAGGACCCGCCAAAATCAGTTTGTTTGTTTATGATAATCATTCATTTCTTGTACATTCGTTTCTCGATCAAGAAGTTTCTGTAAAAATTCTTTTGAATAAGAATGAGAATGAAATTACCGATGCGGTATCGGGTGAAAAAATCTCTGGTGAATCACAAAAATCTTCATTTGGTAACCCCAAAATTGATAGCGATGTAAAATTGTTTGAAATAAAAATAAAACCTCATTCATTCAGAGGATTCCGGTTTTAAGATAATTAAAAGAATAAGCAACTAATATTTGATAGAAAAAAATATGAAGCGACGTCAATTTTTGAAAACAACGGCTGTCGGCACCGCTTTGTTGGTGGTTAACCCTTCCCTGAATGCTTTTGAGACGGTTGATGACAAAAAGTCTACAAACAATCTGCCTCGCTGGCGTGGGTTTAATGTCCTCGACTTCTTTTCTCCTCAACGATATGTCGCAAATCCTGCTCGGTTTGCGGCGACGGAACAGGATTTTAAATGGATGGCCGACTGGGGATTCGACTTTGTCCGTATTCCTATGGCATATCCCAGCTATTTGAAGTATGATCCGGCTTCCGGAAGGGATATCACTCCCGAAGAAACAGTTGGGTTCAGGGAAGAAGCGATTGATGCTATCGAACAAGTAGTCTATACGGCCAATAAATACCATTTGCATGTAAGCCTCAATCTACATCGGGCCCCCGGTTTCTGTATCAATGCCGGATTTCACGAACCCTTTAACTTATGGAAGGACGAAGAGGCACAGCAGGCATTTTACCGGCACTGGGATATGTGGGCGAAACGGTTTAAAAATGTTTCCCCAGAATTATTAAGTTTCGATCTAGTCAACGAGCCTTGTTTCAAGGAAGATATGAACGATCAGTTCTCTCCGGCCACAGCCATTCCGGGAAGTATATACCGTAAAGTCGCTGTTGGATGCCTGGACGTTATCCACCGGCAGAATGCCGACAGAATGGTAGTTGCTGACGGGAATAACGGCGGTGCTTTAGTAATTCCCGAGTTGACTGATCTTCCCATAGGGCAAAGTTGCAGGGGCTATTATCCACATTATGTATCCCACTATCGAGCCGGTTGGGTATGGAAAAACCCCGATGATGCACCGGTGCCTGTATGGCCGGGTGTGATCAACGGTGAAAAATTTGACCGTAAGGTGCTCGAAGATTTTTATCGTCCCTGGACCGATCTGGTGAAGCAAGGTGTGGGGGTACATTGCGGTGAATGCGGATGTTACAATGAGACACCTCATGATGTTTTCCTCGCATGGTTTGAAGATATGTTGCAGATCCTCACCAGCCATCAGATCGGCTGGGCACTGTGGAATTTCCGGGGCGACTTCGGAGTGCTGGATTCAGGAAGAAAAGATGTGACATATGAAGCGTGGCACGGACATCAGCTGGATCGTAAGCTGTTGAACTTGCTTCAGAAGTATTGATAATTATGATTTTTATCAGAGTTATATTAATTCCCCATTCAATTATGAGGAAATATGTTTTTTTATTTTGATCCCTTTTTCTCAATCGATATTCGCTTCCATAAGGACTTACTCTTGTCCGGAAGAAATAAAGGCTTCCGATAGTTATACGTTGACAGTTGACGGTATTCCGGTGCATGTAATAGATAATCCTGTTCCTTGTTCATTTGCCGCTTTTGAGATGGAACAGGCTGTTTCTGTTGAAATTGAGAGCAAAGTAACGGTTAAATGGGTAGATGTTCGTCCTTTGAGTGCCGGGATTAAACCGGTGATCAAAGAGGATAAAATTTGTTTTACTATCACTGAACCAGGTAATTATAGTGTGGAGATCAACGGGAAGCTAAGTCATCCACTTTTTATTTTTCCAAGATCAGGGCTTCCGAAAGTATCTTTGAAACTTAAATGGGATTGGTACATTCACCGGGAGGCGTATTATGCCGGTATATGAGCCAATGACCAGTTAGAATACGGCGGTTCGTTTTTTCCATGGCTGGGCTATGAAAACGGAAATCAGGCAACTTATAATGCCTATAAACATTTTTGAAAAATATTCCGCAACGGATTGTAAATTCACATCAAGATTCTAAAATTTACGAGATATTATGAACAAAATATTTTCCGCTCTTTCTTTGGGGCTTATGACGTCGACCGGCTTTGCGCAGCAAATCGCCAAACCGAATATCGTGTTTATTTACGCAGATGATTTGGGATTTGGCGATTTGTCCTGTTATGGTGCAACGAGAGTTCAAACCCCAAATGTTGATGGCTTGGCACGGGATGGCATCCGTTTCGTGAATGCTCATTCGGCTGCGGCTACCAGTACACCCTCGCGTTACGGACTATTGACCGGTGAATATCCGTGGCGACGCAACGGAACGGGGATTGCGGCCGGCGATGCGGCTTTGATTATCAACCCCGAACGATGCACCGTTCCCAAAATATTGAAAGAAGCCGGATATGCCACCGGAGCTGTAGGCAAATGGCATTTGGGATTGGGCAGTGAAACGGGAAAACAAGACTGGAACGACAAGATAACGCCGGGCCCTAAAGAAATCGGTTTCGACTATTCCTATATTATGGCAGCAACGGCAGATCGTGTACCTTGCGTTTTTGTAGAGAATCAACGGGTTGTCGGTCTCGATCCCCGAGACCCGATACAGGTGAGCTATACGAAGAATTTTCCGGGAGAACCTACGGGTAAGAATAATCCGGAGTTGCTGACAAAATTAAGGCCCAGTCATGGTCACGACATGAGCATCGTGAATGGTATTTCGCGTATCGGATATATGAAAGGAGGAAAATCGGCATTGTGGAAGGATGAAAATATTGCCGACAGCATAACAGCCCATGCCGTGAAGTTTATTGAGGCAAACAAAGATAACCCTTTCTTCCTTTATTTTGCCACAAACGATGTTCACGTGCCACGTTATCCGAATTCGCGATTTTGGGGGAAGACCGATATGGGGTTTCGTGGCGACGCCATTGTACAGTTCGACTGGTCGGTTGGCGAAATCGTAAAAGCCTTGGAAAGTGCCGGGATTCGCGAAAACACGCTCATCATCATCACAAGCGATAATGGGCCTGTGGTAGATGACGGATATGCCGATCAGGCAGTGGAAAAACTGATGAACCATAAGCCGTGGGGGCCGTTTCGCGGAGGAAAATACAGCACATTTGAAGCAGGAACACGAGTACCATTTATAGTAAATTGGCAAGGGAAAATCGCCTCCAAAAAGTCGGAAGCTCTTGTTTCGCAAATTGACCTATTGGCGACGTTGGCACGCTTGGCATGCGTGGATATTTCTGCAAAGGAAGTTGCGGACAGCCGGGATCAGCTCGATGCCTGGTTGGGGCATGACGAAAAGGGGCGTGATTATATCATTGGTTCTGCAGACGGTTTGACCATTCTCACCTGGCAATGGAAATATATAGAGCCGAACAATGGTGCAGCATATAATCCGTTAACCCATACAGAATTGGGGAATGATTGGCATGACCAGCTTTACGATATGTTGCACGACCGCGGCGAATATGATAATGTTGCCACAGAAAATCCTCTGATTGTGCGTTTTCTGAAAGAAATTCTTCAGGAAGAAAAAAGCAAGGGTATCGGGTTGAGTTTATGAAAATATCATTCGATTTGCATTTGTTTTTTCTCAATCTTGTCATTCGAGTTTCACCTGATTTTTGTCGGCGAAATGCACGGTCATTTGCGGGAATGGGATATTAAGTCCATTGGCATTGAGTTGTTTATAAATCTCTTCCGTAAGGTCGAAATTGACTTCCCAATAATCGGACGATTTTACCCATACGCGTAGTACAAAATCTATGGAACTATCGTTCATCTTCGACATGCGTGCAAAGGGAGCGGGATCGTGAAGAATTTTCGGGTGTTGTGAAGCTGCATCCAAAAGAATTTTCTTTACCAATTCCACATCCGATCCATAATCGACACCGATTGGCAAATCAATGCGCCTATTTTCTTGGGTAGTGTAGTTGATAATGACTCCGGTAGAGAGTGGCCCGTTGGGTATATAAATAGTTTTGTTGTCGATCGTGGTAAGTGTAGTGTAAAGAATTCCCACTGTTTTAACAGTTCCTTCGGTGTTTTGTGCCTGGATGTAATCGCCTCCCTTAAACGGTTTATTGAAAAGCAGCATAACACCACCGGCAAAATTGGAGAGATTGTCTTTCACCGCCAGACCAATGGCTAAACCTGCCGAACCAATAATGGCTGCCAGTGAAACGGTCTGAGATCCGACAATATTGATAATCAGAATGAAAAGGCCGATGAACAGCATCACGTTCGTGAGATTGAGCAGGAATCCTTTCAGCGCCGAGTCCATCGATCGTTTCGAAAAAATATTGTTCAGAAATTTATTAATCTTGCGGATAATCCATTTTCCGATAAAAAATAAAACGAAGATTATCAACAGTTTTCCGAGTAGATCTATACTGAACGTAAGAAACTGATCCAACAATTCGTGGAAGCGGCCTTGCTTAATAAGTTCGGCCGTAGAGACTGTTTTTTCATCCAAGTTTTCGATCATCTTTGTGCCGGTGGAATCAGGCTGAGCTGCAAATAAGTTGGTAGGCATTATGATATATTTTATTGAAACTTCCGGCAAAAGTACAAAAAAACCATTAATTTTGCCACTCAAGATTTATGGATGAATCGATGAACAAATTTTATACATTTCTGATTTTTCTTTTTTCTATAACTTTTGCTTCTACTGCTCAAACGTACGAACAATGGATAGGCAAGTCGGCAGATCACATCGAACGAAACCGTCTCGACAGTGCCGAATATTCACTTAAAAAAGCGATCGAAACAGATCCGTCAAACCCGAATAATACTTCGCTTCTGATGAGTTTGGGTGTAATTCAGCGTGAATCGGGACGTTACGAGGATGCATACATGACTTTCACTGCAGCCTTAACTAATTATCCCGATTCGAAACTTGTCCTTCACAACCGAGCCGCTCTTCTTTGCGACATGGAACGCTACGACGAAGCGATGAACGATTACAACGAAATACTCCGACTCGATCCTTCGGATGTGCAAGCTTATTATCGGCGTGGAATTCTTCATCTCGAGCAAAAACAACGGGATTTGGCCGAAGTCGATTTTCGGAAAGCTCAACAAATAGACCCTGACAACATGTATTCGCTTTTGAGCAAGGCCTTGATTTACAAGCTTGATGACAATTGGATAGAAGCCGAAAAAATGTATTCGAGACTGATAGACAACGGCGAAAATGTAACCTCGGTTTTTTATTTGAATCGTGCAGAGTGTTATGTAAATACCGACCAGATTTTTAAGGCATCGGCCGATTTAAAATCTGCCGAACCAGGCGAAAGGCAAAATCCCTATTTTTATTTTCTCAGAGGAAGAGTTCGTTTGGCTCAATACGATAAGCTGGCGGCAAAAGCCGATTTCGAGAAAGCAAAGCAGTTGGGCTATGATCCTGAAATAGCCGATGAATGGATCAAGAAAGCCAAATAGAAAATCGAATGAAAAAGGCGTCGTAAAAACGAATTATGGCCTTCTTTGCTCTTTACCGTTTTTTCCAAAAAAGAGCTCCGAAAATGGACCGGGTGATCGTTCTCCCAATCTCGTTACTGATTTGACGTGTGGCGCTTTTCCCGACCTGATCCATCAAATCTCCCAGAAAACCCTGATCGGCTTTTCGTTGTCTTTCTTCTGCCCGTTTAGCTCTTTCGGCTTCGAGCAATGCTTTCTGAGCCTCTTTCTGTTGAAGGATCCGTTCTTTTTCTTCCTCGGCACGGTTACGTTCTTCCTCTAACAATTCCTGTTTACGGGAGAGAATTTCATAAGCCGATTCCCGATCGATCGATTTTTCATACACACCAAAAATGAAAGAACTTTTAATCAACTGATCACGTTCCGCAACAGTGAGAGGCCCAATTTGGGCTTGTGGTGGCAAAACATATGCACGTTGAACCATTTGAGGAGCTCCTTTTTCGTCAAGAAAAGAAATCAATGCTTCGCCGGTATTTAATTGCGTAATAACCTCTTCGGTATTAAATTTTGGATTAGGTCGAAATGTATTGGCAGCCACTTTCACCGCTTTCTGATCGTTGGGAGTATAAGAGCGAAGGGCATGTTGAACACGATTGCCAAGTTGCCCGAGAATATTTTCGGGAACATCGGAGGAATTTTGTGTGCAAAAATATACTCCAACGCCTTTCGAACGAACCAGACGAACAATTTGTTCCACTTTTTCCAGCAAGGGTTTTGGCATATCGTTGAAGAGTAGATGGGCTTCGTCGAAAAAGAACACAAGTTTCGGTTTGTCCACATCGCCAACTTCGGGTAGCGATTCATACAAATCATCAAGGAGCCAAAGCAGGAATGTAGTGTAAACGCGAGGTGAATTGATAAGCTTGTCAGCTGCGAGAATATTGATCACGCCCTTTCCTTGATCGGTTTGAATGAAATCGGTGATTTCGAATGCAGGTTCGCCGAAAAAATTGTCGCCACCCTGGCTTTCGAGCTGCATCAAACTTCGCTGAATGGCGCCGATGCTTGCAGGAGAAATATTTCCATATTGTGTGGTAAACCGAGCTCGGTTGTCGCCTATAAATTGCAACATTTTCTGCAAATCCTTCAAATCGATGAGTAGAAGGTTATTGTCGTCGGCAATTTTAAATGCGAGTGCGAGCACAGCGCTCTGAATATCATTAAGATTGAGTAGTCGTTCCAGCAGAATGGGTCCCATTTCGGAGACTGTCGTGCGGATGGGATGTCCTTGTTCGCCGAATACATCCCAAAAAGTTACAGGAAAAGCCTTGTACTCAAATCCCAAATCTTTGAGCCCGTATTCTTCAACACGTTTGTTGACACTTTCCTTGTTGCCTCCCGATTTGGCTACTCCCGAAAAATCCCCTTTCATGTCGGCGGCAAAAACGGGCACTCCCATTTCGCTAAAAGTTTCTGAAAGTGTTTGTAACGTAACGGTTTTTCCCGTACCTGTAGCTCCCGTTATCAACCCATGACGGTTTGCCATTTTAGGAATGATGCAAATATCAGCTTCCTCGTTTTTGGCAATAAGCGCTCTGTGAGATTGGTCGAACATAAAATCAGTTATTGGATAGTTTGTTGTTTATATATGCAAAGAAAAACATATTTATGGATTAAACAAAAAAATAAGTTTTGATATGCAATGAAAATCGTCTAACTTTATGGCGTAAAACATGTAACATCAAATTAATCATACTATGAGATGCTCATCTTTCTTCGGACTTTGTTTTTTTTCTGTTGCATTGGCAATGGCACCTTCAGTGAGCGCGATAGAAATATCGCATTATCTTTTTCCGGAGTTTAAGGAAGGATCGATTTTGATGAAAAATGGTGTGGTAACTAAAGCTCTTCTCAATTATAACGCTGCGACCGAAGAGATGGTGTTTATGCAAAACGACAAAGTTTTGGCACTTGCCGATGTTACGTTGATTCAGATCGACACGGTGTATATCGAAGACAGAAAATTTGTGTATCGTGACCGAAAAATTCTGGAAGTGTTATGCAGTTCACCCTATATTTTAATGGCACATTACAAATGTCGCGTCATCCCTCCCGGGAAACCGGCCGGTTATGGTGGCACTTCGCAGACTTCTGCATCCGACTCCTACTCCGGTTGGTCGCAGGGTGGAAAAATGTATGAGCTGCAATTGCCTGACGATTTTAAAGTCGTTCCTTATACGGTTTACAAACTGCAGAAGGGCTCAGAAATCAAAAACTTTACTTCGATGGGGCAATTCGGAAAGTATTACAAAAAAAAGAATAATCTTTTTCAGGATTATGTTCAGCAACACAAACCCGATTTCAACAATCAGTTGGCAATTGCCCAACTTGTGGCATATATGGAAACAAACGAATAATCTACAAAATTAAATTCAAACATCAATGAAACACGTTTATTGCTTTCTCTTTGCACTTTTCTTCATCGCAACGGGCGCAACCGCACAGCAGGGCTACACTCCTTCGCCGGAAAATCTCAAAAACCGCCGGGAATTTCAGGATATGAAATTCGGAGTATTCATCCATTGGGGCATATACAGTATGATGGCCGACGGCGAGTGGATCATGAACAACAAAAACATCCACTACAAAGAATACGCCAAGTTGGCCGAAGGCTTTTATCCTTCGAAATTCGATGCAGCCAAATGGGTGTCGGATGTAAAAGCGGCAGGTGCAAAATATATTTGCATCACATCGCGACATCACGACGGATTTTCGATGTTTGGGACCCGGCAGTCGTCTTACAACATTGTCGATGCCACCCCTTTCAAACGCGATGTCATCAAAGAGCTTGCCAACGAATGCCACAAACAGGGCATCAAACTCCATTTTTATTATTCGTTGCTCGATTGGAGTCGTCCCGACTATTATCCCTTGGGAAGAACCGGACGAAATGTGGGTCGCGCAGAGCATGGCAATTGGGATACCTATCATCAGTTTATGCTTAATCAATTGACAGAATTGCTAACCAACTATGGCGAGATAGGCGCTATTTGGTTTGACGGGCAATGGGATCAAGACCAAAATCCCGATTTCGACTGGCGACTGCAAGAAATCTATGCTCATATTCATCGCCTGCAACCCGGTTGTCTCGTTATCAACAACCATCATTTAGCTCCGATAGAAGGTGAGGATGCCCAGACGTTCGAAAAAGACCTTCCCGGACAAAATACCACCGGCTTTTCGGCCGATGCCCAGATCGGCCAACTCCCCTTGGAAACCTGTGAAACCATGAACAATTCGTGGGGATACAACATTACCGACTTGAAATATAAATCGGAAAAAGAGCTAATTCATTACTTGGTAAAAACAGCAGGAAACAATGCCAATTTGTTGCTGAACGTCGGACCTCGCCCAAATGGCGAATTTCCCGATATTGCCGTTCAGCGTTATTTGGCGATGGGTGAATGGCTCAAGAAATATGGCGAAACCATTTATGGTACGCGTGGTGGATTTATCGCTCCTCGCGACTGGGGCGTTACGACTCAGAGAGACAACAAACTTTATGTGCATATCCTCAATCTGAAAGATGATGCTCTCTATTTGCCCATGGAAGGTAAAAAAGTTCGTTCGGCCAAAGTATTTATCGATCAGAAACCCTTGAAATTTACGGAAGTTCCGGGAGGAGTGGTCGTAAAGTTCGATCGAATTCCTGACGACGTGGATTATGTGGTAGAGTTGGAGATTAAGTAATAGGAAAGGTGAAAAAAAAGAAGAGCGTTCTTCTCAACGGAATGAGGTGAAGAACGCTTTTCTACTATTATTGTTCTCTCTATAGATGATAAACAGAATTTCAGATTATTAATTTCGGGTGATCAGTAAGCGCGTGCGATAATCACGCGCTGAGCAGATGGTTTACCGGTTACCATGCACTTGCCGGGAGTTTTATCGCCCTCGAGTGGAATGCAGCGAATGGTCGCTTTTGTTTCTTCTTTGATCAGCGCCTCTGTTTCGGCTGTTCCGTCCCAATGACAAAGCAAAAAACCGCCTTTTTCGATTTCTTCCTTGAATTCGTCATACGAATTCACTTCACGCATTTGAGATGCTCTGAAATCGAAAGCTTTTTGGTAGATATTCTGTTGAATATCGTCGAGCAACTGTTTCACATGAAATTCAATTCCTTCGGATGAAACGGTTTCTTTGGTCAATGTATCGCGACGAGCCACTTCGATCGTGTTGTTCTCGAGATCGCGCGCACCAATGGCCAAGCGTACGGGCACACCTTTCAGTTCGTACTCCGAAAACTTCCACCCCGGTTTTTTGTTGTCATTGTTATCGTATTTCACACTGATGCCTAACGATTTCAGTTTTTCGACGATCGTAGCCGCTTTTTCGTTTATTTGGTTAAGCTGTTCTTCATTTTTGTAAATAGGAACGATGACAACCTGATGAGGCGCAAGTTTGGGCGGAAGTACCAATCCGTTATCATCGCTATGGGACATGATGAGTGCACCCATCAATCGGGTGGAAACCCCCCAAGACGTAGCCCAAACATAATCGCGATTGCCAAGTTGATCCGTGAATTGAACATCGAATGCTTTGGCAAAATTTTGTCCGAGAAAATGCGAAGTACCTGACTGCAATGCTTTTCCGTCCTGCATCAATGCTTCGATGGTGTAGGTGTTGAGAGCGCCGGCGAAGCGTTCCGATTCCGATTTCACACCCTTAACCACCGGCATGGCCATATATTTTTCGGCAAATTCGGCATACACATTTAGCATACGCTCGGCTTCTTCGATAGCTTCTTCTTTGGTGGCATGAGCCGTATGTCCTTCCTGCCAAAGAAATTCGGTAGTACGGAGGAAAAGGCGCGTACGCATTTCCCAGCGAACCACATTAGCCCATTGGTTGATAAGCAAAGGAAGATCGCGATACGATTGAATCCAATTCTTGTAGGTGCTCCAGATAATGGTTTCGGAAGTAGGACGAACCACAAGTTCTTCTTCGAGTTTGGCTTCGGGATCTACAATTATGCCACTGCCGTCGGGTGCATTTTTCAGACGATAATGAGTAACCACGGCACATTCTTTAGCAAAACCTTCCACATGTTCGGCTTCGCGACTCAAATACGATTTTGGAATAAAAAGAGGAAAATAGGCATTAACATGTCCGGTTTCCTTAAACATATCGTCGAGCTGTCGTTGCATTTTTTCCCAAATTGCATAACCGTAAGGTTTGATGACCATACAGCCACGTACGGCTGAGTTTTCGGCCAATTCTGCTTTTGTAACCAAATCGATATACCATTGCGAATAATCTTTGCTGCGTGGTGTCAGTTCCTTCAATTCCTTTGCCATAATCTTTCAGAAGTTGTAAAGTTGTTTCATTTTGAGAGTGCAAAGATAAAAAATATTTCCTTACCCATTTTCGAAGTTTGACTATCGAATTGAACTATTAATGCGTGAAATCACTATTTTTGTAGCTCAATTAACAAATTATGTCATCAAAAAAAACATATCATCATCGTATCAACGCGCAAAATATCGATTTCAGAAAAAAAATATCGTTGGTCTCGCTTGTCAATTTGGTCTTGGGCGCAGCAGGAAATAATGCCGATGAAAACGGCTTTGGTGTTCTTGATTTAATGTCGAAAAATCACTCGTGGGTCTTGTCTCGACTAGTTCTCGATATGAACCACATTCCGGTTGAAAACGAAGATATTGACATCGAAACATGGTTAGAAAAATCAAGTCAAGCTTTTTCGTTACGAAATTTTCGTTTTTTAAATGCTCAGAATCAAGTTATTGGTTATGGTGCCTCCACCTGGGCTATCATCAATCTTGATACTCGTCGGCCTATTTCTTTAGATGCAATCGAAACGCTCAAAAGAAATATTTACGATGAGATGACGCCCATCGGTGAACCTCAGCGATTGCCGGATGTCGAGGGAGAAGTGTTGAATACATTCAGAGTGAAATACAGCGATATCGATGTCAATAATCACGCCAACAGCTTGCATTACGTACGTTGGATTTCCGATTGCTTTTCAATCGATTTTTATGCCAATCGCACTATCAGGAGATTTGAAATCAATTACATGAAAGAGTTGACTTATGGCGATGAAGGAGAAGTGTATGTGGAAATGAAAAATCATGGCGATTATTACTTTCAAATCGTTACACGCGAAAAAGGAATTGCTTGCCGAGCAAGATTGCTATTTGATAAGAATGATTGATTCACAATGTCTGTTCGGTCAATTTCCCCAAAATTGCAGAGGAAATGAAATCGGCAGCGCCGGCATTTAATCCACCTCCCATTACCAACATATCGGCTCGTTCGCGAGAAGGTTTGATAAACTCTTCATGCATGGGCCTAACGGTTTTGTAGTATCGTTCTATGACCTGCTTAGCTGTACGACCGCGATTTTCCATATCGCGTTCAATAATGCGCGACAGGCGGTTGTCAGGTTCAACTTCGAGGTACAAGCGCATGTCCATTTCTTCGCAAATTTGAGGTTGAGTGAGAATAAGAATGCCCTCGATGAGGAGTATTTTTTTTGGTTCGATATGAATTGTTTCCGGTAGTCGCGTGCAAGTGATGTAGGAATAAGTCGGGCATTCGATAGCCTGTCCGCTTTTGAGCTTGCGGATGTCGGACAACATCAAATCCCACTCGATAGAATCAGGATGGTCGAAATTCAACGCACGACGCTGTTCGAGCGGCAAATGTGAGGCATCCTTGTAATAAGCATCTTGCGCCAAAAGAGCAATGCTTTCGACAGGGATTCGTTTTAAAATGGCATTTACGAGTGTCGTTTTTCCGGATCCTGATCCACCGGCAATTCCGATTGTGAACATTTTTGAAAGTTTTTTCGACCGATTATTTCATTTTGCCGGGCATTACACCCAAAAATTGTTCTACGATTTACCTCCGAACGTAAAGATGACCGGAATGGCAGCGGGCGATTTTATGGGCGTTTTTCCGACGAGAACTTTTGGCCACAAATTAACTTTAACCTGGGTTTTTTCGGCGGATATGCCAAAAAAAGAATTGACGACTTCCGATACTTTCTCTTGAGAATAGCGATTCATCAGCTGTTTCAGGTCGGTGCTCATGTGGATAGGCATCGTTTGTGTTTCGCCCGGATTGATTTGTAGCGGAATATCGATTTTTCCGTTAGTGAATTCGAGATCGTTGATTTCGATTGCATAATCGAGCGAATTGAGAAAAGCAACGGCCTCGTTTGGATTTTTAATATTCATATTCAGAGTCAGGGTCAGAGGGATAGTCTGCATTTTGGAGCTACTGGCCAAAATGGTAGATATCGAAGCTAAATTTGACAACGATAATCGGGAGCCATCGCCGATATTGATTCCGGCAATCTGAATATCATCCACCGAATGATAAGTATATTCGCATTGAGAGAGCTGATAGGCGCCGCCGATTTGTTTGAAAACGTCGCATCCAGAAAATAGTAGCAAAATTGACGTAAAAATAATTGCTGTTTTTTTCATCATAGTTTGTTTTTTTCGATTATTTGATAATGATCATTGTTGCTCCGAAACCGTATTCTTGAAATGAAGCATCTTGAGCAACACAACGTTTGTATTTGGTTTTGATTTCTTTAAGCAGAGCGTTTTTGAGAACTCCGTCGCCTTTGCCATGAATGAAGACAATTTTTTGGTTTTTGTGATGAAGGTTTTCTGTCATCACTTCGTTGAATTTTTTCAGTTGATATTCCAAGATATCGGCGTTCGACATTCCTGCTGTAGAATCCAAAAGTTGATTGATGTGCAGATCGACTTCGATAATTTCGTTTTTGTCTTTTTTCTCGATTTTTTGTATGCGCGGACGACGGTTACTGTCGATACGTTCTTTCTCGCGAAGAGCATTTTCGAGATCCCCTGCATTAACCAGCATGTCGCGTTCGGGAATATCGTTGCGGGTAATGTAATAAACCAGTGCATTTTCGTCGAAATAATCGTTTTCCCGAAAAGCATGCAGTTTGTAGAACTTCACAGTATCGATGTGCAATTCCACCGAAACGGGATTTTTGAAACCGAAAGATTTTTGATGCTTGAAGGCAATAAACTGAACGCAGATTTTTTCGATTTCGTTGAGCCGGGATTTATCGAACTCTTCGAGAAAAATTTTCGTATTCGGTTCGATAAGTCCGTTTGATCGACTTTGCCAAGCGTTGTTTTCGCGACTCATATAATTGTAATATAGGTAGTAATTGCTATCATTTACAAAATAACTTTCGTAGCCGGTCGTAGTCATGTTTTTTGCATCTATCGGCAAAAATGCGATGCAGGTTGTAATTTTCTCGCCCTCAGGCGTTTCTTCGGTTTCTTCATTGGCCGCAATCGAATCTGCGTTGGGTGTCTTATTTTTCGCTACTTCCTCGATATCTGTAGTTTCGGCTTGTCCCAATTTTTCGTTTCCTGCGGATTCCACGACCACACATTCCGAAATGAGTACGGGCACATCAAATCCGTATTCATCTTCGATAATGGCGATCTGTTTGTTCTGAAATCCTTTCACTTTTCCACCTCCGGTCGTATTCAGAAAGCGTACGGTATCGCCGATATTCAGTTTAGTCATTTCTCAATTTTTTTTGAAGATTAGTTTATGGCTGAGATATAAAAAAGGACAAAAGGTTTGTTCGAATATCCTTATTTTTTTGTTGCGAGTGCAAAGATGATTAATTTTGTCGAAAAAACAGACCGATTTATCGAAAATAACTGTCATCGTAAAGCTAAAAAATGAAAAGAAAAGAAATCGAACAACTCCATATAACCGACTACGATTATCCATTACCCGACGAACGAATAGCAAAATACCCCCTCGAAAAGCGTGATGCTTCCAAACTTCTTTTGTATGATGACGGAATCATTTCGGAAAGCATTTTTTCTAACCTTGCCGATTATATCCCTTCGGAAAGTCTGATGATTTTCAACAATACACGAGTCATTCATGCACGGTTGCTTTTTCGCAAAGAAACGGGAGCACAAATCGAAGTGTTTTGTCTTTCGCCTGCCGATCCCGAAGATTATGCCATGAATTTTGCCTCAAAGCACCACTGCTCGTGGCATTGCATGATAGGAAATGCCAAACGTTGGAAAGACGATATTCTGACGATGAAAATTGAAAACGGAGGGAATGGAATACTCACGCTCAGTGCAGAAAAAATAGCCGTAACGGACAAGGACACGACAGTTCGTTTTTCATGGAACGACGATACGTTATCGTTTTCGGAGATACTGGAAATTGCCGGAAAACTTCCTATTCCGCCTTATCTGAATCGTCCGGCTGAGACGAAAGACGACGAAACATATCAGACTGTATATTCGCGTATCGAAGGATCGGTGGCTGCTCCCACGGCAGGCTTACATTTCACCGATGATGTGATGACCTCGCTTCGGCATAAAGGTATTGCAACGGCCGAAGTAACGCTGCATGTTGGTGCAGGAACTTTTCGTCCGGTAAAATCGGAAACAATCGGCGAACACGAAATGCATACCGAATTCATTTCTGTTCCGAAGGAAACGATCAAAGCCATTTACGAAAACAAACATCCCCTTGTTGTGGTAGGCACCACCTCAATGCGAACTATTGAAAGTTTGTATTATATCGGAGCCAAACTCGCAATCAATCCTGTTGCTATGCCGCATGAACTATTTGTTTCGCAATGGGAACCTTACGAAAATTTTTTGCACGACATCGAAGCAAGACAATCATTGAAAAATATTCTCGACTATCTCGACCGAAATGAAACCGATCATCTGATTTCTGCAACACAAATCATGATTGTACCCGGATTTCGTTTTCATTATGCCGACGCACTCATCACCAACTTTCATCAACCCCAAAGCACTCTTCTGCTGCTGATCTCTGCTTTTGTGGAGGACAATTGGCGAGTGATTTACGATTATGCATTGAAATCCGATTTTCGATTTTTGAGTTATGGCGATAGTTCGTTACTATGGCGAACCCATAACAAAATGAAATAAAACGTATCTGCAAATTGCTTAAAAAGGCTTTATAGAGAAATGATTTTGCGATTTTTTTTTATTTTTGTGAGCCAGTAGTTTAAAAACAATTTATCGGGTTGAAAATTATAAATAAAATAATCAAGGTACTTGCATACATTGTTGTTGGGGTAATTCTCTTGAATGTGTTGCTTTTTGCTGTTTTCAGTTTGCCTCCTGTACAGAAGGTTGCTGCCAATTTCGCATTAGGAAAGCTAAAGCCGATTATCAAAACGGAAGCATCCCTCGATAAAATACGCATTCGACTTTTCAATACTGTCGTTTTGGGTGGTGTGTATATTGAAAGTCAACAAGGCGACACCTTGCTTTATGCCCGAAACATAGTCGTGCGAGCCAATTTTCTGGACCTTTTACATAATAAACTCGATTTTGAAACAACCGAATTGGAGGATTTCGTGATCGATATCTCGCGTGAAAATCCCGACAAACCTTTCAATTTTCAGTTTTTGATCGATGCATTTTCATCCGATAAACCCAAGGAAGACAAGCCGAAAAAACCTTTCGGTTTATCTTTCCGAAACATCCGATTGAGCGGTGGCGATTTGCGCTACAACATTCTTTCGAAACCGGAAACGCCCGGTTTGTTTAATGTGGATCATATCCGCGTGAACAATCTGAATTTGAGGGCAAGTGCACCTTCGGTAGATATTAAAAAACTGGATGCAAAAATTCACTCTTTTAGTTTTGCCGAAAGTAGCGGCATCGAAGTGAGGGAATTGAAGGGAAATTTCAAATCGAAAGGTTCGAAGATTTGGAGCGAAGACATGAAATTGGTCGTCAACCAATCGGAATTTGTTGTTGACCTTGCCGAATACGATTTGGACACGAAAGAAACCCGATTGAAAGCCAATAGCGATTTGATCAATCCGAAAGATATTGCGATTTTTGTCCCTCAAGTGTCATCACTCGATAAACCATTCAGTTTCGATGTGCAAGCTTCGGGGAAAATACCTTCAATCGAAATCCGGAATTTTCACTTTCGCTATGGAGATGACACTGAAGCCAACTTGACGGGATCTTTTTCGGACGTTGAACATTATGCCGATGCCGAAATGAATTTACGTATCGAAAAAATGAAGCTCAATATCAAGGATCTCGAATCGTTCATCCGAATTGGTAGTGCCGATTTCGTAGCTCCGAAACAGATGACGGCTTTCAAAGAAGTGAGTTTGGATTTTAATGCCTCTGGCAGATTCAGCAATTTTGGATATGAAGGGGTTATGTCTTCGTCATTGGGAAGCGTTCGACTATCAGGCAAGGGAATGTTTGGTCGTGATTTTAAATATTATGAGATAAGCGGTCCTGTTTCGGCCGACGACATTCAATTATCTGCAATATTAGGGCCCGAAATAGGGCTTGGAGCCGCTACACTCCGGGCCAATATGCAGCTCGAAGGAGGTGATAACAAGTTGAAAATTACTGCTGACGGGAATCTGATTTCGCTACTCTACAAGAAATATCAATACACAAACGTGAATTTTGCAGTCGATTATGATGACAATAAGATATTTGCCCAAATATCGACTGACGAAGAACACAATAAATTCGATATTACTGCCGATATTGGTTTCGGTGAGCAAATGATGTTTCAGGTTGATGGGATTATCGATCGTTTGTTTCTATCTCCAATTTTTCAGATGAGAGATTGGCAAAATCCGTACATGGCAGCCCGTATCGAAGGAAAAATGTCCGGGGCAACTATCGACGACTTGCAGGGAAACCTCCGCATTGACAGTGTTTCGCTTTATGATGACAATTTTATATACAATCCGGGAGAAATATTTCTTGAGGCAGTTACTTCGGATTCGGTTGGTCAGAAAAAAATTAGTTTTGCTTCCTCTTTTCTCGATGCGCAAATAGTTGGAGATTATCATTTTGCCACAATTGCCGATCAGCTTATCAAGGTATTACAACCACATTTACCCACCCTCATCGAATTGCCAAATTCTAAAAAAACACCTACTCAAACGGAATTGGTTAACAATTTCAATTTCAATATCCATATCAAGAATACCGAAGATTTGTCTTACGCATTTTCGCTTCCCATCTACAATGTAGAACCTGCCACGTTGAATGGCAGCATCGATTTCGAATCTGACACTCCTTTGAAGATGAATGCTTATCTCCCGCGTTTGATGATGGGCAACAGTGATATTCGGGAATCGAAAATTAATTTGCAAAACTCCGCCTCAGAAGGAATTAACCTTGACGTAAATACGTTTTTGGTTCAAAATGATGGTTACATAAATGCCCGCCTCAATACGTCGGCAATTTCCGATTCACTCATTAATACACTGTTTTTTGATATCGAAAATAGTGTGGCCAAAGCCAATGGAACTTTAAAAATTGATGTGGGATTGCAAAAGGATCAGAACGATGCCTTGTCGGCAATCATTCACATCCTTCCTACCCAGATTTTATTTAATCAACAAGTCTTCGATATGCACGATGCCACGATCGCCTATACCAAAGACCGAATAACGATTGAAGATTTTGGAATGTCGCAAAATGAAATGCTTCTCATCGGTTTGGAGGGAACTGCATCCCGAAAGGAAGATGACAAAATCAGGTTATATTTCAACGATACCGAGCTTGCCGTAATTCTTTCGGCTTTAAATATTCAGAATATCAATGGCGTGTTGAATGGTGAAATAGATGTATTTCGGGCATTGCAGGATCCAATATTGCAAACGAATAATTTCCGTGTAGATAGTGTTCGATTGTATGGCGATGTTATCGGAAATTTGCGAATTAATGGTGATTTGAATAGTGAAAAATCAGGGTTAAGCGTGAATGCTTTTCTTGAGAATCAGGGATTTAAATATATCGATATACGAGGGTTTGTCCCAATGGAAGACAAAAATCCGATGAATATCGATTTCGAAATGCAGAGTTTGCCTTT
Source organism: Seramator thermalis (assembly GCF_004138125.1). Classification (GTDB taxonomy): domain Bacteria; phylum Bacteroidota; class Bacteroidia; order Bacteroidales; family Dysgonomonadaceae; genus Seramator; species Seramator thermalis. The sequence continues at coordinate 72,859 of NZ_RXHS01000011.1, forward strand.
GAAATGGATTCAACCTTTCACTGTGGGTGCATTTTCAAATTTATCGGGCACAATCAATTCCAAAATAACTGTTTCGGGGAAAACTTCTGAGCCTGAAGTCGAAGGTTGGCTGGGTGTGGATAAGGGGGCCATGCAAATTGCTTTCACCAACGTTACGTATCGTATCTCGGATACCATTCAAATCAATCGCAACAATATAGGCCTCAACGATTTGGTAATTCTCGATGACAACGGACACACGGCGAAACTGGATCTCTCTCTTTCGCACACCAATTTCGGCAACATGATGTATCAGGTTCGTATGCAACTCAATGATTTTTTGTTGCTTAACAATACGTCAGAGTCGGATATGATCGCTTATGGAAATCTCAAGATGAGTGGAATTATCAATATAAATGGAGGTTCTAATGGAATTTATGGCGATTTTAATCTGCGAAATGAGAGCAAATCAAATTTGACAGTCGTTATTCCTCAAACTGCCTCAGCTTCCGAATATTCCGGAATTGTTTATATCAATACCACAGCAAAGGCCGATTCGATGGCATTTTTGTATAAAGATCCGACAAAACTTACGACGATAAATACACGAACGACCAATTCGATGCCTATTGTTTTTAGAGGTGATCTTCAGCTCAACCCCCAATTGGATTTGGGAGTAAAATTAAGTCCCGGCGCCAACGACCTGATTCGAATCAACGGAAATTCCAATCTAAATGTCCTCTTCAACTCAAAATCGGATCCGCCGGTTCGTATTTTTGGCGATTACATAGCCAATTCGGGAAATGTACAGTATAATTTGCAGAGTTTGAAAACAGTAGATTTTAAAATCGAAGAAGGTAGTACAGTCTCTTTGGTTGGCGATCCTCTAAACGCACAATTTAATATCACCGCATACAATCAGGTGAAGGCTGATTTGTTGACACTGAGCGAAAGTTTTCAGAATTTGCCTACTACAAGAGTACCTGTAAATGCAGTGTTGCATATCGATGGCAATTTGGAGCAAATGAATTTACGCTATGATATTGAGCTTCCCGAAGCATCGGATGAAGTGAAGCAACGTGTAGCAAATTATATCAATACCGATGAAAGTCGAACGGTGCAATTTGCCTACCTCATCACATCGGGAAATTTTAATTCGGCTGAGGGGGCACAAAATACCAACATCAATAATTCAATGTTCACTTCTCTTGCCGCAAGTGCGGTGACGAGAGGATTAGATGCTCTTTTCTCAAGCGCGCTGAACGATAACTGGACAGTTAGCACAAATCTCGAATCGCAGGATGGTTCGTTCGAATCGGTAAGAATGGGGATAGATGTGTCCACAACATTGTTTGACGACAAACTGCGAATTTCGACTAATCTGAGTTATGGCGATCCTTCAAATTTCGCTTATCAGCAGGCTTTTATCGGTGAAGTTGATGTGGAATATCGAGTAAACAATTGGCTCATGCTACGTGTATATAATCATGCCAATGAACAATTGTATCGTCGTGCTCCATTCACACAAGGAGTAGGGGTAATGGTTACCAAAGACAGCCGAACATTCAAGGATTTGTTCAGATTCAGTTTCAGAAAAAAAGAGAATTAAAAACATTCGATCCTCATTGCCAAATTATGAAAAAGTATTTGCCTATTATCTCTTTATTTTTTCTTCTGATTGCCTGCGATGCAGCAAAACGAGTCCCCGAGGGAAGTTATCTGCTTAACAAGGTAAAGATAGAAACCGACACAAAAGAGGTAAAGTCAAATCAATTGAAGTCTTTTCTTCGACAAAAACCAAACAGTTCATTTCCAATCATTGGCCGTGTGCCCCTGCATCTTTATAATTTGGCCGGAAGTGATTCGAGTTGGATAGACAAAACATTGTTGAAAATAGGAGAGCCCCCCGTTATTTATAGCGAAAGACTTACAGCCGTTTCGGCCGAACAGATGCGCAGAGAGCTAAATAACCGAGGATATCTGAATGCCCAAGTGGACACAAGTGTCATAAAAAAGGAGAAAAAAGCTGATGTCAGCTATCATGTTATTGGGAATGAGCCTTATCGTATTCGAAATGTCAAAGATACGCTTCAATCGGTCGATACCACCATTTACAAGATATTAAAAGAAGAAAAAAAACTTGATTTGATAAAAGAGAACGACCTATTTGACCAGAAGGCACTTGAGCAAATCAGGGTTGATTTGTCCAAAACCTTGACCAACAGAGGATATTTTGACTTTTCGAAAGACTATTTTTATTTTCTCGCCGACACTACAGTTGGTAACCACAAAGTGGATCTTACCCTTACTTTGAATAATCCGAGTGATACCTCGCGTCATCGTCGCTATTTTATCGGAGATGTGATGGTTTACAATGGATTTGCACCTCCGGCTCAGGGTGACAGCAGCCTCAGGTCTGATTTCGACACGGTCAGGTTCAAAAATATCCGGGTGATTTCGAATCAAAACATATTGTTGAAACCGCCGGCGATCTATTACAATACTTTTTTACGGCCCGGAAGACTTTATTCCGAAAGAATACTCGAACGAACCTATTCTTCGCTCAACAATTTGGGATCGGTCAGCCGAACCAATATTTCGTTTACACCTGTTCAGCGAAACGATTCTAACTTTCTGAATACTACTATTTCTCTTCTACCCGGCAATTTACATTATTTGCAATTTGGTATCGATGGCACTAATTCGGCAGGAGACTTGGGAGCTGCTGCAAATCTTACCTACGAGCACCGAAATCTGTTGAAAGGAGGGGAACGTTTTCGAGTGCGATTGAATGGAGCTTACGAATTTATTACGGCTTCCGACAGTGCTAATTTACTCGATCAGAGCTTTTATGAATACGGTGCAGAAGTGTTTCTTTCGATTCCACAACTATTAGTTCCGTGGTTGCTTCAACAATTGCAAGACAGACCTTCGGCTTCTACGGAATTTTCTTTGGGAGTTAATTTCCAAAAAAGGCCGGAATATCATCGCCAATTCTTCAATCTCTCCTCACGTTTACAGTGGTCGAGCTTTGACTGGCGTCTTACTCATGTGCTCACACCGCTCAACGTCAACTACGTACGGATGCCTTGGACTTCCGATCTCTTCAGAAATACATATCTCAACGACAACACAAATCCGGTTATCCGCCAGAGCTATGAAGACCAATTGATTGCATCAACTTCATATTATGTCACACTTTCGAATACGAATGCCCGGTTTTTGCCGAGAATGCCTTTTCAGATTCGCAGCGGATTTGAAATATCGGGTTATTTGCCGCGTTTGGTGAGTGTTTTGGGCGGTAGTAACACAAATGCAAATGGGTACGAAGAAATTTTAGGCATTCCTTATGCGGAATACTTAAAAAGCGATTTAGATGTTTCCTTATCGTATCCGATAGACGAAAACAAGGCTATAGCCGGGCACTTTGCTGCCGGGGTTGCTCTGCCGTATGGTAATTCTGACGTTCTTCCGTTTGAGAAGCGTTATTTTGGAGGTGGAGCCAACAGTTTACGTGGATGGAATACTCGATCTTTGGGGCCGGGAAGTTACAGTCGCGATTCGGTAGGATACGACTTCGTAAACAAAACCGGCGACATTAAATTAGAAATGAGCCTCGAATATCGTCAAAAACTTACCAACCTGTTTCAATTAGCCGCATTTGTAGATGCAGGTAACGTCTGGACCATAAAAGATTATATCGCTCAAAGTGGAGGATATTTTCGCTGGAATACTTTTTACAAGGAAATAGCACTTTCTTACGGATTGGGCTTTCGCCTTGATTTGAATTTCCTGCTTCTCAGATTGGATGCAGGTATGAAGGCACACAATCCGGCATTGCCTGAAGGAGACCGTTGGACAATTTTTAAACCGAAGTTTAGTCGAGACTTCGCTATCCATTTTGCAATTGGTTATCCATTCTGATTCCGGAATGTCAAGCATACTTTGTAGTGGTAAATATCAGTTAAATTTGTTAAATGTGGACGAGCACAATATTTTTTTAGTTATTTTTGGACGCTATTTTAGAATTGAAAGACATGACAAAGACAAATTACGAATTGCGTTATGCAGCACATCCTGATGATGCTCGACATTATACCTCAGATCGGTTGAGGCATGATTTCCTGATCGGGAAAATTTTTTCTCCCAATGAAGTTAATATGGTATATTCGATGTATGACCGAATGATCGTTGGCGGAGCTATGCCCGTTGACGAAAAATTGCATCTCGAAGCTATTGATCCGCTTAAGCAGCCAATTTTCCTTCATAGTAGGGAGCTGGGAATTTTTAATATCGGTGGAGTTGGTAAAGTTCATGTGGCCGATAAATCTTTCGATCTTTCATACAAAGAAGCCCTATATTTAGGAGCCGGCGACAGAGAAGTTTATTTTGAAAGTGAGGACGCGCAAAATCCCGCCAAATTCTATTTCAATTCGGCAACGGCTCATCGTAATTATCCTGACCGGAAAGTTACGAAGTCGGATGCAGTTGTAATGGAAATGGGCGCGCTCGAAACTTCAAATCACCGCAATATCAATCGAATGCTCGTCAATCAGGTATTGCCTACATGCCAGTTACAGATGGGAATGACCGAACTCGCACCGGGAAGCGTGTGGAACACAATGCCACCACATACACATTCAAGGCGGATGGAAGCCTATTTTTATTTCGAAGTTCCTGCCAATCAAGCAGTTTGTCATTTCATGGGGCCGGTTTCCGAAACCCGAAATATTTGGCTGCAAAATGAGCAGGCGGTACTTTCGCCACAATGGTCGATACATGCCGCTGCCGGAACTTCCAATTATACATTTATTTGGGGAATGGCAGGTGAGAATTTCGATTACGACGATCAGGATTTTTCGAAAATCACAGAAATTAGATAAAAACAATAATAAAAATATCTCAAGTTATGGTAAATTTCAGATTGGACGGGAAGGTTGCACTCGTCACAGGAGCCTCATATGGAATTGGATATGCAATAGCCAAAGCTTATGCCGAGGCGGGCGCCACCATCGTTTTTAACGATATTGATGAAGCAAAACTCAAAAAAGGCTTAGCTGATTACAAAGCTGACGGTATCGAGGCACATGCCTATTTGTGCGACGTTACCGATGAAGAGGTGGTGAAAGATATGGTAGAAAAGATCGAAAAAGAAATTGGTGTAATCGACATATTAGTAAATAATGCCGGCATCATCAAGCGCGTGCCTATGATCGAAATGTCGGTTAAAGATTTTCGTCAAGTCATCGATATTGACCTGAATGCACCCTTTATCATGGCAAAGGCGGTAATACCTCAGATGATTAAAAAGGGGCATGGAAAAATCATCAATATCTGTTCGATGATGAGTGAGCTTGGGCGCGAAACCGTTTCGGCTTATGCTGCAGCCAAAGGCGGTTTAAAGATGCTCACCCGTAATATTTGCGCCGAATATGGGCAATACAACATTCAGTGTAATGGAATTGGCCCGGGTTACATTGAAACTCCTCAAACAGCACCTCTTCGCGAACGTCAACCCGATGGGTCACGTCATCCGTTTGATGCTTTCATCGTTACAAGAACTCCGGCGGCCCGTTGGGGAACGACCGATGATTTACAGGGGCCTGCCGTTTTTCTGGCATCCGATGCATCCAACTTTGTGAACGGACACGTGCTTTACGTAGATGGTGGAATTCTGGCTTATATCGGTAAACAACCTTGATTGTAAAATGAAAAAATATTTATTGCTTTTGCTGCTTTCCGTAATTGTTGCGGCATGTTCGTCTTCACAAAAGAAAGTCGTATTGGTTGTCGACAATCCTATGGATATCGACCGTTTCAACGAAATAGTCGAGATACAATGGCCCAGCATTCAACAACGCTTATCTTTGTCGGATGAAGATCAGATTGTAGTTCTTGACAGTATCAAACAGCAAGTGCCGTACCAGATCATTACCGAAGGGAGCGAACAGAAAACGAAACTGATCTTTCTTGCATCGGTTTTGGCTAATGGGCGTTCGTCTTATACAGTAGTCAAAGGCAAACCCCATGAATTTCCATCTTTTGTTTATGGCAGATTGGTGCCCGAACGAAAGGACGATTTCGCGTGGGAAAACAACCGGGTTGCTTTTCGTATCTATGGGCCTGCGTTAGAAGCCACCGGCGAGATTAGTAATGGAATGGATTTTTGGGCAAAGAGCACCGATTCTCTGATCATAGATAAATGGTATAAAAATGACTTGGCTGGAATAGCTTCTTACCACGAAGATCATGGCGAAGGGCTCGATTTTTACAAGGTCGGGCGAACATTGGGCATGGGAATGACAGCACCGATTGATCATGATACCCTTTGTTTGGGCCATAACTTTATCAAAGCAGAAATTCTCGATCAGGGACCGCTTCGCTTGACTTTTCGATTGTCGTACAAACCTTATCCTGTAGGGGAAAAACTGGTGAACGAAACGCGTGTTATATCGCTCGATGCATTTAGTTACCTCAATTCGGTCACAAACACTTTCGAAATAGATACAACTACTTTAATGATTGCAACCGGTATTGTGATGCCTGAGAATAACCCCGAAAGAGTATCGTTCGAACCCCAAACCGGATGGATGGCTTATGCTGCGCCGGAAGACAGTGTCAATGGAACTATTTTTGCAGGAGTTATCAATCCCGATGGATTTTCGGAAGTTAAAATTTCTCAAGGTCATTTATTGGGACTTTGCCTTTATACCGTCGGTAATTCGTATTCCTACTACACTGGCGGAGGATGGAGCAAAGCCGGATTTGCGAATATGGACGAATGGGTAAAATATTTGCAGATGCAAAGAAGCAAATTGATAAACCCACTTCGACTAACCATCGAATAATCCGATTTTCAATTAACGATACAAAACAAAAACTGTGGCTTTATGAAAAAAGTGGTAACATTTGGCGAAATTATGCTCAGGTTGGCTACACCCGGATATCTGAGATTTTTGCAAACCGACACATTAAATGCCACCTTTGGCGGTGGTGAAGCCAACGTAGCCGTATCGCTTGCCAATTACGGTATCCCTGTTGAATTTGTGACACGTCTGCCTGAAAACGAGATAGCCGATTGGTGTTTGGCCGATTTGCGAAAATACAATGTTGGCACTTCTTATGTATTACGTGGGGGGAACAGGGTTGGCATATATTTTCTGGAAACCGGTGCTGTAGCTCGTCCTTCAAAAGTTGTTTACGATCGGGCACATTCGTCCATTGCTGAAGTGCAGAAAGGAATGTTTGACTGGAAAGAAATTCTGAAGGAAGCCCGGTGGTTTCACTGGACCGGAATCACCCCGGCTCTTTCGCAAGGAGCGGCCGATGTATGTCTCGAGGCAATTGAAACGGCGAACGAAATGGGAGTAACGGTTTCGTGCGATTTGAATTACCGAAAAAATCTTTGGAAATATGGGAAGAAAGCATCTGAAATCATGCCGCAACTGGTAGCCGGATGTGATCTGATTCTCGGAAATGAGGAAGATGCCGAGAAAGTTTTCGGTATCAAGCCTGAAGGATTCGAGGTGGAAAAGACGGGTGGAGAGATCAATGCAGCACAATTTGAATCGGTTTGCAGGCAATTGATGAAAAAATTTCCCCGAGCTCGAAAAATAATCATTACCTTGCGGGGTTCCATTAATGCTAATCACAACACGTGGGGAGGATGTCTCTTCTCCGACAAACTTTATCAATCACGTCGATACGATATTACTCACATTGTCGATCGCGTTGGTGGGGGTGATTCTTTTATGGGAGGATTGATTTATGGTTTGATTGCTTATCCAAATGACGATCAAAAAGCTCTCGACTTTGCAGTTGCCGCATCGAGCCTGAAACATACCATATATGGCGACTTTAATATGGTTTCGGTGAAAGAAGTTGAAAATCTGATGAAAGGAGACGGATCAGGTCGTGTAGTGAGATGATTGAGGTTCTGCATATTTTGTTTTATGTATTATAAATTGAGTACACATCACGTTTTCAACCGTCGTAATAAATCTATTGTATCGATTTTAGTTAAATCCGATAACAGAAATATTTCAACAATACTAAAATAAAACTATTATCATGTCCCGTTTTTCGAGATTAGAGGTATATAATGCCATGATAGAAACAGGTGTTGTGCCTGTGTTTTATCATGCCAATGTGGAAACTGCCAAACAAGTGGTGAAAGCGTGTTATGAAGGAGGCATAAGAGTGTTCGAATTCACCAATCGAGGCGATTTTGCCCAGGATGTTTTTTCGGAGCTGAATCGATGGGCAGAAAAAGAGTGTCCCGAAATGATTTTAGGGGTCGGATCAATTGTTGATGCGCCTACGGCTGCACTTTACATCCAGTTGGGGACAAATTTTGTGGTTGGTCCGCTTCTTAATCCCGATATTTTTAAAGTATGTAATCGACGACAGATAGCGTATTCGCCCGGATGTGCTACAACTACCGAAATAGGATGGGCACAAGAGTTAGGAGCAGAAATAGTAAAAGTTTTTCCGGGAGGAAATGTAGGTGGCCCATCGTTTGTCAAAAACATAGTGGGGCCGATGCCTTGGTCTAAAATTATGGTAACCGGAGGTGTAGAACCGACTGAGGATAATCTATCCGCTTGGTTCGAGGCCGGCGTTGCGTGTGTGGGAATGGGATCTAATCTCTTTCCTAAAGAGGCGATCAAAAACGAAGACTGGTACAAAATTACAGAATTAAGCAAATTATCGCTTTCTATTGCGAAAAAATATAAATAAATTGAATATAAAACTGTTACACTTTTATCCATGAATGATTTAAAACAAGAAAAACAAAAAATGACCAACTACCGTTGGGTGATCACAACGATGTTATTTTTTGCCACTACCATTAATTATATGGATCGGCAAGTATTGTCACTCACGTGGAAGGATTTTATCGCTCCCGAATTTCATTGGACAAACAATGATTATGGTACCATCACCGGCCTTTTTTCGATATTTTATGCCATATCTATGCTTTTTGCAGGTAAATTGGTGGATTGGCTTGATACAAAAAAAGGATTTCTGTGGTCTATCGGCATTTGGTCGTTCGGAGCTGTGCTTCACGCTTTTTGCGGAATTGCTACTGCCGGATTTCTTACAGGTCAATGGACCGGGAGTTTCTCCGAAGCGAAAAACATTATCGCCACTGTGGGCGATGTGGGAGCAATCGTTTCATTCAGCGTCACACTGTTTATCTTTGCGCGTTTGGTTCTGGCAATTGGCGAAGCAGGAAATTTCCCTGCATCAATAAAAGCCATTGCCGAATATTTTCCAAAAAAGGAAAGAGCGTTTGCAACAACCGTTTTCAATTCGGGAGCACAGATTGGAGCCCTGCTTGCACCCTTAACGGTTCCCTTTATAGCCAAAGCATTCGGATGGGAAATGTCGTTTATTATCATCGGTGGAGTGGGGTTTATTTGGATGGGTTTTTGGGTTTTTTTATACCATAAACCCGAAAAAAATCCGAAGGTTAATGCCTCCGAATTGGCTTATATTATTCAGGATGATGCTGCTGAACATAAAGTAGTTGAAAATAATGAAGAATCGGGTAAAAAAGTTTCCTACAAAAAGGCATTTCGTCACAAACAGACTTGGGCTTTTGCTTTTGGCAAATTTATGACCGACGGTGTGTGGTGGTTTTTGTTATTCTGGCTTCCGGCTTATTTGAGTTCTGTTTACAATCTCGATTCAACACAGAGCGCTGTACATATTTTTGTGGTTTATGCCATTTCGATGTTTGCGATTGTAGCAGGCGGATTTTTGCCCGCATATTTTATGGAAAAAAAGAAAATGGATCCTTACGGAGGTCGTATGCGGGCGATGCTCATTTTCGCCTTTTGTCCGTTGGTGATTTTACTTGCTCAGCCATTGGGCCATATTTCTGTGTGGGTCCCGGTAATTCTTATCGGTATAGCTGCCACGGCACACCAATCGTGGTCGGCCAACATTTTTTCTACCGTGAGCGATATGTTCCCAAAATATGCTGTGGCCACCATTACGGGTATTGGTGGAATGGCTGGCGGATTAGGTTCTTTTCTTATCAACAAAGGATCAGGTGTGCTGTTTGATTATTCGATCGCCTCGAATATGCGTTTTCTCGGATTTGAGGGGATTAATGCAGGATATTTCATTATTTTCTGCATTTGTGCCGTAGCTTATCTTATTGGATGGATAGTGATGAAGGCACTCGTTCCAAAATACGAATTGATTACAGAGATGTAAGAATACTTCGATCTTATACAATTCATGTAAAAAAATGAAAGCGTTCCGAACGGTAAAAAAATAGTTCGGAACGCTTTTGGATATACTGAGAGGGATCGATCGGAAATACTTATTCGAGATAGGTGTATCCGTATAGTCCCGACCTGTAGTTTGATAAAAATTCCTTTCCTTCTTCTACCGATATTTTCCCCTGTTTGACAGAACTCATCACCCAGGTTTCCACCGTACGTACGAGTTTCTTGGCATTGTATTGAGCATATTCGAGCACATCGGCTACGGTTTCACCATCAATTATCTGATCGATTTTGTAACCGTTGTCGTCAGTTGAAACATGCACCACATTTGTATCGCCAAAGAGGTTGTGTAAATCGCCCAAAATTTCCTGATACGCGCCTACCAAAAATACACCGATATAATAAGGTTCATCCTTTTTGAGCGAATGCACCGGAAGAAACGAAGAATGGAATCCATCTTGTGAAGCAAAATTCGAAATTTTCCCATCGGAATCGCACGTAATATCCTGCAGGGTGGCAATACGTTCCGGTTTCTCATCTAAGCGGTGGATGGGGATTATCGGGAATACTTGATCGATAGCCCAAGAATCGGGGAGGGACTGGAAGAGCGAAAAATTACAAAAATATTTATCCGGCAAGAGGCTTGTCAATTCGCGTAATTCTTCGGGTGCATGTTTAGCTCGATTGGTCATGGAATGAATTTCGCGTGCGATGGAAAAATACAGTTCTTCCACTTGAGCTCTGGTTTTTAGGTCGAGAAGTCCTAAACTAAACAAATCCAAAGATTCTTCCCTGATTTGCTGCGCATCATGCCATGCCTCGAGCATACGTGCTTGTGTAAGATTGTCCCAAATAGAATAAAGTTCTTTTACCAGTTCATGATCGTCTTGCTGTACGGTTTTTTCTTCGTTCCACTCGGGCAGGGTAGCTGTCTCCAACACTTCGAAAACAAGTACCGAATGATGCGCAGTAAGCGCGCGTCCCGATTCGGTAATGATATTGGGATGAGGAATATTGTTTTTGTTGGCAGCATCCACAAACGAAAAAACGGAGTCATTGACATATTCTTGAATAGAATAGTTCGTACTGTTTTCGGTATAAGACGAACGCGTTCCGTCGTAATCTACCCCTAATCCGCCTCCCACATCCACGAATTCGATGTTGAATCCTATTTCGTGCATTTGCACATAGAACTGTGCTGCTTCGCGAAGTGCAGTTTTTATGCGACGAATTTTAGTAATCTGACTCCCGATATGAAAATGTATCAATCGTACACAGTCTTCCATTCCCTGATTGCGTAATATATCGATGGCACGAAGAAGTTCGCTCGAATTTAATCCAAATTTGCTGCCGTCTCCACCCGATTCTTCCCATTTTCCACTTCCGGAACTTGCAAGTTTAATGCGTATGCCGATATTCGGCTTGACTTTTAATCGTTTTGCCAGTTCGATAGTAAGGTCGAGTTCGTTGAGTTTTTCAACTACGATAAACACTTGTTTCCCCATCTTCTGTGCAAGCAGAGCCAGCTCGATGTAGCTTTCGTCTTTATAGCCATTGCAAATGATGAGCGAATCGGTGTCGGTATTAATGGCCAATACGGCGTGAAGCTCTGGCTTAGATCCGGCTTCCAGCCCAATATGGAAGCGCTTTCCGTACGTTACGATTTCTTCTACTACTTGCCGCATCTGATTTACTTTGATGGGATAGATCAGATAATTTTGCGCCTGATAATCGTATTCTTTGGCAGCGGTTTTAAAGCTGTTGGAAATTTTTTCGATCCGGTTATCCAAAATTTCCGGAAAACGAAGAAGTACGGGCGATGAAACATCGCGCAGATAGAGTTCTCTCATCAAATCGTTCAAATCAACGCTGTGGTTGTCTTTTTTGCGCGGTGTAACCTGTACATGTCCTTTATCATTTATTGAAAAGTAGCCGTTACCCCAACCATTGATGTTGTATAATTCTTCCGAATCTTCGATACGCCATTTTCTCATTACGGCAAGTTAGTTTTAATGTGATAGAAAGAGTAATTCATTTGATGGTACAAAATTACATAATTATTTTGTTTTCTTGTTCGATTAAGTTCACATTTGCGTCATGGTCCTCTTCGCGTTCAACATGATTGATTTTTCCATGCGATCTCGCGCAACGTTTTGACCTAAATATCATCTTAAAAAAACATACCTTTATAATGACATATCCAAAATGAGTAAGTTAAAGATAACAACAATTGCCGCAGTTTTACTATGGGTGGCGTCGTGTGCGAAAGACGATAAGATTTTGCTAACCGATAGCAATTATCTTATTTTCGGACGTTATTACGGAATGTGTGTCGGCGACAATTGCATACTGACCTACAAGCTTACCGGCGAAAAGTTATACGAAGATACACGACACAATTATCTGGCACAAAATTTTAATTTCATCGAACTTGGAGAAGACAAATTCGAGTTGGTGAAAGATTTGACGCAATATTTTCCCGCTGAACTGTTGAGCTCAAAGGATAGCATTTTCGGATGTCCCGATTGCGGCGATCAGGGAGGGTTGCTTATAAAGTATGTGGAAAACGGAAAGGAGAAAACATGGAGGATAGATCAGTCGAAAAGTGCTATTCCCATCTATTTGCATAATTTTATCGACAAACTTAACGAAAAAATCACCCTCATCAACGATAAATAATTCTTCTCTCTTGTATCGCCTCTTTCAAAACGAGAGGCAATTTTTTTGTAGCGCATGTATGAATTAAAAGTCTAAAGATCAATTATAAAATACTATTTTGGAAAACAATTTTACACCGATATATTTATAAATACATATATATCTGGATATTGACTTTATAATTGGAAAACTTATCAACAATTTTGAAAATAGTTGTTGGAAAATTTGGTAAACTTAAATCGAATAATTAAAATTGCATGATCAAAAAAAATTACGTTTTGTTTGTCGCGTAATTCTATAGATAAGTTCTAAATTCAATTTATCAATGCAAAATTATAAAACATTTCGGTGATGAATAAGAAAACCTATACGTTCGACGAGGCGTACAACAAATCGTTGGAATATTTTAAGGGGGATGAACTGGCGGCCAAAGTTTGGGTCAGCAAATACGCCCTGAAGGACAGTGACGGCAATATTTACGAACAATCGCCCGAAGACATGCACTGGCGTTTGGCTCGAGAAATTGCGCGGATTGAAAAGAAATACAAAAATCCGCTGAGCGAAAAGGAACTTTTCGATTTGTTCGATCGGTTCAGATACATCATTCCGCAAGGAAGTCCCATGACCGGAATAGGAAACGATTATCAGATTGCATCACTCTCCAATTGTTTTGTGATTGGTTTGGATGGTAATGCTGACTCTTATGGGGCCATTATTCGAATCGACGAAGAGCAAGTGCAGCTGATGAAACGTCGCGGAGGTGTAGGGCACGACTTGTCGCATATCAGGCCTAAAGGATCACCCGTGAAAAATTCGGCCCTGACTTCCACCGGATTAGTACCTTTCATGGAACGATATTCCAATTCCACACGTGAAGTGGCTCAGGACGGACGTCGCGGTGCGCTGATGCTCACCGTTTCGATCAAACATCCCGATTCGGAGGACTTTATCGATGCCAAATTGGAGCAGGGGAAAGTTACGGGAGCCAATATCTCGGTAAAAATTGACGATGAATTTATGCGAGCCGCTGCCGAAGGATTGGAATATGAACAAAAATATCCGATCGATTCGGACAAACCAATGTACTCAAAAACGATCGATGCTAAAAGACTATGGGATAAGATTGTTCACAATGCGTGGCGTTCGGCCGAGCCCGGTGTTCTTTTTTGGGATACTATCCTTCGCGAATCAGTACCCGACTGTTATGCCGATTTGGGATTTAAGACTGTTTCTACAAACCCCTGCGGCGAAATTCCGTTGTGTCCTTACGACAGTTGTCGTCTGCTCGCCATCAATCTTTACTCTTATGTGGTGAATCCGTTCAAAAAAGATGCTTATTTCGATTTCGAACTGTTTTCCAAACATGTGCAACTTGCGCAACGTATCATGGACGACATCATTGATCTGGAATCCGAAAAAATCGATTTGATTTTGCAAAAAATCGATGGCGATCCCGAATCGGAGGAAATCAAAGGAACTGAACGGCATCTGTGGGAAAAAATCCGAAAAAAAACGCTTCAGGGACGTCGAACCGGAGTGGGTATTACTGCCGAAGGCGATATGTTTGCCGCACTTGGATTACGATACGGAACAGAAAGTGCAACAGACTTCTCGGAAAATGTGCATAAAACAATTGCCTTGAATGCCTATAAATCGTCGGTGATTATGGCTAAAGAACGTGGAGCGTTCGAAATTTACGATACGGAACGCGAAAAAAACAATCCGTTTGTTCTTCGTTTGAAGGAAGCCGATCCAAAACTCTATGACGATATGGCAAAATATGGACGTCGCAACATTGCCTGTCTCACTGTAGCACCTACGGGCACAACCAGTCTGATGTCGCAAACTACTTCGGGAATAGAACCTGTTTTTCTGCCCGTTTATAAACGCCGCCGCAAAGTGAATCCGAGTGATGTGGATTCGCACATAGATTTTGTGGACGAAAATGGCGATTCGTGGGAAGAATATGTAGTTTTTCATCACAAATTCGTAACCTGGATGGAAGCAAACGGATATCCTACAACGAAAATTTATTCGACAGAAGAACTTGACGAATTGGTTGCCAAATCACCCTACTACAAGGCAACGTCTAACGATGTGGATTGGCTTCAAAAAGTTCGCATGCAGGGACGCATCCAAAAATGGGTCGATCACTCCATCAGCGTTACCATCAATCTTCCGAGTGATGTGAGCGAAGAGCTCGTGGGCGAATTGTATATGGAAGCCTGGAAAAGTGGTTGCAAAGGGTGCACGGTTTATCGCGACGGATCGCGTGCCGGCGTTTTGATTTCGAATGACGAAAAAGACGATAAAAAGAAGGATGACGATTGTTACGAACTACCGCAAATTGTCACTTCACGACCTACGGAGCTGGAAGCGGATGTCATCAAATTTCAGAACAATAAAGAAAAATGGATTGCCTTCATCGGACTGCTCAACGGACGACCTTACGAAATTTTTACCGGTATCAATGACGAAGACGACGGCATCATGATTCCAAAAAATGTAACTTCAGGAAAAATCATCAAGGCCTACGATCGCGACGGTCGTAAACATTATGATTTTCAGTTTCAAAACCGTCGCGGGTACAAAGTAACTATCGAAGGACTGGACAGTAAATTTAATCCCGAGTACTGGAATTATGCCAAGCTGATTTCTGGCGTATTGCGTTACGGAATGCCTATCGACCAGGTTATCAAATTGGTTTCGGGCCTCGATTTGGACAGCGAAACCATCAATACTTGGAAAAATGGGGTGGAACGTGCCCTGAAAAAATATTTGCCAAACGAAACCGAAGCTAAGGGTCAAAAATGTCCGGTTTGTGGCCACGAAACGCTCGTTTACCAGGAAGGATGTTTGAAATGTCGCAATTGTGGCGCATCCAAATGCGGATAACACGGCATTAAAATTGAATACAATATGTAAAACTAACAGGTTTCGAAAAACCTGTTAGTTTTTTCTTACAAACTTTCGCCAAAATCTTCTTTAAATTTCGTCATTAGCCGCTGTGGCCAATCGCTGACAGGTTCAAGCCCACCCATGAAGAAACGCAAAACCGGCGGTTCATACACAAATCGGAGGCCACCAATCAGTTCACGATTATCGTAAAGCCAATTCACACGGTCTTCGACGTATTTAATTTGCGAGAGCGTGAATACGCGTCGCGGAATAGCCAAACGCAACAATTCCATATCGGCATAAGTTTCGTTGCCATATTCGTCGCGCTGGTTGGAAATCGAACCTCGCTCCATTCCACGAATACCCGAGATCAAAAACAAAGCAGCCGCAAGCGATCCTGCAGGATACTGCCTTTGTGGAATATGGGCACATATCTGCATGGCATCCAGATGCACACCAAGCACTCCTGCAGGTTTTATAACAGGAATATCTTTAGAATCGAGCGCATTAACCAGATATTTAATATAATTGGGACTTTGGCAAATAATTGTTTCGTCCAATGTCTCATATAGCCCAACAGCCATTGCTTCCATCTCCCGAACCGACATTCCTCCGTAAGTGAGGAACCCTTCGAAAAGTGGCACCAACGCCTCCAATTCATGATAAATTTCATCACTGTCCGTACAAATTCCACCTCCACGCGACGAACTGAGTTTGCGTGCCGAAAAATATACCAAATCGGCTAATCCTGTCATCGTTTTCAGAATCTCGCCCAACGAAGCATCTTTAAATTCTTCCTCGCGCTGTTTGACTAAATAAGCATTTTCGCCAATCAGGCTGGCATCGAGCACGAGTCGAATTTTATATTTGTCGGCAATCGCCCTCACATCTCGTAAATTTTGAACCGAGAAAGGTTGTCCACCAATCAGGTTGGTAGAGGCTTCCATGCGGATAAACGGAATGTTTTTGGCTCCGTGTATCTGAATAATTTCCTCTAATTTCTCGAGATTCATATTTCCTTTGAAAGGGTGTGAAGAATCTACAACATAGGCTTCGTCGTAAAGCAATTCGGCGATTTTTCCGCCATATTGGGTTATGTGCGCCATGGCGGTGGTAAAATGGTAATTCATCGGAATGATGCTCCCATTCTTCACATAAGCGTTCGAAATAATGTTTTCGGCTGCACGTCCCTGATGAACGGGCAGATAATATTGTTTGCCTAGAACGTCCTGAACAGCTTTCAGCAGACGGTAGAAACTTTGTGAACCGGCATATGCATCATCGGCCTGCATCATGGCTGCAACCTGGTTGTCGCTCATGGCATTTGTACCACTATCGGTAAGCATGTCCAGAAAAACGTCGTTGGTATTTAGTCTGAAAGTGTTGTACCCTCCTTCCTGCAATGCTTCCAAACGTCTTTCGATAGGTACCAAATGTAATTTTTGTACAACTCTCACTTTGTGCAATTCGAGTGGGATGTTTTCACCCTTGTAAAATTTGATTTCCTGCATGATAAAAATTTGGTTTTTTGAAGTAAATAATGTAGTTTGATGTTTTGTTTTAATGGAAAAATGGTAATCAAAATTATAAAATTGTAATAATATATGATATCGTGGTCGCAAAGATATGACAAATTAATAATTTATGAAATATTGCATAGCGGAATATTTATCTCGTTTGATAAATGTATTTTCTTCTTAAATAAAATTAATGTTTTATCAAGAAGCTATTCGTTTCATTCATTTTTATCTATCAGGCAGCTTCGAATGTTCAATTTTTTTTTAAGTTTGTATCCGAATAATCTTTGTGCCCATTTTCGAATAGGTTATCCAATTCATCCGTTACTTAACAAGGGATTTGAAAATGGAATCGTTAATAGGATTGTTTATTTAGTCAAAAATCGATAAGACATCCAAATCAAAAGACCTCATAAAAAATCACCAAATTTTTTATGGCCTTGTTCGATTTCTCAATCAATATTTGAGCGTCTTTATTAATTGAAGCTGTTTTTATGAATTATTTTTTAACAAGTTAAATTATGAAACGATTTTCTATATTTTTTTTATTGCTATTTCCGATGATTTTATGTGCGGAAGGAGAAGAGAGGGATACTCTAAAAATTATTTACCTCGACGAAGTGAGAGTTTATTCTCACAAAGAAACTATGTCGCAGCAAATACCTATTTCATCCACAGTTCTGACTCCCAATACAATTCATGCTGCCCAAATGAACTCAATCCGAGATCTAAGTGTTTTTGTTCCAAATTTTTTTATTCCGGATTATGGGTCGGCTATGTCGAGTGTTCCTTATATTCGCGGTGTAGGCTCTCGCAGTTCGGGTCAATCGATGGCTTTGTATGTGGACCATGTTCCTTATTTTGAAAAATCAACTTTTGATTTTGATTTTTACGATATTCGGCAAATCGAAATTTTGCGCGGGCCGCAGGGAACACTTTATGGTCGCAACGCACTGGGAGGCATCGTTAATATGTACACACTCTCGCCGTTTGAATATCAGGGAACCAGACTTTCTGCTACAGGAGGAAGTTATGGATTGGCAAAAATTCGTGCTGCTCATTATGATATGATTAACGAAAAAATAGGCTGGTCGGTGAGCGGATATTACAATCATACGAATGGATTCTTTACGAACCAATATAATCATCGAAGTGCAGACGATAAATCGTCGGCAGGAGGAAGAGTCAGGATAGAATGGTTGATTCGCCCAAATCTTCATGCACAATACATTTTTAATTACGATTACGTCGATCAATCAGCTTTTCCTTACGGCCTGTACGACCCCTCAACGGGAAAGACCCTGCAACCCGATTATAATGACGAAAATCGTTATTCGCGTTCCATTGCAAATAATAGTCTGCTGCTTGATTACTTAACCGATAAAATTCAGCTGACTTCATCTTCTTCTTATCAATATTTTTCCGATGATATGAAAATGGATCAGGATTTTTCGCCACAATCTTATTTTTCGCTTGCCCAACGTCAGAATCAACATGCTTTCAACGAAGAAATTGTGATAAGATCAAAAACGTCCGGCAATTATCAATGGAGTTTCGGATTAACTTCTTTCATTCAGAAGCTCTATACGGATGCACCTGTTGCTTTCAAGGAGGACGGACTGAAAAATATTCTTCAGCCGGTATTCGATCAAATAGCTCAGAATCCGAATGCTCCAACCATGATTATTACCAATGATGTCATGGATATTCCCGGCAGTTATAATACGAAAACCTGGGGTGGTGCCCTTTTTCATCAGTCAACATTCAACCATCTCTTTGTCGAAGGTCTTTCCATTACGGCAGGACTGCGCGCTGATTTCGAGAGAACCGATTTAGACTATTTTACCCATACACATTTGGATCTGGATATGGTGCGGGGACCGATGAGAATTCCCATTTCTATTGCCGATACCTTGAAAGGAAAAACTTCACTTGAATTTTCGGAGATCCTTCCAAAAATTGCGCTCAAATATGCGTGGAATGATCGACAATTTGTATATGCTACTGTTTCTAAAGGATATAAAGCAGGGGGATACAATATTCAAATGTTTTCCGATTTGATGCAAACCCAATTGATGAATCAAACTCCATCCGCCCCTGAAGTCAATGTCTCAAACGTTATAGCTTATCAACCCGAGCACAGCGTGAATTATGAGATTGGCTATCAGGCGTCTTTCTTGGACAATCGATTGAGAACCCAACTTTCTCTTTTTTATATGGATATTTCGGATATGCAGCTCACCAAATTTGTACCGAGTGGCAACGGCCGGATGATTACCAACGCCGGAGAGGTTACGAGTAAAGGTGCCGAACTTTCGTTGCAGGCCTATTTAGGAAAAGGGTTTGGGTTGGATATCAACTATGGATATGCGCATGCATCCTTTGCCGATTACACCGATTCTGTAAAAATTGGCAATGCCGTTCAAGAAGTTGATTATAAAGGTAAATTTGTACCTTATGCTCCACAGAATACGGTGGGCGTAAACGGAAATTACATTCATTCTTTTCATCATGCGTTTATCGACCACATTAGGGCAGACGTTCAATATTTGGGAACAGGAAAGATTTATTGGGACGAAGCCAATTCTCTCTTTCAGAATTTTTACCATACGTTGAATGCTAAAATCGGGATTGCCAGAAATAATGTGGGACTCGAGATTTGGGGCAAAAACTTGCTGAACACATATTATCATACTTTTTACTTTGAATCGTTTGGTAATCAATTTTTTCAAAAGGGAAAGCCTTTTCAATGGGGTGTATCGTTGAACGTATCTTTATGAAGGTCCCTAAGAATTTAGCAGGGAAATTATACAGATAGTTTATGAAGAAAAAGACAGGAGGTAAATTAAGCCATTCCTGTTTTTTCCTTTTGCACGGTTAAAATTTAGATGTATAAACTTTGAAAGTCAATAACGAAACCGAATTACCATCAGCTCCGATTGTGTGCCGATGCGATAGAGCGGTCCCCAAATTCCCAAACCGGATGATACATAATAATGGGTGTTTCCCTTGATTTTATATCCGTGGCTCAGTTCGAACATTGCAGCAGCGATGAGGTTACCCGGATATACTTGTCCGTCATGCGTGTGCCCCGAGAGTTGCAAATCGATGTTGTTCTCTTCGGCGTCCCGTAGATGATTGGGCTGGTGATCAAGCAAAATTGAAGGTTTTGAACTATCTGTGGACTGCATCAACTGCCGAAGCGCTTTGCGATGTTGATTGAATGCATCGTCGCGTCCAACGAGATATACTTCGTCGTTAATCAGCACGGAAGTGTCGCGGAGGATGACTATTCCCGATTTTCGATAAAAATCGAATAAATCATCACCTGCTCCTGCAAAATATTCATGGTTGCCAAGTACGCCATATACGCCGAGAGGCGCCGATATTTGTCGTAATTGCTGATCCAAATTCTGTTGGACAACAACGGGTACCGAATGGTCAATCAAATCGCCGACAAACAACACCAAATCGGGTTTTTCGGCATTGATCATATTTACGTATTTTTTTGCGGCTTTTTCGCCGAGTGAAATTCCGAGATGAACATCGCTCAACGCAACAATTTTTAGTTCTTTGCCTTGTTTCGATTTCGTTGATTCAATATCAAGATAAACTTTTGTCGGGTGATTGAAACGATAATTGCCCACAATCATGATCGATGTAACGGCAATTATGCCGATTACGCCAACTCGAAAGCGAAATTTTTGTGGATTTTGTAAGAATGGATGCCGCTTATTGATAGCTCTTACGATATCGGTTATCACAACAAACGGAAAATAATAGAGCATAAAGATGAGGAAACTGAATGACGCGAAACGAATCGGTTTGGCAATAGCAATCGGCAGATGATTATCGGGGATTGTTCCGAGAATCACGGATAAAATTAGCAGGATGATAACCGTGCGAAAAACCATTTTCGATTTTGCCGAACGAAAAAAAGTTTGCTCGCTGCGGACGACCACATACGTTCCCCACGCAATCAAGATGGCAAAAATGATGAATGAAATAATGATTCTCATGTCATAAAAAACAAACAAACTGCATCCATGTTCAAATAGTATGCAAATATCGCTTTTTTTCTTACTTTTGTTTCGATCTCAAAAAGATGCTTTATGAAAAGAATACAGCTTGCAATATTATCTGTTTTTGTCGTCATCTCTTCATTTTCACAAACACCAATTTCCCAATTGATAGATCATCCGGCTCTTAAACATGCGAGTGTGGGCGTTTGTGTGAAAGATTTGGAGACAGGAGGAGTTATTGTTTCACACAACGGCGACAAATCGTTGACGCCGGCTTCGGTTATGAAACTTGTAACCACTGCTACCGCCCTCGAAATATTTGGTGCCGACTATCGTTATACCACACTTTTGGCGCTCGATGCCACCAATCCGAATCGAATTTTGGTTATCGGGTCGGGAGATCCAACGCTCGGAAGTGATGTTTTCGGAGGAAACCCCTATGAACTTTTGTCGGGTTGGACAAAAAAAATTCTCGAAAAGAATGACAAAGAGAAAGTTTGGCAAATTTATGTTGCCGACGAATTGTTCGGGTATGATGGGATTTCACCCGAATGGACGTGGATTGATATGGGAAACTATTATGCATCGGGGACTTATGGAATCAGCATATTCGATAATTCTTATAAGATCTTTTTCGATACTACCGATCCTAATTCTTGTCCGAAAATTATTCGAACCGACCCTGAAATGAAATCGATCCGTTTTACCAATTTCTTGAAAACGAATACTTCAGGAAGAGATAATGGCTATATTTATGGGATTCCTTTTTCGAACGATCGAATACTTCGTGGCGATATTCCGGCAGGAAGACGCAGTTTCAGCATCAAGGGAGATATTCCCGATCCCGGTCTGCTGCTGGGCGAACAGTTGGCCGATCGTTTTCGCAGGCAAGGCATCCATGTGGATTTGGTACAAACTGCCAGAATCGATTACATATCCCGATACTGTACAAGAGAATCGATGCCTTATCGTATTGGAGAGATACTCGATCAGCGTCAATCGCGAATGTTGAGCGATATTATTCGCGAAACCAATGAGAACAGCAACAATCATTTTGCCGAACATCTTTTGCGTGCAATCGGGAGAAAAAGTAATCCGAATATTTATAGTGACCCGCTCACGGAAGGAATTGATGCTATTGGTAAATTTTGGAAGCAGAAGGGTATAGATACACAATCGCTTATAATGAAAGACGGCTCCGGACTTGCACCGCAAAATGCTGTTAGTCCCGAGTTTTTGTGTGAGGTGCTGCGCTACATGAATAACAAAAGCGAGAATAAATCGGCATTTTTCGATTCATTGCCCAAAGCGGGTTTGGATGGCACGTTGAAGTCGTTTCTGAAAGGGACCAAGCTTGAAGGGAAAATTGCAGCCAAAAGCGGCAGCATAGGAGGTGTGCAATGCTATGCAGGTTATCTGATGGACGGCCGCAAAAAATATGCTTTTGCGGTGATGGTTAATAAGTTTAATGACACCCGAAGCGAAGTTCGAAGTGCCATCGAAAAATTTCTTTTGAGTTTATAATACTTCGTTTTATTCAACAATCGAAACGAGCTCGATTTCAAAAACGAGAGTAGTGTAGGCAGGAATAGTCCCTGAAGCGCTTGATCCGTATCCAAGCTGCCACGGAATCCATACTTCCCATTTGTCCCCAACTTCCATGTGCTGAAGCGCTGTGGAAAAACCGTCGATGATACCTCCGTCGTAAGGGTTTATACTTGTGGCTACCTTAAGCGTTCTTGTAATGTTGACATTGTCGGCAGTCGCAGTTGTGTCGAAAATTTTTTTATTCTTGATCAATTTTCCTTCTTCATCGGTATAGGTATCCGTTTTTGTCCAGTCGATTTTATACCATCCGGTATATTGCACATTTACCTGATCGCTGAAAAGCGGTCTTGCTCCATCTCCGTCCACCAATTCCTTGTACATGATGAATCCGGCTTTCGATTGTGATTCGATTTTTGTATATTCACTGTTGCCGGCAATAGCCGCGAAAGCCGCTTCATTTTCGGTTTTGTGCAGATCGTCAAAAGTAACGGTTTCCTCGCAGGATGGCAGCAAGATAATGCCGACAATGGACAACAATAGAAATAATTTCGATTTCATAATTTTTTAGTGGGACAATTGTTTTAACAAGGTTTTCATGTCGGTTTTTTGAGAAATTTCGTTTTCCACCTCATCGATATGCACACGTTTTTGCTGCATCGAATCGCGTTCGCGAATGGTAACTGTGCCATCTTCGAGCGTTTGATGATCCACTGTAACGCAAAATGGCGTTCCGATGGCATCCTGGCGGCGATAGCGCCTGCCGATACTGTCTTTTTCGTCGTATTGACAGGCGAAACTGAATTTGAGTTGATTCATAATTTCGCGCGCTTTTTCCGACAAGCCATCTTTTTTCACTAATGGAAGCACTGCCAGTTTCACCGGAGCAAGCACTGCCGGTATCTTCAGCACCACGCGTGTTTCGCCATCTTCGAGGGGTTCTTCGCAATACGCTGCCGAAATTACCGAAAGAAACATTCTGTCAACGCCAATCGAAGTTTCGATAACATAGGGTGTATAAGATTTGTTAAGTTCAGGATCGAAATATTGCATCTTTTTACCCGAATATTTTTCGTGTTGACTCAAGTCGAAATCCGTTCGAGAGTGAATTCCTTCTACTTCCTTAAATCCGAAAGGCATTTCAAATTCGATATCGGTAGCCGCATTGGCATAATGAGCCAATTTTTCGTGATCGTGGAAGCGGTATTTTTCTGCTCCAAATCCCAAAGCCTGATGCCATTGCATGCGGAGTTGTTTCCAGTAGTTGAACCATTTCATTTCTTCGCCCGGAGTGATGAAAAACTGCATTTCCATTTGCTCGAATTCGCGCATGCGGAAGATAAATTGGCGGGCAACAATTTCGTTACGAAATGCTTTCCCGATTTGTGCAATTCCGAAAGGAATTTTCATGCGGCCGGTTTTCTGAACATTCAGGAAATTTACGAAAATTCCCTGAGCCGTTTCCGGACGAAGATATACCTTCATCGAGCCTTCGGAAGTAGATCCCATTTCGGTGGAAAACATCAAATTGAACTGACGAACTTCGGTCCAGTTGCGCGTACCACTGATTGGACAAACAATTTCGGCATCGATGATGATTTGTCGAAGCTCTTCGAGATTGGTTTCGTTGAGAGCCTTTGTGAAACGTGCATGAATTTCGTCGCGGTTGCGGGTAATTTCGAGTATGCGGGGATTTGTTTCACGAAACATTTTTTCGTCGAACGAGTTACCGAAACGTTTCGCAGCTTTTTCCACTTCTTTCTCGATTTTTTCGTCGAGTTTGGCTAAATGTTCTTCGATAAGTACATCGGCGCGGTAGCGCTTTTTGCTGTCTTTGTTGTCGATCAGTGGATCGTTGAATGCATCCACGTGCCCCGATGCTTTCCAGATGGTTGGGTGCATGAATATGGCCGAATCTATTCCCACCACATTCTCGTGAAGCAAGGTCATGCTGTGCCACCAATATTTTTTTATGTTGTTTTTGAGCTCCACGCCCATTTGTCCATAGTCGTAAACGGCTCCGAGTCCATCGTAGATTTCACTCGAAGGAAATACAAATCCGTATTCTTTGCAATGCGATACAATTTTCTTAAAAACGTCTTCCTGTGCCATTTTTTTGCGGTTTTCGGCGCGAAAAAAATACGTTTTGTCGCGCTTTTTCTTTATTTTTTAAATCGATTTACAAAGTAAACGGATTTTTTTGAGATTTTGGCTTGTACGAATCATAAAGATAAATAAACTGCCATCATTTTGGCGGCTAAAACGATAAAAATGCTACTTTTGTGAAAACGAATTCAATCTTCTTAGAAAATCGAGATGCTGCACTATGGCGGGTGGAATGAAGACTTTGGCTAAGGAAACCGTTATTTACGGAGGTACTACGATCATTCAGCGTTCACTAAGCTGGTTCCTTGCTCTCTTTTGGACGTACTATCTTCCCTCGCAGGCCGACATGGGAATTGTGAATAATTTCTATGCATGGATAGCATTGTTTCTGGTGATTCTTACCTATGGAATGGAAACAGGCTTTTTCCGTTTTGCCAACAAGCAAGACGAAAATCCCGACAAAGTCTTCTCTACAGCCGTTTCGAGTCTTGGTTTTACTACATTGCTGTTTATTCTTTTTTCGTTCGTTTTTATACGACCGATTTCGCAGGGTTTAAATATTTCGGATAAACCACATTTCATTGCGATGATGATTTTCATCCTTGCTTTTGATGTAATGAGTGCGATTCCTTTTGCTTATCTTCGTTACAAAAACCGACCCATACGTTTTGCATTCATCAAGATTTTAAATATTGTCATTACCATTTTACTGAATGTATTCTTTTTTCTGCTTTGCCCTTTGCTTTCAAAGCGTTTTCCCGAAGCTTTTTCGTGGTTTCGCATCGAGCGTGGGGTAGAATATATTCTGATTGCCAATTTGATTGCCTCTGTTGTTCAAACTGTTTTGGTGTTTGCTCAAGTCAAAATAAAATTTCAGTTCGCCGATTCGCAACTTTTGAAAAGAATGCTCAACTATTCGCTCCCATTACTCATTTTAGGCGTAGCGGGTATTCTTAATCAGAACGCTGCCATTATGCTTTTTCCCGAAATATATCCCGATCCGAGCCCCGATAAACTAGAAGCTTACAAACAGTTGGGAATATACAGCGCATCAATGAAAATCGCAATCATTCTGATCGTCATGACTCAGGCTTTTCGATATGCTTTTGAACCATTTATTTTCGCCAAGAGCAAGGATACTGCCAATAACAAACAGGCCTATGCTGAGGTGATGAAGTATTTTATTATTTTTGGTTTGTTTGTTGTGATTGCGGTGATGGGGTATATGGATATTGTGAAATATCTCATCAAATCAACGTATCATGCCGGATTGGTTGTAGTTCCCATCGTGATGCTCGGTGAACTTTTCTTCGGAATATATTTTAACCTTTCGTTATGGTACAAACTCACAGACAAAACACAGTGGGGGGCCTATATGTCGTTGATAGGACTGGTTATCACGCTTGCAATAAATATAGTGTTTATCCCGACTTACGGATACATGGCCTGTGCATGGGCTTCGTTTGTTGCCAATATGGCAATGATGCTCATCTCGTATTTCATGGGTCAAAAATTTTTCAAGGTTAATTATGATCTGAAGTCTGCCGGTTTTTTCTTTGCGATGTCGCTATTGATGTTGGCCGTTATTTTGTTGGAGTTTGTTTATATCGATCAAATTTGGCTGCGCTTGACCATCAATACTTTTCTTATGATTATTTATGCCTATATTGCATTGAAAAGAGGATTTCCGGTGGATGTTCTGAAACGAATTTCTATCGTTAGAAAGTCGATAAAATAATTTTTTAATATTTAAATAATTGATAATGAAAAAACTATGTTTATTATTTACGGTGTTTCTTTCGTTTTTGGTGGTTAAAGCCGACGAGGGAATGTGGCTGCTTAAAGAATTGAACCGACAAAGCGTTGCTCGAATGCAAGAGCTCGGATTCACGTTTCCAATAGACAAGCTGTATGATGAGAACAATGCTTCGCTGAAAGATGCAGTAGTTATTTTTGGTGGTGGCTGCTCCGGGGTAGCCGTTTCGAAACAGGGGCTGATTTTCACCAATCATCACTGTGGATACGGAGCTATTCAAAAACTCAGTTCGGTAGAACACGATTATCTGAAAAATGGGTTCAAAGCCGACAGATTTCAGGACGAATTGCCTGCCGATGGTCTTACTGTTTCGTTTTTGAGCTCAATGCGTGATGTGACGGACGAAATTCTCTCCAAGATTCCTTCCGTTTTGAGCGAAATACAGCGTGAACTTGCTATCGATTCCATTTCCGAAACTCTTACCCAAGAATTTGAAAACAGTCCGTTCAAGTCGGCACGGATTGTCCCTTTTTATTCGGGAAACAAATACTATATGGTTGTTTATGATGTTTTTCGCGATGTGCGTTTGGTGGTAACTCCGCCGGAATCTGTAGGAAAATTTGGTGGCGAAACCGATAATTGGATGTGGCCACGTCATACGGGAGATTTTTCGGTTTTCCGCGTTTATGCAGACCAAAATAATCAACCGGCAGAATTTGATCCCGCCAATGTCCCTTACAAACCTCGATATGTTGTTCCTGTATCGCTCAATGGTTATCAGAAAGGAAGTTATTCGATGACCATCGGTTATCCCGGCCGAACTCAGCGCTATATGTCGTCGTGGGGAATACAGCAAATGGTAGAATCCGAAAACAAACCCCGTATCGAAGTTCGTGGCGTGAAACAGGAAATCTGGTGGAATGACATGACCAAAAGCGATGAAACACGCATCAAATATGCTTCGAAATATGACGGAAGTTCTAATTATTGGAAAAATGCTATAGGCATGAACGAAGCCATTGATCATCTGAATGTAATTGCCGAGAAAAAAGAACTCGAAAATCGTCTTGCTTCATGGATTGAATCTGATCCTGCCCGCAAAGAAAAGTATGGTAATACGCTTAACACTCTTGAGGAAGCTTATACCAACAGCAACGAAATAGCCAAATATACTACTTATTTTCTGGAAACTTTCCAAAACGGAATCGAAATTATTCGTTTTTCCAACACCATTTTGCAGTTCAATACAAATGGAACAGAGCAGGAAAAACAGGAATTTATCAACGATCGCATTCTTAGAGCCTACAAAGATTACGATCCTCAACTCGATAAAAAGGTGCTTCCCGCGCTTATGAAACTGTATGCCGAGCGAGTTCCGAAAGAGTATCAGCCCGATGTATATGAGACCATCAACAAAAAGTTTAAAGGAAATTATGAAAAATATGCCGAATGGCTTTTCAAAAATTCGAAATTTACAAATTTGGATGATTTACTCACGCTGCTAAAATCGGCGGACACCAAGCGATTGACAAAAGATCCGGCTATGCAGCTTGCCTTGTCGGTAAAAGATATGGGGTATGAGTTATCTTCGCGAATGATGTCGGATTATGAAAAAATTCTTCGTGGCGAGCGTGAATTTATGGCCGCGTTGATGGAAATGAACCCAGACAAGGCTTTTTCACCCGATGCCAATTTCACCCAACGATTGAGTTATGGTTCTATCAAAGGTTATGCACCCCGCGATGCTGTTTGGTACGACTATTTCAGCACTGCGAAAGGAGTAATGGAAAAATACAAGCCCGGCGATCCCGAATTTGATTTGAAACCATTTGTAATTGAGGCGTTAAATAAAGGCGATTTTGGCCAATACGCCGATAAGGATGGGAATATGCGTACATGCTTCCTATCCGATAACGATATTACCGGAGGTAACTCGGGTAGCCCGGTGTTTAACGGTCAGGCCGAATTGATAGGTCTTGCCTTTGATGGCAATTGGGAATCGCTGAGTGGCGACATTCTCTTCGAACCCGAAATGCAACGTACTATCAGTGTCGATATTCGTTACGTACTTTTTATTATCGACAAGGTGATGAATGCTCCTCACATTGTTCAAGAGCTTACAATAGTACAATAGTTCCTGTTGAAAAACCTATTTTAAATCGAAAAGAGACTGTCAGATTCCATTGACAGTCTCTTTTCAATTAATTTTGATTGACACCGCTTTTTATAGTTGCAAACTCGGACGAAAAAAGCTGCCTTGTTTGGTTGTAGCAGCTTTTTTTTGATAAATGACTATTTAATGTAAGCACCCGATAAATTCCCCGTTTTAGTATTCATCATAATTTTTGATCTTTGCCGGCAAACATAACAATATATGACGCCGATAAGCAAAGAAGAATTTATGGTGATACTGGAACGCCGGCAGAAC